>JAQVCW010000012.1 GCA_028689585.1 Lachnospiraceae bacterium | reverse complement strand
TTATGAATATGCCCTGACTTTAGGTCTGTAAAACTTTCCGAACGTTCGGAAATATTTTATTCCTGACCATTTACACATAAAATCTTTCCGAACGTGCGGAAACTTATCCGTAGGTTAGCTTTTTGTATACTTTTACCATAAACCGCCTGATTATCATAACCATCAGGCGGTTTATTTTGTGCATTATGCTGTTTTTTAAGAAAATGATGATTTATACTTGCAATTTACAAAATTTTTTTGTTTTTTTTGAAATCTTTAAATATTTGAAATATTGATTCCCTCTTTGATTTTTGAGAATTTCTGGTATACTATAAAGAGATATAAGGTCACTCAAATTTATTCCATTTCAAATTCAAAGGAGAATTACTATGAGTACAATGAACCTTACCCTCATGACCGATCTTTATGAGCTTACCATGATGCAGGGCTATTTTGAAAGCCAGTCCAATGAGACGGTGGTTTTTGATGTGTTCTACCGGAAAAACCCGTCTGACGGAGGTTATGCCATCACAGCCGGTCTGGATCAGGTAATTGATTATATTCAAAATCTGAGGTTCAGCCCGGAGGATATTGAGTATCTGCGCAGCCTGAGCATTTTCGGAGAAGATTTTTTGGACTATCTAAACACCTTCCATTTCAGTGGTGATATTTATGCCATACCGGAAGGCACGGTTGTATTCCCGCGCGAACCTCTGCTGAAGGTGGTTGCCCCGATTATGGAGGCGCAGTTGGTAGAGACAGCGATCCTTACCATTATCAATCATCAGAGTCTGATCGCTACGAAAGCGGCGCGGGTAGTATACGCTGCCAAAGGGGACGGCATTATGGAGTTCGGCCTTCGCCGGGCACAGGGACCGGATGCCGGTATTTACGGTGCCAGAGCTGCAGTCATCGGCGGCTGCGTCGGTACCTCCAATGTACTTACCGGACAGTTATTTGATGTCCCCGTCATGGGAACCCATGCTCATAGCTGGATTATGAGTTTTCCGGATGAATATACCGCATTTAAGACTTACGCAAAGCTGTACCCCAATGCCTGCACTCTGCTGGTGGATACTTATGATACCCTGCGTTCCGGTGTGCCCAATGCCATCCGCGTCTTTTCCGAGATGAAGGAGGCCGGTATCCCTCTGAAGCATTACGGAATCCGCCTGGACAGCGGCGATCTGGCTTATATGTCGAAAAAAGCAAGAAAGCTTCTGGATGCTGCTGGATTCGAGGATGCGGTCATTGCTGCCTCCAGTGATCTGGATGAAAATCTGATCTACAGTCTGAAAAACCAGGGAGCTACCATCACTTCCTGGGGCGTTGGCACCAATCTGATTACCTCCAGTGACTGCCCGGCCTTTGGCGGTGTCTACAAGCTGGCGGCCATCAAAAATGATAAGGGAGAATTTATTCCCAAGATCAAGCTTTCTGAAAATACAGAGAAGATCACGAATCCGGGCAATAAGACAGTTTACCGGATCTATGACAAGCAGTATCACAAGATCCGGGCTGATTTAATCTGTCTGGCGGAAGAGTCCTTTGACGCAAAGAAGGACATGATTATTTTTGATCCTCTTGAGACCTGGAAAAAGACCAAGATAAAAGGCGGAACTTATGAGCTCCGCGAATTGCTGGTACCGGTATTCAAGGATGGAGAATGCGTCTATACATCGCCTTCTGTTATGGAGATTCAGCGCTACTGCACTAAAGAAAAAGATACGATCTGGGATGAGACAAAACGGTTCTACAATCCTCATCAGGTTTATGTAGATCTGTCTGACCAGTTGTATGAAATCAAAGCGGATCTGCTGGAACAGATGAGTATGGATGCGTTAAAATAACTTTACTGAAAACATGGTTTCAAAACGCCCCGGTGTTTTGGAACCCATTCCCTGCCTGAAAGAGGTTGTATGAACGCGATTATTTTTGATATGGATGACACGCTGTATAACCGGCTGACGCCGTTTTCCAAAGCGTATACAAAGATGTTTGGCCAGCGTTTTTCCATCGAATGCCGCCCTTTGCGCGCTGCTTTTACCCGCTATGGCGATGAGGTATTCGAAGATTCTATGAATCACCGGATCTCTATGGAGGACATGTATGTTTACCGTATCCAGAAGGCTCTGGCAGACTTTGGTGAGCATATTTCCAGAGAGGAGGCTCTGGCCTTTCAGACCTCCTATGGCTGGTTTCAAAATCATATTGAGCTGAGTTCCCCGCTTACCGGCCTGATGGAGTACTGCAGCCATGCAGGCGTTTTCCTCGGTATCATCACCAATGGCCCTTCCACCCATCAGCGGGATAAATGCCGCGCCCTTGGTGTGGAAAAATGGATTGCTCCGGAACACATCATTGCATCCGGCGATATCGGGATCAACAAACCGGATCCTGAAATTTTTTCTATTGCAGCAAGACGCTGGAATCTGGATCTGGAGCGTACCTGGTACGTGGGTGATTCCTACGAACACGACGTTCTCTGTCCCCATGCTGTGGGCTGGCAGTCCATCTGGCTGGACCGGAAGGGACGGGCCGCCGAGATACCGGATAATCCGGCTGCCCTTACCGTTCACACGGAAGAAGAGCTTTTTTCCGGTGTAAAGATTCTACTTGGAGTGTAACCTCATCAAGTAAGTCCCCACCCTCCGCTTAGCGCTCCTTGCGCCTGAAGCGGCGGATGGGGACTTAAACTTTTGTCAGCAGAAATTCAAGCTCCTGCCGACAGGCCGCCAAAGCTGCCGTGAGGTGCCGAGCAGGCAGCGAAGCGGATTGCGAATCTCCGCTTTGACCGCTTCTTTTTTACATTTCGCCTGTTTCTTCGCTCATTACCTTATATATGGATGCTGCCAGAACATCCGTGATATCCTGTAATTTTTCTATGTCTACTGCCGGCGTTTCCCCGGCATTCTCTGACTGACCTTCCGCTGCTTCGGCATTACCCCAGTTTATTTTCTGCATCACGGTGACAGCCGGAATCCCTGCATCTGCAAAGCTCTTCTGCGCCGTGTTTTCTTCCTGAAAATAATTCCATTCCTGATCTGCTCCGCTCTCTGCCGGAGCCTGGTTGCCGTTCTGATTCTCGTTCTGATCCTGATTCTCTCCCTGCTCCTGGCTTTCCCCCACTTCTCCTGCGTTCAGAATGCCTCTCATCCGCACTGCTTCGGTGCGGACCAGATTGCCAAGATAAGTCTCTGCTCCGTCCGCTGTCCCCAGCATATAGGGCATATCCGGCGTATAACCAACCAATTGCACATGAAGATTTCCAATGAGCCGTCCTGCAAACTCCTCTTCCATGGATTTTATGAAATTGGCTGAACCATAAAGACCATCCTCTTCTCCGGAGAAAAACAGGAAGCAGATATCCGTATCCGTTTCTTCATAGGAAAGAATACGCGCCAGCTCCAGAAGTGCTGCCACTCCACTCTTATCATTGGCAAACGGATCCGGTCCGGTACTGGCGGAACCTGCTTCTTTCTCTTCCGCTGATCCGGCTTGCGCGGCACCTTGCGCTAATTCGTCTGCCGCCGTTTTGGATTCTGTGGTACCTTCCGCTGCGGATCCATTTTCCGCCTCGGCAGCCGCTTCCGCCTCTGTCTTTCCCATTCCCAGTATCCCATTGTTTTCCGCTATTGCTGTTTTGGAATCATAATGGGTGCTGACGATCAGAATATCATTGGTGCGGTTCTCCGAATCAGCCCCCCGTTCCGCAATGATATTGATCCCCGGTGCATCCACGCCGCTGGCATTTAAAAATCCCTCATGAAAGCTATGTTCCGATATGGTATATCCGTAGCTTTCCATAATACTTTCAATATATCCCGCCACCAGCAGTTCCCCGTCGGAACCGGTGGGACTCTCCACTGAAGTCAGATTTGCCAGATATTCTGAGAGCTGGTCCGCACTGGCCGGTTCCAGTTGTACCTCGCTGTCCTCCAGCAGCTTCTGCGCCTCTTCCTCCGCTCTCGCTTCCGCTTCTGCCGCTGCCTGTGCGGCCGCTTCTGATTCTGCCGCTCTTACATCCTCCAGATTTTCGCCTTCCTGAACGACCTCCAGCTCGCCGCTGTCTTCAATCAGCGAATCTTCTTCGCCTGCAGCCTGAGCTGTCATTGCAATCCTATCCAGAACCGAAGTGCTTCCGCCCGGCCAAAACATGCCATTCCCTGCGGTCAATGTCAGCGCCATAGCAATCGCCATGCCCTGCGCTGCTGTCTTTCTAAGCGTTCTCTGATTTTTCTTTCCGGCTTTTCTTTCCACTGCATTCTTATTTTTCATCTGATTTCACGCCTTTCCAACCCGGCACTATCCTGCATGATCCGGGTTCTTCCTGCTATTTTCCTGCTTTCTTTCCATTTGTCACTGCATTTTCACTTTTCCAACCCTGCACACTCCCGCATGATCCGGGTTCCTCCTGCTTCCTTTCCATTTGTCGCTGCATTTTTACTTTTCCGGCCTTACACTATCCCTCATAATACTGGGACCAGGGCTCCGCCAGCTTCTTTCCATCCAGAAAGGCTTCCACCAGCCTGTCTCCATCATAACTCAGCTTCAATGAAAATACCGGCAGATCCTGCTCCATCAGATGGAAAAAGATACGGTCTCCCACCCACAAATTCAGCTTCCGGATCTGATCCTTTTTCATCCATTTCAATGTGCCTTCTCCGCACTCCTCCAGATTCAATGTTCCCTCAAACTGATCCGCGGTGTAGAGAAAAATATATTCCGTTTCCCATCCAACTGCCACAAAAGTCAGGATTCCACGCAGCCGGTAAGAGGTCAGCGCCAGGCCCGTTTCTTCCATCGTTTCCCTCAAAAGACACTCTTCCGGAGTCTCATCCTGCTCGAACTTTCCTCCGACTCCAATCCATTTATCTTTATTCACGTCATGATTTTTCTTCACGCGGTGGAGCATCAAATAGCTGTCATCCTTTTCAATATAACATAATGTAGTCAATATCATTTTTCTATCCTCCTTGTACTTGCCTGAAGCCTGCCCTGACGGCCCTCCTGCTTCCCTGGCACTATCTGTCTGCCCAGGCTGCCGTCCTTTTCCTGGCACTATCTGTCTGCCCAGACTGCATTCCTGCCTTCCCCGGCACTATCTGTCTGCCCAGACTGCCGTCCAACTTTCATCTGCTTCTGCCAGCAGCCTGCCCATATCCTCCGGCAGCGGTGCCTCCGCCTGTATCCATTTTCCGGTAAACGGCTGACGCAGTCTCATTCGATGGCAATGCAGCGCCGCTCTGGTCATTTTCAAAGAACCGTTTGCATCCAGCCGCCCATCCCCGTAAATTGGATCTCCCAGCAGAGGATGTCCCGTATATGCCATATGCACCCGAATCTGATGGGTGCGTCCTGTTTCCAGCGTCAGCCGCACCAGCGAAAAAATTCCTGCCTCCGTCTCAAATTTCTGCAGCATCTGGTAATTGGTTTTGGCATACTGTCCCGTCTGCGACACCCGCATGCGATTCAGTGCATCCTGACACCGTTCCAACGGCTCTTCTATACTGCCGCCGCTTTCTAAAAAGCTGCCCCATACCAGCGCCAGGTATTCCTTGTGTGCCCCCAGGCGCTGTTCCTGATTTTGAAAGTCTGACCACAGTCTGGCCGCCGCCACCTGATTTCTGGCAAACAGCACCGCGCCGGAAGTATCCTTATCCAGCCTTCCGATGGGACGGATCACTGCATTTTCTCCTCTTACCTAAAAATAAAAGGTCAGATAATTTGCCAGCGTATCTTTATAATGTCCATGCGCCGGATGGACCACCAGGCCGGCCGGCTTGTTCAGCACGATCAGATCTTCGTCTTCATATAAAATATCCAGCGGTCCCGGCACGGCTTCCGGCAAACCTGCCTCCACGCTGCCGGTTCCACCATTGTCTTCCCTTCCCTGCCGGCACCCTCCTGCGCCGCCCGCCGCAGCTTCTGCCAGACTTCTCCTCTCCGGCTCCAGCAGCACCTCCAGTACCTCTCCCGGATGCAGATACGCATTGATCCTGACCTGGCTTCCGTCAATCCGGATACCTTCTTCCCTGAATTTTGCACTCCGTATCTGATGCGGTGTCAATGCCAGCTCCTGACGCATCACCTGCTCTACCCGCTTTTGCTCCTGTCCCTCATTCCACCGGACAATCAGTTTTTTTGCCATCTGCTTCCCCCATAAGATACCTGCCCACTCCTCCTCCAGTACACCCATAATACAACATTTTTTCGATGGCTGCATCAATTATTTCACCACTTAACTTGACACGGATAAAACGCTGGTGGTAAACTGTTAGAAATGTGTTACTGTCCACTCGCCGCCATATTATCAGGTGCTTTGAGCGATTTTTACTCGAAATACCGAAAATGCACTGCAAAACAGTGTTTTCTGCAGTTTGTGTGCATCGCGAAGCGTATTGCCGGACACGAAGTGAACAGTAACAGAAATATAAATGAGATTTTATATTTTCTCATATTAAAAAGGAGTGACAATTACATATTATGGAAAAGAAAAATGTTGACTGGTCCAGTCTTGGTTTTAACTATGTACAGACCGACAAACGCTTTGTAGCAAACTACAAAAATGGTGCCTGGGAGGAAGGAACCCTGACCTCAGATCCAAACGTTGTCATCAATGAATGTGCTGGTGTGCTTCAGTATTCCCAGTCCTGTTTCGAGGGCTTAAAAGCATACACCACCGAAGACGGACATATCGTCACTTTCCGCCCTGACCTAAATGCAGCTCGTATGAAAGATTCCTGTATACGTCTGGAGATGCCTGTCTATCCGGAGGACAAATGGGTGGATGCAGTAGTTCAGGTAATCAACGCGAATGAAGCTTTTGTACCTCCTTATGGTTCCGGCGCTACACTGTATCTGCGTCCATACATGTTCGGAAGCAATGCAGTCATTGGTGTCAAACCGGCAGACGAATATCAGTTCCGTATCTTTGCGACGCCGGTAGGTCCTTACTTCAAGGGCGGCGCTAAGCCGATCACCATTCGCGTCTGTGATTATGACCGTGCTGCACCTCATGGGACCGGACATATCAAAGCCGGACTGAATTATGCCATGAGCTTATATGCCATCATGGATGCTCACAGACAGGGCTATGATGAAAATATGTACCTGGATGCAGCTACCAGAACTAAAGTGGAGGAAACGGGCGGAGCCAACTTCCTGTTCGTCACTAAAGACGGCAAGGTAGTCACTCCAAAGTCTCCAAGCATTCTGCCTTCCATCACCCGCCGTTCTCTGATCTATGTGGCAAAGGAAATCCTTGGTCTGGAAGTAGAAGAAAGAGAAGTCCTCTTCGATGAAGTAAAAGATTTTGCAGAGTGCGGACTTTGCGGTACCGCTGCTGTGATCTCTCCGGTGGGCAAGATTGTGGACCATGGCAGGGAAATCTGTATGCCAAGCGGAATGACCGATATGGGACCTGTCATCCGTAAGCTGTACGAAACCCTGACCGGTATTCAGATGGGACGTCTGGAAGCACCGGAAGGATGGATTAAGGTTATTAAATAAACAACTTATGTTATTGAATCTTTAAAGGGGGCTGTCGGGAAATAGATAGTTCCAGAAAGGGGCCGCTTTGTTCACGAAACGTCGGTAATGGCCAGCTTCCACATGGATCTTTCTGGAGTTGCTCCTGACAAGTCACCTCGTTTCATCAAGAGGCAAGAAAAGAGTTATTCTCGAACTTACGCTGATTTCCTGTGGTTTTAACCTTTGCAAATGCCATAATAAAAAGCTGCAAAAACGCTTCAACCTGACTGCTGCAGAAGCAGAAGAATATTATCGCCAGGTTCCCGTTGAAAAGTCATGATGCCCTCTGGCAATGCCTGTTCCGCCTGCCAGAGGGCCATCATTTTTTGTATCAGTCGCTTACATGAATCACCGCTTTTACCATGTCGGCTTTTTTCTCTATGCTGTCTTCTAATGCCTTCGGAATATCTGCGAAATCATAGGCATCCGTAACGATTTGTTTTAATGGAAGGTGACCGCGAAGCACGGCATCAATAGCCACCGGATACAAATTACGATATCGGAATACTGTGTGCAGCTTCGCTTCTTTACTCTGTAGCATTCCAAAATCATATTCAAAAACCGGATTTGCAGCCATGCCCACCAGGACCACTGTTCCGCCCCGTTTGACCAGTTTTGCGGTCTGCTGTGTCGTAGTGCGCGCTCCTGCCGTTTCAAATACAAGCTGGATTCCTTTTCCGTTTGTAAATTCCATAATCTTCGCTATTGAATCTTCTTTTCCTGCATTCAGCACTTCTGTGGCGCCAAGGGCTTTTGCCATATCCAGTCGTTTCTGAATCATATCGACCACATAAATTTCCCGTATTCCTTTACTCTGCAGAGCGAGCATTGTACACAGCCCGATACAGCCAGCTCCCAAAATCACTGCACTGTCACCCAGCATTCCCCCGGATTGGTTTACTGCATGAAGTCCTACGCAAAATGGCTCGATCAGTGCTCCTTCTACCGTATCCATCCCCTCTGGCAGTTTAAATACCATATCCGCCGGATATTTCAGATATTCTGCAAAGGCTCCGTCATAGGGCGGCGTTGCCAGAAATACCACATCCGGGCAGAGATTATACAGCCCTTTTTTACAAAATTCACAGGTTCCGCAGGTATATCCCGGTTCCACCGCAACCAGATCTCCGACTGCCAGGTTCTTTACCTCTTTTCCTGCCGCAACGATTCTTCCCGCACATTCATGCCCTAAGACCATAGGTTTCTCTACTACAAAATCGCCAATACGTCCATATTCATAATAATAAATATCTGAACCACAGATGCCGCAGTCCATTACCTGGATGAGCACCTCCTTGTTCCCAATGGACGGGATCGTCCGTTCTTCTTCCACTACCTGACGAATTCCTGTCATAACGGATACTTTCATTCTCACACCTCTGTCTGATTATTTTTATAATTTTTCTTGCTTTTACTTATTCTCGCACGTTCTCTGCTGAATGCTCTGCCTATTGGAAGCATAGATTTCTCTGGTTCTGCTTTCTTTTGATCCAGCTTGAATTCATAGAGTGACACATTTTCACCACTTGGACCTTTCAGTGAAACTGCTTTCATCCCTTGATAAAAATCGGGCATATTTGAAATTTCCGAAATTTGCTCCATTCCCCTTGCGCGAAGCTGCTTCACCGATTCTTCAATGTCTGAAACATCGAATCCTACATGGTTAATCGCTCCCGTCACCTGAGCATTCACATAGGCTTCTTTTGCCGGCTGAATTAATTCCAGGACCAGATCCTGGGAACGGATCATTTTCACGCGAAATGGAAATTCTTCTCCCTCCTCCGGTCTACCGACCAGAGTTTCATAAACGCACTCAAAATCAAAATATCTATGATAAAATTCATAGGAACCTTCCACATCTTTCGTGTAGATACAAATATGATTTAATCCGTTTATTACCCTTGTATTCATTTCTTTCCGCCTCCAAAATCCTTTTTCAAAGTGAAAAATCAATAATTACTTCCACGCCTTCTCCGGAGCGCATATAGTTCACGCCCTGTTCCAGCTGCTCCAGCGGCAATACATGAGTGATCAATGGCTCCAGCTCCACTTTTCCTGCTTCCAATATCGCCACTGCCTTCGGAAAAGTTGCATTCGCCAGCCAGGTTCCCTGTACACGCAGCTCTTTTTGCACAATATCGCTTTGGCTTACCGCCGGGTGAACACTGGTATTCACTCCAAAGAGAAGTACAGTGCCGCCCCGTCTCGCGCAGCTAATTGCCTGGGACATCTGGGAACCAACCACATCTGCCGCAAGATCAACGCCCACGGATGTAATTTCCAGCACCCGTTCCTCCAGATTTTCCTTCATCGGATCTACCACATAATCTGCACCCATTTTTTTTGCAAATTCTCTGCGCACCGCACTTGGCTCCGACACGATAATAGGGTAAACACCGCAGGATTTCATCAGCTTCAGGAAAATCAGGCCAATCGGACCCGCACCGATAATCAGCACGCTTTCTCCCGGATTAGGCCGAACCTTCTGCATTCCATTTACCACACAGGCCAGCGGCTCTGCAAATACTGCCAGATTAGTTGGAAGGTCCTTCTTTATTTTATAGGACATCTTCTCCGTTGCTTTAATGTATTCGGCAAATCCGCCTTCGCCCCCAAGTCCCATCGGCACAATGTTCTCACAGTGATTTGGTAAATTTGCCTGGCAGTAACGGCATTTTCCACAGTATTCATTGGGATTTACCACTACCCGATCCCCTATTTTAAACTTCTTTACCGCCGGCCCGATCTTAACCACCTGGCCAACCAGCTCATGCCCCAGCACATTTCCCGGCTCCATGGGATAGCTGGGCGGTACTGATAATACATGCACATCAGTTCCGCAGATAGAGCATGCCTCCACCTTCAGAAGCATTTCATCCTCCCTGTCTAAAACGGGAATTTCCGTTTCTCTGATCTCTAAAACACCATTTCCTTCAAAAAAAGCTGCTTTCATAGTTCCCTGCATCTAAATTTCCTCCTTTTTCCAAAATCCAACTTCTCATTCTGTACTTTTTCATGTCCGAAGAGAAAAACCGGCTGCTGCCATCTTCCTGTCTGGCTGCGGCCGGTCCACTTTATTTCTCAATCATTGTCTTTGAAATGACGATGTGCACTGGCATCTGTCAGTTCCATAAATTCCAGGTAATTGTGATCCGGATCCTCTACCCATGCGCAGAAGGAGTTGCAGCATGCACGCGGCGGAATATCCAGCGGCTCGTCTTTTGTAGCCAGTCCGTTAGGACCGTCATAGCAAAGCACACCGCGCTCTTTTAAATCAGCAATGGTCTTATGCAGGTTTTCCACCTGAATGGAATAATGGCTAAAGCTGGCATCCTTATAATATCCGAAGGAGGTTTCCGGAAACAGTTCAATAAAGCACTCATTCCCTACTTCGATATACTGAATCCAGATTTCACCTTTTTCATTTTTAAACTCAAATGCTTTTCTCATGCCCAGCTTGTTGCAGTAAAAATCCAGCGATTTTTCCAAATCCTTTACTCGAAATGCAATGTGTCCAATTCTCTTATACTCCATGATTTTTTCTCCTTTTTTCTATGTGTTTTTATTGGTTTTTTCTGGAATTGAAGAACTTCGCGCTCTCTGCATCCAGAATAATAGCAAACAAAATTAACAGTCCCTTTACGATCAGCTGGAAATTCGAATTTACATTCAGCAGATTCAATCCATTATTGATAACGCCAACAATAATACATCCCAGCAGAGTTCCTCCGACCTTTGCATCGCCGCCGTTCATCGGCGTTCCGCCAATGACAACTGCTGCAATGGCATCCATTTCCATTCCCTGACCAGCCATCGGCTGTGCAGAAGATGCACGGCCCGTCATGATCAATGCAGCAACAAAGGAGCAGAGACCCATGACAATGAAAATTCCGATACGAACCAGTTTAATATTGATACCGGAAACTCTTGCAGCTTCACTGTTTCCGCCCATGGCAATCGCATGACGGCCAAATATGGTCTTATTAATTACGAATGCCATAAATATTGCGGTAATAATCATAATCCACACGGTAATAGGAAGTCCCAGAAAGTACTCCTGTCCTACTACTGTAATATATTTCGCAATTCCGGAAATCGGTGTTGTATTGCTGACAATGTAGCAGATGCCCTTATAAATAGACATGGTAGCCAGTGTTACAATAAACGGCGGCAGATTAAACATATTAATAATGACCGCATTCAGCGTACCACAGACAATTCCCATCCCGATGCCCGCCGCAATTACTACAATAAAAGGCATACCGGGAACCTTTGACAGCATTGCCATTAAAACTCCCATCATTCCGATCTGTGTACCTACCGACAAATCGATATTTCCCGAACCCAAAATCAGGGTAAATCCCACGCCCAGGACAGCACTGGCCGAAATCTGACGCAAAATGTTCAGAATATTTCTGGGCTGAAAGAAAACAGGCTGAATTGCTGTAATCAGCAAACAAATGGTAATTAAAATAAATGTAACTCTATTTTTAATAATAAACTCCAGAGCATTCGCGTTTTTCCCCTGTCTGGCTTTTCCGTATTCCATAATAATCCCTCAACTTCCTTATTTGTCTTCCACATTACCGAAGGAATGTGCTATTAATTTCTCCTGGGTTGCTTCCTCTCTACTGCATTCACAAACCAGTTTTCCTTCCCGCATTACCATAATGCGGTCACTCATTCCCATAACCTCCGGCAATTCTGAGGAAATCAAAATGATTGCGATTCCCTGCTGTGCCAGCTTGCTGATGGTTCTATGTATTTCTGACTTTGATCCAACGTCAATACCCCTTGTGGGCTCATCCAAAATCAATACCTTGGGCTTCGTAAGCAGCCAGCGGCTGATAATGGCTTTCTGCTGATTTCCTCCACTAAGCGAATTGATTTTCTGTTCTGCGGACGCGACTTTAATCTCCATCTGTTCGATCATGTCCAGGCAATCCTTATCCTCTTTCTTCCTATTTACAATGGTGAATTTATTTGTAATTCTTCGCAAATAAGCAAGAGAAATATTTTTTTCCACGGACAGTGCATAAATGGAACCCAGACGCAGCCTGTCTTCCGTAACCATGGCCAGGCCATGATCAATCGCACCTTTAGGGGAACGGACTTTGATCTGCTTCCCGTTCAGATGCACTTCCCCGGCCTGGATTGGATCGATGCCAAAAATGGCCCGCATAACTTCTGTTCTGCCCGCTCCCATCAAGCCCGAAAAGCCCAGAATTTCCCCGCTGTGTACGGTAAATGATACATTTTCAAACTGCTCTCCGCACAAATCCCGCACTTCCAGCACTGGCTCCCCGATCTTTGCCGGAAGTTTAGGAAACATCTCGCTCAATTCCCGTCCCACAATCAGCTTGATCAACTCATCCTGTGTTATTTCACTGGATGCCTTGCGGCAAATATACTGTCCATCACGCATAACAGTAATCGTATCGCAGATTTCAAAAATTTCTTCCAGCTTGTGGGAAATGAATACGATTGCCACACCCTTTTTGGAAAGGTTTCTGATGATCGTATACAGCAATTCCACTTCTTTGTCTGTCAATGCGGAGGTTGGCTCATCCATGATGATAATATCCGAATTGTACGATACTGCCCGCGCAATCTCAACCAGCTGCATATGTGCAATCGACAGAACCGATATGATGCTGCCCGGCTTCAGATCAATTCCAAGTTCCTGCAGCAGTTCTCTGGTTGCCGCATCCCTTTTTTTACTTCTGATATAAATGCTGGCATCGCAGAATTTCTTCTCTCTTCCCAACCATATATTTTCAGAAACACTGAGCGTAGGCACCAGACTGATTTCCTGGTGGATCATGGAAATTCCATTGGAAAGCGCATGGTTTGGATTTTTAAACTTAACTGTTTTTCCTTTATAAATAATTTCCCCGTTGTCGGCCTGATGCATTCCCAGCAGAATTTTCATCAAAGTGGATTTCCCTGCACCGTTTTCACCAATCAGGGCATGTACTTCGCCTCTCTTCAGCTGGAACTCTACATTTCTCAGCGCATGAACCCCCTGAAAGCTCTTATCAATTCCGTGAACCGACAAGATTGTTTCTGTTTCCTTCATACCTGCCTCACTTCCTGTACTCCTGACTCCTGTTTGATTTTATGGGCACCCCGAGGATGCCCTTATCCCATCCTTATTCTGCAGGTATTACTTCATCAATGTTTTCCTTTGTAATCATCGTTACTGCTGAAGCTCCAACATTGACTTCCTCTTCATAAGTTTCGCCAGTTGCCAGACCAATTGCTACGTCAAACAAACCATTTACAGATTTACTCATATCCATGTATACCGTACCATCAATATAACCGTCACGTACATGCTGCAGTCCATTCGCAGTACCATCTACTGAAATTACGATATAATTCTCAGGATCCATACCGGAAGCATTAAATACATTGATCGCACCAATTGCCATCTCATCTGAGGCAGATACAATTGCGTTCAGATCCGGGTACGCCTGAAGCCAGTCTTCGGTCAGGGCCATTGCTTCCTGTGTAGTCCAGTTCGCAGTCTTAGCTGCGATCATTTCAATCCGGTCTTCGGTCTGCTGATCCAGACATTCCTCTACAAAACCCTCGTAACGTTTTAACTGCTCTGTCTGTGCCAGTGCTCCCTGGATGTAGCCCATGGTAACCTTCAGTTCCGGCTGTTCTTCCAGAATCTGGTTCATCAGATCACCTTCCATATGTCCCATTCCAAGTTCATCATACAAAGTTACTTTTACGTCAGCTACATATCCTTCTACACAAAAACCGGTATCCAGAACAGGAATTCCTGCATCTTTTACTGCCTGTACTGCCGGTACAGATCCAACAGAGTCCACCGGCCAGATAATAATCACATCCGGTTTCTGTAAGATCAGTGACTCCACATCTCCGATCTGTTTTTCCACGCTGCTCTCTGCATTTGTTACGATCACTTCTACTTCTGCACCTTCATATGCCTCTGCAAATTCCTGAATGTAGTTCATTGATTTTGCATGATTTTCATCCAGCATACACATTGACATACCAATTACAATTTTGCCTTCCTCTGCTGCATTTGCCGTGTAATATGGCCTGCACATCAGCATTGCGCATAAAGCCGCGAGTAAAACCGCCAGTTTTGTCCATTCTCTTCCCTTTGTTCCTGTTTTTTCCATTGTCTCTTCTCCTTTTTTTGTTGTTTGTTGTCTGTTTTTTGTTGTCTGCTGCCTGTTACCTGCTGCCTGTTGTCTGTTACCCGTTTTTTTATTGTTTCATATCTTCTATATTAAAACCCGTTTTCCGGGTTATCCTCTAAAGTCCTAAAAACTTCATATGCTTCATGGACTGCTGCGCAGATTCAAAATTGCAGATGGCCGGATTATCCAGTTCTACGCATAAATTTCCATCATACCCTATTTCCTTTAATGCATACAGAACCCGGTCAAAGTTCAGCATGCCTTTCCCCAGCGCCCGGAAACGATCAAAATGCGTTGCGATCATTTCACTTTCCGGCGCAAGATCCTTCAAATGCATGTATGCAATACGGTCTGCATATTTTTTTATCATCTCAGCAGAATCCATATTGGCCGCCTCCAGATGTGCCGTGTCAAAGCACAGTGCAATCTCTTCCTTTGAGGTCCTCTGTACCAGCTGCTCAATTTCCTCTTCATATTGGATGTGGGTATCCAGATGGGGGTGCAGGCAAACTGTCACGCCATACTCTTTTCCCATGCAGCCAATTATTTTTGCCTTTTCGATTTCTTCCTTCAGTTCAGCTTCCGTCATCTTGCGGTCCAGCGGACGTGGTGAAGTCTGAAGATTTGCATAAGGGATATTGTGCCGCTTCATAAACCGGAAGCATTTTTCTGCATTTTTTTTATCTGTCTCGAAATCATCTGTGATGTAAATATAAATACAATCGAATGAGAGTTTATTTGATTTTATTACCTGGTCAAATTCGTCCTCAGCATCCTCATAAATATCTACGATCTGATTAAAACACTCTGCACTGTCGTATCCTAAATATGCAATTGATTTCATTGCTTCTTCAAAGTCCATCTTCGATCTCGCACTTTTTGGTTCCCAGGTATGATTTTCTTCATACAGGCGGATAATCCAAGTCCATACTGTGTATCCCAATTTCATTTTTGTGTTTCCCCCTTTTTGTTTTTCGTTTACAGTGATATACTAGCGCTTTGTAAATAGAATGTCAATCGTTTTCATTATTTTCACTCATTTTCGTAATATTTTCATAAATTTTCCTTTTTGTTTTTATGCACATTGCCAGCGTCATTCCAGTTTTGCTTGTTTTTTAATGAATATTGTCTGATTATTTCTGTATTTTGCTTATTTTTTTATATTTTTCGTGTTTTATTCCTCTATTTCAAACGAATCAGCAAAGAAATTTCCTTTTTTTATCTTTCACCATTTTTACTCTATTTACATTTTCATTCCATTCTTTTTTATTTCATTTTCATTTCTATTTACATTTGGAAAAAAATGTGATAAAGTGATACTGTCATCAGACACAATATAGAATTGAATCGAGATATAGAAAGGAATTTGACATGTCGAAATCTTCCATCGCGCAAAATCGGATTACCGAAATCGCAAATGCCGCCGGTGTCTCCATCGCTACCGTTTCACGGGCTGCGAATCATAAGGACCGGGTGGCTCCTGACACCTATCAAAAAATATTGGATGCGGCTGCCTCCCTTGGATATTCTTTGAAACGTCCGGAAGTTTCCGAGGCCTTCGAAGATATCAAATATATTATGGTCGGTGTTCCATTTATCGATGACTTTTTCTTTAATGGCATCATGGATGGTATTGAAGCCAGCGCCAATCGTCATAACTGCAAGCTGATCGTCAGCAAGGATTTAACCCACTGTACTTCCATAAAAGAAATTACTTCTCTGTGCCGCACCACAAATGCCCGGGGAATCGTTCTTCTGCGCAACAGCCTTGCACCGGAGGATCTCCACACCTTAAACCGCACAATCCCTGTGGTACAGTGTTGCGACATTGATGAGCGCGCAAATATCTCTACGGTTGGCATTGATGATGCTCTCGCTGCCCGGCATATGACAGAATACCTGATTTCTTCCGGCCGCCGTCAGATCGCCTTTATCTCCAATGAATACCGCATCCGCCATATCCGCGAGCGGGAACGGGGATTTCTGGAGGCAATGAGCGAAAATAATATTCGTGTAAATCCAAACTTTATCATCCGGCTTCATGATACGACCTACGCTTCTGCACTTTCCGCTGCGACTCAGCTGCTGAGTCTGCCGGCAAGACCAGATGCCGTGTTTACCTCTTCTGATATCTATGCAGCAGCGATACATAAGGCCGCTAAAAGCATGAACCTTCGAATTCCAGAGGATATTGCCATTTCAGGTTTCGATAATACTCTGATTTCCCAGGTACCGGACCCTTCCATTACGACCGTTAATCAGCCCCGCTACCAGATGGGTTACATCGCATTTGAGCAGCTCATCGAGCAGCTGGGTAATCCCAAAATGGAGCCGCAGAACATTGTCCTGGATACCGAACTGGTCATTCGCCAGTCTACTTAAAGCAGACCGTAAACCGCACTATCCGCCAGTCTACTTAAAACAGATCGTAAACCGCACCCCATCCGCCGTATTTTTAATCCGGTATCCGGCATCATGCGTTCCAGTATCATTTTTACAATGCAAAGCCCCAGGCCGCAGCCGCCGGTACGGCGGCTGCGGGATTCTTTTGCGCGGTAAAATGCAGCGCTCCGTATCAAATTTCACCAGCAAAATTATAGTTATTTCAAATTATCATACAAAATTATAATTTTTTCAAATTATCTATTGTCACATATCATGTTTTCTGTTATACTCTTATTGTAAATCTGCGGGGCACTCGCCTTGTAATATCTAACGGCAATTCGCCGGATTTTTCTAATGAACCAGTAAAACTGAATATGGGAATACAGCCTTCCTTAGGAAAACTGCCGGCGAAAAATTTTTCAGCAGGCCTTAATCGTGCTGCGTTTTTATTTTGACGCTGGGTGAAACCTTCCTTTCGAGAGCTGCGTTTCCTGTACTCTCACACAAAAGGAGGGCGTTTATGGAACAAACGAGCACCACCACTACTTCAAAGAATGAATTTGTCATGCGACCGGTCGTAGATTTCTGTTTTAAAGAACTGATGCGCAATGAAAAAGTACGAAAGGGTTTTGTGGCCGCACTGCTTCCTGTTTCTCCCGAGCAGATCAAAGATACGACTCTGCTTCCTACCGAATTGGAGAAAAATGAACTGGACGGCAAACTTGGTATTCTGGATGTCAGAGTAAGTCTCTCTGATGGAACGCAAATGGATTTAGAAGTGCAGGTAAGGTATTTCAAGTATTGGGATGAACGTGCGATTTTCTATCTCTGCAAGATGGCTGCCGGGCAGTTAAAAGAAGGAGATTCCTACGGAAAACTGCAAAAATGTATTCATGTAAGTATTTTGGATTTTATTCATTACCCGGAGGATAATCACTGCTATCGAACCATTCATCTGATTGATGAAAAAACCGGAAAGATTTACAACGATAAGCTGGAATTAAAGATTCTGGAACTAAAAAAACTGGGAAAGAGCATGCCGGACCAGGAAGACATCGCGTCCTGGATGAAGTTTTTTCTGGGCAGGCGAAAGGAGGAGTTTGAGGAGATGGCAAAGACAAATGAATATCTGGAAGAAGCCTGTAAAGAATTGTTCCATCTGAGTGAAGACGAAAAAATGCGGTTAAAATACCAAGCGCGTGAAAAAGCGATCATGGATTATAATACTCAAATGGAGAGTGCGAAGGAAGATGGCATAGAAGAAGGGCTGCGAAAAGGCATTGAGGCGCTGATCCTAGACAACCTGGAGGATGGCTGTCCGAGAGAGCGCATTCTTTTAAAGCTGCAGAAACGCTTTAACCTGACTGCTGCAGAAGCAGAAAAACATTTTCGGCAGATATCCGGCGAACATTCATAACTTTCTAAAAACAGACCGTAAACCGCACCCCCTCCGCCATATTTTCAATCCGGTATCCGGCGTCATGGCGTTCCAGTATCATCTTTACAATGTAAAGCCCAAGATTGCTGCCACCGGTACGGCGGCAGCGGGATTCTTGTCTGTTTTATCACTTTTTCAATTGAAATTTGATTTCCTCTTCCGTTTATGATATGATTCCGAAAAACCATGTGAAATGAGGTATCTCTCTTGAAAAAGAAAGAAAAAATATTTATTCTTGGAATTCTGGTATTTGCTCTGATTCTCTGGTGTCTTATGACCTGGCTGCGCCCCCGCGGATATGGAAGTATACGGATTCAGGCAGACGGTAACGATTATGGTACCTACTCCCTTTCCGAAGATCAGATTATCTCCATCGGCAGCACAAATGTATGCGAAATCAAAGACGGAAAGGCCTTCATGAGTGAAAGCACCTGCCCGGATCATCTATGTATGAAACAGCGTTCCATTGATGATAGCGGCGGGCTGATCGTATGCCTGCCAAACCGCATCACCATTGAAGGAGAAAAATCAACCGCTTCCAGTCAGGGCAGCTCCGGTATAGATGCAGTCACCTGGTAAGATGCAGCCGGGGTGGCTGTTCCCCGGGAAATACATCTGCGGCCGCTTCCAGAAGCTTACGCGGCGAATGCCCTCACTGTGCCTCTTTCATCTCTTTGACACGTTCCGTTTTTCCATCCATGATCCCCCACCCTTATTACCACTCTTTTGCAAAGCAGATCTCCATATGTTCCGTATCCATCGTGCAGACGGTTCCCATAGGAACCGTCCCCATGGGCCTTGCATGGCCGCTGCAGACGTTGGCAATCACCGGGACCTGGCAGTCCTTGAAGCGATCCTTCAAAAACTGCTGAAGCGTGTAGGAAGCATCATAGCACTCATTGGTGCACTCCGAGAAATTCCCCAGCAGAAGTCCTCTGATCTCCTTCATCATTCCGGCCTGCTCCAGTTGTGTGACCATCATATCCAGGCAGGGAATCGACTCTTCCACATCCTCTAAGAACAGAATTTTGCCCTTTGTATCCACCTGATAAAAAGTACCCACCGACCGGGCCAGGAGGCTCAGATTTCCGCCGGTGATGATGCCCTTAGCCGTTCCCGGATGCAAAACCGCCATCGGATCCTCTTTGAGATTATGGAAATAAACCATGTCCTGCATGTTCAGCGTTTCTTCCAGACTTTTTTTGCTGTATTCGTCAAATCCCTTCAGCATGTTGCTGATCAGCATGGGACCGTGGAAGGTAACCAGATCACAGTATTTATTGATAATCGAGTGAAAATTTGTAATATCGCTGAAGCCAATAAAAACTTTGGGATTTTCACGGATCACATCCAGATCCAGATATTCCATGGTGTGACTACTGCCATACCCTCCCCTTGCGCAGATGATGGCATCCACCTCGGGATCCGCAAACATCCGGTTCACATCCTCTGCCCTGGTTCTGGCATCTCCTGCCAGATAACTGTGGAAATTCAGCAGTTCTTCCACGGTCTTCCCCAGCTTGACCTGATATCCTGCCTGTATCAGATAATCAATTAATCTCGGTTTTTCATCCGGCCTGACAGGAAAACTGGGAGCTACCACACCTATGGCAGCTCCCGGTTTCACCGCCTTCGGGAACCGAAGTACGTGTTCATTCATCGTTTTTCCTTTTCCTCTTGGTAGGGAACATCAGCCCATTTTAAATTTGCCTGCGGCAAATGGGCTGACGCCGTCCCTGTATTATAATATTTATTCTACTTCCGTATATTTGAACAGGGTATGTCCCAGTGTATCATTAATTGCATAGGTCACATTTGTGCCCACCAGCAACTGAGATTTTCTGAAATACAGAGGCATGATCGGGCTTTCATCGATCAACAGCTTCTCTGCTTCTACAAATTCAGAAAAACGACTGGTCTGATCCGTCATAGCTGCACACTCTTTGAGCATGGCATCATATTTCTCTGCGTTTTCTCCGCTCCATCTGTTCTGTGTCACACACTCCACCTGGTTGAAGCATTCCAGCATGGTATCCGGATCGTCATAATCTCCGGTCCAGCCATCGTAAGCCACATCAAAGTCACCCTGATGCACCACATCCCAGTAGGTTCCGGATTCATATGTCACGATTTCAAAGTTCATGCCCAGATATTCTTTCCACATAGCCTGCATTGCCTGTGCTACCGTTTTCTGTTCTTCATCATTTTTTACAATGATGGTATAGGTTGCGGAAGTATCAAAGCCGTCTGCCACTGCCTCATCCAGCAGTGATTTTGCGGTATCCTTATCGAATGTAAGCAGATCCCCTACCGTGGTACGGAAATCTTCTTCGGAATCGTTGTAGCTGATGCCATAAGGAATGAAGCCGGTAGAAGAGACCGGTTTGCTGGGGATCAGGTTCTGAGTAATGGTATCCCGGTCAATGGCCAGGGACAATGCTTTTCTTACCCTTGTATCCGTCAGATGTTCGCAGTTGAAATCATAATAACAGGTGCCGATGGTAGCAAAGCTCATCAGTTGATCTGAACCGTCAAATTCTGCCTGTGCCTGGGATGAAATATTATTGGTCATGTCAATCTCACCATTCTTCAGCGCGGTCAGTGTAGCAGAGCCGTCTGCGATAAAGACAATATCCGTTTCATCCAGAGAAATGGTATCCGCATATTTATAATTTTCGTTCTTTGTAAGAATGTAGCTCTCCTCTGGGTTGATCTCAGATACTTTAAACGCACCGTTGCAGACATAGGTATCTGCCTTCTGGCTCCAGGTAGCGGAAGCTTCTACTGCTGCCTGCTGAACCGGGCAGTAGCATGCCTCAGCCGTCACATCAATGAAATAGCTGGTTGGATTTTCCAGCTCCACTACCAGAGTGGTGTCATCCACTGCAGTAATCCCCACTTCATCCGCTTCACATTTTCCCGTATTATAAGCTTCTGCATTTTTGATCATGTACATATTGCTGACCACGCCGGAAGCCAGTGCCGGATCCAGAACCCGCAGCCAGGAATATTCAAAATCATGAGCGGTCAGCGGAGTTCCATCGCTCCAGAGCAGATCATCATACAGATGGAAGGTGTAGGTCAGGCCATCCTCACTGAGGTCATAGCTCTCTGCACATCCATTTGTTAAGGTGATGCCATCCTGGCCGGTCATATACAGTCCCATGAACAGGTTCATGATAACTGCACTGGACTGCAGATAATCGCTGGTCCCCGGATCCAATGTCTCACATTCCTGTGTCAGGGCAAACTTCAGAACATTTCCCTCTGCAAATGCCGTCACGGATAAACTTGCCATAGCGGTGACCGCTGCCATTAATGCTGCTGCAATTTTCTTCCTCATAAATTTAATCTCCTTTTTTTGTTATATTTGAGCGACTGTACATGACTCCTGCCGAAATGCGCCGCTAAGCGTGATCATCCGCGGTGGGATTGTGCCAGTTACTTATCCATTTTTAATGTGCCTGAATGTTGTCCGCCGCCTGTAAAAGCGGGGATCATTCCCTGGCTGAATTCAAGAACGCCTCTGCGTTCTTGCTGCGAGGTCCGTCATGCTTCGCATGACAAACCTCTGCAATCTTGCACTGAACTATTATTTTCCTGCCAGATGGCAGGCCACCATATGCTTCTCATTTACCCTGACCAGCTCCGGCTTCTTCTCTGCACAGATATCCATGCAATACTTGCATCTGGTCCGAAACGGACAGCCGGAAGGCGGATCGATGGGAGAGGGTACGTCCCCCTGCAGTATGATCCGCTGCCGCTCCCGGTTCTGCACCGGATCTGCAGCCGGGACCGCACTCATAAGACATTTGGTGTAGGGATGCACCATGTTTTCATATAATTCATCTACTTCTGCATATTCGATCAGATTTCCCAGGTACATAACCCCCACCTGATGGCTGATGTGCCGGACCATGGACAGGTCGTGGCTGATAAACAGATAGGTAAAACCAAATTTATCCTGCAGCTCCTCCAGGATATTGATCACCTGAGCCTGTATGGACACATCCAATGCGGAGATTGGTTCATCACAGACAATAAATTCCGGATTTGCCACCAATGCTCTGGCAATTCCGATCCTCTGGCGCTGCCCTCCGGAAAATTCATGGGGATACCGGCTCAGATGATCCGCTTTCAGTCCAACCAGCTCCACCATCTCCCGCACCCGGTCCTGAGCGTCCTTTCCCTTCATGATATTCATAGCCAGGAGCGGTTCGCTGACAATGCCCGCCACCGTTTTTCTGGGATCCAGACTGGTGTAGGGATCCTGAAAGATCATCTGCATCCGTTTTCGGTAAGGCATCATCTGCTGATCCGTAAAACGGCTGATATCGGCTCCGTCAAAAATGATCTGACCGCCCTCCTGGATCTCATACAGCCGCAGCAGAGAACGTCCCACGGTAGTCTTGCCGCAGCCGCTCTCCCCTACCAGGCCCATTGTGCTTCCTGCTTCTATGGAAAAGCTGACTCCGTCCACTGCTTTTAATACTCTCTTTTTCTGAAACATTCCGCTCTTCAGGGGAAAATGAATTTTCAAATCCTTTGCATCAATGCACAGCTTGCTCATATCAGTTTTGCCTCCCCCCGTTTTGCGATTACCGAAGGATGATGCAGCCAGCAGCAGCTATAATGATGCTCATTCATCGGATATTTCGGCGGCATCGCCTCCCTGCACAGCTTCATCGCATGGCTGCAGCGGGCTGCGAACGGACATCCCTTCGGAGGATTCAAAAGATCCGGCGGCGTTCCGTCGATGGGCACCAGCTTTTCGCCGTCTCCCCTGGGTATGGACCGAAGCAGGCCTGCCGTATAGGGATGGCCGGTCTCATAGAACAGATCATCAATCAGTCCCTCTTCCACAATCACACCGCCGTACATGACAATGACGCGGCTGCACAGGCTGGAAATCACTCCCAGATCGTGGCTGATCAGAACCACCGCAGTATCATATTCTTCTTTCATCTGCTTCATCAAATCGAGAATCTGCGCCTGCACCGTCACATCAAGGGCTGTGGTAGGCTCATCCGCGATCAGCAGCCTTGGATTGCAGCACATGGCAATGGCAATCATCACTCTCTGCCTCAGACCGCCGGATAATTCATGGGGATACTGCTTCAGCCTGCTTTCCGGACTGGGAATCCCCACTGTCTCCAGCATTTCCAAGGCCTTTTTTCTCGCCTGGGGCCGGTTTAGCTTCAGGTGGCGCATCAGCGGATCACAGATCTGCTGCTCGATGGAAAATACCGGATTCAGACTGGTCATGGGATCCTGAAAGATCATTCCGATCTTATAGCCATTAAGCTTGCGCATCTCCTTTGTGGTGATCCTGGAAATATCCTGTCCTACAAAATTGATGGCATCCGCCTCTGCTCTGGCATTTTCATCCAGCAGATGAAGAATGGAAAGCATGGTCACACTCTTGCCGCAGCCGCTCTCCCCCACTATGCCCAGGCTCTCGCCGCTCTCCACGTAAAAGGAAGTGCCGCGGACTGCCTTTACTTCTCCCGCCAGCGTCTGAAATGTTGTTCTTAAGTTCTTTACTTCCAATATTTTTTCTGCCATGATTTCATCCTTACTGTTTATTTATTCTGGGATCCAGTGCATCCCTCAGTCCATCTCCGATAAAATTCAGAGCGAATATGGTAATGCTGATAGCCAATGCCGGAAACAGCATCAAACAGGGCTGCTGGGTCAGATACTGGATTGCGTCATTACACATAGTACCCCAGCTCGCCATAGGTACCTGTATTCCAATTCCAAGAAAGCTTAAGAAGGCTTCTTCAAAAATAGCGGAAGGAATTAAAAAAGTAACGGTTACGATAATGCTTCCCATGCTGTTCGGGATCAGATGCTGCGTCAGTATCTGCCATTTGCTCTGGCCGCAGACCTTCCCTGCCAATGCGTAGTCCTGCTCCCGCAGGGTGAATATCTGCCCTCTTACCATTCTGGCTGTGGTGATCCAGTAGGTCAGGCACATCGCCAGCAGAATACTCTGAATACTGCTGCCCATAAACATCATAATCAAAATCAGATAGATCAGACTGGGAATGCCGCTCAGCACATCCACGATCCGCATCATGATCATGTCCACCCAGCCGCCCAGGTAGCCTGCAATCCCGCCATACAGTACGCCAATCACCATATTAATCGCTGCGGCCACAAATCCGATGGAAAGACTGATGCGTGCCCCGTAAAGAGTGCGGACAAACACATCGCGCCCCAGCAGATCTGTCCCGAACCAATGCTTCGCCGAAGGTCCCTGCAAAATGGCAATAAAATCCGTCTGGTCATAGTCATAGGGGCTGAGCATAGGGCCGATGACAGCACACAGCGTCATCACAATAATCACCACCAGACCGCCCATGGCCAGCTTATCTTTCTTGAAGCGTCTCCATGAAATCTGCCAGTAGGAAAAACTGGTCCGGTCTATACTTTCTTTTTCCCGTTCTTCCTCTGTAATGTCTTCCAGAAGTTCTTCCGGTATCTCGGTTTCATAATTATATGTATTCATAATCCTGTCCTTTTCTCCTGCAGTCATTATTACCGGTCAATCTTCACTCTTGGATCCACAAAAGCATAGATGATATCCACGATCAGATTGCAGATAATGATCAGTGCCCCCACAAAAATCGTAAGTCCCAGAGTCACCGCATAATCCCTGTCCCCGATTGCATTGACAAAATACCGCCCCAGTCCGGGAATGCTGAAAACCTTTTCTATAATGAAGGTTCCCGTCAGCAGCGTCGCCACCATGGGCCCCATATAGGTAATGACCGGTAAAATAGAATTCTTTAATGCATATTTTCCAATGACTGCCAGTTCCGGTATCCCCTTGCTTCGCTCCGTCCGGATAAAGTCCTGACGCAGTGTTTCCAGCATACTGGATCTCATCAGACGGGTGATGTAGGCAATCTGTCCGAAAGCCATGCAGCCCACCGGAAGAATATAGCATTTCCAACTGCTCAGTCCGTAGGTCGGCAGCAGCTTCAGCCGATCGCAGAACAGATACATGGTGAGCACACAAAGCACAAAGCTGGGGACGGACACACCCACCGTAGCAATCACCATGGATACGCCATCCGCCAGATGCCCTCTCCTCACCGCCGCCGTGGTCCCCAGCGGAATCCCGATCAGCAGTGCCAGCAGGATCGCCAAAAAGCCGATCTTCGCCGAAGCCGGCATTCCGTTGGAAATCAGATCATTCACAGAATAATTCAGCTTTGTAAAAGACACGCCCAGATTTCCTTTCGCCAGGTTCTGCAGATAACTAATATACTGCACATAAACCGGCTCGTTCAGGCCATACTGATCCTGAATCTGTTCCAGAACCGCCTGGGGAGTCTTTCGGTACTTATCCGAACTGAAAGGGCCTCCCGGAATGGCGTGCATCAGAAAAAAAGTCAGGGTTATCAGCATCAGCAGGGACAAAAACCCGGCCACAATTCGTTTTATAATGTATCTTACCATATCGCACCTCTTACTTATTTTAATTTTTATCAGATAATCCTTTCGTTTCTTATATAAAAGCTATTTATAAAAGCTGTTTTTGAGAAAATTTGCTTTACTTTATATAGTAAAAGGGCGCCTTTTTTTATTCAGGCACCCCTTTGTACGTTTTTACTATTTTAATCCAATTTTTTTACTATGTCAACGAGTTTCACGAATTATTTTTATTCCTCAATTTTTTTTATAGAAGTTTTGCAGTGTTTTTTCTGTTATTCTCTCAATTTTTTGATTGTTTTTTTCGAAGAATAGAGGTAAGATAAGGGAGCGAATTCCGGCATTCTGCCGGAGAGGACCAACACAAAAATAATACTTAAAAAAGAGGTTTCTATGGAAATACTTCGGGATACCGTTATAAAAATTGATCTTTCTGCCATTGCACAAAACATGCGGAATATCTGTCAGCTCATGGGAAAGGATACCGCAGTGGCTGCTGTTGTAAAAGCCAATGCCTATGGCCACGGAGTTTTGAAGCTGGCTCCTGTTTTGATGAACAGCGGCGCTTCTCTTCTGGCCGTCGCTACCTTAGAAGAAGCGCTGGAAATCAGGTCATGTTACCCCTATCCGGTTCTGGTCATGGGGCTGACACCGGATTCCTGTCTGCATTATGTCATTGAGCATGACATTATCCAGACCGTAGATTCCCTGCATCAGGCCCTCCTGCTGGAAGAAATTGCCGCCAGACAGCACAAAACCGGAACCATTCATTTGAAGATAGACACCGGTTTTCACCGCATTGGCTTCCCTTCTTCCGAAAACGGGCTGGAGGAAGCCCTGAGCGTGTGCCGTCTTCCCCATCTTCAGACGGACGGGATATTCTCTCATCTGGCGCTTCTGAACGATGAAACCAATCAGCTTCAGTTCGACCGTTTTCAGAATGCGGTTCAGTTTTTAGAATCCGAGGGCTGTCATTTCCATTATAAGCATATCGCCGACAGCATCGCACTGGTGGATTATCCTCAGTACCGTCTGAATCTTGTGCGTGCAGGCGCGCTGATCTACGGACTGCGGGGATTTCACAAAGGATATGTATCCGTCCGCCAGGCCCTGACCTTTGAGACTAAGATCTGTCATATCAGCAGTCTGAAAAAGGGGGAAGGCGTCAGCTATGATTATGCCTGGCGTGCCCCGGAGGATACCCGTGTAGGGACACTTCCGTTCGGCTATGCAGATGGATATCCCCGGAATTTATTTCAAAAAGGACGGGTCACGATCCACGGAGTTTCCTGCCCCATCGTAGGAGTAATCTGTATGGATCAGTGCATGGTGGATTTGACTTTGGTACCGGAGGCCAGGATCGGTGACCGCGTCATCATCTATGGGGACGGAACCGAAAATACCCTGGACATTCAGGCCGTCAGCCAGCTTGCTCAGACGAACAAAAATGAAATTGTATCCCGATTATCAGAAAGGCCGCGGAGAATTTATTATGGTTTATGAAAATATCAAAGAAGAAACTGAACAGCTTTTTTCCACTCTGACTGCCATCCGTCATGCCCTGCACGAAAACCCGGAAAACGGCACCCGGGAATACAAAACCGATACCATCATAACAGACTGCCTGAAGCAGTGGGATATTCCGTTTCGCTTTATCGCTGATACCGGTATCCTGGCACAGATTGAGGGAACGGGCAAAGCACCGGCCTCCGGTTCTCCGGTGATCGGCATCCGGGCCGATATAGATGCGCTGCCCATTACCGAGCCCAAAGAGCATCCCTGCTGCTCTAGAAATCCCGGCATGATGCACGCCTGCGGCCACGATGCCCATACCGCCATACTGCTTGGCACTGCCTGCCTGCTCCAGAGACACCGCAGTGAATGGTCCGGAACCGTAAAATGCTTTTTCCAGCCTGCGGAAGAAACTGTGGGGGGCGCAAAACGCATGGTGGAAGCCGGATGTATGAACGATCCTGCGGTGGATTATGTGACGGGACTTCATGTCATGCCCCAGTTTCCCACCGGCGATGTGGAATTAAAATACGGAAGGCTGAATGCTTCCAGTGATGAAATCATCATAAATGTGACGGGTGTGGGATGCCACGGGGCCTATCCGGAAAACGGCATTGATTCTATTGTCATTGCCTCCAATCTGATCCTGTCCCTCCAGACTCTGGTCAGCCGCAATATTTCTCCCCTGAACAGCGCCGTTCTTTCTTTTGGAAAAATACAGGGCGGCCAGGCAGGCAACATCATCTGCGATCAGGTCACTCTCACCGGAACTCTGCGGACACTGGATCCCAAAACCCGCACCAAAGCTCATACCATGATTCAGCAGCAGTGCACCCATATCGCTGCCGCTTACGGCGGCAAAGCAGAACTGACCATTCATTCCGGATACGATGCCCTGATCAACAGCAATGAACTGGTGGAGCTGGCTGCCCTGAATGCAGCAGAACTGCTGGGCGAAGAACACATTCACTGGAAAGAATTTCCCAGCCTTGGTGTAGAGGATTTTTCCTTTTTCCAGCATGATGCAAAAGCCAGCGTGTTCTACCATCTGGGATGTACCGCTCCTGCAAAAGCCCCGGGCGCTCCCCTGCATTCTCCCCAGTTCGAGCTGGACGATAACTGCCTGAAAACGGGAGTCCTGCTGCAGTACCATCTTACACAGAAGCTTTTGAACTACAGACAATCATTGTAAAGCGACTCCGTTCAAGTACGCCCTGGCGTGCTTGCTGCAGGCGGCTGGTCAGCTCTGCTGGCATAATTCATCTGAGCCGCTCTGCAATCTGGCGGAGCTTACAACACAATCACGAAAGGAAGTACCTTATGAAAGTATATATCAGCGTAGACCTGGAAGGAATTACCGGCTCTACTTCATGGCAGTCCACCAACCTGGGAGATCCGGAGCACACCGCCGTAGCTGCGCAGATGAAGGCCGAAGCCATGGCTGCCGCAAAGGGCGCCATCGAAGCCGGCGCCGATGAAGTCTACATCAAGGATGCTCATGACAGCGGAAGAAATATCGATATCACCGGTTTTCCAAAGCAATGCCGCTTTATCCGCGACTGGACCAACAGCCCGGATTCCATGCTGGGAGGCATTGACTCCTCCTTTGATGCGGTTCTCTTTGTGGGCTACCACAGCCCTGCCGGTTTCGATACCAACCCCTTGAGCCACACCATGAACCGGGGCAACAATTATGTAAAATTCAACGGACAGCTCTGCAGTGAATTTCTCATGCACGCCTATTATGCAGCCGAGCTTGGTGTTCCTTCCGTATTCCTCAGCGGCGATAAGGCGCTCTGCGATCATGTTCATTCCCATGACCCCAACATCCGCACCGTTGCCGTAAAAGAAGGTCTGGGATGCGCGACCATCAATATCACGCCGGAAGAAGCCTGCACCCTGATAGAGGCCCAGGCAAAAGAAGCCGTCCTTCACCGGAACAAATGCCACATTGACCTGCCTTCCACCCTCACCATGGAAATCTGCTTCAAAGACCATTACAGAGCCAGAAGAGCCAGCTATTTCCCGGGTGTGACCAGGCTGGATGCCTATACGGTTTCCTTCACCGGAAAGACCGTGGCCGAGGTTGCGGCCGCCAGAATGTTTATTTTGTGAGGGGGACGGTTCTTTGAGGGGGACGGTTCTTGGGTGGGGGGAACCGTCCCCCTCTCATCTCTTATCCCAGCATCTCCACATCCCCATTTTCATCCACATAGAATGCCACGAATTCAGTGTCTGTAGACTGACCAAAAATATCCACGATTTCGAAGGCATACAGATAAGTGCCTTCCGGAAGCTGCCGGTCTTCTATGCCCCAGCCGTCTTCCACTACGTATTCCGCACCGGTGTAGTCCTCCAGATCATCTTCGTCTGCTTCTAAACCATAGTACAGCGGCACAATCGTATCCCCTTCGGATACGGATATCGGCTCCCGGCCTGCTGCGCCGGTCTCATCATCAATACCTTCCCAGACTCCCACAATCATAAATCTGCCGTCACTGTCTTCCGCCTGCGAATCATCCCATACCCACATAAAACGAAGGCTCATTTCTTCTCCATTTAAGAGAATCGGTGCTGAATATAAGGTATAATCATCTGTCTCATTCAAAATATAAAACATCAGTTCCTGGCCATCCGGAAGTGCCGGCCATGTTCCGCCAAAATTATCCGTAACTGAACCAGTATCCCAGTCCATGATTACATTGTTGTCATTTCCAAGATAATAGAGCGGTTCCTCTTCTTCAAACTGCTGAAAGAGAGAAAGCTGAACGGACTGGACGTAATCCAGACTGTCTTCGCTTAGCGTAAATGTATAATAGTCATCCTCGTTGATATAAGGTTCCTCTGCAAACGAAATAGAAGAAGTATAGCTTTCCTCCTGTACGGCTTCATCCAGAGTATCCATACTCATAGACCAGATATGATCCCCGCCGCTCGTCTCCAGATCACCGGTGGCTGCTCCATAGACCACGCTTTTTACAAATTCCACATAGTTTCCGCTGGGATTCGAAGCTTCAAATACCTGCAGTTCCTGAGAGCCCTGCACACTGAGCGGATAATAAATAGAAAGTCCGGTCGCCATGGAACGTCCCTGTCCGTTTACCTGATAGACTACTGCCTCCTCCAGCGCAGACAGCACCGCTTCTGCCCCCGGAACGGTATCCGCTATCTGGTTCATCATATCTCCCAGATCTACCATATTGGTATAACCTTCGGAATTGTTGTTTCCTCCATAGTTTTCCGCTTTTGCAATTCCCTTGGAAATTTCTCCATAGGAAACTATATTTTCCACGCTGTCCTTCATCTCTCCGGCTGCGTCTTCCAGTGCAGACACTACATTTTCCATTTCACTCAGCTTCGTAACGGATAACGTAGCCAGACTTTCAGAATCAATCTCTTCACATGCGGCGTAAAATCCGTCACAGATCACCTTCCCCAATGCTTCTACATCTTCCCAGTCTTCTGCCATCAGCTGCGCTCCCAGCGAGGCATAATCCCATCCGTAACCCGGCTCCGTTTCTTCCGATGCGATCATATAATCCGCATAGGGTGCCAGCGTAACCGCAGTTTCCACCGTGGACATCAGGCAGGCATCAAAGCCAATGAAATCAAAAGGCTGTACCTGAGACAGTGAAGAAGAGATCTCATCCAGCGAAAGACTGTCATAGTCATAATTTTCGTCAAAGCAGACGCCATTAATGCTTCCGCTTCCATGATCCCAGAAAATCAGCCCGGTATGGGAAGCTGAAATGTTCTCCTGACCTGACTGGATAAACTCCGCCAGAACAGAAGCCTCGCCCATATTCTCGCTCTCTAGCTGTTCCAGCATATAAATATCATTCTCCGTGACCAGATACCGTTCCGAAGCATCTGCACTGACCACATCATTGTCCCAGGCAGCAGCGCCTCCGGTCTGGACATAAAAAGCCGCCGTATCATCCAATTCAGCCGCCATCATCTCCATCAGATCCATGGTTGCCATGCCACCCTGGCTCTCCAGATCGCTGCCGCACAGGTATACATAGATCAGCCAGTTATAGTTCGTTTCCGATGCCACAGCCATCTGTCCATTTCCAAGACAGCAGCTAAGAGTAAGTGCACCTGCCAGGCAGGTCATCGACAGTAATTTGCTTTTATTTTTCATCCCGTTCTCTCCTTTTTCTGTGGGGCTGGGGACGGTTCTTTTGTCCCGCCTTTGGCTGGACAAAAGAACCGTCCCCCAGGGCAAAAGAACCGTCCCCAGTTCCCTCTATTGTAGCATACTCACACCAGAAAAAGTAACTGACCAAAAGGACCTTTTTTTATTTCCACTTTTCCAGATAGGACTGGATCATTTCCACCGCCCCATCAATTCCGATTTCACTTGTATCAATGCACAACTGATACGTATTTGCTTTTCCCCATTTCCGATCAGAGTAATAGTTATAATAGCTTGCTCTCTCCTTATCCGTTTTGAGTATCTTTTCCGATGCCTCTTTCTCCCCTATGCCATATTTGTCCATAATTCTGGTGATTCTGGATTTCATGGGTGCCATGATAAAGACGCTAAGTACGTCCTTTCTGTCCCGCAGTACATAATCCGCACATCTTCCCACAAATACACAGGACTCTTTTTCTGCTGTCTCTTTGATGATCTTGAATTCTTCCATATAAAGCTGCACAGAAAGAGGCTGTGTTCCTGTGAGATTCGATGTCTGACTGCTGATCCCCATCACAAGATTAAACAGAAAGCTGTCTGTTTTCTTCTCCTCATTTTCCTGTATGAATTTTTCAGAAAAACCGCTTTTCTTTGCTGTCAGCGTCAGCAGTTCTTTATCGTAGCATTTTATCCCCAGTTTTTCCGCCAGTTGCTCTGCCACTGCACGTCCGCCACTGCCAAACTCTCTGCCTACTGTAATTATAACATGCTTCATCCTTCATTCCTCCCATTCATATAATATGCCTGGCTTACGCAGTAAGCGTACGGCACACATGCACAAAGTGCATAAGGTTATTCAAAAGTTTGATCCATTCTGCTTCCTCAGTCATTGTACCACCGAATTGACGGCAGGTCATTATTCACCCCTTTTGTCATCAGGATCTGGTGGACATCAATGATCCCATTGTGAAACGTTGCTGCACAGGCGCTCAGGTACAATCTCCACATGCGAATAAAAGTTTCATCAAACATTTTGCGGATTTCTCCCAGATTCTCTTCAAAATTTTTCAGCCACTTTAAGAGTGTACGGTTATAATGAAGACGCAGATTTTCAACATCCAGCGTATGGAAATTGAAGTCTCCCATACAGGATATCATTTCACGCAGACTTGGAACAACTCCGCCCGGGAATATATACTTCTTGATCCAGGAATCGCCAGGGTGTTCCTGAAGGGCGCTGATAAAATGCAGCAGGAATATTCCGCCCGGTTTCAAGACCTGATTGGCACATTCCATATACAGCCGGTAATGATCGCGGCCGACATGCTCTAACATTCCGATGCTCACAATGCGGTCAAACTGCCGGCCGTATTTCGGCAGATCCCGGTAGTCCATCAGTTCGACCGTCAGATACTCCTGCAGGTCCTCTTCCTCTATTCGTTTTTGGAATTCTTTGTACTGTTCTTCACTCAGTGTAATTCCGGTTCCATGGATTTTATATTTTTTTGCAGCCTCGATCAGCAGATACCCCCATCCGCAGCCAATATCCAGCAGAGACATTCCCTCTTTTAAATACAGCTTTTTCAACGTGTGGTCGATCTTATTTAGCTGAGCCTGGTAAAGAGTATCGTCTTCCCGTAAAAAATATCCGCAGGAATAACTCAGTGTTTTATCCAGCCACAGCTTGTAAAAATCATTTCCGATATCGTAGTGGCTGGCTACCTCCTGTTTTTGGCTGCTCTTCGTGATCGAGGTAAACATCAGCTTTTTCAGCGCTTTTTGATCGGTGGAGAATTTCCCCATCTGCCCCAGAAAATGATCCAGTGCCTCATAAAGATTTCCTTCAACCTCCAGATCCCCCCGCATATAAGCTTCTCCCAGCGCCAATGACGTGCTCTTCAAGAGCTCCGCTATCGGGACTGCCTCCTTCAATTTAACAGTAAATACCGGATCTCCTTCACCGATGGAATACCGGTGATCCTTAAACTGAATGACAAATGGATTCTCATCGAACCGCTCAAGAAATTTCACCATCGCTTTTTCTTCCGCTAATTCTTCAACTTTTAACATGATACCTCCCTCTCCGGAACATCAGCCCATCCTAAATTTGCCTTCGGCAAAGGGGCTGACACTATATATCAAGTTTTCATGGGAAACTTGACACACTCTTCGCTGTTTTTGCTAAAATGTTTATTTATTCCATTATTGACTGAATTGCCCCTTCTATACCGTTTTTCCTGCATCAAAAGTCAAATCCTGATCTTTCGTTTTTCTTCGGTTTTGATTTTGGAGAAATTCTGCCTCTCCGCACTTCACCGGAGGCTTTATCTTCAAGTTCCAGCACGCTTTGGCGTACTTGCTGCGAGCGGCTCACCGGCTTTGCTGACATAATTCAACTAAGCCGCTCTGCAATCCGCCGGAGGCTTTATCCTGGACGGAGATTGGACACTCACCCTCTATAGAAGTGAGAAGCTTATCTTTTTTTTAGATAATTTGACTATGCGTTAATCTGGCTTTGTTTCACATTTTTATTTAATTTGCGCATCTCTCCGAAAATAAAGAAGATAGAAACAATGAATGACAAGCCATCTCCCACTGGTGCCGCCCAAAGAATTCCATCTACTCCCATGAAATGAGGAAGGATCAGAACTGCCGGTATAAAGAAAATAATCTGTCTCGACAGAGATACGATTGCTGCCTTGACCGGCTGACCGATTGCCTGCAGAAATATTCCGGAAACAATCTGGAAACTCGTCAGAATACAAAAGCACAGGAAAATACGGAAACTCTTCACGCAGAATTCCATATAAAGTTCTCCATCTGAGCCAAAAATATTTACCAGAACCTGGGGACAGAATTCAAACAGCAGGAAGCCAACCGCACCTACCACTGCCGCTATTACAACAGAGAGTGTAAATGTTTTCTTCACCCGGTCAAATTTCCCTGCCCCATAGTTATAGCCGACGATCGGCTGTGCACCGGCCGCGATTCCCACCAGCAGCGCCACCAGAATCTGGTTGATCTTCATGACAATACCGATTGCCGTCAGTGGAATTTCTGCACCGTACTTTGAGGATGCCCCATACTTTGTCAGAAGATTGTTGGAGAGGATTACAACAATTACAATGGATATCTGTGTGATAAAACTGGAAACGCCCAATTTCAATACACTCGTTACGATCCTTGCTTTTGGTGCAAATCCGTGTTTGTCCAGTTTTACATTTTTACAGTGAAACAGATATACGATTGATATGATAAATGAAATCACCTGCCCCACTGCGGTTGCGACTCCTGCGCCCCAAACGCCCCAGTGAAATACAAAGATAAAAAGCGGATCCAGAATACAGTTAATCACCGCTCCGGTGAGCATAGTCAGCATTGCGAATTTAGGACTTCCGTCCGCACGGATTATCGAGTTCAGCCCTGTAAGTATTACTAAAAACGGCAGACCGATGATAATTGGATAGCCATAGTCAAGTACGTATGGCATCAATGTATCAGTAGCTCCAAACACTCTGGAAAGCGGCTGAAGAGCTGCAAGGCCAACGATCAGAAGCAAAACTCCCAGTATCACAAGCACCGTAATTGCATTTCCCACGCCTCTTGCTGCATCCTTTTTATTATTTTCGCCCAGTTTCAGGCTCAAAAAAGAAGCTGCTCCGTCTCCCACAAGTAATGCCAGGGCCGAAGCTGCACAGGTAAAGGGAAAAATAACGCTGGTTGCGCCATTTCCCAAATAGCCAACACCCTGTCCGATAAAGATCTGATCCACAATGTTGTAAAGCGCCACAACGATCAATGACAGGCAGGTCGGAATTGCAAATTTAGCAATCAGCCTGCCAATCGGCGCTGTAGCAAAGTAAGAGTTGTCCTTTGTCTGTTCCATAATCTTATAGTTCCTCCTTTTTGTTGGTAAGCCAACTTTATAAATAAAATTTTGCACCCTCGCAAGGGTGTTTTTTGTTGGTGTGCCAATTAGTATAATATTGTCTTTATCAATTGTCAACCCTTTATTTGTTGAAATATCGGTTGACAAATCCGGCGAAATTCTCTATACTATTCCTTATTAATCTAATACCAATCCAAATTCGGTCGATATTCAGGTCAATGACAATTATAGTATGGCGATTGTCAGGCCAACCATAAACAGCCGCATATTAGTTGTCTCACCAACCATGATCCGTAGCGTTGTCACACCAGAAGGGAGCGTATCACAATGGATTTACCAAAAGGGATTTCAACTTTGTTCCGAAAAATGCAGATGAATTTGAATACAAGATTAAAAGAGCTCTCTCTTACCAGCACCAAAGCAATGTTTCTCTTCTGTCTGTCTGAGTATGAGCATTTATCACAAATTGAAATGTGCAGAAAATTAGATATGGATAAAAGTACAGTTGCCAAAATGCTGGTGCGCCTGGAAAGCGATGGGCTGATCACAAAATCCACCGATCCGGACGATATCCGTTCCTATATTGTAACCCTGACGGATAAAGCCATGCAGTTGGTACCACAGGCCCGAAAAATCCAAATGGACTGGGTGGAAGAAGTGACCGCGAATTTATCCGATCTGGAAAAACATAATTTTTGTGAGCTGGTGGAAACCGTAGCGGAAAATGCAAATCAGCTTTGCGTGTGAGGGGGACGGTTCTTCTGCCAAGCCAAAGGCTTGGCAGAAGAACCGTCCCCCCGGCCTCATCTCAACTTTCTTCTCTCTATCTTAATCTGCACCTGCTTTTTATAGAATCCAATACCATAACAAATAACCTCTGTGTATCCGTCCTTCGCCAGTTCATTGCCATACTGCTTTTCTTCTATCTGCTCCAAAGCTTTATCACAGGCGGTACTAAGCTTTCGATAATCATTCGCCATCTTCAGTTCCAACAAAATAACCGGTTTTCGCACATTCAGATTGTAGATACAGATATCATATCTTCCCAATCCTGATTCCCGATTAGACTTGATCCGATATCCTTTCATCTGCGCAAAAACTCCCAGTAAAAAGCCATGATAAAATGCTTCTTTGTTATCCATATAACTGATAGTCTTCTGCAGTTGCTTTTCCAGCTCCTTCTGAAAAAGGTCTGTATCTCCGTCAAGTATCGCCTGATACATCACGGTAAGGTCTTCCCCCTCTATGCTTTCGCGAAACCATCCTTTGATTGTATTCTCATAAATATAAAGCAATTCATAATTTGGTATAGACATCGTAATATACCGGCTCACATTTTCCATGCGAATGGAATTCAGTTTCAGATAACCTGTAAAAAACAGGAAATTCCAAAGGTTATCCTCTGATTTGTGAATGTCTTCGTAAGTGATATCCTCGTGAACTGGTTTTTCGATCACTTCGCCGTTTACAAGAAGCTCTATCTCATCCTTCACCCCTTCACTGGCATGGTAAATAAGATCCTTTACGATGCTGTTGGAACTGGAATTAGACCACGCTGTCGTTGGAAATGCCTTTTCATTTACATAGAGCTTTTCTGTATAATTGATAACACTCCACGGATTATAAACCTCTGTATTCCCAAAGCAGTAGCCATCATACCATTTTCTCACTATGTCCATCTGCGCTTCCCTGCCATAAAAGCGAAGCATCTCCCTCACTTCCGGTTCCACAAATCCAAAGTATTCCCCATATTCTTCGCTTAATATGGAAATGATTTTCAGATTATTCAGCCCGGTAAAGATACTTTCCTTGCTGATACGAAGACAGCCGGTAATCACTGCAAATTCCAGAAAAGGGTTTGACTTCAGGCCCGATTCAAACAGGGAACGGACAAAACCTGTCATTTCATCATAAAAACCCGAATAATATGCATTTTCAAGTGGTACATCATATTCATCTATCAAAATAACGGTCTTTTTTCTATAATATTTTTCCAGACATTGTGACAAAAACAAAAGAGACTTTGCATAATCTATCCGCTGTGCCTTCTGATCTCTGATTCGTATAAATTTTTCTTTATCGGCTTCCGAGATTTCCTCTGACTGTAAAATGATATTATGTCTGTCATATTCCCGCCCGATATCATCTGCCAGGCTGGCATAAGCCATGTCAAAATCCGGCTGTTTTGCAGACTTTAACGTCAGCATGATTACAGGATACTGTTCCTGCTCTTTCGTGTATTTTTCTCCTGCAGACATAATCTTAAGACCATTAAAAAGGTTTTTATTGCTCTTCCCTTTCTCCGGAACCTCAAAGAAATATTTCAGCATACTTATATTCAATGTTTTCCCAAAACGTCTTGGGCGGGTAAACAGATTCACTTCCCCTTTTTTATCCAGCAGTTCTTTGATCAAACATGACTTATCTATATAGTAGTATTCTCCCGCACGTATCTTTTCAAAATCATCGATCCCAATTGGCAGAGGTGTATATGTCATCTGCTATTCCTCCATTTTTCTACTGCTCACTTTAAGCCAACCTCATTGTCCGCTTTCTTTCATTATAATGGACAGGCGATACGAATACAACACAAATTCCGTCAGGGGAAGGACGGGGGGACGGTTCTTTTGTCTCAATCAAAGAACCGTCCCGCTGGCCTCGGCCTTTTGTCTCAATCAAAGAACCTTCCCGCTGGCCTCAGCCTTTTGTCTCAATCAAAAAACCTTCCCGCTAGCCTCGGCCTTTTGTCTCAATCAAAAAACCTTCCCGCTGGCCTCAGCCAAAGAACCGTCCCTCGGCCCAGCCTTTGGCAGGGACGAAAGAACCGTCCGCCGCCTTCCCGGCCTCACTTCTGCGCCCGCTGGTAAAAATTCCCATAGACTGCTTCTGTCTTTAACACATTGATAAATGCATCCGGATCTATCTTATGGATCTCGGAAATAATCGGCTTTACTTCATCACTGGATACCACGGAATACAGCATGTTCCGTTCCTGCATCTGATAGGTTCCCATACCCGCAAACCGGGTAGAGCCATGGTTTGCCTTTCTGGCAATAATCTCGGATACCTCATCTGGAAATTTCGTGATGATCATCAGCGTATTTTTGTGATAGCGCTTATAGCTGATATGCAGAACCTGCGTAGAAGTCATCTGGAAAATCAGAGAGTACAGTGCCTGGCTCCAGCCAAACAGATACCCCGCAATCAGAAGAATAACCGCATTCACAATGAGAATATAATTCCAGGCATCAATACCATATTTTTCCGACAGGAAGATACTGATGAAATCGAATCCTCCGCTGGTCGCATCCGCAAACAGGCAAAGACTGATGACAAATCCATTGATCATACCGCCAAAAATGCTGATCAACAGTATATCATAGGTAATCGGAATCGATGGCATAATATCCGTCATCACCGCGCTGACAACGATCATCAGACAGGAATACAGCGTAAAGCGTTTTCCGATGAATTTAAAGCCGATATAAACCGGAATCGCATTCAGCAGAATATTAACCGGAGTATACGGCAGCGTAATTCCGGCAAACTGATCAAATATCTGCTGGATCAAAACCGTCATACCGGTAATGCCGCCCGGAAACAGGGATCGTGCCCGAACCAGACTCTTCACATTAAACGCCATGACACAGGCAGCCGCCAAAACCATGAAAATCTTTCTTGTTTCCGTTAAAATTTCTTTTCTGCTCATAATATTTTCATCTCCTTAAAAGGGGACGGTTCTTCTGTCCCGCCTTCGGTTTGCAGAGGGACGGTTCTTTGCGGGGGACGGTTCTTCTTGCGGAAGGGACGGTTCTTCGCAAAGAACCGTCCCCCCGCAGAAGAACCGTCCCCTCCGCAAGAAGAACCGTCCCTCCGCAAGAGAACCGTTCCCTCCCGCAAGAAGAACCGTCCCCTCCGCAAGAGAGAACCGCCACCTCCGCAAGAGAACCGTCCCTCCGCAAGAGAAAACCGTCCCTCCGCAAGAGAACCGTCCCCTCCGCAAGAACCGTCCCCCCTCACACAACGAACTGGTCTCTTCCATTTTCTTTGGCCTGATAGAGTTTTTTGTCCGCTTTTCCGCACATTTCATAATATGTGATCGGATCCTCTTTTTCATACGCCACTCCGCCGACACTGATCGTCAGCTTCATTCCAGGATATTCCGAGAATGAAATCTCCCGAACGCTGTCCACGATTTCCTGCAGCTTCGCCAGAAAACGTTCTCTGCTGACATCATTCCAGAGTATGATAAATTCATCTCCGCCATGGCGGATCACACAGTCCCCATTCATCTGACGGCTATGATCCCGCAGCACCTGGGCAACAGCCAGGATTGCACGGTCGCCAATCTCATGTCCATAGGTATCATTGATATTCTTAAAGCAGTCAATATCCACGATTGCCAGCGAATATCTGGCTCTCGGATCGTTCCAGCATCCCGTGTTCCGATTCAGCAGAATCGTATTTACATAATGTCTGGAATAACAGTTCGTCAGTCCATCCAGATGCGCAAGCTGTTCCAGTTGTTCGTTCACATGGCGGATCCGGATTTTATCCATCAGCAGCAGGGCGAGCATCAGGGATACTGCCAAAATAATCAGCATGACAGCCGCGATCTGGAAATGATTCTGCCAGCCATTTCTCGGTGCGACATCCAGATGCCAGTTCAGATTCTGAATGGGAAAATCGAAGCTGACCGCATTTTCCGGCTCTTTCACCGACTTTGCCAGAGTGACCTGCTCTCCTTCCTCCCCTTCGTACCAGAGCCTGTAATTTATATACTGATCCGTCAGATTTTCAAAATGAAAGCTCTCTATCATCTGATCAAAATCCATAGTGACGGTCACCAGCCCCCAGAATGTCTCGGTTCCATTTTTTTCGAGAAAAACCGGAAGTCTGCCTGCCATTCCCAAACCGCCCTGAACCAGATCAAAAGGATTCGTTATGACCACATCACCCCGTTTGTAGGCTTCTATGGCAGCTTCATTTCCGGCCTTGCTGATATCCATGAAATCAAATCCGATCAACTGCTCATTTCCGATCTGAGGATATACCTTCTCCACCACTCCATTGGGAGCAATTGCTACATTTTTCAATGGAATTCCACTGTCTAATATAATTTCATTATAAATAATTTTTCCTTCTTTATCAAAAAAATCTGTACTGCCGGAATTATCCCGAATAAGCGCACTGAACGTATAGACTCTGGCGATTGCGGTATCTACACTGTTTTTCATCAGATTCGCCTGACTCGATGCAATGTAAAGATGCCGTTCTTGATTCTCCTCCGTGATTTTTTTCTCGACCAGGAAAAAAATACTGGAAAACAGAATGACAAACACCAGAAAGGTCACGGCCGGATAAAAGTACTCTCGTCTTTTCATTGGTTATTACTCCCTCTTCTGACCACACTGCCGCTGATGCCCACGGCCAGAGTCCGGTACAGATCGCTTGGAATGATCGGTTTGGATAAATGTTCATTCATGCCTGCAGATATGGTTTCTTTTCGATTCTCCTCGAAAGCCTCTGCTGTCATGGCTGCAATAAAAATACACTGTGCATCCGGACGGTTCAGCGCCCGAATCGCCCTGGTGGCAGCCAGACCATCCATCTTGGGCATGCGCACATCCATCAGTATGGCATCATAGGTAAAGGGCTTGGATTCGGTAAATCTGGCCACTGCCTCTTCTCCGTCTTCCACCACATCAATCACTGCCCCCACCTTTTCCAGGATACGGACCAGGATTTCCCGGTTCAGCGGATGATCCTCTGCAATCAGGATATGCGCTCCACTGAGATCATAATATTCTCCGGATTTCTGCTTCCGCAGCAGAAGCAGCCCGTTTTCTTCCTGCTGCTGTTTCGTAGGAAGTATCAGATCCAGATGAACTCTCACCTTTGTTCCTTTTCCCTGTTCACTCTCTATGTCGATAGAACCGCCCATCTGATTGATAATCCGCTTTGTGATCGCCAGACCAAGCCCGGTCCCCATACGCGCATCACTGATATCCTCCCGTTCAAACGGAGTATAGAGCTTCTGAAGAAATTCTCTGCTCATGCCAATTCCATGATCCTCGATCAGAAAATCAATATGAAGCAGATCCCCTTCTATCCATTGTTTTTCTACAGACAGCAAAACCTGTGAGCCCGGGTTCGAGTATTTGACCGCATTTGACAGCAGGTTGAAAAAGATCTGATAAAAACGCACCTGATCCACATAGATAGAGCAGCATACCGGAGCCATCTTCCGTACAAACTGAATTCCTTTTTCCTCGCACAGCGGAAGGATCACGCTTTCGATATAGTCCATGAATACCTGATAGCTGCATACCGTCGGATGCAGTTCGATCTTGCCGTTCTCGATCCTGGCCATATCCAGGATGTCATTAACCAGCCCCAGCAGAAAGCTGCTGGAAATTTCTATTTTATCCAGATCATCCAGCAGGGTTTCCCTATCCTCGATATCTTCCCTGGCAAGCCTGGTCAGATTGATGATGGCATTCATCGGAGTCCGCATATCGTGGCTCATATTCGACAAAAAATCCCGTTTGGCCTTTTCTCTTTCATAAGCCGCCAGTTGAGTCTCTGTCTTCTGCAGAATCGTATCGCTCTGCAGACAGCCGGGCCGTTCTATAGCACGGCATAACGCATCGACACAGTCCGGATCAAACTGAGTGCCCGCACAGCGTCTCAGTTCTCTAAGCGCCGCCTCACTGGAAATTCCTTTGTGATACGGTCTGGTAATTACCATTGCGTCATATGCCTCTGCTACTGCGATCAAACGGGAACAGACCGGGATCTCGTCCCCCTTGAGCCCATCCGGATAACCACTGCCATCATAGTTCTCATGATGGTGCAGCACGATTTCAGAAAGTTCCCCCTGAAATATACCTCCGGTAATCTCGGCGGAGTGCTTCACATGCGTTTTCAGTATGGCCTGCTCCTGCTCTGTCAGGGGAGTTGCTTTGATCAGAATGCTCAGCGGAAGCTTCACCTTGCCCACATCATGTACTCTGGAAGCCTGCAGCAAAACTTCCAGCTTGGAAGCATCGAACCGACTCATACAACCAACCATCTGCATCACCAGATGCCGCACACGCTCCCCATGGCTCCTGCTGTCCCCATCCTTTTGCTGCAGCTCTGTCAGCATTTTGTCTATATTTTTTGTAATCTCCATGTTGCCCTGATAAGAAGGCTGGCTGCATACACAAAAAAACTCCGTATCCTGCTGCACATAAAATAATGTCCCGTCACGCCTGTCATTTAATGCAAAAAAGCTCCCTTTTTCCAGTACAAACGGATCTTCGTCCAAGGGTATGATCCGTATCCTGCCGCTGATCAGATAGTAGACTTCCACGCTGTCCTTTCCCGGCACGGACTGGAAACAGCCGGAAATTCCCTGCTGCATATGAAACATCACTGTCTGTATGCCCGCAGTATGAAAAATCTCGGCAGCCTCCGTCTCCCGGTAATATGGTTCAAATGAATGAATATAATCTGCCGGATGCTTAATATAAATTCCGCTCATTCGCTCCTCCTTTGATTCGCTGGGGGACGGTTCTCGTTTGGGGTCCCGTTTGGGGACGGTTCCTTCATCCCAATTCCCAGACAAAAAATCCTCCTCCTCTTTCGCGAATCAAGAAAACACCTGAGATAATTATATCTTTCTCAGGCGTTTTCGTCCAGTGCTAATCTCATACTTATGCGGCTTCTATAGCAGTCTTCAAAAATACCAATTCCTGCTTTTGGAACATCTTGTGGAAGCCTTAGATGCTCTTGGCTTTCGAAACAGCACAGGCGGCATACCTGGGGCAGCCACCCGGAAAGCGTCCTCATTCCAAGGCTGAACTGTACGCAGCTTCTACTGATCACTCAGCTTCAGCCTGCTCAGTATTTCTTTTTTATATTCCAGAAATTCCTGGCTCAGACGAAATTCCTCCCGCCTCGGCTTTTTTTCCCGGATCAAAATCTCATCGGTGATCGTTCCCGGATTGCCATTCAGCAGATAAATCCGGTCAGACAGATATACAGCCTCATCAATATCATGGGTAACAAACAGCGTAGAAAGCTGAATCTGCTCCATGATATTCAGATACCATTGGTGAATGGCACTTTTCGTCAGCGTATCCAGTGCGGAAAAAGGTTCATCCAGCAATGCCACCTTTTCGGAAAACAGATAGGTGCGAAGCAGAGCCGCCCGCTGGCGCATACCGCCGGAAAGCTGATGCGGATATTTTTTCTGTTTCCCCTCCAGACCGAATTCTGCAAAATGCGAACCCACCTTAATTCTGGCTGCCTTTTTCTTTTCCCCTTTCAGGAGCAGAGGGAGGGCCACATTATCCTCGATGGTCCGGTAGGGCAGCAGCAGATCCCTCTGCAGCATATAGCTCACCCGTCCCGGCTGTCCGGTAATCTCCTCCCCCTCCAGCAGCACGCTGCCCTGATCCGGGCGGCTGAGACCGGAAATCACATTAAAAAGAGTGGTCTTTCCCCCTCCGCTGGCACCCAGGAGGCTTACCAGCTCTCCGTGCTCCAGATGGAGATTGATGTCCCGAATAATTTCCTTCCCGTCAAAAGACTTCGATACTCCTGCTACCACTAATTCAGACAAACCGCAAGCTCCTTCTATGACAGATAGTCATCAGAAAAACCGGTGTTTTCCGGAATTTCTTCCTCTGTCAGCCCATTCTCATTCAGCCAGTTATAAAATGCATTCCATCTCTGGGGATCGATGTAGCCCCACTGCTCTGTCTCAGCTTTATACTGCTCCGCCAAATATTTCTGGCTGGCCAGCACCAACTGGGAATCCAGCTCCGGCGCCGCTTCACAGAGAATTTCCGCTGCCTCCTCCGGTTCGGCGATGGCATCTTCATAGCCCTTTTTCAGCGCTCCCAGGAAAGCCTTTGCCGCATCCGGATTCTCTGACAGAAAATCATTGTTGGCAATAACGACCGGTGTATAATAGTCAAAAACCGGATTGATATCGGAAAATGCGAAGTAATCCGTATCCAGACCTGCAACCTCCGTAGCAATTCCCGCCCAGGCGTAGAAGATCCAGATGGCATCTACCGAGTTCGATTCCAGTGCGGAAACCTCGTCCGTAACCATGCTGGGAATCAGCTCTACCTTAGAGAAATCGCCTCCGTCAGCCTCTACCACATTTTTCATCATAGCCTTCTCTACCTCCATATCCCAGGTAGCGTATTTCTTACCTTCCAGGCCCTTGGGACGATCCATGCCTTCCCCTGCTCTGGAAATGATTCCGGAAGTATTATGCTGTATCAATGCGGCAACAGCGGTAATCGGCAGAGCCGCATCTCCTACGATTGCCGGAGCCATGCTGTCCTGAAAAGAAACGCCAAACTGTGCCTTTCCAGCCGCTACCAGAACCTCCGCTCCATCTTCCGGCGGCTGTACAATTTCTACATTAAGCCCCGCATCCGCAAAATATCCCTTCGCCTCTGCCACGTACAGACCGGTGTGATTCGTATTGGGCGTCCAGTCCAGTACAAATGTAATGTCGGTCAAATCTTCCGTCCCGACAGCGGCTGCCTGGGTCTCTGCTGCAAAAACATTCCCGCCGGCTCCCAGTGCGGATACCGCCATGACTCCTGCCATACATACTGCAAATAATCTCTTTTTCATTTCTTTTCCTCCCATGGCATACATCGCTTCTGCAAAACCTCCACCAGCCACATAAGCAGCAGGCTGATCGCCGAGATCAAAAAGATCACAGCAAACATTTTGTCGAAGGAAAACGCCTTTTTTACTTTTGTCATATAAACGCCAAGTCCATTAAAACCACCCAGCCACTCAGAAATCACAGCTCCCACCACCGCATAGGATACGGAGATGCGAAGTCCGGAAAAAAAGTAGCTCAGCGATCCCGGCAGCTTCACATAGCGGAAAATCTGAAGTCTGTCAGCCCCCATGGAGCGAAGCAGATTCATGGTATCCTTATCCGCTGAGCGAAAACCGTTGAGCAGCCCCACGGTAATCGGAAAAAAGGTCACGATTACAATCAGAATCACCTTGGGTGTCATTTCATATCCAAACCAGAGCACCAAAAGCGGTGCAATGGCTACCGTAGGAATCGTCTGCGTCAGCACAAGCAGAGGATACAGGGCCTGATAAAGCCAGTCGAACCGGTCCATCAGCGCTGCCATTCCAAAGCCTAAGCCCACGCCAATGGCCAGCCCCAGAAATGCTTCCGCCAATGTCACCCGCAGATTATCCATAAGCAGGCCAAAATCTCCCACAAATGCCTTTCCCACATCCACCGGTGAGGGCAGCATAAATTTGGAAATCAAACCGCTGCTGCAGGCCGCCTGCCAAACAATCAGCAGCAGCGCAATTGCCGCCAGTGCCCAGAGCTTACTGGTGGTGCTTTGTAACTTTTTTCTCAATGGTCAGCACATCTCCTTCTGGCCGGTAGCTAACCTTAATATAGGCTGCCACAGACGGTGCACCCGCACGAATGGCAATATGCTGGCACTCCTTTACGATATCCATCAGTTGGTCATAATCACCCTCGATGGCGGTTTCAAACGGCCCTACATAATAATTTAATCCGGTGCTTTTGATGTAGGCAATCACCTCATCTACGATGGAGATCAGTTCCTCATCATTCGCCGCTTTCGGAAGCGTCTGAATCGCTACACTTGCGTTCATTTAAAATTCCTCCTTTTTGATTGATTGTTTGTCTGTATGCCAGACAGCGTACCCTTTACAACAGAAAAATCCGCCGGGAACTTCCGGCGGACGACCATAATCGCGATTTCTTTGCTCTATGATCCCTACGCTGGCATTATCCAGATCAGGTAATGGGTTAAGAACATTCGGTTCTACTCTCAGCCAGACTCTATCCAGCCCCCCGTTTCGTATTTATAGCAGTATTCAAAAATACCGCTATTTTTGAATACTGCTATAAGTTTACTGCACCCGTTTCGGATTGTCAAGAAAAACGTGGTTTGTGACTTCACAGTGTGGCGCACTTACAGTTCAGCCTACTCTCAATGCACAGCTCTCCGGAATGCAGCCCCAGATATGCTGCGGGTGCATTTGCAGAAGGTCTAAATATGTTCCGATTGCAAAGCAATCGAGAACACGGAGTCTCGCAGAGACGAAGGTAGCATCTTGGTTTCTACAGGGTGTTCCATGGAATTGGGAGTCATTTGTCTGAGCCGAAGGCGAGTTATGACTTCCAATTCCTGCTTTTGGAACACCCTGTGGAAACCTTAGATGCTCTTGGCCTTCGAAACAGCACCCACAGCATATCTGGGGCTGCATTCCGGGGAGCGTCCTTACTTCAAGGCTGAACTGTAACCACAGTGTATGAACGCGGTTGCTATACGGCAAACAGATCATTGAACGCCTCTGTCATCGTAGGATGGGTATAGATCTGATCTCTCAGTACCGTATAATCTGCATCCATATCCATGGCAAGCTTAATCAGATTAATCATCTCATATGCCTCCGGGCACAAAAGTGCGGCTCCCAGTATCTTTCCTGTCTCCGCGTGTATCATCGCCTTCAAAAATCCATCGGTCTTTCGAAGGACCTGAGCCTTGGGAACCGCCGCTGTCGGAAGCTTTGCGACCTTTACCGGTATCCCCTTTTCCCTGGCCTGGGCTTCTGTCATGCCCACTCTTCCCAGCGGTGTATCCATAAATACACTATAAGGCACATTTACTCTGCCTGCCCGGCTCCGGTCTTTTCCCTCTAGCTGTGCCAGCACGATTCTATAATCATCCAGCGATACAAATGTAAACTGAGGACCGCCGTTGACATCACCCATCGCCCAAATGTTGGGCACATCTGTCTTCAGATATTCATCCACCTGTACTGCACCTCTTGACGTAAGCGTGATCCCTGCCCGCTCTGCATCCAACTCCCGGGTATTAGCCCTTCTGCCTGTGGCTATCAGTATTGCATCTCCTGTAATTTCATGACTGCTCCCGTCCTTTTCATACAGAACCCTGCCTCCGTCTATGGACGTGGTTTTCGCCCCGAGAAGGAACTTTATGCCTCTGTTTTCCATAATATGACGTATCTCTTCCGCAACATCTCTGTCTTCCCGCGGCAGGAAATTGCCTCCGTCCTGAAGCACGGTTACCTCTGATCCAAAGTTCCGGTACATGGAAGCAAATTCCATTCCGATATAACCCGCCCCGATCAGTATAAGATGTCCGGGCAGCTTTTCCTCATCCATCAGGGATTCACTGTTATATACCTTGGGATTATTTTCTATCCCGGGTATTCCGGGCTTCACCGGTTCCGAGCCGGTATTAATGAAAATCTTCTCTGCCTCCAGGATCACGCTGCTGCCATCCTTCTGATCCACCTGCACCTGTGTTGCCGACAGGAAATGACCGATTCCATCATAGATTGTTACTCCCTCAAGATCGTTTAACTTGTCATAGTTTTTCTTTCTAAGCATGGAAGTAACTCTGCGTTTTTCCTCCACAGCACTCTTATAGTAATCTGCCTTTTTTGAAAAATCTCCGTCACTGCAGCAGCCCGCATGTTCCGCGCTGGTAATCAGTGACTTCGATGGAATGCAGCCCACATTGATGCAGGTACCGCCATACATCCGGTCAGATTTCTCAATCAGAGCAACCTTCCCGCCTTTTTTCGCCAATACACCTGCCAGCGTTTTTCCTGCTTTACCAAATCCAATCATAATCCCATCATACTTCATCTTTTTTCCTCCTATTTTAGATTTTTGCTGTATCCAATGTATTTTAATCATTCATCTTAGGTGTCTTTCTATATGATACCATTATAACATAGTGCAAATTGATTACAAGTAAAGCTTGTTTGCCCCTTTTGTTCCGCGCGCGCAGCTGCGCATCCATACGCCGAAGGCTGTTTTCGTATCGGAGCACTCTCCGATACGAGAACAAAGGGCCGGGAGCTATCCGCATCAAAACGGATTGTTCCCGGCCTTGAAATGTTACAGGCAAAAACCTTTTGAATTTTCAGTCTTTCCAAGCTGTTCTCTTTTGCAGCATCTCCTGCTGCCCGTTTTACCGCCTTATCCCCCTCAGGGGATGAACGTTAACGTACTATTTCACCAGAACTGAAACAATAGTAATGATGGCACAAACTAAAAGCAGGATTCCATCCAGCTTCGCTATAATATTTAATACTGTATTTTGCGCTTTTTCTCTTGTAAATAAGACCTTAAGGTTTATTAGTGAGAACGGTAATATCAGAATTGCGTAACCGGCCATATTGGTTTTATTCCCATTATAAAGTGCAAATCCATACCCAACCCACAAAAGCAATAAGGCGATCAGAGTTATGGCCTGAATTAATTTCATATTCCCTTGTTTTTCAACCGGGATATTTTTTGTTAAACTTTTTTCCGTCATAATTGTATCTCCTTTCTCCGGCAGTCTGTACTAAGCTGCCTATTCTTCCGATTTTTCCTTCTTTGAACAACATTCTTCTTTGGACAACATAACACTGCCTGTCTCGGTAAAGTTTTTCACTGCTTTATCAATCGTGAGTCCCGGTTTGCCACACAAGTTGAAATTTTCTATAGTATTTCCCGGTATGCCAGCTATATTGAATTTTTTTGCAGAATCTACCACTTTATCAAATAATCCTTTTTCACTCATAATAGTTCTCCTTTCCGGACTCCAATATAGTTCGTATCACACCCCCGTCCTTTAGCAAAGTATAATCTATTCCAATCCATATGTCAACTATTTCTTACATTTAAAAATAAATAATTACCCACCTGCAAAATTCAAGTGGGCAATTTTTCACTGTTATTCTCGTCTTCTGAGGATGAATACCGCTACAATTTCCACCAAAATTGTTGTGTCATACACCCACTGTAAGGTATTGGCATATTGATGATATCCAATCTGTTCAAGCGGATAATTCCCACTGCCTGTCAGTTTTGCAATAATATTTATAATTACAATAAGCCAGATGAAAGCTGCCACACTTGCTTTTCCAAATATTTTCCAGCCACGCTCATCACGATTTTGTTTTCGCACAATCATAGTAAGGAAAATTATGGTGACACCCAAACCGAGCCATCCACCGATCAAAAAACAAATTCTATTAGACATGAAATTATGAAATATTTCAAACATTGTTCCTCCTTAAAGTCAAATCCGGAAATTAAAAAACGATCTGTCTGCGTTGTTACTCTCTCCTGCTTATAATAAATACAGCAATCATTTCCACAATAATGGTAGTATTATAAACCCACTGAAATGTGTTAGCAAATTGGAGATAGCCGATATTTTCAGCTAAATCTGAACTCATCGTGATTTTAGCTATTACATTAATAATAAGAATAAGCCAGGCAAAAGCTGCGACGCTGGCTTTTCCAAAAATCTTCCAGCCTCTTTCATCACGATTTCTTTTTAAAGCAAACATAACAATAATTAATATAGAGAGTATCCCGGTAAAATACATCCCAATTTTAAAAACCGTATCGTTGGACATCAGTTCAAAGAAAATATCAAACATATTATCTTTCCTCCGTAAAATCAAACAAATCTTCTATCGTAACATCAAAAACCCTTGCGATACTATACGCAAGCAGCATTGACGGATTATAGCGGTTCCGTTCAAGCTGCATAATTGTCTGGCGGGACACGCCAACCAAATCCGCAAGTTCCTGTTGTGTCATGCGTTTGGTCGCCCGATACACATGAATTTTACTGTCAAATTTGTATTTATCCTTGCTTGCCATGTCCACCACCCTTTCGTCTGATTTCTGTTTCCGATTATAACATTTTTCCTGCATGGAATAAAACATAATTTATTTTTTGTTACGGTTTCAGAGTGCCGTTCCCTTTTTCGGCACGAACAGCCGGGACATGTCGGTGCCCTCCCCTTCAAGCAGCTTTATCTTGATCCCAATCCCTCCGGCATAACCGGTCAGGCTTCCATTTGAGCCAACCACCCGGTGACAGGGAATGATAATGGAGACAGGGTTATGAGCGACAGCACCACCGACAGCCTGTGCAGACCACGTTTCTTTTCCTGCCTTTTGGGCTATCGTCTTTGCGATCTGTCCGTATGTGGTCACCTCGCCGTATGGAATTTCACACAGGAGATGCCACACGCTTTTCTGAAAATCACTGCCGATGGGGGCTAATGGCAGTTCGGCGCTGCCTGGCTGCCCGCCGGTAAAATACCGGTCCAGCCATTTTTTTGCAGCATCGAAAACCGGTATTTCATCCTTTTTCGCCATCGCTTCCTGCATGATACCGCCATGATATTTCTGCCCCTCGATCCATAAACCCACCAGATTTTCTTCGTCCGCCGCCAAGGTGAGCAGGCCAACCGGGGACGGATAAGTCGTCATGTAATACATCATAAAACCTCCTGGATTGTCAAAACATCCTGCAAATACTTTCCCGTAATACTCTCCGGATTGGCCGCTATTTCCTCCGGTGTGCCCACGGCCACCATGTACCCGCCGTCTGCACCGCCGCCCGGGCCCATATCTATGATATAGTCCGCATTGGAAATCACATCCAGGTCATGCTCGATCACGATGACCGTGGCGCCGCCCTCCACCAGGCAGTCGAATACCGCCAGCAGTGTGCGCACATCCAGAGGATGCAGGCCAATTGTGGGTTCATCAAATACAAAGACTGCATCCGCCTGCTGCCGTCCCATTTCGGAAGCCAGCTTCAGCCGCTGGGCCTCCCCGCCGGACAGGCTGGGTGTCTCTTCCCCGAGAGTCAGATAGCCAAGTCCCAGATCCTGCAGAACCTGCAGCCGCGAATGAACGTTCTTCAGATCTTCACACGCTCTCAGGGCGTGCTTCACATCCATATCCATAAGCTCCGGCAAAGAGTATTCTTTTCCATCTCTGTTCTTCCGTTTTACCCGATCTGCCTCTTTTGCGTATCTTGACCCTCTGCACTCCGGGCAGGGGATCTCCACATCGGGCAGAAACTGCACGTCAAGGCTGATCGTCCCGGTGCCGTCACAGGTCGCACAGCGCAGCCTGCCGGTATTGTAGGAAAAGTCCCCTGCCTTGTACTGCAGGGCTTTGGCACTTTCTGTCCTCGCATATATTTTCCGCAGCTCATCATGTACATTGGCATACGTGGCTACGGTAGAGCGGACATTGATCCCGATCGGCGTCGCATCCATCAGCTTCACCTGCCGGATTCCCTCTGCTGTGACCGCTTTCACATGATCCGGCAGTTTTTTTCCGGCAATCGCAGCTTCCAGGCCGGGAATCAGGCTTTCCAAAATCAGCGTTGTTTTGCCGGAGCCTGAGACTCCTGTGATCACCGTCAGTCTCCCTTTTGGAATCCTAGCCTCCAAAGGCTTAACCGTATGGATTTCCCCGGTAGATAAATGGATGGTTCCCAGGTCAAACACTGCATCCGCCTCCGGCCGCCTTCTCACAGAAGAAGAAGCTTTTTCCAACAGAAAGGGACCAATCTGAGAAGCAGGATTCTTTCCAATATAGGGAATGGTTCCCTGCGCGATGACCTGCCCGCCGTCTGCACCCGCTTCCGGCCCCATCTCCACAATCCAGTCCGCCTCTGACAGAATCTGTGTATCGTGATCCACCAGCACCACAGAATTGCCATCCGCAACCAGATCGTGCATCACTCCGGTAAGCCCCACGATATTGGAGGGATGCAGCCCAATCGACGGCTCATCCAGCACATAGAGCACACCGGTCGTCCGGTTCCGCACCGCGCGGGCGAGCTGCATCCGCTGCCGTTCTCCGGTAGAGAGTGTGGAGGCGGCACGGTCCAGAGTCAGATAGCCAAGTCCCAGATCCATCAGACGTTTTGCCACGGTCTGAAAGGATTCACAGATAGCTTCTGCCATTGGACGCATTTCTTCCGGCAGAGAATCCGGCACAAGCGCCACCCACGCCACCAGTTCACTTAATGTCATAGCACAGGCTTCTTCCAGAGAAATCCCCCGCAGCTTCGGCATCCTCGCGGCCGCCGACAAGCGCGAGCCTTTGCAGTCCGGGCAGACACCCTGCTTTAGAAATTTTTCCACCCGCTTCATGCCCTTTTCGTCTTTTACCTTGGACAGAGCATTTTCTACGGTGTAGTTGGCATTAAAATAGGTAAAATCCAGTTCACCCGCCTGATTGCTGCCGTTCTTTGGCTTATAGAAGATATGCTTCTTTTCCGCAGGACCATGATAAACAATCTCCCGTTCCTGCTCCGTCAATTCGGAAAACGGCACATCGGTACGAACGCCCATCTCACGGCATACATCCGTCATCAGTGACCACATCAGCGTATTCCACGGTGCAACCGCCCCTTCATCAATAGTCAGTGACTCGTCCGGCACCAGCGCACCCTGATCCACCGTCCGGACCACACCGGTGCCCCCGCAGGTGCCGCAGGCTCCCTGACTGTTGAAGGCCAGTTCTTCCGCGGACGGAGCCAGAAAATGCTCCCCGCATTCCGGGCAGACCAGTTCCTGCCCTGCAGCAACCGCCAGGGACGGTTCCTGGTAATGTCCATTGGGACAGCGATGCTTTGCCAGACGGGAAAACATCAGCCGGAGACTGTTCAGCAGTTCCGTACCCGTACCAAATGTGCTGCGAATACCGGGAACACCCGGGCGCTGATGCAGCGCCAGTGCCGCCGGCACATAAAGCACCTCGTCCACCTGCGCTTTCTCTGCCTGTGTCATGCGGCGGCGGGTATAAGTAGAAAGCGCATCCAGATAACGGCGGGAACCTTCTGCATACAAGACCCCCAGCGCCAGCGAGGATTTCCCGGAACCGGAAACGCCTGCGATACCCACGATCTGATTCAACGGAATATCCACATCTATATTTTTAAGATTATGCACCCTCGCATTTCGTATTTGAATTTTGTCAGGAATCCTGTGCTTCCCGCGTATCATATCATTTCCCGGCTTTTGTTCATCCATGTTTCATTTCCTCATGTTTTACATTTTTCTATTATTCTACCACAGGTACTCTTAATCGGCACTTAAAATATAGAATTAATTTGAAATATCATTTTCCAGATCCCGTGTCTTCTTTGCCGGTACTTCGCCTGCCACAGGCAAATTTAAGATGGACTGATGCTCCGAGAGGGATTTGACATTCACACGCCAATATTATATGATAAAGGAAAGCATTTTTGGCTTCTTAAGCGTTTTTGGCTTCTTATTTCCTGAGTTGAAAAAGGAGATTTAAAATTATGGATAGCGCCTTACGATTCAGCATTTTTGCTGCCCTTAAAAAATATAAAAATACTGCCCGAAAAAAAGGCTTTACCCTTGTTGAGCTGATTGTGGTTCTGGTGATTCTGGCTGTTCTGGCTGCCATACTGGTTCCCGCCCTCCTTGGCTATATCGATAAGAGCCGGCAGGCAAGATATATCCTGGAGGCCCGAGAGTGCGTCAACGCCACGACCACGGTCATTGTCGAGCAGTATGCCTCCGGCAGTCTCTCTGCTGACACCGCAGACGCCTTCCCCGATCCTGATACAGAACAGGCAATCCTGACCCTGGCAGACGTGGATGGTAGTATTATCTCTTTGGAGTTATCTGACAGTAGTCTGACTGTCTATGAGCTCTATTATAAAGCTTCTGACGGAACTATTGTCTCCTACAAGGCTGACCGGGAGCCAAGGTATCTGGTGGGAGACGAAGCGCCCGGCGGAATTTCATCGGAGAGCAGCAGCCTGCAGCAGGTTATCAAAGGTGTCACCGGTACTTACTGGAAAGAGGTGGTCGCCAGCCTGAAAAAGGACAACCCTAATTACACATTTCCGCCTATAGGGGATGCCATAACAGAAGCTTACAAAAATCATTTCGGTACTAGGGCAAATAATATTCTTTCACAAGGTCTTACCTGGAAGCCGGTCAGCGTGAACGGCGGAGGATATTGTATGATTGCTTCCTCGGCAACAAAAAATCCTAACCTAACTGATGCCTCCGCCCTGGCTGGCACCTCTGCCTATAGTGCCAATGCCTATATTATCTATGACGGACAAGATTACTACGTGCATGTAAACGGCCAGCAAGATAATTCGATACCGGATTCTGCATATGTGAAAGATAATAACTTAGATTTAGAAGCTGTGCGTAATGATAATCAATGGATCAAGTTGACTGTTTAAGCCCGGAGAAGTGGCTGTAAAATAAGTCCCTAAAAAAAGAATCGCCGGCACCGACATTTGTCGGAACTGGCGATTTCTAATTAGGGACTTATTTTACAGCCCCGCTGAGATGTATGCAGATGAGTCCAGCCGGCCAATATAAACGGTCCGGGAGGGAAAATCTCATCTGTAATAAACCGAATTCCATTTTAACTCATTTTTAAAGCTGCGGATCGTGGTATCTTTGTCGATGTACACCGCTTCGATATCCATAGCCGCTGCCCAGTCTCCCATCTGCTCTGCGGTCAGATCGTAGGAGAATGCGGTATGATGTGCGCCGCCTGCCAGGATCCATGCCTCGGCACCGGTGAGCAGATCCGGCTGCGGTGTCCAGAATGCGGTAGCTACCGGAAGTTTTGGCATCGCCTGTTCTGTCTTTTTGCAGTCCACCTCATTGATGATCAGGCGGAAACGATTCCCCAGATCGATCAGTGAAGTGGCGATTGCAGGACCGGTCTTTGCCGTAAATACCAGGCGGGCCGGATCTTCTCTGTCACCCATGGACAGCGGATTGACCTTGATGCTGATCGGTCCATCGGAAATCGACGGGCATACCTCCAGCATATGTGCCTGCAGAATGCCTTCTTTTCCTGGAACCAGATTGTAGGTATAATCTTCCATAAAGGAGGTACCCTTTGCATCCTTTTTGCCTGCCGTCATGATCTTCATCAGGCGTACCATGGCTGCTGTTTTCCAGTCACCTTCTCCGCCAAATCCATAGCCCTTTTCCATCAGACGCTGGATTGCCAGGCCCGGAAGCTGCTGCAGCGCACCCAGATCTCCAAAATGCGTTACGATTGCCTGATAATTTTTCTCCTGCAGAAAACGTTCGAAACCAAGCTCGATCTTCGCCTGCACTGCCACATGTTTCCGAAATTCCTTTTCCTCTCTGCCTTCCAGCAGAATCTGATATTTCTGGTAATATTCCTCTACCAGCGTATTGGTATCCGCCTCGGATACGGCAGCGACTGATTCCGCGATCTCGTTGACCGGATATGCATCAATCTCCCAGCCGAATTTAATCTGTGCTTCTACCTTGTCACCCTCTGTCACCGCCACATTACGCATATTATCCGCCACACGCATTACACGGATATGGCTGCTTTCCATGATGCCCACTGCGGTACGCATCCAGGATGCTATCTTTTCCTGCACCGCCGGATCAGACCAGTGTCCCACTGCCACCTTGCGTTCAATGCCCATGCGGGTCACGATATGTCCGTATTCACGGTCTCCATGAGCAGACTGGTTTTCATTCATAAAATCCATATCAATCGTATCGTATGGAATTTCCTGATTAAACTGGGTGTGAAAATGCATCAGTGGTTTTCTGTATTCCTGCAGTCCCAGAATCCAGGATTTTGCCGGAGAAAACGTATGCATCCAGGTAATTACCCCTGCGCACTCTTCGTCTGCATTCGCTTCATGAAAGGTTTTGCGGATCAGTTCGTTGGTGATCAGGGTAGGCTTCCATATGATTTCATAAGGAAGTACGCCTGACTGATTCAAGGCATCCACAATTTTCCTGGAATGCTCTGCCACTTTTCTCAGGCACTCATCCCCATACAGATCCTGAGAACCTGTAGCAAACCAAAACTTGTAATTCTTCATCTGTCTTTCCTCCTGTATTGGAACATCAGCCCATTCTAAATTTGCTTACGCAAATGGGCTGACGCTGCCTCATCCTCCGTTTCCGGTGTGACCGGCATCACAGAGGATCTTATTTTTATTTCAGGTACAAATTCATAAGTAGCATTAAATTCCGGATCCTTGATCAGATGCACCAGATTTTCGGCTGTTCTCACTCCCATGACCTCCATCGGATGCACCATGGAAGTCAGAGGAACCGGATTCAGCTTTGCCAGTTCGGAATTATCGATACTGATAATTGACAGATCCTCCGGAATGCGGATTCCCTGTTTGATACAGATCTCGGTCAGGCTGTGAGCCACTTCATCATTATAACAAAGGCAGGCCGTACAGCCCCTGAGCCGTTTCAGTAACCGTTCATATTCCCTGGTCAGCAATTTCTGCTCCACCGTATCGATCCAGCAGATACGTTCTTCGCAAATCGCTATCTCCGCACGGTACAGGGCACAAATATATCCCTTATAACGGTACTTGCCCTGTCCGTCATCCGCCTTGAACACGCCCGCGATTCTGGTATGTCCCTGTGAGATCAGATATTCTGTGGCTATTCTTCCCGCTTCCACATCATCCATGCTCACATGGGGCAGATTCAGTTCCGGGTAAAAGCTGTGAAAAAAGAGTATTGGTATTCCTCTCTGTTGCAGCTCTCTGTAATACTTCAGATTCGGATTTGGCAGACCGCTCATGACAGGTTCCACTATCATCGGATCCCTGCTCTCCTCCTCAATAAGGCGTTTCAAAAGTCTTCGTTCTGTTTCCACCTGGTTGCCGGTAAACATAATCCGGGCTCCATAGCCCAATCGCTCCAATGTCTCTACCATAGACCGGAGAATACGGGGAAATATGTATCCATCCACGTAGGAACTGATAATTGTTACCGTGCTGGAAAGCACCGCTTTCTGCTGGTATTGCTCTTTGTTGTCTTTTACATAACTGCCGCTTCCGTGAACCGTCTCCAGTACACCTTCCTGAGCCAGCAGGCTCAGAGCATGGCGCACGGTCTGACGGCTGATACCGAATCTGGCACCGATTTCCTTTTCTGGCTCCAGTCTGTCGCCGCTCCTCAATTCGCCGGAGTCCAGTCTTTCCTGTATCCAGTCTACAATCTGCTGATACTTTGCTGTCTTTGTCATGGAAGCTTCCATCAGGATTTCTTTTTCTTTGTCGTTACATCAAGTACAACGGCGCCAAGGAGCACGGCACCCTTTACAACCTTCTGAAAATCAGTTGACAAACCGCACATGGACATACCATTGTTCAGCACACCCATAACCAGAGCACCTACGACGGCTCCGATAATTGTACCTACACCGCCGGCTGCTGCCGCTCCGCCGATATAACAGGAAGCGATTGCATCCATCTCGATACCATCCCCCATCTTCGGGTTCGCTGCACCCTGACGTGCGGAAAGGATAATGCCGGCTACCGCTGCCAAAACGCCCATGTTCACATAGATCCAGAAAAATACTTTTTTCGTATTGATACCGGAAAGTCTGGCTGCCTTTGCATTGCCGCCCAGTGCATAGATCTGACGGCCTGCTACGGTCTGGCTGGTCACCAGGTGGTAAATTGCTACGATAACCCCTACTACCACCAACTGTACCGGAATTCCATGATACTGTCCCAGTTTGATAAAGAAGAACCATACCAGTGCCAGGATAACCACATCGCGGGCGATCATCTGCCACCGAACCACATTGGCAAAGCCATATTTATTATTTGTTTTGATATGATTAATTTCAGAATAAATCAGGCCGACCGTAATGATTGCCGCTACGATCACACACACCAGATCCAGTGTTCCGCCTGCAAAATCGATGGTAATATTTGGCACAAAGCCGGTACCGATGGCGGTATAGCTTTCCGGCAGAGGTCCTACTGTCTGCGCTTTCAGCAGAGTATAGGTAAGTCCGCGGCCCATCAGCATGGTAGCCAGCGTCACTACGAAAGGAGGTATCTCCAGATACGCGATAAAGAAACCTGCGAACAGGCCCACTGCCAGACCGATCAGCAGAGCCACCAGCCATGCCAGAGGAATTGCAAATCCCTGCTCAATCACCAGCTTGCCTGCACAGGCAGCGCTCAGCGCTACGACGGAGCCCACACCAAGGTCGATGTTACCGGTCAATACACAAAGCAGCATACCGGTTGCCAGCACAATAATGTAGCCATTCTGCATGATCAGGTTATTGATATTGGTAGGTGTTGCATTTGCTCCCTTTGTAATTACATAAAATATAATGAAAATAATAATCAGTGCTGCAATCATACCCAAAGATTTCAGATCAAGATTAACATTTTTCTTCTTCGTCTCCATTACTCCTCTTCTCCTTTCGCATTGCTGTCCATAATACATTTCATAATCGTTTCCTGGCTCAGCTCCTGTTTATCCAGTTCCCCTGCGATTCTTCCCTCATTAATCACATATGCACGATCACAGGTTCCAATGATCTCCTGCATCTCAGAAGAAATGACAATAACTGCCTTTCCCTGTTTTGCCAGGTCATTGATTGCGCAGTAAATTTCGTATTTTGCGCCGACATCGATACCACGGGTCGGCTCATCCAGAATCAGCACATCCGGCTGTGTCATCATCCACTTTGCCAGAACCACCTTCTGCTGATTGCCGCCGGACAAAGAACCCACTGCCTGATTGATGGAAGTGGCCTTTACATTGATCAGCTTTTTATATTCTTCCGCCTGTATATTCTCTTTGTTCTTATCCACGATCTGGCCCTTTGCGTAATACCTGCGAAGCGCCGCCATGGTCATATTGTGCTTGATATCGTCGATCAGAACCAGGCCGTAGGTCTTTCTGTCCTCAGACGTATATGCGATCTTGTTGTCAATGGCATCCTTTACGGTCTTCGTGCTGACCTTCTGTCCATGCATGTAAACTTCCCCGGTTATCTTCTGTCCATAGGAATGACCAAACAGACTCATGGCAAATTCCGTACGTCCGGCTCCCATCAGACCTGCCAGGCCCACAACCTCACCTGCACGGACCTTCAGGTTGATGTTCTTGAGGACCTTCTTATCTGCGATCTCCGGATGATATACATTCCAGTCCTTCACTTCCATAACGATATCACCGATCGGGCAATTCTCTCTCAGCGGATAGCGGTTGTTCATCTCACGTCCTACCATGCCCTTGATGATACGGTCTTCGGACCATTCATCCACGCCCTTTTTCAGCGTTTCGATGGTTTTTCCATCCCGGATAATGGTGATGGAATCCGCTACATAACTGATCTCATTTAATTTATGAGAAATAATAATGCAGGTAACTCCCTTTTTCTTCAGCTCCAGCATAATTTCCAGAAGCTGCTGTGACTCTTCATCATTCAATGCGGCAGTAGGCTCATCGAGGATCAGCAGTTCCACATTTTTTGCCATTGCTTTTGCAATCTCAATCAACTGCTGTTTTCCAACGCCAAGTGAGTTTACCGGTGCATTCAGATTTTCGTTTTCCAGCCCCACATGGGACAATGCTTCTTTGGCACGGCTTCTGGTAGCCGTCCAATTGATGAAGCCTTTCATCGAGGTCTGTTCATTCCCCATAAATACATTTTCCGCAATGGACAGATACGGGCTCAGCGCCAGTTCCTGATGGATAATAACAATACCTTTGTTTTCACTGTCTTTGATCTGATGAAACTTACAGGCTTCGCCCTTGTAGACGATATCCCCTTCATAACTGCCAAAAGGATATACACCGGAAAGTACATTCATCAGAGTTGATTTTCCTGCTCCATTTTCACCGCACAGTGCATGGATTTCGCCCCTTTTGACCTTCAAATTCACGTCATCCAGAGCTTTTACGCCGGAAAATGCCTTTGTAATGTGGTTCATTTCCAAAATAATTTCAGACATGCCTTTTCCCCACTCCTTTTCTCTTTATTTTTACGTCATAGTGCTGTGTGAACAGCAGCTTATTGTTTCCCGCCCAAAACAGGCGTATGGACAACAAAAAACGGGCGGCGGATTATCCCGCCGCCCATTCCGGTTTTTATCTTAGTTCACAATTCTGTAGTCCTGCCGGTCAATTACTGAGCCAACTGATCCTCGGTGTAGTATCCGCCATCAATCAGGATTTCCTGATAATTGCTCTGATCTACTGCTACAGGAGTACACATATAAGTAGGAACAGTGATGACACCATTGTTGTACTGCTCGGTATCATTGATTTCCGGTTCGGTTCCCTGAAGAACTGCGTCTACCATGGTAACTGCTTTAGAAGCCAGGAGACGGGTATCTTTGTAGATAGACATGGTCTGTGTTCCATTGATGATGTTCTTGGTAGCCATAACTTCAGAGTCCTGACCAGTTACCAGCGGCCAGTTTTCTTCGGTATATCCAGCGCCCTGAAGAGCAGCCTTTACGCCATAAGCAAAACCGTCAAATGCGGTACATGCAATATCCAGATCCTCGTCTGCATAGTTGGCAGTCAGGATATTTTCACAGTTGGACTGTGCAGTCTGCTGATCCCATCTCAGGATACAGGTATCTTCGAAAGAAACTCTGCCGGATTTGCAAACCAGAGTTCCGTCATCCAGGTACTCCTGAAGAACATCCATAACACCATTGTACAGGAACAGAGCATTGTTATCATCCGGTGAACCCATGAAGAATTCAATGGTGTAGCTCTCGCCGGCTTTGCGTGCTGCTTCCAGATCCTTGGTATCTTTGATATACTGACCGATAACCTGTCCTACGCCTCTGTTATCGAAAGTAGCATAATAGGAAACTGCATCCGTGTTCATCAGAAGACGGTCATATGCGATAATAGGAATGCCGGCTTCTTTTGCCTGAGCCTCTGCATTTACCAGTACGTCAGAGTCGATTGCTGCGATAACCAGACAGTTAACACCTTTACCAACGTAGTTCTCCAACTGAGATACCTGCTGTGCAGTATCATCCTCTGCATACTGCAGTTCAACGGTATAACCTTTTTCTTCCAACTGAGCTTTCATGTTAGCTCCATCATTGATCCATCTCTCAGATGACTGGGTCGGCATCAGAATACCTACGGTCTCGCCTTCTGCAAATGCAGTAGTTCCAATTGCCATGGAAGCAACCATCGTAGCTGCCATAGCAGCGCTCATTAATTTCTTATTCATTCCTTTTCCTCCTTGAAAAAATAAAATAGTTGTCCGTACAAATTTACATCGATCTAAACTTGTACTGTTTCTCGAGAAAAATTTCAGACAAATCCGAGGGCTAGTTTTTGTGCAATATTACTAATTTTGTCTTTCTTTTTTCTCATCTTTCTCACATAGTATACATTTTATCCCAACACTTGTCAAGTACCTATTTTATTATTTTCTCGAATTGTTACATACCTCTTTCCGTCATTTGTCGATACAACATTTGTTTCCGCTTATCTGATCTGCCTCAGCGGGCGGAAGCTCCCGACACCTTCTGTTTTGTATCGGTCAATCCGGCCCACTTCTTCATTCCCAAAATACTGTATTTAATGTATCAAAAATGGCAGTCCCGCATGGATCTGCCTCATTTCCGGAACCATAAATTCCTAAAATACAGCCCGTGAAGCCGCCTGCTGCCTGACTGCTGAGAAATCCCGTCTCGCCATGCTCTGCCAGCAGCTCACCGCCCCGCCAGAATCTGGCATGTCCTCTGTCTGCTTCGATTTTCACCGGACAAAACTCCCGGCATTCACTCCCGCCTTGATTTTCTTCCGTATCCAGCGTTCTCTCAAAAAGAGACTTTCTAATTCCATTTTTCATTTCTGTTACACAGACCAGATGTCTGCCGGACTCCATTTTACAGGTCAGACTCAGATAATTCCTGCCGTCATAGAACCAGATCAGTCCGGCTTCGCCGCCGTCCTTCCAGTCCTCCATCCTCATCTTTGTGTACAGTTCAAATTTCATGCTCTCCATTCTAATGCCGGCAAAAGCCGGAATACACAGTTGATCGGGTGAACCGCAGCTTAATGAAATGCGCAGCTTGCCATCGGCAAGAGTGAGAGGATTTGAAGTGTTCCGGGCGGAGGTGATTTTCTGGGCGGAGGTGCACTCCTGGCCGGGGATGCTTTCCCAGCCGGATGCGCTCTCCTGGCCGGAGGTGCTTTCCAGACCGAAGGTGCACTCCTGGCCGAAGGTGCTTTCCTGGCCAGATGCGCTTTCCAGGCCGGATGCGCTCTCCTGGCCGGATGAACTTTCCTGGCCGGACGCGCGCTCCTGGCCGGATGCGCTCTGCTCTGCCAGCCAAAACCTGCGAAGCCCAAGGAGCCGGTGCGGAAGCGGATGCTGCCACAGGATCTGCCGATGCTCCTTAAAATCATGCTGCTGCGCCCATTCTTTTTCCTGACTCCGACCGCTCTCCCATTTTCCATCAGCCGCCAATGCTTCTATACCGCTATCTGGTTTCCCGTCATTCGATGCCTCTTTCGCTCCGCTCTTCACCCACTGCCATTTTCTCAGCCGCCCTTCTCCTGCATTGATCACCGGCCAGTCCTCTTCCCATATCACATCCGCCAGGAAAGTCTCCCTTCCCAGCGGTCCTGCCCCCTTTTCCATCCGTACCGCCAGCATGGTGATATACCAGTCTCCCTCCGGCGTATCAAACAGATCTCCATGTCCGGCACACTGTACGGGATACTGGCGTCCAAGATTGCGGTGGGTAAAAATAGGATTGCGCGGGCAGCTCTCATAAGGGCCATACAGACTGCGGCTCCTTGCTATGCTGATGCTGTGGTTATACTCGGTTCCGCTCTCCGCGATCATCAGATAATAGTAGTCATCTTTTTTATACAGGTGAGGGCCTTCCGCCCAGCATGCATTTTTCATGGCACCGTCCCACACCGCCGCTGTTTCTCCCGTCAGGCAGCCTTTTTGCAGATCCAGCTCCCGGATCCATATTTCACAGTCCCCAAAGAATCTGGCATCCTCCTTCTGCCGCTGTCCGATATAATAGCAGTGGTCACCCTCAAAGAAAAGGCTGGGATCAATGCCGGGCGCATCTTTCAGAAATATGGGGTCTGACCAGGGCCCTGCCGGATCCTCTGCCGTAACGTAAAAATTACCGCCTGCATCTACATTTGTGACAATCACATAAAAAATACCCTTATTCCAGCGAATCGTGGGAGCAAAAATGCCCCCGGATACTTCAGACCGAAGCAGATCAAGCTGGCTGTCTCTGGTCAGCACATGGCCTATCTGCTCCCAATCCTGCAGATCACTGCTCCGGAATACAGGAATACCGGGTGCATAAGCAAAAGTAGAGTGTATTCTATAATAATATTCTCCCACTCTGCAAATGGACGGATCCGGATAAAATCCCCGGGCAATCGGATTTTCTATATATGGCATATGATTTCTCCTTTCACGCCTTCAAGAATGCCTGTAATTTTTCACCATTTGATTTAATCACATCCCGGTACCAATAAAAGACTTTTCTTTCGCACCCGGTCAAATCACTGTATTCTCAGACAGATTATAAATTATTCAGTATTTTGTGAAGAATTGCATACAACTGAGTCTGTTCCTCTTTTTCCAGTTTTACACATTCCGCCATCTGTTCCCGCACATGCACAGCCTGTTCCCGCAGTTTTTCGCCTTTTTCTGTGATTGAAACATTCAAAACCCGCTCGTCTTCTCTGGAACGACATCTTTCAACCCACCCCTTTTTTTCAATCGTCTTGAGCAATGGTGTAAGAGTTCCCGAATCCAGAAACAAATAATTTCCAAGTTCCTTCACGGTCACTTCTTTATGTTCCCACAGCACCATCATCGCAATATACTGCGTATAGGTCATATCAAGTTCATTCAGGAACGGCTTATAATGCCGTACAATTTCTTTCGACGCTGCATACAGCGGAAAACACAACTGGTTTTCTAATTTCAATGAATCGTACTTATTCATGCTGCTTTTTGCCCCTTTTTTTCAATTGTATTCAATTGAATTGTAGCATGTTTCTGCTGAATTTACTATCTTATAGCTTCGACTTAATATAACTTATAATGCCTGCTTTCGGCAGAAAACCCACCTGCAGATCCAGCACCTTTCCTTCTTTCATCAAAACCAGTGCAGGTATGCTGGTAATACCATATTTCTGCGCCAGGTTGGGATTTTCATCCACATCAATATTGAAAAAAGCAACCGAATCGTTCATTTCCTCCGATACCTCTTCCAACACCGGAGCAACCATTCTGCAGGGTCCGCACCATACTGCCGAAAAATCAACCAGCGCCATTTTTGCTGCCAATACCTCTTTGAATTCGTTTTCTGTGATTTTCTTAACCATAAATTTATCCTCCTTTTTCCTTTTTGAACATCAGCCCCATTTTAAATTTGCCTGCAGCAAATGGGGCTGACGCTGCATGTCAAGTTTTCCTTGAAAACTTAACACAATCTTGAACATCAGCTTCTGCGTTCCGTTCTTTTTTTATTTATTTTATGTCTGCCAGATATTTTACGGCTGACAGTGCTGCCACATTTCCTTCTCCGGCTGCTTTTATATATTGATAAGGCGCACCCGTAATATCTCCGCAGGCAAACAGCCCCGGTATATTGGTTTTCATGCCTCGGTCCACTGTTACCTGGTTCTGCGCAATCGTCAGCCCCGGTACAAGCTGGGACGGCGCAACATTATCTCTTAAAATGAAGATGCCGTCTGCTTCCATGAATCCGCTTTCCGTAATTAACTGTACCTTCTGATCCTTCTTTTCGATTGCCAGCGGTTTTTCGCCTGCTCTCACTTCTATTTTATCGTTTACAGCTGCTTCTTCCTGATACATCGGAAGATAATAAACCTTGTCTGCAATCTCCGTCAAAAATTCCGCTTCCGCCTCCTCCTTTTTTGAATATCCAATTACAACTGCAGATTTTCCCTTGTAAAGCGAAGCGTCACACGTTGCGCAGTAGCTTACCCCTCTTCCCAGATTTTCCAGTTCTCCCGGAAAATGCCTGGCTGCAGACATTCCGCATGCAAGTATCACTGCAGATGCCTCATACATCCCGCTATGTCCCTGTATCGCAAAGTAATCCCCCATCGCATAAACTGTATTCACGCGGTCTTCCGTGATTTCTATCTCCATCTTTTCCAAATGTGTCCGGAAGCTGTTTTGCATTGTTTCCCCGGATATTTCCGGCAGCCCAAGATAATTTTTAATCATATGCGCTTTTTCAATCTTGGTACTGAGGTTTTTTCCGCCCAGAAGCAATACGCTCTTATTTCTCACTTTCGCAGTAATCGCAGCTTCCAGGCCCGCAGGTCCTGTGCCAATTATGGCAATCTCATGTCTCTCCATATGCTTTCTCCTGTCCAGAGTCAACTTTGATTGTTAACTATTTAATTGCATTCAATCTTTATGGTTTAATTGTACACAATCTTTTTCCTTTTGTCAACTCTTTTTTTACTCGGCTAAAGGGTGTTTTACTACTCACGGCTGATTTGAAGAAACAGCTCTTTTTCAATATCAATGATTGAAAATACACTGCCTGATTTTATATCCAAATCAGCCGCCCGTGCTGCTGACAATTCCCGCCATAAAATGAAGCAGGTATTCGAAAGCCTCCGCACATAAACCCAAACCCGGCTCGAATACCTGCTATAGTATGTTATTTTTCAATCATTCTCTTGTAGTATTCTTAAGTGTAATTGTCACCAGTTCCGGTTCTACAACCGGACAATAGGTATACTGAGTGCCCTGCTCATCCACATATACATAAGTCTGAAACTTTTTCACTTTCAGCACAACATCCAACGCATCCAGATTACAGGCTTTTTCCGGCATTCCTTCATATGGTTGTATCAAATATCTGCCGTTACCGTCTTCACCACTGTTTAATGTAAGATCCGATCCATCCGCCATCAAAACATGATCTCCGATTGCAACACTATAACAGATAAATCCAACCGTTCCTCTGGTTTCATAGATTTCTTTTAATTTGGCAGACTCCGGCTCTGTCATGCATCCGCTGCTGATATATTGTCCCAGAAGATCGTCAATTGTTTCCTGTGGCCCTCCATTCTCATAGGTCCATAATTGATCGAAATATTCACTTTCAGGTCCAAAATCATATTCTACCGGATACTGTATTGAGTTTAATCCAACAACAAGTGCAAAATCTGATCCATCATAGTAGGATTCCTCTTTTACCACAGAGTTTCCAACCAGTTCTGCCAGATCAAAGGTTGTCTGCTCTTTATCGGATGCCTCTGCCATGTTCTGAAAACGCTGTGCCTCCTGACCGATGCGCTCCTTCTGCTGCTCCAGTATTTTCAGATGCTCCTCGCTTAGATTTCCCTTCTCTGCTGCCTCGTCCAGCATACGATAGGCTTCCTCCATGTTCTGTGCCCGATTAACAAACCATGAGCTTTGAAGGGCATATACCGTTCCTCCGACAAGAACGGTGAATACCGCCACCAGCAAGATTTTGGTTCGCAGTGATCCCTTGTGTCCTTTGCCTGGCAAACCCCGGCTTCTATTTGCATTTACCGGTCCTGCATGCATCTGTTTTGCATTTACCGGTCCTGCATTTATCTGCTCTGTTTTTACCGGTCCTGCATTTATCCGTCCTGCATTTATCTGTTCTTTTTTTGCTTTTCCGTTCTTTCCCTTCTCTGCTTTCCATTTATCTTCCTGCTCTGTAATCTCCTCAGAAGCTTCCGCCCCTGCGCGGGATTGACGTTCGTCATTGAACTGAAAAACTTCAGTTCCAAGTCCCCGATATGCCTCCCGTGTCCGTTCCAGAGTCTGTCTCGGAATCTCCACTTCCTGGTTCAATACCTGCTTTATTATCTGATCTGCTCTCTCAGTTTTCATATTTACCCTCCAAAATTTGCAATAACTGTCTTCTGCCCCTTAGCAATCTGGATTTAACCGTATTTTCCTTTAGTTCCAGCAAAGCTGCAATTTCCTTTACAGACATTTCTTCCAGATAATACAGGATCAGAATTGTCTGATATTCCTCTGTCAGTTGTTTCATTACATGCCGCCATTCAATCTCACTATATTGTTTTTCCTGAACTCCCGTTTCCGGTAACATGTCCACTGGCACCGTTTGCTTCCGCTTAGATAGAATATCGTTACAATGATTAATTAAAATTCGTATCAGCCAGGTACGAAAGTATTCCGGTCTGCGCAGTTGTCCGATCTTTTCATAACAGCTACAGATAGTATCCTGAATCGCATCAGCAATATCTTCTTCATTTTTCAGATATGTCCAGGCAATTTTATATAAAATCTGCAAATGTATATCCAACAAATGACAAAAGGCCGCTTTGTTACCCTTTTGAGCTTTATCAATTAATTCCTCCACGCTCGTTCTCCCTTAGTTTTTATTTTAGAAGTACTTCTAACTATTAGACTGTATTTTGAAACAAATGGTTGCATCTGTTTATTTTTTCTAAAGCTTTCAATACAGCTAAGATCAAGGGGATCATATCCCAAGTCAATCAATACAGGAAAGATTAAATTTTGCAATATAAAAACCCCTTGCAAATGTTGTATTTACAAGGGGGGGTGAAGTAGCGGAAGGGAGATTTGAACTCTCGACACCACGGGTATGAACCGTGTGCTCTAGCCAACTGAGCTATTCCGCCATATTTAATTAAGATCATGGGACCTATAGGGCTCGAACCTATGACCCTCTGCTTGTAAGGCAGATGCTCTCCCAGCTGAGCTAAGATCCCATGGGATGCAGGCTGAACTTCAACCCGCTTTGCCATTATACAATTATCCTCATTAAAAGTCAATAATTTTTTTTAATTTTTGCAATTATTTTTACAACTCTGTTACAGTTCACATATGAATTGTAATACAAACTGCAGTTCATACAATTCCGGCTGTGGCCTCGCAAAAAGACGGTTCCTGTACAGAACCACTTTCCCATGCGAAAACATGCCAGGTCTTACTGCCTGGTATAAGTTCCATTCAGCGGTGAATCGGATGCGTCAAAATCTTCTTCGCTCAATACTGTAACCACTACTGTATTGCCGGAATAATCGAATACAGTGACATGCTGATCATCTCCGTGATAAGTTGCCCGGTTTCCGTCCAGCTCTGCCGTCTTGGCAATCCCTGCTGTCGTAAAGGAAAAGTTAATTGTCTCGGCATCCTGTATGGAAATCGTCAGTATCTCTCCGCTCTCACTGGTATATGTCCCTGACCAGCCTTCGGAAGCACTTTCACTTGTAGTGCCATTGTTCACCGCATCATAATCTTCATCCGAATAATTTTCTTCCGTTTCTGCTCCTGTGCTGTCTGCCTCTGTCTCGGCATCCTCATTTTGCACTGCTCCATTCGCATCCGTATTTCCTTCCGTTCCTGCTGTTCCTGCATTTCCTGCTGTTTCCGCAGTTCCTGTAACCGATACGGTGCCATCCGATACAGCACTTCCGCTGCCGGATGCAGTTCCGTCGGTCCCTGCTCCGCTTCCATCCGAAGTTCCCTGGGATGAAGTCCCGGTGCCTGTGCCGATCCCCGCCAGTGTCTCCGCGCCGGAAGCAATGGTTCCGGACCCCTGGGTCTGTGATGCTCCCGCCTGTTCATTGGAACCTCCCGTGGTTCCCTTCGTACAGGCTGTCAGCACACATACTGTCAGTACTGTCAACAAAACTGCTGAAATTCTTTTTTTCATAGCAACCCCTCCTCATTCTTGAACATCAGCCCCTCCTGAATTTGCCTTTGGCAGTTGGGCTGATGCTGCATGTCAAGTTTTCATGGAAAACTTGACACAACCTATAATTCCATCACTACTGTGTCAATTTCTGATCAAACTTCACCGTTCGTCAATGCCGCAATCCGGCTGTTTTACTTGCGCTCAGTATATCATCTATTTTTAGTTTTGTCACAGTCTTATGAAAAAATTCAGAATCATTTAGGATTTGAGCATCATTTTTTTATACCTGCATCGTTTTCTTATCAGGCAGGGCTTTACGGTGAAACTTCACGAAACGACGATATCCTTCTTCCGGATTATCATCAAAGTATCGCAGCACAGCGGATTCTTCAATACCAGGCCAGCGGTAAGCCTGGCGATAGGTCTGAAAGCTGCTCCACCAATAATCGTTCAGCTCACCTGCATATCCGTACCGGATAGGGAGGTAGTGTATCTCGCGACAGATCGATGGGATCTGGGACAGATTGCTTATCTCCGAAAAAGTCATCTCTATCTTTACAGCATCCTCAGTAATCCGGTACATTTTCCCATAGTAAGATTTATATTTTTTTACGAGCTGGTCTAATACCCCGCTTTGCTCCTGTTCCTTTCCCTTCCATAAGATATGCATCTCATCATCCAGAACGGAAAAAGCATAGACCGAAAAATGATTTTCTCCATAAAGCTGAAAAAGAATATTAAGAAACTTCCACTTATCTCTTTCATCGGCAAAGATCTTCTTTTCTGCTTTCAGAATTGAATAATAGACATGCGTATCAATAATATTATCAATACGTGACATAGATAAATCCCCCTTATTTGATTTATTTCACCCTCCTGATACTCCCTTCAGGTATGCATACATCTTAGCATTTTTATATATACTATTCAACATATTTTTATCGTATGAAACAATTCGTTTCCTTTCCAATAAAGAAACTGCATTGCTATTTTTTGTGCCTTTATAAATAAAAAAAGCAACAATCTGTTGCTCCAGGAAATTTACGGCAAAAAAAGAACTGTTATATGCCATCCACGTTTTCTGTCGTTTCAGGCATAATAACAGTTCTTACTTTTAAGAAAAACTCTGTCCAAATGGTGCACTCATTTCATTGATTCTGGTAAATATCGAAGCTGCAGCATCTCCCGTGGCCGGTGTCGGCTGGTAATTGTTCCAGGAAGTATCTGAACTGATGGAGCATGGAATAATATTGATCTGATTATCCTGCCCTACCCCGTCTTCCCCTATGGTAAAGGTCTGCTGGAAGATTATGGTATCCATATCGCTTGGCGTACTGTTGCCCCCAAAGCAGAAGTTCCCCAGACTATATACAATGTACTTGCCGTTGTACAGCTCAATTCCCTGCAGTACGTGGGGATGATGTCCTACCACCAGATCTGCGCCGCTGTCGATCGCGGTATGTGCCAGTGACTTCTGTGTTTCATCGGGAGTATCACTCTTTTCCGTTCCCCAATGGAATGCCACCACGATCAGAGCTGCTCCCTGCGCTTTGGCTGCAGCAATGGTTTCTTTCACCTGTGCTTCTCTCTCCATGCCGTCTGCCAGCACATAGATCCCAATCAGTCCTGTCTTTATTCCATTTACCTCTTTTATAACAATTTCATCTCCGGTACAGTAATCGATGCCCGCTTCCGAAAGATATTTCTTCGTATCCGCCAGGCTCTGTTCTCCGTAATCACTGCTGTGATTATTGGCTAATGTGACCGCCTCTATGGAGCCCTCTTTCAGAATCTCCGTGTAGGAAGGATCTCCTTTGAACGCATATTCCTTATCCGCCCTGGTATCCAGCGTAGTCAGCGTACCTTCAAAATTGGCAAAGGTGATATCATCCTCAGACAGTATGGATTTTACATTCTGAAAAAAGTAGCTGCTGCCGTACATAGCCTGCACCGTATTGAAGCTGTTGCTGCTGCTGAAATTAGCATCCGTCCCCAAGGTGCAGTCCCCCACGGTTGAAATCGTCACCGTTGTCTCCGTTTTTACCTCAATCTGGCAGTTGACTGCGGGCAGTCCTTCCGCCTGCACTTCAATGACAGCGGTTCCTTCCTGCAGGGCCGTAACGGTTCCATCTGCATCAAGGCTGACAATCGACGGATTCTGGTTCGTCATCTGCAGATTATTATAGTAAGCATTCTCAGGGCTGGCGGAAACACTGAGTTTAAAGCTGCTGCCCGGAAATAATACCATCTCCGTTTCACTCAGCGCCAGACTCTGGGCCGCTTCCATATTTGTACATACCGGTATTGTTTTATTTCCTGCATTATCCTGGGCATAATAGTAATAAAGAGTTCCCTCTTCATACTGAAATGGACCGGTATATTTCTGATAAACCGGAACATCCGAAAAGCCGGACTGCGTTCCATAATAAATCCCGGCCAGTCCGGAACGGCTGTCCGCTGCATTCAGTGTTACCTGTCCGTTTTCCTGCTTCGCGCTTACCATAGGATATTCCGTATCAATCATGGGAATATCCACCATGGCATTCAATACGCTCTCTTCCGTCACCACCATAAGCTGCAGAGCTTCACTGTCCGCCGTCAGAATAATGTCCTTCAAATTGCCATCTTCGCTCTGATACGGGCTGCCATTTACCGTAACCGACTGTATTGCTTTTCCGGTATACAGTCTCAATTCTACACTGCCAAGGCTGCACCAGCTTTCCGGCTCCTGTTCCACCGTAACCCGCAGTCCATCGTCTGCCGTCACATTTACACTCTTATTTTCCTGAAAAAGCGAGCTGCAGATAAGCAGGATGATCAAAATAAGCAGACATACCCCCACCCCGATCATCGCCAGTTCTTTTCCTGCAATACCTTTTCTTTTCAGATCATCAAAGAAATCCTGAATGTCAAATTTCAGGTTCTGCCAGAAATTTCGTCCGGAAGATTTTCCTTTTTTACTTTCTGACGTTTCCGACGTCTTTTGAAATTTTCCATTTTTTCCGATTTTGATAATTGAAATTTTCTTTTTCCCAGATGCAGTCTCCCCTGTCTGTGCTTCTTGAGTTTCGGGCTCTGATTTCGCCTCATCTGATCTTGATTTTGAGTCTTCAAGCCCAGATTCTGCTCCACCTGATCCTGATTTTGGGCCTTCAAGCCCAGGTTCTGCTCCACCTGATCCTGATTTTGGGCCTTCGAGCCCAGATTCTTCTCCACCTGATCCTGATTTTGGGCCTTCAAGCCCAGATTCTGCTCCATCCGATCCTGATATACGAGCGTTTAACTCTGACTTAATCCCGTCAAGGTCTGATTTTCGATCTCCGGACTCAGGTTTCACCGCACCATGGTCTGATTTTCGCCCTTCCGGCTCTGCTTTCACCGCACCATGCTCTGATTTTCGACCTTCCGGCTCTGATTTCACCGCACCATGCTCTGATTTTCGACCTTCCGGCTCTGATTTTACCGCATCTGCTTCTGATTTCAGAGCTTCGGACTCAGCCTCCAGGGTACTACCCTGTCCCTCTTTTGCGTTTCTGTTTTTCCAGCGATGCTTCAGAGCAGATATTCCTGCCCCGAAGCTGCCTATACCGGATTTTTTCCTGTCACTCTTTAAATCCGTATCATCATCCAGAAAATCTTCAGCATCACTTTCAAATTCGGCCTTTGCCTTGGGTTTCTTTTTTTCTTTTGGCTCTTCGCCAAAATTAATTTTGACCGTTCTGCCTTTGACATGTTCTCCGGCATCGGAACTTTCTTTCAGTTCTCTCAGCAAAGCTTTTATTTCATCATTATTCATTATTTAAAATATCCTACTCCGGACTCAAAGATTTTCATGTCCTGTTCACCAACTATATTCATCGCTACCGCTTCATCCCGACGTTCTGAATGGGCCATCTTGCCCAGTACACGGCCATCCGGACTGGTAATCCCCTCAATGCCCAGATAAGAGCCGTTCACATTCCATTCTTCATCCAGAGACAGAGCTCCATCGCAGTCAGCATAGCGGGTAGCGATCTGTCCATTCTGGAACAGTTTTTCCAGCCATTCCTTATTTGCCACAAAGCGGCCTTCTCCGTGGGAAGCCGGATTTACATAAGCAGCTCCCAGTTTTGCCTGCGCCAGCCATGGGGATTTGTTGGACACTACCTTGGTATAGACCATCTTGGATACGTGGCGTCCAATCGTATTAAAGGTCAGTGTCGGTGAATCTTCCTTCTGTCCGGTAATCTCTCCATAGGGCACCAGTCCCAGTTTGATGAGCGCCTGGAAACCATTGCAGATACCCAGAGCCAGGCCATCCCGCTCATTCAGCAGTTTCATCACTGCCTCTTTGATTTTCTCATTCTGGAAGGCCGTTGCAAAGAATTTCGCGGAGCCATCCGGTTCGTCTCCTGCGGAAAATCCGCCCGGGAACATGATAATCTGTGCCTTATCAATAGATTTTTCGAATAATTCTACTGAATCCCGGATATCCTCTGCGGTCAGGTTCTTAAATACCTTCACATCCACCTTTGCTCCGGCGCGCTCGAACGCTTTGGTGCTGTCATATTCGCAGTTTGTTCCCGGAAATACCGGAATAAATACCTGCGGAACCGCCACCTTATGCTGACAGAGATAGACACTTCCTGCCTGGTAGCAGCCTGCTGCATCCAGAACGCCTCCTGCCTGGGGTGCGCCGTTTTCTGCTTCGCCGGCCGGTGAAGCTTTTACTGCTTCCTCCAGGATCACTTTTGCATGTTCCACAGCTTTTTCATCCTCAGCTTCGGAAGAGCGGGTACGGAATACCTTTTCTAATGTGCCCTTCCATGCCTCCAGCGCTTCTTCCATGGAAATGCTGAAATAGGAATATTCAAATACCGGGTTTTCCAGGACTTCACCTACTATGGTATAGGTTATGGAAAGCTCTCCTGCCTTGCCGTCCGGAACTTCAGCCACAATATCTCCAAAGCCTGCTGCAAATATATCCTCCGGTGCCACGTTATGCTCTATCTTCACACCAAGGCCATTTCCAAATGCCATCTTGCTGACTGCCGCCGCCAGTCCATTGCCGTCCAATGCATAAGCAGAAATGATTTTGCCCGCTTTCACATCCTCAAAGAATTTTCCGTACTGCTCTGCTGCCTCTTCATAATCCGGCAGATCATATTCGTCTTTGTTAATACGAAGAAGTACCAGCTTGCTGCCGGCTCTTTTCAGCTCCGGTGAGATAATATTCTGTCTAATGTTCACATCCACTGCAAAGGAAACCAGTGTGGGCGGTACATCAATCTCATTGAAGGTACCGGACATGCTGTCCTTTCCTCCAATTGAAGGAAGGCCAAAAGCGAGCTGTGCCGCATATGCGCCCAGCAGAGCTGCAAACGGCTGGCTCCATCTGGAAGGATCTCCGGTCATTCTGCGGAAATATTCCTGGAAGGTGAAACGGATCTTACTGTAATCACCGCCATTGGCTACGATACGCGCAATGGATTCCACAACTGCGTAAACTGCTCCGTGATACGGACTCCAACTGGACAGGTAAGGATCAAAACCATAACTCATCATGGTCACTGTATCGGTATGTCCTTTCATTACCGGAAGCTTAGCCACCATCGCCTGTGTCTCTGTCAACTGATACTTTCCGCCGTAAGGCATCAATACCGAGCCTGCTCCGATAGAGCTGTCGAACATCTCCACCAGTCCCTTCTGGGAACAGCAGTTCAAGCCAGCCAGCATATCCAGCCATTTTTTCTTTACATCCGTCACTTCTTCTTTTACAAAATACTTCTGCTCTTCGGATGGGATATCCACCGCTACCGTTGTCTCCTGATGAGCACCGTTGGTATCCAGGAACGCTCTGGAAATATTCACAATTTCCTTATCTCTCCAGATCAGCACCAGACGGGGATTCTCCGTCACCACTGCGACCTCCACCGCTTCCAGGTTTTCTTCTTTCGCGTAATCTAGGAACTGCTCCACATCCTTGGGAGACACTACCACTGCCATACGTTCCTGGGATTCTGAAATAGCAATTTCCGTGCCATCCAGACCGGCGTACTTCTTGGGAACCTTATCCAGATAAATATGCAGTCCGTCTGCCAGTTCACCAATGGCTACGGAAACTCCGCCTGCACCAAAGTCATTACACTTTTTAATCAGCTTACTTACCTCAGGGCGGCGGAACATACGCTGAATCTTTCTCTCCGTGGGAGCATTTCCCTTCTGTACTTCTGCACCGCAGACTTCAATAGAAGCTTCGGTATGCACCTTGGAGGATCCGGTGGCTCCGCCGATGCCGTCACGTCCGGTTCTTCCGCCCAGCAGGATAATGATATCCCCCGGATCAGAGGTCTCACGAATCACTGCCTTTCTGGGAGCTGCTCCCAAAACAGCACCGATTTCCATACGCTTTGCCACATAATCGGGATGATACACTTCTTTTACATAACCGGTGGCAAGTCCGATCTGATTGCCATAGGAGCTGTAGCCATGTGCCGCACCGCGCACCAGCTTTTTCTGAGGAAGTTTTCCTTTCAGGGTATCCTTTACAGAAGCAGTAGGATCTGCTGCGCCGGTCACACGCATTGCCTGATATACATAGGTACGTCCGGAAAGCGGATCCCGAATCGCTCCGCCAAGACAGGTAGCCGCACCACCAAACGGTTCAATTTCCGTAGGATGATTATGGGTTTCATTTTTGAAATTAATCAGCCATTCTTCCGTCTCTCCATCAATTTCTACCGGAACGACAATACTGCAGGCATTGATTTCATCGCTTTCTTCTTGATCCTGAAGCTTTCCTTCTTTTTTCAGCTTTTTCATACCCATCAGTGCAAGATCCATCAGGCAGACAAATTTATCCTTGCGTCCCTGATATACTTCTGCGCGATCCTCCAGATACTGATGATAGGTATCCTCCAGCGGCTTCTTATAATAGCCTTCTCCAAAGCTGACTTCTTTTAATTCTGTGGAAAAAGTAGTGTGGCGGCAATGGTCTGACCAGTAAGTATCCAGAACACGAATCTCTGTCATGGATGGATCTCTTTTTTCTTCACCGGCAAAATAATGCTGGATATGCTGGAAATCTTTAAAGGTCATGGCCAGATTCAGGGAGGCGTACAATGAGTTCAGTTCCTCTTCCGGCATCTGAGTAAAACCGTCAAATGTCTTTACATCTGCCGGATCTTCAAATTCTGTCACCAGCGTTTCCGGTTTTGTCAGATTTGTCTCTCTGGAATCTACCGGATTAATACAGTAGGATTTGATTGCTTCAAATTCACTGTCTGAAATACTTCCCTCTATTACATAAGTTGTCGCAGAGCGGATGATGGGTTCCTCATCGTCCTTCAGGAATTTTATGCACTGCACTGCGGAATCCGCGCGCTGATCAAACTGGCCCGGGAGATATTCCACAGAAAATGTGCGGTCATTTTCCTGCATCGGAAATGCTTCTTCATACAGCACATCCACCGGAGGTTCTGAAAATACGGTTTTACAGGCTGCTGCAAATATTTTGTCGGAAATGTTCTCTGCATCATAACGGATCAGAATTCGTATCTTCTTCAAATCCTGTATCCCCAGATAGCTGCGGATCTCATGGGTTAAATCCCTGGCTGCTCCGGAGAATGCCTCTTTTTTCTCCACATACACTCGTCTTACATTACTCATTGTATTTTCCTCCTCATAACTTGTAATCAATTTACACTGATAAATTGACCGCCTGCTCACACTCCGCATAAAGTAGGATTTGCGTGTGCTGCCTCTGCTTAAATCTGGCTTAAACTTTGGTAAACATAGTTGGAAATATCTGTAACGGCGGTTTCATATTCAAATCCCGAATCGCCGCTGCACATAATGCTGATTATATATTCGCAGGAATCATCTGCAATTACTGCCACTTCATTATACCGGGTATCCCCCCTGCCGTTCTGATTCAGAAACATTGCATTTACAGGAATGTCCGGAGCCAGACCAATCACGGTCCGATACCCGTCCCCGGAATCAATTTTCAAATACTGCCGGATAAATTCACTGCCTATGGTCTGATAGGTTCCACGGTACAATTCCCGTACCATGCCGGCCAGATCTTTGGCACTGATATAATTGTCTTTTCCATCGGTCACTTCATCCACGATCTTACGCTGCAGATCCACACTGGTAAAACCGGCGCTCTGACAGGTACTGTTAATCACATCCAGTCCGAAATAATCAATCAGACAATTCATGCAGTTATTGTCACTGTAGCTCATCATAGTGGTGAGATAATAGGAAAGAGGATAATTCTGCCCGTCCTTTTCTTCCGGATAGGCTTCTCCTCTGCCTCCGATACTGTTCACATAAGTAATCTGATCATTCAGTGTGACCGTTCCCTGATCCATCCGCACTGCCGCGGTATACAGTATAGGCACCGCAATCAATGCCGAAGCGTACATAGCTTCCTCACTGCTGCCCTCCCCATAGGTCTGGCCGTTCTTCAGATCATAGATGTAGACTCCGTTCTTAGATGCGCCAGATCCCGCCGAAAAAAGCTGTTCAATCTTACTGACATCAATCGCTGTCCCCGTCCCGTTGTCCGCCTGGGCTGTGGCGGCTGTCTCTGTCTGGGCCCCTGCGGTCTCGGCTCCGTTAACTGCCTGACCGGATGCGTCCGTCTGGGCCCCTGCGGCCTGACCGGCTCCGTCAACTGCCTGGCCGGATGCGTCCGTCTGGGCCCCCGCGGCCTGACCGGCTCCGTCAACTGCCTGGCCGGATGCGTCCGTCTGGGCCCCTGCGGCCTGACCGGCCCCGTCAACCCCGTTTTCTCCTGAACTTTCCGTTGCTCCGGCAATCTGTCCTTCCTGACCGGAAGCCTGATTTCCATCTGCTATAATCTGAATTTCACTTCCCACGTTCTCTACAGAAGTATGATTTCGGTTAACAAAAAAATAAATAACTAAAACTGCCACCGTCAGAACGGCAATCACCAAAAGCACCGTAATGGTCACCAGCACTGCATGGGACTTTTCTTCTCTTTTCTTCAAAAAACTGTCACGATACAGCCTTTCATCATATAAAATCTCCTGAGGCTTCTCTTTTTGTTCCTCCTCGAACTCTATCACCTGCTCCTTTGGCATGGGTGGAACCGGCTGTCCCCAGCGTTTTGATCCCGATGGAGTTTCTCTCCGCACCGCCTCCACCGGAGGTTTCCGGCGTTCCGGTTCGAACAGTTTATCCTCAGAATCTTCGTCTGCTGCTGCACTCCATGGGAATGGATCAAATGCATCCCCCGCCCCATTTTCTTTTATATCCGGCAGTTTTTCTTCCGCTTTAGCGGCTTTTGCCGGCGCTCCGCATTGACTGCAGAAGCGATCCGTATCTCTCAATGCTGCCCCGCATTTTCTGCAAAACATCTGTACTCTCCTTATCAAAAACTGATATCCCCTGGTTTCCAAGCAATTGTAAAATTTTAGAACGCCACTGCAGTCCCGCTGCGAGGCTGCTCCAAAAAAGTCTGGCTGCTTCTCATAGATTATGTTATACCATAAGAATAGGCTTTTGAACAGAAAAAGTCTACTTTTCTTGGACGTTTCCCCAAAATTTTTGGAGTTTTTCTTCTATATTATATAGGGTGCAGGTATCATAGTCCGCCCATTCTCTGGGGAACATGGAGCGGTATTGATATTTTCCAAACCGTTCATCCAAAAGAAGTATCATGCCCTGATCTTCTTCGGTACGAATCACACGTCCCGCCGCCTGCAGGACCTTGTTCATTCCCGGACAGAGATAAGCGTAGCGGAAGCCATCTCTGTTCTGGCTGCTGTAATAATTTTTCAGGATCTCCCGTTCATTGCAGACCTGAGGCAGGCCGGTCCCGATGATCACTGCACCGATCAGACGGTCTTTTTTCAGATCGATCCCTTCTCCAAAAATACCGCCCATCACACAAAATCCGATCAGACTTTCGTCCCGCCCTTCTGAAAACTGTTCCAGAAACTCTTCCCGCTGCACTTCATTCATCCCGCTTTTCTGCAGTACAAGTTCTGTCTGATCCGGCAGAATATTTTCAAAGCATTCTGCCACATCCGCCATCATTTTATAGGAAGAGAAAAAAATCAGATAATTTCCCTTCTTTGTAGAAACCGCTTTTCGGATATATTCCGCCATCTTTTCATACTGCTTTCGATTCCGGTCCGTATAGCGGCTGCTGGTATCCATCCCGATCAGTACACGCTTATTGTGTTCATCAAAGCTGGAGCTGGCATAGACTGCATAATCATCTTTTTTCGTACTGAGCAGGCTTTTGTAATAATCCAGCGGAAGCAGAGTGGCGGAAAAGAAAATGGTGCTGTTTCCCTTGTCCAGGCACTCCTGTATCAGAGCAGACGGATCCACACAGTAAAGCTTCAGCTTGAACCTGCCGTCCGGCTCCAGCTCCGAATACACCACATAGTGCTCATCCAGGCGGTCACAGGTATCCAGAAAGCTGCGCATCGGAAAATACAGATCCATAACCTTCTGATTCAGTTCCTGATTCCTGGAATCTTCCAGAAATTTTTCCATGGCTCCGCACAGATTCATTAAAAATACCGGAAACATCCCAACGTTTTCAAGCACTTCATAATCAGCACACTCCCGCTTCAGACTCAGGAGATACTTGTTGCACTGATCCAGCCCCCGCACCAAACGTTTTCCCTGCTCCTTTACCTCCTTCTTCAGTGCCAGAAAATCTTCCTTATACAGTTCTGCACTGAACATATCCCTGCCTCTCTCCACCAGGTTATGCGCCTCATCAATCAGAAACAGATAATCGCCCTTGACTCCTTCCGCGAAGAAGCGCTTCAAATGCGCCCTCGGATCAAACACATAATTATAATCACAGATAACCGCATCCACCCAGAGAGACACATCCAGAGACAGTTCAAAGGGACATACCTGCCATTTCTCCGCCTGCTCTTCCAGAGCCTGACGGTCAAAGTCCCGGGCAGTGCTTATCATCTCAAAGACCGCATCGTTCACCCTGTCGTAATGACCTTTCGCGTAAGGACAGGCCTCCGGATTGCACTCCGGTTCCTCACATCTGCAGATTTTTTCTTTTGCCGTGATCGTGACTACCTTATATAAAAGTCCCTGCTGCTTCAAAATAGAAAACGCTTCTTCTGCCACAGTCCTGGCAATTGTCTTGGCCGTCAAATAAAAAATCTTATCCCCAAGCCCCTCTCCTACCGCTTTCACTGCCGGAAATATGGCAGATATGGTCTTGCCCGCTCCCGTGGGTGCCTGAATAAACAACTGTTTTTTCCTGGCTATCGTCCGATATACCGCTGCAGCCAGATCTTTCTGCCCTTCCCGATAGCCAAATGGAAACTTGATCTGATGAATAGAATCCTGACGAAGCTTTTTCCACTCCATCTGCCAGCGGGCCCATTTTTTATATTCCTCCAGAATATTTAAAAACCACTGCTCCAGCTCTTCGAATACACAGGTCTCCCGAAAGCGCCTTATTTCCTCCGTTTCCAGATTGCAGTAAGTCATCTGAACACCGATCTGGCTCAGACCCTTTTGAAGAGAGTAGATATAGGCATAGCATTTGGCCTGGGCAAGGTGCACCATAATCGGCTCTTCCAGAGAATCCAGACTCCGAAAGATGCCTTTGATCTCGTCAATCACCGGATACCTGTCCTCCTGAATAATTCCATCTGCCCTGCCTTCTACCTTAATGACAAAATCTCCGCAGTCGAAGCTCTCGCTTAAGCTCACCTCCGCCTGATAGGCTGAACCCATTTTCCCCTGAATCTTTCGGTGAACCCGGCTTCCCATCTGCATGGCATCTTTATCCGCCATCGTCCCTCTTCGATTATCAATATCTCCGGAACGCAATATAAACTCTACCAGATTACGCACTGAAATCCGCACTGTCGGAAGCGGTGTCAAGTCCGCCTCTTCTGTTATTATTTCTTCTTTTATTATTTCTTCTTTTATTATTTCTTCTGTTATTACTTCTTCCGTTCCACTTCTCTCCGCCTGACTAACCATGCTCTTTTTTCCTGACTGTTTGTAATTTAGCTAATCTATTAACCTTATGCACTCAGCCCGATATGTATCCAATCGGGCCATTCGTACGCTTAACTGCGTAAGCTGAACCTATTCCGGCCGTTTTTCCGGTCAGATAGTATCATAGTAATTGTAAACGTTTCTTCTCTTTACGTCTACCCAAAATATTCAGGAACGCCTCTATTTTTCGCCGGGAGGTCTGTCATTCTCTGCCTGCCTCCGCAATCCCGGCAGGAAACCTTATCTTGATCTGAAAGGCTTTGAAAACGACAAAGACTGCTCCCTGTGCGGCATATTATCTGCCGCTTTTAGAAACAGTCTTTTGTGTCATTCTCTTTTTCATTTGTCAGGGCACCTCCCAATTCTCTGTGCCGCTTTCATCGCCTGATCGAATCAGTTTTTATGATATTGCGTATTTGTCCAGCACATTGGCAAAATTCATATCTTCTTCACTGAATTTTACCGTCAGCTCTCTTGTCAAATCCAGACTCAGTACACCCATCAGGGATTTCGCATCGATTATAACCCGATTATAAAAAACATCTACATCATAATCACATTTCTCAGCAGCACGTACAAAGTCTCTTACTTCATTGAACTCGGAAAGTTTAATCTTCTTTTCTGACATTATCCATACCTCCATTCGTGTTACAGGGTACTATGTGATATCATTCCCGTATTGCTTTAAACATTGAGTTTTCTTATGTTTTCCGCATTATGACATTTTTTATTTTATTTGTCAACTTTTTTATTTCTTAGCGAGATCACATAGAATCCGGTTTACTGAATAAAATGTCGGCATTTTTTCATTAAAAAAGGCTTTCTTCGTCAAAATAACATTTTTTCCCATCTTTCCAGATTCAAACTTGCTTCAAGTTATCGTTCTCTTTTGGTTTTTAAAATAAAATTCTCACTTGTTATACAGAAATTCTTTTATCATGCTCCGTCATATATTTCCAGTACTTTTTTGGCATAAAATTCATCTGGCATCTGGGGTTTGCACGTTCTTCAATCGCTATGCTGGACACAAATCCCTTCCACAGCGCTGCGAACTTTTCTTCCTCTTTTGAATAATTCCGTATCATCGTTTCCTCCAGATCCATATCCTGCAGAATAACCCATGCCTTCCCTCCCGGATGCACCAGACAGTCACGATGCTGTCTGTCATAAATCATAAAATTCTCCATCGGGAAGCGGTCCGAAAAATGTTCTCCAATCATGGGGAGCACCTGATTCTCCGCAGCGATCTCAGAAAACAGCACTCCGTTCTCCAGTTCGCGAAACCGCACAAACATCTGATAACGATGGGCTTCAAATCCTACTGTTCTGGACAATTCAAATGCTCTCATCACTGCCGGATTTCCAAGATTGCGTGTAATATTTTTCTTTTTCACTTCAGCCAGTCCCAGAACCAGTGTCCGAAAAACTGCCTCACCTTTGTCCGCCTCCTTTGAAAGAGCTGCCTGATAAAGAACCTGATAATCTTCCAGACCAAGCCTTTTTTGGATCGTCGCTGCCACCTTCGCCGCCTTTTCGTGATCCGTCTCCACCTGGCGGTACTCTGCAAACAACTGCAGCGTCTGATTTCCCCGAACTTCTACCGTCACATTGCCAAGCCCCAATCGGCTGGCCCAGGCATCATAGACCGCGGTAAAGATTCCATCTATGGAATCCTCACAGAAAAATATGGTTCTGTTATCCATACTGGTTTCTCCCCTTTCTTTCTCAGGTTGAACATCAGCCCATCCTGAATTTGCCTTCGGCAAAGGGCTGACGCTGCATGTTAAATTTTCACAGAAAACTTAACACAAGTTGAACATCAGCCCATTCTAAATTTGCCTTCGGCAAAGGGCTGAAGCTGCATGTCAAGTTTTCTTCGAAAACTTAACACAGGTTGAACATCAGCCCATTCCAAATTTGCCTTCGGCAAAGGGCTGACATAATTGCGCAGAGCACTATGCATTTATGGTAAGCTGCCCCGGCATCTTCACCGCGCCAATATCCTCAAAAAGAGACAACTGCTGGTAATTCTGTACTTCGAATGGCAGCTTCTCCTTCACATTCAGTAAATTCCGCAGAATATATCCTTCTTCCAGCTTTACCGGATACATCATGCGCCCGCTGCAGGTGATGAAATACAGTGCACGTTTCAAAACCACGCCCATCTTTTTCAGGGCGGCATAGTCCAGGGCGCCAAAACGCCGGGCCTGTACAATGCGCCGGGCGGATTTCGGTCCAATCCCGGGTACCCGCAGCAGTTCTCCCAGATCAGCTCTGTTTACCTCCACCGGAAACTGTTCCAGATGTCCCAGAGCCCAGTCGCACTTCGGATCCAGGAGCATATTAAAGTTCTGCCGCTTTTCATTCAGCAGCTCTCCGGCTGCAAATCCATAAAACCGCATCAGCCAGTCCGCCTGGTACAGCCGATGCTCCCGCAGCAGAGGCGGACCACCCGGCAGAGATGGCAGAAGAGCATCCTGATTCACCGAAACAAAGGCGGAATAAAACACCCGCTTCAGTTCAAACTTCTGATACAAAGACTCTGCCACGGAAATAATCTGGTAATCGCTTTCCGGCGTTGCACCGATGATCATCTGTGTACTCTGCCCCGCCGGTACAAACTGCGGTGCGTGGTGATACAGAGCAACCTCATACTGATTCTCCTGCATCTTCGCCTGCACCTGGCGCATCGGCATCAAAATCTTCTGCCGCGTCTTATTGGGTGCCAGCTTCTTCAGCCCTTCCGCCGTAGGCAGCTCCAGATTGACACTCATGCGGTCTGCCAGAAAACCGGTCTGTTCAATCAGCACCGGATCCGCACCGGGAATCGCCTTCACATGAATATATCCGCGAAAATGATATTCGTTTCTCAGCTTATAAAGGGTTTGATAAATCAAATCCATGGTGTAATTCGGGCTATGCAGAATGCCGGAGCTCAGAAAAAGCCCCTCAATAAAATTCCTCCGGTAAAACTCCATCGTCAACTGACACACCTCCTCCGGCGTGAAAGAAGTCCGTACCACATCATTGGAAGACCGGTTAATACAGTATCTGCAGTCAAAAATGCACTCATTTGTAAATAATATCTTCAGCAGGGAAATACAGCGTCCGTCTGAAGAAAAGCTGTGACAGATACCGGGTGCCTGACAATTCCCCATGTGCCTGCCGTCCCCCTTCCGGTCTACTCCACTGGAGGTGCAGGCCACATCATACTTCGCCGCATCCGTGAGAATATTTAATTTTTGATACAAATCCATCTCCTGTTGAATATGCATATCCCGCCCCCTCCATAAATAGAACATATGTTCTATTTATAATATAATCTTTTTCCCAACTTGTCAAGCCATACTTTAATAATTTTCTGCTGATTTGCTACAGCCTTTTACTTGACGCACAGCTTCCGGGCGGCTGGCCCAGGTATGCTGCAGGTGCATTTGCAGAAAGACTAAGCATCTTGGGTTCCACAAGATGTTCCTTAGGAATTGGGAGTCATTTGTTTGAACCGAAGGTGAGTTATGGCTCCCAATTCCTGCTTTTGGAACACCTTGCGGAAGCCTTAGATGCTCTTGGCTTTCGAAACAGCACCTGCCGCATACCTGGGCCAGCCGCCCGGAAAGCGTCCTCATTCCAAAGCTGAACTGTAACACTGATTTGCCACCATTCTCGGCTGATTTGAAAAACAGCCGCCGTGTGGGCTGGGTATCTCAAAGAAAACCATGAGCGGGCGCTTTTAACGGCGGTGAGATCCACCGTTTACGTAGACTTAGACGCGAAGGCTTTCCTGAGCGTCTTAGGTTGAAGTTAACGGTTAGCTCACCAGAGTGCTGTCCGCGTTTCCGTGAGATACCCAGCCCACACGGCAGCGTTCTCCAATGAGCCGGGAATATAACACGGATTTTCACCTCATCGTCACTGTGCAGAAAATGGTTTTTTTAAAAATGACCATTTGGCCCATACATTTTTTTATATGAAAATGTTAAACTGTAAAACGTATACTTGTGGAGCTGCCAATTCGGAGAACAAAAATGTGCTTCGCATACCTCGCGAGCCAGTTTCTTTCGCAGCACAGCTTTTGTTCTGCGCGCGAAGCTGCGCATCCGTATGCCGAAGGCTGTTCTCGTATAGGAGCACTTTCCTATACGAGAACAAAAGTGTGCTTCGCACACCTCGCGAGCCAGTTTCTTTAGCAGCACGGCTTTTGTTTCGCGCGCGAAGCTGCGCATCCGTATGCCGAAGGCTGTTCTCGTATAGGAGCACTTTCCTATACGAGAACAAACAAGATTCAGGTATGGCAGCATATTAATAAGGAGGATAACACATGAACAAGAAATTAGTTGCATTATTAATGGCAGGCGCTATGATCGCCGGAAACGCAATGGCAGTCATGGCAGATGAGACAGAAGCTGAGACCACTGACTCTTCTGAAGTTACAGAAGTAGAATTTGACGAGACAACAGCCAGCTATGAGGGAACATGGGTTCCATTCGAAGCAGGTTTCCAGTTATACATTCCCTCTGATTGGAATATAATGGAAGTCAGCGAAGAAAACGCTGCCAATGGAATTGTATTCCAGTCTGGGGCTGCTGATGACTCCGGCTGGAATATGGCAGTAACCGCAACTGCACTGCCGGAAGAATATGATATTGAGACACTGGCCGCTGAACTGGATGCTACTTATCCTGGTGTTCAGACTGCTGTTTTCAATGATATTGAGGTAGCTGCTTACGCCATAGAGGATCAGGCAGTAATGGGAATTGCTTTCCTTGATGCTGATGGAAATATGTACACAGTTACTGCAGGCCCTACTTCTGACGAAGAATTTACACAGGTAGGTTCCGAAATGCTCTATTCTCTGAGTATTGCTGATACCACCGAAGCTGAGACAGAGGCAGAGACCGCTGCTGAATAATCATTCAAAATAAAAAACAGGAAATGCCGAAAACGCATTTCCTGTTTTTTATTTTCCGAAGATTTATAAGAGGTTTTCCTAAATCAGATCAATTCATTCCGATATCCCATCTTCACTGCACCCGCCCGGTTATCCACCCCAAGCTTGGTAAAAATAGAAGAAATATTTTTCTTTACGGTACTCACGCTCAGCCCCATATGTTTTGCAATCTGGTCATTTGTCTGCCCTTCCGCCATACAGGCCAGTATCTTCTTTTCCCGCGGGATCAGGGACACCAGCTCTCCGGATGCCCCCAGATAGCCCGGATACAGGAACGCGCATTGCTCCATTGCCTTTTTTATCCTGTCCAGAAAGCTTTTCTCTTCCGCCATATCGGTTTTGTCCCAGTCAATCTCTTTCCACAGCGGCAGCAAAGCCGCTCCCTCGTCCGCCGCAAAGCGAATCATTCCGTATGGCCGAAGCCAAATGACCGTTTCGGTCACCAGCTCCTGCCAGGGTTCTCCCATCCGCCAGAATATCACTGCTTTCAGAAGCTTTACCTTGTAAAGCAGATAACTGCGGTGATATTTCTCCGAGAAGTCCTGCAGCAGCTCCAGCCAGCTCAGCGCCTCGAAGTTCCTTTCCAGCAGGATACAGGCCATGGCCGCTGTATATACCAGATACCGGTCTGAAATAAAGAACTGTCTTTTGTCATAATTCCAAAAAGTATACATGAAATCTTTTGCCGCTGTCCGGTCTCCCTTTCGGATCCGGCAGAAAAGTTCGGAGCACTGAATATTGGGAAGCAATTCATTTAATCCGGAATCCGCAGCCTTCACCCGCAGGTTCTGCAGAATCGATGCCGCCGTATCCGGCTGCCCCTCCGCCAGAAACAATCTGCTCATAATACCAACTGCCGCATACTGCATTCCGAGATTTCCGCTTAGATTCGCGCTGGAAAGTCCCTGCGTCAGATAGGCAATCGCTTCCATTCTGTCATCCCTCAGATATGCCGCTTCTCCAAGGAAAATTTCTGTCCAGCCTTCCATTTCCGCTCCCAGTACCGGCACTGCCAGCCTCTTCATCCGAAAATAATTTTCATTCTCATCCAGAAGAAAGCAGGTGAAGTCAATTCCTCCATTGATCACACTTGGCAGATTCCCCGTCAGCATCACATTGTGCACCTTAGCATTTTTCCACCCAAATGCATCCACACAATCCTGAAGTTTATCCGGCAGTGTCTCCGCTCTGACACTGGGAAGTGCAATCCGAAGTCTCAGATAACAGCGCAGAGCAGCTTTATCATCCGGATGTTTCATCGTATACTGCCGCAGCTTTTCCTTCCATTGTTCACTTTCTTCCATTTTCATCCGATAAGAAACCAGGATTGCTTTGGCTGAAATCAGATCCGGACTGCTTTCCACCGCATCCTCCGGCAAAACGTCAATATACTGAAAATTATCTCTGGAAAAAATACAGCTATCCGCATTTTCTGCCAGCACAATCGTCAGTTCAGTCATTTTCTTCTGATTGCCTGCTCCGCAGTAGCAGCGGATTGCCTGTACAATCTCCTTTTTTTCTTCATAAAATGCCGCTGCTTTTTCGCAGTATAATTTTTGTTCTTCCCGTGGCCGTTTTAAAAAAGCGCGCCGCAGGTATCTCAAAAAAAAACGATGTGTCCAGATCGTTCCGTCCTGATGGTAGCTGACCCCGGACATTCCCATATTAAGCTGGCGAAACAGTTCTTTTGTCTGAGTCTCTCCCAGCAGAAGCTCCGCCATTTCTTTTGTAAAACAGTCAAACACGGAAAGACACTCCAGCCGTTCAAACATGGAGGCCATTACCGTATCACGGAATATGACCTCCATCTCATCCCATATTTCGTTTGCAGTACACCTGTGGATCTCATCTGCATCCTCCATGCCGGTGCAAAGATGCTGAATCCATACCTTAACAAACCAGGGCCATCCCCTGGAATGAGCAAAACAATTCTCCACCATTTGCTCCCCGGGCACCAGACCATTCTGCTCCATCATCAGACGGATCTGTTCCAGATCCAGCATCATATCCGCCGCAGCATAGACTACCCGATCGTGCAGCAGATCTGTCAGTTCTTTCGGAGCCCTGCCTCTGGACAGAAACATAAACTTGCAGTGCCCCATGCCTGTCCTCTTATCCTGAAACAGCGACAGTACTTTTGCAAGCTGTTCCCGATCAAATACAATCTCCTGAAAATCATCTAAAACAATAAATTTACGGACACGTCCATCATGCATCTGTTCTATATAATCCAAAACTCTGGGCTTCCAGTCTTCTCTGCAGCTCACCATCAGATGATGAGGATAATTCCTGTTCAGAAATGTCTTAACCAAAAGCGTCTTTCCCATCCCGGTCATGCCCTGGAGCATCAGACAATCTGCATTCTTAAGCTGAGTCTTCCAGCGTTCAAACAATTCCGAGCGGATCACCGCCCCTGTTTCCTTATCAATGTAATAATCTTCCATCCTCTGTTCCCGCAATATTCAAACTTGTTCCAGTGTACTGACACGTTCATATTCTGACTAATTCACTTGTCTATTTGTCCAGCAGACTGCGTTGTCATCAATCGACGATGCAACCGCATCGCCTCTTTCTTCCGCCTTGCTGCTGAACAAATATCCTGCGCGAATAGTTCAGAAATGAACATGTCGGTACACTAGCATTTTTCACATAAAATTTTAACTGCATCCTCCAGATATGGATTCGCTACCTTCGCAAATTCGCCTGCATCCGCCGCTTCTGCCAGAGAAGGATCGATCGGCATCTGTCCAGCCAGTGCAATTCCCAGTTCTTCTGAAATTTCCTTAATATGGCTCTCACCAAACACCTTAATGACTTTGCCGCAGTCCGGACATTTCAGAAAGCTGTAATTCTCCACCACGCCAAGGATCGGAATATTCATCATTTTCGCCATATTGTAAGCTTTTTTCACGATCATCTGCACCAGATCCTGAGGGGAAGTCACTACTACAATGCCTTCCACCGGAAGAGACTGGAACACGGTCAGCGGAACATCACCCGTTCCCGGAGGCATATCGATCAGCAGGTAATCCAGATCTCCCCAGATCACATCCGACCAGAACTGCTTGACCATATTGGCAATGACCGGTCCTCTCCAGATCACGGCCTGCTCCGGATCCGGCATCAGCAGATTCAAAGACATCACCTTTACATCATTGTCCGCCAGTACCGGCAGTATTCCATCATCGGATGCCTGTGCCGGTCCCTTCAGCCCATACATCTTCGGAATAGACGGTCCCGTGATATCCGCATCCATAATACCTACGCGGTATCCCTTTGCCGCCAGCAGATTTGCCAGAGAAGCAGTCACCATAGACTTTCCCACTCCGCCTTTGCCGCTGACAACACCGATTACATGCTTTACCTCTGTATATGCATTTGGTTCCACCTGAAAACTCTGTGGTTTCTTTGCACTTGCGCAGCCCTCACAGCTCTCCTTTGAGCAGGATGAATTACTGCATTCTTTTTCAGCCATAATACTAGTTCCTCCTAATTTTCCTGTTTTTCAAACTCTTTTTCTATTCTATCCTTAAATTATAGTTATTGCAAGGGCTTCTCCTGAAATTCGGGAGCGCACTTACAGTTCAGCTTTTTACTTGACGCACAGCTTCCGGGCGGTATACCTGGGCCAGCCGCCCGGAAAGCGTCCTCATTCCAAAGCTGAACTGTAACAGCGCTCTGCGTTCCTGATTACTGTCCTCAGATCAGATTATGCTGATATCCCATCCTCACAGCTCCCGCCCGGTTATCCACATCCAGCTTTTGATAAATAAATGAAACATATTTTTTTACGGTGCTTACGCTCAGATCCATCTGCTCCGCAATCTGAATATTCGTCATTCCCTCTGCCATCAGGGAAAGCACTCTTTTTTCCTGTGCTGTCAGGGGACACAGGCCCCCGGTGGGGTCCAGATAACTGGGATAGCGGGCCGCTTCCTGCTTCAATGCCTGCTCCGCCCGCTCCCTGAATTCCTTTTTTTCTGCAAGAGAAGTTTCACTCCAGTCCACCGCTTTCCACAGAGGGAGCAGTGCAGCGCCCTCATCCGCCGCCAGACGCACCATATCGTAAGCTGCCAGTTCTGATACGGTCCGGATTACCAATGGTTTCCACTCTTCTCCTCTTCTGCAAAGAACCACCGCCGTCAGCAGTTGAACCTTCCATTGCAGATAGGCATAGTGATATTTTTCCGTAAGATCCTGCAGGATTCTCAGACGAAACAATGCTTCTGCATACCGCCCCAATGCCAGACAGGACACTGCAGCCGTATACATGGAATACCGGTCTGATATCAGCAATTCCTTCCCGTCATCCTCCGCAGCAATGCACATATAGCTACTGGCAGCGCTTAGATCCCCCTCGCGGAGCCTGCATAATGTCTCCGAGCACCGGATATTTGATAAAAGCGCATAAGATCCTGCTTTTTTCACTTTAGCATACAGGTTTTCCAAAATAGAAATTGCCGTATCCGGCTGTCCCTCGGCCATAAACAGTCTTGACATAACACCAATGGCAGCATACTGCATTCTCTGGGTTCCCCGCAGATTCGCGTTGGAAAGCCCCTGTGTCAGATATGCGATCGCTTTTATTCTGTCGTTTTTCTGATAAGCGGTTTCTCCCATAAAAACCTCCGCCCAGCCCTCTGCCTCTTCTCCCAGCACCGGTACCGCCAGTTTCTTCAGCCACAGATAAGTTCCTTCCACATCGGAAAGAAAGCTGCAAAAATCAATCCGCCCATTCAATACGCCGGGCATTCCGCCTGTCGGCGCCACATTTTGCACCGCGGCATTCTCCAGACCAAATTCATCCACACAAGTCTGAAACCAGCCCTGTATCTTTTCCGCCCTTCCATAAGGAAGCGCAATCTGCATCCGGTAATAGCTGCGTCGCGCTTCCTTATTATCAGGATGCCTGGAAATAAACTGCCGCATTTCTTCTATCCACTGCTCACTTTCCCCCGTCCGCAGCCGGTAAGCAGCCAGCATCGCTTTGGCCATAATCAGCTTCGGATTTTCCCGCACCACATCTTCCTGCAGACCGTCCATATATTTACAGCCTTCCCTGGCAAAAATATTCTCATCCGCATTTTCCGCCAGCAAAATAACCATCTCGATCACTTTCTTTTCATTTTCTGCTCCATCATAGCATCGGACTGCCTGTACAATATCTCCTTTCTTTTCATAATATTCTGCCGCCTTGCTGTAATAATCTTTTCGCATCTGATCCGGCAGCTTTTGAAAATGACGGCGCAGATAGGCCAGAAAAAACCAGTGCAGTTGTATGGTTCCATCCGGCTGATATTCAAAAGAAGAAGTACCTATGGAGGCCATTTTGAAAAATGCCCGGGCCTCTTCGGCCCCAAGCAGAATTTCCGCACGCTCCGGTGTCAGGCAGTCAAAGACGGAGAGGCTGATCATCATCTGAAACATGGGAAGCATCCTGGTCTTATAGCGAATACGATCCCAGCGTTCATAATAGTCCTGCATGGCCCTCCGGTAGATCTCATGCATATCATCCAGGCCTGCACACATATAATTAATCCAGATCATGGTAAACCAGGGATCTCCTTCTGACCATGCCAAACAGGTCTCCACCATGACATCTTGCGGTGTCAGGCCCCGGTTTTGCATCAGCATGCGGGTCTGCTCCATGTCCAGATCAAAATCCACCGCCGCATAGGCTGCCTGCTGCCCCAGCAGTTCGTTCAGCCTTTTCGGAAATCCCCCTCTGGAAAGGATCAGAAACTGGCACTGTTCTGCCTTTTCACAGGTTTCTTTCAAAAAATCTGCTGTCAGCTCCAGGTTTTTTTCTAGCTGTGCGATCTCCTGGAAATCATCCAGCACAATCATGAGCTGCTTCTTTTTTTCATTCTCCCGGATGTAAGCGGTCACATCCGTTTTCCAGTCTTCTTCACAGCTTACGATCAGATGCCGGGGATAATACGCATTCACAAATGCCTTGGCAAAAGTGGTCTTCCCTCTTCCTGTCCTCGCCTGAACAATCAGATATTTTGCTCTACCAAGCTGTGTTTTCCAATTCTCCATCAATTCCGGTTTTATCACCGCTCCGGTTTTTTTATCAATATAATAATCTATCGTTTTCGCCTCCTGCCCGTCAGGTTAATTCTATTTTAAAATTTTATATGCGGCACAGGGCATGCCCTTCCGCCAGATCAATTCCCATCATACCGCTTTTTTGAGCAGATGTAAATTATGCCGTGCAAACAAAAACAGACGAAAGAAACTTTTCATTTTCTTTCGTCCGCCTCTATTGAATCTTTTTCCTTAATTGAACCTTTTTCTCTAATTGAACCTTTTTTCTCTAATTGGTTCTTTATTCTCTTATTCTTTCCTGGCTATGCTGCTTTTTCTCTCAAAAATCTACCTTATCCGGATCGTTTCCTGATCCGCCTGCATACGGCATTGCATTCAGCGCTTCCATATCCTCCGCATTGATTTCAAAATCGAATATCTCCGCATTTTCTTTGATTCTGGACGGTGTCACTGATTTTGACAGAGGAAGCACGCCATTTTGCAGTACCCAGCGAAGGCAGATCTGCGCAAAAGACTTATTATATTTTTCTGCTATTTTATTGATAAACTCATTAGTCCGCATTGCTCCGCTTCCCAACGGGCTCCATGCTTCTACCAGAATATTATTTTCTCTGCAGTAATCATAGATATCCAACTGCATCATACCCGGATGGAACTCAATCTGGTTCACCATCGGTTTCACTTCTGTCTCCATCAGCGCCTTTAAATGATGCGGTTTGAAATTGGAAACTCCGATGGAGCGGATTTTTCCTTCTTTATATAAATCAGTCATTGCTCTCCAGGTTTCCAGATTCAGATTTTCCCAGTCTGCAAACTGATGAGCTGCTGCCGGCCAGTGAATCAGATAAAGATCCAGATAATCCAACTGCAGATCTGACAATGTCTTATAAAAAGCTGCGATCGTTTTATCATATCCACGTTCTGTATTCCATACCTTGCTGGTGATAAACAGGTCTTCCCGCTTGATCCCTGAATTTTTAATGCCGGTACCAACACTCTCTTCATTCTGATAAATTGCTGCGGCATCGATATGGCGATAGCCTAATTCAATTGCCTTCTCCACAGATTTAACCGTAGTCTCTCCATCCGGAGTCTGAAATGTGCCATAGCCGACGCAGGGAATTTTATATCCATTTGCCATTTCCATTGTATCTGTTAATTTGTTCATTGTAAAACCCTCCCTGATTTTTTGAGGGACGAGGGGGACGGTTCTTTTGTCCCAATTCAGTGGACAAAGAACGGTTTTTTCGTCCCACTCTGTGGGAAAAACCGTTCTTCCTTTCGCCTCCAGCCTCATCGTTATGTTGTAATGTAATTACATAGTATATCGTAACATTATTGTATCATTTTTTCAGTGATTGTCAATCATTTTTTCAGGGAAGAAAGGGGGACGGTTCTTGGCCCGGGGGGAAGAAAGAAAGAGGGACGGTTCTTGGCCCGGGGAGAAAAAAACGTCCCTCTGCCAAACCTCCTCCCCCAAAAACCACTCAACACCAAGGAGCTCTCGCCATGCCCTCTCTTTAAATTGATTTCAGCAGCTTCCACTTTCCTTTTTTATATCGTACAATCATGCATATGGACCGGAAACACCAGTCGATAATCATCGCCACCCAGATGCCAAATACTCCCATCCCAAGATACTGACCCAATACGTAGCTGAATACAATACGGAAAATCCACATGGAAGCAATCGATATGTACATCGGCACCTTCACATCTCCCGCCGCCCGCAAGGTGCAGGGCAGGGAAAAAGAAACAGGCCAGATCGTCACTGCAAAAACGCTGTGGAACAGCAAAATCTGATGTGCCGTATCTGCTGTCTGTGCAGTAAGATTGTAGATCTTCAAAATTTCAGGAAGCGCAAAATAAATGCCGCCATTCACCACCAGCATAGCCAGATAAATAAGTATCATCAGCTTTTTCGTATAATACTCCGCCTGACGGTGGTCTCCAGCTCCGATACATCTGGCTATTACCGTAGTCACCGCCAGATTAATTGACATTCCCGGCAGGATCTGAAACATAGCCACCGTATTGGAAACCGCATTCGCGGCAATGGCAGATGTACCAAAGGATGCCACCAGACTCAGCACCAGGATCTTTCCCAACTGAAACATACTGTTTTCCAGTCCGTTTGGAATTCCAATCCGCAGAATTTTATGTATCATTCCCCAGTCAAACTGCAGTTTTCTGATTTTTTCCAGACGGATCAGGCCTTTACTGTGCATCAGCAGCACCAGAATCAGCACTGCAGCCGTAATCCTGGAAACCAGAGTGGGAATAGCCACTCCCGCAGTCCCGAAATGACAGCCATAGATCAAAAATGCATTTCCTGCTACATTTACCGCATTCATCACAATGGAAACCAGCATGGAAATCTTTGAGTTTCCCATGGTCCGAAAAATCGCCGCACCACCATTATATATGGCAATAAACGGAATTGATGCAGACACGATCATCAGATAGGTATTGGCATGTCCTTCCACATCCCCATCAATTGCCCCAAAGACCTGATGCAGGATAAACGATTTTCCCAAGTAAAGCAGCACCGTGATCACGAGAGATGACACCAGCATAAACTGAATTAGCTGAGAAGCTGCTTTATCCGCATTTTTCCGGTCCCGATACCCAAGATACTGGCCTGCGATCACCGCGCCGCCCGTGGCCAGCGCAGCAAACAGCGTGATAAAGAGATTCATCACCCCATCTACCAGTGATACCCCGGACACCGCCGCTTCTCCCACACTGGCTATCATGATCGTATCTGCCATCCCCACAAACACAGCCAGCAGTTGTTCAATGAGCAGCGGAAAAATCAACATGGCCAGGGTTTTATTATCAAATATCAAATCTCGTTTTTTCTCTTTCGAGCTTTGCCTTGTTATCATTTCTCCTCCCATTTTTCTTTTTAAACTTGTTTCTTCTGATTTTTTCACATTCTCTTTTTTCATCATCCGCTTCAATCAGGCAGACACATGATTTTATATTCTTTTTATCATACCACACCTGGAAATATTCTGGCAGAAGAATTTTAAAAAGACAAAACAGGGGACGGTTCTCTCGGATTAAAAGGGGACGGTTCTCTCGGATTAAAAGGGGACGGTTCTCTCGGATTAAAAGGGGACGGTTCTCACGTCCCAAATAAATGGAACGTGAGAACCGTCCCCTTTTACGGCAGCCAGTTCAGCACATCTTTGATATGCGCATCCCAATAATCCCAGCAATGAACTCCCTGAAACCTTTCATATGTTATTTCCACGCCCATCTGGCAGGCCGCTTTATAAAAAGCCTCATTGGCAGGATAAATAAAATCCTCCGTGCCACAGTTCATATACATTTTAGGCAGACAAATTTCTGCCGATTTTTTTTCTTTTAACAATACTGGCAAATCATTTCGGCTGCCTGCTATTTTATCGCCGCCATCAAATACCGCCTCTTTATAATTTAATGGCATCTTTTTCGAATGTGCTTCCGTTCCATTCTGCAGTGCCGGCATATCCAAACCACCTGAAAGAGAAGCAATATAACCAAAGGTCTCCGGATATTCCAATGCCACACGAAATGCTCCATAACCGCCCATGGACAACCCCGCGATATAATTTTCATCTCTTACAGAGCTAAGCGGAAATATTTTTCTCAAAAAATCCGGTAATTCTTTCCCAATATAAGTTAAGTAATTCTCTCCCCATACCATATTAATATAAGCAGAGTTTTCTGCCGAGGGCATTACTACTGCGATTTCCTTATCCTGAGCATATCGTTCAATACTGCTGCGCAGACTCCAGTCCATACAATCTCCATAGCTGCCGTGCAGAAGATACAGAACCGGATATTTTTTCCCTTCTTCATAATACGAAACCTGTCTGTCCTCCAGAAAATCATCGGCACTCATAGAAGGAATGAATACTATCACATGAGCGTTTTTCTGTAGACTGTCTGAATAAAAATTGCAATCAATATGTGCCATTTTCCCCTCCTACTCTTTCACGGAATCTTCTGCCAACGGCAGCCATTCCAACACACGCTGAATATGTGTGTCCCAGTAATCCCAGTCATGAATACCGGGATGTTCTTCATAAGTCAGATCTATTCCTGTTTCCAAAAGCCTCTGATGCGCCAATATATTCAGCGGATAAATAAAATCCTCCGTACCACAGCTCTGAAATACCTTCGGAAGCTGCCGCCCCTCAGCTTTTCTCTTCTTAATCAGAGCAAACAGATCCGCATCCGTACCTGCTATCTGTGCGGAAGCCTCGAAGATAGAATCCCATAAAAATGGTCCTCCCATAGTTCCATTTTTCACCCGTTCCAGGCATCCTTCGATGTCAATGGCTCCGGACAAGGAAGCACATGCCGCATACTGCTCCGGTTTCGTAAGGGCCAAACGCAATGCTCCATAACCTCCCATGGACAGCCCGGCCGTAAACGTATTTTCCCTTTTTGCACTTATTGGAAACAGAGCCTTTACAAATTGCGGCAGTTCCTCTGTCAGATACGTCAAATAGGAACTCCCACGAAACATATCCTGATAAAAACTATTGGATGCGGATGGCATTACCACCGCCAGTTTATGATTCTGTGCATATTTCTCTATACTGGTAAGGCGCATCCAGTCTGAATAATCACCATAAGCTCCATGAAGTAAATACAGCACCTGATATTTTGCTCCATCAAAAAAGTAATCCGATTTTTTGTGATTCAAAATTTCATCTGAATTGGGCGTAGGAATAAGTACATTGATGTCCGTATTAAATCCCAGAACCGGTGAGAAAAAATTTGTCTGAAAAAATGCCATATTCTATCCTTTCTTTCCACTCTTTTTCTGTGTTAGTTTGATTTGTTTTTTTTCAGGTTCTTTACATAATCCACATATACTGCTACCAGAATAACGATACCTTTTAAAATAATCTGCCAGTAAGAATCAATCCGCATCAGATTCAATCCGTTATTCAAAAGACCGATAATCAGGGCCCCAATCAGGGTTCCACCCACAAAACCGTATCCACCAGCCATGGAAGCACCGCCCAGCACGCAGGCTGCAATAGCATCCATTTCCGCTCCGTCCCCGGCCAGCGGATTGCCGGAATAGCTTCTGGCACACAGCACCAGCCCTGCCAGTGAACCCATAATGCCGCTGAAAATATATACAAACATACGGGTTTTCATTACACTGATACCGCTGAATCTGGCCGCCTTTTCATTGCCGCCCACTGCATAGATATGTCTTCCCAGCGTAGTTTTATTCAGCACAATAAATACAATCACGAATACGATCAGCAGATAGATCACCGGCAGCGGCAAAAATCCAAAAGCATACCCGGTTCCCAGATTAATAAAACTGCGGTTATCTACACGCACGGTCGTTCCGCCGGTATACACATAGGTAGCACCCCTTAAAATCTGCATCATAGAATAGGTAACAATAAATGGAGGCAGAGTCGTTGTAGTAATAATCAAGCCTGTGATTGTTCCATACACTGCTCCAAGAGCTATGCAGATAAGAAGCATCAATGGAATAGGAACTCCTGCATTCAGCAGAGTCCCTGCTGTCACTCCGGTAATTGCAACAATGGAACCCACGGAAAGATCAATTCCTCCTGCAATCAATATCATTGTCATCGCACAGGCCAGATACATATTGGAAGAAATCTGCCTCAGTACATTCATGATATTATCCTGCGTCAAAAAACGGTCAGATCGTAAGGAAATAATTACGCACAGTGCCACCAGACCAATCAGAATACCTGCATTTCGCTTAAAATAGCTTTTTGTGCTCGCTATAATTTTATTGTCCATCACTTTATTTTCCATACTTTGTCAAACCCCTTTCGGTTAAATATTTACCGCATGCTGCATGATTTTTTCCTGTGTGGCTTCGCTGCGGTCTAAAACTCCGGAAATGCTCCCGCCCCGCATAATAATAATGCGGTCACTCATATTGAGAATCTCCGGCAGCTCGGAAGATACCATAATAATCGAAACACCATTCTTAGCCAATTCATTCATAATGGCATAAATCTCACTCTTTGATCCTACATCGATTCCTCTCGTAGGCTCATCCAGTATCAGCACTCTTGGTCTTGACGCCAGCCAACTGCCAATTACCACCTTTTGCTGATTACCTCCCGATAAGGAGCCAATCAGTGTTTCCGTCCCTGGTGCTTTTACTGATAAGTCCTGAAAATATTTTTCTACAATTTCTTTTTCTTTGCTGTTGTTTACTCGAATTCCCCTTATAAACTCTTTCAGTACCTTCAATGTCATATTAAAAGAAATTGTCATGCCGGGAAAAATGCCCTCATTTTTCCGGTCCTCAGGAACAAGACTGATGCCTGATGCCAGAATGCTCTCCGCATTCTTTCCGGCCAGTTCCCGTCCATTCAGTTTTACAGAACCGGAGATCACCTTGTCTAAGCCAAAAACTGCCTGCATGGTCTCGCTTCGTCCAGCACCCACCAAGCCGGCAAATCCCAGGATTTCTCCTTTTCTCAATGTAAAACTCACATCGTGGATTTTAGCAGTACTCAGATTTTTCACTTCCAAAAGAGGTTCTTTACAGTCATTGAAAGTTCTCGTATAATAATTGTCCAACTGCCGTCCAACCATCAAAGCCACCAGTTCATCATTGCCGGTCACAGCAACTTCCTTCGTAGCAATATACTCTCCATCCCGCATCACGGTAACCCGGTCTGCGACTTCCTGCAATTCACTCATGCGGTGGGAAATATAGATAATACCTATCTTTCTGGCCGTCAGTTTCCTTACATTTTCAAATAAAGCATCAACCTCTTTATCAGACAGAGAACTGGTAGGCTCATCCATAACAATAATCCGCGCATTAAAAGAAACTGCCTTTACAATCTCCACCATCTGCTGCTGCGCAATATTCAGGTCTGCAATCATTGCGTTGGGAGAAAGTTTCAGACCAAATTCATCCAGAGCTCTTTGTGTCTCACGGATCATTGCGCTTCGATCAATAAATCCGCCCTTTTTGCGGAGCTCACGTCCCAAAAAAATATTTTCCGCCACAGAAAGATAGGGAACAAGTACCAGTTCCTGATGAATGATGGAAACTCCGGCATTTCTGGCCTGTTCTACATTTTTGATTTCCACTTTTTTTCCATCGATGAGAATTTCCCCTTCATCTTTTTCATAAATTCCACCTAATACTTTAATCAATGTGGATTTCCCAGCTCCGTTTTCTCCCAGCAGGGCATGCACCTCCCCGGCCCGCAGTTCCAGTGATACCCCTTTCAGCGCATGCACTCCAGGAAAACGTTTATGAACATTTTTCATTTCAAGCAAATACTGCTCCGCCAAAATATCATCTCCTATCCAGAGCAAAGCGGACATCCGCTTCTCTCTTTTCTGATTTGAGAACAAAAAGAGACCAGCGCAGACGGCTCCCGGCAGCAAATCTGCCTTCTGTAAAACTGCCTTACTCTGCGCCAGTCCCTTCATTCCGTTCCATTATCTTTTTTATCCAATATCAGCTCCAGGCATCTGCTCCCATATCCGCTACATTCTCGGCAGTAACCAAGGTGGTAGGCAACGAATATTCCGGATCGATTTCTCCTCCATCCAACAGGGTATACGCACACTCTACTGCCTTTTCTCCGATGGATACCGGGCTCTGAGCGGCCGTAGCATACAGACCGCCTTCTGCTACACTGGTCTTTCCAGAAGGAGAACCGTCAACACTGATTACCTTGATTTCTTCTGTACGGCCGGCAGATTCTACCGCTCCCTGAATGATCAGAGACACATCATCATTCAGTCCCCAGAATACATCTATCTTATCATTTGCCGTCAGGATATCCTCTGCATTTCCAAGTACTGCATCCATAGTAGAGATAGATTTACGGTCAATAATAGTGCAGTTGGTTCCTTCAATCGCTTCCTCAAGTCCCTGTACCCGCTGTACCACACTCTCAGCCAGAGGGTTTTCGATTACACAGATATTGCAGCCATCCGGAAACAGTTTTACAATTTCTTCCCCACACTGTTTTCCTGCTTCCACGTTATTAGAGGCAATATAGGTAGCAATCAGACTTTTGTCCTGTACTGCGGAGTCCACGTTAATAACAGGAATACCGGCTGACGCACAAGCTTCCAGCTCCGGCTGAACGGATGCGGAATCTACCGGGTTTAAAAACAGTGCCTCAATTCCCTGCGTAATTAAATCTTCTATTACATCATTCTGCTTAATCTGCTGCTGTTGTCCATCAATAGAAATCAGAGTATCACCATTTGCCTCAATCGCTGCCTGCATCGCATCTCTCATGGCAATATGAAACGGATTCGTCAGATCCATACAGGTATATCCAAATACATGACCCTCTGCATGTGCTGTCACTGCCATAGCACCTGCCATAACTGCTGTCAAAGTAAATGCTGCCATTCTTTTTTTATTCATTTTGATATCCTCCTTTTTGGTCTTTGTAAGATGCAACCCTTGATTTTCCGGCTAATCTTCGTACATCTTTCTGTAATGTAATTTTAGATAAACGGTTACGTAAACGGTTATCTCATTTATGAAACAAGTATATCTTGTTTTTATTTTCTCGTCAATTAGCACTATTTATCAAATATATATTTTTATTTTTAGTATAATTATATAAGTAACAATTGTTTTCCGTATATTTCTTTTGTTAAATATGTTTTACTTGACACAGAATAGACTTTTATATTATGATTATGGTAAACGTTTATATGATATTGCTAAAATTTCCCAGTAACTATCTTAATAGAATAATCAACATAATATTTATGTTTTGCACCCTATAATTAAATTAAAACGATGTTAAGGAGTCAGTCATGCCAACCAGTATACGAGAAGTAGCCCGCCATGCAGGTGTATCCATTGCCACCGTCAGTCATGTAATCAATAATACAAGATATGTTAAAGAAGAAACCCGAAAAAAGGTACAGGACAGCATAGAACAGTTAGGCTACTGCCCAAATGCCATAGCCCGCAGTTTTAAAACCGGACGTCATAATTTAATTGCCTTTATCACCCCGGATATTGCAAATCCATTCTACTCTGCTATGATTGAAGAAGTGGAAGCAGTAATTTCTGCCAAAGGATATCGTCTTCTCATCTGCAATACCAAGGAGGATGCAGTGAAAGAAGCTGACGCTTTGAGAGTACTTGCCAATGGAGTGGTAGATGGCTTCATCATTGCTTCCGCCTTTCTTTCTTACGATCCCATTGCAAAAATGCTTCCGGCAAATCTTCCTGTGATTTTTGTTGACCGTTCTCTGGAAAATAATCCCTGTGATACACTTCTGATTGATAACTACCACGCGCTGCAGAAGGGTATTGAATATTTAATCCATCAGGGACATACACATATCGCATACATTACTGTGAAGAATCAGCTTTCTACTGTAATAGAGCGCCGCGCCGCCTACGAAGATACCATGGCCTCTCATCACCTGCCTACCGATGATCTGGTTTTTATTGCCAATCCTCTCAGTAGCCTGTTTTCGGATAATCTCGCACCGCTTCTCCGTGAAGATATCACCGCCATTGCAGTTCCCAACGCCTGTCTTTCCACAGAAGTTCTTACCTTTTTGGAAGAACACGGCCGCATTCCCGGTAAAGATATCGAAGCCATAGGATATAAAGAGAGCAATCAGCCACAGTATATCAATCCCTCTATCAGCTTGATTTCTCAACCCGCTGAAGCTCTGGGCCGAGCTGCCGGGCATCAGCTGCTGGAACGAATGTCAAATCCGGACCTGCCAACCTGCCGAACCATTCTCTCTGCGACCTTTATCCCCAAAACAGACCGCCATAAAATTTAGGGCCAACGCAAGGGGCAAAGCAGGGGGACGGTTCTCGGATTAAGGGGGGACGGTTCTCACGTCCCAAATAAATGGGACGTGAGAACCGTCCCCCCTTAATCCGAGAACCGTCCCCCTTTCTTCCCAAGAACCGTCCCCCCCTTTACTGCTCTGGCTCCATATACACATGCACCTGAAAATTGCTGACATCTCCCCGGTAGCGCGCAATGGAGTATACCAGAGGTTCATCCTGTCTGGTATAGCCGACCGTATGTACCAACTGCATGGGAACTCCTTTATTTACATTCAGATATTTTTCATCATAGCTATTGGCAATCACTGCCTGCAGCGAATGGGTTGCATTTGTTATCTTCGTATTTTCTCGCTCCGACAGGCCCCCGTATAACGAAGTTTTCTCAAAATCGGACTGCATTAAAAACGAACACTTTTCATAGGGCATAAACGCTTTTTCCGTAGCGACCGGATTTCCGTCTGCGAAGCCTCTGCGGAATAAATAAATAACTGCCTCTCCCTCTTTAATCGCCAGACGGTCAGCCACTTCCCCGGAAGAATTGATAATCTGGAACTTTGAGACCTTCATTTCCGGCTTCCGGCCGCTGCGTTTGATCTGTTCCTCAAAGGTTTCCAGCCTCTGCAGAAAATCCAGTTTTACCTTCTGCCTTGCAATGAAAGTTCCCTTGCTTTTAATGCGGTATAAATAGCCCTCCTGAACCAGTTCTCCAATTGCCTGGCGAACGGTGCAACGGCTGATACCAAGCTGCCTGCTGATTTCATTTTCCGTTGGTATCAGACTGTCCGTTTCATAAGCACCGCTGGATATTTCTTCAATTATCAGGCCCTTTAATTGAAAATATAATGGAATAGGCACTTCCCTGTCCAATACTTTATTCTCTAAAAACATAGCTCACCTCTGACTCCTGCTCCTTTGCTTAAAAAAGCTGCAGTTTTTATTTTTTAGTTTTGAAACCATTCTGTCCCCTCTTTATCGTAAAATATACCCTAACTCTCTGTTCAATACAAGCAAATTCTATAAGCGTATATTCAAAAATGATGTCTTAATATCAATTATAAATACACTTTGCCTTTTTGTCAAAAAAGCTGACTCAAAAATATTTTTTGACACGCAAAAACGTGTCTGAAACAGCTTTCAGACACGCCTGTGCAATGTTTTCCTTTTTACCAGCGGATATCGTCCGGTCCCGGAGTCATCGGCCATGGTTTTGAAGTCCATCCGTTGATCGTAGTTCCGGTCTGCAGCATGGAAATAGCGTTTTCTGATAAAATATCATGTTCTACAAAAGATTCAGGCGGTGCAGATAATTTGCTCAGCTTGTCTGCCGCTTCTTTGGGAAGTACAAAATCAAGCACATTCAGATTGGATTCCAACTGTTCAATATTTCTGGCTCCCAGCAGCGGAATGGAATTGGCCGGTCTGCTCTTCACCCATGCCAGCGCTACCGTTGCAGGAGTGGTTCCATATTCTTTTGCCATTGCCAGCAGTTCATCGATAATCTGGAACTGCTGTTCCGTGATAACCTGCCCTTTATAACGGGTTGCCAGGCGGCCTCCAGGTACATTGCCATTATTTTCTCTGGTATATTTTCCGGAATAAAGTCCCTTTCTCAGCGGAGACCAGGTAACAACACCAATCCCCAGTTCTTTTGCCATCGGCATCATTTCCGTTTCCACAGTTCTCTCGCTGAAATTATATTCCATTTCATAGGCAGTCAACGGTGCCCAGTGATTTTCATTGGCAATCATCTGTGCTTTGCAGGTCACCCATGCAGGAGTATCGGAAAACGCAATATAACGAACTTTTCCTGCTTCCACCAGATGATTCAGAGCATACATGGTTTCTTCCACCGGTGTATGGGGATCCCAGTGATGAACGTAATACAGATCAATATAATCGGTCTGCAGTCTTCTCAGAGATTCATCACAGGCATTTACCAGAGATTTAAAGTTTGTTCCGCCGCCATTGGGATCTCCGGAATACATATTTCCAAAGCCCTTTGTAGCAATAACCATACGATCTCTTTTAAATTTGTTTTTTCCAAAATAATTGCCAAGGATCACTTCCGAGTGGCCGTTGGTGTAGCAGTTGGCAGTATCCAGGAAGTTGCCGCCTAATTCCATGTAACGTTCCAGCACACGTACTGATTCTTCCTCGTCTGCTCCCCAGCCCCAGTCTGTTCCAAAAGTCATGGTTCCCAGGCAAAACGGGCTGACGCGAAGTCCTGATTTCCCCAGGGTAACATAATCTGATAATTTCATAATTACACTTTCCTCCTTTTAATTTGCAAAAATAGTTTTATATTTTGCACTCTGTGCAGAATTCATCTGCCGTTTATCATTTTTCTTCAATAATTTCGATTATAAGAAACTCGTTTTATACTTTACAAATCAAATTGTGAAAAGCCAGATACCCCTCAGCGGTGGGCAGCACTTCAGTCTCAGTGGCAGGTTATCAATCCCCATTGAGATGTAAGTCTCCGGCGGGATAGCAGAGGCGCGCAGAGCATGTCATGTGAAGCATGACAGCCTGGCCGCAGAACACAGAGGCTTTTTTGAATCTCTCAGAAAGATGCCGCATTCAATTTTGCAACCTCTTCCTTAGTCAGAGAGAATGCTGCCGCTTTTGCATTTGCTTCTGCCTGTGCCGCGGTTTTTGCTCCTACCAGAGCAATTCCTACATTTGCATTTGACAGCGCCCAGTTAATCGCTACGTTTGGCATGGATTCGCCGCGGTTTTCCGCCACTTCACGAACTGCAGCGATCAGTTTCTCTGATTTCGGCCAGTTCTCTTCTTTGAATTCGGTGTAGAACATTGGACGGCGATCTGTTGCGCTGATGGTTTTCGGTCCATTATATTTACCGGAAAGCAGTCCGCCGATCAAAGTACCGTAAGCAATGACAGACATATCATTTGCCTTTGCCACCGGAAGCAGATCCCTTTCAATTGCTCTCTTGCTCAGGGAATACTGTGCCTGAAGACTGACAGCACCTGCGTCCGCCGCATTCAATGCCTCACTTACGCTGTGGTTGCATACCCCCCATGCACGGATTTTGCCTTCTTCTACGAATTTGTTCATTGTGTCATAAGCTGCTTCCATGGAGCTGTTTTTATCCGGATAATGAATTTGATATAAATCAATATAGTCGGTATTCAGACGGCGGAGACTCTCTTCCAACTGCAGCCTCATGCTGACCGGAGTTAATAATTTGTAGGAACCGCCCGGATATTTCAGGCAGCCGCACTTTGTAGCCACGATCACTTTATCCCGGATTCCAGCCAGCGCTTTCCCCAGTACTTCCTCTGAATTGCCATAATTCGGCGCAGTATCTACTATATTAATACCGCTGTCCACTGCTGCATGAAGTGTATCAATTGCAGTGTTTAATTCTACTTCCCCATAAAAATCACTGCCCAGTCCCCAGGAACCAAGTGCAATTCTTGAAACTTTAAAATCTGTTTTTCCAAGCTGTGTATACTCCATATCCTTACCTCCATATTTTGAACATCAGTCCATCGTTTTATTTAAATAGAATCTTCTCTTGCCACTCCGGCTACAAATACAAGATTTGCACCATCTTGATTGTCACCGGTGCGGATCACTGCTTTAGAGTCTGCAATTGCTGCTTTGAAGTCAGCTACCGGAACCAGTTCAATTTCCACACCCGGGAATGAGTCCTGGACATCTTTATAAAGAGCCGGATTAATCTTTGGAACAAAATCCATCATCAGGATCTTATCAAAAGCCCAGTATTCGCCGATAGTCTTTGCCACGTCCATCACCATTGGATTTCCTCTTTTCCATCCAAGGTCAATGATTTCCTTTGCTTTGTCCCCACCGGACATTCCAAAATCCAGGATGGAAACCTTATCGTAGTGACGGCAGCTTGAGATAACGCGGTTAATTTCTGAATGAATAATCTTTCCTTTGTACATAATGAGCACCTCTTTCTTTTTCTCTGTTATTTTTTAATTTTCATGTTATATAGCTAAGCGTTTTTCCTTATGCCTTGAGGGCGGATTCGCTTTTGCGCCGTTTGATCATAGCCAGTACTACAGAAGCAGATAATACAATAATGGTAGCCACATATGGAATCATGGTAACAAACTGATTTGGTATCCCGTAAGGCGTCAGCCGGTTTGCTACCGAATTGCTGAAACCGAACACCACACATCCAATGGCTGCCCAGAGTGGATTGGCACCGCCAAACTGCATGGCTGCCATACCCATAAATCCACGGCCGCCGCTCATATTTTCTATGAACAGGCAGGAATATCCAAGGGAGAGATGAGCTCCGGCAAGGCCTGCGCATGCACCGGAAAGTACCAGCGCTGCCAGCTTTTTTCCATTTACATCAATACCGGAAGTAACTGCAGCCATTTCATTCAGTCCCACAGAACGAAGCCGAAGCCCCCACACCGATTTATAAAGCATAAACCAGATGAAAATAACAATTGGTATCACCAGCCATTCCGTAAATGAATATCCACTAAATAGGCTCTTTAATACAGGGATATTATCCAGGAAGGAAAAATTCACGCGGGGTATGGGCACAATTTTGTCACTCACAAAATTTCCGGAGGTCTTAAAAATTGTCTGCAGCAAAAATCTTGTTCCGGAAGTTCCAATCATATTGACACACAGGCCGAGAACAAAAATATTGACGTTATATTTCAGATAGGCCAGTGCCATAAAGGCCGAAATCAACATGCCCAGTCCCACCGATACCAATACGGCCAGAACCCAGCTTCCTGTCATGTAGCTGACCAGAACTCCGAAGAAACAGCCGAACATGATAATTCCTTCTGCTGCTATGTTGATAATGTTGACCTGTCTGCTGATGACCGCACACATACATGCCAGAATAATCGGTACTGAGGCTGTAATCATGTCGTGAACCAGAGAATAAGTAAATACATTGCCAATGATTGTCATGAAATCCATTTTATCTTACCCCCTTTATTGTTTCGAACCGACAGCACTGCCTGTTTTCGGTTTCCGTTTAAATATCCTGAAAAATCTTTTGTAATCAAACATCTGATCCATTGCAATAAACAGGATCAAAATTGGAACTACTGTATCGATCAGGGATTTGGGAACTCCGGTATAATACTCCATTCCGGAACCACCCGTTCTGGTAAATGCAATGAACAGCGCAGACAACGGCAGCAGCTTCAGATTATTCTTCACCAGCAGGCAGGCAAGCATGCCGTAAAAAGCTGAATTAAGAGAGAAATTCTGAATAAAATTTCCATATACCCCCAGGATCTGGCATCCTCCTGCCAGTCCGCCCAGAGCACCACTGAGCATAACAGTTCCCAGTACGATCAGATTGGAATGAATTCCCACCGCCTCGCAAAATCTGGGATTATCCGCTACATGCCTCAGCTTAAATCCGAAGGTAGTATGGAAGGTAACGAACCACACAAAGAAGAACACTGCAATGGCAATAAAAAGTGCGACACTTGCGCGGCTCGGTGCCAGCGGTAGCTTAGGCAGCATTGCGTTCGCCTGTACATGAGGCGTTTCCGGTGCTGCACTGTGTGCTGACCATGTGTTATTGAGCAGAAAATCCGTCAGTGAAATCGCCACATAGTTCAGCATAATGGTTACACAGGCTTCATTAATATTGAAAAAAGCTTTTAACGCACCGCCAATCGCTGACCAGATCGCTCCGGCTGCCATTCCGCAGGCCAGGCACAGCGGAATAATGATCCATGGCGGCATATCCGGCAGAAGAAATCCCGGTGCGCAGGTAAACATTGCGCCAATGTACAGACATCCTTCCAGACCGATATTGAAATAGTTAATCCGTTTTGTCAGACTGTAGGCCGATCCCACGATCAGGATCAGAATAAAATTCTCAATGGTGGAGCCGAAATTGAACTTTCCGATAAAAGCTCCATAAAACATCTGATAAAATGCATCCAGAGCATTATGTCCGCAGAGCGTTATGATAATAGCCAGAGCTATGGCAGAAATGGCAAAAGCTATGGCAATTCGAATTACCGCGCTGGATTTCTCCGCTTTGTTTTCACTCATTTTTGTCACCGCCTCCCATCATCATGTAACCCAGTTTCCCTTCATCGATCCACTCTTCATTCACCAGTTCCCCCGTGATCCGTCCTTCATACAGTACGATGATCCGGTCTGCCAGTGACATGATTTCATCCAGATCCGCCGAAATCAGAAGCACTGCTACTCCTTCTACCTTAGCCTGATCTATCATCTTGCGGATTCCCTCGATGTTGCCGATATCAATACCGCGGGTGGGCTGCGCTGCCAGCAGGAATCTTTTTCCCGCTGCTCCCAGCTCACGGGCCACTACAATTTTCTGTGCATTTCCTCCGGAAAGACTTCCTGCAATATTGGAGGGATCTCTCGGACGGATATCAAATTTTTCAGAACGTTTCCAGGCTTCTTCCATTATTTTTTTGGAATTGACCACTCCCAGTCTGGAATAAGGATGGTTTCGTATCTCCGCTGCCAGCATATTATCTGCGAATGTATGAGTGCCGTTCAGTCCGCGGTCGTTCCGGTCCTCCGGTATATGTACCAGACCGTTTCTTCTCACCTGCAGGGCGGATTTATTGGTAATATCCTCACCGCCAAGGAGAATCTGGCCTTTTTCCACTCTGCGCAGACCGGCAATTGCCTCGCCCAGTTCACTCTGTCCATTGCCGTCCACGCCGGCCACTCCCACCACTTCACCCTTTCGGACATTGAAGCTGATACCTCTGATCTTAGACAGCTCCCTCTCGGAAGGTACAAAGATATTCTTTACCTCCAGAACTACTTCTCCTTCTTTTGGCGGTGTTCTCTTGGTATTCAGGAACACCTTCCGGCCAATCATCAGCTCTGCCAGTTCCTCCATGGTGATTTCGCTCTGCTTCACTGTGGTAATATACTTTCCTGCACGCATTACGCTGACGCGGTCGCTGATTTTCATAACCTCTTTCAGCTTATGGGAAATAAATACGATGGTCTTTCCATCCTTTCGCATTTCGTTCAGTATCTCAAACAGTTGATCCGCTTCCTGCGGTGTCAGCACAGCAGTAGGCTCATCCAGGATCAAAATATCAGCTCCGCGATAGAGTGCCTTGATAATCTCTACCCTCTGCATTTCCCCAACGGAAATATTGGTAACCTTTTTCTCCAGGTGTACTGCCATGTGATAGTTTTCAATGTAAAACTTTATTTTTTCCCGTGCAGCCTCAAAATCAATTGCTACATTTCTGCTTCCCTTTTTCGTCGGTTCGGAGCCCAAAATAATATTTTCCAGAACCGTCATTTCCTTGACCAGCATAAACTCCTGGTGAACCATACCAACGCCCCGTTCAATCGCTGTATGCGTCGTATATTTATGGTCTGTCACACGCTCTCCGCTGAGAATAATTTCGCCATCGTCAATTTCATACATTCCATATAAAATTTTCATCATGGTAGACTTTCCGGCCCCATTTTCGCCGATCAGGGAATGGATTTCTCCTTTGTAAAGATCAAATCTGGCCCCGTCTACTGCCTTCACATACGGAAATTGTTTGTGAATATTATTCATTTCAACAATTTTTTCCATTTATCGCTTATTCGCCCCGCTTTCCCGGTCTCTCTTCCTTGTGCGGTCTGACTATTCCTCAATCGCCAGTTTTCCGCCGTTCAGCTTGGTAATCTTCAGAATGCAGTTTGGACATTTCGGCTGTGCACTGGTCTGCAACCATTCGCCTTTCAGTCCAAGACTTTCGCATTGGCCGTAATCGCCATAACCTGTAATCTGGCAGAGATAATCCACCTCGTCCGGATTCAGCCCCATCTTTTCCCAGCCTTTCACCAGAGCGCATTTGCCGTCCATATTCACTACCGCATGTTCTTCATCATGCTCTGTGCAGTAGTTTCCATCGTCTACTGTGGAGCTGACTCCATTGCAGGTAGCCAGGAAATCCACCATGGACATCACATCGCCTTTTTCCCGGGTTTCAAAATATTTATTCTGAGCGCGGTACTGTCCCAGAGCATACAGCGCTTTCTTTCCATACTGGTCAAACAATTCCCGAGGCATCACTTTATAAAAAAATCCTACTGCTGCTGCCCGTTCCATCATGGCATGCTCCAGCATTGTCCGTACCTCATCATAGGTGTAGCTTTCTTTTTTATTGAACTTTATCTCTCTTTCTGTCATTGTTTTTCTCCTGTTTTTGAACATCAGTCCATCCTGAATTTGCTGACCGCAAATGGGCTGACACTATCCTGTTTTGTGCCTTAATTTTTATTATCATAGTCACGCTCAAATTACGTGACTATGATGGTAAATATATCCTTGAGGATATCCTTGGGAGGCATTTCGATTGATGCAAAAATGCATCTGTATTTTTGCTCCGAAGGGCAGATATTCTGCCCGGTCATCCATGATTTCTTTAGTTTTCAGCTTCGCCTCTGACTACCGGATTATAAGGAACTTCCAGTTCTCCATCAATAATCTGCTGACGGATCTCCATCACTTTTTCCTTAATATCGGCCGGGAATTTATCCCCCAGTACCACTTCAATTTCTGCCATATCTGTAATATCCATCGCACCCATGGAAAGATTCAGGAGTCTGAACTCCTTGCTTAATTTTCCTTCGATGAAATCTTTTGCATAATTATATGTAACAATAGCGCCGTCTTTCAAAGCTGTTGTGATAACGGTTCCCGGATAGACATCATCCTGATAGGTATCCAATGCGAAGGAATAAACTCCTTTTTCCTGACAGGCCTCATGTGCACCTACTGCTGCGGAAGAAAGTACCGGGCTGATGCAGTCAGCGCCTTGAGAGATCAGTGCCTTTGTCATTTCTTTTGCTGTCAGCGGATCGCTGTAAGTACCGGTCCATGACTGAAGCACTGTTGCACCCGGACAGGTGTATTCTACGCCAGCGCAGAAGCCAATATAATAATCATTATTAATCGGTGCTTCCATACCGGAAATCCAGCCCACGATCTTGTCTTCATTCACACCGGGGATCTCGGTACGGGTGGTCCACATGCCTGCAATGCATCCCAGTAAATAGGAAGCTTCATTACAGCAGAATGTGCAGGACGCCACATTTGGCAGTTTAATCGGTGAATCAATCGAAACATACGTTACATCCGGAAATCTTGCTGCTACACTTTCCAATACAGATCCCATACTGGATGCCGTTGCGATAACCAGATCATAGCCTCCGGTTGAAGCAGCGATCAGGTTTGGTTCCCAATCTGTAGCACCGTTTGTCGCTTCAAAAACTTTGCATTCCACATTGTCATATTCTTCCATGATTTTCTGAAGTCCGGACCACGTGGTATCTGCCAGAGCTTTGTCACCCAACGTACCCGTAATGCAAAGAGCAATCTGAATATCCTTAGCCTCACCGCTCTCTTCTGCAGACGCCACCATTGTCTGACCTGCAAAGGTCCCAAATAACATAGCAAATCCCAGCATACCCGATATGATTCTCTTTCTTATCTTACCCATAATAACCTCCTTCAAACTGTGTTTGTTCTAAACCTCCAATATACATTTTACGAGCTGCACTTTTATTTCTTGTCGTTTATTCGTATGTTGTTTTGTACGTACATTAAACATTTGAATTAATGTCATTATATCAGATTTTTGGTCAATGTCAATGACATTTTGTCTTATTTTCTTTAAATATTCAACAATTTTTCTTTATTTTTTTATTCACATTTACTTTTTATAGTAAACTTGACAAATTATTTTTCTGTGCTATTATATTTATAATATTTATGTATGTTTGTACGTACATTCGTATTTGTTGGTGTCTAACTGTGATCTGATCTAAATTGTCAAAGAGCAGGCACCTCTTGCGGCTTCTGCTCTATCAACGAAAGAAAGTGGGGTTTTCATGTTAAAAGAAGAGACGTACAATGCTTATCTTGCCATATTAAGGGAAGAACTAATTCCAGCCACAGGCTGTACCGAACCAATTGCCATCGCTTACTGTGCATCTGTACTGAGAGGACTTTTAGAAGCGCCTCCCGAGCGCATTGATGCCGCAGTCAGCGGAAACATCCTGAAAAATGTAAAGAGTGTGGTAGTACCAAACACGAATGGTCTGAAGGGAATTTCTGCTGCGATCGCAGCGGGTATGATTGCAGGGCAGCGCGATAAAGGGCTTCAGGTTATCGCAGAAGTGTCTGAAAAACAAAAGGAAGAGATTGCTGATTATTTGAAATCCACATCAGTTCAGATCAGTTGTGCCGATTCACCCTGTATTTTGGACATTGATCTTACCGGCTATTACAAGGGGCATTCCGCACGGGTAAGAATTACAAATAGTCATACCAATATCGTATATATGAAGAAAGACGATGAGATACTGCTGGATCAGCCCGTCGTGGGTTCCGCCGAAGACCATATGCAGGATAAGAGCGTCCTCAATGTTGCTGATATTGTAGCTTTTGCAGATACAGCGGACCTTAATCAGTTGAAAGCTGTACTGAAAAAACAGGCCGTATGCAATTATGCAGTAGCAAAGGAAGGGCTGCGGGGCGGCTGGGGTGCTCAGATTGGGAAAACTCTCCTGGAAACCGGAGGCAAAGATATCATCACAGAAGCGAAAGCGTATGCGGCCGCAGGAAGTGATGCCCGCATGAGCGGCTGCGAAATGCCGGTCGTCATCCTCTCCGGCTCCGGCAATCAGGGCATCACCGCCACGCTCCCCATTATCTGCTACGCTGAACACATCCATGCGGACGAAGAATTATTTTACCGTTCTCTCGCCGTTTCTGATCTGGTTACCATTCATCAGAAAACCGGTATCGGCCGCCTTTCTGCTTATTGCGGAGCTGTCAGTGCAGGTGTGGGCGCAGGTGCAGGTATTGCCTATATGATGGGTGACGGCGTGGATGGCGTATCCTATACTATCAGCAACGCGGCTGCCATTCTTTCCGGAACGATCTGCGACGGAGCCAAATCCTCCTGTGCAGCAAAAATCGCCTCCGCAGTGGAAGCCGGTATCATGGGGTACCGCATGTATGCCCGCCACAATAATTTTCAGGCCGGGGATGGAATTGTAGGGAAAGATGTAGAAGAAATGATTTCTCACATAGGTATTTTAGCATCCCAGGGTATGAAAGAAACAGACCGGGTCATTTTATCGATTATGTCAGTTTAAGGGGGACGGTTCTCTCGGATTAAAGGGGGGACGGTTCTCGGATTAAGGGGGGACGGTTCTCGGATTAAGGGGGACGGTTCTCGGATTAAGGGGGACGGTTCTCGGATTAAGGGGGACGGTTCTCGGATTAAGGGGGACGGTTCTCG
>JAQVCW010000011.1 GCA_028689585.1 Lachnospiraceae bacterium | reverse complement strand
ATTTCATTAATCGGTCTGATTTTCCAGAGTAAAAATCTCGTAAATAATCCTGATAGTTTTGATTTAACCGCTTAAAATCCTCCTGAATCAAATTCCACCACTCATTAATCTCCTTTAAAGAACGCTGTTTCATTGCCTGTGCATCATTCAGGCTCTTTTCCAATCGTGCAAAAAAGTTAGTTGACAGATTACCTGATTCCAGAAATAAATTTTCCAACCGTATTGTCATTCGTTCAATTTCCACAGCATATTCTGACATCGTATAACGAAATTGCTTATTTTTATAATCTGCAATGGTATATACTCTTCCCGGATCCTGAAGTGGTGTCAGATTTTTCCACTTTACAAGAGCTTCCAAATCAAGTTTCATCTGTTCCATAGAATAGGAACTAAATTCTGGTTCATTTTTCAATGAAGCCAAGACATCTTCTTTATAAAGTTGAAAATGCATTTTTTCATATTCTAAATAGAAAATCCTCATTATTTTACGATATTGTGGGGAATTTATCGTTGATAAATATGATGTTTCCTCTATTGTACTTAAAGATTGCATTGCTCTCTCCTTATGCTTGTTATCTCTTATTCAATTTACAGTATGTTTTACCACGACTTCTTAATTATCTCACATGATATCTCCAATAAACCTCCCTCAGTCCACCATACTATATTACTGTAGAATCTAACAGAAAATCTATGAGTCCAATATTTAATATACCATTATCATCATACCATCTTTTTCGAATATCTTTTCTTACTATAATCTTTGGAAAACTATCGCCGGTCAGTGAAAATGGTCGAAGTTCCTGTGTTATTTTTTCTTCAGTACCCAGAGCAAATGCTGATTGAATATAGGTTTTTTTGCCTCCTGAATTTACAACAAAATCTATCTCTCTTGGTACTCGTACTGAATTATTATTTTCGTTTTTCTCCCTGGAATATACGACTCCTACATCCACCGAAAACCCTCTTATGATTAATTCATTATATATGATATTCTCCATAATATGAGTCATCTCCTGTTGTCTAAATCCTATTCTTGCGTTTCTAAGGCCAATATCCTCGCAATAATACTTATACGGATAATCGAAATATGATTTTCCTCTCACATCATATCTTTTTGCTTCTGAAAACAGAAATGCATCTTCTAAGAAATGAATATATGCGGTTACAGTATTCTGAGATACTTTCATATTCTTCTTAGAATTGATAGTATCTGCTATCTTTTTAGGATTCGTTAATGAACCGATAGAAGAAGAAAGTAAATCGAGAATATTCTCCAATGCATCTTCTCTCATAAGTTTATTTCGTTCAATAATATCTTTGAGATACGTCTCACTATATAAAGATTCAAGATATTTCATTTTTGATGCATCGTCAGGCCTGGTTATAACAAATGGCATTCCACCATAAAACGCATATTGATCAAATGCATCCTCCTTATCCCCCCCTACCACAGAGTAATATTCTCCGAAGGATAACGGATGCACATGTATCTCATCACTTCTTCCACGAAATTCAGTAAGGATGTCACTTGATAGCATTTTTGAATTACTTCCAGTTACATAAACATCAAGATTCTCTACATCTCTTAATTCATTAAGAACATCATAGAATGTAATGTTTTTCCCTTCTGGCGAGTATGGATTAGGAACCTCATCTGACATTTGTATTTCATCAATAAACAAATAAAATTTTTCATCTTTATTTTCAATTATTTTTGAAATAAAAGATGATAATTCTAACGGATTCCTGTATTGAATATCCTTTATCAAATCCAATTGGATAGAAATTATGTTACTATCCTTCACTCCATCCTGCAAAAGATAATTCTTATAAATTTTTCCTAACAGATATGACTTACCACACCTTCTAATCCCCGTTATTACTTTTATCTGCCCATCCCATTGATTAGATAGTAATTGTTTCAAGTATTTGTCTCTTTTTATCTCTTTCACAATTGCCTCCATTGAAAACTTCCACCATATTAGTCTTTACTTTTCAATCTATTTTATACCAATTTTTCAAGTAAATCAGTCTTATCATTGAAAACTTTCGCCTTTACAGGTAATAGTTTTCAATACAAAACACTCTACAAAAGTTCATGTATGTTCATGTGCTTTTCGGATTTTTATTGACTTTAAACCGTTTATTAGTTACCGCCTCAATCATTTTCGGAGCAGCTATTGCTACAAATTTCCTGCTATGAGATACCAGTAAAGCGACACTCGCAATCCGCTTCGCTATTTCCTGGGTAAATTCCGCGATATGCGAATATTGAATCAATGCCTTTATACTATCAACTTCCGAATAGTATTCATCTTTCATCGGGTTTAGCTGATCATTTAGGGATTCCGTCTTCTCTCGAAGCTTCAATACCTTCTCCGTAATCTCCTGTGCTTCTAATCAGTACCTCTGACTAGAGATTTTACCAGCAGCATACTTTTCGTATGCTCTGTCTTTCTACCGCTCTAGTTTCCTGCATACTCAAAAAATTTTTAATTCCCAATTATTTCTATTTTAAACGATAATTTACCGTATACAATGAGCCAGGCGAAACATAGGCGATATCAGCCGTCGGGAGCTCGCTCACGTAAGGCTGAATATCGACTTCGTTTCATCGGGCGACTGCCCGATAGCGAACAGCTTTGCTGTGAGCGTAGCATGGCGGCGTAGTGGGACTCAATTCTCAATGGTAGCTTGACCGTTCATGAGCATAGGAAGTAGCCAATCACGTGGTGATTTGAGAGCTTGACACTCAATTTCGTTTTTTTGCCTTAACAAACAAAGTTTTTCTATTTTTTTATTGAATTTGTCCATTATATTCACTGGAATAAGCGTGACTGAACTAAAATGTACAAGTGCTGAAATCTTCCGGTCTCGCCATTATGAGCACCCCCATTCATTACCTTTCAATCTCCACAATATCATCCAAACCGCACTCTAAAGCGATACTTATCCGAGCCAATACATCCAATGAAACATTTTCATTATTCGTCATCTTAGTAAATGTGCTGGCTGCAATTTGTGTCATCTTTCGCAAGTCTCCCTTGGTCATTTCTCTGTCAATTAGCATTTTCCATAATGGTTTGTAATTGATTCTAATTTGCTTCTCATTTCGCATTCAATTATCCTCCAACAAAGCCCTGTTTACGCAAAAATATATTACTCTAAGTATAGCACCTTTGTTTCGCAACAGCAATAGAAATGACGATTTCTCGAAGCAACGTATATCCAAGCTTGTTGTTCTTTGCCCATACGAACACTATTAGCCAGACTTTACACAATGTAAAGACCTGGCTAATAGTATCTGCTTATTTGAAAAAGCTTGTTTAAGCATCAAACCGGCAATGAATCCCTCACGCACAGCGCCCCCCACCCCGCCTGCGGGTTCGGCCACTGCTCAAACCCCGGCAGCTTTCTCGCGCCACGCTGCAGGTACGCTTTGACCTTTTCTCCGTAAAGGTACGGATCTGCCCCATTCACTATGCCCCACTGCATCAAAAGTGCCGCTGCCGCCGTCACAAACGGGGCGGCAAAGGATGTTCCGGTCACGGAAACATAACCTCCGCCCGGGGCTGTGGTTGTGATATTTACTCCGGGCGCCACCAGTGTGGGCTTGATTTTTTCAGGATAGCTGGTGTACCCTCTGCCGGAAAAGGAAGCAAAGGCCATGCGGTTGGAATCGTAGGCTCCTACTGAAATCACTTTTTCTGCCGTGGAGGGGATGGTCAGTGTCGTATCCGGAGAAGGGCGCCGAAATCCCGTGCCAAAGTTCAGCACCTGCTCCGGAGGCAGCCAAAGGTCATAATTGCCCGATGTAATGCGTTTCGGAAGCAGTTCTATTTTCCAGACTCCGGAATCCACAAAATCTTCTGCGGGGATAAAATCAATATATATTTCCTGATTCACCCGGTAGGGCGCCGGCATTCCGTAATAAACCAGCAATTCTGTCCTTCCCATACGATACCGGTATGCCCCTGCCGCTCCTTCTCCTGTCCTTTCCTGACCTCCGCCCAGAGTGATGCTCTCTCCATTAGGGTGATATAGTATAATTTCCATTTCATCCGCATAGTTCTTCCACAACTGGAGGTTCAGAACTGTTTCCGCCTCCGCTACCGCAAATTCCAGCAGTGTGGTCTGATCCGGTATCAAACGCCCGGAAGCATGCCCGCGGCCTCCGCCCTCATTGCCGGTTCCCACAGAAATTACATTTTTCCATTGATCTGCCATTTCATTTATATAGGTTTCCAGCAGGGAGGTACCGGTATGGGAACCGTATACATTTCCAAAACTCAAATTTACCGCCACCGGTTTCTGGTATTCCCTGGCTTTTTGGATGACATATTCCAGGGCCTGCATCAGCTCTGTGGTGCTGGGAAATGCATTTTCTCCCGGCGTTCCCAGCTTTACCACCAGGATATCGCTCTGTGGTGCTCCTCCTGCATACTGGCCGCCGGAGGCATTTCCGTTCCCCGCTGCGATGCCGAGCACTTCCGTTCCATGTCCGCTGTAGTCAATGCTGGGGACAATTGAGTATCCCTCTTCTCTTCTTCCAAGGCTCAGCGCCTGATTGATCTGTTCCTGACTAAATTCGCTACCCCGCAAAAAACCCTTTGGCGGAGTGCCTGCTGCCGAAGTCTGATCCCAGATCGCGAGAATCCGGGTGCTTCCATCTTCCTTTCGAAAATCCGGATGAAAATAATCCACACCGGAATCGATTACTGCCACGATGATTCCCTGTCCCTTCAGGTCCACCTCCGGTGTCTGCACCGCAGAAAAACAAGAGGCTGCCTTGCCGCGATTCACGGCAAAGAACAGCCTCTTTGGTTTTTCAATATATTCAATAGCCGGATGAGCAGCCAGTTCCGGGATACGGGAAGCCGGAATTCTTATAATACCATAGCCATAAGACAGCTTCACCAGATTGGCCAGCAGATCAGAATCCTCTGATATTCCCTCTGAATACTTCACTATCAGCTCCCACTCCCGGTTTTGGGGATCGTATCCCACATCCAGATTCATGGATTTTTCCCGCTCCTCTTCTGTAGAATCTAAAGCCAAATTCAATAAATTTTCTATTTTTTGACTATTCACAGAATCTATGCCGCCTCTGCATTCTTCTTTTCTTATTTCATGATATGCCAAACCGTTCCCATAATTCCTCCCGGATTTCATCAAACCTCCGAATCGGCAGCGGATTTTCCGGATGCGCTCCGATCTGCTTCTCCATCCACACCATATTGTACCAGCGATTGAACTTGTAACCGCATTTCTGAAATTCCCCAACCAGCCGATAGCCCAGATGTGCATGATAGATCTGGCTGTCCTTTGTGATATATTCGTCCTCCTCTGCCGCCGGACAGGCGATGCAGGCATTCAAATTTAAAATATGCTGAAGTGCCAGGGCATTTTCCAAGGCCCGATACAGTTCTTTTCCCAGCCCCTGTCTTTTTTTATCTTTCCGGAGGTATATGGTGGTTTCCACCGCCCGGTCATAAGCCGCTCTCTCTTTAAAAGGACCGGCATAAGCATAGCCCACAATCTCACCTTCCATTTCTGACACAAGATATGGATATTTTTTTAACACATTTTTTATTCTCTCACGGAATTCCTCCACCGCCGGCACCGTATATTCAAAGCTGACTGCTGTTTTTTCCACATAGTAAGCATATATTTTCAGCAGCTTTTCTGCGTCCTCTTCTTTTGCTGTTCTGATCATGCTGCATTTCTCCTTATGAAATATCAGCCCATCTTAAATTTGCCTTGGGCAAATGGGCTGACGCTGCATGTTAAGTTTTCATAGAAAACTTAACACATTTCTTGGAACATCAGCCCATTTCAAATTTGCCTGCGGCAAATGGGCTGACGCTGCATGTTAAGTTTTCATAGAAAACTTAACACATTTCTTGGAACATCAGCCCATTTCAAATTTGCCTGCGGCAAATGGGCTGACACTGCATGTTAAGTTTTCATAGAAAACTTAACACAATCTTATTTTACTGAATTTTACAGAAGGCAGGCTTCAAACTGCTCCCGTATAAACTGCAGAAATTTTTCCGCCCCGGGCCGTTTCTTTCTTCCCCTTTTCGCCGCCAGACTGACCTGCCATTCAAAGCCCTCCGTCTCAATGGGAATGGCTTTGATGTCTTCTGCATCATTTAATTTGGCAATAAAATCAATGGCAATTCCCAGTCCTTCCTTCATCCGGCAGAGCTTGTGACACAGATTCATCTCCGTAGTCTGGGCAACAATATCCGGATAGAAGCCGGCCTCCAGACATTTTTCCCGAAAGCTGGAAAAAATGTGGAACTGACTGCCCTCCATTACGATTTTCTCCCCCTTCAGATCCTTTACTTCAATGCTTTGCCGGTTCCAGAAAGGATGCCCCGGATACACCAGAAGCATAATCTGTCTTTGAAACAGCGGAAACAGTTCAAACTTTTCCTGCCCTTCTCCGGACACGCAAAAAGCCAGATCAACTTCTTCTTTCTGAAGAATCCGATCCGTCTGAAGGTCCGTATATTCAATCCATTTGATCCATATGTCTGGGTACTTTCGATAGAACATCTGAATATATTGGTATAAGATATGCATCGTACCATAGGCACAGGCAATTCTCAGTTCTTCTCTGCCTGTAGCCAATTCATGAATATCTAACTGCATCCGGTTCAGGTCTCTCTGCATCCCGACTGCATATTCATAAAACTTGTCCCCGGCCTTTGTCGGAAACATTCCATACTTATTTCGTTCAAAAAAATGCACTCCAAATTCTTTTTCCAGATTTTGAAGAATGCGGCTGAGCCCCTGCTGTGTGATATACAACTGCTCTGCTGCCTTATGCATATTGCGCGTCTGATAAAGTGTAATAAAATATGGGAACACCTTTGTATCCAATGAGTTCACCTCTTCATATGTATTTCTTACACTATATCTTTTTTCCGGATTTATGTCAATTTCAATTAATCATTGTATTTTCCTACAAGTCCTAAAGAAATGATGGACAATGCGATACAAGCAACTGCTAATGTCATTTGATTCACCTCCCTGTTTTTCGTTAATAAATTAACACAGATCGGGTATCAAATCAAACAAATCATTCTTGTTAAACGACAACTGTTTGTTGTCAGCCGCAGATATGGAGCTTTCGTCCGAATTTCAAAATAAATCTTCCGCCCGGCATGGACAGAACTTCCTGCTCTGAAGGCCTGCTTATGAAAAGGTAGACTGCAAAATAGACCGGTACCGCCAGAAGAACGGCTGCGCCCAGGCTGATAAGGTTGGAATGCAGTAATTTATGTACTCCAAGATAAACTCCTCCTGCCACGGCTCCCATAGGCAGTGCCGCCAAGAGCGGTTTCAGATAAGCTTCTTTCCATGGATTTTTGTACTTCAGATATTTTTTCATATAGTAGTCATTTAAAACGCAGACTACCAGAGAATAAATAATCATCGCCACCAGCAGTGCATACACGCCCAGCTTTGTAAATAGAAGCAGCGCCGTCACTGCCGCCACATCCACTGCCAACGCTGCGGCTGCTGTGATCATGGGGATTTTCGGCTTTCCTATGGCCTGAAGCACCGCATTGGAAATATTGGACATTCCGTTCAGCAGAATGGTAAATGCTCCCATCATCAGCAGGTTGCCTGCCACTCCCTTTGTCCCATGGAATAAAAGAGAAACAATAGGATGTCCCAGAACCGCCATTCCCATGGCACAGGGAATGGAAATAAACATGGACAGCCAGGTGGTCTGATGAATCCGCTCCCTGGTCTCTGCCAGATTTCCTCTGATATAGAGGGCGGAAACCTCCGGTATCATGGAGGTGGGCGCCGCACTGGACAAGGTCAGCGGAATATTGATAATGCTCATAAAATAAGTAGCATATTCTGCGTACAAAATACTGATGGTATCCGCATTCATTCCCTGCTTTCCCTGTATCTCTGAAAAAAACACACCATTTAAATATCCATTGATATTGTAGACGAAAGCACTCAGTATAATGGGAGAGACGATCATGATGATCAGACGGAAAATATCACGGTAAGATTCTTCCTGATGCTGCATATCCCGCTCAATCCTGTTGCGAATTCCTCTTCGGTTCAGACGATAGGCAAACAGCATGAAAATCAGAGCTGCCACCACACCGGCCCCTGTGCCCACGGTGGAACCTGCCGCTCCCCATTTTGCCACACTGCCTTCTGTCCCATCTGAAATGAAGGTAATAAAGAGCCAGGCCACCAGAATACTCACAGCCGCATTTAAAATCTGTTCCAGAATCTGAGACAAAGAAGAGGGCATCATATTCCGGTAAGCCTGAAAGTATCCGCGAAAAACGCCCAAAATTCCTGAAAGGAATATGGTCGGTGCCAGCACCTGAAGAGCCAGCACCGCATTGGGCTGGTTGCTGGGAATGATCAGCTTTGCGCCCAAAAGGCAGAACAGCGCCACGACAAGCCCCATCACTGCGGCATAGATCATGGAACCTTTGAAGATTTTCTGAGCATTTTTGTAGTCCTTCAGTGCCAGCCGCTCGGAGATCAGTTTCGATACTGCCTGAGGAATACTGAAGGAAGAGATCATCAGCAGAATCATATACGCATTCTGCGCAAGACTGATGTACCCCATTCCCATGCTTCCTACGATGGAAGAAAGAGGGCTCTTATATAAAAGTCCGATTACTTTTGATATCATTGCTGCAATCATCAAAAATGATGCATTCTTTACCAGATTATTTTTCTGTTTCACTTGTCCAGGATCCCTTCCGAAATTTAGTGTAGCTGCATACATTCCATACGCTTACTTCGTAAGCTACAGGCATATTATACACTATTTTTTCGATATGAGATACTTCATTTTTGACAAGTCAGCTTTTCTGCCACAATGCATCGGAACAGCTCCGTGGATTACAGATCCACCTCAACCTTTACGGGTGTATGCCCAAGCAGTTCTGCGCTGCGCTGATCCGGCTGGCTGGTGCCGGCATAGAGACGGTAGTGGCTGCCGCCGGAAACCCGATTTCCCGCTTCGTCAATCACAGTGTAGGTATGAGAATCCAAATACACCGTAATTTCCTTTTCCTCCCCGGGCCTCAGTGCTGTGCGCCGGAAACCGCAGAGCCTTGGATGCCCCGGCGCCAGGCTGTTCTCACAGGCTTCAGCGTAGATCTGTACTACCTCTTCGATCCGGCATTCCCCATGATTGACCAGTTTTACCCTGATCTGATATGGTGTCTGCTTCGACCACTCTGCCGCTGTACATTCTGCATCACCGTAGGTCAGACCATACCCAAATGGATACTCCGGCTTCTGCTCCAGGTAGCGGTAGGTCCGCCCCTTCATGGAATAGTCTTCGAAATCCGGCAGTGCTTCTATCCCGTCATAGAAGGTGACACAGAGCTTTCCTGACGGCGAGGCATCGCCAAACAGCAGCTCGGCAAAGGCTTTGCCCCCCCTGGCACCCGGGTACCACAACAGCATCACGGCGTCGAACTGCTCATCCGCATAGGACAGGTCCATATCACTGCCTGCCATGAGCGCCAAGACCACCGGTTTTCCCATCTCAGCCACTGCCTTCATCAGCTCCCGCTGCGGCTTGGGCAAAAGCAGGCTGTCTTTATCTCCGGAGGCGTAATTATTTCCCTCGTCTCCTTCTTCCCCTTCCAGCGTTTCGTTCAGGCCAACCACCAGCACCACTACATCGCTGTGTTCCGCAACGATCATAGCCTCTGACAGACGGTCATTGTCAATTGCCAGATGTTCCACCCTGCTGTCTTTCATGGAACAGCCTTCCGAGTAGAGTACCCGCACATCCTCTCCCACATAGCGCTGGATTCCTTCCAGCACAGTAATGTATTCCGAGGAGGTGCCGTGATAATTTCCGATCAGCGCTTCCCTGCTGTTTGCATTGGGTCCAATCACACCGATGGTTCCTATTGCTTCTTTTTTTAATGGAAGCAGCCCATTATTTTTCAGCAGTACCATGCTTTCTCTGGCTGCTTTTTCGGACAGTCTCAGGTGTTTTGGACATTCTACCATTTCATATGGGATCTCATCATACTCAGTTTCATCAAACAATCCCAGCAGAAAACGTGTCGTATACAGACGAACCACCGCCTCTGTAATCCTCTCTTCCGAAACCATTCCTGCCTTACAGGCATCCCACATAGCCAGAAATGTATTGCCGCAGTTCAGATCGCACCCTGCATTCATGGCCATGGCTGCGGACTCCGCCGGAGTCTTTGTCACCTTATGATGCTCATGGAAATCCCGCACTGCCCAGCAGTCGGATACATAATGCCCTTCAAACTTCCATTCATCCCGCAGAATTTTCTGTATCAGTGTCGGACTTCCACAGCAGGGTTCCCCATTGGTGCGGTTGTAGGCACCCATGACTGCCTCTACTCCGGCCTCCTTCACCAGCGCTTCAAATGCCGGCAGATAGGTTTCATACAGATCCTTCTGAGATACTTCGGCATTGAACTGGTGCCGGACTGCCTCCGGTCCCGAGTGCGCTGCAAAATGCTTTGCGCAGGCAGCCGCCTTCAGATATTCCCCATCGCCCTGCATTCCCTTTACAAATGCAGTTCCAAGCGTGCCGCTCAGATAAGGGTCTTCCCCATAGGTCTCCTGGCCCCGCCCCCATCTGGGATCCCGAAAGATATTTACATTGGGGGACCAGAAGGTCAGCCCTTTGTAGATATCCCGGTCTTCATATTCCGAATATGCATTGTATTTCGCTCTTCCCTCTATCGCAATCACATCTGCGATGTCATAGAGCAGGGCTTCATCAAATGTGGCTGCCATGCCGATGGCCTGGGGAAAGCTGGTTGCTGTACCCGCTCTGGCAACCCCATGCAGCGCTTCGTTCCACCAGTTGTAAGCCGGAATGCCAAGACGGTCAATTGCCGGAGCATTGTATCGGATCTGGGTTACTTTTTCTTCCAATTTCATCTGAGAAACCAGCTCTTTAGCCCGGCTCCTCGCTTCGTTTCGATTCATAGTTTTCCTCCCGCTGGCTGCGTCCTTTTCCGTACGTCATTTAGCCGGTCTGCGCTGCATCAGCCTTTTACTGCACCTGTTGTCAGACCTTCTACGATCTGATTGCTGAACAAGCTGTAAACGATAACCGTAGGTGCTATTGCGATAATAATTGCTGCGAACATCTGCACATAATTGGTCGCATAGGGACCTACGAAATAGGTCAGTGTCACCGGCAGCGTCTTTTTATTCGGATCTGAAATAAATACCATAGCCATCAGCAATTCATTCCAGTTGTTTACAAAGGTCATCAGACCGGATACAAAGAAACCGGTACGGCACAATGGAAATGCAATTTTAAAGAAGCAGCGGTAAATTCCGCATCCGTCAATGGCAGCCGCTTCAAACAGCTCTCCCGGCATGGATCTGAAAAAACTGGTCAGCAAAAATATAGTCATTGGAAGTGAAAATGTGATATAAGGAAGCATCAGGCCAAATCTGGAATTGGTCAGGCCCATTTTCGCAAACCGGACAAACAGCGGTATCAGGATGCAGTGTACCGGAACCATCATTCCGATCAGGAAGAAGGTATGAGCCGCTTCTGACAGTTTCCATTTCATTCTGGCAATGGCAAATGCCGCCATGGAACCAAACAGCAGACTGACCACCAGCGTAACGCCGCAGACCAGCACAGAATTTATCAGCGCGATCCCCAATTTTCCCATTGACCATGCATCAGCATAATTCTGCCATTGAAAGGTAGTGGGAATTGAGAACGGGGATGCCATTACACCCGCATTGTCTTTTAAGGATACACAGAGCATCCACAGCAGCGGAGCCAGGTAGATCACCGCCAGAACTGCCAGAAAAAGATAGATCAGTGTGACAGCAGGACCAATTTTCTTCTTTGGGTTTTTTATCATTTTTGTTTTTTCCATTTTTCTGGTCCTCCTATCCCTCGTAAGTCTCTACTTTGACCGCTTTCTTGATAACGACAGTTACAACCAGGCACAGCACCAGAAGCACAACCGAAATTGCGCTGGCATAGCCGTATTTAAAGTAATTGAACCCCTCTGCGTACAGCTCCGTTGCCAGCACGTCTGTTCTGTGGTTCGGCCCGCCCTGGGTCATGTTGTACACCAGATCGAAGAACTTCAGGGAACCGATACAGTTAAGTGACAGCGAAGTTACTACCATTGGTTTGATCAGCGGAAGAGTAATATAGCGGAATGATTTCCATTTGGACGCTCCGTCCACATAGGATGCCTCGTACAGATCTCTCGAAATTCCGGTAATCTGTGCCATATAGAGCATCATGTTCTGTCCCACATACTGCCACAGAGCCACAAATGCGATCACCCACATGGGCAGTACTATAAAGCCTTTGGATTCCATCAGCCACAGAGGGCCTTCAATCCCGATCTTTGCCAGCAGTTGGTTGATACCGATCTTAGGATTAAATAAAAATGCCCACAGCAGACCAAGCGCCGCCGATGACAACACGCAGGGCAGATAATAAATATTTTTAAATATGTTTCTCCCCTTTGGTATATTCGTCAGGAATACCGCCAGCAGCAGTCCGACTATCTGCTGCGTAATTGCCGAAAAAATCATAAAGAAAATCGAGTTTTTCAGGGCCATCCGAAACGTAGAATCATTTGTGAATAATTTCTTATAATTTGCCAGTCCTATAAACTTTGGCGGTGTCAGCGCAGCATAATCACAGAGCGAATAATAGAACATCTGAATAATCGGAATGACCAAAATCACTACAAACATCGCCAACGCCGGCGCTATAAAAATAAATATTGCCTTTTTATCCCGCAGTATCTTATCCATAAACTGCCTCCCTTTCTGAATATCAGTTCATCTATCATGCAGCTCACTGTACTTTCTTGAAAGAAGATCAAATTCCCACAAAACCTTTTCCACTCTCCGGTGAGACTCTAATCTTCTTTCAAGAAAATGTGACGGCAAAGAAAGCCAAGGCCGCTGCAAGAACATGCGGTATTCTTTGCAGCGGCCCTGCCGCTTATCTTACCTGTTTTCACCTATTTCCTGTTTTTTGTCCTCTTTACTCTGTCCAGACATTTTCTTCATAGAAACTCTGTACCGCCTGGAAAGCTTCTTCCGGTGTCTGATTTCCCAGGAAAATATCTACCATTGCATTATCAAAGCAGTCACCTGCTTCTACAGAAGCCAGAGACTCATTATAGAAACCGAAGGTACCGGTTGCCTTTGCCATGATGTCCTGAACGTATTTCAACTGAGCCGGAGCTGCTTCATAATCCACATCCAAATCCTTGATAATCGGGAATTTTCCGCCTACCTCTGCGGTATATTTCTGGGAGGTTTCATCTGTGAACATCTTCATCAAAGCAATTGCCGCTTCCTGATGCTGTGTCGTTTTGCTCATAAGCAGATTATCTGTCTTCACGATCATACGGTTCGGATCATTTGCGCCTTCGATGCCCGGGAACTGGAATACGCCGCATTTGCTTTCAAAGTCAGGATTGTTGCCGTTGATCTGTGCGATTGCCCAGGAACCCTGAACCAGCATAGCTGCTTCTCCGTTATAAAATGCTGCGGTAGCCTGATCATTGGAATCGCCGGCTGCTGTTGGCTGGAAGTACTGAGACAGCTCCTGAAGCTTGGTTCCGGCTTCGATGCAGTTCTCATCCGTCCAGTTTGCGGTATGATCAGCGATTGCGGCCAGATCAACACCCTGGCGGTCACACATGTAGCCTGCAATCATGGATAAGCACCATGCAGTGCCTGCGGAACAGGAGATCGGTGTATAGCCTGCTTCCTGCAGTTTCTGGCATGCAGCTATCAGTTCATCATAAGTGGCGGGAACTTCTACACCTGCCGTTTCGAACATTTCAGTATTGTAATATACACAGGCAGCCGCAAAGTTGGTCGGTACTGCCATGATTTTTCCGTCATATGTCATTCTCTCAAATATGCCGTCTGTAAAACCAGCATACCAGTCCGCTTCCTGATTGGTCAGGATGTCGGTCAGATCCATTACCACATCTGCATTTACGTACACATCCATATTCGGGCCAGGATTACAGATAAATACATCCGGTGCCTGTCCTGCTGCAATCAAGGCATTCAGTTTTCCATCGTACTCTTCCAGGTTGGTGGTAATCGGTGTCACATGATATTTTCCTTCGTATTCCGTATTGTAACGGTTGATAACGTCTGCATAACCCTTTGAGATCAGATCCTCTGTTGCTTCCAGATCATCCCAGAACATCCAGGTAATCTCTTCTGTATCGTCTGCCATTGCATTGACCGGTGCCGCTGCCGCCCCCATCAGGCCAAGCACCATAGCTGCTGATAATACTGCCGATAAACGTTTCTTACTCATATTGTTCCTCCTTCTCCTAAATGGAATGTGAAAACGAATCGTTTCACATCTGTGTGGATGATTTCCTTAATAAAGCGAAATCGTTTCACCTTACTTTTTGCTTCTGCTTCCTGCGCTGTCGTTCGTGAAGCATTTATTTCGTCTGTACCTATACTGTAACAAATTTTTTTTGCGTTTTCTTCTTAATTGTTGCTTTTTCGTTATCAATAATTGCTAATCTCGTTAATTCATTTACAGTCATTTTATTTACTATTCACAATTTTATCCATTTATTTTTAGACATTTTGCTAAATAACTCTTTTTTTTCATTTTTTTATTCTATAATATTGCATTATTTATAAATCGATTTTATAATGTTTTCAACCTATTACCGCAATTTTTACATATTTTATATTTGACAAAAAAATACACAAAAGCAAAAAATATTCCACTATATTTTTTACTGAAAGGAAGTTTTATTCATGATCAAACACCTGAATGGAATCCACGAAACCGTTAACTTCCGCGAAGATACGAACATCTGCCTCTACGACAATAACGAATACGAAGAATATCCCACTCACTGGCATACCCCCATTGAGATTATTATGCCCGTGGAAAACAGCTACTCCGTAAAATACCGGGAGGATGCTACGTTTCTGCGCGAAAATGATATTCTCCTGATCTGTCCGGGCATTCTCCACTCCATACCGGCCGCTCATGGCCGCCGTTATATTTTTCAGGCAGAGATCTATTCCGTCCTGTTAATTAAAGAATTGGAATCTGTCCTCACGATTCTGTCTCCTGCCATACTGATCACGCCGGAAAATTCGCCTGCCATTTATGACCGGATGCATGAGATTGTACTGGAAATCGTCCAGGAATACAAACAGGCGCCCGCCATGTGTGAAGCATCGATTTATGCTAAATTAACAGAAATGATCGTGGCTCTCGGCCGGATCCATACCGACAGCTGCGTTCATTTTGATGTGAGTCATTCCAAGCAAAAAGAATATATTGATAAATTCATGAGCATCTGCAACTACATCAGCGAACACTGCACCGAGGATCTGAATTTAGATATGGTTTCCGGTCTCAGCGGCTTCAGCAAATATCACTTTACACGGCTGTTTAAGCAGTTTACTAATGTTTCTTTTTACAAATATCTGAATCAGAAACGAATTGCGAAAGCGGAGCAGCTTTTGATCGATCCCACCATGAGCGTGACCGATGTGTCTCTTTCCTCCGGTTTTTCCAGTCTGTCTGCTTTTATTCGTATGTTTAAGATCATAAAGGGCTGCACTCCGTCGGAATTTCGCAGCATGTATGATACGCCTTAGCTTACCCTCATCAGATAAGCTGCAGAGCAAATTTCCAATATCCGCTTTCGTTTTCACCGGGCAAGCCCGGAACTCTTTTTAAATTTTTCAAATAATTCAGGAGGTATTTAAATTATGTCAAGGATACAACTGCCCCAAATTTACCAGAATCATATGATGCTGCAGCGGGATAAACCCCTGCATATCCGGGGGACTGCCCCTTCAGCTTCCGTCGTAACCATTGTTCTGGAGCAAACCCGTATTCAGTGCCCGGTATCTGACGGAAAATTCTCCTGCCGGTTTCCGGCTCAGCCGGCCGGACGGGATAAAACTCTGTATTTTTACATAGAAGAACAGGCCGAACCGGATATTATGCTGACGCACATCAGCATCGGCGATATCTGGCTGGCCGCCGGACAGTCCAACATGGAATTTTTTCTTCGCTACGATGCGCACTGGAATGACACCCGCCGTCTTTCCTCCAACCCGGATATTCATATGTACAACTGCCCCCAGCTTGCGTTTGAGGGCCAGCAGAAGGATCGGCCTGACAGCGGCCGCTGGTTTCAGGAAGGAGACAGGGCCTGGGCCACATTTTCAGCCCCCGGCTATTCCTTTGCCCGCAGTCTCCAGCCGGATCTGAAGGTTCCGGTGGGCATCATCGGCTGCAACTGGGGCGGAACTCCAGCCTGCGCCTGGATGGATGAGGAAGCCCTGAGGCAGCCTCACCTGGATATTTTTTTCAAAGAATATGAAGCCGAAATCTCAGTCCACTCAACGGAGGAATTGGAACAAATCAGCCGCAGTGCCCTGGCTTTTGAATATTCTTACCGGCATCAACTGGAATGGAGGGCCGTGATGTATGGCCTGACCTCGGACGAGCAGCAGACCTGGATGAAGGAGCACAAAGACGATCCCGTCCTGCCCATGGGACCATTTCATCACTACCGTCCCTGCGGCCTTTATCACACCATGGTACAGAAGCTGGCACCTTTTTCACTCAAAGGCATCCTCTGGTATCAGGGAGAATCGGATTCCAATCACGCAGATATCTATGACAAAACCATGAAATCTCTGATCGCATGTTTCCGGCGCACCTGGCAGGACGAGGCCCTTCCTTTTCTCTTCGTCCAATTGGCGCCTTTTGGCCGGTGGCTGGACTGCGGCAATGAAGGTTACGCCCGGATTCGTTCCAAACAGGAGCTGATTTCCAAAACCGTCCCCGGCACTGCCATGGTGTCTATTATGGATCTTGGAATGTATGAAGATATTCATCCGAAATTTAAGATGGAGGTAGGAGAACGGCTGGCACTGCTGGCAAAAGGGAAAGTGTATGGAATACCAGGGCTGTGCGAATCACCGGAATTTCTGGCAGCAAACAGAGAGGGAAATCAGATCATTCTTTCATTTTCAAATACAGGAGAAGGACTGCATTCGGAACCGTATAGATTTGTCAGGAAAAATCAAAGCATAAAAAATTTGTCAGCGCCTGAGAACCGCCGGGCCATCAGCAGCTTTCGAATCCTTCAGTCCGGACAACCGCTGAACATTTCTGACATCTGGATTCAAAAGGACCAAATCCTGCTCACTCTGCCCGAAATGCACAGCGAAGCTTCCTCTGATCCCGTAGAAATCTCCTTTGCAGAAGAAAATTACTGTGAGGTATCCATCTGGAACGAAGCCAACCTGCCGCTGAAGCCCTTTCATTGTACTGTGCAGCATGCCTGACTGTGTGAAATGCGGCTGCCGGACTAAGCTGAGGTGCCTGGAACTCCTGCTGTGTATCTTTGCAGGAGTTCCAGGCACCTCAGTTTTAAAAACGCTGTCAAAAAGGGCCACCTTCAGCGGATGAAAAAGCTTTAGGCGGCCCCTTTTGACACTTCGTTTTTTTATTTGTTTTCGTTCAGAACTTTCATCAGCTTTTCTTCCAGTTCCGGCATGGATACCATGTTGTTCAGACCGATTGCCAGGCCGGCCTTCTGAGCATTTGCCACCAGGTCAGAACCGCATACGAACAGATCTGCTGCTCCCGGAGCCACATCATCGATGGTAGAATGTTCTACCTCGATCCCCGTGATATTGTTTTTCTTTAATACTTTTTTGATGTTCATGTCCATGATGAATGAAGTACCCAGACCTGAACCGCAGAAACACATAATTTTTTTGATTGCCATTGTAATCTCCTCCTTTATTGAACCTCAGCCCATTCTAAATTTGCCTTCGGCAAATGGGCCGGTGCCACAGCTCTTATGCTTCTTTTTTTCTTCCCAATGTGTAATTATACAGGATTGGCAGTGCATAAATAACTGCAATGATAACAAACAGACCAGTTCCGCCTACTACTTTTGCCAGATTTCCGAAAATGATACCTACGATTGTAAAATCCGCATCGGAGAAGGTGGTATTTGCAAAGCCCAGAGAGCCAAGTACCGGAAGCAGTGCTGCTGCCAGAAAAGTAACCACTACGCCATGGATAAATGCTCCCACTACGCAGCCCTTGATGCCGCCTTCTGCATTACCGAATACACCGGCGGTAGCTCCGCAGAAGAAATGTACTACAGCGCCCGGCAGGATCAGTGCTGCTGCCAGTCCGGTATTGCCCAGTAAAATCAGTACCAGCAGTCCCACGATGCCGCCTGCGAAAGAGCAAAGGAAACCGATCAGAACTGCATTCGGTGCAAACGGGAATACGATCGGGCAGTCGATAGCCGGTGTTGCATTTGGAACGATCTTCTCTGAAATTCCGCGGAAAGCCGGTACGATTTCTGCGATGATCAGTCTCACACCTGCCAGTACGATATAAATACCTGCTGAGAAGGTAACGGACTGAATAATGGAAGAAATAACCCAGTTGGTTCCGCCGAAGATCTCTGCTGCTGCAGCCGCATCGGTGAACTGTGCTTTTCCTGCAACAATAATGTAGCAGAGAAACATAACGATAGCAATGGATACGGTATTATCTCTCAGGAAAGACAAGCCCTTCGGGAAATTGATTTCTTCGGTAGAACGTACTTCTTTATTATTTTTCTTTGCAGCATTGCCGAACAGCTTGCCGACCTGTGCACTCAGCCAATAGCAGCAGCTTCCGAAATGTCCCAGGGAAAGTGTGTCATCACCGGTCAGCTTGTTCATGGAAGGCTGCATGATAGCCGGGAAAAATGCCATTAAAACGCCCAGAAGCAGTGCTCCGCCTACGATCAGCATCCAGCCGTCCAGACCGGCGATGGATAAGATGATGGAGATCAGGCAGGACATGTACAGTGCATGATGTCCGGTAAGAAAGATGTATTTCCATTTGGAAAATCTTGCCATCACAATGTTTGCGCACATTCCCAGCGCAAAGATGGATGCGGTCTGCACTGCGTATTCGGATAAGCCAAGGGAGGTAATTGCCTCATTATTTGGCACTACACCGTTTACATGAAAGGCAAGCTGAAACAGGTTTCCAAAGGGTTCCAGCGATCCGGTGATTACGTTTGCACCGGCGGTCAGTACAACAAAACCTAAGATTGTTTTAATGGTTCCTTTAATTGTGGTCTGCACATTGCTCTTCTGCAGCAGCAGTCCCACCATAGCGATCAGGCCGACGAAAATAGCCGGTGTTGATAAAATATCCTGAATAAAATTTAATATCCCTCTCATGTTTCCTCCTACTCGGTGAACAGCTTATATAACGTATCCACGCTGTCCGCTCCACACAATTTTTCTATCATTTCTTCATCGCCCAGTTTTTCTGCGATCAATGCCATAGCATCCAGATGCTTATTGCTGTCTGATGCAGCCAGTACGATAAACAATTTTGTATCCTTTTCTTTTCCTTCAAAAGCAACCGGCTCCCGAAAAAGCGTCATAGCCAGTTGTGTTTCATTGACACCCTGCTCTGGTCTTGCATGAGGCATCGCCACACCCGGAGCCAGAACGAAATAAGGACCAAGTTCTTTTGCGTTTTTAATAATCTCATCCCCGTAACGTTCCTGAACATATCCGCCCCGAACCAAAGGTGCAGCACTTTTTCGAATGGCTTCCTGCCAGGTAAACTCTCCCGAAAGGATCTGCACATTTTCTTTTTTCAGCAAATCAGTTCTCATATTTTTTCCTCTCACAATTCTTTCCATACGGTTATTTTGTCCGGACTATCTCTAACCTATGCACAGATGGTAACATTTTCCGTCAAAAAAAAGAAGTACAATTGTCTTCAACTTCTTGTGCAGACGATTGTACTTCTTATAGGAGTCACTTCTCTATCAAACTCTATTTTTTCAGCACTTTACTTAAATACTCCACTACTTCCTCCGGGCGGTTCAGCCGGGTCAGATCCTCCACCCGAGCCGTATCTTCCAATACCTTCATGATGTCCTTCAATATTTTCAAATGTTTTTCCTGATTCTCTGCCGCCAGCACAATGATAATCCTGGCTTTATGAAATTCGGAGTATTTTACCTCCCGTTTCAGAATGCAGAAAGAGACATCCATGTGATTTACACCATTTTCCGGCTTCGCATGAGCCAGTATCACCCCGGGCATAAGGAACATATAAGGTCCGTAATAGCGGATCTGGGAAATGATGCTTTCGATGTATTCCGGAGTGATGCTGCCCTTTTTGATCAGGCACTGGCCTGCAAGGCGCAGGGACTGGCCCCATTTCAGATCTGCGTCCAGTATCTGTACCTTTTCCGTATTCAGAATGTCACAGAGCCCGGGGTAGTTTTTCCCACGGATCACGCTGGTATCGCCGGCCCTTTCTCCAAAATATTCGATCAGGTCCCGCTTCACTTTTTCCTGGTCTGTTTCTTTTACATATTTCTTCATGATTTCGAATACTGCTTCGGTGTCCACCAGCCCGATTTTGCTTTTCACAATGGAATTATTCAGGATATTTTTCCGATCCAGATCCGTCAGGATGGGGTTCACCACAATTACCGGCACCAGACTCTTGATCCGCACCGTGGATATCACGATATCGCAGATATTATGTATATTTCGAATGCCGGATGCAGCCGCCACGTCTACAATTTTGGCATCCGGAAGGAGCTGACTCACCTCCCGCCGGATCATATTGCCCGTGGAGATCCCGTTGACACATACGATCAAAATACGCAGCTCTTCATTCTGTGTCTGTCCGCCCTGAAGATGAGCCCCGAAATGCAGGGCCAGATAGGCGATTTCACCATCCGGAATAGGCAGTCCGATCTGCTGCTCCAGATATTTGCACACAATTCTGGTCAGTTCAAATAAATCCGAATATTCCCGGACAATATCCTGTTTCATTGCATTTCCAATCTGGATTCCGTACTGATACCGGTAAAGTGACGCATTGATATGGACAAACAGCGCCCGTTCCAGCTCTTCTCTTTCTTCAAAAATCACACAGGCCACTTTTTCAAACTCAGATACCAGGGCCTTCGAAATCTCATACACCGTCTGATTTGCCGGGCTGTCAAAGATATCTGCCGAAGCCACTGACACCCTGGAGCCCAGAAGATGCAGGCACAGGTAAATTTTCTCAATCTCACAAAGCTCCGGAAAATACTTTTCAATTAATTGATATTCTCTGGAAGTGCACATTTCCTCTTTTTTCAGTCCCGGAAAATACATCTGCTGGTCATTGCGAAGCATAATCGGCAGCAGTGTGGCAATGGACAGCAGAACACCGTCCACATAGCTGGTGTTCAGCTCCGCTTCGATTTTCTTCAGCTTTTCATAACACTGCTCCATCTCCTCCTGATTAATAAATTTCAGGATCCCGGTCTCAAACAGGGGACGAAGCAGGCTGAAATACAGGAAAAACAATGCACGGATCCGAATGTTGTCCCCCGCGATCTGATAGCCCTTCCTGGTCTCATACTCCAGCTTCAGATTATATTCCTGCAGTTGGCTGACCACCGCGCGCAGATCATTGAATATGGTATTTCTGCTCACCATGCAGTATTCCGTCAGTTCTTCAATATAGATAGGTTCCTTGGCATAGATAATATAGCAGATGATCACCTGCATCCGCTCCGTAGGTGAAAAGACATAGCTTTCTTTTGTCTTTCCGTTTTCCATAATCTGCTCTATTTTTTCTTTTTTGTCTGCCTCCAGTCGGATCCCCCTGCCCCTGATGATCTCCAGTTCCGGGAGCTGACAGCCTTCCAGCCATTCATTCACCTTGCAGATTTCGTAATAAATACTGCGCTTTGACAGCTTCACCTCTTTGGCAATCTCATCCAGCGACACATAATCATCTGCCGATATAATCATATACAATATTTTTTTGCTTCGCGTGTTGATATAATTCACAGACATAAAAAACTCCTGACTCAAATTTGCTGTTCTCAGTCATTTGTGAGCTGTCTCCCGGACTTCGTTTCGCTCACATCTTGAAATAGAATAGCAAATTATAGTCAGAAGTTCAACCTTAACTTACACCTTCGATGCTGCTGCCGCCCGACACTCACCCGGGCAGCCCCAAAATCAAGGCGTATGCTCTGATAAAAATTCTTCTGCTTCCTTTTTCGTCGGGATGGACGGCTGCCCGCCTTTGCGGGTCACGCACACTGCAGCGGCGGCATGGGCAAACCGGATAGAATCTTCCAGGCATTTCCCCATACAATACTGTACACAGAACGCTGCACCGAAGGTATCACCGGCCGCCGTAGTGTCAATCGCCTTTACCCGAAATCCCGGAATATAATCCCGATGTTCTCTGCTGTACAGATAGGCGCCCCTGCTTCCCAGCTTCAGCAGCACATACCCGGGCTCTGCTTCCCGATAAATCTTCTCTGCTGCCGCCTCGATCTGTTCCATGGTATCCGGAGCAATTCCCGTCAGCGCCTCCGTTTCCGCCTCATTTGGTGAAATCACAAAGGCACCCCGCAGCCGTTCCAGAGGGATCGACATGGCGGGACCGGCATCCAGAAATATTGGTATCTGTCTCTTTCGGCCAAGCTCGCAGATATGATAGACCACCTCCAAAGGCATTTCCAACTGCATGGCAATCATGTCAAAAGACTGATGCGCCAGCGCATTTTCCACATCTGCAATCTCCAGCTTCCGGTTGGCACCGGGCGCATAGATGGAAAAATATTTTCCATCCTCTCCCATATTCATGGTGGATAGTCCGGTAAGGCCATTTTCATCCCTTTTCACATAATCGGTGCGGACTCCGGCTTTTTCCGCCTGTTCCAGGAGACGCTTTCCATTGTCATCCCGGCCGATTCTGCCTGCCAGGAACGCATCCGCACCCTGAAGCGCAACAGCGAGAGACTGATTCAGCCCCTTGCCTCCGGCCGCATACTGATACTCCGTGCAGAATGCAGAAGTTCCCCATTTTGGAAGGTCTGTCATGCCATACATGACCAGATCCATATTCATGCTGCCGACTACTAATATTTTTGGTCTGTCCATACTCTCACCTGCACTTTCAAAGACATCTCAGGAAGGGAATGCCTCCGCCTCTATCAGCGGCGAGCAGCAATCCAGTCTCAGTGGCGGGTATCAATCGCAGTCTGAAATCTTAATCACTGCTTTTACCACATCTGCTTTATTGTTCACGCTGTAATCCATGGCCTTTTGCGCCTCATCCAGTGAGAAAACATCGGTCACAATGCCTTTCAGGTTGATCTTGCCGGATGCCACGGCATCAATTGCCATTGGATAAATATGACGATAACGAAATACTGTCTTAAATGTCAGTTCCTTATCCAGCGCAAGGCTGACCGGAAGGGTAAGCTCTCCTGTCTTGCTGTATCCTACCAGCACAATAGTGCTGCCCTTCTTCGCAATCTGAATAGCCTGTCTGGTAGTGATTTCAGTTCCCGCTGTCTCGATCACAAGATCGGTTCCTTTTCCTTCGGTCAGTTCCTTTACCCGTTCCAGCACATTTTCCGTCTTTGCGTTGATAACTCCTGTCGCACCCAGCTCTAATGCTTTTTCCAGACGTTTTTCCATAATGTCAACCACATATACTTCGGAAACGCCTCTCGCCTTCAATGCCATCATAGATACCAGACCGATACAGCCGGAACCCATTACGACGGCTTTCTGTCCTAGGTGAGCATCTCCCTGGATTGCTGCATGGAAGCCCACTGCCAGCGGCTCGATCAGTGCCCCTTCCAATGTACTGACATTCTCCGGAAGTTTAAAGCAGAGTCCTGCTTCATGAGCTGTATATTCCTGAAAAACTCCATCTACCGGCGGAGTAGCGAAAAAGACAACATCCGGACAGAGATTATATTTTCCCTCTTTGCAGAATTCACAGTGTCCGCAGGTCTTTCCCGGCTCCAGCGCCACACGGTCTCCCACTTTCAAATGCTTCACATCGGATCCCACTTCTACAACCACACCTCCCGGCTCATGCCCGAGAACAAATGGCGGTTTAACCACGTAATCACCGATGGCTCCTGTCTCATAATAATGAAGATCAGAACCGCAGATTCCCACATAATCCAGTTTAACCAGAACTTCATCCGCCGCCGGACTCGGAATATCACGTTCTTCAAATCCCATTTTTCCAATTCCGTTCATTACCGCTACTTTCATTTTACCTTCCATCGTATAAATCCCCCTTTTTTTATTAAAATCAAAAGTTTAATAAAATGTTTTATTAAAGTAATCATATTATGGCACTGCAAGGAAATTTTGTCAATCTATTTTTCCGCATCCATATACCAAAAGGTTATTATTCACGGCATACGCGGCATACCTGCCAGGGCATCTGACCGTGAATGGCAGCACTAAAAGCTTCTACAACAGGTCAAAAAAATGGTCGATAAACTGCATCGTTGCTCCTATCGCGGAAGCCTCCAGCCGGTATTTTCCTGTCCGGATATAAGCAGCATCCAGATCAAACTTATTGTATTCTGCTACCTTCCGTTCCAGATCGGTGCGGTAATTTTTCAGATATCCGCCTACATAACCGCCCAAAACGATATCACAGTCAAAATTCATTCTCAGATTTGTCACCGTAACCGCCAGATAATCCAGATATTCTTCCCACACTCCCAGGCATTTCTCATCTTTTTCATTTACCCTCTGAAAGAACAGCTCCAGATTGTCCCCCGTCATCCCCTGAAGAAGCCTGGCGGAGCAATATGCATCCACGCACCCGCGTTTTCCGCAGTAGCACTGCCTTCCGCCCCGCTCAATCACCATATGTCCGAATTCCCCGCTTCGAAAATGCTCCCCCAGGTAAAAATGATTATTCAGATAAATGGCCCCGCCCACCGTATTGCTCAGGGACAGATATACCGCATTTTCCTTTTTTCCGGTCAGTTCCGCATAGGCCGCACAGTTCGCATCATTTTCGATCTCATACGGATAAGGAATCAGATTATGAAAATTGTGAAAACTGATGTTTCCAACCCCCAGCGCATGAGAACGGATCAGCACCTTTTCTTCCTTATTTACAATTCCCGGAAGCGAAATGCCCACACCAAGAATTTTTTCCCGGTCTACCTGGCTCCGAAAAATAAAGTTTTCCAGCATTGCTCCCATTTTTTCATAATAGGACGGCTCATCCGCATAGGTCAGCCGGCTGCGCTCCTTACAAAGCAGCCGTCGTTTCATATTCACCAGCACCAGTGTAATATGATTCGCCGTAATATCCATCCCCACCGCGTATCCTGTACTTCCCTCGATAGAAAGAGCCTTTGCCTTCCGGCCTCCATTGGAATGGTACTCTCCTTCCTCGATCACAATCCCCGCGTCCTGCAGTTCTTTTACGTTCTGCAAGACCGTAGGCATACTGATCTTTAAAGCAGCGGCGATTTCATTCTTCGATGCAGTCCCCTGTTCCAGAATAAATTTTGCGATTTTAATTCGGTTCTTTTTTTTGATTTCCATCTATACTCCTGTGATCCAGATCTGCGATTTTTTTAATCTCTATAGTTTTTCAGATTTTCTTTCTATTTCATAAATCGTTTTATAAAAGTTATTATAAACGTTGTCCACAGGAAGTTCAATTCCAAATTAACTTTAAAGATACTAATGTTAACTGCAATTCAACCTCTCAATACTTAATATTAAAATAACACAGGAAGCAATTTTAAACTTCTCCCTGTGTTTCTTGCAAATAATTATATCATATCTTTTGCTTTCATTTTGGCAATTTCTTTTTCGGTTTCAGCAATTCTACGTTTTCTTCCACGGTACAATTCCTCTAAGCTCCAAAGAAACGGAATTACAAAAATCAGTACACTCCCAATAGTAAGCCCAACTCTAACAAAAAAATGAGCATACACGGCTGCGATGAGAACGAGTGCGGGGATTATAAGTCCCCATTTCGGAGATTGTAGTTTGCTTATGTTTGTTTGAAGAATCATCAAAAACACGATAGCGGCAAAGACGATAATTGCTATTAAAATAGGTGACATATTCATTTCTCCTTATCCTTTTTATATTTTTCAATAATTATTTTGGCTGTTTCCAAATCAATCCGTGAGTCAACTGCTAACCCTTTAATAAAAGTTTGGAACGGTTCCTCTTCCTGTTGGTCACTCATTTCTATTTTTTGAATAAGCTTATCCAATCGCAAACGGACAGTAGGGTAAGATACTTCATATAGGTTTGCAATCTCTTTCAATGAACCCGATTTCAGTGCAAAATTCTTTAAAAAAGTAGCATCCTCTTGCTCCAACGTAAGTATCCATTGAGGTATTTTATCTATCTCCAATTCAATTCCCCTTTCTGTATGTATTTAATAATATTGAGTATATCATAAATAATATTGAAGTCAATAGTGAAAATAGAATTAATTTTATTTCAAAGTAAGAGATGTTGCACTTGCTGCAGAAAGTCCGGTTGTATCGTATCCCTGTTCGCTTTATTCTGGGCAACTGAACTCTTCACCATCAAGTGTAGCAGGTCCTCACCTGCAGCATCGATTCCGCAGCATTTATTTCTGCAGTCTGCAGTAATCGATCAGCCTCTGCATTGATTTCGTCAAAAATTTATTTTTATGCCAGACAATATAGTGCTTCCTGGTCAGTTCCTCCTCTGCAATCTCCCTGGTGCAGACAATTCCATCCGCCAGATCCCTGGACACCAGTTTCTCCGGCAGGATAGAAATTCCTATTCCGCAGCCAACAGCCCTCACAATGGCCTGGGTGCTCACACTTTCCCATACAGGATGGATCTGAATGGACGACACTGCAAAATAGTTGTCCAAAAAAGTACGCACTGTGCTTCCCCGCTCCCGAAGCAGTACCGGGTATTTTTCCAGATCCTGCAGCACTACCTGCTCCCGTAAAAGAAGCTCATGCCCCGGCGGAGTTATCAGTATCAGCCTGTCCTCTCCTATGGGCTCCGCCTGCAGCTCGGTTTCGTCCACGCTGCTTTCCACCAGCGCCAGATCCAGTTCATTATTCAGCAGCCCCCGCTCCAGAGAACTTCCGTTGGAAATTGTCCCGCGGATTTCAATTTCCGGATATTCTTTTCGAAATCCCGCAGCCAGCCGGGGCAGAAAATAACTGCCCAACGTCACCGTGGCCCCTATTCGGACAGAACCGATTCTGTCCCAGTTTTTCAATTCTTTTTCCATGGTGTCATATGCCTCCAGCATATGCAGCGCTTGGCGGTAAAACCGGTGCCCGATTTCCGTGACAGTGAGCCTTCGGTTAATTCGTTCAAACAGGCGGATGCCATAGTACTGCTCTACTTCCTGTATCGCTCTGGTCACCGCAGGCTGAGACATATTCAGCAGCTTCGCCGCCCGGGTAATGTTCTGTGTCTGATATACCTGCAAAAAAATCCGCATATGCCGAAATGTCATTTTTTCGCCCTCTCCAACAATTATATATCATTTTAGTTATTATCTATATAAAATAATAGCATTTTACACATGTTCTGGCAAGCGGTATAATAAGGAGCAAAGCACATGCAAAAAACGCAGAAAACGCGTTTGTACAAATAATTTAATATCAATTTACAGAAAGGAGTGCATGGAACGGGTGCGCTGACGCCGCACTTCCTTACATGACTAATGTCACGGATCTCCATGCTAAAATTTGATGAAACCATTCATTCCATCCCCGCATCCTCCCGGAAACCGCCGCAAAATACTGATACAGTTATTTCTCAGCACCCTCTACATCAGCGCCTTTACCTTCGGCGGCGGTTTTGTCATTATCACCTTTATCAAACGAAAATTTGTGGACGAGCTCCACTGGATTGATGAACAGGAAATGCTGGACCTGACGGCACTGGCCCAGTCTTCCCCCGGTGCCATTGCCGTCAATGCCGCCATACTGGTAGGCTGGCGGGTGGCCGGTTTTGCCGGAATGCTGGTGGCTGTCGCTGGAACCATCCTGCCTCCGATGATCATACTCTCGGTCATCTCCTTTTTCTATGCTGCCTTCGCCTCCAACCGCTACGTGGCTCTGGTGCTGAAAGGAATGCAGGCCGGTGTTGCCGCAGTAATCCTGGATGTCGTATGCAGTCTTGGTTCCAAAGTTCTGAAGGAGAGATCCGTACTCAGCCTCTTTGTCATGGCCTCCGCCTTCGTTGCCACTTATATTTTCAATATCAACGTGATCTATATCATCCTGGCGGCGGCAGCCGTTGGAATCTGCAAACAGATTGTTCTACACAGAAAACCCGGTATTCCGACACGTTAGTAATCAGCCACATTTACTGCAATAATAACGTGCCCTGCATCGAAAAGGAGACAAATTCATGATTTATTTACAGCTTTTTCTTTCCTTCCTTCAGGTAGGAATGTTCAGTATCGGCGGAGGCTATGCTGCCATGCCCCTGATTCAAAAGCAGGTAGCAGAAACTCACACCTGGCTCACCATGAGCGAATTCACGGACCTGATCACCATTGCCGAGATGACTCCCGGCCCCATTGCCGTAAACTCCGCCACCTTCGTCGGCATCCGCATTGCAGGCATTCCCGGGGCCGTCATCGCCACCCTCGGCTGCATCCTGCCTTCCTGCTTCATCGTATCGCTGCTGGCCTATATCTATTACCGGTACCGTGGTGTATCCACACTCCAAAATGTGTTATCCAGCCTGCGCCCCGCCGTAGTCGCATTGATTGCCGCCGCCGGACTGTCCATCCTGCAGCTTGTCCTTTTACAGGGAAAAAATCCGATGGATTTCTTTCTCACAGGAGAAAATTCCATCGGACTGACCGATATCAACTGGATTGGCGGAGGCCTCTTCCTTGCCGCATTTGTGACACTCCGCAAATTAAAATGGAACCCCATCCTGGTAATGGCGCTTTGCGGAGCCGCAGGGCTTGGGCTGAATCTGCTGATTTGAAAATGACGGAGGGAATATTTTACTCCTGCCGCAAAATCTTCTGTTTATGTATGTTAATTATCTTTTAGCGCAACTGTCTCGCTTTGATAGGGAGAATGGTATCTCAATTTTTATTGGCAAGGTATGTCCATGTTCCACCCTGTCAATCAATATTTTTGCTGCCATTTTTCCAAGTTCTGTAATTGGTATATGTACTGTAGTTAACATTGGTGTAAAATAACGCGCCATTTCTACATCATCAATACTGATAACGGATAACGCATCCGGCACTTTAACTCCCTGCTCCTGAAAAGCCTTGATGATTCCCATAGCGGTTGCATCATTCGCACAAAATATAGCGCTAAAAGCTGCTTTGCGCTCCATCAGTGTTTTTGCTGCCCGATATCCTCCGTCTAATGTCTGCTTTGCGTCAACGATACGATTATGTTCTAGTTTTATCTTATTTTCTTTTAACGCATCGCAATAGCCTAAATAACGATTCTCTTTATTAATTTCTCCCACATATGCTATTTCCCCGTGATTAAAATTAAATAAATATTCCATAGCCTTTCTTGCTGCTTTATATCCATCGCAGAATACCGTATCGTGTTTATTGGTACTATAATTTAAGCCTACATACACAACATTTTTTTGTGCTTCTGTAATGGCATTCATTCTATTTTCATTGAATCTCCCCAATACAATTAATCCTGAAATTTCATTGCTCCCTACAATTGATGCAAAATTTGTCTGATCCAGATCATTAACATAAAAAGAACATTTCAAAATATAATTACTTTTGTATGCTTCGTATTCAATTGCTCGTGCCAGTTCTGAAAAAAACATATCCCTGTTGTCCTGACTTCTGGCATAAATTAATGCAAAATACTTTCTGCCATCTGTCTCTTTCATTACCTTACCGGATGATCTTCTTAAATCCTGTGCATTACTATTTGGAATATATCCTGTCTCTCTGACTATCTTCCATATTTTTTCCCTAACATCTTTACTAGCTGCCTTCGTTTCTTTATCATTCAGCACACGGGAAACCGTGGATATGGATACGCCAGCCTGTTCCGCAATACTCTTTAATGTCATACATTTTTCCTCCAAGATCTATTTTTAAGCATCACTCTGCAGTTCCAAATCAAATATAGCTCAAAAAAAGCGTTAACCCGGAAAAAAGCAATAAAACGTTAGCAAAAATATGAAAATTCCTATCATTAATTTTCTTCTGAAGCCGATCTCCAATAAGGATCCCAAAAACAGCCGGTATTAAACCAGACAGCACCAGTTGCCATTCTTCTATATGATAATTTCCCTGCTTAATATTTACCCCTAACATAAAACCGTTGAGTATTAACCATACAACAGAAATTGTTGCACGGAACTCATTTTTTTCCTTCATTCGCTGCATAGTATAAATTACCAACAGAGCCCCTCCGCTCAGAAAAGCTCCATGAATAATCCCTGCACCCAATAATATCAAATATGATACTAAATTAGGAAAACAAAATATTTTCTTTATAAACAGATTTTTTAACGCAATTGCCATAACTATTATACTATATAGTACTAATATTTGCGGCAAAAGTAAATCCGCTATCCATTTTTGTGATATAAGAATTCCCATTATCATAAAAAATGAAATTCTTGCCGCTTCTCTCCAATTGATCACTCCATGATATCGAAGAATAGGATAGACACAGCAAGGTATACTGACCGCGTTTAGGACCAGCCTCGCCTGCTCTGCGCCAAGCAGCAAAATAGTAAAAGGCATAGCCAGCATTGTTCCGGCAAATCCTCCTACTATTTGTATCAAATTAAATAGAAATACAATTAACAAAAATAAACACAGGTACACGAACTGCCTCCTTCACGTATTGCAAATCACCGCAGTCTTTAAAAACCGCGGTGATATACTATCCTGTATATATATCCTATACATTAGACAAATCGTCATCTTTCATGCACAAATGTACTGCTCCCAGTTTAAATGTTTGAGGCAATGCTAAAATATCAGGAGCCGGACCTGTATATTTCTTCATCGCATCCGTAAGAGCCTCTTCAAAACTTGCTCTTGTTTTTAATCCCATACTGCGGGCAATTCCAGGTTCCTGTGCCCCTACAATATAAATCGCTGACGTATTCATTTCTGCAATATGTCCGCATGACATCATTGAGAATCCATGAAATGGATGAAAAGCATTCGTAAACCGATATTTACGGATGTATTCTTCTTTAGTAGCAAAATATTCACCATATCTGTTCATATCTGCAAGTGTATTCATATAATCGTGCTGAAATAATTCATACAATTCTCTGAGATATGGCCATCTTTCATCATGAAAATAACCGTTGCAGATAGAAGAACAAATAATGACACAATTATCTGCCATCACACGTTTATGGCGGATAACCTGCGCTGAAAGAGCCTGCATCATCTGAATTGGATTAGTTCCCATCCCATCCCCGTAGTGAAAATTCTGTGGCATTCCAAATATCATAATATCATATTTTTTTTCTGCAAATGGAACATATGTCCTCTTGTTGGCCATAATCCATGATTTAGGCTGCATCACTTTTGCATATCCCGAATTAATCTCTATTTGTCTGGAATAAGTATCCAATACTGCATCGCAGCAGAAAAATGGATGTCCCATTTTTTCTTCCATATACATACCTATTTCGTCAAACTTAGTTCTCATCAAACTATGCCCTGAGACAGGTGTGAAATCTGATCTGTGCATAACCTGAGGCACATGGTGAGTCGCTATGCTCCTCCAATGTGTAATACCCGTTGCGCAATGTTTATATCCTCCCGAATATCCACCATAGGGGTTTCCCTGCGTATGTCCGATTAAAATGGGAATATCACATTCAAATACGTATTTATTCATCAGCACGCGATCGCCACGCTTTGTACAGCCAAGATCAATCATATTTTCCGTGTCTTCTGAATCATGGCTTGTAAGCTGACCGCTATAATAAAATTCATTAAACAAATCTGCCCCAAGAATCTGTTTCATTTCCCCTGCTGTAGCTCTTGGGTGCAATCCATTGGATATAAGCAGAAGAATATCTTTTTTTTCAACGCCAGAAGCATACAACTCCTCTAAAATCACTTTAATAGACAGTTTCCTGTGCGATGTTGGCTGACACCCGCCTTTTACAATGTCAGGAATGATAATGACAACAGAACTTCCTTTGTGGGCAGTTTCTGCCAAGGGTTTCATACCCATTGGATTTCTAACAGACTTGCGTGTTGCTTCTAATAATTCTTCCATATTTTGAGGCAGGCAGGGCGGATCAAGTACGGTTTTTCCTGGTATAAAAACTTCAGTATTGTCTGGTAAATCTGCGCTCATCAATCCATTCCCGTATTCAAAATCAAGCTTCATAATTTATCCTCACTTTCCTAAATATGTTTCAATGATTTTTATGTACTCATCCGGATAAAATCCTATGTCTCCACTGAAACGTGTCAACGCAATTAAGCCGCCATCTATTTCCTTGATTTCAGACAACATTGCCGCATTTTCTGATTTGAGACCGCCTCCATAAACCACTTTGATTCCCTGTTTTTCCTGTTTAATGAATTGAGCAATTTTAGTAATATACTCTTTATCTGCCGGAGCCTTGCCTGGACCTATGGACCAAATTGGTTCATAACCTACTACAATATTTGCAGTATCCACTCCTTCTAAACCGATCTGCAACTGCATTCTCAGCACATTTTTCCAGTCTCCCTGTTCCTCGCTCTTCTCACCGATACAATACAATACCTTCATATTACGAGCTAATGCCTGCTTGATTTCCCGATTTAATATTCTGTTTATGGCTTCATTATCTGTCACTCCCGCTTCTCTCAAAACCCCTGCCTTATCATTTCTTTCTTCGCAGTGTCCTATAATTGCATAATCACATCCAAGCGCTTTTGCGGAAGCTGCGGGGCAATTAGTTGTAAATGCGCCAAAGTTGCCCCCTATCGCTGCATCCTCACGATATATGCCCTGACAGCCTATTTTAACATGGCTTTTTTCATCCAACGCATCTATTGCCGGAATAAGATGAGCCTCTGGATAGAATTGGACAAATTCAACTTCTTTTTCTTTATAGCATTTCAGCTTTTCCTGTGTGTTTTCTACAATATATCTGCCCCATCTTGAAATTGGGGAGAGACGGTTGACCCCGCCCATCGATGCCGGAATATCAAATCTTTTTAAATTTAAATATATATACTTCATATATGTCTCCCTGTTATTCTTTATTTATTGTGAATCATTCCATGTCCATGATCATCATTCATAAAATATGCATTAACACCATGTTTTCTGAAAAAATGTTTATCACTTATCACCTTTGGTATTGCGGTACAGTCGGGATTAATCTCCAGCATATGTACAGCCATTTTACAGATTTCCTCTAATACTACTGCTTTATGAACTGCATCCCAGGCATCCTCCCCCCACGTGAATGGCCCATGATTGATAGACAACGCTGCTGGTATTTCTTCCGGATTAATATTATGCGTTCTGAAATATTTGACAATTGCCATTCCCGTATTCCACTCATAATCATTTATGACTTCATCATCTGTCAGCAAATCCACACATGGAATCGTACCTGCGAAATAATCTGCATGTGTTGTTCCAAAGCACGGAATCTCATGATGTAGTTGCGCCATTACAGTAGCATAAGTCGAATGAGTGTGAACAACTGCCTGACATTCCTGAAAATTTTCATACAAGGCCCTATGAATATCTAAATCAACCGATGGTTTTAATGGATTTTTTTCTCCCCGTACCGGTTTCCCTTCCAAATCTACTACGCTGATATTTTCTGTTGTCAATTCATCATAAGGAAGTCCTACCGGTTTTATAACAATGATTCCTTTATTTCGGTCAATTGCGCTTACGTTTCCCCATGAATAAATAACGACTTTACGCTTTAACAATTCTTTATTTGCCTCAACTACTATTTCCTTCAGTTCCTGAATCATCATAATACTTATATCTCCTTTACTGTTGTCATAAACGTTTCATAATTTTCTTTCAACGTATTATTTGAACGAAAGACAGAAAAATATCCCCCCACAACAACATCACACCCACATCGAATACATCTTGCTGCAATACTATCATCTGCGCCTCCATCAACTTCAATAAGAACTGGAAAATCTCTGATCATCTCTTTTAAACAGGATATTTTATTGTAGGTATGCTGTAAAAATTCCTGTCCGGAAAATCCAGGTTCGATAGCCATTAATGTAACCACGTCTAAATATGGCAACAGATCTTTTATTGCCTCCACCGGAGTTATGGGATTTAATGCTATGGCCGGTTTCATCCCATTCTCCAGTATAGCTTGACAAATTCGAAATGGATTATTTGTGGTTTCATAGTGAAAACAATAATAGGAAGCTCCCATTTCTGCATATAAAGGAATATATTTTTCTGGATTTTCAGCCATCATATGTACATAGAATGGATGCTTTCCCGCTTTGCACATTTCTCTAAAACAATCTGTTCCCATTGCAAAATTAGGAACAAATTTTCCATCCATAACATCAATATGAAACCAGTCTATTTTTAATTGATTCCATTCCGTTATGGCTGCGCCAATCTCTAATGGGTTAGCGCAAAGCATCGAAGGTGAAAGATGATACATATTAGCCCTCCTCAAAATCCATAATTGTTTTCATATTAATTCCTCTGTTTTCAAAAGCGTAGTCCATCATTTCATTTACCTGATTCAATGCAAAACGTTTTGTTATGAACCCATCTGTGTACACCTTTCCCTCAAGCATCAAATTAAGCGCACACAAAAAATCCTCTTCTGTATAAGTTATATTTCCCAAAACATTCAATTCGTTTCTTTGTATCGCAGCAATATCAACTTCTAAAGTCTGAGAATAATTACCCACAATCACTACGGTTGTCGTTTTTCCAGCCGATGAAATTATCTGTGAAAATACTGCTTTCGATGCAGCACAATCAATTATCACATCCGGGAATGAACCAAACGCGTTTTCATATACTTGTGTTAATGTCTTATTTGTACTGTTAATACACAGTTCTATTCCAGATTTTCTTGCGGTGTCAACTTTCGCTTCGCTAATATCACAAATGCAAACTTTTTCAGCTCCCTGCAATTGACAAGCCTGTGCAGTAAAATTACCTATCGTCCCTGCCCCAATTACCAGAACTTTTTTGTTTTCTATCTGGCCTCTCCGCGCCGCATGAACGCCAACAGCAAACGGCTCTGTTAAAATTAACGCATCCTTCGAACAGAATTTGGGCAGACGATACACGTATTTCTTATTAATCACGACATATTCTGCGCCAAGTCCATCTGATTGTACTCCAAGGCAGTTAAACTCTTCACATGCATTCTCATGACCATGCGTACAGGCATAACATTTTCCACAACTAATAATAGGTCGAATCACAACACTGTCCCCAACGCAAACATTCTCTACCTTCGCTCCCACCGCAAACACGGTTGCAAGCCCCTCATGGAATGGCGTGATTGGAAAATGAGTATATCTATTTTTTCCTGCATATACCTGAATATCCGTTCCGCAAACACCTATACGCAGAACTTTTAATACCACCTCATCTTTCTCACAAACTGGAATCTTATAGCCCCCTGCCACTTCAGCCTTCATTGGTTTTGTAAACAGTATTTTTTTCATTGAATCACCTTTTTTCTTCCAATTACTTTTTTTGATGCTTCAACAATTTTTTCTACAGTCAAGCCGAAATACTCTGCCAGCTCTTCCGGAGAACCCGATTTTCCGAACTTGTCCTGTATCCCTATATTTTCTACCGGAATCGGATAATTTCTTACAAGCAATTCTGAAACCGCCCCGCCCAGTCCGCCGATAATATTATGATCTTCTGCTGTTACAATACATCCTGTCCGCTTTGCAAATGAAATTATCAATTTTTCATCTATCGGTTTCACAGACGCCATATCAATTACCGCAGCGGAAATTCCTATTTTAGCAAGAAGCATTGCCGCTTCAAAACATCTGGAAACCATATCTCCGATGCCAATTAAAGTTACATCTTCCCCTTCACTAATAACTGTCCCTTTTCCAATCTGAAAAGTAAATCCTCCTTCTGTATATATGTTCGGAGACGGCATACGGCCAAAACGCAAATATACCGGCCCCTGATACTCAATAGCTGCTTTCACACAGGCATATGTCTCAAATTCATCACAGGGACACAGAACAGTCATGTTTGGTATTGCACGCATCAATGCAATATCTTCAACACATTGATGGCTGCCACCATCAGCTCCAATCATGACTCCGCCATGTGTAGCTCCAATTTTTACATTACAATCAGGATAAGCAATTCCATTTCTCACCTGATCATATGCCCTTCCTGCTGCAAAGGCCGCAAAAGTGCTGGCCACTACAGGAACTCCACAGGTAGACATTCCTGCTGCAAAATCCATCATATTCGCCTCTGCAATTCCCATATCCAGAAAACGCTCTGGAAATTTTTTGGCAAATTGAACCGTCTGGGTTGCCTTTGAAAGATCTGCATCCAAAACATAAAAATCATACTGATTACCTAAATTTGCTAACGCTAATCCATAAGCCTCTCTTGTTGACAGCATTCCTCTTCCCCCTATTTATTCAAGTCTTTCATTGCGATTTCATAATTTTCATCAGAAATTGCCGCTCCATGCCATCCCGCTTGATTTTCCATATAAGATACTCCTCGTCCTTTTATTGTTTTACATATAATAAAAGTGGGAGTTATATCATTTTCTTTTGCTTTTGCTAATGCCTCAATAATAGCATCAACATTATGTCCATCCACCTCTAATACTTCCCATCCAAATGCTTCCACTTTTTCCTTTATCGGATAAATCGACATAACCTTTTCCACACTACCGTCAATCTGCAAATTATTATTATCCAGCAACACTGTAAAATTTGACAATCCATAATGCGCCGAAGCCATAAGCGCTTCCCAAACTTCGCCCTCCTGCATTTCTCCGTCACCCACAACACAATAAACCCGGAATTTTTTATTTTCCTTTTTTGCAAAACATGCCATACCCGCTGCCGCCGAAATACCCTGTCCCAAAGAGCCCGTTGACATGTCAACTCCTGTTACCTTCCTGCGATCTGGATGTCCTTGCAGCGGGCTGTTTATCTGGCGTAATGTTTTCAGTAAATTCACATCAAAATATCCTCGTTCAGCAAGTGCTGCATAATAAGCTGGTGCTGCATGTCCTTTTGATAAAACAAATCTGTCTCGTTCTTCCCAATTTGGTTTTTCCGGATCAATATTCATCTCCCTGAAAAAGAGAACGCTCAAGATCTCCGCTATAGAAAGAGACCCTCCTGGATGTCCGGATCCTGCACAATGCAAACTTTCTATAATATCAACTCGAATATCATGTGCTATTGCTTTCAATTTATCAATAGAATACCCTGTTTCCATAGTCAGCCTCCTTATTTTTCCTGGCAAACACTTAAATCCGGCATTCCAAGTGCACTCCATCCACCGTCTACATATAACGTTTGTCCAGTTATGTAGCTTGCCTCATCTGATGCCAAAAATACCACCGCTTTTGCTATTTCTTCCGGATCCGCCAAACGTTTAAATGGAACTGCTGCCAGAATCTGTTTTTCAGATACCACTCCCAGGCGGAATCCATCTTTTACCATTTCTGTTTCGATCCAGCCCGGCGCCACAGCATTCACTCGAATTGCTTTTTTTCCATTTCTGTCTTCTGCCCATTCAGAAGCAAGCACTGCAGTAAGAGAATTAATTCCACCTTTTGATATAACATATGGTGCCCGTCCAGGTGTTGTTCGTGTTGAAGTACCGGAAGAAATATTCACGATTGCTCCCCCATCCCGTTCCATCAGAAGTGCTGCCTGCTGAGAACAGAAAAATGGTCCCTTCAAATTAACACCCATCAGTTTATCCCAGTCTTTTTCCTGAAACTCTTTCGATGCACATCTGATCTGTATTCCTGCATTATTGACCATAACATCTAATTTTCCATACCTTTCTTTAATCAGGTTAAATACCTGTTTTATACTGGCAACATCGGTAACATCAATTCCATAGGCTGTGACTTCAACTTTATACTTTTCTGCCAATCTTGCTGCCGCCTCTGATGCCAATTCCTCTTGAATATCTGCAATAATGATTTTTGAGCCTTCCCTGGCAAAAGCTTCTGCCATTCCATATCCAAGTCCACGAGCTGCTCCTGTAATAAAAACAATTTTATCAGTTAAATTTTTCATTTTCTTCCTCCTGATGGGGACATCAGTCCATCCTAAATTTGCCTTCAGCAAATGGACTGACGATGTATGTCAAGTTTTTATAGAAAACCTGACACAATATCTTCTCTGTATCTTTTTTATTATTTCGTTTAGATAAAACATTTAGTATTATTTTTACCACCACTTAATCATATCCGTAATATCTTTGCGGATTTCAACAAACTTATCGTCTGAAACGCTCCTTGGCCTTGGCAGATCAACTTTTTTTTCAGCCTTAATCTTTGCTGGTTTATTTGACAAAATCAAAACGCGTTCCGCAAGGTATACTGCTTCTTCCAAATTATGAGTGATAAATAAAACCGTACTTCCGGTTGCCTTCCAAAGTCGGATTACTTCATCTTCAAGGTAATATCTCATTTTAATATCCATTTGGCCATATGGCTCATCCATCAACAGCAAATCAGGATTTAATGCAAACGCTCTTCCTATTACCACCCTCTGTTCCATGCTAACCGACATTTCATGCGGATATGCATTTCTAAATTTTTCAAGACCCAATAAACCTATGATTTTATCTACCTGAGATTTGATTTCCTCTGAAGACTTCTTTTTTATTTTCAACCCGTACTCAATATTCTGTTGTGCCGTCAGCCAGGGGAAAGCAGAAGGTTCTTGAAATACAAAAGAAATATTATGAACATGTGGATCCGCAGGTTTTCCATCAATGAGAATTTCTCCTGAGGTTGGCTCAATTAACCTTGTCAGCAGATTTAAAAATGTTGTTTTTCCACACCCCGTTGGACCTACAATACAAACAAATTCGCCTTTATTTATATTAAAAGAAATATCGTCAAGTACCAGAAGGTCACCAAATTTTTTTGTTAAGTGATTTACCTGAACTTTAATGTCTTTACTTGCCATGGTAATCCTCCTTTTATAGTGCCAAATCTGTATTTTTTTCAATTGCTTCCCGTAAACGGAGAAAATCCTGGTTCACATAGTCGCGAGGTCTTTGAAGTTTTATATTATAGATTTCTTTTACTTTGGCTGGACAAGAACTTAAAACAATAACACGATCTGCGAGATATACTGCCTCTTCTATATTATTTGTCACAAATATAACCGTTCTTTTTTCCTGTTCCCAAATACGCAGAACTTCTTCCTCCATCTGGTATCTTGTCTGTGCATCCAATGCACCAAATGGTTCATCCATTAATAATACCTGCGGATTATTTGCATATGCGCGTGCAATTCCTACCCTTTGTTTCATACCACCGGACAATTGCTTTGGCAATGAATTTTCAAAACCATTCAACCCAACCAGATCAATCAGATACTGAGCCCTTTTTCTTCGTTCTGTTTTATCTTCTTTTTTTAATTCTAATGGAAGTTCCACATTTTCCATGACTGTTTTCCACGGAAATACGGCTGTCTTTTGAAAAACAAATCCTACGTCTGTAGCATTATTATCTGTAAATTGAACTGTTCCTTCCGTAGGAGACTCTAAACCACTGATCATATTGAGAAGCACCGTTTTTCCACATTGCCCCGGTCCCAAAAGCACTAGAAACTCATTTTCATATACATCAATTGAAATATTATCAACCGCTTCGAATACTTCTTTGCGAGAATAGAACGATTTCGAAATGTTTCTTAATTTAACTTTTATCGTCCCTAACTGCTCATCCATCCGCATAGTCTCCTTTCTATGAATGAGAAAACAATACTTAAAGCAGCCCCAACAATGCCAATTAAAATCATTGCAACCATTATAAGTGCTACATCATAGCTGTCACGTCCCCGAGTGATCAAAAAACCTAAGCCAGACTTACTTGCAAGCATTTCTGCCGCAACTACCACCATCCAGCCACTGCTAATCGCTATTTTAATTCCTGCCAGAATAGTGGGCATAGATGCCGGAAATACAATATGATGTAAAGTTTGCCATGTATTTGCTTTGTATACTTTTCCCACCTTCAAATACATATCATCTACCATAGAAACAGCCGAAATTGTGTTCAACAGAATGGGAAATACCGATCCTATAAATACAAGCAGAACCTTTGGAAATTCGCCTACCCCAAATAATAAGATAATAAGAGGAATCCATGCTATTGGCGGAATTGGCCGAAGTGTCATTATGATTGGATATATAGCTGCTCTTACTTTCTTATTCCATCCCATAATGAGTCCAAGTCCTACCCCAATTATAATTGATGCACCGATCGCGAATAACACTCTTTTCAGGCTGGCAAAAATATGTCCCCATATAGAAACTTTCATAATGGGCTTTTCGAATAATTTAACTAATCTTTCAATCGTTGCCATTGGTGTAGGAAAAAAATCCGGTTTACTGGTTGATACGGCACACCATAATGCAATCAAGACTATCACGGAAATTGCAGAAAGGACAAAATCGCGTATCTTTTGATTTTTTGTTCTCATGATTTTGCCCTCCATTTGACAACCTTATTTTCCAACTTTGATAACAAAGTAGTAAATATTGCTCCCAGAATACCAATTGTTAACATTCCAACCAGAATAATGTCCGGACGTACAAGTGACCTCCCCTGCTGAATCATATAGCCAAGACCTGCCGTTGCAGATACAAGCTCTGAAGCTACAAGAGTTGACCAGGCATTTCCAAGAGATACCTGAATCCCCGTAAAGGTCAAAGGCATTGCATAGTGGACGCAAACTGTACTGAATATTTCCCATCGGGTAGCTCCGCAGGTTTTTGCCACATTGACTAAAACAGGCGGTGTCAGTTTAACTCCTGTATATGAATTGATTACACAGGGAACAAATGCTGCAAGAAAAATAATAAAGCATTTAGCTGCCGTTCCAACCCCAAGCCAGATAATTGATAAGGGGATCCATGCTATTGGCGGAATAGGACGGATAATTTCAAAAATCGGTGAGACCAATTTATCGAATGTATGATAATAACCCATCAGCAGGCCAAGTGGCACCCCTATAATAATTGCGGCAATGTAGCCTATCAGTACAAGTTTCAAGCTTGTAATAATATGAATACCCAATACCGCACCATCCGGTTTTGGATCTGATAATTTTGTCATAAAAGTCTTAATAACTGCACTTGGTGCACAAAGGTACTTTCCATCAATCCAGTTTAACCGAACAGCTATTTCCCATATGCCAAAAAAAAGAAAGATACAAACAAGTGATATGATCAATAATTGTTTCCGTTCTCTTTTTCTTGCTGCCGTTTCAATCAAAATCGAATTTGCAACCTTTGAAGTAGTTTTTTCATCCTGATTGCCCATAAAATCGCTCCTTCATTTTTGACAAAGAAGAGGGAAAACACTTTCTTTGACAAATAGATTTGTTTTCCCTCTTCTCATGATTAGATTAATCAATCAAATAATTTTTTATTCGGCTGCAATAGCCATCATGAAACTTGTATCAACCATTCCGCTTTCCTGAAGAGCAGTCAGATCGCTTGCTTCAATTTTTCCCTGACTTTGGAAAAATTCTGCAAATTGAAGCAAAATATTGTTTGCTTTGCAATTTCCTTCTGCGTCCGCTGTGAAAAGTTCAATATTATTTTCCGTAGAGGTAAATGGACGATTTTTCACTTCAAGAGCGGATACGTTTTCACTCATATTTATCCCCTGCTCCTCTTCAAAATCATATAATAATTCTGCGGTTCCTTCCGGGTCTGCGTTCAACTCATCTGCTGACTTTAGATATCCCTTTAAATATGCATATACTCCATCCCAGTTAGTTTCAATCGCCTGCTCGGTAGCAACAACAACTGTCGGCATTGTGAGTCCAATATCTACTGCCGATGCTACTTTGATCCACTCTTCATTTTCTTCTGCCTGGAAGCCAAACGGAGACCATAATGCCACCACATCACCTGTTCCCGATCGGAAAGCCGCATATGAATCTGCCACTGAACTATCTATAAGATTAATGTCTTCCTGGCTTAGACCCAAATAATCAAGGACACCGATCAGTGTCATATGGCAGGACGTACCTGTCGGACAAAGAATCGTCAATCCTTTCCAATCATCTGCGGTTCCATATACACCATTTTCATCCTGCTCACATTGAGCAAGAGAACTATCTGCACGCACCCAAAGATCCGTAGTATTTTCATCTGGCGCTGAATACGCAATCACCTTCAAGTTATAGCCAACAGCTCCCAACACAGCTCCACCTGTGCCAGTAGTTCCCACATCCCAGGAATCAGATGCAATTGCTTCGTTTTGAACTGGTCCACTTGAATACATATCTACTTCAGAATCTTCCAGTGATATATATCCCTTATCAATCGCATTAACGCTCGCCAATGCATGAATATATGGCTGGCCACTCACTTTAATGCTGTAAACTGTACTGTCTTCTGCTCCCCATACAATAGAACTTAACCCCAGTGCCAAACTCAAACCCAAAGCTACCACTTTCTTCATATAAAGCCTCCTTATCATGAATAGTTGTTCTGAAGGGATTTCCCTTCTCCATTTTGTTTTATGTTTCCATTCTATAGCAAAATCATCTATGCTTTCAACATGAATCTAAGCAAACGATTGCTTATTTTGCATAGTTTTTTTCTATATTTTTCTCAGTTTTTCCATATTTTTACTTATTTTTGTTCTCTTTATATTTATATTTTTGTTTATTTTGAAATTTCTTTTTAATATTTTATATCTGTTTTTAAAAAAGCTTCTTTTTATATACTATCCATTATCGCCAGCAGTTTTTACAATGAAGCTTCACAGAATATTTTAAATGCTTTTCTAAGTGAAAATAGTATAAACGAAAAAAACAGTTCACATCCCTTATTTCGATGTGAACTGTTTTTTAATTATTTTTTAATTGGTGAAATAATACGCCCTTGCTTCATACGGTTTTATATTCATCTATTCTGCTTATTCTCCATCCACCGCCCCGAGTCCCTGTGTTTCCTCAATTTCCATAATCATATCCACCCGGTTCTGATGGCGGCCGCCCATGAACTCTGCATTCAGCCATTCATCCACGATCATCTTCGCCATTTCGATGCCGATCACTCTGGCGCCGAAGGCTATCATGTTGGAATTATTGTGCTGCTTTGACAGCTTCGCTGAAAACGGTTCGCTGCAGACGCAGGCACGAATGCCTTTGACCTTATTGGCTGCCAGTGAAATGCCTACCCCGGTACCGCAGATCAGAATGCCGCCGTCCACTTCGCCGCTGGCTACCATCTTAGCTGCCTTGTAGCCGCTGATAGGATAGTTAAAGCTCTCTGAACTGTCCGTACCCACATTGATTACTTCATATCCTTTTTCTTCCAGATATGCTTTTAATTCATTTTTCATGTCTACCGCTACATGATCATTGCCAATTACTAATTTTTTCATCTTCTCTAATCCTTTCCACATGTTCCATTATGCCCGGATGCCAATCCGCTGTTATTTTTCTTCTAAAACATCCTTCCGGATTTTCATATATGCTTTGATTGCTTCCACACAGCCTTCAAATCCCAGCTTCTCACTGTTCAGGCACAGATCGTAGTTTCTGGCATCGTTCCACACCTGACCCGTGTAATAATGATAATATTCGCCTCTGTATTTATCGGTCTGCTGAATAAATTTTTCCACATCTTTTCCAATGTGAGCGCCCCGTTCCACAGCCTGTTTCAGACAGTATTCCGGTGAAGCATGAATGAAAACACGGATTACATTCGGTCTATCTTTCAGGACAAAATCGGCGCACCTTCCGATGATAACGCAGGAATCTTCTTCTGCCAGATCCTTGATCACCTTTGCCTGATAATTAAACAGATTCTGGTTCGATAAAAAGTCTTCGCTTTCCGGCGGTATCAATTCTCCTTTGTACTCTTTTTTCATAATACGGAATAATGGAGTTGTCTTCAGTTTTTCATCCACCTGGTTGAACAGTGTTTCATTGATACCACTGTCTTCCGAGGCCAGCTTCAGGATTTCCCGGCTGTATGCTTTGATGCCCAGATCCTTCGCCAGCATCTGGCCGATCGTCTTACCGCCGCTTCCATACTGTCTTGCGATTGTAATTACCATCTTATCCATTATAACCCCTCCTGTTTTATAAAATTCATGCAATTGTACCACTTATGCCTCATGCACTTCGTGCATTCGTACCGTACACTCATCAAGCATATTATACCACTATTCGCCCAAATATGCTTTCTTAATTGCATTGTCATTCATCAAAATATCTGCATTTCCGGAGGTCACGATCTTGCCTGTCTCCAGTACGTAGGCACGGTTGGCGATTGCCAGCGCTTTTTTTGCATTCTGCTCCACCAGCAGCACTGTGGTTCCTGTTTCGTTCACACTGCGGATAATATCAAAAATTTCGTTTACCAGAATCGGGGATAATCCCATGGACGGTTCATCCATCAGAATGATCTTCGGATGAGACATCAGGGCACGCCCCATGGCCAGCATCTGCTGCTCACCTCCGGAAAGGGTTCCCGCCATCTGATTTTTCCGCTCCTCCAGACGTGGAAAACGCTTGTATACCATTGACAGAGTTGACTCTATTTCATTTTTATCTGATCTGGTATAAGCGCCCATTTTCAAATTCTGATATACGGACAGCTCTGCAAATACACGGCGTCCTTCCGGTACATGAGCCATTCCCAGGCTGACGATTTTATGAGCCGGAATTTTTGTGATGTTTTCTCCCTCGAAGGTTACACTGCCGCTTTTTGCTGCCAGCAGTCCCGTGATGGTATGAAGGATTGTGGTCTTGCCTGCACCGTTGGCACCGATCAGAGCAATGACTTCTCCTTCATTTACCTCAAAGGAAACGCCCTTAATTGCATGGATCATTCCATAATATACTTCCAGATCTTTTATCTCAAGCATTGCCATAACTCAAGTTCCTCCTATTCTCCAAGATATGCCGTAATTACCTGCGGGTTGTTCAGGACATCCTCTGTCCTGCCCTGTGCCAGCACCTCACCGAAGTTCAGGACACTCAGTTCTTCACAGATACCGGAAACCAGCCTCATATCATGCTCAATCAAAAGGATGGTCATATCAAAATGATCCCGGACAAAACGGATCATATCCATCAGAGACTGCGTCTCATTGGGATTCATGCCGGCAGCCGGCTCGTCCAGCAGCAAAAGCTTGGGATCCGTGGCCAGTGCACGGGCAATTTCCAGCTTTCTCTGCTTCCCATAGGGAAGGTTCGAAGCCAGTATCTCAGCTTCTCCTTCCAGTTCAAATACCTGCAGCAGCTCCATTGCCTTTTCATTCATCAGCTTCTCTTCCTTCTGGTAGCTTGGCAGATGAAAAATGCCGGCAACAGCCGAATATACATGATGGTTGTGCAGACCTGCTTTTACATTGTCCAGCACCGACATATCCGAAAACAGACGGATATTCTGAAACGTTCTGGCAATGCCGGCTTTGCTTATTTCAATCGTCTTTTTTCCGGCAATCTCCTGTCCGTCCAGAAGAATGTTTCCGTTATCCGGACGGTAAACCCCGGTCAGAAGGTTGAACACAGTGGTTTTGCCTGCGCCGTTCGGACCGATCAGGCCATAGAGCTGACCTTTTTCAATGGTAATATCAAAGCCATTTACCGCCCGCAGACCGCCAAAGGAGATACCCAGATTTTTAACTTCCAACATTGCCATAATTATTCTGCCTCCTTTGGCTGTTTTTTATGAAATACCCGTTCGCGCCATTCAATCGCCTTAGGACTCCAGCTAAAGAGCATCAGCGCAATCAGCAGGATGGCGTACACCAGCATACGGTTGTCACTGAGGAACTGAAGCACCACATTGTCCCCCATCATCTGGAACTTTCTCAGGAAATAATCCAGCACCAGATTCAGGACTACAGGAGCGATCACAGAGCCGCGGATGCTGCCAATGCCGCCCAGTACCACGTATACCAAAATCATGATGGACATGTTGTAGCCAAAGTTTTTGGGAGTCGCACTTAAGGTAGACAGGTTGTGCGCATACAGTGCTCCGCCAAGGCCGGCCAGTGCGGCTGATACGGAAAATGCCATCAGTTTATATTTTGTAATGTTGATTCCAATGGATTCTGCCGCGATACGGTTGTCACGAATCGCTTTGATCGCCCGTCCGTCTCTGGAACTGATCAGACGCAGTACGATAAACAGGGTGAGCAGCACCAGCACAATGCCAATGGTAAAATTGGAATCCTTTGCGATTCCGGTAATTCCCTGGGGACCGTTGATGATCGTGGTTCCGCCGGGCTCCATCCCAAGTGACATAGCATCTTTTATAGAAAAATGAAGACCGCTGCTGTCTTTTCCCACATAGAGCACATTAACCAGGTTCTTGATGATCTCACCAAATGCCAGTGTCACAATTGCCAGATAATCCCCCCGCAGGCGGAGCACCGGGATGCCGATCAGCACGCCAAAGAGCGCTGCCACCAAAGCACCTACCAGCAGTGCCAGCATAAAACGCACCAGGGAAACAGTGATCACATCTTCCATACATTTCGTAAAAAATACACTGGCAAATGCACCAACGCACATAAAGCCCGCATGTCCAAGGCTCAGTTCCCCCAGATATCCTACGGTCAGGTTCAGGGACACTGCTAAGATCACATAATAGCAGAAAGGAACCAGCAGGCCGGACAGGGAACTGGAAATATGGCCTGTCATCAGCATGGACTGCATGATAATATAGGCCAAAATCACTATGCCATAAGTAATGGCATTTTGTTTTGCCGTTTTATTCATCCTCTTTTTCATTTCCTCTTCCCCCTTATACCTTTTCCTGAATCTTCTTGCCCATCAGGCCGGTAGGCTTCACCAGAAGTACCACGATCAGCACGGCAAATACAATTGCATCTGCCATCTGGGAAGAAATGTAAGCTTTGCCGAAAATCTCAATAATACCAAGCAGAATACCGCCGATCATGGCTCCGGGAACGGATCCGATCCCGCCAAACACAGCCGCCACAAATGCCTTGATACCCGGCATGGAACCGGTATACGGCGTCAGGGACGGATAAGCGGAGCAGAGCAGCACGCCTGCGATCGCCGCCAGGGCAGAACCGATGGCAAACGTCAGAGCGATCGTTCCGTTGACATTGATGCCCATGAGCTGGGCTGCACCCTTATCCTCTGAAACCGCCAGCATAGCCTGTCCCGGTTTTGTCTTGTTGATAAATAACGTCAGTCCGATCATGATCAGAACACAGGCCAGAATCGTAACCGACGTCTCACCGGTAATGTTCAACTGACCGCCTGCCAGTTTGATCGCCGGAAAATTCACTGCGGAAGTGAAAGACTTGGTATTGGATCCAAAGATCAGCAGAGCCAGGTTCTGCAGCAGATAGCTGACACCAATGGCTGTGATCAGCACCGCCAGCGGTGAAGCCGCATTGCGCAGCGGCCGATAAGCCACTTTTTCAATCGCCATGCCCAGTGCGGTACAGACAATCATAGAAAGGATAATAGCCGGTATCGTAGGAAGTCCCGCAGATGCAGTCGCAATAAAGACAGTATAAGCACCGACCATGATAACATCGCCGTGAGCAAAGTTCAGCATCTTGGCAATTCCGTATACCATAGTGTAGCCAAGAGCGATTATTGCATATACACTTCCGAGACTGATACCACTGATTAAATAATTTAAAAAACTCATAGTACACCTCGCATCGCATTTCGGGATGCTGCTGGTTTCAACGGCCGGCAGTATAAAATCACCGGGAAAACAGTAACATCGCTTTAAAAAGTTAGTATAGTTAATATATCATTAAAACGAAAAAACGTATAGTCCTTTTCCGTAACATAAAACAGCAAGGGGCCGCCACCTTCATGGCAACCCCTGCGTTATTTTTGTGTAACTGCTTCCTGCATCCTGCATTCACGGCTACCAGTATTCTTTTTACATTGCTGTGTAAGCGCCGTCCTTGATCACAACTGCCTTAGGAGCTTTGTTCGGCTCGCCATCTGCGGTCCAGGTCATGCCGGTACCGGTCAGGCCATCGATCGTAATCTCAGTCATAGCTGTCTTCATCGCTTCGCAGATATCAGATACTTCCATATCCGGAGTAACGCCAGCCTTCTCTGCTGCAGCTTTGATTGCATACATGCCATCATAAGCATCTGCTGCAAACTGGTTTGGAACATCTGTGTAAGCTTCTTTGTATGCTGTCACAAAGTTCTGTGTCATCTCATCTGATGCATCTGCTGCGAAAGGAGTCAGAAGCATAACGCCTTCTGCCAGAGCAGTATCAAATCCTTCTACGGTAAGGATACCGTCCAGACCGTCACATCCGAAGAACGTAGGTGCATAATCCATACCTGCTGCCTGAGTCAGAATCAGAGATGCCTCAGTATAATAGATCGGCAGGAATACCAGATCTGCTCCGGCATCTTTTGCTTTCTGAAGCTGTACGGAGAAGTCTGTCTTGCTGTCTTCGGTAAATGCTTCTGCTGATACCAGTTCAAATCCCTGATTAGCCGCTTCTGTTGCGAAATTGTTGTAAATACCGGAAGAATATACGTCGGAGCTGTTGTAAATAACTGCCACTTTGGTAGCCAGTGCATTTTCGCCAATATACTGTGCTGATTTTGTACCCTGCGCCGGATCAGAGAAGCATACACGGAATGCGTTCTCCGGTGCAATCGATTCAACTGCGGAGCCGGATGGTGTCAACTGGAACATATTGTCATTCGCTGTCTCTGCGCTGACTGCGATACATGGAGTAGAGGTAACGGTGCCAAGCAGCATCTGCATACCCCAGTCTTTTAATGTATTGTAAGCATTGACTGATTTCTCTGCATCATGCTCATCATCCTGGAAACTGAACTCTACCTGATAGCCATTGATACCGCCTGCTGCATTGATCTCATCCACTGCCATCTGGGAAGCATTCATAACTGCCTGTCCATAAATAGCAGCGCCTCCGCTGATCGGTCCAATACCGCCGATTTTAAATGTCTCACCTGCCATCGCTGTCATAGAAAGCATCATAGTAGCTGCCATTGCCGCACTTGCAAATCTTACTGTTTTTTTCATAATTTCATCCTCCTTTTAAATATCGCCTAAAAAACTCATGGGAACATTGTACCCTTATTTATTTTATTCGTCAATCAGTTTTTTCTTGTTTTGCCGCAATTTTTGCGGAAAATCAAATATTTCTTTCTATTATTTAGAATATTTTTCCTGATACCTCGAATATTATTGTTTTTTTCTGTTTTTTAAATTCTGCACCCTCAGCGGTAAAGCTTAATATGCTTTACCCCAGTAAACCATTTTTGATGCAGGTTTTCCGCAGCAGATACAGGTATCGCTGATCTGCTCCTGATGGAAAGGAATACATCTGGAGGTTACTCCGTATTCTTCCTTGATGGCATCCTCACATTCCTGGCTGCCGCACCACATTGCCTTGATAAATCCAGGCTTGTTGTCTGCGATATCCTTGAATTCTTCCTTTGTCACCGCGGTATAGGTATGGGAATCTCTGTGTTTTCTGGCTTTTTCCAGCATATCTGCCTGCATGGTCTCCAGAATTTCCTTTACCTTCTCTGTCAGCTCTTCCAGTGCCGCCACCGTCTTTTCTCTGGTGTCACGGCGCACGATCACAGCCTGTCCTGCTTCGATATCCTTTGGTCCAAGTTCAATTCTCACCGGGATTCCTCTCATCTCCTGTTCTGAGAATTTCCAGCCCGGACTCTTATCCGAATCATCCATACGGACACGCAGACCGCTGGCTGCCAGAGTCTCCCATACCTGGGAAGCTTTCTCCAGAACGCCTTCTTTCTTCTGCTGAATCGGAACCACCATCACCTGAACCGGTGCAATTCTCGGAGGCAGCACCAGTCCGTTATTGTCCCCGTGTACCATGATAATTGCCCCGATCATACGGGTGGTCATGCCCCAGGAGGTCTGATGTACATATTTTAAAGTATTGTCTTTATCGGTAAACTGAATATTGAACGCTTTTGCAAAACCATCCCCGAAGTTGTGGCTGGTTCCGGACTGAAGCGCCTTTCCGTCATGCATCAGAGATTCGATGGTATAGGTCGCTTCTGCACCCGCAAATTTTTCTTTATCCGTCTTTCTTCCTTTGATAACCGGAATAGCCAGCACTTCCTCACAGAAATCTGCATATACATTCAGCATCTGAACAGTTCTCGCTTCTGCATCTTCCGCTGTAGCATGTGCGGTGTGGCCTTCCTGCCACAAAAATTCTCTGGAACGCAGAAATGGTCTTGTGGTTTTCTCCCAGCGCACTACGGAGCACCACTGATTGTAAACCTTCGGCAGATCGCGGTAAGAATGAATATCATTTGCATAGAAATCACAAAAGAGAGTCTCTGAGGTCGGTCTCACGCACATACGCTCCTGCAGCGGTTCCAGTCCGCCATGAGTCACCCATGCTACCTCCGGCGCAAACCCTTCCACATGATCTTTTTCTTTCTGAAGCAGACTTTCCGGTATGAACATAGGAAGATATACATTCTGCACTCCCGTTTCTTTAAATCTGCGGTCCAACTCATGCTGGATATTTTCCCAGATGGCATACCCTGCCGGCTTGATCACCATACATCCCTTTACACTGGTATAATCTGTCAGCTCTGCTTTCTTTACCACATCGGTATACCACTGCGCAAAATCTTCTTCCATAGAAGTGATTGATTCCACTAATTTCTTTTCATTCGCCATTTTTTTCTCTCCTCATTTTTTATCCGCGACGAGAAACGTAACGCTTCCGTATCCTGACCGGTTACCTAAAAACACACTCTTGTGGTTTCTCAGTTATCGCCGCATTCAACAATTGTCCACATAAAAAGCCTCAGTCCCCAGGCATTATGCTATGCCAAGGGACCGAGGCTTTTGTTTCAAAAGAAATACTTACAGATGCAAAGTTTTCTTTCACAAAATCACTTCGGCGGTACCACCCTGATTAACAGACCTCTGAAATTCATTGATCCTGTTCTCTCGCCTTCCGTTATCGCCGGAATTACGTCCTGCTTTCACAGGCTGCTCCAAGGCAGGTTCCCTACAGCTTCTTTGAAGATTCACACCAGCCATCTTCTCTCTGTAAATTCCGCCGCACGTACTATCCCTCTTCCACGCTTTGCCCTATTGAGTTCTGATTTATCCAGTTTAGCCTCATCAGTTGTTTTTGTCAAGACAGGATTTTCGCTGCTTCAGATATGCCGGATGAAACGCTGGAAAGCTTCCTTTCCTTCTGCATTCCGCTTATACACGCCTGCATGCTCCAGCACCTTTGCAAAGACAATCCCGATCTCCTCCTGAAGGATTTTTTCCACATTGTCCGCGTTGATATCCGCGTACTTCCGGCGGATTTCTTCTGCCCAGTCCCCATGCTTTTCCAGTTCAGGATCCTTTCGGATATCTTCTCCTGTAAGCAGCGCTTTCTGCAGATCCTCCATCTCTGTCTTCAGCCGCGATGGCAGCACAGCCAGTCCCATGACCTCGATCAGACCGATATTTTCTTTTTTAATATGATGAAGCTCTGCGTGAGGATGATATACTCCCAGCGGATGCTCCTTTGTCGTAATATTATTTCTCAGCACCAGATCCAGTTCAAAATTATCGCCCCGTTTTCTGGCGATCGGAGTGATCGTATTATGCGGTTCGCCCTCTGTCTCTGCAAAAATAAACGCCGCCTCATCCGTATATCCCCGCCATGCCAGCAGGATTTTATCTGCCAGCGTGATCAGGCGCTCTGTATCCGGTCCGCTGATACGCAGTACCGACATGGGCCATTTTACAATCCCCGCCTTTACATCTTCAAAACCCGGAATCACCACTTCCGTCTCCACCGGAGCCTTCGCCATGGCAAATTCATAGTGGCCTCCCTGAAAATGGTCATGACTTAAGATCGAACCGCCCACGATCGGAAGATCCGCATTGGAACCCACAAAATAATGAGGGAACTGCTTTACAAAATCAAACAGCTTCGCAAAAGCAGCCCGTTCAATCTTCATCGGGGTATGCTGACCGTTAAACACAATACAGTGCTCATTATAATAAACATAGGGAGAATACTGGAAAAACCAGTCACTCTGGTTAATCGTTACCGGAATGACACGGTGATTTTGCCGCGCCGGATGATTCACTCTTCCCGCATATCCTTCATTTTCTGTACAGAGAAGGCATTTGGGATAGGAGGTCTGCTTCGCCAGCTTGGCCGCTGCGATGGCCTTGGGATCCTTTTCCGGCTTGGAAAGATTGATGGTAATATCCAGATCACCATATTCGGTACGCGTAACCCATTTCTGATCCTTTTCAATCCGGTAACGGCGGATATAGTTGGTATCCTGGCTGAACTTATAATAAAAATCCGTAGCCCTTATGGGATCCTGCCGGTACAGCTCCTGAAACCTGTGTATCACATTGGAAGGGCGGTCCACCAGTGCTCCCATCAGCTTTGTATCAAACAGATCACGGTATACCACTCCATTTTCATCGATCAGTTTATTCTCATAGGCATAGTCGCAGAGAGCATCCAGTATCTTCTCCAATTCAGGTACCACCGACTGATCAGCCGGATCAAATCCACGAATGGCTTCTTCTGTTTTTTCCTCCAGCGAATCCAACTGCAGCAGTTCCAGCAGCCGGTTTGTCGTATAAATTGTGTCTTCCTTCATGATAAGCCCTGTCGCCAATCCATACTGGACCAGTTTGCCAAGCATTTCCTGTACCATATCCCTGTTCTCCTTCTGTTTTTGTCTCTGTCTGTTTCTTCATTATTTCAATTGCCTGGCTTTTATGCTTCTGCCAGCCCCTTCTTCACTTCCTCCATCGTCGGGATGGATGGAGTCGCTCCCGGTCTGGAAACCGCGATGGAAGATGCCTTTGCCGCCGTCTTCAATGCCTGCGCCACCGGCATTCCATCAATAATGGATGCCATAAAAAAGCCCGTAAAGGTATCTCCGGCCGCCGTTGTATCCACTGCTTTTACCTTGAAGATATCCTGAAATACCTTTTCTTTTCCATCAAAATAAACCGCTCCGTCGCTTCCCAGAGTCAGCACAAATCTGGCATTTGGAAATTTCTCCGTCAGATGAGTCAGGATTTCATTTTTCTCTTTATAACCGGTGAACTGCTCGCCTTCGATCTCATTGAGCATAAATAAATACACCTTCGTCAAATCGCAGGCTTTCAATTTATCGTCAAACGGGGAAGGATTCAAAACAATTTTCATCCCTCTTTCGTATGCTTTGTCAATGATGTAGTCCAACAGGTTCACTTCATTCTGAAGGATCAGGAAATCTCCCTCAGCAAAATTTCCCAGCACTTCATCAATATATTCTTTTGTCTGCATCTGATTGGTTCCACCATACAGAATAATGCAATTCTGGCCATTGCGGTCCACCTGGATGATTGTGTGGCCGCCTTTTTCCGGAAGCTTACGGATATAATCTGTATTTACCCCATTTTCCCGACAGGTTTCCAGCAGCATATCCCCGTCTTCTCCGATCAGGCCCGCATGGTAAACCGGTACTCCGGCTTTTGCCAGAGCGATAGACTGATTCAGACCTTTTCCACCGCAAAACGGTTCCATTTTGGATGACAATATTGTCTCGCCTCCCTGAACAATGTGATCCAGAGCATATACGTAATCCACATTTAAAGATCCATAATTCAATACCTTCATTTACATTTTCCTCCGCGTTAAGTTTTTCAGGTTTATCTGTCATTTTTTATATCTATTTTAACACCGATATGCGCATCCGACAAGGAAACATTTCATAGACTTTTCCTCTCTTCTCTGCTATACTTTTTATAATTTATAATTCAAAACCGGCCCTGTTCGTGGCTGCAAAATATGCCGGTTCAAAGCGTATAAGGAAAGAAGAATTCTTATGGAAAACACTAAATTATTCCGCAAACGTATTATTCCAGCCGAATGCGTCTCTTTAAAGGACGATATCATTCTTTATCAGGACAACGAAGTCATCATCACCCGCTGGAATACCCTGCGTCCCAAAAAAACGCTGCATCACGGATACTCCTGCTATTTTCTGGAGCGTGGCTTCAAGATCAGCAAATTTTACGATGCAGACAATCATTTAATAAGCTGGTACTGCGATATCATCTTCCACACCTGGGATAAGGATACCAATACTTACGTCTTCACGGATCTGCTGGTGGACGTGATCGTTTATCCGGATGGCTTTGTGCGCGTCGTAGACCTGGACGAGCTGGCAGACGCCCAACGGGACGGCCTGATCACCCAGGATGAACTTCAACTGGCCCTGCGCCGCCTGGACAAGCTGCTTTCACTGATTTATAAAGGCGCATTTCCACGGCTGCAGAAGTATATCGAGGATTACGATAATACGGATATGCTGGATGAGTAAATTGAAAGGCAGGGAGTCGTTTTCCATCTGCCATTGCACATCCTGCCTGCCACAGGCGGTCTTCCGGCCGTTTATGGAAAGCAGATGCTGCTATGGGATTTGGAAAATAATTCCCTGTCCGTCACTTGTTCTTCCTCTTCAGCTTCCGCTTATCCGCAGTATCCAACCAGCACCTTCCAGGTGTTTTTCACCCCGTCTCTATGACTTCTCTCATATCCATGAGAAGCATATACTCCGGCTCCGATCAGTCCATGACGAATATCATAGCCTGCCTTCAGGGTAGCTTCCACATCAGAACCATAATGGGGATAAATGTCCACCGCATAATCTGCCCCCATCTCTCTGGCCGCCAGGATCAGGTCATTCACCATCCTGTAATCATATGGTCCGCCGCTGTCCTTGGCACAGATCGACACCTGTTCTTCTCTGCAGAGCAGTCCTTCTCCCACACAGCCCATATCCACTGAAATCGCCTCGCTGATGCACTCCGGCACCGATGCCGAACCGCCATGTCCCACTTCTTCATATACAGTGATGTGGACATAGACCGGACGTTTCAACTCCACCTTTTCTTCTTTCAAATATTTTGCATAGCCCAGCAAAATGCCTACACTCAGTTTATCATCCAGGAAACGGCTCTTGATATAGCCCTTTGAAGTAATTCTGGTACGGGGATCGAAGCAGACAATGTCTCCCGGACAAATACCAAGCTTCTGGGTATCTTCTTTGGAATGCACCGGCTCATCCAGTACCAGCTCCACGGTATCCCAGTTTCGTTCTGTTTTATTGTATTCTCCGTTTACGTGAATAGAGGCATTTTCGAGCTGCACCGTACCCTCATAGGTACCGGAAAACCGGGTGATCACCCGGCAGTTTTCCCCTTCTGCATTGTTGGCATTCATGCCGCCGATGTTGGTAAGACGAAGCTGTCCGCCTGCTTTCACCTCTGCTACCATAGCCCCCAGGGTATCCATATGGGCCTCCAGCAAAATGCCGTCCGCTGCTGTACTGTCACCATCTCCTCCAAGGCACACCAGCACACCGCCCTTGCGGGTCTGCTCCGGCGCATACCCCATGGCCTCCAGTTCCTTCATCACAAATTCTGCTGCGTGTTCCGTATATCCGCTGGGGCTGTCCACCGCCAGAAGACGGGTGGTGGCATCCAGCATGTAATCGATATAAGTTTCCTCATTTGCTATCGTTTTCATTGTCTGACTCCTCTGTTGTTTTTTGATTTTATTTTCCGTTTTTTAAAACTGTATTATGTTCTTTTTTCCGCCTTTTTCGTGCATCGCCTTATGCTCTTTCCAGCCTGACTTTTCGTGCGCCGCCTTATGCTCCTGCCAGCCTGACTTTTCGTGCACCGCCTTATGCTCCTGCCAGCCTTCCGTTTTCAAGACAACGTATTCTTAAATACATCATAGTTTTTTGTATCTCTCGAACCGCAGTAGACTGCAAATTCAATTGTTTCGAAGTCATAGCGATACTCTTCCACAACCTCTTTCATGGCGGCAGCCACTACCTCCGGTGGATTTGCAAATGCTCCGCAGCCAAAGGCTCCCAGAATGACTACTTCCTCCTGCTCTGCTTTTGCAATGTCCAGAATACGTCTCATCCGTTTTATATGCAGTGCTTTCAGTTCATCCTCGCTTAATTCCACCGGCTTTTTCCCTCCGTAGGGATTCATGCTGTTCACAGGATTTTTTCTCAGGTTTGGAGCGGCACAGGTAATCACATCAATGGAATACCACTCCTGTTCCGGCAATGCCTCCGGATGATCCGTATCGCTCTTAAATACCACAATCCCTGGGGAATAAATACAGTCATCATTATAAGTTACGTTCATCGTACCAGCCTGCAGCGCATTTTTATGCTTCAGATGAAATTCCTTTGCAATCTCCGGTTTGCTGATATTGAAATACAGTGTACTGCATCGGCAGATTGCTTCCTCCTGTGCGCTAGAACCCTTTTTCACCCCGCCGCCCGCACTGGTAGCGGAAGCAAAATTGTGTACGCATACTTTTTTTCCTTTGTAGGCGCCTGCTGCCTCCAGACTTCTCTTTCCGGAAACCACAAGGGAAGCCTTCTGAGTATATCTGTGCCCTTCCTGTATTCCCTTGGGCTGTTCCTCCTCAGAAACTGCATACTGCAGTCCTCTCGTTTTGGAAATCGCCTCCTTCAGCTTTTGATTCTTCTTGCACTGCCATTCTGTATCATCAAAAATATGTATTCTTTCTTCTCTCATGTTTGAATTTAACATATCTGTCTCCTTTTTCCTGTTCCTTTTTTATGTCATATCCTCACCGGACAAATATCTCGCGGAATTTTTTATCTGCCATGTGATATACTTCCTGACGGAAGTGCTCATACTTATCCAGAAATTCTCTGCCCTGCTTTGTTAAAAATGTCTTGCCGCCATATTTTCCGCCCTGCTGCCGTTCGGTCAGAGCGCAGTCCAGTTCCGTCTCTGCGGCCGCCAGCATCTGAAATCCCTTGCTGTAGGAAATATTCAGCCGGGTGCAGGCTTCCCGGACAGATCCAGCCGTATCGATCTGTTTTAACAGTGCGGCTGTCAGACTGTCAAAGAAACGGCTTTCCCGAACCAGTCCGATATCCAGATTCATATGCATCAACTGTTCATTGTGATACTCCAGAATTTCCTGATAATTTTCAGTCTGCCCGGTCTGTTTTAAAATCCCGGGGTCTTTTGTCTCTATCCAGTCCGCCGGATATTCCGAAGCTGCGATTGCACCTCGCAGCCCGCCTGCGCCGCTGTATTCCAGTATTTCTTTCATCGCTTCCAAACGCAGCGCCACCGGATGGCCCCGATGCCCCTGATAGACAGGAATCGCAATCTGAGCCGGACTTTTCAAAAGAGCCTCCAGCGTAGCTTCCGTAAACAGCGGCACATTGACCGTCGTAAACAGAACCCGCCGGCAGATGCCCTGCATATACCGGAAACCAATTTTGGCGGAATCAAACATCTCGGTCCGTTCATATTCCCGGTTGTACAGGAATACAACGCCCCGCTGCTTCAGGCTGCGTTCCAGTTCTTCTGCACGGTTTCCCGTGACGATGACGATATCCTCAATCCCCGCTTTCTGAAAATTCAGAATGATCCGCTCCACCCTGGTCAGTTTTCCCACCGGTTTTAATGGCTGAAATCCTTCTTCCGATGAAGTAATGCCCGCTGCAATGATAACTGCACCTGTTTTCATCAGCCTCACTCCCCAAATTCCGGCAGTCCCCGTTTCTGATACTGTCCTGCATTTTCCAGCAGGATTTCTCCGTCATTGACCGCAAGCCGGCCTCTCAGATAAACCTGAGCAATGCTTCCTTTCAGTTTAAAGCCTTCATATGGGGAATAATCCATATGATAATGCTGTGTCGCTGCCGAAATCACGAAAGCTTTTTCCGGATCAAAAATCACGATATCCGCATCGCTTCCCGGCGCCAGCACTCCTTTTTTCGGATACAGGCCATACAGCTTCGCCGGATTTTCCGCCAGCACCTGGCACATTTTTTCGGCAGTGATCCGCCCGTCCTGCACGCCGTAGGAAAACATCAGCGGTCCTCTGTTTTCCACACCCGGCATTCCATTCGGAATTTTGGAAAAGTCCTGCAGCCCCATGCGCTTCTGCTCCATGGTGAAGCTGCAGTGATCCGTAGCTATCGTATCAATATCCCCTGCCGCAATCGCTTTCCACAGATAATCCTGATTCTCTTTGGCTCTCATGGGCGGGGAACAGATATATTTCGCCGCTTCAAAATTCGGCTTTTCAAATACGGTCTCATCCAGCAGCAGATAATGAGGGCAGGTCTCCGCATATACAGTCTGCCCTGCCTCTCTCGCCCGTTTAATCTCCTCCAGTGCCTTTTTCCCCGTAATATGTACCACCATTACCGGTGCTTTGGCCTCTCCCGCGATCACCATCAGCCGATGCACCGCCTCTGCCTCCAGCGTATCCGGACGCACCTTCGGATGATTCTCCGGTTCAAATTTTCCTGCTGCCTGCATCTCTCTGATATGCGCATCGATCAGATCCGCATTTTCACAGTGCACACCGGCAAAGCAGCCGTGCTCTTTCAATTCCTTTATTACCTCATACAGTTCTCCGTCATTCAGGCGCATCGCCGGATACGTCATATATAATTTAAAGCTGGTGATGCCCCGGTCGATCATATCCTGGATTTCCTGCTTCACTCCTTCATTCCAGTCAGAGATCGCCATATGAAAACCATAATCACAGGAACAGCCCTTCGCCGCCTTCCCTTCCCAGTTGGCAAAGGCTTCCTTCAGCGTCTCTCCCTTATTCTGAGTGGCAAAGTCAATGATCACTGTAGTGCCTCCTGCCAGAGCAGCCCTGGTCCCGGTGGCAAAATCATCGGCCGTCACCGTGCCGGACACCTCCAGATCAAAGTGGGTATGCCCGTCAATAAATCCCGGAAACAGGTATTTTCCGCCAAGATCCACCACTTCGTCCGCCGCCTCCGTCAGACTTCCCATAGCTGTGATTTTTTCATCTTCTATCAATATATCCTGCTTCCTGGTTCCTCGCCCGGAAACTACAAAACCGTTTTTTAATAATGTCTTCATTTATCAATGCCTCCTCTTTATCAGACATATACTTGATTCGTTTTTTATAGTTTAACATTTTCCGGGATATTTTACATTACATTTCGCTATATTTTTCTGAAGTTATGTGACAGTTCAGTTTTTTACTTGACGCACAGCTTCCGGGCGGCTGCCCCAGGTATGCCGCAGGTGCATTTGCAGAAAGCCTAAGCATCTTGGATTCCACAAGATGTTCCATAGGAATTGGGAGTCATTTGTTTGAACCGAAGGTGAGTTATGGCTCCCAATTCCTGCTTTTGGAACACCTTGTGGAAGCCTTAGATGCTCTTGGCTTTCGAAACAGCACCTGCGGTATACCTGGGGCAGCCACCCGGATAGCGTTCTCATTTCAAGGCTGAACTGTAACGAAGTTATCCCTACCGGTTTCTGTTTCCACAAAAAAGACCGCCATTCCCAATTGATTGTCCCTGGCCTCACATGGCCAGGAACAGTTCAATCTGCACAGCAGTCTCTTTTTTTCTTTTTACACAGGCGATACAGGCGGCCTGGTCAACGTATTATTTTGTCTCTCCCAGCATCATAAATCCATAGGCCGGAATGCTGACTTCATAGGTACCTGGTGTTACTTCTACCGAATTCCCTTCCTGATACAGATCCGTAAGCGCAGCTCCGGTCTCAAATTCACTGCCGTTCAGATTTACGGCAACCGTCTGTTCCTCACCGCTCAGGTTATAGATGAGCAGCGCTTTCTGAGAGCCGTCTGCACTGACACGCTCCATGGCAAAGGAAGTCTGCTCGGACTGTGTCTCCAGCCGCTTTCTGCTGGCGGAAGGAAGTAATGCCGAATTATCACTTACTGTTTTCAATACTCTGCCCCAGTTTTCCTTCAGGGTATCTGACCAGGTCAGGTATTCATCATAAATACCACAGCCATAGGTAATGCCGCCGCCTGCCAGAAGAGCAGCTTCCTGCACACGCATCAATTCATCATTTTCATAGACAGGATAGCTGTGTGGAATCAGATTTTCTTCCTCTTCATCTCCCCACGGACTCCATGCAAAGGTCCATGCATTCCTGGAATGTGCATAATCAGAATTGCCAAACGCCTCCTCCAGTCCGTCCGCATCGATCTCTCCATTTATGACACGGGTATAATCATTTGCCAAATCATCGTCTCCATAGTTGAACCAGCAGTTATAGCCATAACTCAGATTTTCATCCGCCTGCGTGCTGTCCCCCTTCTCTGTTGCCAGCCATTTATCATTGGCTGTATATTCCTGAGGAAGCCGGATCCAGAGATCATGCATTTCCGGCAGGGTTTTCGCCACATCAAACATGAAGCCATCCAGTCCTGCATCCAGCCAGAATTTCTCAATATCATAAGAAATTGCATGGGCCCCCGGCAGATCAAAATCCAGGCCGCCGCCCCGCCATACATTGCAGTAGTATGCTCCGGCAACTTCGCTGTATTCCCAGTGAGTCCGAAATCCCTCCATTCCAACCGTGCCGAATACACTTTTTCCTTTTTCCGGAAGCGGTGTATTGGGATTCGTTGTCCAGCAGAAGGAAGAGCATTCCTGTGCATCATATTCTCCTGCCGCATACTGTTTTTCCGCCGTTTTGAAATATTCGGAATTTTTATCAATATAAATATTCACAAAATAACAGATCACCTTCATATTTTTGTCATGAGCCGCCGCTACCATCGTGCGGAAATCATCCATTGTGCCGCACTGTTCCGGTACATCATACCAGTCCATGGGATCGCAGCCGTCATATAATGATTTATCACCATCGTAAGGACAGAAAAATCCGATTACATTGATCCCGTTTTCCTGCAGCTCATCCAGACTGTCTGTAATATCCGAATATTTAAGGTCAAAATAAGTATTATAGAACCACATGACACCGTTTGTATTCAGAAAGCTGTTCTGCTTCACTTCCTTATCAGCGTAAGAAAGAAAATGAGCGGTCAGAGTCACCTCATGATCCGGCATCACAAGTGACGTGCTTGCCTCTGATGCGTCCTTCACTTCTCCATCATCCGATGATGTCCATCCGGCAAAATAACTGCCCAATGCAGGAACCGCCCGGATATGGACTATTTCCCCCGGCTCATAGCTCCAGGACATAGGCCCGTCCACTCCATAAATCACAGCCGTACCGTCTCCCTCTGCATCTACCGTCAGGACGTTTTCTTCCGCTTCTGTGTTTTCTGCCGCCGTATCTGCCGCCGCCTCTTCTGCTGTCGTATCTGCCGCCGTATCTGCCACCGCTTCTTCTGCTGCCGCTTCCGCCAGCGCAGCCCCTGCGCCCTGGGAGGCCAGTACCATTCCTGCCAGAATGGCACACAGCATTTTTGTTACTGATTTCTGCTTCATTTTATTTCCTCCTTGAACTTTAGCCCATTTACTGTTCTATTAATGAAAGTCTTTTTTTCATAATACCCTGGATCAGTTTTTCCTTTAAGTCTTGTGAAATCGTGCTGTCTGCATCCATTTCTGCCACGATTTGATCATACGATGTATTGACATCCTTTGCTTCCAGAACAGCATCCGTTTCTGTTGCGTCAAAGGTCATGGTCTCTGCACTTTCTGCCGTCCAGTTATTCCATTTCGGAAGTCCTTCTCCATTGGGATCACCGGTATGAACAAAATTTCCGAGATAGGTAAGGAATTTGTCTGACATATCTAAAAATCCGGCTTTGTCAAATACTCCCGGCCAGTATGGAGCTTCCACATCATCTCTGGAAAGCATTGGAGTAACAATCCCATGAAATGCACCAAAATCATCCGTATCGTGTACGGTGGAATCTGAGGAGCAATATTCCACCAGCCCCAGATAGACATTCGATTCACAGGTCGCGTTCAGCCGCTCTGCACTGTGCTGTATAATGAAATAACGGGCCGCTTCGCTTCCATATTTAATGGCAAATTCTTTTGCAGCAGCCGCCTCATCCTCCGGATATGCCTCCATCTCCTCCGCAAAAGAGCTGCTGAAGATCACGTCCATGCTGGATTCCGTATTGGCAGAAATAATCATGGCCGGAACATCTGCAAACTCTGTGGTATTAAAACCATCTTCCGGGTACATCACACCATCCGCTGCCAGCAGCATATAATTTCCTTCTGCCACCACCAGTCTTTCCGGGGCAATACTGCAAAGATATTCCCTCACATCATCTCCATCCGTAAGAAGCCACGCTGCAGCCTCTTCTTCCGTTGCCGCTTTCTGATCCTCCACTGCCAAAGGTGCCAGTCCATTTGCAATTGTCTCCATACAAACGTCATCATCGATCAGATTCATTCCTGCACTGAGGGCTACTACTTTCTGAAATTTATCCCGAAATTCCGGAATAATCAGCATGGACAAAATATCCCTGGCTCCGCCCGAAAATCCCATAACAGTAATATCATTGGGATTTCCGCCAAACTTTGCAATATTGTTCCTGATCCAATCCAGCGAAGCTCCCATATCCAATATTCCAAAGTTTCCGGTTCCGTCTTCTTTCAGTGCAGGTAAGCTGTTAAATCCAAGCATGCCAAGCCGGAAATTCACGGAAACATAAATGCAGTTATCCTTTACCACAATCTCTCTTCCGGGCACATCCATGGAACCGCCGTATTTATTGGCCCCACCGTGAAAATAAACCAGTACGGGCAGATTTTCCGCTCCCTCTGCCGCGTAAACATCCAGATTCAGACAGTCTTCACTTCCGGTAATTTCATCATCATCGCTAAGCTGAAATGCCGGTGCTGCCGGTGCTGTACAGGAAAGAGTATCGGTCCATGGTTCCGGTTCCTGCGGCGCATGCCATCTCTTTTCCCCGGAAGTATCCCCTCCGTATGGAATTCCATACCAGGCCAGCACTTCCCCTTCTTTTGTGCCCTTTACCTTACCATACTGTGTACTGATAATCTCCCCCGCTTCGGTCTCTTCTGCCCCGGTATCTTCTATACCAGACATCTCCTGGATCTCACTTTCTGTGCTCTCACCGCCCGCTACTTCCTGGGCTGATGCCTGAAAACCTCCTGCTATGACAGCGATACTCGCTGCCAGACTGATCAATACATTTGCTGCTCTCTTTTTCATACTCTTCTCCTTTTAATAGTTAAATCCAATCCGCTGTGCTTCGCAGTTTCTCCGCTTCAGGAAATGGCAATTCTCCTGCAGCAGCAATGGCTTCCCTTCTGAGTGGAAATTCCAATCGAGCCTTCCAGATAGGGATTCTCTGGATCCTGACAGGATAATATCTCCTGTCCATCGATCTTTGCCCGGAGCCAGTTTCCTTTCACCTCCGCTTCTATTTGATATTCTCTGCCGGCGGTCCACTGGAAGCTGCATTCAGCCAGCACCTGATAGCCATTTTCGTTTTTCAGCAGTGCCGCCTTCTGATTAGGCAGCAGAGCCACCGCATAGGAGCGGCTTGCCCCCTGCACCCTCACATTCACCATATGATGTTCCCCTGTCAGGGGAGTTATGTTAAATACAGCGCGGTAATTCTTCCAGTCATATCGTCCCGTATAGATCTCAGCAAAATCACAGGCGGATAAATGCAGTTGGCCTTCCTCCAGATACAGCAGTCCTTTCAGCTTTGTAAACTGCGTAATCTCACGATGAACCAGAGTCCATACCTCTTCCTCTTCCTTTTCCATTTCAATGGTATAATCCGGTTTTCCATCCGCATACAGATCATCTATCAAAATCGGTACGCTCCGGCCGCCGTCCCTTTCTCCGCCTACATGAACGCAAAAACCAATTTCATCAATCAACGCACCCGTCAGAGCCGGGATCTGATATTCCATCGTGATCCATTTCCCTTTTGGGGGATATACCACGCTTCCCTGATAGGTAACTCCCGTATGCATCTCTCTTACATAGAGGCTGAGGCCCACATTCTGCCCGTAATCCGGCACCATGGCACTGCCATGAAGCACCTGCCCCGGATATACCAGGGGAGAAAACGCCGGATCATATCGGCTGTCATGGAAGTCTTTTGGACGATAATACGTTTTCTTATAAATTAGTATATTTTCTCCCGGCTGCATCCTGTTCACGGTCACCTTCAGGGATCGTTTTCCGGTTGCCGCGGATTCTGCTGTATTCTGAAGCTCATACTCTAAGGACGGATAATATTCGCTGGTATGCAGGTGCTCCGTTCTTACCCGAATCGCATGTGTGGAACCGGGATATTCAAAATGGCAGCAATCAATTCGTTCTCTTACAATCTGATTAAATGGTTCCGGCAGTTCCTCTCCGGAAAGAATGCAGGCCAGCTTTGCAATGTAAGAAGCTCCATAGGGAATATCCATAATGTTCAGCGATCCCACCACACTGGAGCAAACCAGAAAATCATTGATCGGTTTTCTCCATTTATTATAATCAATCGCCGCCAGGCCGCCTCTGACTCCCATGATCACTGCCACATTTCCTGCATTGCAGTCCGTATCCCAGCCGCATCGGTTGCAGATATTCAGGGTATCGTCAAAATCCCCTTCTCCGTACAGAAGAGACAGAATCATCACTGCAATATTGGGCATGATATGACATACTCCCGGATACTTGCTGTAGCCATAATTTTCAAAAACAAACCGGTAACAGCTCTCCCAGTTCTCTTTTCCCGGATGTGCTTCATGATATTCCATGACAGCCCTGACCACCCTTGTATATTCACAATCCGCCGGAAGATAACTCAATCCCTTTTCGATTATTTTGTGAATATCCTTTTCTGTAAAAGCATAACTGATGCAGACTGCGACAAAAATACCGCCGTACACTCCATTTCCTCCATGGGTCACACTGGCTGCTTTTTCAGCAAGTTTTGCCGCCAGATCGGGATTTCCCGGTGTGACTAACCCCCAGGTATCAATAAAAATCTGACCGCCGATCTGTTCTGCCGTACAGGAACCATTCTGTTCCACACTGCCGCTTCCGGGTGCCTCAATTCCATTCTTCAGATTCAGATAAGCCGTGTGCTCCGTGGATACGCCATAACCTCCCCACCAGAAAAAGCCATGCTCAAAGGGAGCGTAATTCAATAACGCTTCTGCCACATCCTGGGCTTCCATCTGATCTTTCTTTTTGCTGTCCTCCAGCGCCCGGAGAAAAAACAGAGGTCCATTGCTGTCATCATCTGCCGCAAAATCCCGGTATTCCACCGGATATCCATCCGGCGCTCCATAGATATCTCTGATCTGCTCATAGCTCCAGCCTTCTACCGGCGCCCCCAGCCTTATTCCAATGATCTTTCCCAGCCATCCGGCATAAATGCCGTCTATATACTCCTGTTTCATCACCTTCATATACTGTCCTCCTTCTATTATCCCTTCACGCTCCCTGCCGTCAGGCCTTCAATAAATTGTCTCTGGAAAATCAGATACAAAATAACCATTGGCAAAATCGTGATTACACCTGCTGTACATATTTTACTCCAATCAGAGGAATATTGCCCGGTAAATGCCAAATAACGCGTTGCCACCGTCCGCAGACTGTCCGTCTGAATAAAACTGTTTGCATAGAAAAATTCATTCCATACTGCCAGCCCCACCAGCAGACTGCTGGTAAGAAAAATCGGTTTGGAAACCGGCACTACGATTTTCCACAGAATGCTCCACTCTCCGCAGCCGTCAATCCGGGCGCTTTCCAGTATTTCATCCGGTATTCCAAGAAAGAACGAACGCATGATGGTAACGATCAGCGGTATGTTAATCCCGATATAGATCAGGATCAGACCATGAAGCGTGTTCATCAAATGCAGCTTCATCCATATGAAAAACAGCGGAATCAGACAGAGCGTCACCGATACAGACATGGTAAACATAAAATAATTGCTGACCAGTCTGCTTCCTCTTGGCTTTAATTTAGTCATGGCATACGCACAGCAGCCACAGGCAGTCACCACCACTGCAATTGACACCACCATCGCAATCATGGAGTTCATAAATGCGGTGCTGTATCCGCCCTGCTGCCATACATCCGCATAATTCTGCCACTGAGGCACTGCCGGAAGGCTCATCGGATTGCCAAGGACTTCCTGATTTGTCTTTAATGAATTCAGGGCAAGCAGTGCGATTGGAAACAGGGAGAGGCAGAGAAATACGAGCAGGAAAATATGGATATAAAACGGAGTTCCTTTCTCTGCTCCCACTTTTTTCTTTTTTCTCATATCTCCCATCCTCTCTTTCTTAACAGGCCGACCACAGACATAAATACTACACTGAACAGCACCATTACCAGGGAAATCGCACTGGCATATCCGGGCTGCTGATTCTGCAGAGCCAGACGATACATATAGGTAGACACCAGTTCCGAAGAACTGCCCGGTCCCCCTCCGGTCATCAAATAAACAAAATCAAAGGTAGTCACCGACCAGATCGTAGTTAAGATCAGTACCATGGATATCGTAGGCCGGATCTGCGGAATAGTGACATGAATAAAGGTCTGTATCTTATTTGCGCCGTCAATCATGGCCGCTTCTTCGATGGACTGATCCACCTGGGAAAGTGCAGTCAAAAACAAAACCATCAAAAATACCCAGTAACGCCAGGAATCTACAAATGCGACACTGTACAGAGCCAGGTTCGGATCTGCCAGAAATCTGGGCGGATTGCTGATCCCCAGGTTCTGCAGCCATGCGGTAATTCCGTAAAATGGACTGTAGAGCAGTGTCCATATCTTTGCCGCTACTACCGAGGTCACAATATAGGGAAGAAAAAACATGGTGCGGTATATGAGCTGTCCCCGTTTCACCTTTCTGATAATTCCTGCGATGATCAATGCAAACGCAACCGGTACGATCAGAAAAAAGACGGCCCATTTGAGATTATTTAAAGCTGCCCACAGAAAATGGGTATCCAGTGAAAGTTTCTTGAAATTATCCAGTCCGATAAAGTGCGGTGCACGGATTCCATCCCAATCCGTGAGTGAAATTCCAAATGTGCCTACGATCGGGCCGCCCATGATAAATACATTCAGCAAAAGCGCCGGCAGGATCATCGTCCATGCGAGAATTTCTCTTTTCCGTTCTATCCTGGAAATTGTTTTTCTCTTTGTTATTTGTTTCATTTGCCACATTCCTCCCATCAAAAGCCTGATTTTTGGTATAAAAAGGGAGCCCCTGCATTTTTACTGCGGCGGCCCCGCATTTTTCACCTTTTACATTCCATCTGTTTTATTTCAGAATGTAAGGACATTTCCCTTTTCCTGATCCAACTGGAAATTTTCCTGTAAGCTGGTCAGGTATTCATCTACTGAGATCTGATCCAGGCAGATGGATTCAATCGTGTTCCATGCATAGGTATCTGTATTGGCAGGCCAGTAGCTCCATGCACAGTATCCAACCTTTCCGGTCTCCAGAGAATCATCTACGAAATTCTGAAGCATTTTTACATTTTCCGGTGCATCAATGGCGGAAATATCAATATCCTTTTCGGGATACAGAGTACCAAACGCAAGCATCCGTGCTGCTACCTCGGGCTGATACATATAATCCAGGAATTTAGCGGCTGCGTCCGGATTCTCACATTTTGCATTGATAGAGAAGCTGCCTCCCAGGGCTACCGGCAGTACCGAATCCACTCCATCCCTCCAGGACGGCATCTGATATACTTTCCAGGTGAAGTCAGGATTCGCTTCATCCAGCGGAGCTGCCTCCCAGGTCCCGGACATATACATTCCGGCCTTTCCCGTTGTAAACAGACTGCGGGCTTCATCCATGGTGATTGCTGCTGAATCCTTATAGATATAATTATTTTTCCACAGATTCACCAGTTGATCTACTGTATTTCTTACTTCATCACTGGTCCATTCCAGTTCTCCCTGCAGGAGCTTATGCAGATCCTCCTGTCCCATTCCCGCGCAGAAAGCCTGGGAAATCCACCACTGATTCGCCTGCTTGTAGTCTGAAGTTCCATAGGCGAATGGCAGGATATTCTTCTCTGTCATCTGCTGACACAAGCTAACCAGTTCATCATAGCTCTCTGGTATCTTCCATCCATTCTCCTGAAACAGGTCATCATTATAATATACTACCATACCGTCCATCATACCAGGAAGTCCATACCACTGTCCGTCATAAGACAGGGAATCCACCACCCACTGATCAAACCGGCTGCTCCAGTTATACTGCTGTGCGTAAGAATCCAACGGCACCAGATAATCAGAAGATGCGAAAATATGCATGGAGGTGGAATCGATATTGATCAGATCCGGACCTCCGCCTGCCGCCATCTGCTGTTTGGCCTGTCCTTCCGGATCACTCACCAGGAACAGATTAATCTTGATATCCGGATTTGCTGCTTCGAATTCGCTGATCACCTGATTCATATAGTCTGTGTATTCGGTAGATTCTTCACTTCCCCAGAATATCGTCAGTTCCGATGTTCCTTCCGCGTAAGCGGTCATCCCGCCTGCCGCCAGTGCTGCTGCCAGTGCCGTGGTACAAAATAATGTTGTTTTCCGTTTCATTTTTCTCCTCCTTTTAAACATCAGCCATTCCAAATTTGTCTGCGTGAAGGAACCTGCGTTCCTTCATCCCTTCGGGATAATACTTCTCATCGTTTTTTGTTCCCTTGTTTTTGGCATCTTTTATAAATTTATTTTAATTATATTTGCTTTTTTTGTAAATGTGACAAATCTCAGAAATGGTGAACAAAAATCAGATGGTCATTCCACCGAAAAAGAAGGAGGTTTTTCTTTGTATTCGGACGGAGTCATTCCCGTTGCATTTTTGAACAGCCTGCTAAAATAACGGCTGTCTGAATATCCTACCATGGCAGCTACTTCATAGGTTTTTACATTTACTTTCTGGGTCAAAATCTCTTTTGCCATGGTAATTCGCAGATTGGTCAGATACTCCAGAAAAGTGACGCCCGTCTCTTTTTTGAACAATTCACAGAAATAATTGGGATTCAGATGAAGGATATCCGCCATATCCCGGGTAGACAGCTCCTGTTCATAATGATGCGTCATGTAAAATATGGCATCTTCCACCAGACTGTGTTTAACAGAAGCGGGCTGCGATGTTCTTCGAGTACGCAGCAGCGCCTCCACCTTCCCTTCATTTCTGGTCCGCAGAACATTTTCCGCCTTTCGAAGAACCCGGATCAGATCTGCCGGAGCGGTGGGTTTCAGCAGATAATCCAGGGCACCGAACCGGACAGCCTCCTTTGCAAACTCAAATTCACTGTATCCGCTCACCACCAGAATGATCAGCTCCGGCCATTTTGCCCTGGCTTCTTTGGAAAGCTGTATCCCATCCATAGATGTCATGCGGATATCCGTGATCAATACATCCGGCACTTCTTTTTTCATAAACTGAAGCGCACTGCTTCCATCCGCTTCCTGTCCGATCACTTCCCATTCCGCATCCGCCTTTTCAATAATTGCCCGCATTCCTCTGCGGACAATATGTTCATCATCTACGATCAATATCTTCATCTTCATTTTCCGTCCCCCACTGTGCCGGCAGTTCGATTCGTATCTTTGTCCCCTCGTTCTTCCGGCTTTCCACTTTAATTCCATATTCCTTTCCATAGTACAGTTGAATCCTCTGATTCACGTTTGCTGCCCCAATGTGCTTTCTGCCATTCTTCTCCGGCCTTTTCTTCACCAGCAGAAATGCCGTCTCCTCTTCCGTCATTCCCTGGCCGTTATCTTCTACCGTGATCACCAGAAGATTGTTTTCCCGATCCACCGATCCTTGTATCCACACACTCCCTCCATTTTTCATAACTCCATGAATAATGGAATTTTCGACCAGCGGCTGCAGCAGCAGCCGGATCACCATGCATCTTCGTGCCTCCTCAGAGACCGTAATCTCATAATTTAATTTATCCTCAAATCGTGCTTTCTGAATATATAAATATTTTTCGACCAGATTCACTTCTTCTTCCAGTGTAATCAACCCCCTGGCCTCATCTATACTGCTTCGGAGCAGATCCCCCAGATTCACCACCAACTGGCTGATTTCAGGCTTATCCTCCAAAATCAGCATATAATTTATGGTATTCAGTGTATTATAGAGAAAATGAGGATTGATCTGAGCCTGCAGTGCACAAAGCTGAGCTTCTTTTTCTCTCAGTTCGCTCTCTCCATTTTTGATTACCAGTTCATCAATATCCTGCAGCATTTTAATAAAACTTTTTCCCAGCTCTCTGGTCTCATAACAGGTATCATCTTCATAAGCCACATCCAGACTGCCCTGTTTTGAAATCTCCTGCATGCTGGAACGGAGACGCTCAATAGGTCTGGCAAGATGTCTGGCAATCAGAACGGTAATCAAAAGCGACAGAATGATACCTGCAATGTCAATCATCAATATCGTAGTGCGCGTCACAAAAAGCTGCTTTTGAAGCGTCTCCATCGGGATCAGACCGATGATATTCCATCCGGTATATTCTGACTGGCAGCTTACTCTGAGGTATTCTGCCCCATCGAAGGAAATTCGCTGCTGACCGTATTCCGTGTCCTCTGTCTGTTCTTCCCTCCACTGCTGATACAGGGCATCATCAGAAGCTGCCACCAACTGCCCTTTGGCATCGGTGATAAAGGCCGCCTTTTCTCTCCCGATCTCTGTCTCACGCAGCATCTGCTCCAACTGCCTTAAATCAATATTAAACGCCAGATGTCCCAGGTTCTCCAAATTCTGGTTATTCACAATATTTCTCAGAAGCAGAATACTTTGAATTCCCTGAAACCTGACCGGCCCAGCCCAGCACAGGCCATCTCCCTTTTCCGGCATTGATTTTATTTTCTGGTGGACATAATTCAGATATTCCGCCGAAATGGCCGGTGAGGTCGCATTTCCCAGAAAATATCCCTTCGCTCCATCCGTCAGGAAAACCCCCACAGAATTGGTCGCGTCCAGAGTATTTTTAATGTCTGTCACCGCATTAAACAGTTTACTTTCCCTGCGGATGGAAATTGCTTCCTCCCCCGCATCCTCCGTATGATCTGCCTTGGCGAACTCCTGCAGCAGCGCACTGTTATTGATAATCTTTAACCCGGTTTCATAATTTTTCAATTCTGAATCAATGCTGTCACTGGTCTGCCGCAGAATTGATTCGCTGTAGGTTCGGATATTCTCGGATTCACTTCTCCCCATCAGGTAAATCGTGCTGGCTGCGACCGCAGCAAGAAGAATGCATAAAAATGTACCATAGTAGATACCCAACTGCGCACGAATTGTTTTTATTTGTTTTATATGTTTCAAATCAATGCTCCCTCACGATGTTCTGCTTATTTGTGTTCAATATAGCATATTTGAGAATATCTTTACAGTAAAATTTTCATTATGGTCTGACAGCAGTCTCCGGTCAAAAGTGGCACTGCAGTATCTTCTGCCATACCATTGCAAACCGTCCAATTGACACATAAATTTCAATTCCAAAAAATATTTTTTGTTTCCTTAACATTTTTTATTTTCTCTTTTCAAAGCCCGTAAACTGTGCTATATTGAAAATTAATAAGAAGGTTCAACAAGGAGGATCGTTTATGAATTATAGTAAAATGAAAGAAGCCGCCAAAGGCTATGAAGCTGACATGACTTGTTTTTTACGGGATCTGGTGCGCATCCCGGGAGAAAGCTGCCAGGAAAAAGGCCATATTGAGCGGATCGCTCAGGAGATGCGCAAGGTTGGATTCGATGAAGTTCAGATCGATCCTCAGGGAAATGTGCTTGGCTATATGGGCAGCGGAGAAACTCTGATTGCCTTTGATGCTCATATCGACAATGTGGGAATTGGGAACCGGGCCAACTGGAGCTTCGATCCCTATGAAGGCTATGAGACCGACGAAGAAATCGGGGGCCGCGGCACCAGCGACCAGATGGGCGGCATCGTTTCTTCCGTCTATGGTGCGAAGATCATGAAGGATCTTGGCCTGCTGAATGATAAATTCAAAGTGCTGGTCACCGGTACGGTACAGGAAGAAGACTGTGACGGCCTCTGCTGGCAGTATATCATCAAAGAAGACGGCGTTCGTCCCGCATTCGTGGTTTCCACCGAGCCGACCGACGGCGGCATTTACCGCGGTCAGCGGGGCCGTATGGAAATCCGTGTGGATGTGAAGGGAATTTCCTGCCATGGCTCTGCTCCGGAGCGGGGTGACAATGCGATTTATAAAATGGCAGACATTCTTCAGGACATCCGCGCCCTAAATGAAAATGATGCCAGTGAAGCCAACGAGATCAAAGGTCTGGCCAAAATGCTGGACAAGACCTGCAATCCCCAGTGGGAAGAAGCCCGTTTCCTGGGCCGCGGCACAGTAACCACCTCGGAGATTTTCTTTACCTCTCCCAGCCGCTGCGCCGTAGCAGACTCCTGCTCTGTATCCCTGGACCGCCGCATGACTGCAGGCGAAACTTGGGAAAGCTGCCTGGATGAGATCCGCGCCCTTCCTGCTGTTCAAAAATATGGCGGCGATGTGACCGTTTCCATGTACAATTATGACCGCCCGTCCTACACCGGCCTGACCTATCCCATCGAATGCTACTTCCCCACCTGGGTTATTCCAAAGGATCATCCGGTGACGAAAGCGTTGGAAGAAGCCTACACCAGCCTGTATGGAGATGCGCGTATCGGCAATGCAGAGACAGAAGCTGCCAGAAAGCAGCGTCCTCTCACCGACAAATGGACCTTCTCCACCAACGGAGTTTCCATTATGGGAAGAAATCAGATTCCCTGTATCGGCTTCGGCCCCGGCGCGGAGGCACAGGCTCATGCACCCAATGAAAAGACCTGGAAGCAGGATCTGGTGACCTGCGCTGCTGTCTATGCGGCACTGCCGGGATGCTACTGCAAATAAAAGCCCCGCTGCAGGCAACGAGACATCAAACTTGCAGCACTGCAGACTGGCGGTGTCTTTGACCCTCGCGGCAGCCGCCAAATATCCATGCGCGCATGGCTGCCCGGCTCGTTGCCCGCGGGAATAAAACGACAGTAGATTTGCCCCATAACAGTTCAGGCTGGACTGTCAGGAGTATCATTATTTAAAATTTCCAGTAACTTTTAAATCAAGACGATTAACATAAAGAAGGGATCGATTCTATGAAAACATTACAGGATTACATCGATAAATTAAATGCACTGAACTTCAGGGAAATGTACAACAAAGACTTTTTCCTGACCTGGGAAAAGACGGACGAGGAACTGGAAGCAGTATTTACGCTGGCAGATGCACTGCGTTTTATGAGGGAAAACAATATTTCCACAAAGGTATTTGACAGTGGCCTGGGCATTTCCGTATTTCGGGACAATTCCACCAGAACCCGCTTCTCCTTTGCTTCCGCCTGCAACATGCTGGGGCTGGAGGTACAGGATCTGGATGAGAGCAAATCTCAGATCGCCCATGGTGAAACAGTGCGAGAAACAGCCAACATGATCTCCTTTATGGCGGATGTGATCGGCATTCGCGACGATATGTACATCGGCAAGGGCAATGCTTATATGCACACAGTAGCAGATGCTGTACAGGAAGGCTACGAAGACGGAATTCTTCAGCAGCGTCCCACTCTGGTGAATCTGCAGTGCGATATCGACCATCCCACCCAGATCATGGCAGACACGCTGCACATCATCCACGAATTCGGCGGTGTAGAAAACCTGAAGGGCAAAAAAATTGCCATGTCCTGGGCCTATTCTCCTTCCTACGGAAAACCGCTCTCCGTACCTCAGGGTGCCATCGGCCTGCTGACCCGCCTGGGCATGGATGTGGTGCTGGCTCATCCGGAAGGCTATGAAGTCATGCCGGAAGTAGAAGAAATTGCCAAAAAGAACGCAGAAAAATCCGGCGGCTCCTTTACCCGCACCAACAGCATGGCAGAAGCATTTAAGGATGCGGACATCGTATATCCCAAGAGCTGGGCTTCCTACGCTGCCATGGAAAAACGGACCGACCTCTACGGCAAGGGTGATTTCGACGGAATCAAAAAGCTGGAACAGGAACTGCTGGCGCAAAACGCAGAGCACAAAGACTGGACCTGCTCCGAAGAACTGATGAAGACCACAAAAGACGGTTCCGCCCTCTATCTTCACTGCCTGCCTGCTGATATCAGCGGTGTCAGTTGTCAGGAAGGTGAAGTGGATGCATCCGTATTCGACCGTTACCGCGTACCGCTTTATAAAGAAGCCAGCTTCAAGCCATACATTATCGCAGCAATGATTATGCTGGCTAAATTCGAGGATCCGTCCGGACTTCTGAAAAAACTGGAAGAAAAAGGAACGCCGCGGAAATTTGACTAATATCTCCTAAGTGGGATGTGACAATGATGAAATAAATTTGAAAACAAACTCTGCGGTCATAACAGTGTGCTTCGCAAGTCAATGTTTTGGCAGCACAGCTTTTGTTCCGCGCGCGAAGCTGCGTATCCAGATGCCAAAGGCTATTCTCGTATAGGTGCATTTTCCTATACGAGAACGAAAGAACGGGAGGTTTCCCATGAATTTTCAAAGAAAAAGAATTGTAGTGGCCCTGGGGGGAAATGCTCTGGGCAATACGCTGGAAGAACAGATGCGGGCCGTCAAACGCACCTCTAAGGCGCTGTGTGACCTGATTGAAGAGGGACATCAAGTGGTGGTGGTGCATGGAAACGGCCCTCAGGTGGGCATGATCACCAATGCCATGAACGCCCTGACCAGAGAAGATCCGGATCAGCCCAATATGCCTCTGTCCATGTGTGTGGCCATGAGCCAGTCCTATATCGGCTACGATCTGCAGAATGCGCTCCGGGAAGAACTGAGAAACCGCGGGTTTCTCCGGACTCCGGTGGTCACCGTAGTCACTCAGGTAAGGGTGGATCAAAACGATCCGGGATTTCAAAATCCTACCAAGCCCATCGGCAAGTTTCTGTCCAAGGAAGAAGCTGACAAACAGGCTGCAAAATACGGCCATATTTTCAAAGAAGATTCCGGCCGCGGCTACCGCCGTGTGGTAGCCTCTCCTCCTCCCCTGGAAATCGTGGAGCTGGATGCGATCCACAGCCTGGTAGATGCCGGCAAGATTGTGATTGCCTGCGGAGGCGGCGGTATTCCAGTCTATCTGAACGGCAACCATTTAAGGGGCGCATCCTGCGTCATTGACAAAGATGCCACCAGTTGCCTGCTGGCGAAGGAAATCGATGCGGACATGCTGATCATCCTCACTGCGGTGGAAAAAGTGGCCATTAATTTTGGCAAAGAAACGGTGCAGTGGCTGGACAGCCTGACTCCGGATCAGGCCCGCACCTACATTGAAGAAGGCCAGTTTGCCCCCGGATCCATGCTGCCCAAAGTACAGGCTGCAGTGAATTTTGCCCAATCCAACCCCGGCCGGGAAGCGCTGATTACGCTGCTGGAAAAGGCCCATGAAGGAATCTGCGGAAAAACAGGGACTATTATTCGGCAGTGAACTTTAACCTCTGTATTCCCTTTACTTTTTATTCACCTGCACTTTATGGTTCATTCGTCCCTTAAGGACGCAGGGCAGACAATTCTTTCGGAATTGCCTGTCCTCCTGTATTGTGTCACAGACAAAAAAGAGAGGAAAATATCCGCACAAAGCGATTTTTCCTCTCCAAATCCGGCAGCATCGTCATGCAAAATCTGCTATGCCCAGATTTTTCTTTTGCAGCATGGAAACTGAATCCAGCAGTTGAATATGAAATGTTCCAAGCCCCCCCTGCTGCTTTCTGGTTCTGATTTCTGCTGTCTGTCCGCAAATTCCCATCAAAATACAGGCGGAAGCTGCTGAATTCAGGGTTTCTTCTGCACCGAGAAATGCACCCAGAAGGGAGGAAGACATGCAGCCCGTTCCGGTCAGCTTTCCCATCCAGGTGCTGCCGTTTTCTACTCTGCAGATCCGGCTGCCATCTGAGATCCAGTCTGTCTTGCCGGATGCGATTACCATCGTCTGATATCGTGCTGCCAGCTCCCGCACCATTTCTCCCATGGAAGCGTTTCGTTCTCTTATGGAAGCGCTTTGTTCTCCCATGATAATGCTCTGTTCTTCCACGGAAATGCCCTGCTCTTCCACGAAAATGCCCTGCTCTTCCGCGAAAGTACCCTGTTCTTCTACGAAAATGCCCTGTTCTTCCACGGAAGCATTTTGCTCCTCCCGGCTCTGCTCTTCCCACTCTGCATCCACGCCCCCTGCGGTAGAACGTCTTAAAACCAGCGCCCTTATTTCCGAATAATTTCCACGGATGCAGGTGGGTTTCAGCCCTTCTATCAGCGAAAAACACTGCTCTCTGCGGTAGTCAGAAGCGGCTGCGCCCACCGGATCCAGGATAATCGGATGGCCCAGTTCGCAGGCTTTTTTGCCTGCTGCCCACATGGCCTCCCAGGATTCCGTTGCACCCAGATTACATACCAGGCTCCTGCAGCCGGCCTGTATCTGGGCACTTTCCAGCGGATGATGGGCCATAATAGGTGAGGCTCCGGCTGCCAGCAGGATATTTGCACAGTCATTCACTGTGACAATATTGGTAATGCAGTGAACCAACGGCCTTTTTTCCTGAATTTTTTTCCATATCTTCCATATTTCATCTGTTGTCAGCCATACAGCCATTTTCATTCTCCTTCTTCCGGTTTCTTTATTCTTCCGGTTTCTTTATTCTTCCGGTTTCTTTATTCTTCCGGTTTCTTTATTCTTCCGGTTTCTTTATTTTTCCAGTTCCGCCTGCAGCCGTTCCAGCAGTGACGTTTTCTTCATAAACAGAGTGATCACCATTGCAATGATCGTACCCCCTGCCGTGCTGATGAGAAACGGAACTACAAAGGTAAAGAGCGCCGCGCTTTTGTTTCCCAGAATAAACGCGGCAATCGGATAGGAAAGCATTCCGCCGATGACCGCTGTTCCAACCACCTCTCCCACATAGGCAGCGGGCAGTTTCTTTACAGCCTGGTATAAGATGCCTGCCAGCAATGCGCCGCACATGCTGCCCGGAAAGGCAAGCAGTGTTCCAAGACCAGCCATATTGCGGATCAGACTGGCAAGAAATGCTGCTGCCACGCCCCACCATGGTCCCAGAAAAACAGCACATAAAATGTTAACCAGGTGCTGTACGGGAGCGCATTTGGATCCGAATACCGGAACGGAAAATAAGGATCCCGCCACCGCTATCGCTGCAAATATTCCGGTTAATGCAAGTTTCTTTGTATTTAATGATTTCATTTTGTCCTCCTTTTGTTCCCATCCAGAGGACAGGAACTTCTTAATTTGTCTGTTTTCTCTTTTTTCTAAAACTGTGAACCACCAGGCAGAGCAGAACGGTAAGAACCATATCCGGCAGCGTATTGCCCACCGGCGTATCGATCCGCATCAGCAGACGGTAAAGTAAAAATCCCACCGCCCAGAGAATTAAATTAAAAACATCCACACCTTTGGAGCTGTTTTTTCGATGAAGAAAAAAGTAATCCGCGATTTGAACCGCTATCATCGGTGCAAACACTGAGCCTACCAGATACAGGAAATCCGTAATATTATCCATAGGATACACAATCGCTGCACCGGTTCCGATTAGCGTCACAATCACCGCTGCCCATTTTTCATTGATTTTAGGCGAAATGGTCACGCTGGACACACCTGCGGAATAAGCATCCAGGAAGGTGGTTGTTACTGTAGAAAAAACAATGATCAGCAGACCAACCGCACCCAGTCCCGCTTTCGCCAGGATTGCCGCAATATCATTTTCGCCGGTATAAATGGAGGCTCCCATTCCGATCACATACATAAATATGCTGACCAGACTGTAGGTAATCACACTGGCCGATGTGGCTGCCAGCGGCTTTTCGGCCTCTCTGGTATAATCGCTGATCAATGGCAGCCAGGATAACGGCATCGCTACCGCCAGTTCTACCGCAGCTCCAAAGCTCAGGCTGTCATCCACAACGCTTCCAACACTGCTCCCGCCAAAAAAAATGACGCGAAACAGTACCAGCGTCAGGAGAAACAAAGCTCCCATCGCTATGGTATTGATCTTGCCCAGGTTGGTCAGTCCCACCAGGATCCAGACCACAATCAGACCGCCAATCACCAGCGGCCATACAAATGCCCCTGCCGGCAAAATACGGTTGGCCGCCAGCGCACCGTCATAGATCATGATGGCTGTCCATCCCACAAGCTGCAGCACATTCAATGCGGCAAACAGAATACTTCCCTTTTCACCAAAACTCATTTTCACTGTTTCCATTGCACTTTTTTCTTCTCTGGCGCCAATCATGCCCGCCGCAAACATAAGCAGACCGCCGATGAAATGTCCCAGCAGAATCGCGGCCATTCCCTTTGCAAATCCCAGTGTGGAAAAATAGGTGCCGGTCAATATTTCCGCAATCGAGACACCAGCCCCGAACCAGATCAGACCATTGCTCAACGTAGAAGTCTTTTTTCTGCTCATCGGTAGTCCCCCTTAATCGCAAATGCATGATTCATGGGGCCGCTGCCTTTTCCCAGATCCAGCATGTCATTCAAGGCGCCGGAAATATAATTTTTGGCGTATTCCACCGCCGGTTCCAGTTCATATCCCTTGGCCAGATTGGATGCGACCGCACTGGAAAGGGTACAGCCGGTTCCATGGGTATTTGGATTATTGATCCGTCTGCCCCGAAACCATCTGGAACCATTTTTCTGGTACAGAAAATCATTGGCTTCATTTCTCTGATGACCACCCTTGCACAGCACGGCACAACCATAGGTTTCACTGATGATCCTGGCTGCCCGGATCATATCCTCTTCCGTCAGAATGGAAATTCCTGACAGCACTTCTGCCTCCGGAATATTCGGTGTCACTACGGACGCCAGGGGCAGCAGCTCTTTTTCCAGCGTGTCCACTGCCTCTTCGCTGATCAGTCTGGCTCCGCTGGTGGCTACCATGACCGGATCCACAACCAGATTTTTGGCTCCATAGAAACGCAGCTTTTCTGAGATCACCCGAATCAGGCCGCTGGAAGAAACCATTCCTGTCTTGACTGCATCCGGACAAATATCCGTGAAGATACAGTCCAACTGCTGTGCTAAAAATGCGGGAGTTACCTCCATAATGCCTGTTACGCCGGTGGTGTTCTGGGCAGTCAGTGCTGTGACCGCGCTCATGGCATACACGCCATTTGCGGTCATTGTCTTAATATCTGCCTGGATTCCGGCGCCTCCGCTGGAATCACTTCCAGCGATTGTTAATGCTGTTCTCATAATCAAATCTCCTTTGCATTAATTTTATATAGCGGCCTAAGGTGGTGCCCCCGATCTGCCGCTGTATGTTTATTTATCGTCACAGACTTCATTCCTTATGGAAGCGTCTGGGATGAACCTCTTTTCTTTCTGCTCAAGGGTGTCTCTGAGACTAAATCGCTGCCTGCTGGCGCTTAGCAACCCTCGGAGGCTTTATCTTGTATGGAGATTGGACTCCCACCAAGACGAGCTTGCTTTTTACTCATCACCTATACCAAGAATTTCAATCACTCTTTTTTTCAATTCTTCTGTCCCTTTTTTTATGTCATTCTGTGCAAAAATACCACTTACTACAGCCGCGCCGGCAATCTTCCTTCCCTTCAGTTCCGCAATATTTCCTGCCTGAATTCCTCCAATTGCCACCACCGGAATAGTAACGCTGCCGCAGATGCGGTCTAACTCCTCCAGTTCCAGTTTATGGCTGTCCAACTTCGTGAACGAACCAAATACAGCTCCACTCCCCAGATAATCCGCTCCGGCCTCCTGCGCTGCCCTGGCCTGCTCCACTGTTCTGGCTGTAACTCCGATAATTTTATCCGGCCCCAAAATTATTCTCGCCTGGGACGCTTCCATATCACTTTGTCCCACATGAACTCCATCCGCATCGATTCTTTTCGCCATTTCCACATTATTATTAATAATAAATGGGACCCCATATTTTCGGCAAAGCATCTTCAGTTCCAATGCCTCCTGCTCCGCCCTATTTTCCTCCAGATTCTTTTCCCGCATCTGGACCATAGTCACACCGCCTTGCAGTGCTGCTTCCACCTGCTCTGCCAGAGTCTGTTTTCCCAGCCAGGTTCGGTCTGTTACCGCATATAAAATGCAGTCTGTCCTCTTCAATTTCATCATTTCCCTCTCCCGTTCATTTTTGATCGTAATTAGAATCTTTTTCTGCCAAAAAATAAAAACAAAAAACGCAAAACACCAAAAATAGGTATTTTGCGCAATAAAAACCGGCACTCATATTTCCCTACGTTGGCATTATCCAAATCAGGTTACAGGTCTAAGCTTCCGCTTACTCTCAGCCCATTACTATGAGCTCCCTTTTTTACATTTTAAATTATATCCTGTCACCAGCCTCAGGCTGATGATCTTGTAATTGCCCCGCTTTTGGGCAATTACCCACGCAAAGCGCAAACGCGGTTTTTGCGTTTCTTGCATGTGCTTTGCTCCTCATATTATATCAGCTTTTCAAACAATTGCAACAATTTTATTTTTAAAGCTCTATTTTATACTTCACACACATCTCTCTGAGAAACTCTTCATCCTCTGACAATCTCGGTATCGCCTCCGCTTCACCACCCTTACTCATGGCAGAAATCAGTACTAAAATTGCTTTTTGCCCTATTTCTTTCCCTATCTCTTTGCCCTTTTCTTCACCATGAGCTTCTTTTTCTTCCAGCTCCTTCGCAAAAAGTTCATTTAATGCATCACACATTGCCTTCGCCTCCTCTGCTTTTTCCCAGTTTGCTTTTAAGATTACATCCATCGCAGCCTGAGGGCAATACGGGGACGGTTCTTTCGTCCCCTTGTGATTTTGCCCAAAATGCTCTGCACACAGGGTGGAACGAAAGAACCGTCCCCTTGTTTCAAAGTTCAATCTTATACTTCACGCACATCTCTCTGAGAAACTCTTCATCCTCCGATAATCTTGGAATCGCCTCCGCTTCGCCGCCCTTACTCATGGCAGAAATCAGTACTAAAATTGCTTTTTGCCCTATTTCTTTTCCTATTTTCTTTCCTATTTCCTTTCCTATCTCTTTCCCTATCTCTTTGCCCTTTTCTTCACCATGAGCTTCTTTTTCTTCCAGCTCCTTTGCAAAAAGTTCATTTAATGCATCGCACATTTCCTTCGCCTCCTCTGCTTTTTCCCAGTTTGCTTTTAAGATTACATCCATTGCAGCCTGATACAATTTTGATTCTTTATGTTTTCCATACTCCACCGATAGTTCATCAATGTCATCCACTGTCTCAATATCATTCCGCAGCCTGCTCAGCCAGAAATTGGCTTCCTTTGACAACTGTTTTGTGATGATCAACTGCATGGGAAATTCATCTCCGTCCATGTAGTAGATCCCTTTCTCTGCCTCTGTTACCGTAACCTTTCTTTTCTGTGTGATATGCTGCACCAGCTTTTCCGGAAAATTGCTGCACACAAACGTAATGGTAAGTTCCCCCGGTGATATCTCTCCTACCTTTTCCGTATCAGACTGGTAAAAGCAGGTATAACCGTAGACCTTATAAAAGTCATTGATGCTCAGGGAATCTGACGGACTTTTATATTCCATAATGTTATGTGTCCGGAATCGTTTTCCGATATTCTTTTTAACCGGTATTTCTTTCTTTTTTCTGATGATTAAAAGATCAATCTGCAGTGGCTTTTTGCTCAGTAAATGTTCCGGTTCGAATACAAGATTTTCTCCCTCTCCTTCCAGTTCAATTTGAACAGAGGCCACAAATGCCGGATGCCATTGTATCCGCTGCGCTTTTGAAAGCATTTTTCCTGTCATGCACTTCTCCTTTTATTATACTGATAGAATAATTTTCCTGCAACGGGTTTTCTATTTTATAACACAAAAATTGCTACTACTTCATAGGCGCCCACCCCTTTACTGACTTTTTTGCTGAGAGAATTTATGGCGATCTGCCAGAATTGAATCATTAACCGGTATAGAAATCCGGTGAATATTTTTATTTATAACACGTTATTCCTGTTTCGTCAATACGGGGACGGTTCTTTCGTCCCTCGTTGCAGTTCAGCCTTGAAATGAGAACGCTTTCCGGGCGGCAAGTAAAAAGATGATCTGCAACCATCCCTTAAAGCTTCTGCCTGGGCAACGCTCTGCACAGGCCAGAATCAATACGGGGACGGTTCTTCCTCCCACAAAGATTTAGCCTGGCAATGTTCTGCACACAGGGCGGGATCAAAGAACCGTCCCCTATTTTTTTTCGAAGAACCGTCCCCTACTTTTTCCCCTATTTTTTCGAAGAACCGTCCCCTATTTTTTTCAGATCTTCTTCCGGTGTGGAAATCGGAGCTATATTGTAATTATCCACCAGCACTTTCCATACATTCGGCGAGATAAATGCCGGCAGGGATGGTCCGAGAAGGATGTTTTTAATTCCAAGATGCAGCAGAGTCAGCAGGATACAGACTGCCTTCTGCTCGTACCAGGACAGGATCATGGACAGCGGCAGTTCATTCACGTCACATTGAAATGCCTCTGCAAGAGCCACTGCCACCTTGATCGCAGAATATGCGTCGTTGCACTGCCCCATATCCAGAATGCGGGGCAGACCGGCGATGGTTCCCAGATCCAGATCGTTAAAACGGTACTTTCCACAGGCCAGGGTCAGGATGATGGTATCGGAAGGCGTCTGCTTCACGAATTCTGTATAATAATTGCGGCCTGTCCTTGCACCATCGCAGCCGCCCACCAGGAAGAAGTGGCGGATTGCTCCTGATTTTACCGCTTCGATCACTGTGTCAGCCACACCAAGTACAGCGCCATGACCAAAACCGGTGGTTACCTGACTTCCACCATTTATGCCGGTAAAGATAGTATCCTGCTCAAAGCCGCCCAGTTCCAGGGCTTTTTGAATCACCGGCGTAAAATCTTTTTCCATTTCTTTATCTTCTGTCTCACTGATGTGTACCATTTCGGGATAGGAAACTACTTCCGTGGTAAATACCCGGTCGCGATAGCTGTCCTTTGGCGGCATCAGGCAATTGGTTGTAAATAGAACCGGGGCAGGCAGACTGGCAAATTCTTTCTGCTGATTCTGCCATGCAGTGCCAAAATTTCCCTTTAGATGGGAATATGCCTTCAGTTTCGGATAAGCGTGAGCCGGAAGCATTTCACCATGAGTATACACGGAGATGCCTTTTCCTTCCGTCTGCTTGAGCAAAAGCTCCAGATCCTTCAGGTCATGCCCCGTCACCACAATAAACGGTCCTTTTTCCACCATCATAGAAACCGTGGTTGGAACCGGAGTTCCGTAGGTTTCCGTATTTGCCCGATCCAGCAGTTCCATGCATTTCAAATTCACCGCTCCGACCTTCAGGGCTACCGGCAGAAGCTGCCCCATTTCCAAATCTTCTCCCACTGCAAACATCCCTTCAAAAAGGAATGCATTCACTTCTTCATCCATATAGCCCAAAACCATAGCATGATAAGCATAAGCCGCCATACCACGAATGCCAAATAAAATAAGAGACTTCAAAGAACGGATATCCTCATCGGCATTCCAGAGTTCTTCCATGTCATAATCATCATTTTTTGCGCATGGAGAGGCGCAACTGCCGCACCCCGGGATCAATGCCTCTTTCGCCTGTTCCACTGCCTTAATCTGTTCTTCAACGGTCTTGTCATTGAAATTCACATTGGTGATGGTGGTAAACAAACCTTCAATCATGACTCTGTGGGTTCGTTCGCAAGTTTGATTGCCGGAAGATGCCCGCGCCAGGCCTATCAATTTCCCGGTCAACTTATCCTGCAGTTTTGATGTGTTTGATGTCTTTCCGCAGACACCGGCCCTCCCGGTACATCCGCTGCAGCCTGCAGTCTGTTCACATTGAAAACAAAACATTTCCTTTTTACCAGCTTCCATTTTTTCCTCCTTATATTGGGACATTCTGAGAGTTTTCTTGACTTCATGGCAGAAGTATACTATAACAATAATTATATTTCCGTTGTATTTACAACATATATAAAATTTTTATTATCAAAACGGATTTTCAAAGGAGTGAAATCATGTATCAGAATTATCTGGCTGCCATAAAAAAATCGCCACTGTTTAGCGGCGTAACGGAGAAAGAAATGGAAGCAATGCTGGGATGCCTTTCGGTCACCACCAGCAGCTATGAAAAAAATCAGTTCATTTTTCGTTTCGGAGAAGAAATTAATTCCATGGGAATGGTTCTGACCGGATGTGTCCACATCCTTCAGGAGGATTTCTGGGGAAACCGGAATATTCTCTCGGAAGTTGGTCCCGGCGAACTCTTTGGCGAGGTATATGCCTGTATGCCCGGCGCTGTTTTAAATGTCAATGCGCTGGCATCAGAACCGGCAGTTATCCTGTTTCTGGACGTCCGTCACGTGCTCACCACCTGCTCCTCCTCCTGCGAATTCCATACCAGGCTGATTCGCAACCTGATGTCTGTACTGGCCGGAAAAAATCTAAAAATGAATGAAAAACTCACCCATATGGCCCAGCGCACTACAAGAGAAAAGCTCCTTTCCTATCTGTCTTCCCAGGCGGTCCGCAAGGGCTCCTCTTCCTTTGATATTCCTTTCAACCGCCAGCAACTGGCCGATTACCTGTCCGTGGACCGCAGTGCCATGTCCAATGAACTGGGAAAAATGCAGGCGGAAGGGCTGCTGCTTTTTGAACGAAATCACTTTGTTTTGAAATAGGGGACGGTTCTTTCGTCCCCTGAAATAGAGGGACGGTTCTTTCGTCCACCTATAACAGTCTTCAAAAATAGCGGCACAAAGGAAGTCACACAAGTGTGTGCAGCATAAGGCGGAGGAATGAGCCGATGCGGGCATCGGCTCATTGACGACAACGCAGTGATATGCCTGCTTGTGTGGCTGAACTGTGTCGGTATTTTTGAAGACTGCTATAGTGTAAGTGCTCCTAAATAACCTTATATTTCGCTTGTACTAATAAGGAGTGTTCTTCAGCGGAAGCGAAGTCTGAAATACCCCATCTCTGGCGTAATATGCTCCGGCAATCGCGGGTGCCGTAGGAATTGAAGTGATCTCTCCAATCCCAATGGCGCCGCAGGCCACATTCAGGCCCGGTTTTTCTACTATAATGCTCTCCACCTCCGGAGCCTTATTGGCACGGAACAATCCCAGTGTGCCAAATTTCGCTGTCGGCCTGCAGTTTACCAGCGGATACTGCTCCGTCAGCGCAAATCCGGCTGCCATCACCACACCCCCCTCAATCTGTCCTTCCAGAGATAAAGGATTAATGGCCCGCCCCACATCGTGGGCTGCATATATTTTTTTAATCGTCCCATCGTCATTCAATGTACACAACTGGGTGGCATAACCATAAGCCACATGGGAAACCGGATTGGGAACCTCTGCATTCAAGGGATCTGTCTTTGCAAAATACTCCCCGTAAAAATCCTGGCCGTCTAATTTAGCCAAGTCAGATACCGTGATCTTAAAATCAGCTGTTTTTATCCGCCCCATCCCCCATTTATTCTCTTCCGCCATGCCAGCTTTCTCTGTCATGCCGGCCTCTTCCGTCATCTCAGCTTCCTCCAGCCTCTCCAGTTGGTCAAAGAACAAAGCCTCTCTCAATTTCACACAGGCTCTCCGGCAGGCCTCCCCTGTGATCAGCGTCTGGCGGGAGCCGGAGGTATCTCCGGAATCCGGCGCATTTACAGTATTGGATGCGTCATAGCAGATTGCCTCCCGGGGCAGTCCCAACTGCTCTCCCGTCATCTGCACAAGAACCGTCCCCAGTCCCTGACCGATGCAGGATGCACCGGAACGGATGAATACTTTTCCATTTTCCACATGAAGCACGCATCTGCCCATATCCGGCAGGCCCACACCTACACCTGCATTTTTCATTGCGCAGGCAATTCCGGCATGAGGTTCCCGTTCGAAAATATCCTTCACCGCCTCCAGGGTTTCCGCCAGTCCGGTGGACTCATCGACGATCTGACCATTTGGCAGCTCCTGCCCGGGACGGATCGCATTGCGGTAGCGGATTTCCCAGGCTGAAATTCCTACGATCTCCGCCATTTTGGTCAGAAGACTTTCGATGCAGAAGCAGGTCTGTGTCACACCAAAGCCGCGAAATGCCCCGGCCGGCGGATTATTGGTATACCAGGCATAACCGTCGATTTCGAAATTCTGATAATTGTATGGCCCCGCCGCATGAGTGCAGGCCCGCTCCAGCACCGGACCTCCCAGGGATGCATAGGCACCGGTATCAGATACTACCTTTGCCTTCACCCCGAGGATATGTCCGTTTTCATCACAGCCCAGCGTAAAGTCCATGGACATGGGATGGCGCTTCGGATGAATGAGCAGGCTCTCCCCACGGGTCAGTTTAATTTTCACCGGTCTTCCCAGTAAAAATGCCACCAGTCCGGCGTGATGTTGCACCGTCATATCCTCTTTTCCGCCAAAACCGCCTCCCACCAGCTTATTTTTCACCCGGACCTTTTCCGGCGGAAGCCCCAGTACCATCATGCATTCCCGCTGAGTCGTATAGACACTCTGATCCGAAGAATAAATCGTCACACCGCCGTCCGGATCCGGCACCGCCACAGAACACTCCGGTTCCAGAAATGCATGCTCTGTCCAGGGAGTTTCAAAATGTTCCGTCAAAACATGAGCTGCACCCTCAATGGCTCCTTTCGCATCCCCCCGGCTCATATGCTTATGCGCCAGCAGATTTCCGTTTTCATGTACCAGCGGTGCATTTTCCTTCATGGCTTCTTCCGGGCAGGACACAAATGGAAGCTCCTCATATTCAATCTCTACCAGTTTTCTGGCTTCTTCCAGAAGCTCCGGTGTCTCGGCTGCCACCAGGCAGATGGCATCTCCCAGGAAACGGGTTACCGTGCCGACTGCAATCAGCGTATCCCAGTCATGAATAATATGCCCCACCTGATTTTTTCCCGGAATATCTTCTGCCGTCAGCACATCCAGAACGCCCGGGAGCTGCTTTGCTTTTTCTGTGTGAATCGCCAGAATGCGGGCTCTTGGATAGGCAGACCTCACTGCACTGGCATAGATCATGCCCGGAACTTCCATATCATCACAATATTCTCCGGTGCCCAGCACCTTTTCCCGCACATCGATACGGGGAACCCGGGTGCCGATTTTCCATTCGTATTCTGCCTGCGGAATAGGAATTTTCCCTCCGCCTGCTGCATTTGATTCTGCAAACAGCCGCGCCGCAATCTCCACCGCATCAATTATTTTTTTGTACCCCGTGCAGCGGCAGATATTGTTTCTCAGCGCCTGTGCAATTTCCGCTCTGGTCGGGGTTAAGTTCACATCCAGCAGGCTCTTGGCACACATCACCATTCCCGGAATGCAGAAACCGCACTGCACCGCTCCCGCCGTCCCGAACGCATAGACATAGACCTCCTTCTCCTGCTGGCTCAGTCCTTCCACCGTCAGTATCTGTTTTCCTGCCAGTCTGGACAATTTCTGAACACAGGCTTTCACCGGTTTCCCATTGATCAATACCGTACAGGTTCCGCATGCCCCCTCGCTGCAGCCGTCCTTTACTGATTTCAGCTTACACACATTGCGCAGAAATGGGAGCAGTTTTTCGTCCGTTTCACTTTGATATATGGTTCCATTTACCTTAATCTCATACAAATCTAAATCCTCCGCTATTCTCATATCAAATACGCTTCTTTCTCCAGCACCGCCAGAATCAGTGCCCGGGCCGCCGCTGAAATTTTATCCGTTTCTTTCAGCTCTTCCGGTGTCAGTTCTGTCAGATGCCCTCCTTCTCTGATCAAAATCATTCCAACCCGGTCTCCAGGGCCTTTCATGGGAAGAAAACCATGATTTTTGCTGTTCACAAAATCTTCCTCCGTGCGGTACAGCGTAAATTTTTCCCGGTATGGGATCAGGCTCAGCGGACAAAAACTGATACAATTGCCGCATTCATTGCACATGCCGTCTAAATGGAGAATCTGCGTCCCTTCGGTTGTCTCCACCGCCGTATTTGCCCGGTTTGGACAGACATTCACGCAGTTTTTACAGACTTTTTTACAAATGGTGTAGACCTGGTTACTGCAGTGCTCCACCCTGTCTTTCTTTCCGGTCACTGCCTTTTTTCCCTTGCGGTAATGCTGCATCTGACGTCCGTTTTCTGCAAACCGGCGGATTTCATCCACATTCACTCCGGAAAATCGGAGCGTTATCCACGGCGTGTCCTTTTGAGGACTGATTTGAGCCATGTTATCCACAACTCCCGCTCCGGCATTCTCTCTATGCTCCCCTTCCGGCTGTTTTTCCGCAGCAGTTACGATCTTTTTTAAATTTTGATAGCCGCCCGGCTTTAGCAGACTGGTGGACACGGTCACAGGCCAGATGCCGCAGGCAATAATATCCTGAATATTGCCCGCATCCGCGCCGCCGGAATAAGACATCTGCAGTCCCTCCGGAAAATCTGCAGCCAGCTTTGCGGCCACGCCCATGGTCAGCGGGAACAGTGCCTTACCGGACAGATACATCTCCTCTGCGGGCAGCTCTCCATGAGCCACATCCACTGGAAAAGTATTGGTCAGCTTCACTCCGAACAGAACATTTTCGGATTTTCCTTTTTCCAGAAGCCGGTGTATCATGGGAACTGCATCTTCATACTGCAGATCCTCCCGGAAATGGTGTTCATCAAATGTAATATAGTCATACCCTAACAATTCCAAAGTCTCTTTTGCATAAGAGTATCCCAGCAGCGTAGGATTGCATTTTAGAAACGTATTCAGTTTCTTTTTTTCCATCAAATAAGATGCGATTCGCTCAATCTCTCCGGCAGGGCAGCCATGGAGGGTGGATAAGGTAACGCTGCAGCAGATATGCGGGCTGACAGACATCACATCCTTCTCCGTCAAATACTTAAATTCTGCGATATGCTCCACAAGCCAGCGCTGGCAGGACTGGAAAATGCCGGTTTTAGAAGCATCCTTCAGATTTTCTATAAATGTATCTATTTTCTCCGACTGGATTCCTGCCAGATCGTAGCCTACACTCATGTTAAACTGAAAGCCGTCCATCTCTCCCAGGGCGTACTCTTTTGCCAGAAGCTTCATCAAAAACCAGGCTTTCACGTACTCCTCTAATGCCTCCGGCACCGTCAGCTCCGTAGACCATTCGCAGTTATAACACTCATCATCCGCATTGATGCAGGGCTTGGACACACAGGCCGCCAGTTCATCTCCATCCAGAATCTGCACTGTCTTCAGTTCAAAAAAACGTCCGCCCATCAGATAAGCGCTCACCAGATTCTGAGCAAGCTGGGTATGAGGTCCTGCTGCCGGACCGATCACCGTTTCCAGCTTTTCTCCAAATAATTCCGCCCGTATCCCCTTCGCCTGATAAAACTCATTCATGCCAAATATAGTCCCTTTTCTTTCCATTTCATCTCTTGTCCAACGTACCAGCTTCGGAAATGAAATTCCCCGCATTTTATCACTCATACTAATTCCTCCTATTTGAACATCAGCCATTGGCCGGTGACAGGTCAATTGGAAGCGTGCAAAGGCACGCGCAGGTCAGCAGCCTTCGGCTGGTGACAGATCAAATAAACTTGCTGCCAGTTCTTTGGCTGCCTGACGGCAGTCTGCCATAATTTTTGCTTCGTCGATGCCTGTCATTTCCCGGTCTTTCATCAGCACTTTTCCATTGCAGATGGTGGTGCGCACGCTTCGTCCCTGCATTCCGAACAAAATATGACCGTTTATATTTGTCTCATCCATCGGTGTCAGCGGATCATAATCCCAGATGATCACATCTGCCGCTGCGCCCTCTTTCAAGACTCCAAGCGGAGTTTTGAAATATCTGCCCGCAATCCCGGCATTTCCTTCAAACAGCATCTTTGGCACCTCACTCCAGGCCGCATTGGGATCCTTCAGATGGTGCTTATGCAGAATATTTGCCACTTTATAGGATTCTGTCATGTCATGAGTATATCCGTCTGTTCCCAGACCGGTCAGTATCCCCCGGTGCACCAGCTCCATGGTCGGCGGGCAGCCGCAGGCATTTCCCATATTGGATTCCGGATTGTGCACCACCATGGTATCCGCCGCCCTGATCAGCTCCATCTCTTCTTCATTGATGTAAATGCAATGAGCCAGCAGTGTGGCCGGACGCAGAATGCCAAATTCCTTCAGCCGCTCCACGATCCGTTTGCCATAGGTTTTCTGACAGTGCTCCAGATCATATCTTCCCTCTGCCACATGGATATGATATCCCACCTCATCGGGTATTTCGGATGCACATAATTCCATGGTCTGATCCGAAATGGTAAAGGAAGCATGCATTCCCATCATTCCTGCAAGCATATCATCCGGCTCCTTCAATGCATGACGGATAAATCTGGAGTTCTCCATGACCGCAGCCCTGGATTTATCCATGCCGTCCCGATCCGACACCTCATAGCAGAGGCAGGTCCGCACCCCCAGAGTCCCGGCCGCTTCTTCGATTGCCGACAGACTTCCGTCAATCTCACAAAAACTGGCATGATGGTCAAATACCGTGGTGACTCCATTCCGGATAGAATCCAGATAGGTGGCATATGCGCTCAGCCTGGTCTGCTCCAGGGTAAGATGGCGGTCAATATTCCACCACATCCCTTCCAGAATATCCAAAAACCCCGCCGGGTGATATCCCTTCACGGACAGTCCCCTGGCGAAAGCGCTGTAGATATGTTCATGCGCATTAATAAAAGCAGGCATGATAACATTTCCATCAGCATCTATTCGCTCCGCCTTTGGATACGCTCTCATCACCTGCTCAGTTGTTCCCACCATCACAATTTTATTTTTCTCTATCGCTACCGCGCCATCTTCAAAATATGGCTGCGTCTCGTCTCTCGTAATCAGTCTTCCATTACCGATAATCATCATAGGCCGTCCCTCTTACCTTTCCTGCTTCCTCTGACGCCGCTCCCGGCAGATCACATTTGCGCCGCTCATTTCTTTATAAATATCTTATCATTCTGCACCTGGAATTACAAGCTGTCCATCATGGATTTCCCAAAAATAATATTCTCGTTAAACCGTTTCTTCCTAAGATATCTTTGACATCAGTTCTATATTTTGCTACACTGAAAACATATTTTACAGGAACACTTTTCTCTGCTGCTTCCGATGTCAAAGGGGCACTCGAAGCATGCAGGAAACCAAATAAGGAACCACTGACTATGACAAAAAACTGCGCTGTTTTAATTCCTGCTCTAAACCCGCCCGACCGGCTGATCCCCTATCTGAACCAATTAAAGATACACGGTTTTGAGCAGATCATACTTGTAAATGATGGAAGCGCTCCTGCCAGACGGGAACTGTTTTCCAAAGCCGAAGCACTTGGCTGCACCCTGCTTTCCCATGAAAAACACCTTGGCAAAGGCGCTGCTTTAAAAACCGGCATGACCTGGTATCAGGCACACCTGGCCGGCACCTGCGATGGTATTATCACTGTCAATTCCGATGGTCAGGACAGCATCGGTGATATCGAAAAAGTAGCCCTGGCTCTGCACCAGGAGCGGCAGTCCAATACCGCTTCTCTGGTCATCACAGTCCGGGATTTTTCCAGTCCCGGTATGGAAAAAGCCAATCAGATCGGCAATAAAATCAGCCGCAGCATCTGTAATATTTTACTTGGCATTCAGGTTTCAGATATGCAGTCCACGCTTCGGGGAATCCCGGATATACGGGTATCGGGCTGTCTGAACATTCCCGGAAAACATTATGAATACGAGACTGCGGTGCTCATCGATGACGAAAAAGCCGGTTACATAGAAATCCCGGTTCAGGCGCCTGTGCCGGATCCCGGAGACGAACGGCATTACCGGCCGGTAAGGGATACCTTTCAAATTTATCTGGTTATTTTAAGAAAATTCCTGCTGTTCGCCCTTGTTTCTATTTTTGTATCGGTCCTGGACATTTTTCTGTTCTGGGTATTTGAGACTTATACGTTCCGATCGGTGATTTATCCAATCATCTGGTCCACCGTCCTGGCACGGATCATATCCGCCAGCATCAACTATATCATAAACCGCTATGTCGTTTTCCAAAGCGATGCCGACCACAAAAAAACAGCCAGTATGTTTGTGATCCTGAGTATTGTGCAGTGCCTGCTCTCCGCCGTATTGGTGCATGTTCTGGAGCTTCTGTCCTCCGGAAATCCTGTTTTCCTGAAGGTTGTGGTAGACACTATGCTCTTTTTTGTCAATTACAAAATACAGCATAAATTTATTTTTACCAGAGAAGGTTCTTCTAAGAGCCATTCGGAGATTTCGTCTTGAAGATAAGACTCAATTCCAAAGGAGGAAATAGAATGAAAGAGATCAGATGGATTAAAAATAACATGCCAAAAACAGAATGTCCTGAATTAGACATTATGTCCGAAGCAAATGTAGCCAAAGCAAGAAGTTTTCATGAAAGTTTTCCCGAATACAGCAAGACACCCCTAGCAAAGCTGAACCATCTGGCAGAGCATCTTGGGCTTGGAGGATTATATGTCAAGGACGAATCCTATCGTTTTGGCCTGAATGCCTTTAAGGTCCTGGGCGGCTCCTATGCCATCGCCCGTTATATCGCCAAAAAGCTGGGAAAAGATATTTCAGAGGTTCCTTATCATGTGCTGACTTCTGAAAAACTGAGAGAGGAATTCGGTCAGGCTACCTTTTATGTAGCCACTGACGGCAATCATGGCCGTGGTATTGCCTGGGCCGCCAACCGTCTTCATCAGAAATGCATCGTTCATATGCCAAAGGGAAGTACCGAAAACCGCCGCATGAATATCGCAAAAGAAAACGCGCAGGTGACCATTGAAGAGCTGAATTATGATGACTGTGTGCGTCTGGCCAACGAGGAGGCAAACCGGTGCGAAAACGGCATTATGGTACAGGATACTTCCTGGGAGGGCTATGTGGAGATTCCCACCTGGATCAGCCAGGGTTACGGCACCTTATCCGCCGAAGCCAAAGAACAGCTGGAAGCTTACGGCGTGAAACGTCCTACCCATATTTTCACCCAGGCCGGAGTGGGCTCCTTTGCCAGCTCCGTACACGGCTATTTTGTCAACCAGTACCCGGATAATCCTCCCAGGTTTATTGTGGTTGAATCACTGGTAGCTGCCTGCCTCTATCGCGGCGCTCTGGCCGGTGATGGAAAACCCCGCTGCGTAGGCGGATCCATGCAGACCATCCAGGCCGGACTGGCCTGCGGTGAACCAAATCTTCAGTCCTGGGAAATCCTGCGCAGCTATACGGATGTCTTTGCTGCCTGCCCTGACTGGGTGACTGAAAAAGGAATGCGGATACTGGCCGCTCCCCTGAAGGGAGATCCTCAGGTGACTTCCGGTGAATCCGGCGCTGTGCCCCTGGGCCTGCTCTATACCATCATGACCGATCCCGCTTATGCCGATTTGAAAGCCGAGCTGGGTCTGGACGAAACCTCTCAGGTACTCTGCTTCTCCACGGAAGGCAACACCGATCCCGACCGCTACCGGGAAATCATCTGGGACGGCAGGGATGTCATCATGGATGACTACTTTACTGATTTCGAATAGAGATCATGAACTGTCTTTGGCAGATTTGCATCCCTTAACTCGTTTTCTTTTCGATGAAGCCTTCTCCAAATACTTCACTGGTTTCGGTCACCATCACAAATGCTCCCGGATCAATTTCATGGGCGGCATTGGTTACCGCATAGGTCTGGGATTTGGAGCAGGCACACAGCAGCACATCCCGCTCCGCTTTTGTATAGGTGCCCATGGCCCGGATTGAAGTAGAACCCCTGTCTGTAATTTCTCCAATCCGTTCAGCCAGCATCAAGCCGTGATTTGTAATAATAATAATCAGCTTTCCGGCGCCCATACCATACATAATCTTATCCAGCACGGCAGAAGCTACGAACGCGGTGGACAGACCGTACAATACCGCATCCACATTGCCAAATACCGGCCAGCCCAGCAAAATGATCAGCAAATCTATGCTCATCGTCACCATGCCAAGAGAAAAATGCGGATGCTTTACCTTAATGGTCATTGTCAGAAAATCGGTTCCGCCGGAGCTGCTCCCCCGCATATAGAAAAAAGCCATGCCGGCGCCCATGCAGATGCCGGAATATAAGCAGGCCATAAAAGGACTCCCCGTATAAGCCCTGGTAAATGGAAATACCGCATCCAGAAAAATGGTGCTGATGATCATTGTCCTGGCCGTTTTCAGGAGAAACTTTCTGCCTACCACCCTCCAACTGATTAAAACCAGCGGGATATTCATAATCAATGTCATAATACCGATCGGCAGCCCCCACAGATGATTGGTGATCAGCGCAAGACCGGAGATCCCGCCCGGTGCAAAATTTGCAGTTTTGGCAAAGGTATAAATTCCCATCGCATATAAAATACTGCCTATGATATCGCAAAGAAGATCGTTAAAAAAATTCTGTGCCTTTTTATTTATTTTCATTTGGTAATCCCTGAATGCATCCGTTTTTACAGGATGCCCTTTCTTTTTCATGCAAAATCCAAAACACTGCCCAATTGAGTTCAAGAACGCCTATGCGTTTTGCTGAGAGGTAATCAACTGATAAGGCCAGCCGCAGAGCTTCACCGCTCTTTTCGCCGATGCCAGCAGCGGCAGTGTATCCGCCTGATTCCAGACAGCGATCAATGCAGCATCCGGATATTTCCGCCAAAGAGGCTCCAAATACCGGCTGCGCATCATTTCCGCCATAAAAGCTTCGCTGACCGCCCCTGTCTTTTCCTGCAGTCTTGCTCTCTGGCACACCTGTTCCATATCCTGCCCCAGAGCAGACAAACCATATACGACCAAAATGATATCCGTATTTTCCGGTATCACCGGCTCCCATTCTGCCGGAATTTTTATAGGCATTCTTCTGGAACCATCGGCTTCTGTCAAAACCACATCTGCTGTTTTCTCATACCTTTCCAGCGCTGCGGCTTTCGGTGCAGCACATTTGATCCAGCCGTCCTGTCTGATTTCCGGCAGAACCGGAGTCCCCAGATATCGTATTCCGTGGATTTCTATGTCAAGGTTTCTTGAACCCCCGCCGGACCTCGCCTGAACTTTGGCTGTCACCGCAGCTTCGGCTGTCTCGGCGGCTTCGGCTGTCCCGATAGCTTTGGCTGTCCTCCCAGCTTCGGCTGTCTCGGCGGCTTGGGTTGTCCCCGCGGCTTCGACTGCCCCGGCGGCTTGGGCTGTCTCGGCGGCTTCGGCTGTCACCGTGGCTTGGGCTGCACCCGCGGCTTCCGCCACATATTCAGTCTCAGGCAGAAACATATGCGTAGTAGTGGTGACCACCGCTTTTTTTCCCGCGGCTTCACACTCATCCCGCAATGTCATCAATAAAGTAGTCTTGCCGCCTGCTCCGGCAATCGCAATCCGAAGCGTTTTTTTTCGTTCCGTTTGAGTAAATGCCATGTCTGCCCAGATTTTTTTTGAGGCGTATTGGGTCTCCTGCTGCTTCGCATCGGGTGAATTTGAAAAACCCATGCCGCTTTCCAGCAGGGAAAGCAGCGTTCTTTTCCTGTTACTGTATTCCTGCCAGATTTGATTTTCCTCTATCCAGTACCGCATTTCTCCTCCCATTTTCCAGATACAATAAGCCTTCCAGTACTGATCCGGCAATACATCTGGCTTTATCTGAAATGGTAAAGCAATTTTTATATTCGCTGTCTCTCGGATCAATATCCGCTATTTTAAAACCCTTTGTCACCTGATAACCATCCCTTATCATTCCCCGGAGCAGTCCTGTCAGAGTTGCTTTTACCGGCACTTTTTCATCAGCGGTTATTACTTCTGCCAGCAGCTTATCTTTTTCCACCCGCGTCCCGATGTCCGTCAGCGTATGTATCACACCTTCCGCGGGCGAATGCAGTACCCGCTCTTTTCCATACCCTGCAATCTCACCCGGAATACCAGTATTGGGGAAAGCACTGCCTGACTCAATAATTCGCCCAAGATCATGCCCTCTTTTTGTCTCAATCACCAGATCCACATCACGCCCCGCCACAAAGCCCGGCCCAAGTGCGATGGTTCGGTCCGCCATGTCCCGGTGCGTCCCAAGATTCTTCTTTGCCAGAATGGCATCCACCAAAGCCCAGGGACGAACTTCCTGCAATATCCGGCACTGCTCATCAATCATCAGCGCTGCCTTTCCCTGCTTCATAACCTTCCAGGCTTCCGAAAGATTTTCCACTCTCTGGCAGCCAATGTCCTCAATCGCGGCAAAACCATCATACACCGCTTCCGAAAATGCCACCTGGCGCCGGATAGCGGAAGGCGCAGCCGTCTCCAGCACCAGCACGGGATATCCGCAGCGGCATAACCGGTGTATCGTCCCGCTGGCCAGATCCCCTCCGCCCCGTACTATGATGAGCTGTTCTCTCCGTTTTGTGCTTCCTTCTGTATTCATCCTGATATCTCCTGCCATTTCATTACTTGTTTTTATCTGCCTTTCTTTATCCATTTACTTTTTGCTTTTTCCGCATTCGCCCTTATTCGTTTCTTTTTTATTTCTGTTCTGCTTCCCTTTTTTTCGCTTCTTTATTTTATTTCTATTACTTTTTATTTCTGTGTTTTTTATTTCTGTTGCTTTTCCACTTCTATCTGCTCTCTCTTATTCTTTCCCTTTTTCCCCGGTCTCATCCGGCCTGGAAACGGACTGTGCTTCTACGCAGAAAGCCCCTTTTTTAAGAAAAAATCACTTATGAAATAAAGGCCCTATATCTTTATATTTTATTCTATTTAGACAATTATATCAACTGATTATTTCCTCTGTTCACCAGCATATTACAATGAACAGCAGCCCGGCCGGTCCTCATTTTTCGTATTATTATAATTTTTAATTGAACTATCTATTTTTTCGTTGCATAATATAAGCCATGGAAAACCTGCTTCCCGGTTCATGATCCGGGCAAACTTCCGCAGTCACTGTGTCCCGCCGCTCTATTACCGCTATTTTAAAGGAGTTTAATTTACCATGGAGAAAAACCTGAAATCTCCCGCAGCCATCCGGGCTCAGGAAAATTTAACTTTAGAATCTGCCGCCGCTTTGTTGGATACACAAGAAGCTGACATTCTCGCTTTTTTGAAGAAACGTTTTCGGCCACTGGTGCTTTTCCTGATTGAGCAGCACGATATGCCCCGTCTCCGGCTCCTGAGTCAGATGAAATGGCTGACGGCTGAAAATGCGAACCTTTTTCTATCAGCCGCTCGGCAGTCTGACCGCAGCGATATAGTGCAGTTCTTTCTGCTGATTCAATCCGGCCACCTGAAAATCGGGGATACTTCTGCGGCCCTGCGTGATCAAAAACCACGGAAAAAGGATGCCTCTTCTTTATGCCTGCGCATTCTGGAACAGTGTCAAAAGGAAATTTATTCTGAATTCCGATACCTGGACTGCATCATTTTTTCACTCCGGCCGGAACCTTTTCCTGCAGCCTCTGCCTCCTCTGTCCTGACTGGCAGCAACAGCCCGGCCGCTTTGGGCACCGATGGAAAGCATATATACTATAACGCTCTGACAGTACTGCAGCTATACCGTCAGTCCCCCAGTCTGATTTACCGAAGATATTTTCACCTGATTCTGCATATTTTATTTCTACATATTGAAGTCTGGAAAAATATTGAGAGTAAAGCGCTGCCAATCTCCTATAGAGGCGAAGGTCACTCCCTCACTGAGATGTATTTTCCGGGTGAAACTGGGAAAACCGCAGGCTCTCACTGTTCTGAAGCTTCGCTCTCCCGATGGTATCATATAGCCTGTGACATTCTGACAGAACATTACCTGGACCAGTTAGATGTTCTCTGCCTGGCTGCTCCGCCAGATTCATTTCGCCGGCAGGTCTATAACCAGCTTTTTAAAAATGATCCTGTAAGTTCTCCACCTGCTCTGCTGTCTCTGGTAATGAGCTCCGGCTTCGAACCCGACAACCTGGAAGAGGAATTTCATCTGGATGACCATCGTTTCTGGTCTGCGCCGATCCGCCAGGCAGCGGAGGGGAATGACAGGACTCTCGCGGGAGGCAGCGGGGACGGAAGCACCGCACTTGATTCCCTGCACGCTTCCTCTCATCCTGCTTCGGAGGATGCTCATCCCGCCCACTCAGACGATGCTTTAAAGAATGGTGAATTTCAAAAATTGCCGCCACTGAAAAAAGAGAAGTATAAGACCGAACGGCTGCAGAAAATATTTCTGCATTTACTTCAAAAGAAACGGACTTCCAAAGCCGGTGCCGGCGCCGGAAACCGTGTAGTGGATCTTCTGGTTTCCGAAAAGACAACTTATGACTATGCCTCATTTTTACGCCGTTTTGCATCCATGGGGGAAGAGCTGGAATTGGACCTGGACTCTTTTGATCTGATTTACTACACTTACGGGCTGTCCCACTACAAAAAAATCCCGCTGATCGAGCCGCTGGAATATCGGGATTTGTATAAAATTCAGGAACTGGTGATTGCCATTGATACCTCCGGCTCCTGTTCAGGTCAGTTGGTACAGCGTTTTCTGGAGGAAACCTTTTCCATTCTTGGAAATGAAAATTTCTTCTTCCGGCGCTGCAATCTGCACCTGATACAATGTGATTCCGTTATACAGGACCATCAGGTCATTACCTGCCGTGAGGAATTTGAAGCCTACCGTCATACCCCGCTGAAAGGCTTTGGCGGAACTGATTTTCGTCCGGTCTTCCAACTGACCGAAAAACTGATACAGGAAAAAGAATTTCAGGATTTGAAGGGCCTGATCTACTTTACCGACGGACAGGGCGTATTTCCGGAAAAACCGCCCCGATTTGAGAGCGCCTTTGTATTTGTCCGGCAGGAAGATTCTCAGGTGAAACTGCCCGACTGGGCAATCCGCCTGGTGCTCCCCCACACCCCGGACGCCCCGGGCGCCCTGGGGACGGTTCTTGCTTCTCGCTGAGATGCAACCTGGGGACGGTTCTTGCGTCCCGCTGAGATGCAACCTGGGGACGGTTCTTGCGTCCCGCTGAGACATCCTCCCCAGGGGCGGTTCTTGCGTCCCACTGGCATACTCCCCTGGCATGCACTCCGGGAGCGGTTCTTGCGTCCCGCTGGCATACTCCCCGAGGGGCGATTTTTTCGCTCCGCTGAGACATGCTCCTTGGGGGGCGGTTCTTTAGTTTCGCTGAGATTTTGCCCTGAAATTTGCTGTACACAGAGCGGGACAAAAAACGTCCCCTACGATTAAGAAAGGATTTCTGCGCCCCAACTGCCATTTCGCAGTTTTTCCGCAGACGGATCAGAATATTATGAACATCAAAGAAGCAAAACAGGAAATTATCAACACGGTAAAGGCTTATACCCACCGGGATAAACATGGCCGCTATGCAATTCCGCTCATTCATCAGCGGCCAATTCTGCTGATTGGGCCGCCAGGCGTGGGCAAAACCGCCATTTTGGAACAGGCAGCCAAGGAATGCGGGATTAGTCTGGTTTCCTATACGATGACCCACCATACCCGTCAGAGTGCGATTGGACTTCCAGTAATTGAAAATAGAGATTTTGAGGGCCGGAATGTGGCCGTTACAGAATATACCATGAGTGAAATCCTGGCTGCTGTTTATGATGCCCGAAAACAGAGCGGCTCAAAAGAAGGGATTTTGTTCTTAGACGAAATCAACTGTGTCTCGGAAACACTTGCTCCCGCCATGCTGCAGTTTTTACAGTGCAAGGTCTTTGGCAGCCACAGCCTGCCGGAAGGCTGGATCATCGCCGCTGCCGGCAATCCCCCGGAATATAACAAATCTGTGAAAGAATTCGACATTGCCACGCTGGATCGTGTGAAACGGATCAACGTGACAGAGGATCTGACCGTATGGAAAGAATACGCCGCTGAGATACATATCCATCCGGCTATCCTGGCTTATCTTGGTATTAAAAAAGAGAATTTTTATGCTTTAAAATCAGAGCTTCATGAAAAAACATTTGTCACCGCCAGAGGCTGGGAAGATTTATCCCGCATTCTGACCGTTTATGAAGAGCTGGGGATCCCGGCTACACAGCAGTTGATATCCCAGTACCTCCAGCACCCCGATATCTCCCGGGATTTTTCGAATTATCTGGATTTGTTTTATACCTATCAGGGAATTTATCCGATTGAAGAAATACTGAATGGACAGACATTTTCCGGGCGGGAAGAAACTATTCTGCGCCTTCAGGCTTCTCCCATCGATGAACGGATCAGCTTTCTTCAGCTACTGGCTCACAGCCTGGAACTGGATGCCCTGGAATTAGAAAAAGCGCAGTCTCTTTTGCTGCGTCTGGAGGATAATCTGATGCAGCTTCACCGGAAAGCCTCCCTGAAAACAGAAGAAGATTCTCCGGTCACCATGAATGAGCTGCTGTCGGATGCCATCCGGCATCAAAAACATATTCTTTCCGTAAAGCGCAGCAATCATCTGTTCTCTCCCGGTGAAGAAGATGAACTGGAAGAACTGCTGTGCTGGCTGGAGCAGTCCCTGCAAAAGGAAAAAGCTGCAGGTGTTCAGACTGCAGCAGAAGGATTGCCGACGCTGAAAAACAGCTTGTCCCTCCGCGCCAACCACATCCAGGAACTGCAGAATCAGCTTTCTTTGCACCTGGAACATACGTTAGATTTTCTTTGTGAAATTTTTTCAGAAAACTCCGAATTATATTTATTCCTCTCAGAGCTTTCCCTGGATGCCTCTGTGATCCATTTTATCTCCCGTTCCTCTCAGATGCCGGGAGCCCGTAAATACCTCACCTGCAGCCAGCAGTTAATGGGGACGGTTCTTCCGTCCCCATGAAATTTCACCCGGCAATGTTCTGCGCGCAAGGCGGCAGTTAATGGAGGCGTTTCTTTCATCCCACTGAGATTTTTCCGGCAATGTTCTGCGCGCAAAGCGGCAGTTAATGAGGACGGTTCTTTCGTCCCAATGAGATTTCACCCGGCAATGTTCTGCGCGCAAGGCGGCAGTTAATGGGGACGGTTCTTCCGTCCCCATGAGATTTCACCCGGCAATGTTCTGCACGCAAGGCGGCAGTTAACGGGGACGGTTCTTCCGTCCCCATGAGATTTCACCCGGCAATGTTCTGCGCGCAAGGCGGGGCGAGAGAACCGTCCCCTTAAACCAAGAACCGTCCCCCTAAATTACTGTGTAATCCTCTTTTGCGCCTGTGGGGTCTTTTGACTGGCTAAATGCATACCCGCCTCCGCCATTGTCTTCGATATCAAAATATACCATCTTTCCTTTATCTGAAATGGCCACCTTGCAGATACCTTTTTCCAGATAATCTGTGATATTAAATGACTGGTCATAATAATACAGCCATACGGAACCGTCATCATCTCTGCTTATATCCACTGCCATCTGATCCGCCACTTCCTTGGCTGACAGCGCCGTGGTAGTTCCGTCTTCATTAATTGCTACGCCGCCTCCGCCGACTTCCTGCGTTTCACCGTCCTCCTCGTAAGAGAAGGTATAGCCTCCGTCTCCATTGTCCGTCACATCTACCGCTACCTGTTTTCCGTGGAACCAGGATTGAACTACTTCTCTTATTCCGCCCAGATCAACTGCATAGGCAGTCATGCCGCACAACAGAAAGGCTGCTATACAGGCTGCCACTGCCGGTCGAATATGAAAACTCTTTTTTGTTTTTTTCATTTTATTTACCTCCATTGAAATGTCGTTGGAGGCATGAAGCACTGAAAATGCCTGTTTATATTTTTCCTTATTGGTCATCATCGTCCCATTCCTCCTTCAATACCTTTTTCAGCAGCTTTCTTCCGCGCATCAGCCGAACCTTCACGCTGCTCTCGGACACGTGCAAAATATCGGCAATTTCCCGAATGGCATAATCCTCATAGTAAAATAAATGGATCACAATTCGATACTTTTCCGGAAGCTTCATTACCTGTTCAAACAGGCTGCCCGCTTCTGCTGTCTCGAATGCCAGCGTCTCCATATAGTCCTCCAGCGGTACACTCTGTCTCCGCCAGAAGGATGTGGTAATATTTTTTGCCTTGTTGATTGCCACCCGAAGAAGCCATGCCCGGATATGCTGCTCACTTTCAAACTGCTTGTCAATAGTATGATACTGAATCAGCGTATCCTGTACAGCATCGTCCGCGTCTGCCGGATTTCTGCATACACTGTACGCAGCGGCAAACAGGCTGTCCTTGTACTTTTTCATCAATATCTCTGTCTCTATACGCATAGATGCACCTCGCAGTACAGGGCGGATCGCCGAGATACAATTCCCCCATACTCTGTTATTTTTCAATCTTTCAGAAACCCGATCTGTTTAAAAGGCCTTTCACTAATTATACAATTCACAAAGCAAAAAGGTTACAAATTTTGAGCCAAAGTTTTTGGCAGCACGGCTTTTGTTCTCCGCGCGAAGCTGCGCATCCATATGCCGAAGGCTGTTCTCATTTAGGCGCACTTTCGTATAGGCGCACTTTCCGATACGAAAACAAGGGGCTGCCGCACCAGGCTGAAAGACTTCATCTTTCTGCTTAGTTCGACAGCCCCTTGCTTTATTTTAGAGGATTAATAATTCTGTTCACTCCCCTGCGCCGGCAGGTACCTTATTTTCTATTTCTTTTCGTATGATTTCCGCCACCCGGTGCATGGTATATAACATTTGCTTCAGATCCTCTCCGCTGATCTGACTGCTGATCTCATCGTAAGCATGCAGCAGACATTCTCTCTGGGTATCCATCAGCTTCAATGCACTGCCGGTCAGCTCCACATAGGTGCGCTGCTTTTCGGAATCCGTTTCCCATATCAGATAATTTTTGTCCTGCAGGTGCTGCACTGCTTTTGAAGTCTCCGGCATGGACAGATGCATATTTTCAGACAGATCAGCCAGATAAACTTTTTTCTGATCCTCCGTTTCCTGACTCAGCTTCCGGATGCGGTACAAAAACACATAATCCGCCCGCTCCATCATATTGAATAACCGGTCTACATTTGTACTGCTGAAAAAAAAGTTTTCCATTTCTGTACTGCCGGCACCTGCAACGTTACTTTTGTATTCTTCCATATGCTTCATCCCTTTTATTTTTCATTGTATCTTGTAAAAGAGTCAAATACAATAAATAATTTCTAAAAAAATACAAAAAATCTGAGACATTTATTATTGTTTCAAATATGCCTTGGCGTACTTGCCGCAAGCGGTTCTCCAGCTTTGCTGACATTCTTCTTTCAATATACATAAACACCGGAATACGCATTCTCTGTGGCTTCATCAAATTCCGCCTGTGATAATGCTTCCACTCCTGTCAGTAAGCTGCAGCCATTTTTATCTTTTTGGCTTCCATCACGCAGGGTTCTCACATCTACCGTTCCTCCCTCTGTGTAATGACTGGACATCATTCCGTGAAATTTTCCGCTTCCCAGCTCTTCTCCATTGGATTCCATCACATCCACGAATTTCCTTACCAGTTCTCCTTTATAATACAACCGATCCGTCTGGACATCATAAGTCAGGCCATACTTTTCAAAGGGCGCGTATTCTTCCATCAGTTCCTCCTGGGTCAGAGGTTCACCGCTCTGGGCTACGGCTGTTTCTGGCGCACTCAACTGGCTCAGATCTCTGGCATTAAACTCAGCCTGAGAATATGCCGACACCCCCTGCAGTTTGCCGGAGGGATCATAGGATCCGTCTGCCTCCAACTGAATATCCGCAAAATCCCGATTTGCATGGACATCCACCGTCCCGGTTTTGTCAAAATAAGTAATACCGGCCATTTCATCTCTATTCTCTGACAACGGATATAAATCTTCAAAGTAACGTACCAGCTCACCCTTGTAATACAGTTTATCCGTGCTTACCTGATAAGTCAGGCCATATGCTTCATATGCAGCGAAATCTGCTGCTTCCGACGGTCTCTCTATCCATTCGGAACTGTCGTCACTGCTCCCGACCGCCAGGCTTTGGTCTATTACTATGCTATCTACCGCCTCATAGCACTGTTCCGATACTTCATCAATGTTTCTCACTCCATAGCATTGCTCCAATGCCGCGGCCTTCTGACTTTCTTCTGCTGTTGTAATTTTTCTCTCTGCAATCCTGTTCTCTTCTGCAGCCGCTTCAGGCGCCACGCTTTCCGCTGCTTTTACTTCTGCCTCCGCTTCAGGTGCCACGCTTTCCGCTGCTTTTACTTCCGCCTCTGTATATTGAGGTGCTGCATCTTCCACAACAGCGGCTTCTTGTGTTCCACTTTGGATGGCACTGCAGTCTGACTGAACATAATGAATGATTCCATCCTCTCCCTGTGTCGCCACTGTATATGCCCAGGCGTTCAGGTTTCCGGTGGTCAGTCCCAAAACAGCGGCAAGGGCCAGCCCATTTTTGATGCTTCGCACCTTTCTTTTGCCATTTTGTCTGTCGGTTCCTCTGTTTTCATTTCCTTCTGTGTTCTTTTTCAAATTTCTTTTCATAATAAATTGCTCCTTTCTTTTTGATGATCTAAGCTTATCAAAACTATTTGGAGCAGACTTGAAATTCATTTGTGTTTTATGTGGAGATTTGCTACTATTCACAGCCAATTTATGTTTGACACATTTTATACGTTTCCATAGCTGTAAATAGCAGCATTCACAGGCTCATTCCGAAATTTGCTGTGCAAATTGGAGCCTGCTCACTCCTGCATCACTTCCTTACGACTCAAACAGCAAGTGTTTGAGTCTGCTGTGAACAGTAACGAAGCTTTTCAGAAGCATGGTAAAACGCACTCCATCTTCCGTATTTTCGATGGTATATTGCGCCCCGTGGCGCTCCAAAATCATCCTCACGATATACAATCCCAGACCGCTTCCTCCGGTACGCCGGTTTCTGGAGCCTTCTGCTCGGTAAAATGCATCAAATACCCTGGGAAGCGCTTCTTCCGGAATCCGGGATCCCCCATTTTCCACCTGCAGAATGACCTGTTCCTCTTTTGTCTCCAGCTTCACCTTCAGCTCTGCCCGTTCCGGCGCATAAAATACTGCATTCGACAGAATATTGTCCAGTGCCTTCCTCATCAGAGCCGGATCTGCTGACACGAAAATTCCCAGTGGAAGATCAATGTTAAGCTGCAGTTCTTTTTGCATGATCAGCTCCGCATCCAGGGCAATCTGCTGCCGTGTCAGTTCTCCCAGATCCATTTTTCGCAGATTGCATTCAAATCCGTTTGTCTCCATGCGGGAAACCGTAAGAATTTCCCGGATCAATCCTTCCATACGTCCCGTCACCTGAAGAGACTTTGCCAGATATTTCTCCCGGTCCTGATATACCCCCACGGATTCCAGCATTCCGGTAATCTGCCCCTTCAGGATTGTCACCGGAGTCTTGAGTTCATGGGAAGCCGCAGAAAAAAAAGCCAGCCGCTGCCGCTCGATTTCACGCTCCCGCTCCATATCCTGCTGCAGTGCAGCATTGGCTGTCCGGAGGTTTTGAAGGGCTGCCGAAAGGTGATCCGACATCTCATTCAAATTGTCCGCCAGCACTCCAATCTCGTCCTCCCGGCGTTCACTGCACCGCAGGCTGAAATCCAGGCCGGCCATTTTCCGGGAAATGTCACTGATGCGCACGATCGGTCTGGTTATCCATCTGGAATAAAACAAAGCGCCCAGCATAGAAAACAGCAGCATAATCCCCAACAGCCACGGAGCCACCTGCCCCAGCGCCTGCAGTGTCTGATTCGCTCTGGTCAGCGGAGGAGTAATACATAATGTATATGTCTCTTTCTGATTGGAAAATGTAAAAGGATAAGAAATCTGGTTTTCTTCCGTCCCAGTCTCTGTCTCTACCGCAGTTCCCGCCTCTGCAAATTCTAATGCTGCAGCTTCGATCCCCCCGTCCTCAACTATATTTTCTGGCTGCACGGCCTCAGCCACGCTCTCTTCGATGACGCTATCCGCCTGCAGGCTCTCGCCCACGCTCTCTTCCATGACGCTATCCGACTGCAGAGCCTCGCCCACGCTCTCCTCCGCAATCGGATAGCTTTGCGCATTGGAGCCTTCTGCTGCAATAGTCACACTTTCTTCAGCCGTTCCAATGCTCAGATTAGAGGGGGTATCCACAATTTCTCCATTCTCCCCCAGTATCGTCACCTCAGCACCCGTATCCCGGATAAACGCATCCAGGATCGTTCCGCAGTCCTCCAGCCTGGTCTGTTCCAACTGTCCCGGCAGGGCTTCTGCCTGCCGCTTTAGCTGACTGCTGGCAATCGAGGTATAGGTCAGCGGAGTGGCCAAAGCGATGATCAGATAGGTTACTCCACTGGCAGCCAGTAAGATCAGGCTGGTGATCCCAAAGATACGCAAAGTTAAACTTTCTCTAATTTTCTTTTGCAACACGATACCCCACTCCCCGCACGGTTTCTATATAATCATTGTTCATTTTCTTTCTCAGATTTTTAATATGGCTGTCCACAATCCGTTCATCTCCAAAAAAATCATATCCCCAAAGGCGTTCCAGCAGCACCTCCCGCGTCAGCACCCTTCCCGGCATTTTGATCAGTTCCAGCAGCAGATCAAATTCTTTTTGCGTCAGATCCAGCCGCTGCTTCTCCAGAATACACTCTCTGGTATCCAATTCCAGTGAAAGCTGACGGTAGCAGAGCCGCTCCGGTTCCAGATTTCCATTTACCCGGCGCAGTATGGCCGCTATCTTTCGCAGCAGTACCGGCATGGAAAATGGCTTCGTCACATAGTCATCAATCTGCAGGTCAAATCCCTTCAACTGCTCCGCCTCGCCGTCCAGTGCCGTCAGCATGATAATCGGTACTGTCGATTCTTTTCGTATCAGTTCACATACGCTGAAGCCGTCGATTTTCGGCAGCAGCACATCCAGCAGCACAAGATCTGCCTCTTCTGCATGAAACTGTCCGATCGCTGCTATCCCATCCCCGGCCAGCACCACCTCATATCCTTCATTTTTCAGATATGCCGCTAAAAATTCCTGGATTTCCGGCTCATCCTCCACTACCAAAATTTTCTGCATATGAATTCACCCGGTCAAATTCCCCGGTGCACTCCTTCCCTTTTTTCTGCGTTTTCTGCATGTGCTTTGCTCTCTATTTTAACATATTTATATGAATTTCATATGGATTTTCTCGCACTTCTAACATTATATACTCCGATAAATCACCTGGGAATTTTATGGGCATATAAAATTATTGTTTTTTTCACAATAGTAACCATAAGCAAGAACATCGAAAAAAGAAGGGTTCTTTCCACTGTTAGTTGAAAAGATAATTTTATGTCTCAAAAATCGCTCTATCAGCCCATAAAACACATAATAAATTTATCAAATCAACTAAGTCTGGAAAGAACCAAAAGAAGCTTGACAAAAGGAAAAATTCGATTTAATATTACTTAGGAAACTAAGAAAGGGGAATGTCATGATTTCACTTACGCAAAATGCTGCAAGATATGTCAGCAAGCTGTCCAATAAACTGCGTAGAAAATTAGATATGCTTTCTTCGCGGAAAGAGTTTAGCGGTTCGCAGGGGAGAACACTTCACTTCTTGCTTGCACAGACAGAAGATGTATTCCAAAAGGACATCGAGGAGGAATACAGCATACGCCCGTCTACTGCAACCGAATTATTAAAGCAAATGGAAAAAAACGGACTTATCGTGCGGGAACCGGCAGCTTATGATAATCGGTTAAAAAAAATTGCGGTAACGGATAAAGCTCTGCTGTATAAGCAGCAAGTTGTAGAGGACTTGACCGCATTGGAGGAAACGCTTGTGAAAGGCATTTCTGAAACAGATTTGAAAGTATTTTTCAAGGTGATTGAGAAAATGATGGATAACCTGTCGGAATAAAAATTTTAATGTACTGTCCAAAATTTTTATTCCAATACTTAGGAAGCTAACTTATTAGTAATAAAAGAAAGGATTGATTAAAAACATGAATAAAATAAATGATTTCTCCACAGGAAAACTTTTTCCCATGATTTTGAAGTATTCTATTCCGGCTGCAATTTCACTTTTGATTACGGCAATTTACAATATCGTTGACCGCATATTTGTAGGAAACTTTAACGGCACATCCGCATTAGCAGGATTGTCCATCTGCTTTCCTCTTTCCTACATGATGATGGCCTTTGGACTTACCTGCAGTGCGGGCGGTTCCACGCTGTTCAGCTTATTTGCCGGAAAAGGTGAACAAAAAAATATGAACCGATCCTTTGGAAACGCATTAATTCTGGTTATCGTCTTTGAAATTTTGTTAACTGTGTCTTTGCTCATTTTTGCAAATCCTGTCCTTACGGTATTTGGAGTGACCGAAACGGCATACGAGTATGCTTTTGAATATTATAGGATTGTTGTATTAGGCTGTCTGTTTCAAGGGCTTACTCAAGTTTTTTGTGATTTTGTGCGTGTTTCCGGAAAGCCTGTTTTGGGTATGTGTGCCACGGGTATCGGCGCTGCAGCAAACATTATCCTTGACGCTGTATTTGTAGCGTTTCTTGACTGGGGTGTTACAGGCGCAGCCTGGGCAACTGTGATAGGACAAATTCTTTCTGCACTGCTTGGCGCATATTTCATTTTAAAAGGCTATTCAAAAGTGGAAATTGAAAAAGAAACTTTTTCTATTGATTTTGCGCTTTCCAGAAAAATCATATCCTGCGGCTTTTCTTTTTGGATCGCACAAATGGCCATGGGGCTGATCAGCCTTGTTTATAACAGTCAATTAGGCAAATATGGCGGAGATACGGCTATCAGTGTGTACGCTGTCGTTGCAAGTATTATGACCTTTGTGATAATGCCCGCAAGCGGTATCAGTCAAGGTATTCAGCCTATTGTCGGCAACTGCTTCGGAGCAAAAAACTATAAAAGAGTTATGGCTGCCCTGTATCAGGCCTCTGCTTTTTCAGTAGGTATTACCTGTATTATCTGGCTCATTGTCATGTTCTTTCCAGAAGCAATCCTGTTGTCCTTTGGTGCTTCCGAAGAAATGTTAGAGTTTGGAGTTACGGGATTGAGAACAAATTTTTGTATCACTCCTATATTGGGATTTGTAATGCTTGTGACAACATTTTTTCAGTCAATTGCCAAACCTGTACCCTCGATTATAATCACATTTTTAAGGCAAATCCTGTTTCTGATACCATTTATTTACATTTTCCCTATATTTTGGAATATTAACGGCATTTTTGTGGCTCAGCCTGTTAGTGACGCATTGGCATTGATTCTTTCTATCGTTCTTGTCGTCAGAGAACAGCGGTTGTTTAACAAAATAGAGGCTGCTCCGTCTGAGTTTGCTTGTGTCACAGACAAAAACAAAGAACCGGCATAGCCAAAGCTACACCGGTTCTGAAAACAATTCTAATACTGTCTTATAAGTGGTGCCCAAACGTGCAGCACTCTTTCATTCCATCTATTAGTTATTCATCATGAAATCAATCAGTTTGTCGATATCTTCTTTTTCATGAGCAACAATTTCCAGTTCCGGAATTTCTCCGTTAGAGAAAATATTTGCCATAGATACGTACTGGCTTAATTTGGATTTCAGATTAAGTCTGTCACCTTCACCTGTCACTAACTCTACTTTACCTTTACACTGGTCTACTACCTGGAAGAATTTCTCAATATTTGTGATGTTCTGAACTTTCATCGCATATTCTCCTTTCATCTCTTCATCATTTTTTCTTTACATTAACACTATAACCCTGATTTTTCCAGAAAGCAACACTTTTCTGAATTTTCAGCGCTTTGTGTATTGTGCACAAAAATCATTTCCAATTTTTGTGCATTTTTCTAGTGGGGACGGTTCTTTAGGGCCGGAAATCCTAGGTCTAAAGAACCGTTCCCATTCCGCAAGATTTCCGGGCCTGAAGAACCGTCCCCGGGCCGCAAGATTTCCGGGCCTGAAGAACCGTCCCCGGGCCGCAAGATTTCCGGGTCTGAAGAACCGTCCCCGTTCCGGTCAAGAACCGTCCCCTCAACCCCGGCCCGTCAATTCTTAACTGCGATCGCTTCTACTTCCAGAAGCACATCCTTCGGCAGACGTGCTACTTCTACGCAGCTTCTGGAAGGGAATGGTGCTGGGAAATATCTGGCATATACTTCGTTGATGGTGCCAAAATCATTCATGTCTTTAATAAATACGGTTGTCTTAATGACCTGAGCCATGGAGCTTCCTGCTGCTTCCAGCAAAGCTGCCAGGTTCTTGAATGCCTGCTCTGCCTGAGCTGCTGCTCCTTCAGGTGCTGCTCCGGTGGCCGGATCTACCGGTATCTGTCCTGAAGTATACACAAGGCCATTGACCTCAATAGCCTGTGAATAAGGTCCGATCGCTGCCGGTGCTTTGTCTGTGGAAATAACTTTCTTCATTGGATTGTCCTCCTTGTGGTGTATGTTAATTTATATATCTCTTATTTCAGTGAACCCTTTTTTCATGCTTTCTTCAAGATCCGGTTCTCCGTAATCTCGATTTTACCCTGCTTGTACAGCCGGCCCACTGCCCGCTTAAATGCGTTTTTACTCAGGCCGAATTCCCTTTTGATCACTTCCGGTGACACCTTATCGTTAAACGGAAGTACCCCATCAAACTCATCCAGCACCTTCATCACCAGCTCTGCATCTTCATCCATCTGCAGATAGGCTTTGTCTCTCACAGTCAGATCCAGCTTGCCGTCTTCTTTGACATTGGTCACTCTGGCTTCGATCACTTCGCCGATGGTAAACTGGCCTGCTGCATCCTTCTTCGGGATCAATGCAGAATACTGATCATCCACCGCCACAAACACACCAAAATTATCACTTGTCTCGTATATCCTGCCCTTCACCATATCATTGATCTGGTAAGGCGAATGCTTTTTCAGATACGGATATACGTTCATCGTTGCACAGAGGCGGCTGCTTTTATCAATATAAAGCCCGGCCAGGCACTCTTCCCCTGCCCGCACCCTTCTGGTCTGTTCTTTAAACGGAAGAAACAGATCCTTGTCCAGTCCCCAGTCCAGAAACGCACCGATCTGCCCCACCTCTTTTACCTGCAGAAGAGCTATTCCGTTTCGCATCAGCTTCGGCTCCCGCATGGTGGCAATCAGACGGTCCTTGGAATCTTTGTATAAAAAGACGTTCAGACTGTCCCCGATCTCACTGCCCTCCGGCACTTCCTTCTTCGGAAGAAGGATTCTGGTATCATCCCCTTCTTCCGAAAGATATACGCCAAAATCCACTTTTTTTACTATGTTTAAATCCTGTCTTTCTCCTAATCGAAGCATATGATCTCCTATATTTATCTTTCATTTAAAAAGGACTGCATCTCTTTCCAAATATTTCAAGAGCAGTCTCCTGATTTTCTGTCTCTTATACAAAATACATTCTCTGTGTCCATTTCAATCAGTTTCATCCTATCACAAAAACAGGCAGATTGCCACTGCTTTTCCCATTTTAGAAAATGTTTTTCTGCCGTGTTTTTCCTTATTCCATAAATTCCACTGCCGCATATGCTTTTCCTTCTGCATTGCCAAGCTCTACGGTCACTTTCTTTCCCTCTCTGTATATAATAGGAAATACTTCATCGTGCAGATGTGCCTGCAGCCGATACTCCGCTCTCATCTGGCGGATGAAAAAATTCTCTGGCAGATACTCCGCCGCCATAGCAATATACTGGCCATTATTTACATGGTGATTGGTATCCAGATGATTTTTCGTGATCAGAAAACATTCCCGTTCTTCTCCATTTTTCGGCAGCGTGATCTTTCTGGGCGCATACTCCATATCCATCTTGTCGCCAAACTGAAATGCCTCAATTATTTCCGGGAATACTCTGACCGGGCGGCTGCTCTCCTGGTCATACAATACCCAGACGCTGTTTGCCTTTGCCAGCATTTCATCCTTTTCCCCAAGCAGGGTAAAATTACGCATACCGTAAAATCCTTTAAATTCATAAGGCCAGGTCTGGGCCTTCACTGTTTCGCACAGCTTTGGGTAGCGGTTCACCACGATCTGCCAGGAGGACAAGATCCATGCCACACGATGTTCCTTCAGATAATCCAGGCCGATTCCCAGATGCTCCGACTGAAATGTGGAAACATCCTGAAAGTAATTTACCAGGGCATTCAAAGACAGCCGCCCCGTTTCATCCACTTCACTGTAACGCACTTTTCCGCTGAATTCATATTTTGTATCCATTTGTCCACCTGCTTTCTAACATTTTAATATAGAAACAAAAAAAACGCCTTTGAATTTAATCAAAGGCAGTTCATATAACAGGGCTACCAGGATTCGAACCTGGAAATGACGGAGTCAGAGTCCGTTGCCTTACCGTTTGGCGATAGCCCTATTCAACGACAAGAAAGAGTATACCTCGTATCCCGAAAAAATGCAAGTACTTTTTTCAAATTTTTTTGTTTTTGAAAATTGTATAATTAAATCATCAAAAGAAATCAATCAAAAAATTAAAAAGCAAGCAGGAAAGACCGGGTGAAGCGATAGGGCTACACGCAAGTAACATGGTAGTTAAGCTGTAGAAGAACAGACAGAGCGTGTGAAGAATAAACATGACCCGGCAAAACAGTTGAAGAAAGCAGGAACATAATGGCAATGATGCAAAGTTTGAGAAGTAGTTTACGAAAATCATAGGTCGAACCAATCGGCACATCATCCAATTACCAAGAATATGTTAAGCGGAAGTATCAACGAGCGAGAGGACTCAGCACTTTTTGTTTTTGATTGATTGTTAAATCAAGGGAGGATTTAAAGATGGAAAAAATCGATTATAAAAAGATGGTTAAATTATCAGAAACTGAATTAAGACATTTATGCATTCAAGGACGGTATTTCAATATTGGTTGTTGTGCTGATTATGAGTGTATGTTTGAGCAGTTCCAAGAATACATTTCAGATCATGACATCCAGCTTATTGCCGAATATATTAAAAAGTATTCTGAAACGGATGAGAGCGTTCCTATGATTATGACAAAAATTTTAAATGCTTGTTTATCCTATTATATGTAGGGGAGGATTTAAAGATGGAAAAAATCGATTATGAAAAGATAGTTAAATTATCAGCAACTGAATTAAGGTCTTTATGCATTCAAGAACGGTATTACACCAGTGGTTGCTGTGCTGATTATGAGCATATGTTTGAGTTAGCAGTCAAAGAAAATATTTCAGATCATGACATCCAGCTTATTGCCGAAGACATTAAAAGGCATTCTAAAACGGATGATAGCGTTGCTGTGATTATGACAAGAATTTTAAATGTTTGCTATTTCTATTATATG
>JAQVCW010000010.1 GCA_028689585.1 Lachnospiraceae bacterium | reverse complement strand
ATTAAAACTTGTTTAGAATTTTTCAAGGTTGTTTCACTGTTCAGTTATCAATGTACTCTTTGGTTTGTTGTTGTCCGTTTCATCGGCGCAACTTTGATATAATATCATGTGTGCAATGTTTTGTCAACAACTTTTTTATTTTATTTTTTCGGCAAATTGTTTGAATTTTCTAAATTGTTTATTATATATATTCATTTCGTTTGCGGAACGTTTATTAATATACCATTCTTTCTCAAACCTGTCAAATGTTTTTTTATATTTTTTCTACACATTACGTTAAAGTTCAGCTTTTTATTTGACGCACAGCTTCCAGGCGGCTGCCCCAGGTATGTTGCAGGTGCATTTGCAGAAAGACTAAAATATGTTCCGATTGCAAAGCAATCGAGAACACGGAGTCTCGCAGAGACGAAGGCAGCATCTTGGGTTCCACAAGATGTTCCATAGGAATTGGGAGCCATTTGTTTGAACCGAAGGTGAGTTATGGCTCCCAATTCCTGCTTTTGGAACACCTTGTGGAAGCCTTAGATGCTCTTGGCTTTCGAAACAGCACCTGCGGCATACCTGGAGCCGCCGCCCGGAAAGCGTCCTCATTCCAAGACTGAACTGTAACCACATTGCAAATAATCTAATACAATGTCCATTGCCTGAATTATTCTGCAAAACCTCGTATATGTTCCTGTTCCTTCTTTTGCATTCTTAATTCCTGTTGTGCTTTTGTCTTTTATTGAAGTAATTTGTATGACCGCTCTTTCTATTTCATCGCTTGTATAATTCTGCTTTTTTTCTTCTAAAAAGGCTTTTGAAAGATACAAGGCTTTTAGTCTGTTTGTGTTCAAAGATAATTGAGGTGAACCCTCTTTCAATTTTAATTTCACCTTCTCACAACCCGCAATAGATGAATCAACTATTTTCAATGTATCCTGGATCTGTTTATCTGTATATTGTTTCATCATATTCCCTTTACCCTTTTTAGTCGTGCCTAATGTATCCTGTCATATTCATCAATCATCCCCAACAAATATTTATAGGTGTCCTCCGTAATTCCAAAACCATTTGTAGGATTTCGCTGGTAAAAATCTTCTGCCAGCTTAACCGTGTCGTCATCAACCTGATTTGCTTTAAGGACACTTTCTTTCCAATAAAGGACACATTTTACAGTCCTTTTATCGGAAACAGGCAGGCTTTTTTCAAAGCAAAAGTTCAGATCTTTTATGAAAGTATCCCATTCTTTTATGTTGAAAGCCGGCTTTTTATCTGCGCTCTTTATAAAGTTGTCTATTTGTGCCTCCGACATACTGCTGATATTCGCCATATGTGAGAAAAGCGGAAGAATATAGGGCATTATATTTCCCTTTTCATTTACTTGCTCATTCAATCTGGACAGCCGCATTAAACGCAGCTTCAAATCTGTAATTGCAGCTTCAACCCTCCGTTTTTCTTCTTCGACAAAAACCTGAATGTCAAAATCGTTTCCATTGATATACTGGTGTATTTCGCTCAAATTCATTCCCATGTCTTTAAGGGAAAGAATTACAAACATCTTAGAAAAAGAATCTGAATCGTAAAACCTATGCCCATACTCATTGATATAGGCAGGCTTGAGCAAGTCTATTTCATCATAATACTGCAATGTCCGTACGCTTACGCCGGTCAGTTGGCCAAATGCCTTGGTTTTTATATAGCGGTTCATCATCATACCATCCCCGAAGCAATCTCACTTTCTGATATAACAGTTGCCAGAGGTCTGTATATATCCAATACACTCTTCCAGTCCGTCTGCTCCAATGCCGTTGACAAATACACCAATTCCCGGTCTGCCTGCTCCATCAGCTTTTCATCCGCAAATGGAAGCGGTTGAACCAATAGGCCTCTGGTGGTTTTTGTTCCGGCCATAATAAAATGGCTCGGAAGCTGTTCGCTCTGTACTGTGAAATGTGCAAACAACATATCAACATTATCAATATGTGCTTCAACTGTACCCGTGTGCAAGCCTGTTTCCCAGTCGCCTGTTGTTATCGACAGCATCGATTTATCATCAAATAAATCTGATATTGTCCCATCAAATTCATTAAGTTTCGCCGTATAATAAATATGGAGCTTTGAATTTGAAATCATACAGGAAATGGTGATATCTTTAGTCAAACGCAGCACAAAACTAATTTTTTGGCTAAAATCATTCATAGCAGATAGTAAAGTGCAGTTTGTAATGATTTGTTCTAAAAATCTACGTATACCGTCTTGTCCTGCAAAATCGCCCAACTCTTTTTCTGCAATCTGAAGAGTATCCGTTACCACCACTCGATAATCTTTGTTAGCCGAAAGCATCTTGATAATATTTTTCATATTCTATTCACCTCAAGCTTATTATATCTTGTAATTGCCCTGCTCTTGGGCAATTACCCGCGCAAAGCGCAAACGCGCTCTTTGCGTTTTCTGCACGCGCTTTGCTCATTATATCTTGTAATTGCCCTGCTTTAGGGCAATTACCCACGCAAAGCGCAAACGCGCTCTTTGCGTTTTCTGCATACGCTTTGCTCATTATATCTTGTAATTGCCCTGATCTTGGGGCAATTACCCGCGCAAAGCGCAAACGCGCTTTTTGCGTTTTCTGCATGCGCTTTGCTCATTCTATAATATCACGTAACGTAATATGCAATAGGATTTCAGCATAAATTTTTAACAATTTTATAAATGCCCCAAAATCTTCCGATTGAGCAGCTAAATTCGGATATGAAGGTTCAAATCGCCTCATAAACAAAATTTATAAGGAGCATTGCCCGAAAAATCTGCAATTACGCCATGCGGATTCTCCAGATAGAAAACCTCGAAGATTGGGTTGTCTGCTGTCTGGTACTGCCCCCTTACGATTGGATTATTCATGCAGCCTTCTTTTACAGCCATATTATTTTCAAATACGGCTTTTCCTGCAAGGCGGATCCATGCGTATTCCGGAGAGGAAACAGAAACCTCCACTTCTGGATTGTGAAGCATATCCTTATACACATCTTTTGTGTTGTTGGTGCAGAACCAAAGTTTACCTTCCTGTTCAAAGCAAAACATGAATGGGCGGCACTTTGCCTTTCCGTCACGGCCAACTGTGGCCAAATACTGAACCGGGTTTGCCTGTAAAAACTCTACTACTTTTTTCATGATAATAACCTCCGTTTATTCGTTGTAATCGTTTTAATTACAACATTGTTATATCATCTTTCGGTTGTGCAGTCAATAGTTACATCAAGTTTTTTAAAAATTACTGCCCGCATCTTTTTAGGATGCGGGCAGCAATTATTGGAATTTTCGTGGATCTGCCTGTTGACTGACAACACCCTGCATCCATTACACCGTGGGACGGGTAAAATGCCGGGCTAATCATTCATATGGGCAGTACCCCATTTACATAATAACTGTAACACAGGCATAAGAGTCAATCCCCTTTTTGACAAAGAATATTCCACCTTGGGAGGTACCTGGGGATATTCTTTGCGAATAATCAGCTTGTCACGCTCCAACTCCTTTAATTGGGAGCTAAGCATTTTATGAGTAACTCCATCCAAAGAGCGTTTTAGTTCGCTATAGCGCAGCACTTGTTTTTTCCAGAGCCAAAATAATATGTGCATTTTCCATTTCCCGTCAATTATTGACATTGCATAGGCGAAAGGCCGGATATTTACTTCTTCGCTCATCTTCACTCTCCTTTTTGATAGTATCTTACTAAAAAGTGCATACTTGCATATTCGATTGTTTAATACTATCATAGCGAAAAGAACATTTCAAGGAGGAACATCGAATGAAAGACGAAATCAAAGTTTTTGACTATGCCAATGAAATTATGAAAGGGATAAAAACCGGGGTCTTGCTCACCACCAAAGCTGACAACAAAGTAAACACGATGACAATTTCCTGGGGCACACTTGGCATCGAGTGGGGCAAACCAATATTCACAGTGTTTGTAAGAGAAAACAGATTTACAAAACACCAGCTTGAGGAAAGCGGAGAATTTACAATCAACATCCCTTATGGAGAATTTGACAAAAAAATATTGGGTTTTTGCGGTACAAAGTCTGGTCATAGCGTTGATAAGGTAAAGGAACTCGGATTAACCCTAATACCGTCAGAACATGTTTCTGCTCCCGGAATCAGGGAATTGCCGCTTACTCTTGAATGCAAGGTAATTTATAAGAATCAGCAGAAAGCCCACGAAATCACTGAAGAAAACAATAGAAAATTTTATCCTCAAGATGTTGAAAGTACATTTCACGGTGCAAACAAAGACTACCATACAGCCTATTATGGCGAAATTGTAAGTGCCTATATTTTAAAATGATACCACAATTATCCGGTCTCTTTTAGATTGAACTGCTGCAGGTTTTGCATCCGTTCAATCTCTCAGCACAATAGTTCGTCTTCACATGCTTCCTATTATATCATGAAGAAAACCGCTTCATGATCATCATTCGCCGTTCGCCAATCACGCAAGCGTGTTGGCTCTCTAACACTCATTATATCATGTAATTGCCCTGCCTTTGGGCAATTACCTACGCAAAGCGCAAACGCGCTCTTTGCGTTTTCTGCATGCGCTTTGCTCTTATTATATCCTAATAAGATGGCATTAAGAAACCCCGGATCCCCAAAATAGGGCCCGAGGTTTAACCATTTTTTTATTCTGTTATTCCAGCATACTTTGATGGGTACCACTATTTTGGTATATCCCACATGATGCCAGTAATGCATTTGGAAAGTGAAAGAACCGTCCCTATTCTGCGAAATCCGCACCAAACTTCATCTGAGCATACAGCTTGATCAGCTTCACGCAGTCTGACAGATCATCTACCTTTCCTACTCTGGCACTGTTGATGGTCAGATCATAATTAACCGGACACATCCAGTCACCACCGCCGGTAAAAAATTCATAATATTCCGCTCTATACCGGTCTGTCTTTTCAATCTTTTTATTTGCTTCTGCCACAGAAATACCCATTCTGTTCTGAATACGCTGAACGCAGAAATCTCTTGGTGCCTCGATATAAATGCTGATTACATTTTTCCGATCCTTTAATATATAATCCGCACATTTTCCAATAAAAACACAGGATTTTGTGTCCGCCAGTTCTTTGATGATCTGTTCCTGGTATTTGTAATACCGGATATGCTGAGACTGAAACTCCCTGAATTCTCTTTCCTCCGGCGTGGCTGCCAGCAGCAGCGGTATCGCCGCCAGTTTATTAATAAGATAGGATCCCTTCAGACGCTCATCGTTTTCCTTAAATTCCGCTTCCACATATCCGCTGTACTGGGACGCCAGCGCCAAAATCCGGTGCTCATAGCATTCTATCCCCAGCTCATTTGCCAACTGCATTCCAATCTGTTTCCCCCCGGAGCCAAATCCTCTTGCAATCGTAAATATATAGTTTTTCATTGTAAAACCTCCTACATTTTTATATTATCCCGGTGTATCTGCTACTCCATAAAATCATTGTAGTTCTGTAGAATCTAATTGTCAAGGAAATCAAACTCAAAATGCACCTCCATAGTTACTGTTCGCGGCTCATAGGAGAACGCTGCCGTGTGGGCTGTTTTTCAAATCAGCCGTGAATATTAACCCTCCATAGTAAGCGGCCATAATTATAACTGTTTTTTCGCTTTCACGGAGAACCTTTTATGTACGAAAAAATATATGAATTTATCAAAAATACCGCTTTCACAGCGGGAAAATAATTTTCTCAAACATTGACAGTTTCGTCATTTAGCCCTATGATATTTAAGCAAATATCACAATATACTCTTAGTACGGCTATCATAAAGGACTGAAATTGTTCTTGTGAATTTATATCCGGGTGTGTCAAAAGAGATGCCAATTTTGAGGAGGAACAACGCGATGGAAAATGATTATCTGATTCAAAAAAAGCCATTAAATGCATTAATTATATTCTCACTGCCCATCATTATTGGGAACCTCTTTCAGCAGACCTATACCATGGCGGACTCCGCTATTGTAGGGCGTTATGTCAGTGAGCAGGCCCTGGCTGCGGTGGGAGCATCTTACTCTTTAACCAATATTTTTATTTGTATTGCGATTGGCGGCGGGATGGGTGCCTCAGTTATTGTCAGCCAATATTTCGGTGCCAAAAACTACACCAAGATGAAAACGGCAGTTTTTACCTCTCTTATTGTATTTCTGGTTCTAAGCATACTTTTAGGCGGATTCGGCCTGTTGTTCAGCAGAGAAATTATGGCAGCCTTAAACACGCCGAATGATGTATTTGATACAGCCATTGAATATCTGAAAATATATTTTATTGGCCTGCCCTTTCTTTTTATGTATAACGTGCTGTCTGCCATGTTTAACGCACTGGGAAAGTCGAGAATACCACTCTGTTTTCTGATCTTTTCTTCCATTTTAAATATAATTCTGGATTGGATCCTGGTAACGCAGTTTCATATGGGTGTGGCAGGCGTGGCATGGGCTACGCTGATCGCACAGAGCATATCGGCTGTCTTATCTTTTCTTGTCCTTATCCTTCAATTCAAAAAAATGAAAACAGGATATTCTAAGCTATTTGCAGGAGAAGAATTATTGCCAATGATGAAGATTTCTCTTCCGTCTATCCTGCAGCAGTCCACTGTTTCCATCGGAATGATGCTGGTGCAGTCTGTTGTGAATGGTTTTGGCTCTGAAGCACTGGCGGGATTTTCAGCCGCAATGCGAATCGAAGCAATCTGTGTAGTTCCCATGAGCGGCATCGGAAACGCGGTATCTTCCTATACCGCCCAAAACATTGGGGCTCATAAAGAAAAGCGGGTTACGGAAGGATATCATGCCGCGAATAAGCTGGTACTGGTCTGCGCTGCAATTATTTTTCTTATATTAGAGCTTTTCAACCGGCAGATTATCGCCCTGTTCTTAGGCACAGACGGTAACTCTTTAGCCATGTCAACCGGCCGTAACTATCTGACCTTTATGGGCCACTTCTTCTGCCTGATTGGTTTCAAAATGGCAGTTGACGGCCTGCTGCGCGGGGCCGGCGATATGAAAATGTTTACAATTGCAAATTTAGTGAATCTGTTTATCCGGGTTTTCATTGCCATGACATTTGCCCCCCGTTACGGCATCGCTATGATATGGTATGCTGTGCCGGTTGGCTGGTTCGCAAACTGGATTATTTCATTTATACAATATCGCACCGGAAAATGGAAAAAGATATATCACTTCTGATACTTCTCCGGTGCCTGATTAATCTCCCTGCACAGGCAGCAGTCCTGCCTGTACTGCAGGATGAGATGCCCGACAGTGCCCAGTTTATCTGCCAGTTGTTCCTGTGAATACCCGTTCTTTTTTCTTGAATCCATCTAAACTGCTCCTTTATGCAGGAACTGATTTCATCCCGAAAGAACCTGAGGCTCCGGCGGGATTGCAGAAGCGTACCTGACGCTGATCGCTGCTTCCGCGAAAGGAGTCAGCCCCTATCCGATCATATCAAAAATCTGCTGTGGTTTATAATCCGGCTCCGATGGAGAGCCCTGCAGTTCCCGGTCATAACCAATGAAGAATACTGCAATCGTATCCGGCCCTACGTGAGATCCCGTGCAATAGTCATATGATGTATTGATAAAATCTCTTACCTTCACACGGTTTCTGATCTGTTCCACAACGTAGAGGGAATCCTCATAGGCATCCGCCTGCGCAATTCCTATGATCTGCTTCTCCGGCTCTACAATATTACTGCAAACCAGATCCACCAGCGTATTCAATGATTTTTTTCTTCCTCTGCAACTGCCAAATTGTACGATAAAGCCTTCTTTATTTCCCCTCAGAATAGGTTTGATACTGAGAAGATTTCCTACTGTTGCCGTAGCCTTATGAATTCTTCCGGTACGAGCCAGATATCTTAGATTGCCTACCGTAAAGGTACCATTCATACTGTAAGCCGTTCGTCCCAAAACATCTGCAATTTGTTCGAGAGGATGTCCTTTTCCCCTCATTTCATACGCATAAATAGCCAGAATCCCCTGTGCCAGAGACGCATTCAGTGAATCCACAAGCATAATCTTCCGCTCCGGATAATTTTCCTTCAGCTCCTCTGCTGCCAGTTTTGATGCATTAAAGGTTCCGCTGATGTTCTTACTGAGAGAAATATATAAAATATCTTTTCCCTCTTTCAAAACAGCCTCAAAATGATCAATAAAATCTGATGCATTGATCAGGGAAGTTTTAATCTCTACATCCGCTCTCATTGCATCATAATATTCCTTACCGCGCACCCGCTCCTCTTCCGGAGTAAGACCGCCGTCAAAATTAATCATTTCCTTTCCATTTACAAAATTCACAAAGGAAATGACACGAATTCCATATTTTTTTACCTGTTCAGCAGGCAGATTCGCCGCGGAATCAACAAAAATTTCAAACATGCTTATTTTGTCCTCATTTCTCTTGGGTTATCTTTTGCTCTTATTATATTATGTAATTGCCCTATTCTTGGGCAATTACCCACGCAAAGCGCAAACGCGCTTTTTTGCGTTTTCTGCATGCGCTTTGCTCTTATTATATTATGTAATTGCCCTGCTTTGGGGCAATTACCTACGCAAAGCGCAAACGCGCTTTTTGCGTTTTCTGCATGCGCTTTGCTCTTATTATATTATGTAATTGCCCTGCTTTGGGGCAATTACCCACGCAAAGCGCAAACGCGCTTTTTTGCGTTTTCTGCATGCGCTTTGCACCTTATTATACCATGTAATTGCCCTGCTCTTGGGCAATTACCTACGCAAAGCGCAAACGCGCTTTTTGCGTTTTCTGCATGCGCTTTGCTCCTTATTATACCATGCAATTGCCCTGTTTTCCATCTTATAATTCCACTTTTCTGTTTATGCTGTCATTTATCACCGCATCCCCCTCTCTCATTTTGTTATAGTGAAAGGACCGCACAACTCTGCGCGCTCCTCTTACTATGTCCAATGCTTTACGCAGACATCTTTGTCTGTCAGCCATAAAATAATAGACAGCATCCCACTATTCCGAAAAATGAAAGTTAAAAATATTTCACTTTCCCTATTGACATACGCAAATGCAAGTGATATATTTATAACATCGTAAGTGCGAAATATATCACACGGGAGAAGGAAATATGAATAAAAAAGTATCTTTAAGAGAACTTGTTGGAACAAAAATAATCTACGCAATCATTCTTGCACTGTACTACTGGATGTGGGCAAGAACGGATTGGAAAGACTGGTATCTAACTTTACAGTTTGTACTTAGCTGTTTCCTTGCTGCTTTTTTTGCATTTCAGCAAATGAGAATTAAGAAATACAAAAAGGAAGGTGTTGATGAAATGGCAGAGCGGAACTTGAAACGGTGTGACTTATTTTGTTTGAAAATTTTTGTTGCTGTTATGGTTGTAGTTGCCTGGGGCTGTGCTATTCTTGGTCATGTTAATGCTATCAATATGGGAATGATTGGATGGATTATTGTTTTGTCTATTTTGATTTTATCTATCATTCGGACATTGATGTTTGTGATTATAGATAGCAAGGGGGTATGATATGGCTCTTGTTACAAAAATTAAAGAATATCGTGAGCAGGCAGGATATAAACAAAGCGAACTTGCAGAGCTTGTTGGTGCGAGACGAGAAACAATCGTTCACCTTGAAAATGGCAGATATAATCCGTCCCTTAAATTAGCTATGGATATTGCAAAAGTATTCCATGTGACTGTTGAGGACTTGTTCGAATTTGTAGATGATGAAAAATGAGGTATCTATTGTGAAGCTGAAAAAAATATTTAATTTATGTCTTTCGACCGCAGTCTGCCTTACTCTGTTTACTGGGTGTGGTAATACGAAATCATCTGTACCAGCAGATTTATCTTTTACGCAATCTGACATAGGGACAATTTCTGTATCTTCTGATGTGCAGATTGTCGGGCTGGGAGAAGCAAGTCATGGTGTGGCGCAGTATCATCAAATGAAAGCAGATGTAGTGAATCACTCATCACTAAAATAACGAGCTTCCTGTATCAACGTCAAATGCCTCTGTATTAGCTGGTTTTATGCTGACTCCACAGGCGTAAATTCGGACTATCCCAGCCCTACCTTTTATTTTTATGCACATTCTTTGAGCAGTCTCAGCCCCTCATCCCTGATATTAACCGCTGCATTGTAATCTCTGTCCATGACTGCTCCACATCCACAACGGTATATTCTGTCTGCCAACGAAAGTTTATGGAGTGCCCCACAGCACGAACAGATCTGACTGCTGGGAAACCACGGATCGACTTTTACCAGTCGTTTTCCCCGGTATGCCAGCTTATACTCCAGCATGGTCAAGAACATCCCATATCCATTATCCAGTGTTGCCTTTCCGTTGCCAAATCCTTTGTTGCTCATCGCTCTCATGTTCAGATCTTCTACACATACAACGCTGTAACAGTTGGCTATCCTGGTACTCTCTTTGTGCAGATAATCTTTCCTCCGGTTTGCGATCTTTCGATGGATTTTTGCTGCTTTCTTCTGCTGTTTATCATAATTATTGCTGCCTGCCGTTTTTCCTTTCAGCTTCCGCTGGGCTTTTGCCAGTTTTGCAGACTGCTTACGGTAATACTTCGGGCTTCCACCTATATTTCCCTCTGAATCTGCATAGAGGCCGTCTGATTTATAATCCAGCCCTATGGTTGGAAACAGCGGTTCCTCTGATAGGGCCGGATTATGCTCAAACTCATATAATATGGAGCAGTAATAGCTTCCATCCCGTTCCTGACTGATCGTTGCCGATTTCAGTTTCCATTTCTCCGGTGCCCGCCGGTGAACGGATGCCTTTATCTTTTTCAGCTTTGGAAGTTTGATATAGGTTTCTTCCACCACGATATTTCCATTGGTAAAATTAGTGGTATAGCTTCTTTTTGCCCGGTGTTTCTTCTTAAATCTGGGATATCCGCCCTGCTTTTTGAAGAACTTCTGATATCCATTCTCCAACGCATATACGGCATTTGTCAGGGCAAATTTATCCACCTCTTTTAAAAAGGGATATTCTTTTTTTAACGTGTTATTTACATATTTGTTTGCATCAAACCGTGACAGATGTTTTATCCCTGCTTTGTAATTCGCAGCCTGCAGTGCCAGTATCTGATTGTAAACAAACCGACAACTTCCAAATGTACTGAAAAGCAGCTGTTCCTGTTCCTTATTTGGATAGATCCTGTACTTGTATGCCCTGTTCATTCCCGATCACCTGCTCATTTGGTTTTCTGAGTTGCAATGTAGTGTTCTACCTGTTGTCTGCTCCGGTCACTGACTGTTACCACGCAGTAAGAAGGATTCCACAGATGTCCTCCCCATAGTTCCTTTTTCAGCTCCGGATGATCCAGAAACAGCCTTCTTGCCAAGGTTTCCCTTAAAGATCTTGATCATGTCCGAAATCATGAACTGAGGCTTGCAGTCTACCAGCATAGGTATCTGTTCCGGCATTACCTCCATCGCCAGTATTGTAAACCGGTAGTCCTTTGCCAGGCCGTACAGCAGTTCCTTACATTTCTCATCCATACCATTGCATTGCATTGCATTGCATAATACCTTTTTACGATATTTCGTGCACCACACAATGTGATATGGAAGAGAGTATACATATCCACGACCATATGTTAAATTATTTTTAATTGGTAAATCATATCGTTTTTCCATATCTATATCATACCATATGTTGTATCATTATGCAAGTGTTTTATCGAACTTTTGTTCTTTTATAACGATAAAATTTCTGCTGGCTAACTCACGACTGAAGTCACAAGAATGTGCCAGCTATTTTTTCAAAGCTCTGGCAGAAAATAATGGTTGCCGCACTTTCATCATAGAGGGAGATTTTGGCGGAGCGCTCAAAGTAGACCAGTATATCAATGGCGGTAATGGAACTGCTGAAGAAGTCGTTGCAGAAATAGGCTTTGCCATTTATCGTACACATGAAATGGCTGATTTGACAAACTGGACTCTGTTGAAACCGACATTGCAGACAGTTTAGGTCAGCCGGCTTTTGATTTTGCAAAAGAATGTGCAAAAACCATTTATGCCTGTTGTGAGGTACAGTTAAGCGATAACTACAACGCTGCCCGCGACCAGTATATGTATGAAAAAGTAGAGTGGTTCTTACAGCATGGCGATAATACCGTTCTGTTTATTAATGGACATAATGGTCACATTGGTAAAAGCTCTGTTGCAGGATATACCTGTTTGGGAGAATTGCTTTCAGACAATCTTGGTAACGGATACTATTCGATAGGAACAGACGCACAGGAAACGCAGTTTAACTCTCAAAAGGATAATGGAGAGTTTGAGGTTTTGGAAGTCAGTAACTCAAATGATTTGAATAGTCAGTTCCCCAATGCAGATAACGGTCAGTATTTTATTGATTTTACAAGTGTAACTTCTGATGAAGTGTGGGAGCAGATTTTGGGCAGCGAACAGTCAATTACCACACTCAATGTTAGTTTGTCCGGCATGCAGAAAATGTTAAAGTCAGCATATACAGTAACGATTACTCCACAAGACACCTTTGACGGTATGATTATTTTTCAGTCTGTTACGCCGTCAACGGTACTCAGCGAGTCAAGATAGCAAACCCATCCAACCGCTTCAGCACCGCATTTGTCTCCTCGGCATTTCCCCAGGACAGGTCAGGAAGAATGACCACATCATCATTCTTCCTGATCTTTTCTTTACAGGTCCATTTCTTATCAAAAGTTTGTCCATCCATGATTGATATTATCACTGGTTCCATAAAAATATGTATTTGGTCTAATGTCACTTGAAAGTTTAGTTCTGCCTCTTTTGCAGGTTCAAAGGGTTTCCATACGCTGCAGTATGGTATCCATTTTTTCTGCAATTGTGCTTTCTATAGAATAAGTGCATATTTCAGGTTTAGAAAATCCTTCTAATCCAGTAGTTAATGCACGTATTTCTGCATTTGGAACAATCACATCATCAATACCTACATCTATTGAAAATGGTACCTTTATATTTTACCAACCAATTTTGTTTTCACACCCGGATATTTCTTTTCTAATGTAATCTGTTCTGTTCCAGTTATCAGCCTCGCCATTATCTACCAATTGTTTTAGATTCCTGTAATAAATTCCATTTTCATTGAGCTGCGATTTATTAATCAATGGATTAGGAGACTTTTTTTACAGCCCCTTATTTATTGACTTATGCAATGCCGCCACCAATTTTGAGAACAGGTTGCTGAATGGGGATCGGGCATGATATAATTTGATAAGCAAACAAGAATTTGGAGGGGCGAATATGAACAATGCACAACAATTATTGCGTGATGCCAATATAGAACCAACGGTTGGAATGATTGCCGATGGTCTTGGAGCAACGAACACCATCGAGCAGCCCGGGGACGGTTCTTTAAGGAATGCCCCATGCAGCCCCAGACCCGCAGTCCGGAAACGATTTCTCATCTCTCTTAAGAACCCAGGAATGGGGCAGAAGAACCGTCCCCATAAGTTCTCTCCCCTGTTTTTCTGCCTGCTGCTGTTGCTTCTGCTGATGCCTGCCCAGTCTGTCCTGGCAGAAGTCACTGATTCCTCTGCCGCAGCCACACTGCCCCGGTCCTCTGCATCAGAGGGAAAATGGGTGAAAAAAAGCGGAAAACTGAAATACCGGTTTACCAATAAAGTCTATGCAAAATCAGGTTTCTTTCAGATTGGAAACTACTGGTATTATTTTGACCGGAACGGCTGTGTTACCACCGGATGGTTCACTGCCGGCAGACATCGCTACTTCGCCTCCAAAAACAGCGCTGCCGGTAAATGCGGCCGGATCTACAGTGGATGGCATACCATCAGCGGTAAAACCTATTTCTTTCTAAATACTCAGAAAAGCGGTTATTACGGCCGGATGCTGACCGGATGGCAGAACCTGAAGAGCCAGACATACTATTTTAATAAGGAAGGAATTTTGCAGACCGGATGGAAAACCATCGGCGGAAAGCGTTTCCACTTTGCCACCTCCGGTAGTCTTGGGAAAAAAGGACAGATGAGCACCGGATGGAAGACCATCGGCAAAAAGAAATATTATTTTCGGACCACTGGTAAAAAAGGGGAAAAAGGAGCCTGCTACAAAAGTGAATGGGCGAGCGTTGATGGAGTAAATACCTATTTTAATTCCAACGGTACCGTCAATCCTAATACCATGAGTCAGGAACAGTTCATCAAGACCATCGGCAAGCTGGCAAAGCAGGATATGAAGCGTTCCGGAATCCTGGCTTCTGTCACCATCGCACAGGCCATCCTTGAGAGTGCCTCCGGTACATCCTCCCTGGCTATGGAAGCCCACAACCTGTTCGGCATGAAGGCCACTCTGTCCGGAAATGCCTGGGCCTCTTCCTGGGACGGAACTACTTTCCAGAAGTCCACCAAGGAATATCTGAACAACAAATGGTATACGATCACAGACACCTTTCGCTCCTATGATACCTTCGCTCAGAGCCTGGCAGATCATTCCGCATATCTGTCTCGTGCCATGAATGGCAGCCGGCTGCGTTACAAGGGAGTCATAGGCAACAAGAGCTATAAAAAAACGATCCAGATCATCAAAAAGGGCGGATATGCAACGGATCCTGCTTATGTGAGCAAGGTCTGTAATATTATCAAAACTTATAAACTCACGAAATATGACAAATAAAAAGACTGTGGGGCGTGGTTTGCCCCACATGAAGGAATGCCGCGAGGGGCAGAGGGAGACAATGGGACGCTTGGGATTTCCACCTGGGACAGGTTCCCCTGCCACCTCCCAAATGCCGGAATGGGGCCTAAGAACCGTCCCTTACTTTATTTTCAAAGCTATTTCTTTCGCCAAACTACCGGATATGTTCTTTTCTTGTGTACTATCATTTAAATATACTGCAAAATATTTTTTCTTATTGTCCGTCTCTGAGAATCCGACAAACCACGCCTTACCATCTGGATCGGAACCTGTTTTTCCATAAATTCTTTCTGTTCCGTCATCATCAACTAACATAATCTCTTTCAGTATATTTATTTCATTCGCATTGTATATACTGTTTCCCTCAAAAATATATGCTAAAATCTGTACCTGCTCAATCGGAGATATTTTTAGCGATGAGCCAAGCCAAAAACCGTTCAATTCTGCTTGTGGATTTATATTGCTCCCTTCCCACTCTGACACATCACAATTTCCATATGAAATCTCATTTAATTCTTTTTCTATCTCATCAGCGCCTACCGCATCAACAACTTGGCGAAAATACCATATGCATGATGTCTGAAATGCTTCCTTCAAGTCCAAATCCGTATTCCAATCAGAAACCGAATATTGATTACCTGTGTAATTCATTTTTGACGTTTCATCTTGAAGTACTCCATTATGCAATCCTGCTAATGCAGAAATAATTTTAAATGTTGAATATGGTGATACCTCCTGTCTGCACATATCGGAATTATACAATAAATATTCCTTATCCTTTACACTATAGAGTACAGCACAACCGTTTATATCATTAAACTTATTTTTTAAGTCAATTTCATTCTGTATTTCAGTGGATTCCGTTGTTTGTATCTGTTCTTCTGTTTGAATTTCTGACCCAGACGAAAGTTTCTCATCCCCGCGAATGAGGTCTGCACTATTCTCTTTATTATTTGCGCACCCAGAAATACAACATACAAATAGGAAAAGTATCATCCAAATAGGTCTTATCCTCTTTTTCACTTCGCACTTCCCTCAAATTCTAATATATTGTTACTGCTCAAATACAAGCTTGACAGCTGCTCTCAGATGATGCGCCTGCTTCGCTGTCAGCACTGCTTATATCTCATTATTCCTTTTCCTGCCCGCCCTTTGCTGCGGCGCCCGTCCTGTCTTTTTTCAGCATAAACTGCAGATATGCCTGCTCCGGCAGCGGCCTGGAATAATAGTAGCCCTGCAGATACGCAATCCCTTTTTCCGACAGAAGTTCTGCCTGTTCCTTTGTCTCCACACCCTCCGCCACAATCTGTTTTCCCAGACGGTGTATCATATTCACACAGGCATCCAGTATCACCAGTGCTTCCCTGCTTTCTGCCTCAAAGCAGGGCCAGATCAGGCTCTTATCCAGCTTGATCAGATCAAATTCCGTATTCCGCATCTCAGAAAGATTGGAATATCCCGTACCAAAATCATCCATGGAAAATCCAAAACCGGCATTCTGAAGGATCCTCATATGATCCTTCAGCCGTTCTTCCGCCTCTACCGCAGCCGTTTCCGTAATTTCCAGATTAAGGTGCCCGGGGGATACTCCCCACTTCTTCGCGCACTGCAGCAGCTGGGCAGGAAGCTGCCGGTCCACGATCTGCTTTCCGGACAAATTTACCTCTATGTACTCCACTCCCATCTGTTCCAGCCGATAATCGCTGTAAAATCGGCAGACCTTTTCAAAGACGATTTTTCCCAGTTCTCCGATCATATTGCGCTTTTCCGCAATGGGAATAAAGATCTCCGGCGAAATATACCCTGCCGTATCCCGGTCTTTTAACCGCACCAGCGCCTCCGCCGATACAAAACGTCCCTGTTTTACCGAATAGATTGGCTGGTAATACACCTCCAGTCCGTCCTCACAGATTGCCTTTTGCACAATCCGCTCAATCATCTCCAGGTAGTTGAGCTGGTCAATGATCTTTTTTTCGATCACAATCCTTGCATTTGGCGGAAAATCCTTTTTATTTTGATTTACAAAAAAACTCACGTTCCGTATTTCCTCCGGTGAAGCCGCATAGGCAGGACACTCCAGGATGCTGATCCGCAGGTCTGCCATTTCATTCAATTCTCTGCCCGTTTTATGCAGGACTTCCGTCAGCTTTGGATCCAGAGCCGCTTCTCTGTCCGGAAGAATTGCTGTGATTACACCCTTATCCGAATGATAAATGACCGTATGGCAGTGTTCCTCCATCCGGGCTGCCAGAGTATCTAATATGCGAAGCAGTTCCTGATTTCCATAGGTATTGCGCAGCAGATTTTCATTGACTATGGCAAGGCTGACATAAAAAAATGGTTTTTTCTGCGCAGTCTGATTCTGCATCACCACGTCATAAGCCCGGTCGTTTAGAGCATGGGGGATTTCATAATCCATATACTCTCTGGGATTCTCAAACGAAATATAGACAAACAGCGTCATCAGCGCCACCCCCATAGAGGACAAAAGCAGCGTTGGGTGAAAAAACTGGATCACCGCTATCATTGTCCAGACGATAACACCGTACAGAATATTCCTTTTCTCATTTTTTTCAAACCATTTCTGCCCACGGAATAACTGCACCATAATCAGCAGCACATAGACCGCGATGGAACAGTACACCGTCATCGCCATAACGCCGTAGGAATATCTGCCGTCCGTTCCAATGTAATAGTTCAACTGCCCGAAGATCACCATAACGGTAGCTGCACAGACGGGCCCCAGTCTCAGCATGGCCTGCTTCAGACTGTACCGCTTCTGCTGCCTTGATTTTACATCTACATACAGAAACAAAAAAAAGATCATCAGATCCAGAGAACCGATGAAGCACTGATGGCACAGCCGGTTCTTCCACGGTTCGATTTGATCAATCCGATAGATTGTATATAAAGTAGAAAATTCAGATAAAATATTGAATAATGCCAGGAGAATGAATCCGGTAAACAGCCTGGTAGACAGCAGCGGGAGCCGCCTGTTTTCAAAAAATGTGATTACAATTGCAAGAATGACAGCAAGCGAAACAATCTGTACACCAATTTCCATAAAAATATTCCTCCGGCTTTCCTGGAAAATTTCTTTGCTTCCATTATAACCGATTCGTATTCTATAACCAAGCTGTTTTTGGAATTTTTCAGCGGCGCGAAATCTGACAGTTACTGGTCACACAGGACTGTGCATTCACTGCACAGTCCGTAAGAAAATGAAGCAAGAATGCTGAAATTCCATCTCCGAAGGAGATTGAGAATAAATTTCAGCATGTTATTGGTCACGAAGTGAACAGTAGGGCAGAAATAATCCGCTCCTGGCTTTTCACGCCATCCTGTGCCCGCCTGCCTGATTTGAAAAGACAGGTTCTTCACCACCTGCTTTCCCCCGTAAAATTTATTCAAACCTTCTATCGTTACGATTTCTTTTCTGTCTTCTGCATTTTTCTGTCTTCTATCTTTCCCATTTCGCCCAGACCGCTTCTCTTTTTTATGCTTTTATATTCAAGAACACCCCTGCGTTCATGTTCAGACCGGAGTGCCAACCTCAATCAAATTGCCATCCGGATCATAAAAACGGATTACTTTCTGTCCCCAGGAATGTTCCATCAGAGGATTCACATACTCTATCGGTTCTTTATAATTCTCCAGTTTTTTGCTGAATGCTTCGATGTCCGCCTCTTCAAAATACAGTTCTGATGCACAGTTTTTGGGAATACTGTCACGCCCTAAAAACCCCTGCCATATTTTCCTGTCCTGAAGAACCAGACCTTCTGTAAGAATTATATTTCCATCATTGTCCAGTACCACCTCTAATCCAAACAAATCCCGGTAAAACGCCTTGGATCGCTCCAGGTCCTCTGCAACGATTAATACATTTTTCAGCTTCATTCTCTGCATCGCCTCCCTTGTAAAAGATCAAATATCAACTATATGATTTCATTTTACAACGAATTGCCGCAGTTTACAACAAATTGCCAGATGATACATATCTGGCAATTACAGTAATGTCTATAAAAATTTCTTTAATTCTCTGCTGAACTCTTCTTCCATCTTTACCAGATCGTCCGCCAACCCTTCCGCTTCCTTCGATGCCTCACAATATTCATGCTGATATTCTGTGATTGACTGAATTCCCATGTTGCAGCCATCCATCAGCAGCTTTGCGATCTGATTATTGTCCTCTTTCATCATCATTTTCATCTCTGTGGTAATCCACGAAAAAGCCCGTGCCGCTGCCCCCGGCTCTTTCTCCGAGTTTCCGCTCTGCGCCAGCAGTTCGGAAGCTTTCTGTTCCAGCTCATCATGTTTCTTTCTATACTCTGCAATTACGCTCTGCAGCGTATCGTCCTGCACATATTTTTCTACCTGATCCATACTTTCCATTGCCATTTTGCATCCGGAGCTGCATTCCTGCAGCAATTTTCTGCTATGCTCATTCATAAAAACATCCTCTTTTCCTGTCGTAAGACGAACGCGATTGGCGGCTGCCTTACAGCAATTTTCTCGTTGGAAGACCTGTCTCAACGGCCTCCCAAACTATCCTGTTTTTATAATTATTTCCTTTCCGGTTCAAAATATGCACAGCAGTTCCTTCATTCTTTATTTTGCTCCCGCAAAAATTTCCATAATCACATCGATATGATCCAGGTATTTCACCATTACCGTCTGTCTACTGCATCTGTTTTTTCAGAAACAATTTAAAAACTTCCTTTGAATCTGCTTCCGGGTTTTCCCTAATGACATTGCATATTTCCTGAACAAATGCCTCCGATTCCTCCACATGCTCCGCAATTGTTTTGATATCCAGTCCTTTTTTCAGCTTCTTCATGATCTGCTCTGCCAAATTTTGAGTTTTACCTTCTGTCCTGCCCTCTTCTCTTCCTTCTTCTTTTAAATCCTGCAATGCCTTACACACATTCATCCCCTCACTTTCTTCGTTCTTTCGGTACCGGTCTATCTCATCTGACCTTGTCAATTGTTTTATCACATAATAATTTTCATCTGATACGGATTGAAACAACTCTTTATTTTCCTGTACATAGTTCAGAAGTGCTTCTTTTTCTTTCTGATATTTTACAAAACCAAATACGATCTTCAGATCATCGCTGTAGCTTTCCAAATCCTGAATCTCCGTAATCTGCAGCAGATGAGCATGATAATTACAGAATAATGGCTGAAACCGCTTTAGGCCCGGTGGAATGGAAAGCATCTCATGGAGCGTCTTGGGGCCATCCCATGTTTTTGTTCCATAATACACCGTCAGGGTAATGACCGGAATCAATTTATCCTCTTTTCCAAATTTGCTGAGCCATTCATCCCCCTGCAGATCTTTGAATTTCGTATGGTATCTGGCGATATCCTGACGCTGCTTTTCATAGGAGTACAAATCGTACCACATATTCTTCAGTGGCATCGCATAATGAATCCGCGTCTGGTCCTCAATACCGATAATTCCTATCACCACTTTTCCGTCATAGTATTTTTTCACAATATCCCTGGCCTTCTTTGTCCCTCCATATACGCTGCTTCCGCTGTCCATAGCCTCCAATTTTTTCGGATCAATCACCGGCAATCCGCCAAAAATTCCATGGTTAATCACGTCTGCAAAGCGCATTGGATTTTCCAGGTAGGTGTTGCATACAACATCTGGTGTTCCCATATCCCGTTTCTCCCTTCCCTACGATTGTTTGTAAGAAAGAAGAATGTTTCTCTGCCCTTATTATAAAATAAGACTTTAAAAAAGCAACCTGTATTTTTTCTTTTTTATAAAAACTTTTTCAAAGTAATGTTCGATGCGCCTGACGAACCGGACATTATTTGCCGTTCTTCTTTCTTCCGCTACTTCTTCCCTTTGTTTGTCTTTAATTTATTGAACTGAAATTTGGCTGATACAGCCAGAATGTAGATATGCTGCAAATCCGGTGAAATGAATTTGCATTTTCGATATGTATTATATTAATTCATTTATTGTCGTATGTCAATCACTTTTTGTATGAACTTTTTTGTTTGAAACTTTTTTGTTTATGACTTTTTATATGAACTTTTTTTGTTTCGGATTGCTATTCATGGCTGATTTGAAAATCAACTGCCGTGTGGGCGGGGTGTCTCAAAGGAAATCATTCGCGGGCGCTTTTAACGGCGGTGAGATACCCAGCCCACACGGCAGCGGCCCCCTCTACTGAATCGGCTCCACATAGATGGAATATACTTCCTCCATATCCATAAGCTGCACCATCGTTTTCTTATCCGTGGCCACTGCGAAGCCATAGATATTCAGTCCATTGGTCTGCAGATAATCCTGGCTCTCCTGTACTCTGGCAGCGTCCATCTTAAGTTCCATCATGCTGCAGAACCTCTTCTGGTCTCCCAGATAGTCCAACATACTGCTCAAATGCTGGGCGGCCCCCTGGGCCGTCTGCATTTTTTCCTCATTCTCCCCATAAAGGTACGATACACGCAGCATAGGATATTTTTCATTGTCCCATGCCACCTGAGAACCGTTTTGATTCACACAAAATCCAAGATTCGGTCCATTGATATATTCACCGGTCCGGGCTGCATACCAGGCTGAGGAAAGTTCAAAAGCCTCCATCTTCTCCACCAGCGTTTCATAAGGCAGGATCCGGTCCAGCGAAACATAAGCCAGATACAGTCTGTCATCCTCTAATTTTTTGATAGATTCCAGGGCTTCCTCCGGTGTGCCGCCTGCCGATACACCATAATGTTCTACGGTTCCGTCTGCATTTTCCTTGGGTTCTTTTATCTGCTCTGTCAATGATTTCGCAGTGTCCCATCGATTCGTCCCCCACTCAAATACATTGTCCACCGGAAGTTTTAATGTGTTTGTATCATACAAAACCAGCTTTCCCTTCTCGATACGGCCGCCTACATCCACAAAAGGATAGCCGGAATAAGCCCAGTTCTGAGTGACCGTAATGTCATAGCTGCCATACCCGTTGTCAATCACATTTACATTATTGCGTGTCCGCTCCGGCAGAAACAGTTCCGTATAAACCGCCATATCCAGTGACATGCGATTCGTTTCCATATCATATCCCTCATCCTGATAACGGGCAACCATTTCTCCCGGATCATAATAAAAGCAGTCCACCACATGAGGCAGCACAAATTCAATCAGCAAAAGGCAGGACAGCAGGACAGCGCCTACGGTTACTCCCATTTTTGTAAATGCCCTGCGTATGCTTTTCTGAAGCGATTGTTTAAATTTTTCTTCCAGTCGATCTGCTTCCGACAACTGGCCGATATCCGAAGCTGCACTTCTCTCTCTTCCCAATGATCCGAAGTCAAAAACTGTACTTTTCGTTCCGGATGCTTTGCCGCGGAAAGACTCATCGTCCAGCCCCGGAATCTCTGAATCTTCAAAAAGATATTCCATAATAGCATCTTCTTTTTCCAACGTCTCTTCTATCTCTTTTCTGGTCTCATCATCCAGCTTCCCTTCCTTATATAGCCGCAGTAATTCACGATATTTCATAGCCATTTTCCTCCAGATATTTTTTCAGTTCGCGTTTTCCCCGATAAGCAAGAACACGCACATTTTCCAGTGACAGATGCATCAGCCGGGCAATCTCTTTTTGAGATAACTCACTGTAATACTGCAGAACCAGTATTTCCCGCTTCCTGCTGTCCAGATGGGACAGTGCAAAATACAGGGAGCGTTTTTGCTCTGATGAAATCAGTCCGGCGATCAAATCCTCTTCTGTATGAAGCGTATCTTCCAGCGCTTCATAATGGACCTGTTTTCGTGATGTTTTTTTATAATCATAAAACTGATTTCTGGCAACCATATACAGCCAGGCCCGCACATTTGCATGCTGATCATAGAGTGACAGCAGCGCCTTCATAAAAGTTTCCTGCATCAGGTCTTCGGAAAGCATTCTGTCATGGCTCATAGAGTACAGATACAGGTAGATTTCCCGGCTGTACCGCATATAAAACTGACTTAGTATCTTATCATCCAATACTGAATGCCTCCCTTCTGTGACCGCTTCTGATTATATAACGACTGGCCATGGAAAATGTTACAAAAAATGCAACCTGTATTTTTCCATTCCCCGCCCAAAATTATCGCTCCACATTCTTTTCTTTGTCAATCCAAATTACATTGACATTACCGCCGCCGAAATCTATAATTAACAGTATTAAATATCCTGTTTGTCAGGGATCCTGCCGTATGGCAGGTGTTCCCGCAGTAAAACAGAAATTTATATAACTTGGGTATTCAGGATAATACTCAGTAAACTCAAGAGACTATGGCATTTCTCAAATGCCTGGCCGATGTTCAGACAAAGGAGAGAAAATGAAAAAGAAAAAATGTTTTATTGCATTACTAACTGCTGCCGTTATGATGACCGCATCCTTCACGGCATTCCCAGAAGAAGCGGCCGCTGGCAAAGAGTCTTCGGCTGAGTCATTCCCGGCTGAGATGGCTTCCGAAATCACAGTCGCTTATTACGGCCAGTACAGCGACACCCTTCAGATCTTCATAGGATTTGACGCCACCAATGGAAAGGCTATTGCGGCTATGTATGAGCCGGATGCCACCGAACTGGAATGGGCCTGCATGGGAGACTATACGATCGACGAAAATGACCTGTGCAAAATCGAAAGCGCTGAAGCAGGAACTTCTTTCGAATTTACATTAGTATCCGAAGGAGATGATACGCTGGAAATCCAGCTTCAGGACGGTTACCTTACCCTGGAAACCGCAGATACGGATGTCATAGAGTCTTTCTTTGCATGGCTGTCATCCATCAGCGGCAATTCCTCCGGAAGCGGTGACGTTTCCGGCAGCCTGGGAAGTTCCTCCGAAGGGGACTCCGGTGAAATTGCAGCCTCTGATGAAGCGCAATACAACGAATTGATTGAGAGCTTTGATCTGGCTTATTATGGCCAGTACAATGATGACCAGTATCTGCTTCTGGGATTTAATACGGAGGCCGCCTATGGGCTGGCTGCCATTACGAACCCTACGGAAAATACATTGGACTGGGTATGTTTTGGAGAATGGACCGGTGACGGAACAAACTTCCAGTTCGAAGATAAGGATCTGGGCAATGTTTTTGAATTCACGGTAGAAGGTGAAGGCGAGGACACCATCGAAATCGGCCTGCAGGACGGCACGCTGACCCTGGATACTGCAGATACCAGCATGGTGACGGAATTTTTTGAGGCCATGTCTCAGGGCAGCTTTAAACAAGAATGAAACAGATGACACTTTTTGAAAATACGGTCCCCCAGCCCCTGGCCGCCAGACTTCGGCCTGAGACGCTGGAAGAATACGCCGGGCAGACTCACCTGCTGGGAAAGGGGAAGGTCCTTCGCCGGCTGATTGAAAGTGATCAGGTCTCTTCCATGATTTTCTGGGGACCTCCCGGTGTGGGCAAAACCACTCTGGCCCGCATCATTGCTCACAAGACTCAGGCCGCCTTTATTGATTTTTCTGCAGTGACCAGCGGAATTAAAGAGATCCGTACTGTGATGCAGCAGGCTGAAGATAACCGCCGCTACGGAGAAAAGACCATCGTATTCGTGGATGAGATTCACCGTTTTAACAAGGCGCAGCAGGATGCTTTCCTTCCCTTCGTGGAAAAAGGAAGCATTATTCTCATCGGCGCCACCACGGAAAACCCTTCCTTTGAGATTAACAGCGCTCTTCTGTCCCGCTGCAAGGTATTTGTGCTGCAGCCCCTGAAGACAGAAGAACTGACCGCACTGCTGGTTCGGGCCCAGAAGGATCCAAGAGGCTTCGGCAGTCAGAAAATCTGCATTTCAGAGGATATGCTTCAATTTATTGCAGGCTTTGCCAACGGAGATGCCAGAACCGCCCTCTCCACACTGGAAATGGTGGTTTTGAATGGTGAATTGTCCCATGATGGCACCGTCACTGTCACAAAAGAAACTCTGGAGCAGTGTACTTCCAAAAAATCTTTACTTTACGATAAGAACGGAGAAGAACACTATAACCTGATTTCCGCCCTTCACAAGTCCATGCGCAATTCTGATCCGGATGCTTCTGTCTACTGGCTGGCCAGAATGCTGGAGGCCGGAGAAGATCCTCTGTATGTGGCGCGCCGGGTGACCAGGTTCGCCAGCGAGGATGTGGGGCTGGCAGATCCCAGAGCCCTGGAGTTGGCAGTGGCAGCCTATCAGGCCTGCCATCTGATCGGAATGCCGGAATGCAGCGTTCACCTGACGGAAGCGGTTGTCTACATGGCCCTGGCCCCCAAATCCAATTCTTTGTATATCGCCTATGAACAGGCAAAAAAAGATGCCGGACAGCACCTGGCCGAACCGGTTCCGCTGGCACTGCGCAACGCCCCCACCGGACTGATGAAAGAGCTGAACTATGGCAGAGACTATCAATATGCTCATGATACGCAGGAAAAACTGACTAATCTGCAGTGCCTGCCGGATTCCCTGGCTGACCGGGAATATTACCGGCCAACCGATCAGGGTGTGGAAGCCCGCTGCAAAACCCGGCTGGAGCAGATCAAACAGTGGAAGGAAGAACACAAAGGAAGGTCTTAACCCTCTGCCCATGCATATTTGTCCGGAACAACAACGGACAAACACACCAGAACATACAAACAAAACCCAGAAATGGATAAAAAAAGGATCAACTGCCTATGACAATCAAAATAAACAGAGAAGACATGCTGGAGCTTACCCGGCGAATGACACCCAGCCGAACCTCCTTTACCCGGATTGCGGGATGCTATGTAGACGAAGATGCTTATATCGAAGGAACCTTCAATACGAATTTTCTGAAACTTTCTCCTTCTGAAAAGCAGAAAAATCTTATGATTGCCAAGGCAATTCCCTTTTCTGACACAAATCAAAATCTGAAGGAATATATTTTTCCCGAAAATGCACAGGGAAAAGACAGCATGTGGCGGCTGCTCTGCGGCATTAAGTCCTGCGGCCTGAAAAATGACGCTCTGATGGAAACCTTTTATGAATTAATTTCCGGCTGCTATCAGACCGATCAGGAATATGCCGTCTTTATTTTTCATGACTGCTATGATATTCCGGCAAAAGCGTCCGATAAAGAACGGCTGTGGGAATCCGAAGAGGTATTTGAATACCTGATCTGCGCCATCTGTCCTCTTGCAGGAGAATATGAACCCGGGGCACCCGAATGCGGATTTTTGTTTCCGTCCTTTCGGGATCGAAGCGGAGATCCCAACCGCATTGCAGTATTTCAAAAAGACAGTCAGAAACCTCACGATGAAATTCGAGAGCTGCTGTTGAGCGAACGTGTCGAATAGTTCCTGCAATTCAGAAACACCTCTGCAATCCCGCCGGATAATTACATCTCCGTGGGGGATTGATCCCCGCCCTTTAGCCCAAATTGCTGACCACGGCCTATAGCGGCGCTCTCACCAAGATGTACCGGCAGCACATTTTTATACCGGTATACGCTCAAAATAATGCCAATCAGCACATAGCATACCACTATTCCCGTCCCGCCAAAGGAAAAGAGAGGCAGAAAACTGCCCATTCTGGGGAGTAATGACAGATTTTGAGCAATATTTGTCAAAATGCTGACCAGAAAAACCAGACCACATCCACAGCCCATGATCATTCCCAGTTGATTTTTCTGCCGGATGGAAATCCGGAAAATCCGAAAGGTGACAAACAATAAAACAAGGCATACCAGAATAGCCGCGATCAATCCATAAAAGGTGCCCAGAAAGGTCAGTATATAATCGCTGTTAAAACAAGGCACCGTAACTGCAGTGCTTTTTTCTCCGGCACCCAGGACTTTCATCTGCGTCAGACAGGATTTCAGCATCGTACCGGTATAGTCATATTTGCTGGTGTCCCCGCTCAGAAAATATCGGAATCGTTCTGTCTGGTATCCGGCCAGCCGCCCTGACAGGAAAAGCTGTGCCGCCAGCAGCATCGGTCCGCCTGCTGCCACGCTCCAAAAAGCGGCCAGAATCCGCTTTCTTGCAGTTCCAAACCAGCCCTTCCACACTGCCATGGTCAGCAGCACTCCCATCATCAGAAGCAGCTCTGCCGCCATGCTGATTGCAGGAAGGCAAATCGTCAGAAAAACAATGCTAAACATCCATAGCAGTGATTTCAGCAGTCCCTTATATCCGCTTCCCCTGTATTGATAGAGCAGTGCCCCATATATGGGCACTAAAAGCAGCAAACCATATTTGATTGAAATTGTACCACTTCCAATGGGAATATATCCTATACTGCCATTTAGCGTAAGTGACAAGCCCGGCACAAAAAACAGCAAAGCCAGAAATATCACGCAGACTGCTGCGATTATTTTTGCGAATTTGCCCATAAAGCTGTAATCAATCCGATACACTGCCAGCATCGCTCCAAAGCCGATCAACACAGATCCAGCACTCCGCAGTATATACTGCCTGCCGGAATATACCATAGTATCATCTGCATTGATGCCAATGACCACATGGATAAGCACACTGACCAGACTGATCACAGCCATCAGCAGAATCATGCCCCATGCCGCCTGTGGCCGATGGATCTGATCCAGCATGACACCGGCCTCCACCGGATCGCCCATATCCTTTACCGCAGCCTCCAGCGCCTGCGCCTCTGACATACCTTTTTTTCTGTTCTCCTCTGCCTGATCCTCAATATGTCCCCTGATTTCTGCATTTACCAGATTTCGTGCTTTTTCACAGCGGATCTGTGACAGAAGAGTGCTCAGATATTCTTCCATATATTATACCCCCATCGAACATCAGCCCAACCTAAATTTGCCTTCAGCAAATGGACCGACAACCATCCAGCCATTTCTATCCTGCCCTATGCCAGCGCCAGCACACTGGCAACTGCATTGGAATACTTCTTCCATTCCTCTTCTTTATTCTTCAGAAGATGCTTCCCCTCCCGGGTGATGCTGTAATACTTGCGTGTCTTCCCCAGCACTTCCTTTTCATAAACGCCCAGCAGTCCCTTATCCTCCAGGCTGTGCAGCAGCGGATACAGTGTGCCCGCCTTCAGTTCAAATACATTTTGCGAACGCTGCCGCAGGGTATCAATCATCTCATATCCATACATATCCTGCTCCGACAACAGCTTCAGCAGCAGCATCGTCATGCTGCCAGACACCAGTGTTTTATCAATCGCCATAATTACCTCTCCTCTCGTTTTCTATATCGGCCATCTATATATCGGTTATCTACATATTATATCGTTGATCTATCTATGTCAAGTATTTTCTATGTGCTTTTTATCTTTTTATTTTTTTATCTTTGAAGGTCCCATAAAAATAATTTTCTTGACGCACCAGCCATGTAATGCTAGAATTCCTTGTGACTTGAAATTCACATCAAAAGGAGAACACACATATGAAAAAAACTGTATTAGCCTTCCTGCTGGCAGGGAGCATGACCTTATCCATGACCGCAATTTCCTTCGCAGAGGAGACAGAAGTCTCTACTGAAGCAGAAACAGCCGCAGACACAGCCATGGAAGAAATGACCGAGGCCGTTACCGAAGCCGCCGGATCCTATTTAACCGACTGCTACGATCCCAACGGACCAATTCTTCTCGAGGGCGCCATGAGCCTGGAAACTTCTGAGATGATCGCTGCACTGGAAAATGCAGAAGAAATGTATGTTGGACCATATTACTGCGTATCCGGTACCTATAAGGGATATCCTGTCGTAGTGCTTCGTACAGAGCAGGAATCTGCCAATGCCGGTGCTTCTACCGCTCTTGCCATAGAAAAATTCCATCCATGTGCAGTTATCAATCAGGGGACCAGCGGCGGACATGATCCGGAATTACATACCTTTGATATTGTACTCGGTAAAAACAGTGTTGCTTCCAGTGCATGGAAAAGCACGCCATCCGCAGAAGGCGAAGGCGTGGACTACAAGGCTATCGAAATGCAGGGTGTCTACAGCTATGATCCTGAAGCTGGAGAGTTTACCGAAAAAGTAGATTATCCTTGTGATGAAGAACTGCTCGCAGCCGCTGAAAGTGTGACCGATACTTACACGGAAGGTACCATTATCGAGGGCGTTATCTCTACCAGCAACGAATGGAATAACCAGATCGACCGCATGCTCTATCTGCATGAACTCACCGGATCTTCCTGTGAAGAAATGGAAACAAATGCCGCTGCACAGATGTGCGCAAACTACGGCATCCCCTTCATTGGCATTCGTATTCTGTCCAACACCGGTATTTACGGCGAAGACTTTAATCCGGAGACCGGTGCTGCCTGCCAGGGTTACGTGCTGAATGTAGCAGAAGCGTATATGGCTGCAAAAGCAGAATAAACACTGTAATCTCAAATCGTTTTTTCTGTTCTCAGTAAATTTGAACTACCCCAGTTAAAAACCCCGGCTGTTTTGGTATTTATACCAAAATCCGCCGGGATTCTTTTTTATGACTTTTTCTATATTTTGATTATTTTCAGCATAGATCCTGCAACGGCCTCCGCTGTTTTGAAATTCACGCTGTTCATATAGACACGTATCGCTGTTGTCTTTCCAGCCCCAATCTGAGAGGACATAATAGCCTCCTTTAATACCCCCTCATCCGCTCGATTACGGAGCCATCTCTGGCGTCCAGCGTCAGCAGTGACAGGTCGTCCGTATCCATCACAACCTTTTCCACACTGCCATCTTCGTTTTGAATTTCTCCCTCCCAGCTTCCAAAGAAATCCCATACCGGTATCAGAAGTCCTTCGCTGTTGTCCCGCTCATCAATTCGGACACGCATATAGCCAAGGTCAATCCGGTCAATCTTTATTTTCACATTTTTCATTTCTTCCAAACGGTATCCGTAAGTTCCGTACCACGTTTTTTCCGGGCCTGCATACTGTTCCACATTGAGTTCCGATACGGTTCCGGTCTTTGCCGTGACCGTATTTTCAAAAATAGTTTTGATTTCTTCAAATGGAAGTAAAAATTCTCCTTCATCCGAATAATCTGATATTTTCATCGGGAAAGACCAGTTAAAGCCGCGCAATACCCCGTTGTAAAAGGAGGCGGTGAATGCTTCCATATTCCAGTTATTTTCTGTCATTGACTGTGTCTCTGTATCTACAGCCAGCGGATAAATCGGGTATTCATTGCCGTCACAAACCAGAGTTACCGGTACACTGTCCACCAGCCGTTTCATATGGTATAAATTGAAATCTACCGGAATTTCGTTCCCGTTTTTATCACTCAGACTCACCTTATCACTAGATTGCCCTCCAAATTCCAGATCATTTATACCCAATTTTTGAAAAAGTTTCATAAGTGCTTTTTTCTGTGCCTCCACACTGTCTGCAGCCTCGTCTGCCCCGGACAGTTCCTCCAGGGTTTTCGTCCTGCCAGCAATCTCTGGTAAGCGCTCGGTATCCAAATAATAATAAAAACTCATCGCTTTTATCTTTTTGGTTTCTCCATTTGGACTTTCCATCGCCACAGATGAATGTACATCGTAAAAAAGTTCTCCGGCCTTAATAATTTTTTCTTCTATTCTTCCGTAATCCTCTATTTCTGTCTCAGAAGTATCGATCAATTCACTGCCAGAATCCAGGGGAAATGCATCCATTAATTTTGATGTTATATCCAACGCCTCTTTGCCCGTGAAACAGGTGACTTTTTTTAGACAGATTTTCTCTGTCTTGGGGACATTTACTTTAGCATCCACAGTTACCTCTATCTGTGCTGCCAATTTTTCACTGTCCAAAACTGACAGCGCTTCTTCTGCCCTGCTTTCAGAATCGTGCTGTGCCTCTTCCATTTCACTGCCGGTGGTCTCACCTTCTGCGTCAGGTGATGCCTGACCAGGCAGCTCCGTCCGGTAGTACTCTGGTGCCTGGAGCTGCTCTGCCACACTCTTTGCTTCCCTGTCCTTCGTTTCCTCCCCCGCTTTCGAACTTCCCTCTATTAACTGCACTTTGGATTCCGTATTTTTTTCCTTCAGTACATCCGCATTTGCCCACGCACTTCCTGACAGACTCAAGACCAGGCCAACTGCCAGTCCTGCATATCCTTTTCCTTTTTTCATCTATACTCAGCTCCCTTCACTTGATAAACTCATAGTAATCATTCCGGAGCACAAAGTATTCAGCAAAATGTAAGCAATTTGTAAACTTTCAAGAACGCCTCGGCAAATCCGCCATCGAGCTGTCACCGCTCTGACTTCCCCGGAAATTCTGCCCGCACGGAGGTTCCCACACCCTCCTCGCTGCTGATGTGCAGGCAGCCGCCGTGCAGCCGGACAATCTGCTGGCATATAGACAGCCCCAGTCCTGCGCCGCCGTTTTTTCTGCTTCTGGATTTGTCTGCCATGTAGAAAGCCTCCGTCACCTTTGGTATTTCCGCTTCCGGAATGCCCACACCGGAATCCTTTACTTCGAAAATACATTCTTGATCTTCCTGGAAAATCCGAAGCTGTACTGAAACTCCCGGGCTGGATGCCTGTATGGCATTATCCAGCAGATTGATCAGCAGGTTTTCCATCAGATCAATATCCATCTGAAAGCGGAATTTTTCACATCTGCAGACCAGGTGTATCCCCTGGTTCTCCGCCTTCTCCTGCTGAATTTCCATCACGCGCTGAGCCAGTTCCGTGACCGGATAGATTTTCATTTTAATGGCGTCATTTTCATAAAGGCCAAGGAGCTGCAGCATTTTTGCCGAAAGCCCCTCCAGACGCTTTCCCTCCCGGTTGATATGCTTCAGTGCTCTTAATTTCTGCCCTTCGCCCAGATGAACCCGCATCAGACTGTCCGAAAATCCTATAATAGATGCCATCGGCGTTTTCATTTCATGAGCCAGTGCACCCATCAACTGCTCCTGCTTTCTGGAGACCTCCTGCAGTTCCTCCATCCGCTTCATATAACGGCGCATCATAAAGTAAATAAAACATCCGGCCACACAAAAAATAAGCACACAGCTCCCTGCGTACCACAGAACCTGTGTCCTCATTTCTTTCATGATATCTGTAATGTCCTGCACAGACAAAAGTATCCACTGCTCCGGCTGCGTCAGATATATTCTCTGCAGCATCAAATCCTTTTGATTCAAATGCTGTATCTGATAATCATACTTTTTCGCGGTTTCTAAATTCAGGCCCGAAGAACTCCCGGCTTTTTCCGTCTCCACACTCCCATCGAAAGCCTTTTGTTCTTCCTCCAGATGAAGATCCTCCAGATTGTCAATTTCATAATCGGTCAGATTTTCCAGAGTCTCTTTTCCTGACAGCAGAATATACCCCCGCCCGCAGCACTGTCGGAACTGAAAATTGCGGTAAGATGCTTTTCCTGTCTCACTCATCTGCCGGTACTTTGCACTATCCCAGAACTGCTCCAAAAGTGCCGCAGACACCTGCATCTGTTTCCCATAGTTTTGTGCGGTATTCGCCAGATTTCTCCGGCCTGTGGCATAAAGCGTCATACCTCCGGTCAGCAGCATGGAGAGAAGCAGCGTAACCAGCATCAGCAAAACCGTTTTCTTCCAAAGTTTCATTCATTCTCCTCCAGACGGTATCCCAGCTTCGGTATTGTCTTTATCGCCTCCCCAAGTCCCAGCTTTTTGCGCAGTTGTCCGATATGTACATCCACTGTCCGGGTTTCTCCCATAAAATCCGTTCCCCACACATGATTTAGAATATATTCTCTGCTCACCGCCACATTTCGATTTTGCAGCAGCAATACCAATAGTTCATACTCCATGGGCTTCAGGCGCACCATCTCACCATTTTTATAGACCTGGTGCCTTTTTAAATCCACCTTCACATTCCCGATTTCCTGAGCCTTCCTGGCTCTTCCCGTCCGCTCCAGCACCTTTTCGATCCGCACCAGAAGCTCCAGAACCTCCACCGGCTTTACCATGTAATCTTCAGCACCTATTTTCAGCCCTTTTACCTTGGATGCCACATCTCCTTTTGCCGTCAGATAGATAATCGGAAGTTTTCTCCACCGGAACTCTTCCATGAGTGAAAAACCATCCCGGCCCGGAAGCATGATATCCGCCAGTGCAAGGGCGATATCCCCATGCTGCTGCATCAGCAAAACAGCAGCCTCCCCATCGCAGGCATAGATCACCTCATATCCCGCCGCTTCCAGATTCATGCACATCAATTCGGCCAGCGCCGTATCATCCTCAATCACAAGTAATTTCGTCTTCATGATATCTTTCCTGCCGCCGCCCTTTGTCCTGCTTTCACTATTGTGCCAAGCCCCAGCAGCGCCGTCACTGCGGCAAATACCACAAATGGAGCGCCTATGTTATCACTGATGTGTCCGATCGCTCCCATGACCAGGGAAGAGCTGGACGCACCCAGATTACAGCCCACCAGCGTCATTGTGGTTGCCGTTTTTATTTCCTTTGGTGAAAGCCGCCCGGACAGCCGGTGAAACACGGTTGTCACCAGCACATTCAGCGCCATCCCGGCCGCCATGGCTCCAATACCAAGAAGCCAGATGCCTGGAGCAAAGGCTACCAGGGCCAGGCCCACAGTCAGTGTCAGCAGCATAACCGGACGCAGATACCCTCCAAGCAGATGTACCAGCTTTCCAAAAAACACCCCGGACACAATTCCCATGATCATCATTGCACTCAGAACAATGCTGGACTCCACCTCCGTCCCCATGCCCCGTTCCAGTATCAGACTTGGAATACGCATGGTGCTGCTGGAGTTAATGCAGATAAACAGACCTCCCATGCACGCGCTCATTATGTAAATGGCAAGTCTTCTGGTCCCCGCCCCACCTTCCTTTATCTGATCTTCTGCTTCTTCCGGAATCGTTTTCTTGCCCGGGACAAAGGCGAGATACAGAAAAAGAATCGGAAGCCCCGCGAAATAGATCAGGAATGCCTTTGTCCACCCAAAGCCCAGAAGCTGTCCCACGATCAGAGTCAGCACCGCATTGCCAAGTACCTCCGCCGCTGCCCGGTACCCCAGAAGAGAAGCCCGTTCCTCTCCTTCATACCGTTCATTTATCATGTTCACCGCATGTACATTGATCAGGCCAATGCCCACGCCCAGTACCACCCTGCCCGCAAATACCACCGGATAACTCTGCCACAGCACCGGCACACATCCGCCCGCCGCAATGAGAAAGAGACCTGCGATAATGCTCTTCCTTTCGCTTAAATAACGGGAAATCCAGCCATTTAAGAGAATGACACACATAATTGCCAGCGAAGAAATGGAAATCAACTGCTCCACCCTGCTTCTTGAAAATCCCTTATAAAAATTCATCATATCCGGCAGCGCCGTCGATACCGAATAAGAAGACACCAGCATCAGAGATAATGATAAAATCGATGCTTTTTCCATTGTACGTTTCATAATGATTTCTCCCGTTCCTTCTGAGCATCAGCCCATCTTAAATTTGCTTTCAGCATATGCTTTGCTCATCATGCTTTCCATTCTAAAACGAAAGAAGCAATAAAACAACATAAAAATCGGAATAACCAAAAAAATGGTCCCACAGAAGCTCTCTGCCTCTGCATGACCATTTCAAAATTATTTTTTCACATTCCCTGACGGTCCAGATACCAGACTCCGCCCAGGAAACCCACGATCAGTCCAGTATAACCTACAATGCAGATAATCGTAATTTCATGACCTGCGATCGTTCCACAACCTGCATAGACACCCAGAATAGCCACAACCAAAGCTATCAGACACCAGTACACTATATTTAAAAAAAGAAATACGCTGCTTACTTTCCACTTTGTCATATCATGTATTTTCTCAGAAATTAAAAATAATCTGTGCATTATGTCTGCCTCCTGCCCGCATCTGCTGTTGAACGCCGCTCCCTCCTATACTGGTAATTCAAAACCTCCGGCAGTACAAAGCCGGTTACGCTTTTTCAAACGCATACTTATGCTGGCCGGTAATGGAGAAAATCACCCATTCCGCAATATTTGTCGCATGATCTCCGATACGCTCAAAATATTTTGCCACCATCAGCAGATCCGCCGCCTGCTCGCCGTTTTCAGCATTTTCACGGATCAGTCCGATCAGCTCGGTCTTTACCTTCAGGAACAGATCATCGATAACATCATCCTGCTCAATCACTGCCTGCGCTTTTTTCAGGTCTTTCGTCGCATATGCTTCTATGCTTCTGATCAGCATCACCATAGTCTCTTTCGCCATCTGGGAAATATGATCCAGCTTCTTGATATAAGGATGTTCTGCCATCACGATGGTCAGCTCGGAAATATCAACCGCATGATCACCGATCCGTTCCATATCTGTAATCATTTTCAACGCAGCAGAAATATTTCTCAGATCCCTTGCCACCGGCTGCTGCTGAAGAAGCAGTCTCAGGCACAGGTTCTCAATTTCTTTTTCCTGCTCATCGATCTGAGTATCATTCTGAGCCGTCTGCCTTGCTTTTTCCACGTCCTGACGGATCAGGGCATCCACCGCCGCTCCGATTGCCTGCTCAATCATATTGCCCATGGCAATCAGTTCTTCATTTAATCTGTCCAGTTGTTCATCAAAGTGTGCACGCATATCAACCAAACCTCCCTGTAATATAATCTTCTGTCCGTTTATCCTTCGGCATGGAGAATATCTCATCTGTCTTGCCGACTTCAACGACTTCTCCCAGGAGGAAGAATACAGTACGGTCTGAAATACGAACGGCCTGCTGCATGTTATGAGTTACCATTACAATCGTATACTGGCTCTTTAATTCCGATGCCAGATCCTCGATCTTTGATGTGGAAATCGGATCCAGAGCGGAAGTCGGTTCGTCCATCAGAAGAACCTCCGGCTGCACTGCCAGCGCTCTTGCGATGCAGAGACGCTGCTGCTGTCCGCCAGAAAGTCCCAGCGCGCTTTTTTTCAGACGGTCCTTCAATTCATCCCAGATCGCCGCATCACGAAGAGATTTCTCCACGATGTCATCCAGCTTTGCCTTGGAACGAATGCCATGAGTTCTGGGGCCGTAAGCCACATTATCATATACACTCATTGGAAACGGATTCGGTTTCTGGAATACCATACCCACTCTTTTTCTCAGCAGGTTTACATCTAAATCGCGGTACACATCATCCTTGTCCAGCAGCACCTTTCCTGTGATCTTACATCCTTCCACCAGATCATTCATCCGGTTTAAGGATTTCAGCAGGGTAGATTTTCCGCAGCCGGACGGTCCGATAAATGCCGTAATCTGTTTTTCCGGAATATCCATGGACACTGTTTTCAATGCGTGAAAGCTGCCATAGTATAATTCCAGATTTTCTACTGTCATCTTATTCATGAATTCTATCCTCATTCTTTTGTTAAGTATCGGTAACTAATAATTTAATTCGTAACTGTTCCGTAACGGACCGGTTCCCTTAATTCTTATCTTCAGGCCTTTGAAATTTTCTTTGCCAGTGCAGAGGACAGCAGATTAATCACAACGACCAGTACCAGCAAAACTACTGCCGTTGCATAAGCCTGATTAATATGCAGACCTTCATTGGAAAGCTGGTACATATGTACTGCCAGCGTTCTGGTTGAAGAAAATACGCTCTTTGGAATCTCTGCCACGGATCCGGCAGTGTAGATCAAAGCTGCTGTCTCACCTACGATACGTCCCGTTGCCAGAATGACACCGGAAAGAATTCCAGGGATTGCAGAAGGGATTACAATACGGAATACCGTGCGCAGCTTGCCCGCTCCCAGACCGAAGCTTCCTTCCCTGAAAGAGTCTGAAACTGCCATCAGTGCTTCCTCTGTAGTCCGCAGGATGACCGGCAGTATCATAATGGAAAGTGTGCAGGCACCGGCCAGCAGGGAATATTTCCATTTCAGAGCAGTTACGAAAAACAGCATACCGAACAGACCATAAACGATGGAAGGAATACCGGTCAGCGTCTCCGCTGTGATACGAATCACCTTTACCAGCCTGTTTCCTTTATTTGCATACTCCACCAGATAAATTGCTGCGAAAATACCAAAGGGTACTGCGATCAGCAAAGCAAGCAGAGTCATAAAAACAGTATTTACTAATGCCGGCACCACCGAACAGTTATCGGAAGTGTAGTTCCAGGAAAACAGATCCGCATTCAGATACGGGACGCCATTTACCAGAATATAACCTATCATGAATACCAGTACACAGACGGTAAGCGCTGCTGCTATCAGAACCAGAAGACAGACAACAAAGGAACCCGGGGTGCGCAGATAGGATTTGATCCGGTCACGCAGTGATACTTTATTCATTGCGGCAATGTCTTTTGTATTCGGGTTCATATCCGGCTGAGGCGCGGACGAACCAACTTTTTGGTTTACTGCAAGTTCCATAGTTTAATTCCTTTCTCCACGCATCTTTACAATAGAAAACAGCAGATTAATAATCAGAATGAAGACGAACAGAACCACGCCCGTGGCGATCAGCGCTTCTCTGTGAAGATCCGTGGCATATCCCATTTCCAGAACGATATTGGCAGTCAGGGTACGGATCCCTTTTAAAATATCGCCGGTAATTCGAGCCTGGTTTCCGGCTACCATGATAACTGCCATGGTCTCTCCGATGGCACGGCCAATTCCCAGAATAATTCCTGCCATAATGCCGGATTTTGCTGCCGGGAGCATGGAACAGAAAACACTTCTTTCATGGGTAGCTCCCAGTGCCAGCGAACCTTCATAATAACTTTCCGGCACAGCACGGATGGATGCTTCCGCGGTACTGATAATCGTAGGCAGGATCATCATGCCAAGAAGCAGAGATGCCGTCAGGATGCTGCTTCCCTTTCCGCCAAAGACATTGCGGACAAAGGGGATGATTACTACCATACCAAAAAATCCGTATACAACAGACGGAATACCTGCCAGCAGGTCAATCATTGTTTTCAGAATTCCGTAAATCTTTTTGGGGCAATACTTTGCGAGGAAGACGGCGGTCAAAAGTCCAACCGGTACTCCCACTGCAATCGCGCCTGCTGTAATATAGATGCTTCCAATAATCATTGGGAAAATTCCGTAAAGGTTATTTCCCGGTTTCCATGTTCTTCCCAGCAGGAATTTCACAATACCAATTTCAGAAATGGCTGGAATTCCGTTTGCAAACAGGAAAACGCAAATCAGGGCAACTGCCAGAATGGACACGCAGGCAGCAGCAAGAAAAACATACTTCATGCTGGTTTCCCTGAAATTCTTCCAATTTATATGTTTCGTATTTTCATTTGCTGCCATTATGCTTCCTCTCATTTGAAACAAGTAAACTCACTGCCGTCCGGCATTTTGTGAATTTATTGATTTATACACCGATAACATTATGTTATATATTTTTGCCAGGTGAAGTTTTACTTCCACCTGGCATTTTATCTTCTGTACCTGCTTCCGGTATCGTCTGCATTTTACTGCGGCAGACACATTTCTTTTCCATTGCAGTATCTCTATGTTGTTTCCAAATTATTCAGCGATGTCAGCCCATGTAGTTGTTTCGCCGGTGTATACGCTCAGCACCTGCTCAGAAGTAAGTTCTTCTACCGGATTGCCGTTGTTTACGATTACTGCGATACCATCCTGTGCGATTGTGGTGCCTGCCACGCCTTCCGAAATTTCTGTATCCTTCAGTTCTCTGGATGCCATACCGATGTCATAAGTTCCTTCCACTGCAGAAGATACGCCTGTGGTGCTGTCTGTGGTCTGGATTTCGATGTCAGCATTGGTATTGATTGCCTTGTAAGCTTCTACCAGTTTTTCCATTACCGGAGATACGGAAGAAGAACCGCCGATTACCAGTTTGCCTTCTGTCATATCAGAAGTAAATGCTTCTGCATCAGATACTGCGATATAGCCGTTGTCTGTTACCACTGCCTGTCCGTCAGCGCTCATGATGTAGTTGATGAAGTCGGCAGCCAGAGCATTGTCCATACCCTCTTTTGTAACGATGTTGAAAGGTCTTACGATTTTGTATTCACCGGCAGTTACGCTGTCTACAGATGCTTCAGCGCCATCGATCTTAACTGCTTTTACAGTGTCATTTAAAGAACCAAGTGAAATATATCCGATTGCATATTCATCATTTGCTACAGAAGTCATCATTACAGAAGTGCTGTTTGTGATGCTTGCTTCTTCTGTGGTGTTGTCTACTTTATTTCCATCAGCATCTTTCTGCTCAATACCGAACAGTTCGATGAATGCTCCTCTTGTGCCTGATCCATCTTCTCTGGAAAGTACAGAGATATCAGAAGTGTTATCAAAGTCTGCAGCAAATCCTACTGTAGCAGCTCCCATAGCGCAGGTAGCGGTTAATGCACAAGCCATCATTACATTAGCAAATTTTTTCATTGTTATTATCCTCTTTTCTTTATTGCTTTTTTTATTTGGTTGTTTTTAAGTTCTCCTATACAATAAAGGTATCGTGTAAAGTTCAAAACCACAATAATGTAAAATCTGCGTTAAATTTCAGTAATGTTTTTGAGGATTTGTAAAGTCATGTAAAGCGGGGAGCTGCCGCACTAAAAAGCGGGGGGCAGCTCATCAATCCAGATGTACTGCATTGCCTGCTGTACATGGATGATGAGATGCCCCCCGCCTCTTAGAGCGTGTTTGAAAATTCATTCCACTCATTTTTATTTTTCTGCAGCAGTGCTTATTCGGCAGTGCACACAGCTTCTTCTGATGCCGCATCAGACCGCATCGCATCTTTCATGGATTTGATGTATTCGCCTACATAAGGAGCGGCATCTCTTCCATATTTTTCTATTATCTTAATAATTGCGGAGCCTACGATTGCTCCATCAGAGAGGCCGGCCATTTTCTTTGCCTGCTCCGGTCTGGAAATGCCAAAGCCCACCGCGCAGGGAACGCTGGAATTTTCTTTGACCAGCCTGGCCATTGCGCCGATATCCGTGGTGATCTCGCTGCGGACGCCGGTGACGCCCAGGCTGGATACGATATAAATAAAGCCTCTGGCTTCTTTGGCAATCATAGCAATTCGGTTTTCGGAAGTGGGCGCGATCAGGGAAACCAGATCCTGATCATACTTTCTGCAGACCGCGTCGAACTCTGCTTTTTCTTCAAAGGGGACATCCGGCAGAATCAGCCCGTCCATGCCGATTTCCCGGCAGGTGCTTAAGAATTTATCCGCTCCATAGGAAAATACCACATTTGCATAAGTCATAAATACCATAGGTACGGTAACATCTTTTCGCAGTTCACGCACCATATCAAAGATTTTATCGGTAGTCACCCCTCCGGTCAGCGCCCGGAGATTTGCGGCCTGGATCACCGGCCCTTCCGCGGTGGGATCTGAAAAAGGAATGCCAAGCTCGATCAGATCCGCTCCGTTTTCCTGGGCCGCCCGCACGATCTTGATGGTGGTTTCCAGATCCGGATCCCCACAGGTGATAAAGGGAATAAATGCTTTTCCATTTTTAAAGGCTTCTTTTATTCTGCTCATTCTGAAATCTCCTCTCCACGGTATCTGGCAATCGCAGCACAGTCTTTGTCGCCCCGGCCTGAAATCGTAATCACGATCACCTTGTCTTTTTCCATTTGCGGTGCTATTTTCATCGCATGAGCCACCGCATGGGCGGATTCAATCGCCGGAATAATACCCTCCGTCCGGCTCAGATATTCAAATGCATTCACGGCCTCATCATCCGTCACCGGCACGTATTCGGCCCGTCCGATGTCATGCAGCCATGCGTGTTCCGGCCCGATCCCCGGATAATCCAGCCCCGCAGAGATGGAATATACCGGAGCGATCTGCCCGTACTTATCCTGACAGAAATAAGATTTCATTCCGTGGAAAATACCAGGGCGTCCGGTGGCGATGGTAGCCGCTGTTTCCCAGCCGTCCACACCGCGCCCCGCTGCCTCGCAGCCGATGAGGCGGACTTCTTTGTCATTGATAAAATTGTAGAAGGTTCCGATGGCATTGCTGCCTCCGCCCACGCAGGCGATCACCGCATCCGGAAGACATCCTTCCTTTTCCAGTATCTGCTCCCTGATCTCCTTCGATATCACCGCCTGAAAATCCCGGACGATCGTGGGAAACGGATGCGGTCCCATAACAGAGCCCAGGCAGTAATGGGTATCCGAGATCCGGTTCGTCCATTCTCTCATCGCCTCTGAAACGGCATCCTTCAGAGTGCCGGTTCCCGAAGTAACCGGAATGACTTCCGCGCCCAGAAGCCGCATACGGTATACATTCAAGGCCTGACGCTTCGTATCTTCTTCTCCCATGAAAACCACGCATTCCAATCCCATCAGGGCGGCCGCGGTAGCCGTTGCCACCCCGTGCTGTCCTGCGCCTGTCTCCGCAATCAGTCTGGTCTTTCCCATCTTCTTTGCCAGCAGAGCCTGGCCCAGCACATTGTTGATCTTGTGGGCCCCGGTGTGGTTTAAATCTTCTCTCTTCAGATAGATTTTCGCCCCGCCCAGGTCTTCTGTCATTTTCTTTGCATAGTACAGGCGGCTTGGTCTGCCTGCATATTCATTCAGCAGCTCCGTCAGCTCTGCATTAAATTCCGCGTCATCCTTATAGTGATGATATGCTGCTTCCAGTTCAATCACCGCATTCATCAGGGTTTCCGGTATATACTGCCCTCCGTGAATGCCAAAACGTCCGTTTTTCTCTGCCATGATGCTCCTCCTCTTTCACTCCTGGTGTGTTATTGTTCCATGCCCTGCTGCATCGTGAACTGTCTGTACAAATCTTCTCATTTTCTCCAGGTCCTTGCTTCCATTTGTCTCCACCCCGGAACTGACATCCACCGCATATACGTTCCCTGTGGGTAAATATAATTTCTTTCCCGGCTCTTTCCCCGGTTCTTTCCCTGGTTCTTTCCCTGGTTCTTTTCCGGGGCCTTCGTCTGAATCGTGATCCGGCCCCCGGTCTGAAGCTCCATCCATTTCTCCGCCATGGATCACGCCCTCATTTCCTGCGCAGCACGCCAGCGCTTCTTTTACATTATCCGCGTTCAGACCGCCGGCCAGAAAAAACGGTCTGCGTATGTACTTCACCAGCGACCAGTCAAAGCTTTCTCCGGTTCCGCCGTTTCCATGGTCCAGCAGGATATAATCCGCCAAAGAGGCTTCCGCTCTCTGCGCATCCTCCCCGGTTTCAATCCGAAAAGCCTTTATCAGCGGGCTTTTCGTCAGCTCTCTCAGTTGTTTCAGATAGGCTTCCCCCTCCTGACCATGAAGCTGGGCCATGGAAATAATGCCCTCTGCCAGCAGGTCCGCCACCTGCTCTGGCGGCTGATTGACAAATACGCCCACAGATATGATATTCGGATCCAGGAGCTGCCGCAGATGGCGGGCCTGCTCCATTGTAATGCACCGGGAACTTCCGGGAGCAAAGACAAATCCCACATATTCCGGATGTAATTCATTTGCGTATTGTATATCTTCTTCTCTTTTTAAACCGCAGATTTTTATTTTTGTTCTCAAGCAGTGCTCTCCCTTCTATTTCCTGACCTTCAGGACCGGATCTTTGTTCCGCGCGCGCAGGCTGCGCATCCCTACCCCGAAGGCCGTTTTTGTATAGGCGAACCATCCTGTACGAGAACACTACCGCCCCCGCAGTCCGTCCAGCACAGCCTTCTTATCCGCTGCCCGCATCAGGGTTTCCCCGATCAGTGCGCCATTCACATGGGCTTTCCGCAATACATCGATATCCCCGCTGGTTTTGATCCCGCTCTCTGCCACAAATAAAATGTGTTCCGGCACCAGCCTCCGCAGCCGTTCGCTGTTATGCACATCCACGGTAAAGTCCTTCAGATTGCGGTTATTCACGCCGATTATCCTGGCTCCTGCCTCGATTGCCGCCGCGATTTCTTCCTCATCATGAGCTTCTACCAGTGCAGATAATCCCAGTTCATCACAGATCGATATATATCGTTTTAATGTATCAATATCCAGCAGCGCGCAGATGAGAAGCACTGCCGCCGCGCCCAGAGTCCTGGCCTCATAAATCATATACTCATCAACAGTAAAGTCCTTTCGGATGCAGGGTATCTTTACCGCGTCCGCAATTTCCATCAGATACTCATTTTTTCCCAGAAACCATTTCGGCTCTGTCAGCACGGAAATACAGGATGCCCCGGCCGCTTCATAATCCTTTGCGATTTCCCTATAGGGAAAGTCCGGTGCGATCAGTCCCTTTGAGGGGGACGCTTTCTTGCATTCACAGATAAAACCAATATCATCACCGGCCAGCGACCGCTCGAACGGGAAGCCCGTATTGCAGTCCATTGCCAGAGCCCGGCTTTTCATCTCATCCGGGGAAACCTTCTTTTTTGCTTCCTCCACGCGGATCTTCGCATAATCCGCAATGGCAGTCAATATATTTTCTGCCATGCTGCCTCCTCTCAGGATCAGACGCCGCTGTTCACTGTGCGCCCGGTAACGGTCAGGCTTCCTGCGAAGCCGCCTTAAACTCTTCCAGTTTTTTCAGTGCTGCTCCGGAATCGATCAGCTCCGCCGCCATCTTAATTCCTTCTGCAATCGAACCTGCTCTTTCTGCCGCATAAAGGGAAGCTCCCGCATTCATCAGGACGGTATTTCGTTTTGCGCCCGTTTCCTCCCCCTTTAAGATCGCCAGAGTAATCGCCGCGTTTTCCTGAGGAGTGCCGCCCTCCAGATCCGATTTCCGGCACCGTTCGAAGCCAAACTCTTCGGGTGTGATGGCATAGGTCTTGTATTCCCCATTGAAAAATTCACAAACGGTAGTGGGTGCGCTCATGCTGATCTCATCCAGCTTGTCCTGTCCATAGACCACCAGCCCCCGCTTCACGCCCAGGCTGTAAAGCACGTGCGCCAGCGGCTCCACCAGCGAAGGATCATAAACGCCCAGGATCTGAATAGATGGAGAAGCCGGATTCGTCAGCGGCCCCAGGATATTGAATACGGTACGAATGCCCAGCTCCTTACGAATGGAGCCCACATATTTCATGGAAGTATGATATTTCTGTGCAAAGAAGAAGCAGATGCCCACTTTATCCAGCAGTGCAGCACACTGCTTTGGAGTCAGGCTGATGTTGACCCCCAGCGCCTCCAGACAGTCCGCTGTACCGGATTTCGAGGAAGCGGCTCGGTTTCCATGTTTTGCCACCTTCACGCCTGCGGCTGCAATGACCAGCGCTGACGTGGTGGAAATATTGAAGCTGTGTGCGTTGTCTCCGCCGGTTCCCACGATTTCCAGCACATCCATATCCTTCACATCTACCTTCATCGCATGTTCTCTCATGGCTGCTGCACAGCCTGAAATCTCGGCAATCGTCTCTGATTTTGTGCTCTTGGTGGAAAGCGCCGCCAGAAATGCCGCATTCTGCACCTGACTGGTCTCACCGCTCATGATCTCATTCATTACCTGATATGCTTCCTCATAAGTTAAATCCTGTTTGTCCACTACTTTTACAATTGCTTCTTTAATCATTTATCTCACCTGATCCTTTCTGTTTTGTCTGAATATTTTCGGTCCTGCTGTTTGAGGACATTTCTGCATTTCTATCTATTACAATTTACAGTATAATTTCAGGAAGTTTTCCACGATCTGCGGCCCGTTCGGTGTAAGAATGGACTCCGGATGAAACTGCAGCCCATAGACCGGATATTCCTTATGCTGCACAGCCATAATCTCGCCGTCTTCCGTGCGGGCGATGATGTTCAGGCAGTCCGGCATGGTGTCCTCCACCGCCGCCAGCGAATGATACCTGGCTACCGGCACACATTCCGGGCATCCCTGAAAAATCGGACTTTCCAGATCCAGCTTTGCCGCAGATTGTTTTCCGTGCATCAATTCCTTGGCATAGGAAACCACCGCGCCATAGGCTTTGCAGATAGACTGATGGCCCAGGCAGACACCCAGCATGGGAAAACGCCCGCCCAGCTCCCGGATCACCTGGATACAGATGCCTGCATCCTCCGGCCGTCCGGGCCCCGGTGATATCACGATGGCCTGGGGCGCAAGAGCCGCAATCTCTTCCACCGTCATTTCATCATTACGAATTACTTTAATATCCGGATTGATCGATCCGATCAACTGATACAGGTTATAGGAAAAACTGTCATAATTATCAATCAGCAAAATCATAAGTCCTGGTCAACCTCCCCTGCCATCTGCAGCGATTTCACCACCGCTGCCGCTTTGTTGATGCATTCCTGGTATTCTGTTTCCGGTACGGAATCTGCCACAATGCCTGCACCGCTGCGCACAAATACCTTTCCGTTCTTTTTATATGCGATCCGGATCGCTATGCAGGTATCCAGATTGCCGGTAAAGCTCAGATACCCGATTGCCCCTCCGTAAATGCCCCTTTTATTATTTTCCAGATCATTAATGAGCTGACAGGCCCGGATCTTCGGCGCACCGGACAGGGTACCCGCCGGCAGGATCGCGTCCACTGCGGATAACGGTGTCTTGTCTTCCCTTATCTCCCCGCGGACTGTGGAACCGATATGCATCACATGGGAATACCGCTCTACGCAGAAGGATTTTTCCACTTCAACCGTTCCGAATTTGCTGATCCTGCCGATATCGTTTCTTCCCAGATCGACCAGCATGCTGTGTTCCGCCAGTTCTTTGGGATCCGCCAGCAGTTCTTTTTCCAGCCGCGCATCCTCTTCTTCCGTCTTTCCCCTCGGTCTGGTACCGGCCAGCGGAAAAGTATGAAGCACCCCTTCCTCCAGCTTCACCAGTGTTTCCGGTGAAGCACCGGCCACCTCCATATCGGAGCTGGAAAAATAAAACATATAAGGAGAAGGATTCACCGTGCGCAGGATCCGGTAAGTATTCAGCAGGCTTCCTTCAAACCCGGCCTCCAGACGGTTCGACAGGACAATCTGGAAAATATCACCTTCATGGATATGATACTTTGCTTTCTCCACCATTGCACAGTATTCTTCTTTGGTGAACAGCGGCTTTACCTCTGTGGTCAGATGCCCCGGCTGATCCTGACAGGGTGCTCCGGTGCGGATCAGTTCCGCCATATGCTTTAGTTCCAGAGCAGCCCTATTATATTCCGCTTCCGTATTTTCCAGAGACATATTTACAATCAATACAATCTTCTGCTTAAAATTATCAAAGGCAATCACCTTATCAAACAGCATCAGATCCACATCGTGGAAGCCTTCGCTGTCCTCTGCATCCAGCCTTAAAGAAGGTTCCGAATATTTCAGATAATCGTAGGAAAAATATCCCACCAGACCGCCGGTAAAAGAGGGAAGGTATGCAAATTTGGGACTCTTATGTTCTTCGATCACCTGCTGGATATAGCTGCCGGGATCCTTTGTCTGAAACGTCAGGGAATCTACTTTCATCATCCCGTTGGTACAGGTCAGTTCCATCCCCGGATCAAATCCCAGAAATGTATACCGCCCCCATTTTTCACTTTCGCTCACGGACTCCAGCATATAACAGTGTCCCGATACATTTTTTAATATCCGCAGCACCTCAATCGGTGTCTTTACATCGGATAAAATTTCCATACTGACCGGCACGGTTTTGTAGCTGCCCTCTGCTGCCAGTTGTTTTACTTCTTCCAGACTTGGTCGTATCATGATTTCCCTCCTTACTCTCTTTTTCAACAAAAAATCCCTGACAGAAAATAATCTTTTCTGTCAGGGACGAATTATTTAATCCGCGGTACCACCCTGTTTTATGGAATCACTCCATACTCTTATCAGGTACTGTCATACCCTGAGCCTTTCACGTATGCTCTCACGTCACAGAATACTCAGCCGTCAATCCTGTTCTGATCCAACGTGCCTTTGACTGTGCCCTCAGCGGTCCATTTGATGAATTGTTTTCCACCTGCTTCTCAGCACTGCAGGCTCTCTGTAGGAGCATCATCACCGTTATCTCCGCATCAACGGTTTAGTGTAATAAATTGTTACTGTGTTAAATTTCCATAATAATACCACTCGAAATTTCAATTGTCAAGATTTTTTTCGTCCGAGGTTTCGAAGTTCTTGTTACTATTCACAGCTCATTGGAGAACGCTGCCGTGCGGGCTGGGTATCTCACGGAAACGCGTGCAGCACTCTGGTGAGCTAACCGTTAACTTCAACATAAGACGCTCAGGAAAGCCTTCGCGTCTAAGTTTACGTAAACGGTGGATCTCACCGCCGTTAAAAGCGCCCGCCAATGGTTTCCTTTGAGATACCCAGCCCACACGGCAGCTGTCTTTCAAGTCAACCATGAATAGTAACAAGTTCTTTACAGTTCAGCCTTGAAATGATGACGCTTTCCGGGTGGCTGCCCCACTGAGCCGTTAAAGGGCCAGGCCAGGCAGCCCTTCCCTGCGTTTTTGATCCACTTCGATCCATTCGTCCAATGTCAGCGGAACATAATCGGAAAACACACAGAAACAGTTGATCATATGGCATGGAATATTCTGGGGCTCTTCTTCTCCAAAAACCGGCCTCAGACATGCTCTGGTCTGATTTTGAAACTGATTCACCAGCAGTTCATCGAACGTATTATGGACGTGCCCGTACAGCATATAGCTTTTCGATGAGCCATCCTTCGCCTTTCGGTACTGACCATTGTAGCAGAATATGGGATAATGGCTCAAAACCACTTTTCGTTTGTTATCATGTACCTCCGCATATGGTTTGATCCATCCAAACCGGGAGCGGTCAAAGTGCCGGTCCGTGAGAAAACGGTCATGGTTTCCTTCTATTAAAAACAGTTTTCCCTTCAGTTGTTCCACGATCGCATTGGTGGCTTTTCCCTTTCCGTAAGAGAAATCCCCCAGGATAATAACTTCATCGCTGCTTCGCACTTTTTTGTTCCATTGCTGTATCATATAAGCATTCATTTCCTCACCATCCGCAAAGCCCCGGCAGTCCATCCGGGCATTCAGACTCTGATGGTAAAAATGCAAATCTGATATAAAATATCTCATGTTCTGTGATTCCTCTCCATCATATCCTACATCTTAACCTCCTGGAATAAATTAATTTTAGCACTCTTTTATACAAATTGCAACCTTTGGATTTAAAGTATTGCATTTCATTGCCGCCGGCGCAGTGAGCCGTTTTCCTCAAAATGTGCTTCCAGCTCTGAGGAATAAAAACTTTTCGCACAGGAAGATTTTAGAGATGACAAGGAAAGAAAAACGCGAACGTAAGAAAAAAGACCGTGGGATTGTTGATTTTATGATGGTAACAAATCATTTCTTCCATTCCTTAACGGATTGGATATCAGAAATGATGGATCCAAGAAATTAAAGTTATATAACCTATACTCAATCAGATCTGGGATATATGGCAATCCTGAAGAATGTATGCGGACAGCATACAATGGGGGAAATGATTCCCTCATTAAAAAAATCAAAAAGAATGCAGATGCCGTGCCCGATTATTGCCATCCATCTTATTCCCAGCATTTACTGGGCGATATTATCATGATCGTTTTCTTTGCCATTCTTGGTAATGCCAATGAATGGGGCGAGATTGAAAGCTTTGCAAAGAAAAAGGAAAAATGGCTGAGAAAATATCTGGAACTACCCTATGGTATTCCGACAGACGATACCTTCCGAATCGTCATAGGGAACATTGATACCGAACATTTCTTCCGGGTAACTGAGCAGATACTGCTCAATACCGTAGATGAGATTATCCGGCTTTCAGGAAAGGAAGACCAGCTTCACGAACACAGTATCTTATCTGTGGATGGGAAAGAAAGCCAGAACAGGCGGCTCATGGTATTTATGGCTTATATCCGAACATACACGGAGGATAGAAAAACCACCCCATCACATTCAAACCGGGCATCGCCCTGTCCTTTTTTTGCCACTGCCTGAACAGAGGAAAGACCGATTCCAAAATCCTCCCGTTTCCGGGAATGAAAGCGTCCATTTTCCTCTGTGACCTTCCCGTCAAAGCTGTTATCCATGGTGATGGTGAGCATATCATATTGCAGACTGCTGTTTAAGCGGATAAACTTATGCCCCCCGGTCATGCGTCCGCAGGCCTCCACCGCATTTTCCAGAAGGTTTCCGAAAATCACACTAAGGCTGCTGTCGGTCATCGGCTCATTGCGTTCAGGGACGGTGAGGTTTATGATGCATTCAATTCCCTCTTTTTCACATACAGAAACATAACGGGAAACAATGGCGTTTACCGCAGCATTTTCGCAGTAGTTCCCCGGCGCGGACGGTACCTGTTCAATTAAGGAGTTGATGTACTCCTTTAATTCCTTGTTGTCATAGTCGGCCAGCTCCTTTACTACGGTGAGCTGATGGCGCAGATCATGACGCTGCTGTTTGAGTTTTTCTGCATTTTCCACTATTAAAAGGCTGTGCTTTTTCTGCTCTTCGATCTGTATTTCCATCAGACTTACCTCAAAGGCAAGTTCTCTCCGCTGGTTTTCAAGCTTAATCACATCCCGGATATAGAGGCCGCCGGCGATCCCTGTAAACACGATGAAAAACAGGACTCCCATCTGGAACAGGGAGGCAAACATATAGGTGAATGCAAGCTGATAATTAAACACCTCAAGCAGTGAGCAAAGTGTCAATACCCCAATGGGCAGTACAAACCGCATTGCCCCGATTTCCCTGTGGAAGATGCGTTCATAAACCGTAAAGCCTGTCAGGATACAAAGGGTCAGCGGTACCAGGACATGAAACAGATACATACTCTTTGAGAGCGGGACAATCCCGAGTAGCTGCAGCAGCAGTGCCCCGCTCGAAGCGGCTGTCATAAAAATGGCCGTCCATTGGAGGGGCTTCTCGTGTGTAAAATGAATGGTCGTCATTGCAAAATAAAGCAGTGGGATTGCAAATGTAAACAGGCCTATAAAGGCAAGCAGATACAGCAGAGTGGGGTTCTTAAACAAAACTCCGGAAAAGTTACATTCGCCAAATGCCCACACTCCGGTAGTAAGGGAGAACAGACCCAGCCAGAAGAATATGACGCCCTTCTTTTCAAAAATCATCACAAAAATAGAAATTAAAATAAGAAGTATTCCTACAATCAACTGCATAGTAGAAAAGATAAAAGGCATTCCAAGTGCTTTGGTCCTGTCCCCAAAAACGGATTTGATATCACCCAGAATCGGTGCGTGTACCGTCAGCACATCACGGGCTATGGGAGAGAGGAATTCCATGCGCAACGTCACCTCCCCGCTGTGATTTCCCAACGGGATCATATAAACCTCGGTGGCCGGGTCCACCATAAACCCGGGGTAGCTGTCCGAAACACCAAATTCGTGAATCAGCGTATCATCCACATAGATTTTTGCAGGGGAATAAACACTCTTCATGTAGATCACATCATGGGCTTTTGGTGTAATCCGGGCACGGATGGTAACAGGGGTACGAGGTGCTAACTGTTTGAAACTATAGGGCAGCGTAATCGCTTTTTCTTCACCGTTAATGCTTGCTGTTACATCGGTAACCGTAGTGACGCGGTCCAGTTTTGTGCTCTTTATGACAAACCCTTTGGCGCCAGCCAGCAGCAGACAAACCATCAAAATAAGGATCACCTGCGTAATAAGAGCGGGAGAGATTCGTTTTTTCATTCTGAAATCCCCCTTGTTTTATGAAATAAAAAGTTTTCGAGGGCTTTTTTTGCTTTTCCCATGCTTTCCCTGCGAATCGGAACATTCCTGCCATTTTGCATCACAAAGCATTTTAGCTCGGTATCGATAAAGCGGACAAAAGAAAGATTGACCGAAAAGCTTTTGTGGGAATTGAAAAAATCCTGCTCCGCAAGCTGCGAAAAAAGTGCAGACAGCTTTTCATAGATCAGAACCATCTCCCCGTTTTTCAGATAAATATTCAGTCGATGCGTCTGCTGCTCCAAATAGAGAATCTGGGAAAATGGAATTTTTTCTGCTTTTCCGTTTTTTTGAATCATCAGTGAAGGTACATTGTTTTTTTTGAGCAGCACCAGTTTTAAAATATCTTCAATATCCTTCTGTTTAAATGGCTTTTCTATGTACTTCAGTGCCGAAAGCCGGTAGCTTTCCAAAGCGTGGTCGGTACTGGTCGTAATAAAGGCAACGGGAATCTCCTCGTCTGTTTCTCTGATTTTAGTAATGGTCTCTACTCCTGTGATCCCACCCATATAAATATCCATCAGCAGCAAATCAAAGATTTGCGGCTGATATGCATACAGCAATGCTTCCCCGCTTGTGAAAACGGTACAGCTTGTTGGTATGCTGCTTTTCTGTAAAAGAGCAAGAAGCTTTTCTTCCTCATTGTGCATATCCTCGCAAATTGCAATTTTTAATGGCTCCATCTTATCACCTCGCTGCAAGAATAGCATATATGCACAAGAAAGTCAATTTGTCAAGTACGAATTATGACATATAAACCAGCATTTATGGTACTGGAAAAGAATTTGAAAAAAAGTAAAATAGTATTGATAAATAAAAAACGAGGCGGTATGTTTGATTAATGATAAATGCAATGAAAAAAGAGAAAAATTTTGCGAAAGCGAGGAGATAGAAATGAGAGAAGCATATGAAAAGCCAGAGGTTAAAGTAGTGATGTTTGATAAAGATGATATTGTGACCATGACACTAGCGTCAGGCCCCGATTTTGAGGATGGTGGACACTATGGTCGGGAGTAATAATGAATTATCTGGTCGTTAAGCAAGCTGGAACAGGGCATGAAACAGATACATACTCTTTGAGAACAGGACAATCCCGAGCAGCTGCAGCAGCAGTGCTCCGCTCGAAGCGGCGGTCATAAAAACGGCGGTCCATTGGAGGGAAGTCTAATTAAAGACATATCGGTTTATATGGATTTATTTAGTATATAGAAGGATTCATATATTGCTTTTTGCCTTTTTTTCGCCGCCCTGAACTGTTACTATAATTAAATGTAAAAAATTTTGCGGAAGCGAGGTACTGAAAATGAAAGAAGTATATGAGAAGCCAGAAGTGTCAGTTGTAATATTCGATAAAGATGATATTGTGATGGGGACCGGATTTGGTTCAGACGGGCAGGATGGTGGCTACTTCCCCCGGGGGTAATAGCGAATTATCTGGTCGTTAATATTGTCATTGTCAATATGTTAAATGTAGGCGGAATTGGTGGAAGTGACGATATGAGTGGTGGCGGCAATACCGGCGGCGCTGGTGTTTTTTAATTTGTTCACAGGCAGGCTCATATGTCTGCCTGTTTTCTATTATGGAGAGAAAATGAAAATACAGATTGCAGATGTTACAATCGAACTGCTTGATGTGGATGAATATACAAAACGCATCAGCAGGGATTACCTGACAGACAAAGAACACACAGAGTTGACAATTGCTGTTTCCGAACAGGAGATAGCACTGGTCGAGGAAGAAAACAAAGAACTTGATTTTGACAGAAGGACCACAAAAAGTTTTGCATATCTGGAAAAACTGGATATGGAGATGCTTGCCTTTGATGCTTTTTATCTTCATGCTGCCACCATTGCTGTAGATGGCTTTGCATATGCCTTTACAGCAAAGAGTGGAACTGGGAAAAGCACTCACATTAAGCTGTGGAAACAGGTTTTCGGGGACAGGGCGTTTGTAGTAAATGGGGACAGACCTTTTCTGAGAAGAATCGACAATACCTTATACGCCGGTGGTTCTCCGTGGTGTGGAAAAGAAGGCTGGAGTACCAATGTTATGGTTCCTTTGAAAGCATTATGCTTTTTAGAGAGAGGAACTGAAAATAAAATCCAGAGGGTATCCGATGCAGAGGTGGCAGAACGTATCTTCCGGCAGTTAAGGCTTCCTAAGGACACCGAAAAGCTGGAAAAACTGCTTGCGATTCTGGACTGGATAGTCAAAAATATTCCATGCTACCGTCTACAGTGCAACATGGAATTAGAGGCGGCTGAGACTGCCTACGAAGGAATGAATGGTAAATGTCAGGGGGAATAGAACATGAAAATCAAAGAAGGATTTATGATCAGACAGCTTGGAGACCAGTATGTGGTCGTTGCTCTTGGAAAAGCAGCGGATGAATTTAAGGGCATGATTCGTCTGAATAAGGCGGGAGCATTTTTATGGAAGCAGCTTGTCGCTCAGGATATGAACAAAGAAACGTTAGTGGCTGAAATGCTGAACCAGTATGAAATCGACAGAGCAACGGTGGAAAAGGATGCGGAGGAATTTATTGATAAGCTGACCAAGGCAGAATTACTGGAACGCTGATATGCAGACCATTGAAGAAATAATCCTGAAAGATGGCTTTTATATGACAGCAGCTCAAGGCGTCAGCATGCTGCCATTTATTCGCCCTAAAGTGGATACGGTGGTGATTGAAAAGGTGACAGAGGATTGCGTGCCTATGGAGATTGTCCTTTATCGAAATCCCAGTGGGCAGATGGTCTTGCATCGGATCATCAGGGCACAGGAGAGGCATTATCTGATTTGTGGGGATAACTGCACTTTTTTGGAGCATATAGAAAAAGCGAAGGTGATTGGAAAATTAACGAAGGTTTATCATAACGAAAAAGAAATCAAGCTGAATTTTCCAATCTACCGGTTCTATATTCTTTTGTGGTGTCGGCCATATCGCATAAGAATGATGCTTCTTAGAGTCAGAAACAAAATGAGAGGTATTGTAAGAAAAATACGGCACTAAAACTGCGCAGGAAAGGGAAAGCACTGTGAACGGAAACCGAACCGCTTTGCACTGGATATGGATGCAGACAAAAACATTACATAAAAGAATATTCATGGTCGCTGCCGGTGCTGGTGTTTTTTCCATCAGTTCCGTTTTCTTTGCGCTGTCCTGCCGGGCAATTATTGATGCCGCCATCACAACAGAATTGCATAAAGCAATGCTGGCCGCTGCTTTTCTCTTTGCACTTATTCTGCTTCAATTTATTTTGAGATTATCGCTAAACAGCAGCGAAGAGCGCATCCGTTCCGGGATGGGTGTACTGCTGAGGAAAGACCGCCTTCACGAACTGCTGAAAAAGGAATATTCCGCTGTTTGGAGTATCCACAGCGGTGAGTGGATGAACCGCTTCTTCTCAGATGTACAGATTATATCGGACGGCGTGGCAACCATATTGCCCAATTTGTTCAGTATGATTACAAGGCTGGTTTGTGCAATTGCGGTTTTGATTGTACTGGAACCCGTCTTTGCAGGCATTTTTATCATTGGTGGTCTTTTACTGATTCTTCTAACGGGTACTTTTCGTAAAAAAATGAAGGAACTTCATAAGGATGTGCAGAAGAAACAGGGCAAGGTAGAGTCCTTCTTACAGGAAACCATCGAAAATTTTTTGATTGTCCGTGTATTTTGTGGAGAAAGAGCCGTTGAAGAAAAGTGCGGCGGGTATCAGCAGGAGCACTATGAGGCCCAGATGAAGCGGAGAACCATATCCATTATTGCTAATTCAAGCTTCAGCTTGATTTTTCAGCTTGGATATCTGTTCGCCTTATGCTGGGGTGCCCGTGGATTATATTATGGGATTATGACTTATGGAACCTTGACGGCTATCTTGCAGCTGGTAGGACAGATACAGGGGCCGATTGCCAATCTGTCCGGTATCCTGCCAAAGTATTATGGTATTATTGCAAGTTCCGAGCGGCTGATGGAATTAAACCAGTTTGAAGATGAACCACAGGAGAAAGAAACCTTTGCCGGAAGCCTTGAGAAAATCACATTTGACCATGTGGTATTTTCTTATGGGAGAACGGAAGTCCTTAGAGATGTGTCATTTCAAATCAATACAGGTGATATGGTTGCATTGACCGGACTCTCCGGCGGTGGAAAAAGCACCATCTTTCTGTTGCTGCTGGGTATTTATACGGCAAATGGCGGTGCAATTCAAATCGTGGCTGATGGAAAAGCGATGATACCGGGAAAGCGCACAAGAAGCCTGTTTACCTATGTCCCCCAGCAGAATGGACTGTTTTCCGGCACAATACTGGAAAACCTGCAGATGGCAAAACAGAATGCCACAGAGGATGAAATTGAAACGGCTTTGCAGATTGCCTGTGCTGACGAGTTCATCCGTGAATTGCCGGAGGGCTTATATACCATGTTAGGTGAGCGTGGGAATGGATTTTCAGAAGGTCAGCGGCAGCGGATTGCCATTGCGAGAGCAGTGCTGTCTGAGGCACCTGTCATTCTTTTAGACGAGGCTACCAGTGCGCTGGACAACCTGACAGAGGGGAAGGTGCTGGAGCATATCGCCGGATTGAAAAATCGCACCTGCTTTATTGTGACTCACCGGGAAGCGGCGCTTCACATCTGCAATAAACAGATTATGCTGGAGGATGGTGTTACAGTCAACAAAAATCATGGAAAGTACAGCGAGGGGCAAGAAGGATGAATGAGGAAACAAGAAAGACGGCAGACTATTTGATTGCATTGCTGAAATCTGTATTGGATGGTACCTGCCCGGCGGAGAAGCCGGAGCAGGTTTCTTTTGAGCAGCTCTATAAGCTGGCAAAATTTCATTGTGTTCAGTGCATGGCATATTATGCAGTGGAAAAACTGAAAACACAGCCAGAGCCGAAGCAAGGTCATAAATGGAAAAGCGAACGTGACCAGCACATTGTCAGGAGTATGATTCAGCTTTCAGAACGTAATTCTATCCTCGAGAATCTGATGGGTGCTGGAATTGATGCTTTGCCACTGAAAGGCTGTTTGCTGAAAGAAATGTACCCGCAGGCGGATTACCGGGAGATGGCAGATCTGGATATCTTGATTGATGCGAAAAAGGCAGAGCTGGCAAGAAAACAGATGGAGACACTTGGTTATACGACCGAGCATTTTGCTGTCAGCAATCATGATAATTATATAAAATCTCCGTATATGGGCGTGGAATTACATAGAGATATGCTGCATGAGCAGTATGAAGCACACGCCTATTATAAAAATGTATGGGAAAAAGCAATCCCGGATGAGGGCAGAGCACATTGCTTTCATTTCTCATGGGATGATTACTATATTTTTATGCTGACACACTTTGCAAAGCATTACTTTGGCGGTGGCAGCGGCATTCGTTCAATTATGGATATTCATGTGTTTTTAGACAGGCATAAAATTGATTTGCATCAGAACTATCTGAAACAGGAATTGGAACAGCTTGATTTGTCGGAATTCAAAGAAACTGCGGAGCATCTGGCTGAGTGTTGGTTTGGTGATGCCGATCAAACAGAGAAAACAGAAGAAATGGCCTCCTATGTAATTTCCAGTGGTGTGTACGGAACGTCAAAACAGGCCATCAAAAACAAAATCAAAAAAGCAGAAACAAAAGCAAACTCTGTTTGGAAAGGAAAGGTCAGCTATTTCTTCTCCAGAATCTTCCTTCCGTATAAAACGATGTGTTTCTTGTTCCCAGTATTAAAGAAGCTACCAATACTGCTGCCCTTCTGCTGGCTCATGCGTTTGATTCTGGCAGTAATCCAGAAAAGAAAACGGGTGAAGATGGAACTTCACATGATAGTAAAAAGCCAAAAAGAAAAAAATGATTGATAACAGCCACGCAAGCCATCATCGTTCCGCTAAACAGCGGAAAAAGCATCATAAAATGCATAGTTTCCACGCATTGCATACATTTTGGCAAAAATATACCCAGACAGGACTTGCTATTATGTGCCTTTAGAGTGATATATGCAATAAAGAAATTCACTGCCCCCAAAGCTGGGGCGAGAAAGGCAGGTACATATTATGCAGATGAACATCAGATTTGAATTGAAACCAAAGCAGCGTCCGAAACTGGCGGAGGAGATTGCCACGACACTGGAGAACCTCAAAAAGCTGATCGAGCCGGATACCGTTGCAGCCTGCACGGAGTTTGTGTGCAAGCTATGCGATATGGCACGAAGGATTAAGCGAGTATCGGGCAAGGCTGATGTGCTTTAAATTTTCTTGCAAAAAGATCCAATAAATGATAATATAGTAATGTAGTTACATTACTATATTAGGGAGGGCAAATATGACAAAAGATCAATTAACCGCAATCAATGAAATTACTTTACAGCAGGATGAACTGCTGCGCTTCACTCACTTTTCCAATCGGGATGCACTGGAACTGGGCAATTTTATGGCAAATAGAATGTATGCTGAGAAAAAGGAAATGTCTGTGGCAATACGGAAACTAAATGGTATGGTTATATTTCAATATCTGACAGAGAAAACCGGGTTGAATAATCAGAACTGGATGGATCGGAAGTTCCGCACAGTATCCGCTATGGAACGCAGCTCCCTCGGTGTATGGGTAGCTTCAGAGCTGAACGGAGAGCCGCCTGCAGTTCACGGTCTGAGTGAATTGGAATACGTATTTGCCGGAGGTGGTTTCCCGATCCGTTTGACCTCCGGCGAACTGGTGGCCGTGCTGACCGTGTCTAATTTACCTCATATCAAAGATCATGATTTTCTGATCCGCAGTTTGAAGGAATGGCTGAAGATGCCGGATGTCCCGGACGTTCCGGATATGGATTGAGATTATCCTAAAAAAGTGCTTTCCTATACCGGCTTCTCTGCCTGATGCTCTGCCCATTCCGATGCCACGGATGCATTTGAGGTATCGGCAGAAGCCGTATAGGTATCTGCTGTAATAGTATAGTCACTGTCCCCATCCACGTAGACGGTGCCATTAAAACCCACGATTGAAACTGTCTGTCCATCGGGATCCACAATGCTGCCAGCCTGGCAGAGTGCGGTTACGGTGCTGTCCCCTGTCACTGTCCAGGTAGAATTCTCGTCTACATATACGTTGCAGTATCCGGTTCCACTGCCGCCTGCATAGGTTTCGTCCTGCCGGAACGCTCCCGTCAGAGTGCTTCCATCTGTCATGTAAAAATCCAGATTACTGATGCTGTCCCAGATCACATCGCCTTCCATTACCTGATTGATCGCGGTAAAAAGGCAGTCCGATGCATTGTCGCCTGCACTGCCCCAGCCTCTGGCGTTGTTATTGCCGGTGCAGCGCAGGAAGAAATCATTTTCCGCGGCCGGAATAATATTTACGCCTTCAAGGATAATCGTGCATTCTGTATTTGTACTGTAGAACTGTCCGCCATTAACTGCAGTCAGAGTACCGCCCACCATCTGGAAGGTGCCATTTCCCACTTCGGAATCTCCTGACATACTCTGATATACAATCACGTTCCAGGTACAGTCATTCTGATCCTGATCTGTCATGTTTCCAGTAAGATTGCAGTCATACAGACGGGTGGTATTCAACCCTTCGATGCAGACTGCTTCAGAGCCGCCGGCCGTCAGATCGGCATTGTTAATTGAGATATCTGCGGTGCAGTATACGGCCGGCGAACCGATGCCGTTTGAGGTATAGCTCCCGCCGTCCACTACCATGGTTCCTCCGCCACGGTCACTGCGGATCGCCGCTGCCGATTCTCCATCGGTGCTGACCGTCAGATCCCAGGCATATAAGGTTCCGCCGCCTGCCGCATGAATGCCGCCCGAAGTATCCTGCTTCGTATTGATCGTGCTGTCTGATACATAGACGGTACTGTCACCATAGGCGAATACCCCGGCTGCTCCGGATGCATCCGTATCAATGGTGGCCCCATGCACGTACAGATTGCCTGCGGTGGCCAGCAGTGCGGCACCTACTCCATAGAAGCTGGAATTATCCCCGCCGGTGCTGTCGGATGAAGTTCTGGATACCGTCACATTATTCAGCACCGCATTGACATCCGCCCCGGATACCAGTACCGCATTTTCATCGGTGCCGGTGGATTCCAGTGCATCGCCGTCCAGTGTGATATCTTCCGTAAATTCATTGACAGCCGTATAGCTGTCTACACCCTGGCTCTGTCCGCCGGGCGCGCCTGCGGGGGGCTGACCTGCACCGCCAGGAGCGCCATCCGGGGCAGATTGATCTTCGCCCTGTGCCGCTGCGTCCGGCATCTGTGGAGGTGTTCCGCCGTCCTGCGCCTGAACATCGACGCTGCTCTCGGATTCTGAATTGCTTTCTGTCTCGTCACCGCTCTTTGTCTTAACTGTGGTTCCGGTCACTGTCTGCACAAATTCAGTGGCTTTCTCCTTTGCCTTTTCTGCCGTCTTTGCATCCGCTGCTTCCTGGCTTTCTGCTCCATTTCCCGTCGCCATCACCGGAAATACACTTCCTGCTGCCATACTCATGGATAAAAGTCCGCATAAAATCAAATTTCTTTTCTTCATAATTATTCCGCTCCTCACCGTCGTTTCCTGCTCTATTTACGGGTTTCATCTTTCTTTATCCTATTCCCGTATTGTGTCTATCCTGTGATTGAAGTGTGAGGAGGGAATGAAATAGTTACCATTCACGGCCAATTTACAGCGACATGCCTGCCGTGAATGGTAACATGAAATAAGCTTACTCTTCGGAATAACGCTTTACAATGCCCTGCATCACTGCCACCACAAATTCCATCCCTTCTGCAGTAATATGCTCGTAAGGACCATGGAAGGCGTAGCCCCCGGTTCCCAGGTTCGGGCAGGGCAGGCCGCGGAAGCTGAGCTGGGCTCCGTCTGTGCCGCCCCGCACCGGTGCCGTGGCGGGTTCCATACCCAGTTCACGGATGGCATCTTTCGCATAATCGATCAGATGCATACATGGCTTGATCATTTCTTCCATATTTCGATACTGCTGATGTATCGTCAGCTTTGCTGTGCCTGCACCGTATTTTTCATTGATACACTTTTCGATATGACGCAGGGTTTCCTGTCTGGCTTCAAAGAAGACAGCACTGTGATCTCTCACAATATAGTGCAGCTTTGCCTCCTCCACATTCCCTTCCATCGAAGTCAGATGATAAAATCCTTCATACAGTTCGGTGTGTTCCGGTGTATCCTCGCCCGGCAGCATACCGTTGATTTCCATCGCCACCAGAGCTGCATTGATCATGGTATCTTTTGCATCTCCCGGATGAATATTGAAGCCTTTGATCTCAAATTCTGCACCGCAGGCATTGAAATTTTCATATACGATCTCAGTCTCACAGCCGCCGTCAACAGTATAGGCAAACTCCGCGCCAAATCCGGGAATATCAAACTCTGCAGCTCCGCTGCCCACTTCCTCATCGGGTGTAAATCCAATCTCCACTTCTCCATGAGGCTGATTCGAATGCAAAAGTACCTCTGCCAGCGTCATGATCTCCGCCACGCCCGCCTTGTCATCCGCTCCCAGCAGAGTAGTTCCGTCTGTCGTAATCAATGTCCGCCCTTTCAGTCCGGCCAGATGAGGAAATTTCTTTAATTCCAGCGTCCGTCCGCTGCTGCCCAGCGCCACATCCGTTCCGTCATAATCCGGGATCACCACGGGTTTTACATTCTCTCCATTAAAATCCGGAGCCGTATCCATATGGGCAATAAAACCGATCTTCTTTTTATTCTCATATCCTTTTGTGGCTGGAATACGGCCATAGACGTAGCAGTTATCCTCCAGACGTACATCGGACACTCCCATCTGCTTCATCTCTTCCACCAGAAGTTTCGCCAGGTCAAACTGACGCCGGGTGGTTGGCACCGAAGTGCTTTCCTCATCGCTGGTGGTGTGAATTTTCACATAGTTCAGTAAACGTTCATATGCTCTCATTGTTCTTCTTTTCCTTTCCTGAAACCCATATTGTCTATCAATTTTTCAGCGTCCGCAGATACTGCTTCCGCTCATCACTGATTCGGTAACTCTCCACCGCCTTTTGGATCGTCTTATTCTGAATCCACGGATCCAGGCTTTTGCTCTCCACCAGCGGCAGCATGATCTCATACTGCTTGATCAGCGCAAAGCTGAAATACCAGGCAACCGCCATATTAATGTAATACTCTTCCCGATGTATTCCCGCCACCAGCTCCAGCATTTCCGGCCGAAACTCCTCATCCAGAAAAAACTGCAGCAGGCTGACCACTGCGAACCTTACCGTATATTCATGTTCGCTTTTCACCCAGCCTTTTATCTTCTCATATACTTCCCGGGGGTGTTTCTTAAATATCTTCGGACAGATGGTATCACAGACGCCCCAGTTCTCTATATAAGGAAGAAATTCTTCCAGCAGCTCCATCACTTCTTCATAGTCTTCTTTTATCGTTCCCAGAATATACCCATGCAGTGCATTTTCTTCATGGTACTGATGAGGAAGCTCCCTGATAAATTCTCTCCATTGACCTGTCTTAATCAGCTCTTTTGCATATTTTCGCAGAGCCGGTGTCCGTATGCCAATTATTTTTTTCGGATCCGTGCCCGGAATTAATTTTGCATTGAACGTGCGGTAGGTCAGATCCTGCAGTTCAAATAAATGTTTTGTAATCTCTTCCACGGTATTCTCACTTTCCTGTTATCTAAGCTTGACAGCCCCTGGCGTACCTGCTGCGCTGCCAAGTGCCAAAATTACTTGCTAATGCGCATTTATATTTTAACCTTTTCAGCACTTATACGCAACTTATTAATCACAAAATATTACGGTTTACAGGCAGCTCCTTCGGGACGGCGCAAATGCCAATCCCAAAAGAGCTGCCTGCCCTTTATCTATTTTCTATATACCACCGTTTCGTAAGGGCGGAGCACGATCCCAGCCTGACTTTCCTGTGCATCTTCATAATTTCCTAACAGTACAGCATATCCTGCCACATTTTCCTCCAGCACAACCTTCTGTCCGGTAAAATTGTTGAATACCCGCAGCTCTCCCTGCTCATTAAAACGTCGGTAAGCCAGCACGTCCGGGTTTTCCTGATACAGAAATTCGATTTTTCCATCTGCAATGATGGAGGATTCCTTTCTCAGTGCGATTAGCTTTTTGTAATAATTCAATATCGAAGTCTCATCTTCTTTTTCTGTTTCCACATTAATGTATTCATGATTCTGCGGTATGGTAATCCACGGAGTTCCCTCTGTGAAACCTGCCTCTTTTCCGCCATTCCACTGCATGGGTGTTCTGCCATTGTCCCTGGATCTGGCCGCCAGGATCTGAAGTGCTTCTGCCTTTGTTTTGCCCTGGCTTCGCATGATTTCATAGTAGTTCGTACTTTCCACATCTTTGTAATATGTGATATCAGGATAGCCCGGATTGGTCATGCCCAGCTCCTCCCCCTGAAACAGATAAGGGGTTCCTCGAAGCAGATGGATACAGGCAGCCAGCATTTTTGCGGATTCTTTCCAATAATTCTGATCATCGCCGAGACGGGATACGATCCGGGGCTGGTCATGGTTGCACCAGAAAACTGCATTCCAGCCGTTTGCTTTCTGCATTCCCATCTGCCAGGTCTCCAGAAGGCTCTTCAGCTCCTGATAATCCGGAGCTTTCAGTTCCCATTTTTTCCCGTCCCGATAGTCCACCTTCAGATGATGAAAGCTGAATACCATGGACAATTCTTTTTCCGCCGGATTGGAATAACGGATGCAGTTCTCCAAAGAAGTGGAGGACATTTCACCCACGGTGACCATATCGGCAATCCCGGTATCTCTCACCAGCTCCTTCAAATATTCATGGACATGAGGCCCATCCGTATAGAAGCGTCTGCCATCCCCGATCTCATCATTTTCCAACTGTTCCGGTTTGGAGATCAGGTTCACCACATCAAAGCGAAATCCCTCGATTCCTTTTTCTTTCCAGAATAAAATCACTTTTTTCAATTCTTCACGCACTTCGGGATTATCCCAGTTCAGATCCGCCTGCGTCACATCAAATAAATGCAGATACCATTTTTTCAAATGCGGAACGTATTCCCAGGCATTCCCGCCGAATTTGGACTCCCAGTTGGTGGGCGGCAGATCCGGACTCCCATCCCGGAAAATATAATAATTCATGTACTTCTCTTCCCCCTTCATGGCACGCAAAAACCACTCATGCTCTGTAGAGGTATGGTTGAACACCATATCAAACATCAAGCCAATGCCCCGCAGCTTCGCCTCCGCGATCAGCCGGCAGGCATCCTCCATCGTTCCAAAGGAAGGATCAACGGCTGTATAATCTGCCACATCATAACCGTTATCGTTCATGGGCGATACGAAGAACGGTGTCAGCCAGATATAATCAACTCCCAGCTCCTTGAGATAATCCAGTCTTGAAGTGACGCCGTTTAAATCTCCCAGGCCGTCTCCGTTGGAGTCCTGAAAAGACTTTGTGTAGATTTGGTAGATGGTGCTGTTTTTAAAATTCCGCATAGGAAACCTCCCTTTATTATTCTGTTGTCACGATCACATCCTGATTTGCAGTTACCTTTTTCCCTGTATGAAATACCGGTTCTGCTCCGGCAGCTTCCGTCACCACCATGATGGTCACCGTGGGATGTCCTGCCTTTCGGATCTTTTCTGCGTCGAACGTGATCAATTTGTCTCCGGCTTTTACCCTGTCCCCCATCTGGATATGGGAAGTAAATCCGTCTCCATTCATTTCCACAGTATCCAGCCCGATGTGTAGCAGGATTTCCATTCCATTGTTCAGCGTCAGACCACAGGCATGGTTGCTTCCCTCCATCACTACGCTGACCTCACCGTCCGCCGGTGCCACCAGGACATGATCGGAGGGTTCGATTGCAAGGCCGTCTCCCAGTACCTTTGCGGAAAATACCTGATCCGGCACCTCTTCGATGGGGATTACTTTTCCGGATAAAAATGCTTTTAATTTTACCTGGCTGTCTCCCGCATCCATTTTCTCTTTATTTTCCTGCGCTTCTATGCCTTTTTTCTTGCCCACGATCATAGTCAGTACAAACGGCACCACAATAGCCACTGCCATAGCCACTGCGAATATGCCCATTTGCTGAGGGCGGATCGACAGAATTCCCGGAAGTCCTCCCACCCCGATTGCATTTGCCATGACATTGCACACAATAGAGAGCACTGCTGCGATTGCGGAGCCGATCATCCCGCAGATAAACGGGAAACCGTATTTCAGATTGACTCCAAACATTGCTGGTTCTGTCACACCCAGATAGCAGGAAATGCAGGCCGGAATGGAAACTTCTTTTGCTTTCGCGTCTTTTTTCTGAAGGAAGATCATAGCCAGTACCGCGGAGCCCTGAGCAATATTGGAGAGTGCGATCATCGGCCACAGTGTGGTTCCGCCAAAGTCTGCAATCAACTGCAGATCAATCGCATTGCTCATATGATGAAGCCCTGTAATTACCAGAGGTGCATACAACAGGCCGAATACTCCGGCAAAAACAGCTTTAAAATCAGATGTCAGACCTGCATTTACAATATCTGAGATCCAGGAACCAATCTGCCATCCGATAGGACCCAGCACAGCATGGGCAATCACCAAGGACAACAACAGAGATAAAAACGGTACTACAATCATGGAAATTACAGCCGGACAGATTTTACGGAAGAACCGCTCCAGATAGACCAGTGTAAAGCCTGCCAGGATAGCCGGAAGTACCTGTGCCTGATAGCCGATCATTTCCACTTTGAAAAATCCAAAATTCCAGGCCGGGATATCCGCTGCGGCCGTGGTGGCCACGGAATAAGCGTTCAGCAACTGCGGTGATACCAGGGTGATGCCAAGCACAATGCCAAGTGACTGGGTTGTTCCCATTTTCTTTGTAATGGACCAGACAATCGCTACCGGCAGGAAGTGGAATACAGCCTCACCGATCAGCCATAAAAAGCTGTAAATACCGGCCCAAAACTGGGAAATATCAACCAGAGTCTGTGTTCCGTTGTCAAAAAAGTTGATCTCTCCAATAATATTTCGAAATCCCAGGATCAGACCGCCTACAATAATGGCCGGAATGAGTGGTAAGAAGATCTCTGCCAGATTTGACATCATCCTCTGCAGCCCGTTCTGATTACTCTTTGCCGCATTCTTCACCGCATCCTTAGAGACACCTTCGATCCCCGCAACACCGGTAAAATCATTATAATACTGGCTCACTTCATTTCCAATGATCACCTGAAACTGGCCTGCCTGTGTAAAAGTTCCTTTGGTGGACTTGAGACCTTCGATCTTATCAATCTCCGCTTTCTTCGGATCCACCAGCACAAATCTCATTCGTGTAACACAATGCGACACGGCTGAAATATTTTCTTTTCCGCCCACATACCTTAAAAGCTGTTTCGCTTCCTCTGTAAATCTCCCCATTTTCCTACCTCCTGATTTCGAACATCAGCCCATCTCAAGTTTGCCTGTAGCAAATGGGCCGTCTCTGCATGTCAAGTCTTCATAGCAGACTTGACACAATCTCTTTCCGACTTGTTTAAACATGTTTGCATGTACTTAATATAACTTGTTTAAACATGTTTGTCAATATGATTTTTTAATTTTTTTGAGTCATGGGTTACCATTCACGGCCAATTTACAGCGACATGCCTGCCAGGGCATCTGACCGTCTGGCGCAGGGAAAGACCGCAGCCGCACATTTGCAGGAGTTCTAAGCATCTTGCTCTCTGGAATGCGGCGATGGAATAAGAGGGCCTTTGTCTGAGCCTGTGGCGAGTTAGGCCCTCTTATTCCTGTCTGAGCAGCATTTCAGAGAGCATAGATGCTCTTGGACTCCGAAACAGTGCTGCGCGGTCTTTTCCTGCGCCAGACGGTCAGATGCCTTGGCAGGCATGCCGCGTCTGCCGTGAATGGTAACAGTCACGGAATTTGCATCGGTACGCGAACTGCTTTTTATATCGCAGCGGGGCGGGGAGTGCCGCCGCTGAGATAGGCCAGGGGCAACATTTAGTCTCAGCGGTCCCTACTGAGATGTATTCCTTCGGGCGGGAGTGCAAAGGGCACGCAGAGCATGTCATGCGAGGCATGACGGGCCTGTGCCCGTTGTAAAATTCAAACTCAGCTATTAAAAAAACCGTGCCACACGCGATTATGCCTGGCACGGTTTTATGTCTTTTTTAATTTATTCTTTTCCTTATTCTTTCCCTTATTCTCTTCCCTGTCTCACTTTTCCACCTATCGGTTCCTTTATTTCACTCTCTGTGCCTGGTCATAGAAGACGAAGCAGTCCGGCCTGTGCCTGGACTGGGTGTATTCAAACATAATTCCATCCCCATTATACGTCATACTGCTGACCACCGCCAGGCAGTTATATTCCTTCAGCTTCAGATACTTGGAATCAATCTCTGTCACCCGCTCTACCGTCATCTTCCGCTTTGTGGTCACTATATTTTCTCCCAGAACATCCTCCAGATACTCGTAAACTGATTTTTCCGCAATCTGTGCGGTCAGTCCCCGTACAATATCTCTCCGGAAATAATTGTGGTCAATGATCAGGGCCTCTCCCTCGATGTAGCGGACTCTCTGGAGATAATAGATCTCCGTCCCTACCGGAAACGTAGTCCTTCTGCTGATCTTATCGTCCACCGTCAGTTCCACAAAGCAGATCACCTTTGTAGTATACTCTTTCTTGTTTCGGGCCACGGCTTCCTTCAGACTTTCGATGCCGCTCAGCATAAATTCGGCCTGCTCATAGGGCTGGTAAATAATGCGCACACCTTTTCCGTGAATACTCTGCACATAGCCCTCATCCGCCAGCTTTCCGATCGCACGGCGCACAGTATTCCTGGAGCACGCAAACTGATCGACCAGCATATGTTCCGATGGCAGCAATTCCTGATATTTATATTCACTGTTTTCTATTTTTTCCCGTAACCGGTCATAAATCTGATCATATTTTGCGCTGGGCATGGTTCTCACTCCTGCATCACTTGTTTATACAACTTTAACACGTTTTTTCCGAATTTACAAGCCCTGGTTCCCTGCTGCTTCCTGCCGAAGCAGAGCTGGCGGAGGCGGCGGACATTCTCAGATATCGTTCAAATATATCAAAAAGCCGCTCTGCACAGTCATGGCCCGCCTGAATATCACCGTCCAATGTCATTTAAGGACGCCACCGTGTATGCTATTTTCAGATTATGTGTGAGCAATAGCGGATATACTTAAAAAAGCAAAGAAAATTTCTGCCCTCAGATTGAAAGCATAGGTTCTCTCTGATATAATTAGGAAACATCAGCAGTTTGTAATTGGCGGCAGATTATATTAAATCTTCCGGAATGGAGATGAGAAAATGGCGAATAATATAAAAAAATACACCCTAATGCACAAAAATATTCCCGTAGCTGATCTGGAATTGGACGAAGCTTCCTGCGCAATTTCTGCTGTCGGCCCTGTCTATGAGAAACTCCACTTGCCCACTGGGATTCCAATTAAAAAGGGAGACATCGACCGTGGAGCATTAAATGAATGGTGGAGAGGCCGGGCAATTCCAGCCAGCCGTTCCGGTATCCGAAATGCGTTGGTCGAACTGAACCTGTCTACCACACAAAAGCTACTTGAAAAATGCCTGGGACTGAGCCTTTCTGACCAGTATTGGATCTGCCCGGCAGATACCCCCATTGCCTGGTCACAGGTAAACTTTTTTGATCACTCTTTTTCCGACGATGTGGGAAACATATTATTCGGACAGGGCTCTTCCGGCGCTTCCATCAGCCTTATGTCTCCTGATAACACCTCTGACGGCTGGCTGAAAAAAAAATGGAAAATCATAGATGGAAAACGCTGCCTGATCAAAGGCGGAAGCGGTGCCACCTGGCAGGAACCTTATAATGAAGTGATCGCAAGCCGCCTCATGGACCGGCTGAATATTCCCCATGTAAATTATTCCCTGATACTGGAGGATGGATATCCCTACAGTGTATGCGAAGACTTTATCACTCCATGGACCGATCTGGTTTCTGCATGGTATGTAATGCAGACCAAGCGAAAACCAAACCATGTATCGATCTATCAGCATTATCTGAACTGTACTGATTCGCTGAAGGTTCCCGGAATCCGGGAAGCGCTGGACCGTATGATGGTATTGGATTATCTAATTGTAAATGAAGACCGCCACCAAAACAATTTCGGTGTCATACGAAATGCAGAAACACTGATCTACACCAGTGCTGCACCTCTCTTTGATAATGGCACATCCCTTTGGTTCGATAAGCCAACTGCCATGATCAATGCCGATACTAAAATAAACTGCAAGCCGTTTAAAAACAGCCATGAGGAGCAAATCAAGCTGGTAAGTTCTTTTGACTGGCTGGATCGTAATGCCCTTCACGGCATTGAAGAAGAACTGCGTGAACTCCTGCGTGATTCCATATTTATTGATCGTGCACGATGTGATGCCCTATGCCTGGCATTGAAAAACAGGGTTGCAATGCTGAACAAGGTAATAGATTCCGGTCATACGCTCTATGAAAAAGATAACTGCAGAAGTGATGTGAAAGAAAATGTCGCTTATAGCGGCAGACAGGATAAAAAGCTAAGGTAATATTCTGTTCCTTCGATCATATTAAGAATGGGCTGTGGGTTAAAACCTATTTTTCCCTTTTGGGGAGAGCACTTTTGCATATTGATTTACACACTCCTTTGCCGTTTTCGTTTGGGATAACTGACTGAATTTCATGACAGGCTTCCATGGTATTCACCTCCCTGCAGGGCAGGCTTCTTCATTCTATCATAATTCATTTCTATCAATTACTGATTTTCGTATAACCAGTTTTGGTTCGAAAATAATACGCTTCTCACCGTTTTTATACCTGGATTCAGGATTAATAATCTGCCTGGCAGCGGCACGCCCCATCTCTTTCATCGGCTGTTTAATCGTCGTCAATGGCACATCGAGAAACTCATCCATAAAAATGTCATCATATCCAACAATAGACACGTCCTGCGGAACCTGGATCCCATGTTCTCGAAGCCTTTTTATCGCCCCAATTGCCATCATATCATTAAATGCGAAAATAGCATCTATCTTTACGCTTCTTTTCAGCAGCTTTTCAACGGCCGCCGCCCCGCTCTCAAAGGTATATTTTCCTTCTGCAATCAAATTTTGATTCGGTACAATTCCATACTCTCCAAGTGCTTCATTGCAGCCGGTCAAACGCTGCTGTGAATCAATCAGATTGGAGGGCCCTGTTATATATGCAATATTTTTATGGCCCATTTTCAGCAGATAGCTGGTAGCCAAATATCCCCCTTGCACATGATCCACACATACTATCCGGTCGGTCTGAATGTCGATATACCGATCCACAAGCATATAAGGTAAATGCTCCTGCTGCATAAATTCAATGCATTCCTGCGCCATTGCTTCCGTGGTTTCCGAAGCCATTCCAAAAATAATGCCGCCGGCCCCCTTATCCGCCAGCATTTGAAGATTCGCCATATCCTTGGAGTGCTTATCGTTAGAATTACAGAGAATCATATTCCAGTTATTTTTCTGGCATTCCTCTTCCACTCCTTTCGCCAGAACAGAGAAAAAATTGTTCCGGATGTCGGAAATAGCCAGCCCAATTATATTCGTAGATCCTTTTACCAGACCGACTGCTACCAGGTTTGGCCTGTAATTCAGTTCTTCCGCCGTTTCTAAAATCAGTTTCCGCTTTTCTTTGGAAACGCGGCAGGGTTTATTATTTATAACCTGTGAAACAATAGTAATCGACATTTTTGTCACATCTGCGATCTGCTTTAATGTTGTTCTCACAATTATCTTCCTTTTTGAATTTTACCTAAATTATTGGATCAGCTCCGTTAAGATTTGAATTGCATCGTAATATTTTTCCAACTCCACATACTCATTTGGTTTATGAGCCATCGAAGCATCTCCAGGACCAAATAAAAGTATATTTTTTTCTCCCTCACGATCCAGTACTGATGCATCCGTAAAAAAATTAATTCCAGTATAATTTCCGGCATAACCATGCTTTTTCAATAAGCTGCGCAGTTCTGCCGTCATCGGATGCTCCTTTGAAATTTCGATTGCCCTGCGGTCATTTAACACTGTAAATTCCCCATCCAGACCATCCCGGGTTTTCTGTTCTTCCTTCAGCACCTGCGCGGCAGTCTGCAGCACCATCTCTGTTGTCAGGCCCGGAACCATACGAATATCCATTCGAATTACACATTCATCCGCCGTCATATTCATCGCTACTCCGCCCTGGATCATGGTGATCTGAGCCGTGGAAGCACCCAGCATATCCGAAGAAAACTGCTCTACAAACTGTTTCACCTTTTCTGCAATTGCAATGCCTTGATGAATTGCGCTGATTCCTTCTTGGGGGTAAGCACCATGACTCGTTTTGCCTTTGATGTTCATTTCCAGCCACAGACAGCCCTTTTGAGCGATCCCCAGTTTCATTCCCGTCGGTTCTCCGATCAGAATACTATCACTGTTTCTCATCTTAGCAGACCGTATTATTTCTGAAGCACCCAAGCCATTTTTTTCCTCATCACAGGTTCCTATAAACTGAATGCTGCAGCGCGGTTTTCCATCAATATGAGTTAGTGCATAGACCATTGCTGCCAGTCCGCTCTTCATATCCGATGCTCCTCTGGCATACAATCTTCCATCCTTTTCCATTACCTTTCCCGGCATACTGCTCCATTCCGCTATGTTCCCATAGGGAACTGTATCCAGATGTCCGTTCCAGATAACTGTCTTTCCTTCTTCCCTTCCTGGAATAAATGCCACTACATTAGCATGAGTGGTATCCAGTCTCTGTACTTCTGCAGGAATCTGATATCTTTGAAAGTATTCTGCCAGATATTCTGCTACAGCCCCCTCATCATCTTTTGAATTAACAGAGGGAATTTCCAGAATCGTCATCAGCAGCTTCCGTGCTTCTTTCATGCTTCCTCTTCTCCTGATTCTTTATTTTTCTTGTTTTTTGTTGGAATCATTTTTCTAAATTTATTTTTTGTTTTCGTTATTATATTAATCTTTAATAGTTTTCCCTGCAGCGCAAGAGCGGGGACTCTCCCGCTCCCTCCCTGATTGCTCAGAAGCAGACGACTCCCCGTCTTAATCAAATTTCTTTCATCAGCCATTTGGCCATATTCTGAAACAATGTATTGTAACCCTCCCATTCACAGAATTCCGGCGGTGCCCAATGAGGTGCACAGTCCGTGGTAAATGCCGCGGAGCGTCCTTTTCCATACTCTCCTACTGCAATAAATGGATTATCTTCTACTGTTGCCAGCAGTGTCGCATCTTCCTTAATAACTGTCCGGTTATATCCCAGAATTCTCGGCCATGAACCAAGCCCCTGCAGAATTGGATGTTCCGCTACTGTTACCGGTGTCACACCTTCGCAATGCTCCATACGGTCATCTGTCGGAAGCACGGTAACCGGAAGCACATCCTGAACTGCTGTATCCTGCCATTTTCCTTTTGCATCCACGCCTGAGAAGGTCAGATAACCTCCTATCATCAGCAATGCGCCGCCATCCAGTACATAATCTCGAATCAACTTACAGCGGTTGGGCATGATCACGCTGTTGGTAAAGGTCGGAGTAGGAAGCAGCAGTGTATTTGCACCAATATCTGATAATATAATCATATCATACTGCTTCAGTTCTTCCATTTCAAATGGAAATTCTTCTGTAGCCAGATGATTTGGAAGAAATGTAAAAGAGAACCCTCCTGCTTCCATTGCTGCTTTTATATATTTCTCTCCTGTTTCATATGCTGATGTGTAAAATGCATCAAACCCCTTTACATGAGTGGTATAGCTCATCCAGGATTCACCTGCCAATAATATTTTTTTCATTATTATTCTTCCTTTCTTCTATTCTTTTTTATTTTTTCTCTTCTCTATCCCAGTTTCGATTTATGCCTGAAATCCTCCCCATTTTAAAATGGTCTCTGCATAAATCAGGATTGACTGTAAATAACTTTCAAGACTCACCCACTCATCTACGCCATGACATTCAGAAAGGTTTCCCGGGCCAAACTGAATCGTCGGGCAGTCTGCTATATTTCTCCACAATCTTGAATCACATCCGGAAGGGGAACCAACAATTTTTACTTTTTTCTCCATTGCATCCTGATAGGCATCGCAAAATGTGGTGACAAAAGAATTTTCTGCATCCATTTCAAATCCATTCCCAGCCTGATACATTGAGATTACCGGCGGATGCTTCTCCAGCCATGGGTCTGACTTTGCCACGCGGTTTACCACGTCTGTAAATTCTGCAACTACCTGATCATGGCTCATTTGATTCGGAATAAAATGAACACAGGTGGAAAAGGAACATTCTCCCGGAACAGTTGAACCCGCGGTACCTCCCTGAATTACACCAATATTCAGATTCGGTGCCGGAAGCAGCGGATGCTTATACTGCAAAAGCCATTCATGCTCTTTTTCATTCAGCGCCTGTATCACCTTGATTGCCTTATCAATTGCACTCACGCCGCTCTTCTTTGTGCCGGAGTGGCAGGGCCTGCCTACAAAATCCACTTTGAAGAATACCCAGCCCATATGAGCCAGAATCAATTCGTCACTGGTTCCTTCACAGTTAATCACACCGTCTGCCTTTAAACCGCTCATCACTGCCTGCATGGAACCATTTCCGCCGCCCTCTTCATCACAGACAGACGTAATGATCACATCGCCAGGTAATTCATAACCCGCATCCTGAAGCAGTTTGACAGCCATAGTAGAGGCCATGAGCCCCGCTTTCATGTCCGCAGTGCCTCTCCCATACATCTTATCGCCCACAATATGCGGTTTATATGGATCACAGGTCCACCCATCCTCTTTCCGGGCTGGCATTACATCAATATGACTGTTAAAAAGCAGGCTCTTTCCGCCCTTTTTTCCTGCAAAGGTAGCGTATACATTGAAGCGGTCTGTCTGATCATGTCCCAGGTTTCCCTCCTGATACTTCCTCAGACAAGCCTCAATAACACTTTCCTTCATGTCATCTGTTTCGATTTTAGATGCATTCATATTCTGGAAAAGCCGAATCATGTACTCCTGCCCCGCTTTTTCCAGTCCTCCGCCTATGCCATGTGCAATATCATGTGTATCAATCGCCACCAGTTCTGCAAGCTTTTGAATGTATTCCTCTTTATTTTGTTCCAATATTTCTTTTAGTTTATTCATCACAATCACCCGTTTTCAGTCATTATAAAGGCGCAGTCCATCTTCGATTATATTCCAGAATTTTTCCGCATCAATTGCCACTGCAACATCTGCCGTTGCCGGAAGTTTCTGATATCCGAAATAATCACAGTTTGTTCTTCCGTAAGACTGTGTACTGCGAATATCAATCTGTGCATTCATGGGCTTTGTGGTAATGACGGTCGGATCAATCAGATAAGCAATTGTAATCGGATCATGCAATGGACCTCCTTCCCAGCCAAATACCTCTTTCTGAGATTTGCAAAAATGAGCCATTAGATCTACGAACAGCTTTGAAGCCACATTGCCAACCTTGCCCATACGTTCCACGATACTTGGATAGCATAATGCCTGTCTGGTCACATCTAATCCGACCATGGTAATCGGTCTTTTGCTGTTGAAGCACACATAAGCAGCATCTGCATCTGCAATAATATTAAATTCCGCTGCCGGTGTTACATTTCCGTTGGTATAGGCACCACCCATCAGCACGATCCGCTGAATCTTCTCCACAATCTTAGGCTCCATCCGAATTGCCATGCCCAGATTTGTCATTGGACCTGTGGTTACCATCGTAATATCGCCATCTGATTCCAGCAGGGTTTTAATGATAAAGTTTACTGCATGTTCCTTTTCCAGCTCTCTGGTCAGCGGTGCAAACACCGGGCCATCCAGACCGGTAGCGCCGTGAATATCGCCTGCTGTCATCTTTTCACGAATCATAGGCTGCCCACAGCCTGCATAGACAGGCACGTCCACACCAAGACACTGTACGATATTCAGTGCGTTTCTCTGCGTATTTTCCAGCGTCTGATTTCCAGCCACTACGGTAATTCCAAGCAAATTTATTTTGGGGCTTTTTGCCGCCAGAGTAATCGCCACCGCATCATCATGACCTGGATCACAGTCCAGAATGATTTTAATTTTGTCCATTTAGAAAACCTCCTGTTATCCGAACATCAGCCCTGCTAAAGTTGCCTTCGGCAAATGGGTTGACGCTATCTGTTTTTATAGATTTTTTGAATTTGATAATGCCTTAATATCATTAAAACGCTGTATAGATATTCCATTATCTGGTTCCGTGAACAATCAGCGAAGATTCCCGTTTCTTGGCTGCGTTAAGCTTAATAGCCATTGATACAGCCAGCACCAGAACCGTCACAAGATAGGGCATTAAAAGTACGAACTGAGCTGGGAAACCATATGCCTGCAGTCTCGCTCCAACAGAATCCGCAAAACCAAAAAGCAAACACCCTACCGCAGTTAAAACGGGATTTGCTCCGCCAAAATACATCGCTGCCACACCCATAAATCCACGGCTGTTTGTCATGTTTTCCACAAATTGAGTGCTGTATCCCAGAGACAGATGTGCTCCTGCAAGGCCGCCGATCAATCCAGAAATAAGCATTGCCTGATATTTCATAGCATTGACATTAATACCTGCTGCCTGGGCTGCCATAGGAAACTGACCAACCGCCCGAAGACGCAGCCCCCATACCGTTTTATAAAAAATATACTGCAGTACAATAATAAAAATAATTACGAACCACTCTGTAAAACACCAGTTGTTTAACAATGTGTCCAGAACCGGAATATTATCCAAAAATGGAATATGAACTCTTGGAATTGCGATGATCCCCGGATCCGAAAAAGTTCCATTTGTATGGAATATCACATTCATCAAAAATTTGGTAATCGCAATTGCGAATAAATTGATACCCATACCAATCGCACAGATTTCAGAATTATATTTAATATGTCCCACCGCCATAATCATAGCAATACAGGCTCCGCCCATCATCGCCGCCAGCACTCCCAGTATCCAGCTTCCAGTCGTATAGCTGACTGCAACCGCAGTAAAAGCTCCTACCAGCATGATACCTTCTGTTCCGATATTCAGAATATTCGCCTGCTGTGTAATTGCTGCACAGAGTGCTGCAAAAATAATCGGAGTGGAGGCACGAAACGTAGCATAAATCAACGAAGCATTAAATATTTTGCCTAAATTACCGAAAAGATCCATGACTTACTCCTCCTTCTTTGATGTTTCCGGTTTTTCCTGTTCCGGCATAGGATGACCTGTTATCACTGCTGCTTTCTGCTTTTTATTGTGTCTTCCCTTTATCTGTATTACAAATTCCATTGTCGCAACAATAATAAACACTGCTGAAATAGTATCTACGATTGCCTTTGGAACACCAGTTGACTGCTGCATTGCCATCGCACCTGATTTTAACACTGCCAGGAAAAATGCCATAAACGGTGTTGTTATCATGTTAGATTTAACAATCAGAGCTGCCAGCATACCATTGGTACCAAGGTCCTTTGCAAAACCATCCAGATAATAACCGTGAACACCCAGAACCTCAATACAGCCAGCCAGTCCGCCCAGCATACCAGACAGCAGCATAGCATAAATAAACGTTTTTTTCGCATTGATGCCTACATACTGAGCATGTTCCGGATTCGTTCCCACTGTTCGGATTTTATATCCCCATCTTGTCTTATACAGCATAAATATGACCACGATCACCGCAATAATGGCAATAAAAATACCGGCATTTGCGGAAGATGGCTTCATGATCGCAGGCAGGGTAACCAGTACCGGATCCGACTGTGGGTTTGCCGTTCCTGCACTCATCGGGCCGCTTACCAGATACGATGCAATATACAATGCAACCGTATTCATCAGAATGGTCACGCAAACTTCAGATACCTGATAATATGCTTTCAGTACTGCCGGAATCAGGGCCCATGCTGCAGCTACCAGCATAGCTCCAAGAAAGCATGCCAGATACAACAACGGTGCCGGAAGAAAGCCCCAGTTTACACCTATGTAAGCAGCCGTGATTCCTCCGAGGATTACTTCACCCTCGACACCGACATTAAATGCGCCTGCCTGCGCCGCCACTGCAAAAGCAATAGCAGTCACCATCAACGGTGTAAACCCCGCAAGAGTGGTTCCTAATCCAAGTTTTGTTCCAAAAGCTCCCTTCAGAAGCGCTCCATATGCCACAAGCGGACTTTCCCCGATTGCCAGTATAAAAACAGCACCTATAGCAAGAGACAGCACTAAAGTAAACAGGATCTTTACAAGACCCTTTACCGACTGCTTCATAATGTCACTGCTCCTTTCCCCGCTTCTGATGTATCTGTCATTCCACCCATCATCAAAAGGCCAAGATTATTTTCATTTGCTTCTCCTGCCGGCAGTTCACCGGTAATTTTTCCTTCATGCATTACAATAATACGATCAGACAAAGAGATGATTTCCTCCAGTTCTGCTGAAATCAAAAGTACACCTGCTCCATCTTTTTTGGCTTTTTCCAATGTATTACGAATAGCTTCAATCGCTCCGATATCCACACCACGCGTAGGCTGAGATGCAATAAGTAATTTTTTCTTCATCGAAACTTCCCGCGCTACTACTACCTTCTGTGCATTTCCACCGGAAAGTGAAGAAGTCAGCGTCTTATAATCCGTCGGTCTGATATCGAAATCCTTTACCAGTTGCGCTGCATACTTGTCCTGTGCCACTGTATCCAGTACAATGCCCTTATTAAAGGACGACTCGTCAATCTGAACGGCAATCAGGTTGTTTTCAATGGATATGCCTCTGTTCAAGCCACGGGTATTTCTGTCCTCTGGAATATGAGCCAGACCTGTATCTCTGATTTTTCGCGGAGACATATTGGTTATATCTTTTCCATTCAGCAGAATATTTCCCTTTTCTACCCGTCTCAATCCGGTAATGGCCTCTACCAGTTCGGACTGACCGTTTCCATCAATACCGGCTACTCCTACTATCTCGCCCTCATTTACATGAAGCGAAATTCCTCTGATTTTTGAGGTCTCTTTCGGCGACGGTATCCAGGCATCTTTTACTTCCAAAATGGTACTTCCGATTTTGGAATAGGTCTTGTCGATATTCAGAAATACTTCACGTCCTATCATACGTTTGGTCAGATCCAGAGGCGTAGTTTTGTCTTTATCCACGGTTCCCATGTATTCTCCCTGACGCATTACCGTAATACGGTCAGATATTTCCATAACTTCATTTAATTTATGGGAAATAAATACCAGGGATTTTCCCTCTGCCTTCAGATTACCCAAAATCTCAAAAAGCTTTCTGGTCTCCTGTGGAGTCAGTACGGCTGTCGGTTCATCCAAAATGATAATCTCAACTCCGCGCATCAGTGTCTTTATAATTTCCACACGCTGTGCTTCTCCTACAGATATCTGGCTTACCTTTTTGTCCAATTGGATTTCCATATTATACTGATCAATATACTGCTGCGCATCTCTTTTTGCTTTTTCGTAGTCAATTCCAATGCCTTTTTTGGGTTCAAAGCCGAGAATCACATTTTCCAGTACCGTCAAATCGCTAACCAGCATAAACTCCTGATGTACCATACCAACACCATGGCTGATTGCAATTTTAGGATCCAGCTTTGTTATATTTTCTCCGTTGATCACAATGCTGCCGCTGTTAATCGGATACATACCATACAGCAGTTTCATCATGGTAGACTTTCCAGCTCCATTTTCACCAATCAGAGAATGTATTTCTCCTCTTCTCAGAGTAAACTCTCCGTGCTTTACCGCCTGCACTTCACCAAATGTTTTTACGATATTTTTCATTTCTATTACATATTCATTCATTGTTGTCCCTCTTTAAAAAAACAGGGGTTGACCAGCAACCCCTGTTTAATTATTTTCAATTATGAGTTCGGTCCAAAGCCTTCATAATTCTCTACTACAATATCACCAGAAATAATCTGTTTTGCCAGTTCATCACATTTGTCTACGATATCCTGCGGGAATTTATCACCCAGGGCTTCTTTCATAACAGAGAAATCGGTAAGGCTGACGCCGCCTTCTGTCAGAGACAGGTACTGTGTCGTTCCACCTGCAAAGGTTCCTTCAACAACAGACTGAATAACCAGATAACATGCATTATCTACTCGTTTCACCATGGAGGTCAGAACAGAACCTGGCTGATCATTATCCTGATTCAGGTCAACACCGATTGCATACAGACCAGCTTCTTTTGCACCTTCCAGAATACCGGAGCCGGTACCGGATGCAACATTCATAACAATATCTGCGCCCTGTTCATACTGAGCCAGAGTCAGTTCTTTGCCTTTCAGAGGATCTGACCAGGAACCTGCAAATGCCTGAAGGATCTGAATATCAGGATTGATATATTTTGCTCCTTGCTCATAACCGGTATAAAAATCATGAAGCACCGGAATATCCATACCGCCTACCCAGCCGATAATCGCATCCTCGTTTACACCCTCAATGTCTGTCTTTTCGGTAAACATTGCTGCTGCTGCACCTGCAAGGAAAGATCCCTGGTTCTGTGCAAAGCTAATGGACTCAACATTTGGAAGATCTACCGTAGTATCAATAACTGCAAATTTTGTATCCGGATAATCCGGTCCATGTTTTACAATATAATCAGCAATATTAGAAGATGCTCCAATGATCAGATCATATCCTTCTTCACATGCTGATACCAGGTTTGCTTCCCATTCCTGAGCTGTGGATCCTTCCAGAGACTTCAGTTCAATTCCAAAATCTTCTACTGCTTTTTCTGCCCCTGCATTACAAGAGTCATTGTAAGATTTGTCTCCCAGGTTTCCTGTGTATACAATACATACACGGACAGGATCTGCATCTGCTGCTTCAGCAAATACTGGAGTTACCATACCAAGACACAGTGCTGATGCCATAACTACGCTCAATACTTTCTTCATTCTTCTTCCTCCTTTACCTTTAGGTAAGTAAATTGTTGAGATCCTTTTGGATCTATGTTCTGATAAAACGTTTAATCAAAAGGAGAAATAAAATTTCAATATAAATCAGTTCACTATTTGTGTTTCGATTCCTATTGAAATTCACTTTTTTCTTTAACGTTTTAAATTTAAAATAATTATAACTAAGGCAAAACGTTTTGTCAACATTTTGATCATTTTTTTTCATTAAATTAAGTTTTTTTGGTAGTTTTCACAATAAATCAAATAATTTTTTGTGAATTTCTTTATTAACAATGCTGCAATGCAGGCAGTATTGTAACGGCATAAATATATATTATTTTACAGCTTAATAAACCGTTTCACCTGCCGCACCACCTGGTACGCCGGCCCTTCCATCTCTTTCTTCACCTTCTCCAGATTTTCCCGGATCGGCAGTCCCTGGGGACAGTGTTTTTCACATCTCCCGCATTTTACGCAGAGAGACGCATTGCATACATTTTTTTTCATAGTAGTGCACATGAAATACTCCCGAAAACCGGAAAATTTGTTTTCGGTATAGCGCATGTTATAGCTTCGGAAGCAGGCTGGAATATCCACCCCTTGAGGGCAGGGCATACAGTAGCCGCAGCCGGTACAGCCGATTTTTACTTTACCGTTGATCTCTGCTTTCACATTTTCAATCAGTGCAAAGTCTTCTACCGTCATCATTCCGGCGCTGGATTTACATGCCTGGATAATATTTTCCTTTATCATCTGGCGGGAATTCATACCGGACAGCACCACCGTTACCTCCGGCTGATTCCATAGCCAGCGAAATGCCCATTCCGGCGCAGTGCGGCCGCTGTCCGCGATCAACTGCTGAGCTGTTTTCGGAAGCAGATTGACCAGGCGGCCGCCTCTGAGCGGTTCCATGATAATTACAGGAAGACCTTTTGCCGCCGCATAATGCAGACCTGCCCGTCCTGCCTGTGTGTGCTCATCCATATAATTATACTGAATCTGACAGAAATTCCATGAATAGACGTCTATCAGCTTCATAAACATATCTGAATTACCATGATAGGAGAAGCCTATGTTACGAATCTGGCCCCGATCCAGCTTTTCCCGGATCCACTCTTCAATGCCCAGTTTTTTCAGCCGCTCCCAGGTGGCCACATCGGTCAGCATATGCATCAGATAATAATCAATATGATCTGTCTGAAGGCGCCTTAACTGTTCCCGAAAACATTTTTCCAGACCTTCCCTGGATTTGATCAGATAATGGGGCAGCTTCGTTGCAATATTTACCTTATCCCTGCAGTGATTTTTTTCCAGAATTTTCCCCAGGCATTCCTCGCTGCCAGGATAAATATACGCCGTGTCCAGATAATTTACCCCGTGGCGGATTGCCAGCATCACTTCCCGCTCCGCTTTGTCAAAAATAATTTTTCCATATTTCTTAGTAAAACGCATACATCCATAACCCAGGACAGAAAGGCTGGCGCCTTTCTGATCATGGCGGTACTGCATGTGAAGCTTAGAATTTTTCCGCTCGCGTTTCTCTTCCTTCGGCTGATTTTCGTACTGGCTGACTCTACTCTCGTCCGGCTGGTTTTCGTACTGGCTGGCTTCGCTCTCACCCGGCTGACCCTTGTACTGGCTGACTCCGCTCTCGGCCGGCTGACCTTCGTGCTGACTGGCCCTGCTTTCATCCGGCTGACCTTCGTACTGGCTGGCCTTGCTCTCATCCGGCCGGCTTTCGTGCTGGCCGGCTCTGCTCTCATTCGGCTGACCTTCGTACTGGCTGACTCCGCTCTCACCCGGCTGACCTTCGTACCGGCTGACTCCGCTCTCACCCGGCTGACCTTCGTACCGGCTGACTTTGCTCTCACCCGGCTGACCTTCGTACCGGCTGACTCCGCTCTCTCCCGGCTGACCTTCGTACCGGCTGGCCCCGCTCTCGTCCAGCTTTATCTCATGCATATCTGATTTCCGCCTGTCCTGATCTGTCATACGTTTTGCTCCTGTTCCGTTTCCCTTCAGTTGGCTAACTCACGACTGAAGTCACAAGAATGCGCCAGCTATTTTTTCAAAAATGCTTCTATGTTCTTATTCGATACCTCTTTTGAGCGCGGTAAAATCTGCGTCCGCATGGTGATATCCTCTATCGGTGCCTGCGCCAGTCTCTTATCCCTGCAAAAATGCACAGTACCCTTTCATTGTCTCATATACATCTGATTTGCTGGTGATTTCCATCGGTGCATGCATATTCAGCACTGCTACGCCGCTGTCCACCACATCCATTCCGTAAAGTGCAGTGATAAATGCGATGGTTCCGCCTCCGCCAATATCCACTTTGCCCAGTTCTGCCGTCTGAAATGTTACCTTATACTTATCCATAACTCCGCGCAGCCAACCAAGATATTCCGCATTGGCATCGTTGGAACCGGATTTTCCTCTGGCACCGGTATATTTGTTAAATACCATACCTTTGCCAAAATATGCGGCATTGCGTTTTTCATATGCGGCTGCATACAGCGGATCGTAGGCTGCGCTCACATCAGAGGACAGCATTTTACAGTTTGACAGACATCTGCGTAAATCCAGTTCAGAATACTGGCCTGCACAGTTCATTACTTCCGCTACCGTGTTTTCAAAGAAACGGGACTGCATACCGGTAGCGCCCACGCTGCCGATTTCTTCTTTGTCCACCAGCAGACAACAGCAGGTCATATCCTGCACTTCGGCCTTCAGCATAGCCGCCAGAGAGGTGTAAGCGCAAACTCTGTCATCCTGTCCGTAAGCTGCTATCATGCTGCGGTCCAGTCCGCAGTCTCTGGCATTTCCCGCCGGAACGATTTCGATTTCCGCAGAGAGGAAGTCTTCCTCTTCCATATCGTATTTATCTTTCAAAATCTTAAGAATTCCTGCTTTCACGGCATCCTTTTCTTTCTTTTCCGCATCTTCCTGCGCTGCGTCAGTCCCGGCATCAGCAGAATTCTTCTCCATTGTCAGAGGCCGGCTGCCAACCAGTACATCCAGATTTTCCCCTTCAATCACAACTCTGGCCTTTTTCTCCAGCTGTTCTCCTGACAGATGGATCAGCAGATCCGTCACACAGAAAATGGGATCCATTTCATCTTCTCCAATGCAGATTTCTGTCATCGTGCCATCTTTTTTTGCAACCACGCCATGCATTGCCAGCGGTATGGTCACCCACTGGTATTTCTTTACTCCGCCATAATAATGGGTATCCAAAAATGCCATCTCTGTGTCTTCATACAGTGGATTCTGCTTCAGATCCAGTCTCGGTGAATCGATATGGGCGCCCAGGATCTTCATTCCCTGTTTCATGGGATTTTTTCCCATCAAAAACAATGCAATCGCTTTGTTCATGCAGACTGCATACACCTTATCTCCCGGATGCAGTTGTTTCCCTTCAGCACAGATTGTTTCCAGACTGCGGTACCCGGCAGCTTCCGCCTGTTTGACAGTCTCTTTGACACATTCACGCTCCGTTTTTCCTTTATTCAAAAAATCTTTATAATTGTCTGACAGTGTTTCCAGCTCCCGACATTGTTCGTCGGTATATAATTTCCATGCATTTTCCTGATTCATTTTGTTCATTTCCTTTCTGTCTCTTCTTTGATTTTCTTCAGCGTGTGCAGGATGATATCCTGCGCAAGCGCGGTTTTTATGTATTCTGTATGCGTTTCGTATCCTATTATACCACCTGTTATAAAAAGTTCCAAGGGAGGAAATATATAACGAGTTCTGAAAAAGTTACTGTTCAGCTTTTACTTGATGCACAGCTCCCCGGGAGGCAGTCCCAGATATGCTGCGGGGGCATTTGCAGAAGGCCTAAGCATCTTGGTTTCCACAGGGTGTTCCATGGAATTGGGAGTCATTTGTTTGAGCCGAAGGCGAGTTATGACTTCCAATTCCTGCTTTTGGAACACTCTGTGGAAGCCTTAGATGCTCTTGGCCCTCGAAACAGCCCCCGCAGCATATCTGGGGCGGCCTTCCGAGGAACGTCCTCACTTCAAGGCTGAACTGTAACCTGAAAAATACAAAAATAACAAATTTAGATATATGAAATTAAAACAGGAAATCGTATAAAAAAGCTCCAGACTTTTAACATCTGGAGCTCCTTTTAAATCAAGAAATTTTTCCCATACTTTAGCGGAATACCTATATTATTCCTTATTCCGGATTATTCTGTAATTTGCTGAACATATCACCAAACACGGCATCTCGATAGATAAAGCGAACCAGTCTCATCGGATGGCGTTTCTTATCTTCTGCCCATCTAATATCATCGGTCAGGTATGGAGTTGGCACCAGTGCAGATGGGCACCAGGTCGGATTAATCATATAAGCCACTGTTGAAATATCCCAGATGATTCTGGTGGGAGACAGCATTGTATTTGTCGTGGGAGCGCCGTCTTCCCCATAATCATCCAGTCCGGCACAGTAGGTCTGATGAAACAAATCTAACCAGTTCTGTGCCATCTGCTGACTCATCTGTCGGGTCACCGTATCTGACAGATAGGTGCCCACTTTGCTCCTGCCTTTCAGATTTGCTTCCAGTTCGGGGCCGGAAACAGAAAGGTAGGATGCAACAGACATACATGGAACCAATACAAGAGGTACTCCGGAATCCAAAATAGTCTGCGAGGCCAGAACGTCCTGGCCCAGATTAAATTCTATAGCATGCGGCCAATAAAGCGGCTGCCCTGCCAGCCATACAATAACCATCTTTTTAATGATTTCCGGATCCATCAAAATAGCTGATGCAATGTTGGTAATTTCTCCAATTGCAACCACATAAAGTACATCTTCACATTCATGGACTCTTTTCACCAGATCTCTGGCTGCATCACTGTCAACCGGCTGATCCTTGCTACTCATATACTGACTGGAACCACGGAATACCTTTCCTTCGGTATTCATACCAAGCATGCCCATTAATTTCAGAATTTCCTTGTAGCTTAGTTCAAGTCCCTCCTGAAGATTTCCTGTCATTGGTATTGCAACTCCATCTGTCTTCAAAAGACGTGCAAAAAAATCAGAGGAAAACGGAGCTGCGTAGATTGCATCCACCTGCAATCGTTCTGGTGACAGCAGTGCATAGGCAATAGCAAATTGATCATCAACTTCATTATATGTATCTGAATCAATTACCACCTGAACCTTTCCCCTGGGTGGCGCAAGACGTATTTTTCGTTCCTCCTCTGTCAAAATCGGAAATTTCATATTTTTATTCTCCTTTCGATTGTGGAGGAGCTTACCTTAGCAAGCTCCTCTGCTTTCCTGGTTCACTTGATCCTTCATAAACACAGCATGTCAGACTTAATTATTATTCCTCTGCCGCTCTGTGATGCGCTTTGGATTTCTCCCGCAAAGCTTCTATGCGATCCGAATTCTGAAACAATATCATGACTATCAGAAGGAAGAACCCAAGAACCACATTTTGAAATGTATCTGGCAGTCCCGCCGCGATAAGGCCGATAAAAATAATGTTCAAACTAAACTGTGCAATAAAAATTCCAACAGTTAGATCACAGATTCTCTGCAATACCAGGGCCAGGAGAATACTGATCAACGGTTTGAACACAATTGTCACGCTTCCAAGATTCGTCTGTGCCCCCACGGATCCTGACTGGCTCAAAGTCAGAATAGCCGCTGTTCCAAGAAAAATTCCTCCATATACAAAGGATTTTAATTTTACGAGATCTGTTTTTATTCCTGAATTCTTTGCAACATTTTCATTACTTCCCACCGCACGCATATGAAAGCTGAATACGGTATGATTAAATATAAAATAAAACAATGCTGCTGCTAATAAAAAGATAATTACAATATTGGGAGAGGATCCAAAAATCGCATACTTTGTGTCAATCTGGACAAACCCATAATGACCGGCAAGCCTTGTTCCTGCAATTTCAAATATCATGGTAAGTCCCATGGTCAAAACCAGGGAAGGAATACGCAAATACCAGTTCAGGATACCGGTAACTGCAGATACTGCCACTGCGCTAACCAGGGCACCCAGGATCATTCCTGCCATCCCATATTTTGACGCGAGCAGACCACCAATTACTCCACTGATAATCAGCCTGGAACCAATCGTAAAATCAAATACTCCGCATATATTCCCATAAGCGACTGAATAAGCTGTAATTGTAGGGATAATAGACTGCAGGAAAATTGTATAAACACAGTTCCAGTTACTAAATCTTTCAAAGCAGATGACCAGAAAGACCAGATAAACGATAACTGGTAAAGATAACGTTTTAAGCGTATTTATCAAAAACTTTTTCATATCAGATCAATCTCCTAATTCTGCCGCTAAATCAGTGTTGTGATTTATTTCTGCCAAAATGAGCGGACCCATTCTGACGAAGGCCTTTATAATCTGTAACGCCTCCGCAGGAGGCATTACCTACGCAGATGCCATCCGAACAAAGTTCGGATTTTATTTGCATCTGTTCGATTACTTGCTATGACGGGATACTACATCTGCAATAGAGAAAGTAGCAATCAGCTTATCCATATAATCCATATCAATATCAGCATTATAGTATTTAATCATGCTGTCTTTGATCTCATCTGCAGTATATACTGCTTCGTCTCCCAGGAAATAATCATTAAAATCAGCTGCTTCTTCTGCTGAGGTCAGTTCCAGATACGGTGTAATGATATTGGTAGGTCCTTCTTCCACGATAGGAGTGCCGATCACTTTATTTACAAGAATGACTGCGGACATCAACGGATCAATCTGCTGCTGTCCGCCGTAGGATACATGGAACGTACCCTCGTGAAGATAATCGCCCAGTGAAGATTCAAAATCAATACGTCCAACCTTAATTTCTCCTGCCTTATTATGATCTGCCAGTGCTTTTTCAATCGTAGGTATTGCCGCTTCGCAATAGGTTCCCAGAACCAGAATACCGTTCATTTCCGGATAAGCTGCTATATAACTTTCAATGGTTTTTGTCATATCTGTAGTAACGCTGATGTCATAAGTAGTATTTAAAATGTTTACGCCAGCTTCCTCCGCACCCTCTGCAGCACCTTTATCCCTCAGGTCAGAGGAAGTGTCACCTTTTGCGATATTGATCACACCAAGATCTGTCACTCCCATTTCAGACATGGATTTTACAATATCAGCTGCGCATGCCTCATCATCTTCATGGCATCCGCCTGCAAACCAGTCCGAAGAATACATTGCTTCCTGAATATCCTCATCACTGATGGTACGGAAAATAGTTCCCCAGTAAACCCCTGCATCCGCACACATGGCATCAACCGTAGGAAGCATCGAATCAGAAGCAGGCATGAACAAAATTCCATCTACATCACGGCTGATTAATTCACTCACATTATCAATCAGACCATCTGCCGAGTTATCCGTCTCTACATTAACTAATTCTCCGCCCGCAGCCTCAACTGCAGCTTTCACATTGTTATAAATAGAAATCCAGGTTGGATCCGTATTCGCAGTATCCCATGGAAAACCAATAGTAAATGGTTCCGGATCTGCTGATTCTGCCTGTACACCCATACCTGCAAACAGGCTGGCTGTCATCGTTGCTGCCAATACACATGCGGTTATTTTTTTTAGTTTCATAGTAAAATCCTCCTTTTATTTGCAGGGCATAATTACCCAAAATTCACATTCATCTCCACAGGAGTATGTCTCCCGTCTATTTTCAAAATTCCTTGCGTTCCTGTATTTTATTTGATAACTCCTGCATTTCTCCGGTCAAAGGATAGTACGACCACTGCAATCAGAATTACCCCCTCCACCACCTGCTGAGTCAATCCGTCAATTCCGATCAGTGACATTCCACTTTTCAGTGCTGCCATGGCAATACTGCCAATCACAGCGGCCCGGAACTTTACCGGCCAGCCGCCGGAAAGCGGCATTCCCCCAAAAAGTACTGCCAGCAAAACATCAAATTCAAAAGAATTTCCTGTCTTGGAAGAAGCGGTACATGCTCTGACCAGTGTAAAAAATCCTACCAACCCGCATACCAGACCAACTAACGCGAATGCAGCCATTCTGGTCTTTTGCACATTCACACCTGACTGTCTGGCTGCTTCATGAGAAGCTCCAACTGCCCTGCAGTGTTTGCCAAATGCACAGCGTTCATACAATAAATAAGAAATGGTCAGTACCAAAAGTAATGCTATGATTTTTACCCAATCTTTATCAAATGCCCTCATGGCAATTGGTATTCCAACTGATCCGTTTAAAAAATAAGTGGTCAGGCCGCGGAATACAAAGGATACTGCCAGCGTGCCAATAAAGGATTCCACCCGAAGATATGCTGTGGCAAAACCATTTATCAATCCTATAAGCAATCCGGTAATTAATGCAACCGGTAAAATAAGGTAAATGCTGATTTCTGATGCAAAAGCTGCCATCGCGGCTGAAAATCCTACGATCGCTCCTACAGACAAGTCCAGTTCTCCTAGTGCCATAACAAAAGAATACATCATAGCACATAACGCAATACTGAAGAAGTTATTGAAAATATTCATTAGATTTCTCTGTCCGAGCAGCTTTCCCCTGGTGAGTATCTCAAATAAAACTAATACCAGGAGCAAACCGAAAAAAGCAAAATTATTTAAGAATTTTTCCTTGGTTAAACCGCCTTTTGCTGCTGTAAAACTCTTGCTGTTTTCCATGTTCTTCACTCCCCGCTAGATCATTTTCTGTATCAGTTTTGCTTCTGTCATGCCCTCTTCCCGATGGAATTCACCAGATATCCTTCCATCTTTTAGAAGAATAATTCTGTCCGACATACCAATTAGTTCCGGCAACTCCTCCGAAATCAGCAAAATTGATTTGCCGTCTTTTTTCAGTTTTTCAATTAACTGGTAAATGGCGGCTTTTGTTCCTACATCGATTCCACGGGTTGGACAATCCAGAATGAGAATATCAGATCCTTTTCCAAGCCATTTTGCAAGCACTACTTTTTGCTTATTTCCACCGCTCAGTATATTGCAGAATACATTGACAGAGTCCGCTTTCACTTCCATCCGCTTTGCCCAGGTCTCCGCCAGTTGCTTTTGCTTTTTTACTGAAACCGGACCGACGGGTGTGATGTCTTTTAACGATGGAAGGCAAATATTATCTTTGATGCTGCAAATTATCATCATGGATTCCTGATCACGGTTTTTGGATACATAACCGATCCCATGACTGGTGGCCCAGGCTGCACATTTCACTTCTTCCCTGGTATTTTTCAAAACCATTCCTACATCTGGCCTGATCAGGCCAAATAGAACTTTTCCCAAGGTGTGCATTCCGCAGTCACTCAATCCTCCTACTCCAAGAATTTCCCCTCTATGAAGCTGCACCGACACATCTGACAAAATATCACATGAAACATTTTTTGTTTCCAGTACAACCTCCTTCTTTGGATTGGCATCCACATCTTCCCGATAATAATGATCTGACAGTTCACGGCCAATCATTAGCTGTCTGATCTTATCTGCTTCGAATTCTTCTTTTTTCAAATCTGCAGTTAAAAATCCATCCCGCAAAATTGTAAGAGAATCGCATTTTTCCATTATTTCATCAATATCGTGGGAAATAAATAAAATTGATCCACCCGAAGCCTTCATTTTTTCCATAAGTTGATATAACAGTTCTCTGCCTGATACGTTTAAAGCCGTTGTTGTTTCATCAACAATCCATATTTTAGGAGAAGTATAGAGTGCTCTTGCCAGTTCTACCAATTTTCGGTCCTCAAATGTCAGTTTATCAATCATCATTTCAGGCCTGATATTATCTACTCCAATGTCTGTCAGCGCTTTTGCTGCCTCTTCGTTCATCTTTTTTACATTTAAAACCCCATGTTTCGCAAACATGATTTCTTTTCCAAAAAAAATATTTGCAGCCACTGATATTTTTGATATAGTTCCCTGTTCCTGCACTACCATGCTGATTCCATGATTGATTGCGTCTACTGTACCTGTTGGTAAATACTCTTTTCCCTCCAGATACATTTTTCCGCTGTCACATTTTTGAATACCTGCAATTATAGACGAAAATGTTGACTTTCCAGATCCATTCTCACCTACCAACCCCCGTATTTCGCCAGGCTGTATCGTAATATCAAAATCTGACAATGCATGTACGGATCCAAAGGTCTTTCGGATCTTTTCAGCCCGAAACAGGCACTTATCATTTTCGTTCATACTATCCCCCCGCAAATCAGAAATTTGTTTATTTGTTATCCATAAACATATTATATTTGAAATTTGTTTTGTAAAAAAGATTAATAAATTCATATTTTGTTAGATTTTTTCGTCATTTTAACATTCTAAAAAGAATGTCTCCCTAATTACTCCACCCTCAAGGTATAAAATAGGCCATAAAAAAACTGCTATGAAATTATATTCATACCAGTTTTTTGTCTTATTTATTTGTAAATCGGATAGTAATACTTGTTCCTTTATTCAGGCTGCTTTCAATCGTCATACATTCATTATTGTCATAAAGGTAATATAGCCTTCCTCTGATATTTGCCAATCCAATTTTGGAGCCCCTGTCTTCCGGACTAAACTGTTCATTTCTCACCTGCTCCAGTTTCTCTGCATCCATCCCCAGCCCATCATCTTCTACACAAAGAACAATATCTGTATTTTCATCCTGATGAATATGTATCTGTATTGTCCCGTTCAGCTCTCCATTTTCTTCATCAATCAAACCATGGAACAGAGCATTTTCTACCAACGGCTGTATCATATTCTTTGGTATCTGTGCTTCCATCACTTCCTTTTCCACATCCCATGTAACGCGCAAATCGCCCCCGTACATAAATCGTTCAATCTCTAAATACTGGTTCACTACCCGCACTTCATTTGCAACCGTATCCGTAATCTGAATATCGTTCACACGAAGGCGATCCCGCAAAATAGCAATCAAAGCAGTATTCACCTTCACAATGTCCGCACACCGTTCTCTCCTGGCCAGATAGTTAATGCTGTTGATTGTATTATAGATAAAATGCGGATCAATCTGGCTGACCAGAAGACTGAATTTCGTCTGCTGTTCATGTGCCTCTTTTTCGCTGATGACCTCTATGCTTTCTTTCAGATCATCGATCATTTTATTAAAGGATGTCTCCAGCAACCCGATTTCATCTTCCCGCATCGTTGTGATTCGGCAGTTCAGATCCCCTCCGGCTGCTCTCAGCATCAGCTCCGACAGGTCAATTACAGGTTTTATCATTGCATTCATACTTCTGGATGTAATAACCAGAATAAGAAGCAGCAGACCAAGCATGGCCAAAAATAATCCTACAGAATAAGGAAGGAGCAATGCTAGAATGGAGGTACCTTTTATCATAGATACCAGTCCGTAACCAGTTACCGCTGATGTCTGTGTAAACACAATATCTCCATGCATCCCCTTTCTCCCGTTTAGATCAATATCTTCTGCCGCCTTCTCTGCCTCGGCAATATTCTCTTTACTTCCAACCGGATAAAAGGCCTGGTCCCTGCTGTCTGTTAAATAATAGGCATCTAACGTATCTCCTACAACCGCCTTTATATCACTCAATACGTTATTTAGATTGATAAACATAATAATAGTGCACCAGCGGTTATTCAGATAAAAATTCCTTGTATATGCCACCGTATTATACGAATTATATCCAATTGTGGTCTGATATACGGAAGAATAAGAACGGCTGAAAGAAGAAGCCTGAATCTCTTTAAAATATTCCGTATCAAATAATGCATAATCATCTTCTGTAAAATTCGTAATCGAATCAATAACCGGAATGTCCTTTACCGAAACCGCAATTCCTCTGACCAGCCTCATATAACTGGAGAAATTGTTCAATGTGACCGATGCTGCAGTCTTACCGGTAACCGTAGGATGACTAAAATAATTTTGAATATCATTATTTTCTTCTACCGCCACTGCAATATTTTCTGTGTGATTTTCCACAAAAGCTAAAGTACTTTCCAAATGATTCAAAACTGCTGCGTTAGTACTCTCCGCTGATGTAATTGCATGTTTTTTAAGAATTGGGAAAAAAATTAAAAAAGAAAGAATGATTGCAATTATAAATGCTAAAATTCCACTTTTTACAATTCCCAGCAGGATCTGCCTTCGGAATGATTTTTTTTTCATGTTATTATCCTTCACTCTTTTTTTCTATATTCTGTTGGAAACATTCCTACCTTTTTATAAAAAGCCTGACTAAAATACTGGCTGGAATGATATCCCACCTGGGAGCAGATTTCATATATTTTATAATTTCCTCTTTCTATCAGTTTCTTTGCAGCATCAATTCTTATATCCGTGATATAGTTTTTCAGCGTAACTCCTGTTTCTTTTTTAAATGCTCCGCTCAAGTATCCAACACTCAGATGTGCCGCATCTGCAATATCATTCAATGATAAATCCGGATTGCGATAATTATGATAAATATATTCTATCACTTCCATAATTGATTTCGAGTAATTTCCGCCTTCGGATATTTTATCAGTATTTAACTGACTAAACCGTAAAATAAACCAATTACATATTTTTTCTGTATCAATCCAGTCTGCCCAGTTGTATTCCTGATCTAAATCTTCACTGATTGTCTTTCCATGACCTTTTTTATATTCTTTTTTTAGAATATAGTATAATTCTTTTGATAAAGATTTCAGTTGTTCCATATCGTCCTGCCGGCAGATTCCATGATACACGCCTTGAAAATATTGCTCTATCTCTGCCTTATCATGAATGCCTGTAACATCATCTGCCTTTCCGGGAGTCCATGTATTATTAAAAGTCGGTCTCTCCTGCATCGGAGGATATTCCAATCTGCGCACTCTCCCGCTTCCATCAAAATATTTCTTCTGAAAGGAAGAAGCACTTTCATCACAAAATCGTTTTAAATTATAAAGATTAATTCTGGTATCCATTGCGTAGACGGTAAAGCTGTCTTGGAACTGTCTTGTCAATCCATCTTTTACTTTCTCTGCACAGACACACAGCATTTCTCCATGTTCTGAATATTCATTTTTCTGACAATTTAAAGCCAGTACAATTTGCCCACCATGCAAACTGGTAATTGCCTCCAGGTTCCATTCTCCATAATCAAAATGACTCAAAAAATCTATTTTTTTCACCTTGGGAACCACTATGCCAGGCAGCAGTTGTTCTCCGCTGACACTGATTGGTAAATCCTGTTCCACAATTAGAACATGAAACATTTTTTTCAGAAACTGCTCCATGTCCGAGTCGCCGGACAGACTGTCAGACAGAAAGAACTGCTCAAGCATTCTGTCCGTTACAATCATATCCTTACGATCCCGAAGCATAATCGTTTCATTTAACCGCTCCAGCAATGCCTGCATGGATACAGCAGTAATCTCACTTTTTATTATATATTCTGTAATGCCAAGGCTAATGGCCGCCTTCGCATATCCAAACTCTTCATACGCGGTGAGCAATACAATACTGACCTTTGAATCTTTTTTTCGAATTTCTGAAATCATCTCAATGCCATCCATAAATGGCATCCTGATATCCGTCAATATAAGCTGCGGATGAAATTCCTGATATTTTCGAAAGCCCTGCTTTCCATTAAATGCGGTAGCGACAATTTTGTATCCGCAAGCTCCCCAGTCAATGATGGTACTCAAGTCCTCCAATGTAAGCTTCTCATCATCTACTATCATAACCGAAATCAATTCTGCCATAGTTTTCCTGCCGTTCTTCTAATCATTGTTCTCTTTGCATCTACTGCATATTTTAGTCTCTTACGGATGGTTTTGCAAGTTTTCCCGTTCTTTTTCGATACTCCCCATAGACCTCACTATCAGTCACGCCTTCATCCAACTCCTGAATGATTCCACAAAAAACACGTATATGATCCAATTCCTCCGCGATTTGGAATCAAAAAACAAATATAATTTTCAAAAAATTAGCACTCTCCTCTTGACAGTGCTAACAAAGTATGTTATATTACATCTAGAACAGATGAAGAGATAGTCATAGAGGCCCGGACAATCTGATTTCCTAATTGCTTTATTACCGTTGATCCGGTTACTGTTTCCTCATTTGATACTATAAATTGTAATTCCTCCAACAGGAGGGATTACCCACGCAGATGCCATTTAAAGAAATTCCGTATTTAGATGCATCTGCTCCATATAAATATCCGGAAGTAATTCTTTTACTTCCCTGCAGATTTGCAAAGCAGATCTGCGTAACCGAAATCAACATGATTAAATAAAATAGAGAATGGAGGAATGATTTATGTTGATGCCTAGTATTTTTGGAGAAAACTTATTTGATGACTTTATGGACTTTCCGTTTGATCGAGATTTCTTCCGGGGAACAGGACGCAGCCCTCTGTATGGAAAAAATGAAAAGAACCTGATGAAAACGGATGTAAAGGAAACCGATACAGCTTATGAAGTGGATATTGATCTTCCCGGCTTTAAGAAAGAGGATGTAAATGCTTCTCTGGAGAACGGTTATCTGACCATCAACGCAGTCAAGGGACTGAATAAAGATGAGAAAGAAGAAAACGGCAAGTACATCCGCCGCGAGCGCTATACCGGACAATGCTCCAGAAGCTTTTATGTGGGCGATGCCGTGACACAGGAAGACATTAAGGCAAAATTTGAAGATGGTATCCTGAAACTCACCATTCCAAAAAAAGATCCGAATGAAATAAAACAGAATAAATATATTGCTATCGAGGGCTAACTGCCCTCCCGGAAGCTGTGAAAAATGAAGGTTCATTTTTCACAGCTTCTTTTTATTCTGTCATAAGGAATTCTCTCCCCACCACTTAACACTCTTCGCATTTGAAACTGTGTACTTACTTTATGAGTTCAAATCGTACAGCTTCCATAAATACTATAAAAAATTATATTTATTATTGACTTATTTAGTAAAATACTGTAATATGAATAATAAACATTATGTATTGTTAATCTTGTCAAAAAGGTGGTATTGAAATGAATTTAACAAAAAGCGAAGAACAATTAATGGAACTATTTTGGAACAATGAAGGTTCCTTAACGAGTGTTGATATCGTAAATATGAAATTTAAGCCAACTTGGAGCAGCGGCTTAGTTCAGAATATGATTCGATCATTAATCAAAAAAAATGCGCTTCAATTATGTGGAACTAAACAATATGGAACCCAATATGCAAGAGAACTGGCACCTGCTATTACAAGAGAGGAATATGCTGCTCAACTAATACTTAATGCAGGTTTTTCTCAACTCTCTATTTCAAAAGTAATTGCCGCACTTGCCGAAGACGCAGGGTCTAAAGACGATGTCATCGAACAGTTAGAAGCTATTATAAAGCAGTTGAAAGAAGAATAGCCTATGAAGATTACTGTATATTCGATTATGATGGCTCTATTATGTGGGAGTATTCTAATCATAATTATGCACTTGATACGAAAAAAGCATTTATACAGCAAAAAACTGGGATTTCGATATGCAGCGCTATTTTATATATTGTGCAGCCTTCGTCTGCTGCTTCCTATTTCGTTTCCCTTTACCAAAGGTATAAATTTTGGTGGAATTTATGCAGATTTTTTTGATTTATTTTACTGGGAAACGTATTCCATTTTCGGTATTAATATTTCATTGTTTGATGTTTTTTTAATTCTCTGGTTCTATATTGCTCTTATACTGCTGATTAAATTTTACATTCAATATAGTCGTTTCATCTATCATCTAAAAACTTTACCTGAAATAAATAATCCTCAATATAAAGCAGTATTACAAACAGTATTACATTCATTAAACTATAAAAAGGAAGTTAAACTTATAGTGAATAGGGAATTATTTATACCCTTTACAATCTGTGCAAAAAATCCAATGATTATTCTTCCTGATAAAGAGTATGAAGAACATAACTTGTATTTTATTTTAATTCATGAATGTACTCATATAAAAAATAATGATCTAAAACTTAAAATACTATCAAATATTATTTGCTGCATCCTTTGGTGGAATCCTGTCATATATTATTTTCAAAAAGACTTGTCTCAAACTTTAGAAATGAGATGTGATATAAATGTAACGGCAAAAATGAGCAAAATGGAAGCAGTAAAATACCTGCAAACCATAGTCTTAATACTTAAATCTGCGAAAAAAAAGAAGAACCCATTTAAAATTTATGGGACTGTTGCATTAGCTTCTGATGCAAATAATGAACTCATAGAAAGATTTCAAATTATTGCAAACAGCAAGCATGCAAAACAAAAAAATGGGCATTTCTGGATATTTATAGTTTTTTGTTTGATAATTTGTTCCTACTTGATTGTTCCAAGAGGAGCTTATAATCCACCAAAAAGCGAAGTTTTTTCTGAAACAAATGTTGTAGAAATGAATATTAAGAATACCTATTTACGTTCAACGCCAGACGGAACATATTATTGTATCGTAAATGATGTAAATACCGGAGCCGTTGACCCGGATGTTGTTAAAACAATGAAAGAGGCCGGATTTAAAATACAGGAGGGGACAGAATGACATTATTACTAATTTATTCCATTATAACTATACTAATTGTCATTTTTATTTTTAAACTCATAAATCATTTTAAAAAGCGATAATTTCCAACCAGTATTCTATAAGAATGACCTGCTTCGCAATCTAAAATAACAAATCATCTGCAATATTGACTCAAAACGGGAATAAAAAATGGAGCCTTCATTTTTTACTCCCGTTTTTTCTCATTTGCATTTTCCCAAATCCATGCTATAATAGAAGAAATTTTGTTCGTGAAGACTGTATGAAGAAGTTCTGCAACTATGAATTTACGCTGTTTATGCTTTTAAGAAGAGTAATTTTATGCCGAAGTAAGAACATGAATGAAGCATCTTTATGAAAGGAAATGCAGCCATTTTGTTTATTTTGTCCCAGTATTGTCCCGCGTGGGCTGACCGTAACTACTGGATCTGAAGAAAATAGAATGACTGGAGGTACCAGAAAACAATACTAAAAAAGAAAACAGGAGAATTTAAAATTTGAAAACAACAAATACACAGGCGGTCAAGATCATTCCTCTTGGCGGTCTTGATAAAATCGGCATGAATATCACTGCCATCGAATACAATGACACCATTATCGTAGTTGACTGCGGTATTTCTTTTCCGGATGACGATATGCCGGGAATTGACAAGGTCATTCCTGACGTTACTTACCTGGTGGAAAACCGTGAAAAAGTGAAGGGTTTTGTCATCACTCATGGTCATGAGGATCATATCGGTGCCATCCCCTACATCATCCCGCAGATCAATGTTCCCATCTATGCCACGAAGCTGACCATGGGATTGATCGAGCATAAGCTTCAGGAAGCCAAGCTGCTGAAAAAGACACGCCGCAAGGTGGTAAAACACGGCGGTATTGTTAATCTTGGTGAGCTTCGCGTAGAATTTATTAAAACAAACCACAGTATCGCCGGTGCTTCCGCGCTTGCGATTTATACTCCGGCCGGAATTATTTTCCATACGGGCGATTTTAAGGTAGATTATACTCCGCTGTTCGGTGAGGCGATCGATCTTCAGCGGATGGGAATCTTAGGCAAGAAGGGCATTCTGGCTGTGATGAGTGACAGTACCAATGCCATGCGTCCCGGCTTTACTCCATCGGAGATCAAGGTGGCAAAGACCTTTGACGAGCTGTTTGCCGAGCATGCCGGCAGCCGTCTGCTGGTGGCTACCTTCGCTTCGAATGTAGACCGTGTACAGCAGATCGTTAATACCGCCTACAAATACGGCCGCAAGGTTATCCTGCAGGGGCGCAGTATGGAGACGGTCATTGAGATCGCACAGAAACTGGAATATGTGACCATTCCGGAAAATACGCTGATCGATGTCAGTGAAATAGACCGCTACCCGGACGAAAAGCTGGTGTTTATCACCACCGGAAGTCAGGGTGAAGAAATGGCCGCACTGTCCCGTATGGCAGACGGCAGCCATAAAAAGGTTCATATTAAACCCGGCGATACCATTATTCTCAGCTCTACTCCGATTCCCGGCAATGAAAAATCCGTTTCCAAGATCATTAATGAGCTGGAAATCCGAGGCGCAGACGTCATTTTCCAGGATACCCATGTATCCGGTCATGCATGTCAGGAAGAGCTGAAGCTGATCTACTCGCTTCTGAAACCGAAATATGCCATTCCGGTTCATGGAGAGTACCGCTATCGCCTGGCGGGTGCCAATATTGCAAGATCCGTGGGCGTTGCCAAGGAAAATGCATTTATGATTGAGTCCGGTGATGTGCTGGCGCTTACCCAGGAAAAGGGCGAAGTGATCGGCAAAGTACAGGCCCGCGGCATTTTGGTAGATGGTCTGGGTGTGGGCGATGTGGGAAATATCGTGATCCGGGATCGTCAGGCTTTGGCCGAAAATGGTATCATTATGGTAACCATGTGTCTGGAAAAGGGCACCAACCAGCTTCTTTCCGGCCCGGATATTATTTCCAGAGGTTTTGTCTATATCCGCGAATCCGGTGACCTGGTAAATGAAATGCGCTCCATCAGCCTGAAGGCCATTGAAAAATGTGAAAAACAGCACATCAGGGACTGGGGCAAGATTAAAGGTGAAGTCAGAGACAGCCTGGAAGACTATCTCTGGAAAAAAATAAAACGTAATCCGATGATCATTCCGGTCATCATGGAGGTATAAAAGCAGGAGGCCCGGCATCTCAGTGAGGAAGTATACTCGCTGGGGGCCCACGGCTCAGTGAGGAAGTATACTCGCTGGGGCCAGGCAGCTCAGTGAGGAAGTATACTCGCTGGTGGTCCACAGCTCAGAGGGGGAGTGCCCCGCCTATAGAGGCGCGGGCACTTCCCCTCTGAGTTGTCAGGGATGCTCCATGCTATATGACCGCCGCCCGGCTTCCGCCGCTGCGCTCTCTCGTCACCACGATCTGACGGTCAATCCGCTCTTTTAATTCCGCTACGTGAGAAATAATTCCCACGAGACGGTTGCTGCCGCCAAGTTCACTTAGCGCCCGGATTGCCTGATCCAGTGATTCTTCATCCAGCGAACCAAAACCTTCATCTACGAACATGGTATCCAGCCGGATCCCGCCTGCACATGCCTGGATTTCATCCGACAGTCCCAGGGCCAGAGACAGGGATGCTTTGAAGGCTTCTCCTCCGGAAAGAGTGCTGACGCTCCTTCGGCTTCCATTATAGTGATCGATGACATCCAGCTCCAGGCCGCTCTGGCTTTTCTGATTGGATGCACCGCTCCTTCGGATCAGTTCGTACTGGCCTCCGGTCATGGTCATCAGTCTGGTGTTGGCCCGTGCCAGAGTGCGGTCAAAATAGGTCATCTGAATATAAGTTTCCAGCATGATCTTGTCCTTGCCGCCAATGCTGCCATTGGCCGTGTTGGACAGAGCCCGTACCCAGCTCAGCCGCTGCTCCAGTTCTTCCATGGAGGCTCTCTGTTTTATCATATTTTCATATGCTTTTTGATTGCTGTTTATCCTGGAGCTGATTTCGGTCAGTTCTTCGGTCAGCAGTTTTTTTTCTGCATTTTTTCCCCGAAGCTCTTCCTGCAGACTGGCCAGTTCCGGTTCCTGCTCTTTTCCTGTCTGCGTTTTCAGAACCGTAACAGCCGCCTGAGCGCTTTGTACACTCCTTTTGCCAAGTTCATATTCCTCCTGTGCCTTTTGATGCGCCTGCTCCATTTCTTTTTTCTGAGCTGCCAGTTTGTTAATTTCTGCTTCCGCAATCTTTTTGTTTTCATATTTCAGTGCTGCCGCTCCTTTCCTGATCTGTTCCTCCAGAGCCTCCTTCTGCGCCTTGGCAGAAGCCAGCTCCTGCATCAGCTTTTCCAACTGCGTCCGCGTCTTCTCCAGCAGTTCTTCCTGCTTTGGCAGGTCGGTTTCCAATTGCTTTCTCAGGCGAAGCTGCTGCTCTTCTCGCTGCAGCAGCTTGTGGATTTCGTTCTGGCGCCGCTGCAGTTCCTGCTTTTGTCCTGTAATCCGTTCCGGCAGATTCTCCTGCATAAACTGCTCTGCTTCCCGCTGATCCCGACACACCAACTGCTCTGCTTCCCGCTGGGCCTGGCACACCAACTGCTCCGCCGAAACGGTCTCTGAGTAACTTCCTTCCACCGCTTCGCCAACATGGCTCTTCTTTCGCTCATCCGCCTGCACTTCCATATTCTGCAGCTTTTCCCCGTATTGAATATCCGGGAACAGACGGTGGCATTCCTGCGCCGCCTGCCAGAAAGCAGTATCCCGTTTTCCTTTTAATTCACTGGCTTTCAGACTGACATCGGCATATTTTTCTTCTTCCTTCTGAAGCTTTTTCTTTTCTTTTTCCATCTCTTCCCTGGTGGCTGCCCGTTCCGGCAGCGCTGCCAGCCTGGGGTGATGTTCGGAGCCGCATACCGGACACCGCTCCCCTTTCTTCAGATCCACCGCCAGGATCCCGGCCTGTTCATCCAGAAAGGAGCGTTCCGTTTCTTCATATATTTTTCTCTGAGCCCTGGTCTTCTCTGCCTGCTGCACATACTGCTTCCATACCAGGTCCTGCTGCCTGCCAAATTCCTGCCAGTTTGCCAGCAGCTTTTCCAGCCCCTCCAACTGCTGCCCCTGATGCAGCAGTTCCTTCTGTTCCCGAAGCAGCTCCTGGCGGCCATTTTCCACATCCCGTAATTCATTTTTCTGCATCTGCATTTCCTGAATCTGTTTTTCCAGGCGAAGCCGCTCTGCCTCCTCTGTAACCAGCGTATTTTTCATTTTCGTTTCCGACTGATCCAGAGTTTTTTTGCGTTTCTCCAATTGTTCCTTTTCATCATAATCCTGCAGATGGGTTTTCTCTTCATGAAGCTTCAAAGACAACTGCTCCAGAACCGGTGCCTGCTCCAGAGCCTGCTGCCACCTTATTTCCGCGGCCTTCTGCCGAAGCTTCCACTGTTCCAGTTTTTCTTCTTCTGCCGCCAGGCTTTCTCTGGCTTTTTTGATGCTCTGGGCTTTTCCAAGCTGCTGGTTTTTCGCTTCCAACTGTTTTTCCGCTTCCTTTAGCTGCCCCTTCTTCTGCCCCTGCAATTCCTTATCTTCCCGCAGGATCTGCTCCGCCAGCTCCAGAATTTCCGGAAGACGCGCCGTCTTTTTCTGCTGGCAGTTCTCCTTCAGAGGCTGATAGCTGCCGCTCTCCTCCCTGCACTGGAGTCCCTGGATATACTGGGAAATGCTCCGCTCTGCTTCTTCATACTGTACTCTGAGACTGCCGGAGGCGCGTTTTAACTGTTCCTGGAGCACCTGATAAGGTTCTGTATGAAAAATCTCCCGGAATATCCGGCTCCGTTCCTCCGTCTTTGCCAGCAAAAGCTTCAAAAAATCTCCCTGGGCAATCATCGCCACCTGGGTAAACTGCCTTTTGTCCAATCCCACCAGCTCTTCTATCGCCCTGGTCACCTCTCTGGCATTGGTCACCGGATTCCGTCCGTCCGGAAAATACAGCTGTGCTTCCGCTTTCTGTTTTGTCATGCCCTCTCCCCGCTCTTTCGGGCGCAGGTACTCCGGATTTCTCCGGATGCAGTACAACTGTCCATGATACAGGAATTCCATTTCCACAAAGGTCGGTGTCTCCGGTTCGGCATACATACTTCGAAGCATATCTGCCTCTCTCACGCTGCCGCTGGCTTCCCCGTACAGAGCAAAGGTGACCGCGTCAAACACGGTAGTCTTGCCCGCTCCGGTATCGCCGGTAATCAGATACAATCCGCTGGCCCCCAACTGACTCAGGTCCAGATCAATCCGCCCTGCATATGGTCCAAATGCGGACATTGTTAATCTCACTGGTCTCATGCTATATTGTCTCCCTCAAAGGTTTTTTCAATCAATTCCTGCACAAATTCTTCCTGCTCCTTTGACATTTCCTGGTTGTTCTGGAGCTGATAAAATTCCTGAAACAGTTGCAGAGGAGTCTTCTGCTGTACCGCTGCTCCCCCTTCCACAAGCTGACTCTGACTGGTCCGCAGGTTGTCATAGTCCAGCTTCATAATATTGGGATAAATGCTGCGCAGCCTGCCAATAGCATCGGGGATATCCTCCTCATCCGTCAATGTGATATGCAGATAATCCGATGTATTGGTATTGCGGTAATTCTCCAATGCGGTCAGCTCCATATAGCTTCCCCGGATTTCCCTCAGATCCCGCAGGGGATACAGCACTTCCGTCTGTATCGTCAGATTTCCCTTTTCGCCTGCATCCACCAGCGTCACGGATTTTTTGTGCCCGGCTTCTGAAAATGAATATTTCAGCGGAGTCCCGCAATAGCGGATATTTTCCCCGCCCGCCCGCTGAGGCTTGTGGATATGGCCCAATGCCACATAATCAAAATCAGAAAAAACGGATGCATCCACATTGTCCATCCCTCCCACAGAGCATTCTTCCGAATCACTGCGCTCGCTTCCTGTCACAAACTGATGGGCCAACAGAATATTGCGGCAGGACCTGTCCCATTCTGCCGTCAAATTCCCCTTTATCGCCTCGATTGCTGCTTCCAGCGCCTCCTGATAGCTGGTAATTTCCCGCTCCGGAAATACATGTTTTACCATAGCCGGCTTCAGAAACGGAAGCAGATAGATTCGGATTTCTCCATATGCATCCTGCAAAACCACCGGCTCCGCCTTTCCATTGTAAACCGGAGAAAGATAAACGCCGCGGCTGTTCAACAGCCGGGCGCCAAATGCAATTCGTTCCGGAGAATCATGATTTCCACTGATGACAAATACCGGCAGCTCACGGTCTGCCAGTTCTGTCAAAAAGTCGTCAAATAGCTGAACCGCCTCTGCGGAGGGAACTGTTTTATCGTAGACATCCCCTGCGATCCAGACTCCCTCCACCTTTTTCTCATCAATGATCTCCAATATCTGATGTAAAATAAACCGCTGATCCTCCAACATGGAGAATTCATTCACTCTTTTCCCAATATGTAAATCGGACAAATGGATAAATCTCATACTCGCTGACTCGCTTTCCCTGGATAATATTTAATTATATTTTCAGAAATAATCCCTGCTTCTTTACAGAAAACTCCTGTGCCGGATGCTTCCGTGCCAGCACCTCCGGCATCCGCTGCTTCACTGTCAAGGTGTTTCCGCACCTGCAGTTCCCGTCCTGCTCTCTTCGATGATCTGCTGCAGCTCAGTCAGCATTTCCTCATCCTTCAGGCGGAATTTTATTTCCACACGCCTGGATGCGTCCATATCCACCTCACCGCTGCTGTTCAGGATCGGATTGCTCATGGAACGTCCATTGGCTGTCAATTTTTCGGTCAGCCGCTCACTCTCACTGCTGCTCAAAAACGAGTCCTTGGAATTCATCAGGTATTCTGCCACCGCAAATGCCCTTCTCTGGGACAGGTCCAGGTTCGTAATGTAATCGCCGGTGGTATCCGTATATCCATCAATAATAACTTCCGCCAGATAATCCACATACTGATCGCCCAGCAGCACCTTGCAGTAGAGCGGAAGCACCTGTGCCAGGATAGAAGAACCTGCATCCGTCAGCACACTTTCGTTGTAATCAAAGAGCACGCTGGAATCCAGCACAATCGCTCCTGTCTGATAATCAATTTCCACGCTGATCTGATTTGCCTCAAATTCATCCTTCAAAGCAGTGATCAGATCCGCTTTTACCCCGATGATCTGATCTATTTTCGTCTGCTGCTGCGTCATCAATGCCGTCTGCTCGTCCAGCTTGCTCTGACTGGCCGCCAGTGCCGCATCCCGCTCTGCCAGTTCTGATTCCTGGGTCTGAAGCAGTTGGTTCTGCTCATCCAGAGTGCTCTGACTGGCTGCCAGGTCGGATTCCTTCTGTGTCAACTGCGCTTTCTGCTCATCCAGCGTCGCCTGCTGCGCTTTCAACTGGGATGCCTGATCCGCCAGTTGAGATGCCTGGTCATCCAGCGTCGTCTGCTGTTCGTCCAACTGCCCCTGGGTTTTATCCAGTTCATTCTGCGTCTGCATCTGTTTTGCCTGCTCATTCAGCTTTTCCGTATAATTTTTCTGCGCCTGCATCAGACACACCGCCATGATCAGCACAAACAGCAGCAGCAGTCCAGACATCATATCCGAATAGGAACGCCATACATTATGGCTTTCCGTATTCTTCATCTTTCTACGATTGACTTTTCTCATCTATCTGGTCATTCCTTTCTCATGCATGCCGTCTCCTTTTTGGGAGGATGGGATCAGCGGAAAAATCCTCTTCTGGCGGATTTCTGCTGTTTTTCCATCGCATCAATTAATTTGTCCACCTTCTGCGTCAATAGCTGAATATCTGTATTTTCCTGCTGCGGGGTGACCTTTGCCAGTTGATCCGATACCATATTCAGCGTATCGGCTGACGTATGATTCATCTGCGCCATCTTTTCCATTACCTGGCTCATATAATCCACAAATTCACGCAGATGCTCCTGCTGCTGCCTCATGGCATCCAGGCATTCCTGCTGTCCGCTGCTGGAATGGTTCATGGCATCCGTCATCTTTTTTTCGCTGTCCAGGAAATCCTTCTGAAACTGAGACTGGGCATCCGCCATGAACTGCACATAATCCTTCTGCACCTGATTGGTATTTTTCAGCAGGGTACGCATTTCCATAAATTCGGACAGGAACTCGCTCTTCATGCTCCCCATAACCTGCTTCGCAATATTTTCCATCAGTTGTTCCTGGTTCAGAGTGACCACATTGGTGAAGTTATCCATCGTATTATTCATATGCTGCATAGCCGAACCCACATGGTTTTCAAAACTGGAAGCCATCTGCTCCGCCAGTTCCTCTGACATTCCTTTCATCACCCTGGTCTGCTCCTTCTGATTGGACAGCAGATGATTCATAGCCGTGGCATCCGTGGGCGGCACCGCGCACAGATAATATTTATCAATAAAATTGTCCAGACTTTCTGATACCCGCGAGAATGCTCCCCGCATCCAGTAGGAGAATACCATGGACAGAGAAATTCCATAGATCGAAGTCACAAATGCTACTTTGATGCCGTCCACCAGAGAAGATACCGAGGATGCCATCGCTTCGTAGCTGACGGGATTAAAACCGCGCAGTCCCCAGACCAGACCCACAAAAGTGCCCAGAATACCAAGGCTGGTCAAAATATCCGGCACCATCTCTATGGTTCTGCGGTGCGTATAATTATTGATCTCGTATTCTCCAATATAGTCCCCGATATCGCAGGGGCTGTTGGTCTTTCTCAGATAAGCCAGATATTCCTGATATTTCCGGTCCAGATACTCCACTTCAAAAATCCTGGCTCCCGGAGAGGTAATCTCCGCCACCGTCCCCTTATTTTTATAAATGTTGATCAGAGAACGGGATGCAACGTCCATTCCCTGCACCGTCTGATTGATTCTGCGAAAACCAAACAGCCAGGCAAACAAAATAATCACAAGCATAATACCTAAAACAGTCAGATTGTAAATCAAGGTAGATATGTCCGCATCCATTGAAAGCACCGACATAAATACACATACCCCCGCCGCCAGTAAGGCGGTCACTACATAAGAAATCTTTCGCATGGTAAATCCTCCTCTCGTCCCTTCATTATACCTTTCCGGGAGAGGGATTTCAACAGGCAAGTGGAAGCTTCACAATATTTACAATTTTGAAAAATCTGCTATAATCGATAGATAGACAAAAAAAGAAAGGATAATTTACTATGAGCAGAATTGATGAAGTAAGAAGTGAAATGCAGACAGCCATGAAGGCAAAAGATAAAGACAGAAAAGATGCACTTTCCATGCTGCTTTCCGCGCTGAAGAATAAGGCGATTGACAAGCGGGCTGATCTGACGGAAGAGGAAGAAAATCAGGTGGTTCTCAAGGAAATCAAGCAGACAAAGGAAACGATGGAGCTGACTCCGGCAGATCGTACCGATATTCTGGAAGAATGCAGATTTCGTATTTCCGTACTGGAGGAGTTCGCTCCTCATATGATGGATGAGTCAGAGATCAAAGAAGTGCTGACAAAAGTGCTGGCAGAGCTGGAAATCGCAGAACCCACCGCAAAGGATAAGGGGAAAATCATGAAAGCCCTGATGCCTCAGGTAAAAGGCAAAGCCGACGGCAAGCTGGTAAATGAAGTGCTGGCATCCGTTATGAAATAAGAGCCCAAAAGGGCTCTTATTTTACTTTGATCTTTACACCGGAACTCCACCCACTGTAATAATTCTTTCCTGCCACCTTTTTATAGGTTCTGATCCTGATATAATAATTCTTCTTGCTGTTCAGTCCGGACAACGTTCTTTGAAGCATTTTCGATGATGCTGATTTTATTTTCGCATTTGAAAATTTGCTGCTGGCTGAATATTGAATCTGATATCCTGTGACACCGCTTATCTTTTTCCAGGTCACCGTAATCTGCTTCTTTTTTAAAGAAACCGCACTTTTTACGGAAGTTTTTTTCGGTACGATTTTAAAGTAAACCTTTTTACTTCCTGTGTAATTTCCAATTCCTTTTACAACAACAACCGCAGTTCCTATATTTTTATTTTTCGAATAAGTCAGGGTGTAATCCCTTCCCTTTTTCAAGGTAATGGAACCATTTTTTACCACCAGTCCCGGGGACAGGTTCTTTCCGGTATAAGTTTTTGAAGAAATGCTGCCGAACTTTAATCCGGATACCGTTTTTGCTGTAATTTTAAAAGTCAGACTCCGCGTACCGGAATAATTTCCCATACCGGAGATCACGGCCGACGCTGTACCTGTGTTGGTGTTTTTTTGATACTCAACCTTGTAGTCGCTCCCCTTCACCAGTGTTTTGGTGCCAAACTTCACCGTGATCGCCGGTGTCAGCGGCTTTCCCGTGTAGGTCTGCTTTCCGACGGAAGCAATCGAAGCGTTCCGAAAGCTGTCATATGTACCACAGCGGCTGCACTGCCCATTTTCGTAATTGTGACCCAGGGCATTGGTGGAATCGCCGCGGTAGCTGTCAGAGCAGCGGCTGCAGGTATAGGTTGTATAACCGGCTTCCGTACAGGTCGGCGCTGTCACTGTTTTTTCATAACTATGCCCCAGGGCATTAACAGGATCATCACGGTAACTGTCACCGCAGTGGTTGCAGCTATAAGATGTATAACCGGCTTCCATACAGGTCGGTGGTGTCACTATTTTTTCATAATTGTGGCTTTCCGGCGTTGCCGCTTCCCCTGTTGTTTCTGTTGCATCGCCCGTCTCAGGATTCTGGATATTCTGTGAGCTGTCAGACGCCCCGCAGCGAATGCACTGCCCATTTTCATAGCCGTGTCCCAGAGCCGGTATTTTCTCTGTTGTACCGCTCTTATCAGAATAACACCGCGTATAAATAACAGAACCATCTTCCGTACAGGTGGAAGCCGTTTCGCTCACCACCCTAAAGATATAATTGCTGTTATTTAATGCCGGATATACAAACACGGTAGTCAATCCCGCATCTGCGCCGCTGAAATTGCCGGAGCCGGTCCGGTTTGCCGGCAGATCCCCGGATAGAAAATATTTGTACGAAATGCCGGAACTGCTGTCATCCCAGGTTACATCAGTCAGATACCACTTGCCGTCAATAAACACACCGTTCCACATGTGTCCCTCTCCGCTGCTGTTTACCTTGCCGCCGATGCAGACACAGGGAAGCCCCAATTTATCACATAACACTTTGTAAGATTTTGCATAACCTTCGCAGACCACTCCGGCTCCCACGCTGTCCAGAAATGCTCCGGCAGAACAGAAAATTCGGTAATCCCCGGTCTGCATATAACTGTTCAGGCCCTGGTTGTCATAATAAAACCTTTCACACAGATAATCGTGGATAGCCTGAGCCAGCTCCAGTTCATTGACCGCTCCATCTCCGTCATAATCCGCACTTTGCCGTATCGATGCCGCCACAGCATCCAATGCCGCAGTATACGCACCTGCCAAAGCCTCTGCGCCATCAAATGCACTGCCGGGAGTATATATGATTTTTGATACATACCCTTTCCACTGGTCGTCACTGTTTTTATACGCACTGTACCCGATGGCATACGTTCCGCCTCTCAGCCAGAAAATCTCCGGATGATCATATACAAAGGCATCCAGTGATGACTGCATGGCAAACACTACCTGAAGGCGGGCATCTGTCACTTCTTCTGTTTTTGTATTCAGCTCATTTTTCTGTATTGTCTCATTATAAGATACTTCTGCATCAAACAAAATCGGACTTGAATTTCGATTATAGGTCAGGGCCATAATACCTGTATTTTTCTGAACCGCATAGTAATTCACCCTGGTCTGATACAGCTCCAGCGCATAACTGTCCAGTTGATTTCCATAGCTTCCGTCATAGCTTGCCATACTGCGGGAAAAGAGTGCAAATGCAGGCGCTTCTTCTGCATTCAATGTGACAATAGACGCATCCTCCAAAGAACCCGTGTCCTCTTCCGCCCAGACCTGATCCATCCCGTCCGCCGGCTCTTCCAGCAGACCGGCTGTACCAGCCTCTGTCTCTTCGATCAGATCATCGGTTTCTGAAGCCGGCGCCTGTTCCGCATTTGTCTGCGCTTCCGGAATATCTGTTTCTGATATATCTGTTTCCGGTATTTCCGTTTCCGATATTTCTGTTTCCGGTGCAATTATTTCTGAGTTTTCCGCTTCTGGCAGCCCGTCTTTGAGTTCTCCCAGTTCAGACACTTCGGAACTTGGCACCGCCTCTTTTGAGCCTGACGCTGACTCTTCTGAACCTGACGCTGACTCTTCCGAAACTGACACCGCCTCTTCCGAAACTGACGCTGACTCTTCCAAACCTGATACCACCTCTTCCGAGCCTGACGCTGACTCTTCCGAACCTGACACCGCCTCTTTTGAGCCTTCCTCCCCTGACATTTTTGCCGCTGAAATGTCCGCTTCCGTGCTTTCCTCTTCTATCAGCTCATCTGCCCGGACAGGCGCGGCAGCTCCAGCGGAGCCAAACGTCATGGCTGCGCAAAGCAGCATACATAATATTCTTCTTTTCATCGCTTTTCACAGCCACCCTTTCTTTTATTCTTTGCTCCCTGTACTGTACTTTACTTTCCAATTCTTTGTTTCCTGTTTTTTATTTCCTGTTCTTGTTTCCTGTCTTTGTTTTCTGTTTTTGTTTTCTGTTTTCTGTTTTTTGTTTCCTTTTTTTATTTCTTTTTTTGTTTCCTGCTTCTTTATTTCCCGTTCCTGTTTCCTGTTCTTTGCGCCCTGTTCTTCCCTCTTCCTCTTTCATTTTTACTTTGTCTTTTCATTTTGTCTTTTCATTTTGTCTTTTGACTTTATCTTTTGACTTTATCCTTTTCACTTTATCATCTTCACTCTATCCTTTACTTCACTCCTATCTTTTTCTTTCCGCTCCAGGAACTGTAATATTGCTTTTTCCCAACCTTTTTCCAGCTTCTAACACGGACATAGTACGTATTTTTGCTGGTTAGATTTTTAATTGTTGTCTTATTGGCGGTGCCCGATGCAGCAGTCACAATCCAGGTCTTTCCAGCGGCAAAACTGATACTGGTGCTGTACTGGATCTGACATCCGCTGGCTCCTTTTCCCTTTTTCCAGGAAACCGTCAGCTTCTTCTTTCCTGAAGTCACATTTGTAACTGCAGATTTCCCGGGTACAATAGAAAAATAGAGTTTCTTTGTTCCGGAATAGTTTCCTTTTCCTTTTATCGTAACCACTGCGGTTCCAATTTCTTTATTTTTTGAATAAGAAACTGTGTAATCGGTATTTTTCTTCAGCGTCACAGAACCGTTTTTCACCGTCAGTACGGGTGTCTGGCTTTTTCCATTATAGGTTTTGGCGGACAGACGGCTGAAGGTTAACGCAGACACCGATTTTTTCACAATCTTAAAGGTAATCGTCCTGGTTCCCCGGTAATTCCCGATTCCGGTAATTACCGCAGAAGCCGTTCCTCTTTTCTTATTATTTTTATATGCTATTTTATAATCTATGCCTTTGCTCAGGGTCCTGCTTCCAAGCCTTACCGTTACAGAAGGTGTAATATTTTTTCCCGTATACCCCTGGGCAGAAATAGCAGAAACCGTTGCATGGCCTATCGTATCATATGCCCCGCAAAGGGTACATTGACCATTCACGAACTTATGGCTGCCGGAATTAATTGCCTTGTAATTAGTGCGATAGGTATTTCCGCACCGACTGCATACATACTGCGTATATCCCCGTGTTGAGCAGGTAGCCGCAACCACTGTTTTCGTCTGGTAGTCATGAGCCCCTGAGCAGTACGCCAGATTTGTTTTCTCCAAAACCGGATACGCAAAAATAGTTGTGGTTCCGCTGGCTGCTGCGCTGAAGTTTCCTGATGTGCTCCGGTATCCCTCATTGCCCGCGACCAGAAAATAACTGTAATCAATTCCGTAATCCTCATCATCCCAGGTCACATCCACCAGATACCAGCCGTCCCCCAGGTAGATGCCATTCCACATATGCCCTTCCAAACTGTTTCCATTCGTCACATATCCGCCGATCAGTACACAGGGAATTCCCAGCGCATTGCACAAAACCTTGTACGCCTTTGCATATCCCTCACAGACCACCCCCGTACCCACGCTGTCTAAAAATGCGCCCGCCGAACAGAAGATCCGATAATCATTTGTCTTCATATAATCTGCATAAGCAGCATAATCATAATACAGTCTCTGGCACAGATAATCATGTGCCGCCCATGCCAGTTCCACATCATCAGTACGACCATCGGCATCATAGTCCGCATTGCTGCTCACATAGGCTGCCACGGACTGAACCGCCGTTTTGTAAGAAGCCATCAGGGAAGAAGCATTTGAAAATGCCTGGGACGGCTCATAGGCAATACTGGCCACATACCCTTTCCAGCCCTTTGACTTGCTGCCTGTCGCTGTCATTGCGTAGGAAAAGGAGCCGCCTCTCAGCCAGAAAATCTCCGGATAATCATACAAAAATGCATCCAGGGAAGACTGCATCGCAAAAGCAATTTCATTGCAGGCATCCGTGTATGCCTTAGTTGTCCTGTCCAGTCCATTTGCTGTTGTAATCGCAGCAGTAAACTGAACCGGGCTGTCGGAAACTGTATAATAACCACTGACCGGAAGGCTCATAGTTCCCGTCTTTCCCTGATTCACATAGTAATAGACTCTTGCGTCATACATGCTCTTCGCCAGCCCCGTCAACTGATCTCCAAATCTTCCGCTGTATATGCCGGTGCTTCCGCTCAGTGCTGCACCATACGGCCGGGACATAAGCTGCGCATTCATCGTGACAAAAGACGCATCCTCCAGAGTCCCGCTCTCCGTCACCGTCAAAAGCTGTGTTTCATCTTCAGACCCGGCTTCCAGCAGGCTGTCTTCCAGCTCCGTCATTTCCTCTGACAGCAATCCGATTTCCGCGGCTGACTCAAGCTCTGTTTCAGACTCAGTTTCGGTCCCGGACTCGCTTTCGGTCACTTCTGACGGCCCGGTCAAAGACTCCGTTTCGGTCCCCGGTTCTATTTTCGTTCCCGTATCGGACTCTGGCCCGTTTTCTGTCTCCGTCCCGGAGGCCAGATCTATTTCCGTCTCCAGTCCTGTACCGGACGCCGAACCGGTTTCTGGCTCCAATCCTGTACCGGACGCCGGCCCGGTTTCTGTCCCTTCCGTCTGGATATCCGGTGTCAAAAGTTCTCCCGCTCCGGCATCCGCAGGCGGCTGATCCGTCACTGCCCCCGGATCCTCCAGCAGTTCATCCTCCAGCAGTCCGGCTTCTTCCAAACTATTTTGAGCCGTACCAGCCGTATTCCCCTGCGCCGCTTCCATTTCACCAAAGCTCACAAGATCATCTGAGATCAGATCATCTCCGGCTGCACTGCCGCCATCCGCAGACGCTTTTTCCACGGCTGTCCCGCTCACAGCTTCCGATGAAGCGGTAACGATCATTCCGGATTCTTCCGCCAGTCCGGCGCCCGCCGTACCAAATATCAAAGTAAAACTTAACAATAAACTCAGCATTCTCTTTTTCATACAATATCCTCATTATCTTAAACGTCTGCACTTCTAAACTATCTCCGCGAAATTCAAAAAAGTCCCTGCTTTATTCCGGAAGGAGCTTGGACTCCCGCCAAGACAAACCTGTTGCTTTCTCTCCATCTACTATAGAGGTGGGAGTCTTATCTTCTTTCGAGATAAAACTTTTCATCCCTCTTCTCCTGTGTTATCATTAAGGTAACATCTGCTGGCACGCAGGTCCTCGGTATTTCTGCCGTGCACTCACTTCATAAGCCGGGCATATTTACCTCATGTACTTCGTGCAGTCGTGCCGTGCGCTTACTTCGTAAGCTAATCATATTTTATCATATTTACACTTATTTTGCTTTAGAAAGGAGCTTACTATGGAAAAAAATTATCGTGCAGAGCTGGTGGGCGTATTCGGAGATCCGGTGGACGGCAACCCTACCGGAGTTCTGGAAGAGGCCGGCTTCGCTGCCAAAGGTCTGAATTACCGTTATCTTACCATGAAAGTCACTCCGGATGACTTTGATACCGCCATGAAAAGTCTGAAAGCCCTGCATATGAAGGGCATCAATCTGACCATGCCCCACAAAATTGCCGTTCTGCCCTATCTGGATGAGGTTTCCGAGGCCGCCGGTATTATCGGTGCCGTCAATACCGTAGTCCTTCGTGACGGAAAGCTGATCGGAGACAATACCGATGGCAAAGGCTTCGTTCAGGCTCTGAAAAACGAAAACATCTCTCCCGCCGGAAAAAATATCGCCATCCTGGGAGCGGGCGGTGCATCCAAAGCCATCGCGGTCGAATGTGCTCTGGCGGATGCCGCTTCTATCACCATTATCAACCGCAGCGAAGCACGCGGTCAGGAGCTTGTGCAGGCGATCCTGCAGAACACAAATTCATCCGCAAGTTATCTTTCATGGTCTGATGCCGTCTCCATTCCAGCCCGGACCGATATTTTGATCAATGCTACCTCTATCGGCCTGCATCCCAATATCCATGACCAGCCGGACATCAATTATGATACGATTACTCCTGACATGGTGGTGAGTGATGTCATTTTCAATCCGGCCATTACTCCCTTCCTCACGGAGGCCGGCAAGAGGGGTGCCAAAACCATCAGCGGACTTGGAATGCTGGTATGCCAGGGTGCCCTCAACTTTACCATCTGGACCGGAGTGGAAGCGCCATATGATATCATGTATGAAGCGCTGAAAAAGGAATTTGAATAACTCATGCCGGCAATGACCTGAGGCCGGCGGCCAGGCAGGTCTCACCATCAGGAGCGGCTTGTCCCGAAAGCATAACCTTTCGCCGGAACCTCCAAGATGTTTTTTCTTTCAAAATACAAAAGTGGGGCCAATGCATTCTCTTCTGCAGGCCCCACACTGTATTTATTTTTTATGACCAGTAACGAACTATCTTGATCGGTGTCGTATAGTTATACGCCGAAATCTTAATGCCGCCGGCCGGATATGGCTGTGAATTGCTGGCATGTACAATCTGTCCATTTCCAATATAGATCCCCACATGACTGGCATAATTCGATGAACCATAAAATACCAGATCGCCGGGAAGCATCTCACTGGTGGTCGCAGTGACCGTCACCGCTTTCTTATATCCCAAGCTGGTATAATAAGAACTCGGCCCTTTCATCTGATCATCCGCCACACGCAGAACCTTAATGCTGAAATTGGCAAATACCGTCTGCACAAATCCGGAGCAGTCCGCCCCGTTTGTCAGGCTGACACCACCATATACATATTTATTTCCCACATATTTGATTGCAAATTTTGCAATCTTGGAACCAACTGTGTTTCCGGAAATGTTGATGACATCTTCTGCAGTCACCACGCCGCTGGAATTGATGGTATACTGCTTGTCCCCAATTGCCAGGGTCAGTCCGGAGGCCATAATTCCTGTAGAATAGAAATAATATTTCTTATTGGCAATCACATGAATACCGGTCAGCGCAGCGCCGTCGCTGCCAAAGTAATATTTGTTTCCATCCACGGTATACCAGCCGGTGATCATCGTTCCATTTGAATCATAGCAATAGGTCTTGCCGCCGGCTGTGGATAATCCCACGGTCAACTGCTTGTCCGTGCGGGCGCCGTCCGCACCTACATAATACTTATCAACCCACTTGCTCACTGCCATCTTTCCATTGCTCTCAAAATAATAGTATTTTCCGCTGATCTTCACCCATTTTGAAGTCACTGCAGCGCCGCTGGATGAGAAATAATACGTATCCGTTCCCACAGTCAGTTTACTGTTCTTGGTCATACGTCCGTTGGAAGTGTTAAAATAATACACTTTTCCGCCCACAGTCTGTAATCCCTTATAAATCTTGCAGTCACTGCCTGCGTAATACTTGTAGGAACCTTTGGTAAACCATTTGTTCCGATACAGGTAGCCCTTTACCTTATGAGCATAGTAGGTGTCAGATCCATATTTGATCCACTTTTTCAGCAGGACTCCGCCGGACTTCTGACTGAAATAGTAATAGTAATTCCCGATCTTAGTCACGCCGTAGCATCTGGTGCCGTCAGCGCCCACGTAATATTTGTCATCAACCCAGGTATTGCTTTGTTTTACACCGTCTGTTCCAAAATAGTAGTATTTTTTGCTGATTTGTTTCCATCCGGTGACCATCTCACCCGTAGATGTATTAAAAAAGTATCTCTTATCTCCAATCGTCAGCCAGCCCTTTGCCATGGCTCCGCTGCTTCTGAGGTATTTCTTTCCATTCCAGGTATTGACCTGAACTACACCGTTTTTATCCGCATAGTATGTCCCTATCCCCACGGTAAACCAGCCATACTGCAGCGCTCCATTGGAAGGGCTGAGATAGTACTTCTTTCCGGACAGCGTCAGCCAGCCTGTTACCTTCTGACTGTTCTTATCGTAATAGCATTTGATGCCGCCATCGGCAATCCAGCCTACATTGTTCTTGACTCCGGTATATCTTCCGTCAGCGCCCACCCATTTTCCGTTGATCCACTGATTGACCGCCATGGTGCCGTCTTCCTGAAAGTAATACTTGCCGACCCACTGCTCCTGTACCAGCACACCCGTAGATTTGTTGGCATAATAATTCTTGTCGTTAACCTTGATCCAGCCATACTGCCGGACACCGGACTCATTAAAATAATACATCTTTTTACTGATCGTCTGAAGTCCGGTCTGCATCACGCCCTTTTTGCTGAAATAGTATTTCAGCGTCTTGCCGCCGGACTTTACCGTCAGCCAGCCGGTCTTTCTTGGGCCGGAAGAAGTCAGATAATACACCTTGCCACTAATGGTCTGAAAACCGGTGCGCATCTTTCCGTCACTTCCGAAATAATAATACTTCCCTTTGATCTTCACCCATCCGGTCTGCATAATTCCCTTGCCGGAAAAATAATATTTAGAACCCTTGATGGATTTCAGGCCGGTATAATATCCTGGTGACGCGCTTGTGGTGTACATCTTACCCTCTGCTGTGTTTTTCCATGCCGCCTGTGCCGTGCCCGGCAGAAATACCACCATCAGCATACAGATCAGCGACCACAGTAATAATTTCTTTTTCATTTTGCTGCTCCCTTCCTTCCCCTTGTATCTATCCCCATTCTCCATATGGGCATCCCCATGCCCCGAAACATTTTGCATTCATTCCTCCAGTGATCCTTTTATCAGAGCGATCCGCCGGAGACAAATCTTCTTTCAAGATAAAAATTACAATTTTATTACATCTTATTTAAGATACTACTAAATTTTAATAACATTGTCAATATCTAGCAACAAAAAAAGAGATGCTTTTATCAACAAAAACATCTCTTTTTCGCGGGGGGACGGTTCTTGGGCGGAGGGGGGACGGTTCTCGG
>JAQVCW010000009.1:108462-117783 GCA_028689585.1 Lachnospiraceae bacterium | reverse complement strand
TTAAATCAATCACGATGGATAATGGCTGTGAATTTTCTGACCAGACTGGAATTGAGAAATCTTATTGCAACAAAGAATTAAAGAGAACGATGGTATATTATTGTCACCCCTACTGTAGCAGTGAGCGTGGCAGTAATGAAAATCAAAATAAATTTGTCCGCCGATTTATACCAAAGGGGGACTCTATCTGTCTTTATTCCGATAAGGAAATCAGAGAAATGCAGGATTTCATGAACAACTATCCAAGGGACCTGTTCGGTGGTCTTTCCGCTTACGAATATGCCCTGACTTTAGGTCTGTAAAACTTTCCGAACGTTCGGAAACATTTTATTCCTGACCATTTACACATAAAATCTTTCCGAACGTGCGGAAACTTATCCGTAGGTTAGTTTTTTGTACACTTTTACTATAAACCGCCTGATTATTATAACTATCAGGCGGTTTATTTTGTGCATTATGCTGTTTTTTAAAAAAATGATGATTTATACTTGCAATTTACAAGATATTTTCTGTCTTTTTGGCTTAATTCGGCAGTTTCCAGCAGATCCGGGCGGCGCTCCAGGGTGCGTTCCAATGATTTTTCCCGCCGCCACTGCTCCACATTGCCATGATGGCCGGACATCAGCACCTCCGGCACCTTTTTCCCGCGCCATTCTTCCGGACGGCTGTACTGGGGATACTCCAGAAGATTATCCTGAAAGCTCTCAAACTGGGCGGATTCTTCATTGTTCAGCACGCCGGGAACCATGCGGGAAATCGCATCGATCATCACCATGGAGGGCAGCTCCCCGCCGGTGAGCACATAATCTCCGATGGAGACATAGTCAGTCACGATCTCTTCCAGCACCCGTTCGTCAATGCCCTCGTAATGCCCGCAGAGGAAAATCAGATCCTCTTCCCGGGCCAGTTCTTCCGCCAGAGTCTGGTGGAACACCTGTCCCTGGGGCGTCAGATAAATCACGCGGGGTTTTCCCTCACTGCGTTCTGCAATCCGACCGCACACCGCCTGATATGCCTGATAGACCGGTTCCGCCTGCATCACCATACCGGCGCCGCCGCCATAAGGATAATCGTCCACCCGTCCCTTCCGGCGTTCTTCCGCATAATCCCGTATGTTCACCGCTTCCAGTGAAATCAGGTCCTTCTTGATGGCACGCCCCAGGATGCTGGTATTCAATCCGTCCAAAATCATCTCCGGAAAAAGTGTCAGCACATGGTAGTTCATACGAGTCCCTCCAGCAGATGCACTTTCATAAAGCGCTCTTCTGTCGAAACCTGAAGAATGCACTGTCTGATGGCAGGAATCAGGATTTCATTGTCCCCTTTCTTTACCACATAGACATCGTTTGCCCCGGTAGAAAGCACATCATCCAGAATCCCCAGCTCTTCTCCTGCCTCATCCACCACGGACAGGCCGATCAGATCCGCGATGAAATATTCATTTTCCTGTAATTTCACTGCATTTTCTCTGGTCACGTACAGATTTTTCTTCACATACTTCTCTATATCTTCAATGCGGTCCAAACCGCGGAATTTCACAATCACAAACTGTTTAAAATACTTTACCCGTTCCACTTCCAGCTTCAGTTTTTCTTTGCCGGTATCCAGCCATACTTCTTTCATCTGATCATAACGCGTGGGATCATCCGTAGTGGGAAAAACCTTGACTTCCCCTTTTAAACCGTGAGTAGAGGTAATCGCCCCCACCTGCAATAAATCTGTCATGAGTCAACTCCTTTATCTTCTTTCAAGATAAAAATCCCGGCAGTCTGCGAGTCACTTTTGCATAATCTCGAATACTGCCAGGATCCTATTGTTCTATAAAATATCAACAACTACTTTCTTGTCTTCCCGCGATGCCGCAGCTTTGACAACAGAGCGGATTGCCTTGGCTATCCTCCCCTGCTTTCCGATAACCTTACCCATATCTGAAGGTGCCACTTTTAATTCCACCAGAATCGATTTTCCGTTTTCCTTTTCCGTAACAACTACTTCATCAGGATTATCGACTAGAGACTTTGCAATAACTTCAACTAACTCTTTCATCTTTGCACACCTCTATCTTATTTTTCGATTCCAGCCGCTTTTAAGAGTTTACCAACAACTTCAGTTGGCTGAGCACCATCTGCAAGCCATTTTTTAGCTAACTCTTCATTGATTTTGAATTCGCTTGGATCTGTGTTCGGATTGTAGGTACCGATTTCTTCGATACATTTTCCATCTCTTGGAGATCTGGAATCCGCTACAACGATTCTATAGAAAGGAGCCTTTTTCTGTCCCATTCTTCTTAATCTGATCTTTACTGCCATGTCATTTCACCTCCTTGGGTTCTTTTATCTGATTTATCATTTTATATTTATGTTAAAAAGGAAGTTTGAACTTACCTCTTTTACCACTTTTGCCGCCCATCATGCCGCCATACTGCTTCATCATCTTGCGGGCCTGCTCAAACTGCTTCACCAGCTTATTTACTTCGCTGATATCCACACTGGCCCCCTTTGCAATCCGCTGCTTTCTGGAGGGGTTGAGAATATCCGGGTTCGAACGTTCTGTCGGTGTCATGGAAAGAATAATCGCTTCTGTTCTCGCCATCAGCTTTTCATCCATTGCATCCTCGATCTGCTTCATCTGACCGCCGCCCATACCAGGCATCATACTGAGTACACTGGAGAAACCGCCCATCTTTTTCATCTGATTCATGCTTTCCAGATAATCATCGAAACCGAACTGAGCTTTTTTCAGCTTCTTTTCCATCTCTTTGGCTTTATCCTCGTCGATGTGCTCCTGTGCTTTCTCAATCAGGGACATCACATCTCCCATGCCAAGGATCCGGGAAGCCATACGGTCGGGATAAAACTGCTCCAGGTCGGAAAGTTTCTCGCCCATACCCACATACAGTATGGGTTTGCCGCAGGTCGCTTTAATTGAAAGAGCGGCACCGCCTCTGGTATCACCATCCAGCTTAGTCAGAATAACTCCGTCTATGCCAATCTTTTCATGGAACATCTCGGACACATTGACTGCGTCCTGGCCGGTCATGGCATCCACCACCAGTATGCACTGGTCTACCGCCACGTTAGCCTTGATCTCCTGTAATTCTTCCATCATGCCCTCATCTACATGAAGACGTCCGGCTGTATCCAGAAATACTACATTAAATCCATTTTTTTTCGCATATTCCACTGCTGCTCTTGCGATATTGACCGGCTTTTCCCTGTCACCCATGGAAAAGACCTCTACGCCCTGTTTCTCACCGTTGATCTGCAGCTGCTGTATCGCTGCGGGACGATATACGTCACAGGCTGCCAGCAATGGTCTGCGCCCTTTGCTTTTCAGCTTTCCCGCCAGTTTTGCCACGGTAGTGGTCTTACCGGCTCCCTGAAGTCCCATCATCATAAGTACGGTCACTTCACTGGAAGGCTTCAGCGCCAGTTCCACAGTCTCAGGCCCCATCAGGTTCACCAGCTCGTCATTTACGATCTTGATCACCATCTGCCCCGGATTCAGGCCATTCATAACATCCTGGCCTACTGCCTTTTCCTGAACTGCTTTTATGAACTGCTTTACTACCTTAAAACTCACATCCGCTTCCAAAAGAGCCATCTTGACTTCTTTTAAAGCAGTCTTTACATCCGCTTCCGTCAATCTTCCCTTGCCGCGGAGACTTTTAAATACATTCTGCAGTTTTTCTGATAAACTTTCAAATGCCATCCCTACAACTCCTCTAAAATCTCATCGGAAATCTGTATCATCTCCTGAATGTCAAGTGCCCTGCTTCCCTTAGCTGTCTCGGATGCTATCTGGCGTATCCTTCGCACCTTGCTCTGGATGTCCAGAAAACGCTCCACCAGATGAAGCTTCTCTTCATACTCCTCAAGCTGGCGGTTGCACCGCTTGATCAGATCATGAATACCCTGCCGGCTGACTCCCTGTTCTGCGGCTACTTCGCTGCAGGACATATCGTTGCATACCACATCTTCGTATATCTTCTGCTGATGCTCGGTCAGCAACTCGCCGTAAAAATCAAAAAACAATGTCTGCTGTACAATTTTTTCCATCTGATATCACCTTCGATAGAATACACTATGAAATGCAGGTTGTCAAGTACTTTTTGTTGACAAACTTTAGCAGCACAGCTTTTGTTCCGCGCGCGAAGCTGCGCATCCGTATGCCGAAGGCTGTTCTCGTATAGGAGCCCTATACGAGAACAAACAGCCAGCCGGATTTCACCTTGATAGGCTCCGTCCGGCTGACTGTTTGTTTATTTCATTTTCACACTATTCTTTTTAATTCTCTTTCCTGCGGCGTCTGCTAAGCAGCAGCAGAACTGCCATGCCGGAAATCAGCATTGCCATGGAAATCGGAATTATCGGAGTATCATCCCCCGTCTTCACGGATTTTCCGGTCGTTGTGGTTTTCTTTTCTGTATCTGTTTTCTTTTCTGTCTCAGTCTCAACGTTTTTCTTTTTGTTGGTAATGGTCACGCTGGCAGTCAGGTGGCCGGTATCCAGTGTAACTTTGGTGCCATCTACCGATACCTCATAAGCAAAGCCCTTGGCTCCTGCTGTTGGCGTACCATCTGCGTTTACTTCTGTGACATACAGTGTCTTCACATCATCCATGCCAGACAGTGCCACCAGGGTAGATGCACTGGCTTCTGATCCGCCAGCCATGTCCAGTTTCAAAATATTGGATTCCACATTTTCAGCCAGAGTGGTATAGTCTGCATCGCTGAAGATACCTGCATAGAATACCTCTTTTGACGTCAGCGCTTTTCCATCTGTATCCAATACTTTCTTGTTCACGGTCAGACTTGCATCTACATAGAAGCCATCCGGCCAGCTTCCCAACTGGTTATCCAGCATTACGATCGTGTTGGAATCTTTCTTTACTGTAACTACATTTCCATTGGTTCCTGTAAATTTCGCCTGATAGGAAACGCCGCCCAGCACTTCTCCGGAGGTTATTACCTTTCCATCGGCATCACATTCGCCCACATAATAGGTACGTCCCACTTCCAGATTGTTAAACTCAGCTACAGCCGCTGTATCGGTGCCGTTGAAGGTCAATGTCTTCATTTCAGAAGCAGTCTTCGTGCAGTCCTTGTCATAATACAGGGCCACGTAGAAGGTCAGATCGTCTGCTACCAGCGGAAGTCCATTGTAGGAAACTGTCTTCTGTACGGAAACGCTGGTGTCTTTGGACTGTGCCAGTTTATCTTCCACCAGCACAATGCCATCGCTGTTCTTCACAACCGTACCTGTTACCGTGCCATCTGCATTCACCGTAAATTTCGTATCGGTGGTAACCTGATAGCCCGCCGGTGCCACTGTCTCACGCAGCGTGTATTCTGTGCCGACTGTCACATTCTTTACTGCATGTGTCTTTCCTGCCTCAGAATCCCATTCATCAATGACTTTATTATTGCCGTCCAATACCTGAATATGGGCTCCGGTCAGTTCTGCTCCGGTACCGATATCCACCTTGGATACCTGAATGGTTCTGGCATCCTCTACCAGATATACGGTATTGCCCGCTGCATCGGTAGTGGTCTTTGCATTCGCAGTAATCTTGCCATCCTTCGCTACTGTAAATGCAATATCCGCAGCGATGGTATAGCCATTCGGTGCCACTGTCTCTCTCAAAACGTAGCTTTCGCCAGCGATCAGTTTGGAACCGAAGTCATGGGTTTCTCCTGCAGCGGAGGTCCATTTGTCAACTACATTTCCCTTGCTGTCCAGAACGGTGAGCTCTGCTCCGGCTACTTCTTTGGAATCTGCTACGTCTACTTTGTTGACAATGAATTTGATTGCTTCATCCTTCATGACAACCGGTGTCACTTTTCCGGTCTTATCGACAGTAAATTTCACATCTGCCGTATAGGCATAACCGGTGGGTGCTCCTTCTTCATGAAGAGTGTATTCACTGCCTGCGATCAGCTTATTGTTGATTTCGTGAGCCTTGTCAGTGGATACCCATTCTTCTACGACTTTACCTTCTTTGTCGATTACCTGGAGGGTTGCTCCCGGAATTTCTTTTTCACCGGTGATGTCGGTTTTGGTGATGGAAACCTTGGTTACGTCATCTTTCATGATGATTACATCTGTTTCATTCCCAACAACTTTGCCGTCTTTAATTTCAAATGGAATGCTCTCAGCTACGGCATAACCATTCGGTGATGATATTTCTGTAAAGATATATTTACCATTCAGCAGACCTTTTACAACATGATCAGATCCATCCGATATCCAGGACTTAATTTCGTTCCCCATCACATCTTTGACGGTTTTTCCATCTGCATCTGTAATCTTAAGCTCTGCTCCTTTCAGTTCCTTACCAGCCAAATCTGTTTTTTTGAAAGTGACTGTGCTCTGTGCATCTTCCACCAGATATACGGTATTGCCCGCTGCATCGGTAGTGGTCTTTGCATTCGCAGTAATCTTGCCATCCTTCGCTACTGTAAATGCAATATCCGCAGCGATAGTATAGCCATTCGGTGCCACTGTCTCTCTCAAAACGTAGCTTTCGCCAGCGGTCAGTTTGGAACCGAAGTCATGGGTTTCTCCTGCAGCGGAGGTCCATTTGTCAACTACATTTCCCTTGCTGTCCAGAACGGTGAGCTCTGCTCCGGCTACTTCTTTGGAATCTGCTACGTCTACTTTGTTGACAATGAATTTGATTGCTTCATCCTTCATGACAACCGGTGTCACTTTTCCGGTCTTATCGACAGTAAATTTCACATCTGCCGTATAGGCATAACCGGTGGGTGCTCCTTCTTCATGAAGAGTGTATTCACTGCCTGCGATCAGCTTATTGTTGATTTCGTGAGCCTTGTCAGTGGATACCCATTCTTCTACGACTTTACCTTCTTTGTCGATTACCTGGAGGGTTGCTCCCGGAATTTCTTTTTCACCGGTGATGTCGGTTTTGGTGATGGAAACCTTGGTTACGTCATCTTTCATGATGATTACATCTGTTTCATTCCCAACAACTTTGCCGTCTTTAATTTCAAATGGAATGCTCTCAGCTACGGCATAACCATTCGGTGATGATATTTCTGTAAAGATATATTTACCATTCAGCAGACCTTTTACAACATGATCAGATCCATCCGATATCCAGGACTTAATTTCGTTCCCCATCACATCTTTGACGGTTTTTCCATCTGCATCTGTAATCTTAAGCTCTGCTCCTTTCAGTTCCTTACCAGCCAAATCTGTTTTTTTGAAAGTGACTGTGCTCTGTGCATCTCCCACCAGATATACGGTATTGCCCGCTGCATCGGTAGTGGTCTTTGCATTCGCAGTGATCTTGCCATCCTTCGCTACTGTAAATGCAATATCCGCAGCGATGGTATAGCCATTCGGTGCCACTGTCTCTCTCAAAACGTAGCTTTCGCCAGCGGTCAGTTTGGAACCGAAGTCATGGGTTTTTCCTGCAGCGGAGGTCCATTTGTCAACTACATTTCCCTTACTGTCCAGAACGGTGAGCTCTGCTCCGGCTACTTCTTCGGAATCTGCTACGTCTACTTTGTTGACAATGAATTTGATTGGGGCATCCTCTACCAGAATTACATCTCCATTTGTCACTGTCGCCTCTGTGGAAATAGTACCGTCCAGATTTACTGTAAAAACTGTATTTGATGCAAATGCATAGCCATCCGGTGCGGCTGTCTCTTCTAATACATAAGTCTTACCAAACTCAACATATTTCGAGAAATCAGCATTTTCACCTTTCTTTGATGACCAGGAAGCTAAAACAGTTCCTGTTTTGTTACCCTTTTCATCTGCTGCATAAATACTGATTACTGCATTATCAATTTCATCGTCGCTGGTAATATCAGTCTTATTTACCTTAACCGATTTTACTGCGTTGATAATCACATTTGAGGCTTCCTTTTTGCCGTTTTCATAGGAAGCTGAAAGCACTTTCAAATGGTTAGCTTCTTCATCATCCTGTCCTACCAGAACAGTCAGCGTAATAGTATCTGTAGAATAAGACACATTTTCATTATTTCCTTTTACCTCTTTGATTTCATAAGTATAAGTACCCGCTTTATCATAAGAGAGTTTCTCAAATTTCACCTCCATCACACCAGCACTGGATGCTTTGACAGAAGCGGTATCAACCACCTCATTCTCTGATATCAAATTAAAAGTAAATTCTTCCTGACTCACCGCAGCACCTGCACCAGTGAGTTGTTTCTGAATTTGCGGAACAAACTCAGTCGGATTGATATAAGTATTTTTGAAAATGGCTTCCTCTACCTTTGCATTGTTCTTCTCATATACTGGTTTTTCCGCTTTCAGTTTCTTTGACTCAGAGTCCACATATACCTTAATCATCATCTTAATCGAATTCTGATCATATACGATATTTGGTGCCGCATCCTCTGGTTTAATCTCGGAAATCCTGTATGCATAGGTGCCCGGAGCAGTAAATGTCAGACTTCCGAAATCAATCAGCCCCACTGAACTATTGGTAAAGCCAGTTTTTGTATCGGATACAGTACCATCTTCAGCCAGTGTTTCCAGCTTAAACTGAAAATCTTCTCCATTCAGAACATGATTGATATATTGTTTTGTAGCACTCAGAGGTACTTCCACTTTGCTGTAGGTGTTTTTAATTGTAATCGCAGAAGTCTTATCTTTTGTTACTGATGTTTTGCCATCCTCCACGCTGTAAGTCACTACGTGATAATAATCATCTACATCCGCATTACTTTCTTCTACACTATAATCACCTGTTGGAATATTCGTATATTCATATACTCCTTCTTGAAAGTCTGCGTATGTAATTGTGTTTACTCCGTTCGTTCCGAAATCCTTTGGACCTGTGATTGTAAAGCTGATTGCTTTTTTCTGAGCATCTGTCAATGCATCTTCTGCACCAGTAAATTCTTTGGATATCTGCAAATTGCCCAAGTCACGTGTATAGGTGTTGGTAATCGCAATCTCGCTGGTTGCACCCTTCTTGATCTCCACCACATCGGTACTTGTGTCGCCTACCTGGTAGCTTACGCTCAGGCTGTAGTTCTGCTTGAGTGCATCGGCTCCGCTCTCCACTACCGTGTAGTTGCCTACCGGCAGTTTGTCCACGGTATATTTACCGTTTGTAAACTCATCATAGGTGACAGTCAATATCACAGTACCGCCCTGCTTGATTTCAAACTTGATCTTCTGTTTCTGCTCCGGAGTCAGGCTTCCCTGCTCCTCCGCTGTCAGGCCATTAAAGGTCTTGGTCAGCTTCAGGCTTCCCGTATCCTGCGTATAGGTGTTGGTAATCGCAATCCCGCTGGTTGCACCCTTCTTGATCTCCACC
>JAQVCW010000009.1:0-108362 GCA_028689585.1 Lachnospiraceae bacterium | reverse complement strand
AGTCAGGCTTCCCTGCTCCTCCGCTGTCAGGCCATTAAAGGTCTTGGTCAGCTTCAGGCTTCCCGTATCCTGCGTATAGGTGTTGGTAATCGCAATCCCGCTGGTTGCACCCTTCTTGATCTCCACCACATTGGTGCTTGTGCTGCCTACCTGGTAGCTTACGCTCAGGCTGTAATTCTGCTTGAGTGCATCGGCTCCGCTCTCCACTACCGTGTAGTTGCCTACCGGCAGTTTGTCCACGGTATATTCACCGTTTGTAAACTCATCATAGGTGACAGTCCGTTTCACAACATCGCCCTGCTTGATTTCAAACTTAATGTTCTTTTTCTGCGCCTGAGTCAGGTTTCCCTGCTCCTCCGCTGTCAGGCCATTAAAGGTCTTGGTCAGCTTCAGGCTTCCCGTATACGGTTCTCTCTTATTTGTTATCGTCACGCTTGCAGTAGGATTTTCCTCGTTTAACACAGCTTTTACGCCATCGTCTGTTACCTCAAATGTCGTTTCGCCTACTACAATTTTGCCATCTGTCAGTTTATTTCCGTTTGCATCCAGCTCATATACATGATATGTTCCCAGTTCAGTCGGATAAAAATCCACTTTAAATTCTGTTCCGTTCTTGTTTGCTTCTACCATAACTGTTTTTGTGTCAGTTGCAGTAGCAGCATTGTCTTTAAACAGGCCAAAACGATAAGTTCCTGCCGGAATATTCAAAGGTTCTCCAGCATTATCTGTAAACTTTTTGGTCAAGGTAACTTTATAATGCTGGTTAAAAATAACCTTATTGAAGCCGTTCGGAACGCGCAGCGGTACTATATCTTCCGCTGATAATTTGTCTAAAACATTTTTTAATTCTTTTTCATCTTGTTCTGAAGTATTTTTTCCTTTGATATAAAAATACGTCTTTTCTGCCGTGGCATTCGGTGTAATATAACCATTTACCGTATCTGTTTCCAGGAAATAATATACCTTATCATACGCAAGAGGAGTAAACTTCAACTTTCCATTGCTGTCTGTAGTAAATACGCCTTTATCTATCGGATCAGCATTTGTAACCTGGTATAATTTAAATTTTACACCTTCTATTGCTGTTTTCCTATCTGCATCCTGCTTTGCTACCGTGAAATATAAATCACCGCCCACATCAGCCTGTGCATTTTGCACTTCTACTTTATTTGAATACTGGTCTGAACCGCCCCATGCTGTAACATTAGAGATCTTGGCATCATTTGAAACATCCAGTTTATCCCCTGGTTTACCATTCAAATAAGTTTCATATGTAATTGTGACAGGTGTGGCATCCGGCACAGTAAACGTAGCCGTATTTCCAGATACACTGTAATCGCAGCCCTCTATGCTAAATATAATGGTTCCCGGAAGAATTAATTGATTACTGCTTACTGTATCTGTCACTTCCAAAGGATTTCCATTATTATAGCTTTCGCCGCCCTTATTTATTTCCAATGTATATTTCATATTAGGCGAAATATACGAACCACTCTTTATAAGCGGTTTCGAATAAACATAGGATGCTTTGTCAGAGCTGCTTCCCCTCGAAGAGACAAGTGTTGCTCCATTTTCATAGGTTTCGCTCTCAGCGTTTTTATCTGCAGGCAGTTTAAATTCTGTGGGTAATGTAATGATCACAGGATTAGAGCCAGAAGCAGAAATATCTTTCAAGAATTTAAATTGTACGGTATTACCGTCCACACTAATCTGAACATTGTCTCCATTATTCAGATTAATATCCCCCTGTACCACAGTACATCGAGACACGATATCTGATGAAAAATGATGATCTGTTCCACTTGTGATAAAATCCTTCAAAATATCATCCTTCAGAATATTTGATGTGATTTCTATTTTCCATTGTGACGTTCCCGTTCCGGTTGACTGATCAATAGAATGGCCGGTCAAAGATTTAGCAATTACAGGATTCTGTCTAATGATCTCATCTTTTTCCACCGTCAAGCCGGTCAGAGGAATCTTACCGTAAATCCCCTCTGGCATCCAAAGTTCAAAATTATTTTTCCCCTCTGTATTCCCAATTTCTTCCACTTTAAGCTTTGTGGAATATTTAAACTCATAATAACAAGTTCCATATTCCTGTTCCGTAAAGTCATATTTGAAAAAATTATTTTCAGGAGTGATGTCAAATTGCTTTATCTGATTTTCTCCTCCGTTCAGCGTTCCTGTCCGATAAACAGTCACTTGAACCGGTCCGAAATATTCCTGATTTTCTGAAATAGTATCTTTTACATATCCGCCATATACACTGGTGGCTACATTGCCTGTCAGATTAGCGCCAGCCGTCCAGTGAAGGATAACGCTGTCTCCTACCTGGATGTTATTTTTATCCAACGGTCTTCCAGTTTCGTCTGTAATACTATCACACGCTTTATTAACCCACTGTTTTGAAATCGTCACCTGGCTATCAGCAGCAGAACAATATATGCCATCCCTCTTGACTATTTCTGTATTGCCAATTTCATAATCCTGTCCTTCATTTTCGAAAATATGACGATCTATCTCCGCCACATAAGTTAATTCGTATTCATTACCCCCCTTCAAGCTCAAACCTGTTCCATCCTCACTTGTGAAGGACCATTTTGTATTTGAAGCTGGATCTGTCTTTAATGCTTTCACATTAACCGTAGCTTCATTATCTGATTTGGTATTTTTCAAGGTAATACCATCTTTGATGCCCTTGATATACCCCGTATAATTCCCTTTAAACTCATCTTCAATTACCACACCGGTAATCGTTTCTCCCTCTTTTGGAAATGTATGAGGAACCAGCTTAATTGTATATTGAATTAAAATAGCATTTGGATCATCACTATTTATTATCTCCGCATTCTTTTGAGAACCGATACCTGCATCAGTATAGTCAAATGTGATATGTAGTGTTTTACCACCGATTGTATACTCTCTTTTCCCATCAGAACCGACATCCTGTGTGAAATATCCTTTAATAGCAAAATATCCATTTCTATTCTCTAATGTAGAAAAATCATCATTAATTGTTATGGTTATGCTTCTAGAGCCTTCATCGATAACATATGTACCGCAGCCACTTGGAAGGTTCTGAGGATCTTTCGCATTTCCAATCAAATTAAATCCAGCAGGAAACGTGAAGATAAACTGATCACCACCCTGTAGTTTCCAATTCTCACCATCTGGCTTTACATCATAATCTACTCGCAGTGAATATAACTTATCTTTTTCAGTAATACTAAGATTTCCCTCCAGCACGTCAGAACCTTCTGATACGTTTCCACCTGCTTCATATCTTACATTTGTAATAGGAAGATTCGGATTCGCACCTATCACGTAACTCTGATTTCCTCTTTTAGGTGCCGCAAATGTACTCACGATACCATCAATCGAGAAGCTAGCCTGCGTAAAACCCACAGAAGTCACTGCCCCGTCTTCCGTTGTGCTGATGTGATCCGTTACAATTTCCGCTTCGCCGCTGTCTTTGACATGGACAACTTCCTGCTTCAGCGCCTCACCCGTTTCTTCTGCGGAGGCATTGACCGGTGTACGAAAATCCATCACAACTTTGACGTTGCCGGCCTCTGGCTCGATTCTGGTTCCGTCTGACAGGAAATAAATATCATATAATGTATAGTTGAACGTTACATTTTCCTGAGCATTGCTCAGATGATCTCCCAACTGTGCCTCGATAGCCGCTACTGCTTCATTATAAGCAGCGCTTCCCGGTTCCAGATAGTCTGCTCTAAGCTCCGCGTTCTGTGGAAGATTTGCTTCCTTCTGTGCCGTTGCATGGATAATCACGCGGCCGTCTTCATAAGTAAATTCTGTCTTTGCTTCTTCCGTCTCTGTTTCTGTCTCTGTTTCTGTCTCGGTTTCCGTCTCAGTCTCAGTTTCGGTTTCTGTCACAGCTTCGGTTTCTGTAGCCGGAACCGATGTTTCCGTTTCCTGAGTTTCCGTAGCCGGTTCCGTTGACTCCGTTGGCTGTGTCTCAGTACCCGGAGTCTGAGTTTCACCGGTCTGATTCTCTGTCGTCGGTGCTTCGGTGGCCGCCGGAGCCTGAGTTTCTTTTTCAGAAGCTTCCGTATTCGGTGCTGTTGTCTCCGCAGCAGTTTGCTCTGTCGGAGCCTGCGTTTCCGGAACAGATATCTCAGATGATTCCTGAGCTTCCGTTGCCGGTGTTTCCTTTGCTTCCGGCTGTTCTGCCGCCTTTTCTGTAACCATTTCTTCAGAAGCTGTCTCTGTGCCCACTACTTCTGCGCCAAATGCTGACGGTACCGATGTAAATGTCAGTACCATTGCCATCATAAGACTGCATATTCGCTGCCCTATTTTTTTCTTATACATACGCATCTTTGTCCTCCCTTATTCTTCGGATAATACTTCAGTTTTATTTTATCCCATCTTCTCCCAATAATCGGTGCACTATTTTCTTATTTGGTGTCATTTTTTTTGAGTTTTACAAAAAAGTAAAATATTTCACCGGATTCAGCAAAGGCTTTCTCATATTTTCTTTATTCCAACAAAAAAGAAGCGAAACTATTTGTTTTCGCTTCTCACTATTTCTGTTATAATAGATTTATTTTGTATTTGTATAGATTAATTTCTGATACAGCAGCCTATCTTTTCGCCCAAACGGACCTCTGTCTCGCATCCATCCAGGGTATTCTTCAGCAGATCTTCTCGAATTTGTACCCGGTCCTTTTGCAGCAGCAGGATAATGGTAGATCCTCCAAATTCAAAACGTCCCTTTTCCATTCCCCGCTGCACTGTGCCTGCACCAGATTCATTGCAGATGCGTCCCACCATCAGCGCTCCCACTTCCATCTGAAGCAGGGTGCCAAATTCAGGATTTTGAATCAAAGTATACTCTCTGGTATTTTCTTTAAATACATCGGCCAGCTCTACGGCGATGGGATTGACCGTGTGAAAAATTCCGGGGATGTGTACATTTTCCGACTTCCTGCCGGACAGTGCATACACATAGCGGTGATAGTCCGTGACACCAAGCCGCAGGATAACCGCATAGCCGCCTTCGAACCTCGCTGCCAGCTTTTCATTGCGAAGCAGGGAAGAGACGGTGTAGCGGGCATTCTTGATCTGAAAGCCGGTGTGCTTTCCGATGGGACACACCAGAGCTTTTCCATCGCAGGGAGAAGGCAGATGCTCCGGATTCATATCTATGGGCCTCATCTCCGGCCGGATTTCTCTTGTAAAGAAATCATTGTAGGATACGAACTCTTTCGCATTCCTTCTCTGATAAGGAGCCATATCCAGATGATTTGCCCGGATAAACGGTGCAATCAGGCATCTGGAAAAGGAACTGTCCAGAAAAGAGCCGGCCATCCTGGATACTCCCGGCCGAATCAGCGGCTTTAACAGCAGCCGTCCGATCTGCGTGGTATACAGTCTGTGAAGCAGCCGGTCCTGACTGCCCGTTTCCTCCCGTCTGACACCGTTATGGTCGATATAATCCATGTCTGTCCCCTTTCGCCATTAGTACAGCCTCAGCAGCTTTCCTATGATCACCAGCGCCAGTAAAATGAAACAGGTAATCATCTTATTGTCCGGCTTTGGCACTTTGATATTGCTGATATTCAGCAGCGCTACCGTCAGCATGACTGCGATCAGGATCCTCAGGTATCCCACCACACCTATGTATGGTCTCAGCAAAAACACCATTGGAAAAATTATGGCAATGCTGGTTACCGGAAGCCCCTGATAATATTTCCGCGCTTCGCTGGTTTCCTGCTGCCGTTTCTGTTCCATCACGTTAAAGTATCCCAGCCGGATCACACCTGCAAGCACAAAAAGGCACATGGCCGTGGTCCCCCAGAACCCCCGCAGCCCCAGTCCGTATCCCAGAAATGCCGGGAATACACTGAAGCATACCAGATCACACAGGGAATCAATCTGAATTCCGAACGTTTTTTCATCCTCAGTACGGTTTTTCTTGCTCCTTGCTATTTTCCCGTCCAGCATATCACAGATGCCGGAAGTCACCAGGCATGCAATAGCCCAGTGAAAATGTCCTTCCAAAGCCATAGTCATTCCGATCACGGAACTGAACAGTCCCAGATAGGTCAGAATAACGGTATAACTGTAAAATCCCAAAAACATAATTATCCCCTTTACCCGTCTCTTTATTTTTTTATCCGTCCGTTTTTTCCAGTTTTCTCTTCTGATCTGCATTGCGTGGTTCGAAAACCTTCATCACGGCACGATACCATTCCGTATGATGAGTCAGCCAATAGCAGCCCTCCGCAATCACAATAGCTCCGATCACATCCACAAAGTAATGCTGTTTTGTCGTCTGAGTGGAAACGCATACCGCCAGAGCAATTCCGCAGGAAAGCCACTGATACCACTTTGGAATGCCTTTTTTCCCCCGTATCCCCACATAACACAGCCAGCTCACCAGACAGTGAATCGATGGAAAAAGATTCACCGGGGCATCAATGCTCCAAAGCCACTGTATAGCTCCTGTAAATATGGAATCGGCAGGCAGCGGCGGTCTGACATTGGTAGTCGGCAGCAGCAGGAAAAAGACTCCGCACAGGAATCTGGAAAGAAGATCCGCAGTGATAAAGCGGTAGAATTCTTTCTTTTCCAGATGACCGATTATAATATAATTTACTATCCAGAAAATATAGCATCCCAGATAGATGATTATGGTCCACGGGACCAGCGGAACCATACGGTCCAACTCCGTGGTGAAATCATAATGGTATCGATTCTTCGCCAGTACCATCGATCCCCAGTAGATCAGATCATTAAATAAAAATGCGCTCAAAAGCGGGAGTATGGAATAGAGGCGAAGCCATGGATCAACATATTTCTTTAAAAATTTCATCTATATGATTACCTTTTACACTTTATTTTTCTTTTTTTACAGATTCGCATTTTCAAACTTCGGCTGATAGCCATGTTCTCTCAGAGCCTGTACAATCCGGTTCTTGTGCTCCGTACCAAAGGATTCCAGCGTGATCTTCAGTTCCACCGCTGCACTCCGGTTGGTGCTTATGAACTGGTTGTGATCCAGCTTGATGACGTTGCCCTGTTCCTCAGCAATGACAGAAGCCACCCGCACCAGCTCTCCCGGCTTGTCCGGAAGCAGTACCGATACCGTAAAGATACGATCTCTCTGAATCAGGCCATGCTGTACCACGGAAGCCATAGTAATTACATCCATATTGCCGCCGCTGAGTACGGATACGATCTTTTTCCCTTTGACATCGATATGTTTCAGCGCAGCTACCGTCAGAAGTCCGGAATTTTCCACGATCATCTTATGATTCTCTACCATATCCAGAAAAGCCACAATCAGCTCATCATCCTCTACGGTGATGATATCATCCAGATTTTCCTGCAGATACGGAAAAATTTTTTCACCGGGTGTCTTTACGGCAGTACCGTCTGCAATGGTGCTCACGCCCGGAAGCGTAACTACTTCCCCGGCTTTTCTGGATGCGGTCAGGCAGGCAGCCCCTGCCGGCTCCACACCGATCACTTTGATCTTCGGATTCAGCAGCTTCGCCAGTGTGGATACGCCGGTAGCCAGTCCGCCGCCTCCTACCGGAACCAGAATGTAATCCACCAGAGGCAGTTCCTTGAAGATTTCCATGGCAATGGTTCCCTGCCCGGTTGCCACGGTCAGGTCATCAAAAGGATGGATAAAAGTGTAGCCATTCTCTTCGGCGAGCCTCAGTGCATGTTCACACGCTTCATCATAGACATCCCCATGCAGCACCACCTCTGCACCATAGCTCTTGGTGCGATTCACTTTCATCAGCGGTGTAGTGGTAGGCATGACAATAACCGCCCTGCAGCCAAATGCCTTTGCCGCATAAGCCACACCCTGAGCATGGTTGCCAGCCGATGCGGTGATCAGTCCCTTCTGACGCTCTTCCTCTGTCAGAGTGCTGGTTTTGTAATAAGCTCCCCGGATCTTATAAGCTCCGGTCACCTGCATATTTTCCGGCTTCAGATATACCTTGTTTCCGGTCTGTGCACTGAAATATTCACTGTATACCAGTTTTGTTTCCTGCGTTACTTTTCTTACTGTTTCTGACGCTTCTTCAAATGCCTCTAATGTCAACATATCCTATGTCTCTCCATCCTATATTATATTTTTCTGCACAAGCCTTATTGTACGGGCTTTGGCACATCAAACAATGCATTTACAAATTCATCCGCATCAAATTTCTGCAGATCATCGATGCTCTCGCCTACTCCGATATATTTTACCGGAATCCCCAGTTCGGAATGTATCGCCACAGCAATACCGCCCTTAGCCGTTCCGTCCAGCTTGGTGAGTATAATGCCGGTAATCTTGGTCACCTCTTCAAATTCCCTGGCCTGCGCCAATGCATTCTGGCCTGTGGTTCCATCCAGAACTACCAGTGTTTCTTTGTAAGCATCCGGATATTCCCGGTCGATGATCCGGTTGATTTTCCCCAGCTCGTTCATGAGATTCTTCTTATTATGAAGTCTGCCTGCCGTATCGCAGAGAAGTACATCCGCGTTCCTGGCCTTTGCTGCAGCGATGGCATCATATACTACAGAGCCCGGATCAGATCCCTCCTGCCCGCCGATCATCTCCACATTCGCCCGTTTTGCCCATTCTGCCAGTTGTTCTCCGGCTGCAGCACGGAAGGTATCCGCCGCCGCCAGAATCACTTTCCTGCCCTGATCCTTTAATTTACCGGCCATTTTGCCCACGCTGGTGGTCTTGCCCACCCCGTTGACTCCGATGACCAGAACCACGGATTTACAGGTCTCAAATTTGTATGCGGTCTCACCCACATTCATCTCATCCTTGATGCTCTGTATCAGCAGCTTTTTGCATTCCGAAGGATCTTTGATATTCTGTTCCTTTACCTTCTTCTTTAAACCTTCAATAATAGAGGTGGTCGCATTGATGCCAATGTCCCCCATCACCAGAATTTCTTCTATTTCTTCATAGAAATCGTCATCTATACTGGAAAACCCACTGAAAATGGAATCAATGCCGGAGACAATGTTGTCTCTTGTTTTGGTTAATCCAGCAACCAGACGTTTGAAAAAGCCTTTTTTCTCTTCCATATTCCGCTCTCCTATCCACTAACACAAGCTATCGAACATCAGCCCATCCTAAATTTGCCTTCGGCAAATGGGCTGACGCTGCATGTTAAGTTTTCTGCGAAAACTTAACACAATTATTTATCCAGTTCTTCTTCTATCAGATTAACGGATACCAGCGCTGACACGCCTTTTTCCTGCATGGTAATACCATACAGACGGTCCGCTGCCGCCATCGTACCTCTTCTATGTGTAATAATAATAAATTGTGTATGTTTTGTCAACTTATGAAGATAACCTGCATACCGCTCCACATTGCTCTCATCCAGTGCAGCCTCGATCTCATCCAAAAGGCAGAAGGGAGAAGGCTTCAGGTTCTGAATCGCAAACAGCAGTGCAATCGCTGTGAGGGATTTTTCTCCGCCGGAAAGCTGCATCATATTCTGAAGCTTTTTGCCCGGCGGCTGAGCAATGATCCGTATGCCGGCTTCCAGGATATCTTCCTCTTCCACCAGCTCCAGCGTCCCTTTTCCTCCGCCAAACAACTGTTTAAATGCCTTGTCAAACTCCTCCTGGATCCGGGCGAACTGTTCGCGGAACTGAGTCCGCATCCCCTCATCCAGCTCCTGAATGATCTTTCCCAGGGCTTCTTCTGCCTTGATCAGATCCTCATGCTGCGCGGAAAGGAAGCTGTGACGTTCTGACAGTTCTTTGTAATCCTCTATGGCGTTTACATTGACGTTGCCCAGTCCGCGGATCTCATTTTTCAAGGCGCTGATGTTTTTCCTGATCTGTGCCGGAGATCCCAGATCTTCCCGTTTCAGCTCCAGCGCCATGGTGTAAGTCAGTTCGTATTCATCCCACATGTAACTGATCTGACTGTCCTTGGTCTCTTCCATCTTCTCCATCTGGCTGTTCAAACGGAAGCACTCCTTATCCAGCAGAGAGATCCGCTCAGACAATTCTTCGCGTTTCGAAAAGAAGGATTTATGGATTTTGTTTTTCTCTTCTTTCCGGGTGCGCAGTTTCTCTTCTTCCTGTCTGGTTTTCTCTTCCCACTGGGCCGCGGCAGCGATGGTCTTTTCGATTTCGGAAATATTGTTGCGTTTCTGTTCCACCTGTGCGCAGGCGTCTCCCAGCCCTGCTCTGGTGTTCTCCAGTTCTTCTTCCAGCGTCCTTATCTCACCCTTCAGACGGTTTTGATTCTGCACAATGAAATTCTCTTTCTGCTCCAGGGAAGCCAGTTCCAGGTGAACCTCCTCCATATGCTGACTGGAGATTTTCTCCTGCTCCCGTATCTCTTCCAGCGTATTCTGCTTTTCCAGAACACACGCTTCCAGTTCTTTTTCTCTGGCAATCGATTCGTCCAGCTCCTGCTGTATCTTCTGACCGCCCTCCCTGATCTCCTGAAGCTGCTGCTCCAACTGTGCATTTTCTTTTTTGATCTGCTGGTAGCCGCTGACGGTCTGATCCTTCTTTCCACTGGTTTCTTTCAGCCGAAGGGCTGCTGTGTTCTGCTGAATATACTGCTTCTGAAAATCTTCCTTCAGCTCCACAAGCCGGTCCCGAAGCCGGTTACGTTCTGCCCTGCAGCGGTCGATGGAGCTTTGCAGCTCTTCCAGATTTTGTTTCCGTACCGCCACCTGTTCCTGCAGTTCTTCTATTTCCCTGCGGCGTCCCAGCAGGTTGCTGCTGTTCTTGAACGCACCACCGGTCATGGATCCGCCGGGGCTCAAGGATTCGCCCTCCAGCGTCACGATACGCAGTGAATAACGGTATTTTTTCGCCAGAGCAATGGCATGATCAATCTGGTCCATGACCACCGTCCTGCCCAGCAGATATTCCACCAGACTGACGTACTTTTCCTCTGCCGTGACCAGTGTACTGGCCAGGCCGATGACACCGGCCTCTTTCAATACCCCCTGCTGGTTAAAACCGCCTTTATTTTTCATGGCGGTCAGAGGAAGAAAGGTGGCACGTCCGAATTTGTTGCGCTTCAGATATTCGATCATCCGTTTTGCCGTTGCCTCATCCTCTGTTACAATATTCTGAATGCTTCCGCCCAGGGCAGTCTCTACTGCGATCTCATATTTTTTCTCTGTCTTGATCAGATCCGCCACTACGCCGTGAAGCCCCTTTTCCCTGCTTTTCTGCTCCATTACCCGGCGGATGCTGTTTCCATATCCATCGTAGCGCTCGGTAATATTTTTCAGGGACTCCAGACGGGAAGCCTGTCGATGGTATTCCGTCTGATCCTGCTCCATCTGCTGATTCTGAGCAGTCAGCTTTTCCTGTACCTCTCCCAGATTGGCATCAATCACTTCATTTTTCTGATTGAGCGCTTCGATCTGTGCCGTTACTTTATCATACTCCTGCTGCAGCGAAGTCAGAACCTCATTCTGGTCACTTTCTTCGCTCTTCAGCTTGATCACCTGCTGATTCAACTGGGCTCTGCGGATATCGATCTGCTCGATCATCGTATCGTAGCGCTGCAGCTTTCCCTTGATGGAACCCCGGCTGTTCAGAAGACGGATAATCTCGCTTTTGCCTCCCTCGATCTCTTCACTGAGCTGATCGATCTGATTCAAAAACTGCTGATAACCTTCCTGCGCGGTCTGGTTTTTAGCCCGCACCACATCCGCCTGCTTCAGCAGCAGCTCCTGCTCCTGCTTCATCTGAAGGCCATTGGTCTTCTTATCGGAGATTTCCTTTTCCAGCACCTGTATTCTGCTCTGGAGATGCTCATCGCTGAGCTGATCTGTCTTGATCTGCTCCTGCAGAAGTGCGATCTGATTCTCCAACTGCTGCCTGCGCAGACGAGTCTGGGTAATGTTCTCCTGTTCTTCCTTCAATCGATCTTCAATCTGCTCCAGCTCTGCCTCCAGGACTTCGTATTCCTGGCGCGTCTGCTCGTAGGACTGGCGTGTCTGCTCCAGATCCCCGTTGGCCGTCTGAAACTTCTGCTGTGTCTCATTCAGAGACTCTTTGATCCGCTGAATATCCAAAAGAAACATGTTCACATCGAATGCTTTTAATTCTTCTCTTTTTTTCAGATAAACTCTGGCTGTTTCCGCCTGACGGGACAACGGGCCGATCTGTCTGGTCAGCTCGGATAAAATATCATTGACACGGATCAGATTCTGCTGTTCATCCTCCAGTTTTTTCTGGGCAGTGGCTTTTCGCCGCTTGTATTTCACAATGCCTGCCGCCTCGTCAAACAGCTCCCGTTTTTCTTCCGGCTTGCCATTCAGGATCTTTTCAATCTGTCCCTGTCCGATGATGGAGTAGCCCTCTTTTCCGATACCGGTATCATAAAACAGCTCATTGACATCTTTCAGCCGACACTGGACGCCATTGAGCATATATTCACTCTCGCCGGAACGGTACAGCCGTCTGGCTACAGTCACTTCATCGTAGGAAACAGGAAGCCGGTGATCCGCATTATCCAATGTGATTGCCACATAGGCATATCCCAGAGGTTTCCGGTTCTCACTGCCGGCAAAAATGATATCCTGCATCGTTCCGCCCCGAAGCTGCTTCACCCGCTGCTCTCCCAGCACCCACCGCACCGCATCCGCCACGTTGCTCTTGCCGCTGCCATTGGGCCCTACAATGCCGGTAATCCCGTTATGGAACTGGAATACTATCTTATTTGCAAAGGACTTAAATCCCTGCACCTCAATGCTTTTTAAATACATGCATTTTTTCCTTTCAGTTCAATAATGGCACGATAGGCAGCCTCCTGTTCTGCCGCCTTCTTGGTACTGCCCACTCCGGTACCCGCTGTCACAGGCCCCAGCTTCACCTCTACCACAAATTTCTTGGCGTGATCCGGCCCTTCCTCCTTCATCAGCTCATAGACTACTTCTTCATCTTTGAAATCTCTCTGCACAATCTCCTGCAGGATTGTCTTGCTATCATAAAAGAGTTTTTTATGTTCAATATCTGTCATGATAAATTGAATGATAAACTCTTTTGCACTAGCAAAACCACCATCCAGATAGATTGCACCGATCAGCGCTTCCAGGGCATCCGATACAATGGAGTTACGTCCCCTGCCGCCGGTATGCTCCTCGCCTTTTCCCAGCAGAAGATACTCCGGAAGACCAAATTCTCTGGCGCACAGGGCCAGTGTGGGTTCACAGACGATGCTGGCCCTCAGCTTGGTCAGATCCCCTTCCGGCATATTGGGATATTCCCGGAACAAAAATTCACTGCTGGTCACTTCCAGGACCGCATCTCCTAAAAATTCCAGCCTTTCATTATCCTTCAGTCCCTCGCTGCGGTGTTCATTGGCATAGGAACTGTGGCTCATCGCCTGTATCAGCAGCGAAAAATCATGAAAATGATATCCGATTTTTTTCTGCAATGTTTCCAGTTTATGATATAACATATCTTTCCTCCTGAAATGTAACAAGAAAATGTATTGATGCAATATAAAAGCAGGGACTGTCGCACAATACAACAGCCCCTTTGCTATCAACCTATTGCATTTTTTATCTGTTCCACTGCATCTCCTACCGATACTATCTTTTCTGCCTCTTCGTTTGGAATCTCGATGTCAAATTCTTCTTCGATTCCCATGATAATTTGAAATACGTCCAAAGAGTCTGCTCCAAGATCATCTACAAATGTAGTCTCCGGTGTGATCTCGTCCGCATCTACATTGAGGACCTCCGCAATAATCTGTTGTAATTTTTCAAATTCCATACTATTCCTCTCCTTATTTTTCATTTTCAGCAGCAATCTGCTCTTTTATTTTCTCATTAATCCTCTGTTCTTTAAATAATACACATTGGATAATGGAATTTTCTATTTCCTGTGCCTTGGAACTTCCATGTGTCTTTACTACCAGTCCCTTTAATCCCAGCAGCGGTGCGCCGCCGTATTTCGTCGCATCAAAGTCCTTAAGAGTGGCCTTCAGGGAAGGTTTGATCAGCAGTGCACCGATCTTGCTTCTCAGACTGGTCATCATCCCCTTCTTGATGACGCGGATCAGGGTTGCCGCAGTCCCCTCGTACAGCTTCAGGATTACGTTTCCGGTAAATGCCTCACAGACAATTACATCGCAGGCACCGGAGGGAATGTCTCTGGCTTCTACGCTTCCGATAAAGTTCAGATCCGGGCAGTCCTTCAGCATCGGAAAGGTCTCCTTTACCAGTGCATTTCCTTTTTCCTCTTCTGCGCCCACATTCACGATCCCCACCCTGGGATTCTGGATTCCAAGAGCTCCTTCTATATAAATGGAACCCATCCGCGCGAACTGTACCAGATGTGAGGCTCTGGCATCCACATTGGCGCCGCAGTCCAGAAGCAGGCTGACTCCTTTCTCCGTGGGAATCAGGGAGGCTAATGGCGGTCTCTCAATGCCTCTGATACGGCCGACAATAATCTGCCCGCCTACCAGTATCGCTCCGGAGCTGCCCGCCGATACAAATGCATCTGCTTCCTGATGCTTAATCATATTCATCCCCACTACGATGGATGAATCTTTTTTGCCCCGTATTGCGGCCACCGGAGGTTCTGCCGTCTCTATCACTTCTGAAGCATGTACCACTTCTATCTGTTCTTTGGCATAAGTATACTTGTTCAGTTCCTTCTCTACCAGTTCTTTCATGCCGATCAGGACTACCTGAATGTCATTCCGGCTGTTCACCGCCTGGACCGCACCCTTTACAACCTCTCCGGGTGCATTGTCACCGCCCATGGCATCGACAGCCACTCGTATCTGTCCGCTCATTGCCCTACCTCCTAACATCTATTACATAATATACTAAACATCATCCTAAAAAGCAATATTAAAATGAAATAACCTGCCATTATGATGCCTGTTTTATCAGTATAGAAAAAATTTGTGTTAAAAAAAGACTCCCACGAAACCGCGGAAGTCTTTTTTACTGCATTTGTTGATTACTCACCCATAGCAATGATTTCTTTTTTGTTATAAGTTCCGCAAGCTTTGCAGACTCTGTGCGGCATCATTAATGCGCCGCATTTACTACATTTTACCAGATTAGGAGCAGACATTTTCCAGTTTGCTCTTTTGCTGTCTCTTCTGGCTTTAGAATGTTTGTTTTTTGGACAGATTGACATGGTTTACACCTCCTTAAAATTGCTAAAGATATCACGGATTTTTGCCATTCTTGGATCTAAATCTGTGCTATCACAGTCGCAAGTCCCACGGTTTAAATTTTGACCGCAAACCTTGCACAGCCCTTTGCAGTCCTCTTTGCAGAGGACACGGGACGGCCAGTTTGTCAGTGCTTCACCATAGACAAGCTTATCCACATCCAGGTTATATCCATTTAAAAAATCGCTTTCATCCAATGCTTCCAGACGCTCTTCCTCTGTCTGCTTCATATCAACTTCTTTTTCAAAGTCGAGCACAAGCTTCGTTGGAACATCATCCAGACAACGTGCACAAGGTATCATGACATTCAGCGTAATGCTGCCCTGTATCCCCAGAACTTTCTTTCCTTTGTTCTCTATTGTCAGAGTTAAAGGATGCTTTTTAGTAATCGGGAAACTGCCAAAAGGAAAATCAAACGATGTAATCGCTATATCTTCCTGGCGGTGAATGACCTTGCCCTCTTCTAATACGACATCAGTCAGGTTCATCAATGCACACTCCTCCTAACACACGCATTTTATTATAAGCATATTGAAATGATTTGTCAAGTATATTTTCTTGACATCAGGACAAATTTTGTTGTCTTGAAACCGGCTCTGCTGTGAGACAGCCAGCCCGTTTTTACTTGGAAGCCAGCTCTGCTGTCTCACGGCAGATAGCCAGTTCTTCGTTGGTCGGGATCACTGCTACCTTCACTTTGGAGTCTGCTGTGGAGAGCACCATGTTCTCACCGCGCTTTTTATTCATCTCTTCATCAACCTTGATTCCGAGGTATCCAAGATAAGAAAGCACTTTGCCGCGGACCAGACCGGCATTTTCACCGATACCGCCGGTGAAGGTGATTGCATCCACACCGTTCATCGCCGCTGCATAGGAACCTACGTATTTTGCCACGCGGTAGCAGAATGCATCAATGGCCAGAGCAGCGTCTTTGTTGCCTGCATCCATCGCTTCTTCCAGGTCACGGAAGTCACTGGAAAGACCATTGGATAATGCCATCACACCGGATTCTTTATTCAGAATACGAACCATCTCTGCCACATCAATGTTTTCTTTTTTGCAGACAAATTCCAGAACAGCCGGATCCAGATCGCCGGAACGTGTTCCCATGATCAGACCTTCCAGAGGGGTCAGTCCCATGGAGGTATCTACACATTTGCCATTCTCTACTGCACTGATGGATGCACCATTTCCAAGATGACATACCACTACTTTTGAATTGTTCTTATCCAGGCCAAGGAATTTGATGGTCTCTTTGGATACGAAGCTGTGTGAAGTTCCGTGGAAGCCGTATTTACGAACAGCATATTTGTCATAATATTTTCTCGGAATTGCATACATAAATGCTTTTGCAGGCATGGTCTGATGGAATGCAGTATCGAATACAGCTACATTTGGCTTGCCCGGCATCAGCTCCATACAGGCACGGATACCCATCAGGTTTGCAGGATTATGCAGAGGTCCAAGGTCACAGCACTCATCGATAACGGAGATTACTTCATCATTGATAATGCAGGATTCCGTGATTTTAGATCCGCCGTGCAGTACACGATGGCCAATGGCTTCTACTTCTTCCAGACTCTTCAGTACACCTGTCTTGGTATTTACCAGGGCATCCAGAACCATCTTGATCGCCTCTGTATGAGTAGGCATCGGAGCTTCGGTCACTTCTTTTTCTCCGCCGGTCGGCTGATAAACCAGTCTTCCGTCAAGTCCGATACGTTCGCAGAGTCCTTTTGCAGCCACTGCCTCGGTATCGGAATTGATCAGTTGGAATTTCAGGGATGAGCTTCCGCAGTTGATTACTAATACGTTCATTCTTATATCCTCCTAAGTTACGTTTCCTTATTGTAGGTTGCGCTTGTTTTCCGATGTTTTATTTTATGTCTAACTGACAGGAAGCAGCATAGCTGCTTCCTAGAAAGGTTATTCTTTTTGCTCTATGTAGAACAGATTTATTTCTGCTGGCACTGTACGGCTGTAATTGCTACCACGCCTACGATGTCTTCTGCAGAGCATCCGCGGGACAGATCATTGACCGGTGCTGCGATACCCTGGGTAACCGGGCCGTAAGCTTCTGCTTTTGCCAGTCTCTGTACCAGCTTGTATCCGATATTGCCTGCATCCAGATCCGGGAAGATCAGAACGTTTGCATGACCTGCCACTTTGCTGTTCGGTGCTTTGGAAGCGCCTACGCTCGGAACGATGGCTGCATCAAGCTGCAGTTCTCCGTCCAGCATCAGATCCGGGTTTTCATTCTTTGCAATCTCTACTGCTGCAGTTACTTTATCAATATCCGCATGCTTTGCACTGCCCTTGGATGAATGGGAAAGGAATGCAACCTTCGGTTCTGCACCTACCAGAGATTTGAAGGATTCTGCGGAAGAGGCTGCAATCGCTGCCAGTTCTTCCGGATTCGGATTCTGGTTCAGACCGCAGTCTGCAAATACGAATGTGCCGTTCTCGCCGAATTCGCAGTTTGGTACTTCCATCAGGAAGAATGCGGATACCAGCTTGGTGCCCGGTTTTGTTTTCAGGATCTGAAGACACGGTCTTAAGGTATCTGCGGTAGAGTGGCATGCACCGCTGACCATACCGTCTGCGTCTCCCATCTTAACCATCATAACACCATAATATAAATACTGATTCAGCATGATTTCTTTTGCCTGTTCGGGTGTCATGCCTTTTTTCTGTCTTAATTCCACTAATTTGTCAATATAAGCAGCGGTCTTATCTGAAGTAGCCGGATCCACAACAACAGCTTCTGAAATATCCAGGCCCTCGCTGCCTTTCTTTACTGCTTCTTCACTGCCTACCAGAATAATATTTGCCAGATCTTCTTTTAAAATCTGTGCTGCTGCCTCGTAAGTTCTTCTGTCTTCGCTCTCCGGCAGAACAATTGTCTTTTTATCTGCTTTTGCTTTTGTTTTGATGACGTCAATAAATCCCATGATTAATGACTCCTTTCGTATTTTTTACGTTATTTCGATTATAAACCATTTTGTCTGCTCATACAAGTCAAAAATACCATGGATTGGGAAAAATACATTGGCTGCTTGCGCTTCCCCCATTCCTTTGTTAAAATAATAGGCAAATACAAACGGTTCTCATTCCAAGAGCCGAAAGGAAGCAGGATATCCATGAAAACAGCAGGCATCATAGCAGAATACAACCCTTTTCACAACGGGCACGCCTATCAGATCCGGCAGACAAAGAAAAAATCCGGTGCCGATTATATCGTGGTGGTCATGAGTCCGGACTTTGTACAGCGGGGCGAGCCTGCCCTGGCGGACAAATACTGCCGCACCAGAATGGCCCTGGAGAACGGTGCCGATCTGGTGCTGGAGCTGCCGGTCTGCTATGCCTGCGGCAGTGCAGAATACTTCGCTGAAGGCGCCGTCTCCCTGCTGCACCAACTGGGCTGTATTGATCTGCTTTCCTTCGGATGTGAAACCGGACATCCGGAGCTGTTTGCCCCGCTGGCTGATTTTTTTCTGGATGAATCGGAGGAATACCGCCAGCTTCTGTTAAAAAACCAGCGCCAGGGCATGACCTTTCCAGAGGCAAGAGAGGCTGCTCTGCTCTCCGCTCTGGCACAGGAACCAGCTCTGCTTCGAAAGCTGTGGGAAGTGCGGATGTCTGAGCCGGCATACCTGTCTGAGTCAAAATCGGAATCAGAAGAATATTCCGGCGCCGAATCTCAGTTGAGTGCAGTATCTCATCTTATCTCCAGTCCAAACAACATTCTGGGACTGGAATATCAAAAGGCAGTCAGAAAGACAGGAAGCAGCATGAAACTGTTTCCTATCCGCCGCGAGGGCAGTGGCTATCATTCTCTGGACTTTGAACAGACCTTCTGCTCCGCCAGCGCTGTACGGCAAAGGCTGCTGTCCCCTGCCGGCCCCCCTTCCGATAACACCGGTTCAAAGGGATCTGCCCTCTCCGCTTTCCCTTTTGATTCCTGGCATGATCTGGAGGCCTTTCTGCCTGCCGGCAGTCTGACTCTTTTGAAGAAATGGCAGAGCACGGCGGGCTTTGTCCGTTTCTCCGATTTTTCCGCCCTTTTGCACTACAAGCTGCTCTCGGAGCAGGAGTATACGAGATATCTGGATGTAACTTCCAATCTGTCTGACCGGATTCAAAATCTGCTGCCCGGTTATCAGAATCCGGATCAGTTTGTCACCCTGCTGAAGACCAGGCAGATGACAGAGACACGCATTCGCCGTGCCCTGCTTCATATCCTGCTGAACATCACCGCCCAGGCTACGGAAGCTTACCGCCTGCAGGGGATTACTTCTTATGCCCGCATTCTGGGTTTTTGCAAAGAGGCTGCCCCTCTGCTGCATACCATGAAGCAGACCTCCCGGATACCGCTTATCACCAAACTGGCAGATGCGAAAAAAATCCTGAGCAGCTCTGCCCTGCAGATGCTTACTCAGGATATCTATGCCTCTCATATTTACCAGTTGGCCATTACCGCCAGAACCGGCTCTGCTGTTTCCAGCGAATTCACCCATTCGCCGATTATTTACTGAAATCCACCATGAATTTTCCTTTTGTCCGCCCCTGCTTCTTCTGTCAGTTGATTTTCTCCAATATCTCTTCGGCTGCAGCCTCCGGGTTTGCCTCAATCACTTCACATACTCTGGTGACAAACTCTTCTTTCTCTTCCAGATGCTCCGCTATCACTGGCACAGTCAACTGCTTTCGCCGCTTTTCTATAATCAGTTTTATTACTTTTAATAATTCGCCTTCTGTACGTCCCTCTGTACGTCCCTCTATACGTCCTTCTGTACGTCCTTCCTCCCGCAAGGTCTCTTCATGCTGGGCCTGATCATATTCATAAATCGTCACTTTAATCGCCTCCGCTCTCTGGCTTAACAAAAAATCCTTCAAGATATCATCATGAATGCATTCTTCCACCGCCTTTGCCACGGCTGCCTCCGGTTTCATACTCTTTATAAACTCTCTTACTTTTTCTACATACAGAGAATAATCCCGCAGTGTTTTACATGCATCCATCAGTTTCTGATTATAGCCAACATTGATATTTAGTACCGTTACCTCCAACTCCAGTTTCGGAGCATTCGTTTCTTTTATAAAAGCATCTGACAGACGCAATATCTTACGTTCCGGCTGCTTCTGAACTCCGTTGTAAAAGACAACAAACTCCGGGGTAGGAATCCTGACCAGCGTACTCTTATACAAGTCTTCCTTCCGGATCAGTTCCTGCAGTTGATCCGCCACGTAGAACAGATCCCGCAATGGCAGGTTCGGACTCACAGAGGACTGGTGTTCATACAAATACAGCCGAAAATCAATCAAAAAGGACAGATCATTTTTGATGGTCATGTAAATGGCATTTTCCAATGTCTTGATCTCCAGCAGATCCGGGTCTGTGTAATGGGATTCCCGCATGGCATTGTACAATACCAGCAGTTCCTTTTTGTCCGAAAAAACCATGCGAAAAAGAGAGTCTTTGTAGTTGCGCTGTACTGCAGTCTGGTTGTTGTTTTCCCCGGGAAATAAAGTGGTTTGGATTCGTTTTTCTGGTTTCATTTTCTTCGTGCCTCCTTGTGCATTCACCGCAGGAGACCTTTTCTCTATCTTCTGTGAAATCTCCTGCTTTTTCGTTGTTGTGTTCTGGAATAAAAGCATGATGTTCATAGAATGTCGTAATGACTTGAATAGAGATACCTGTGACAGGTAATAGAATTTTGAAACCTCTGCTTTGTGTTTATCGTATCAAATCCAAGAAAGAGAGTCAATAACTTTTTAGATTTTCTTTCGGCAATTTGTTGCTATTCAAGGCTCATAGGTGAACACCTCTGCAGTCTTGAAGCGTTGCCAGGACGCAATGACGTTAGAGCGCGTTTGCAAATTCATTCCCGCCATCTGCACGTTCCCTTTTGCAAGCACGCCATTCTTCTTCGTATCGTTAAAATAAACCCGAAGCTCTGCAAATGCAGAAGGCGGACTGTAACTATTCATCAACAAACAGCAGCAGGAACATATTGCATTTTTCCTGCTGCTGTTTTAGACTTCTCGCTTAATAAGCTGCCTCCAGTTCCTTCACCCGCTCATACAGATAACGGTTCGACGGAACCAGAATCCCGTGTTTTTTTGCCAGGCGAAGGATGGTTCCGGAAAACATCTCCACCTCTGAGGGCCGGTGAGCCAGCCCGTCCTGACGCATGGAAGGCATCCCTTCCGGCGACAGGGTATTTAAAAGATCCACATATTCATTCAGATCCTTTTCTCCGATATTCACGCCCTCGCAGCGGGCCAGCACAATCACTTCCCGCATGGCGGCGATCATGGTCCGGTTCGCCTCACCTGGCACCAGACAGCCGTGATAATCTGTCTCATATGCCATGCAGCACTGATTGACGCCCACATTCAGCATAAATTTGCCCCAGATCCGATGCATGATATCCACATCTTCCGTATAGGGCATCTGAATCCGGTCAAAGTATTCCTTTACTGCCTGCAGATTTTTCTGCTGGCACTCTTCCTTTGCTCCGATGCGGAGCTCACCCATTCTGGTATAAGTCAGCTCATTGCCAAACTTCATGGCGTCCATTCCCTGTGCCACCGTATAGATCATGTGTTCTTTGCCGTACTGATCTGCGATGATCTCCTCGCTGCTGATTCCATTCATCACTGACATAATGATGGTATGTTCGCCCACACACCGCTTCATCGTATCCACTGCCGACGCCAGTCCGTTGTACTTCACCGCCACAATCACCAGATCAGCCGCTTCGGCCCTCTCGCAGTCACACACCGGCATCTGATAGGCAGTCCCATTTTTATAAAATGTCTGATTTTTATATTTTTCACTCCGTTTTGAATCCATTACATAGCAAACGTTCTGTATGCCATCCTGATCAATCATATGAGTTCCATATAAAATACCCAGAGCACCCATTCCAATAATTGCTGTTTTCTTAATCATCTCTTATCTCCATTTCAAAAACACCACCAGAATCCCTTTCGGAATACCGGTGGCGTATATTTTTTAGTTTTTAAAGCTGTGGATCGGAGCAGGGATTCTTCCCTTCCGGCTGATAAACGCCTCACAAGAGAACGGGTTTACCGGCATGATCGGCGCATGCCCCAGCAGTCCGCCAAATTCCACCGTCTCTCCTACCCCCTTGCCGATCACCGGGATCAGACGTACTGCGGTGGTCTTCTGATTTACCATACCGATCGCCATCTCATCCGCAATAATACCGGAGATCGTAGACGCGCTGGTCTCTCCCGGAATCGCAATCATATCCAGACCGACGGAGCAGACACAGGTCATCGCTTCCAGCTTCTCCAGGGTCAGCGCACCAATCTCTGCCGCATTGATCATTCCCTGATCCTCACTGACCGGAATAAACGCGCCGCTTAAGCCCCCCACGTAGGAGGACGCCATGACGCCGCCCTTTTTCACCTGGTCATTGAGCAGTGCCAGCGCCGCCGTTGTTCCCGGCGCCCCCGCATACTCCAGGCCGATTTCACACAGAATATCCGCTACGCTGTCCCCGATAGCCGGTGTAGGCGCCAGGGAAAGATCGATGATCCCAAAGGGCACTCCAAGACGTCTGGAAGCCTCCTGTGCCACCAGTTGTCCCACACGGGTTACCTTGAACGCGGTCTTTTTAATGGTCTCACAAAGCACTTCAAAGTCTTCTCCCCGCACCTGTTCCAGTGCAGTCTTCACTACGCCCGGGCCGCTGACCCCCACATTGATGATCGCATCTCCCTCTGTGACACCGTGAAAAGCACCTGCCATAAATGGATTGTCATCCGGTGCATTGCAGAATACCACCAGCTTTGCGCAGCCCAGAGAATCCTGTTCTTTGGTGCGCTCTGCCGTCTCGCGGATGATCTCTCCCAGCAGACGCACGGCATCCATATCGATTCCGCACTTGGTAGAACCCACATTTACAGAACTGCAGACCACATCCGTAGAAGACAGCGCCTGAGGAATGGAACGGATCAGAAATTCATCGCTGCGGGTCATTCCCTTGGAAACCAGGGCCGAATAACCGCCAATAAAGTTTACGCCCACCTGTTTTGCCGCCCGGTCCAGTGTCCCGGCAATCGTCACAAAATCCTCCGGGGATTTGCAGGCACTTCCGCCCACCAATGCAATAGGAGTAACCGAAATCCGCTTGTTTACGATCGGAATTCCATATTCTTTTTCGATTTCCTTACCGGTGGAAACCAGTTTTTCCGCCATGGTCGTAATTTTCCGGTAGATATTTTCATTTAATTTTTCCAGATCGGAATCAACACAATCCAACAGGCTGATTCCCATGGTGATTGTACGGACATCCAGATTTTCCTGAGTGATCATTTTAATCGTTTCAGAGGCTTCTGTCATATTTATCATAGTATTTTTTCTCCTTAGATCCGATGCATGGTATTAAAAATATCTTCGTTCATGCAGTGAATGGTCAAATTCATGCCTTTTCCCAGCTCTTCCATCTCATCTGCAATCTCTACGGCTGATTTCACCGAAGAAGCGGTATCCGTCACCATCATCATGTTGAAATATCCGCTGACGATAGTCTGTGAAATATCCAGAATGTTGATCTTATTCTCTGCCAGATAGGTACATACCTTTGCAATGATACCCACGGTATCTTTACCCACTACTGTAATAATTGTTTTTTTCATACTTTCCTCCTGTTTTAAAGTTCTATAAGCGCAGATGCCTGTTCTCTTTTGGCTACCTGGATCGGGAAATCATTTGCCTTATACGGGTTCTCACCCATGGTAATCTCCGCGCAGACCGTCGCATAAGCCAGCGCTTCATAATTGTTCTCCCGGCTCAGATGCCCCAGCATCACTGCCTTCAGCTTATCATGCAGTATCTCACACAGAAGCCTTCCCGCATTTTCATTGGAAAGATGCCCGAACCTGCCCAGAATACGCTGCTTCAGCGGATAAGGATAGCTTCCCACCTGAAGCATATTAATATCATGGTTGGATTCCAGCAGAATCCCGTCCAGGCCCTGAAGGTGCTCCACAATATAGTCATTGTAGAAGCCCATATCCGTGGCCACCGCTGCTGATTTTCCGCCGCTTTCCACCCGGTACGCCACCGGCTCCGCCGCGTCATGAGAAATCCGAAATGGAAGAATATCCAGATTCCCTATGGAAAATGTCTCATCCGCATGCACTGTGTGATAGAGTTCCGGTTCTATTTTTCCAAGAGAGGAGGACTGACGGATGGCCTCCAGCGTACCCGGTGTGGAATAAATGGGAATCCCATATTTTCTCGCCATTACCCCCAGACCTTTAATATGATCGGAATGTTCATGCGTAATTAAAATCCCATCCACCTCTTCCGGCTTCCGGTCAATGCTATGTAATCCTTCGGTCACTTTTTTTCCGCTGATTCCGGTATCAATCAGAATACAGTTTTCATCAGAGCCTACAAAAATGCAGTTTCCACTGCTGCCGCTGGCAATACTACAAAAGTCCATGTTCACTTAACCCTCTGTCAATTTGTTCATATGTATTTTCCACAATATCACTGCTATTGTCAACCATAAACTGACAGGAATTTTGAAATTCTGTGTCTGTTTTCTGATTTTGCATGATCTGAGTCACTTTTTCCTCTGAATATCCCCGGCTCTTTTTCAGCCGTTCTCTGCGCACCGAAGCATCCGTGTGCAGATACCAGATTTCGTCGCAGATCTGATCATAATGATCTTCCAGAAGCAGCGCTGCCTCGATTACAAACAGCTTCCGCTTCCCGTCATGCTGCTCCTGCTCAATCTGATCCAGAATATATTTTTTTACCGCCGGGTGGACGATGGAATTTAGCTGCGCCAGCTTCTTTTTATCCGAAAACACCAGCTCTGCCAGCTTTGTCCGATCCAGCCGCCCGTCCTTTTGCAGAATTTCACCTCCAAATGTGCGAAAGATTTCCTGATAACAGATTTCCCCCGGCTCCTGGAGCAGCAGGCCTGCCTGATCGCACTGAACGACTCTGGCCTGATATTTCCGCTCCAGATATTCAAGGACAGTGCTTTTACCCGCACCCACACCGCCGGTAATTCCAAGGATTTTCATACTCTCTTTCCCCTTTGCTTTTCCAAAACAAAATCAGTGGGCATCATACCAGTTGTCCCCGGTATGCATGTCAATCTCAAGCTGTACCTCCAGACTGGCAGCTCCCATCATCTCCTGACGCAGAATTTCTTCCACCTGTGCCACTTCTTCTTTTTTCGCTTCCACCAGCAGTTCATCATGTACCTGCAAAAGCAGTCTGGACTGAAGTCCCTGGGCTTTCAGACGCTGGTTCACCTTCACCATGGCGATCTTGATGATATCCGCAGCCGTACCCTGAATCGGCGAATTCATTGCCACCCGTTCTCCAAAAGAACGCTGCATAAAATTGCTGGACTTCAGCTCCGGTACCGGACGGCGTCTGCCAAACAGAGTCAGGGCATACCCCTTTTCCTTTGCCATAATCACTGAATTATCCAGAAAATGCTTGATGCCGGGATAGGTTTTAAAATACTGTTCAATATACTCCTGAGCCTCTTTGCGGGTAATGCTCAGTCCCTGGCTCAGTCCAAAGGAGCTGATGCCGTATACGATACCGAAGTTGACCGCTTTCGCATTCCGCCTCAGCAGCGGAGTCACTTCCTCCAGGGGCACATGGAATACCTGAGATGCCGTGATTGCATGAATATCCTGTGCTTCCCGGTAGGCTCCAATCAGTTGAGGATCCGCGGATACATGAGCCAGCACGCGCAGTTCGATCTGGGAATAATCCGCATCTACAAATACATATCCGTCCTTCGGTACAAATACCTTTCGCAGCAGACGGCCCAGCTCCGTCCGGATCGGGATATTCTGCAGATTCGGATCTGTGCTGCTGATTCTGCCCGTGGCTGTGATCGTCTGATTAAACCGGCTGTGAATGCGTCCGTCCGCTTCGATAAATGATGCCAGACCATCCGCATAGGTGGATTTCAGCTTTGTCAACTGGCGGTATTCCAGGATCTGAGCCACAATTGGATACTCCTCCGCCAGTTTTTCCAGCACATCTGCCGCCGTGGAATATCCTGTCTTTGTCTTTTTTCCATAGGGCATCTGAAGCTTCTCAAATAAGATCACACCAAGCTGTTTGGGAGAATTAATATTAAAGGTCTCATCGGCCATTTCATAAATTTCTTTTTCCAGCTCCAATATTCTGGTCTGCAGGCGATCCCCATATTCCTTTAATTTCTCTGCCCGCACCAGAATCCCCGCCTGCTCCATGTCAAAGAGGGTAAATACCAGCGGCATCTCCACCTTGCTAAACAGAGAATCCATCTCGGTTTCCTGAAGCTGCTCCCAGATCACCGGCCAGCTCTCCCATACCGTCAGAGCCTGGTAACACGCAAAGTCCAGAAACTGCTCCGGCTGTTCCTCGGATGCCTGACATAAGGACAGCTTTCCAAGGAGCTCTCCCCTGGATGGATACATTTTCCCGGCATAGTCCTTCGCCAGATCATCATAGGTATATTCGTTTTTCAGCGGATTTAACAGATAAGCACCCACGGATGCATCCAGCAGCATCCCTTTTTCTTCCGGACAGAGCCAGTCCAACTGCTCCTTCAATTCAATTGTGGGAGCACATGCTGCCTTTTTCAGCAGCTCCTGCAAACTGCTCCGCAGATATTCCTCCGTCAAAAATCCCTGTGCCGGAATATATACCGCTTTCTTTTCCCCGCAGCACAGCGCAGCGCCAAAGAACCGTCCCTTCTCTCTCAGGATCTGAAATCCCACCCGATCGCAGCCGGCGGCCTTCTGCCAGAAAGCCTCCGCCTCTCCCAGATCCGTAATACAGGTAAATTCCGGTCTGGATTCGGTCTGCTCCACACTGCATTCAAACCGGGACAGCATATTTTTAAATTCCAGTTTTTTGCAGAGCTCCAGGGCCTGGGGCGTATAGAGCTGAACGATTCTGGCATCCTCCAGATTCAATTCAAACGGGCTGTTCACATTAATGGTTGCCAGCGTCTTGCTCATCTGCGCCAGATCATAGTGGTCTCTCAGAGATTCTCTGGCCTTATTCGGCTTGATCTCCTCCACATGTGCATAGGCATTTTCAATGCTGCCGTACTCCGCTATGATTTTCGCGGCTGTCTTTTCTCCCACACCGGGAATTCCCGGAATATTATCCGAGCTGTCCCCCATCAGTGCTTTCAGTTCAATAATCTGCAGGGGCGTCACCTGGTATTTCTCCATCACATCCCGGGGATGATAATCCTCCACCACAGTTCCGCCCTTCTGTGTCTTTGGAAGGCGGATGCAGATATTGTCCGATGCAAGCTGCAAAAGGTCACGGTCACCGGATACCACCGCCACCTCCAGCCCCTTTTTCTCCATCTCTTTTGACACGGTTCCCAGCAAGTCATCCGCCTCGTAGCCTTCCAGCATCATCAGAGGAACTCCCATGGCAGTCAGCATTTCCTTTATCACCGGAACCTGCTGATGCAGCTCCTCCGGCATGGGCTTTCTGGTTCCCTTATAGGCATCGTACATTTTATGGCGAAAAGTAGGAGCTTTCAGATCAAAGGCTACTGCCAGATAATCCGCCTGCTCCTCATCCAGTATTTTAAACATAATATTCAAAAAGCCATACACCGCATTCGTATGCAGTCCTTCACTGTTGGTCAGATCCGGAACTCCATAAAATGCACGGTTCAATATGCTGTGTCCGTCAATCAATACGATTTTTTCTTTTTTCATTCTTTGCTCCCATCTTTGAACATCAGCCCATCCTGAATTTGCCTGAGGCAAATGGGCTGACGCTGCATGTCAGGTTTTCATGGAGAACCTGACACATCCTTTTCGGTTTCCGGCGAAGCTGTCTCTGCCATAGGAATGGTGACTGTCCCCAGTCTGTCCTCCCGTCCCGGCTCCGTCAGCGGTGTCACCGGAAGCACTACCCCCTGATCGCCATAGATCAGCCGGTACAATGTGGTTCCCTTGCTCCCGTTCTCCCCCAGCATCTCAATGCCGGTAATCACAGAGATCACCAGCAGCAGTTCAGCCAGTGCCACGATCATAAAACGAAAAAAACGATACGCTTTTCTCAAATGCAGATATCGCCTGGACACCTTTAAATCCTGATTTAGTTTTTTCTTGAAATTATACTCATCCGGATCTTTTTTCTCGCCATGCTCCTCCAGCGTGCTGTAAATGGAATAGTAAATTTCCAGTTCATCATAACACTCCGTACAGGACTCTACATGATCCAGAAAATGCTCCAGTTCTTTATCGGATAGCTGCTTCTCCAAATAAGGTTTTACAAGCTGCTGCGCTTCTATACACTTCATTCGCAATTCTCCCTGAAAATAACGTAATTGCTCCGGTTTGAGGCAATTACCTGCGCAAGGCGCAAACGCGGTGTTTGCGTTTACCTCATGCACTACGTGCATTCGTGCCATACGCTTACTTCGTAAGCTAGTGTACTGACATGTTCATTTCTGAACTATTCGCGCAGGATATTTGTTCAGCAGCAAGGCGGAAGAAAGAGGCGATGCGGTTGCATCGTCGATTGATGACAACGCAGTCTGCTGGACAAATAGACAAGTGAATTAGTCAGAATATGAATGTGTCAGTACACTAGGCATATTACCTCATGCACTTTGTGCATTCGTGCCACACGCTTACTTCGTAAGCTAGGCATAGTTTACCACAGAATCATAAGAAAGGAAACGTAAAGAAGGAAATAATAAAAACAAAAGGTGACAGTTCAGCTTTTTACTTGACGCACAGCTTCCGGGGGGCTGCCCCGGGTATGCCAAAGGCGGTTCCCGTACAGGAGCTCTTTTTAATATCAGAGCAAAAAAATAAACCGACTTACGGTCGATTTATCTTTCGTGATTTATAATGCCGGCAATGGGACTTGAACCCATACGTGGTTGCCCACAACAGATTTTGAGTCTGCCTCGTCTGCCATTCCGACACGCCGGCATATGCGCTGTATACGGCTTGCACCGTCAACATTTGATATAATACCATACAAAGGATGTAAAATCAAGTATTTATTTTACACAGCCTGCACTTTTGTTACAAGTTCCGCTTTTTCAATGACGCACAGCTTCCGGAAGCGGCCTCATTTCAAAGCTGAACTGCAATCATCTCCTTGTTCTCGTATAGGAAAGTGCTCCTATACGAGAACAGCCTTCGGTATTCGGAAGCTTAATATTTCATGCCATCCAAGATGTCAAAGCAGTCAAAGGTGGCAAAATAATCCTTTGGTGTCTCAGCGCGTCGGATCAACTGGGCACTTCCGTCCTCTTTCAGAAGTACTTCGGCTGATTTCAGCTTTCCATTATAATTGTAGCCCATGGAGAAGCCGTGTGCGCCGGTATCATGAATGACCAGAATATCGCCCATGGCAATTTCCGGAAGCATGCGGTCGATTGCAAATTTATCATTATTTTCGCAGAGAGAACCGGTAATATCGTATTTATGATCTTCCGGTGCATCTTCTTTTCCCATGACAGTGATGTGGTGATAAGAGCCATACATGGCCGGCCGCATCAGGTTCACCGCGCAGGCATCTACTCCGATGTACTCTTTATACGTATGTTTTTCATTGATTGCTGTGGTGACCAGACAGCCGTAAGGTCCCATCATATAGCGTCCCAGCTCCGTATAAATTGCGATATCGTCCATGCCGGCCGGAGTCAGCACTTCTTCATACATCCGTCTTACCCCTTCGCCGATCACGGCGATATCATTGGGCTCCTGATCCGGAAGATACGGTATGCCAATTCCGCCGGAAAGATTAATAAATTTAATTTTGACTCCGGTCCGCTTCTGCAGCTTCACGGCCAGTTCAAACAGTACCTTCGCCAGCATTGGATAATATTCGTTTGTCACCGTATTGCTGGCCAGGAATGCATGAATGCCAAATTCCTCCACGCCCTTGGATTTCATGATCCGGAATGCTTCCTCAATCTGCTCTTCGGTCATGCCATATTTTGCATCTCCCGGATTGTCCATAATACCATTGCTGATTTTGAACACTCCGCCCGGGTTGAAGCGGCAGCTCATAGTTTTTGGAAGCTTTCCAAGCGTCTGTTCCACAATAGTGATATGGGTAATATCATCCAGATTGATGATAGCGCCCAACTCTGCTGCTTTTTCAAATTCTTCTGCGGGGGTATCGTTAGAAGAAAACATGATATCATGCCCTTTTACTCCGATTGCCTCTGAAAGCATCAGTTCTGTCATAGAAGAACAGTCACAGCCGCAGCCATAATCTCTCAGGATATTGATCAAAAATGGATTCGGTGTCGCCTTTATCGCAAAAAACTCCTGATACCCCTTATTCCATGAAAATGCCTGATATAATTTTTCTGCATTCTCGCGAATTCCTTTTTCATCATAGAGATGAAATGGGGTAGGAAATTCTTTTGTTATCTCTTTCAACTGCTCATAACTCACAAATGGTTTTTTCATAAGTCTCCTCCTGTCCTGTTGCTCTGTATATTTATGTCATATAATCTTTCTTTATTCAGATGTTACTATAATTCAAGGTGACAGGTCTGTCAACCTTCGAAGCATAATTTTTTATCGCAATCACGTTACATTTCAGCCTTTTACTTGACGCACAGCTTCCGGGCGGCTGCCCCAGGTATGCCGCAGGTGCACATGCGGTATACCTGGGGCAGCCACCCGGAAAGCGTCCTCATTTCAAAGCTGAACGGTAACGTAATCACAGCCTGAGGAAAGTACAGCCCATTATTCCGTAGCTGCTTCGCCTGCCGCACTCTCCGTAAACAGGCTCTCCACTCTGTTTTTTCCATCTGTCAGATGATTGTACTGCAAAATATTGTAATCATTCAGCAGGGAGTCAAAGACGTCATCTTTTTCGGCATAATTGTGATAAATTCCATCCCGGTCAATATAGGCACCGGCGCAGATCACCGGAAGCTCATCCTGAATGCCAAGGAGGAACTCCTGGTACTCGGTCAGCGGCATTCCGGTGCTGTCAAGTATATTCGCCGCCAGATAATTCACGCTGGTCAGATCCGTATTCGCATTCATCTCAAGTCCGTAATTATTCCATACCACGTACGGTACCATATAAGATTTCTGATTTTCTTCCAGTGAGGCTTCCGAATCATAACCTGTGATTCTGGAAATCACGTTTGTAATATAATCGGAGGGCTGATGGTCACCAAACATAACGATGATCGTGGGCTCTCCCACATTTTCAAAATAATGGATCAGCTTCTCAAATGCGGTATCCGAATATTGAATCAAGGTCAGATACTTTTCTGCCGCCTGGATGCTGGTACTGGTCACATTAAAATCGGTGAGCTGGATCGATGCTTCAAATCCGGGATAATCCTTGCTGTAGCCACTGTGATTCTGCATCGTCACTTCAAAAATAAACTTTTTTTCACCGGGCTTTTTGCTTTCAAAGCTCTCAATGATCTTATCGAAAGCAGAAGCATCGCTGACATAATTACGGATATATTCCGGATTCTCAAAAGAATCAATATCCAGAAATTCATCAAAGCCCAATTCCGGATAGACAATGTTCCTGTTCCAGCCGGATGCCAGATATGGATGAATTGCCGTAGTAGAGTAGCCCAGGCTCTTCAGATAAGAAGGCAGAGCCGGGATATCCCCATGTATGTACTGCTGGAATACCACACTGCCCGCCGGCAGAAATGCCATACTGTCCCCGGTCAGAAATTCATATTCCGTATTCGCTGTATTTCCGCCTTTTACCGACACCATCAGATGTCCGCTGGCGGTGCTGTCATCCTCCATCAGAGAATGGAAAAATGGCATATAATCTTCATTGGTATTAAATTCTCCCAGCACGCTCAGATCGGAAAAAGCTTCATTCATCACCACGATAATGTTTGGAGACGTGGCAGATACTTCCGCGGAAATTCCTTCATCTGCTTCTGATACCGTTGTCTTTCCGGCCGAGGCCTCTGCCAGCGCCCCTGATGTCTGAGCCTCCTCCTTCGAGGAAGCGGCTTCTGTCCCATCGGTGGATTCCTCTGTCAGCAGTGTCTCTTCCGTCGAAGCAGACTTTGTCTCATCTGTCTTTTCTTTTTCGCTCTCGATAATGCTTTCCTGCAGCTCCTCCACCTTTGCCAGGGAGTAGCCTTCTGGCACCTGCACATTAATCAGGTGCAGATTGCCAAGGAACGCAGCCAGAAAACCATTATTCCGGTAGCGGACATTCGGTGTAAACAGAGTCTGATCCATGCCAAACAAATCCTGCACACTCTTCTCCTGAATCGCTGCAGCCGAGCCCGTCAGCAAAGCAAGCGCAATCACAAAGCAGGGAATACGAACCTTCCACAGCTTCACCTTCAGAGTATTTCTGGAGGAAGCCAGGAGCAGGAACACAAATCCCATAACGACAAACACCAGACGCCAGCTAATGGTATAGGTATAATTGTCTGCCACGGATGCCGCCGTCCCCATGGAAAACACATCCCACGGCACAATAGGAGCAGAACGGAATTCCACCACAAAATAATTGGAAATGCCGATCAACAGGAGCAGCAAAGTGGAAATCCGATATCCCCAATTGAAGCTGCCCAGCAAAAAGGACAGGGCAAGAAAAAACAGATAAACGAAAACACAGTTCATCAGTGTCATCAGCGGTGAAATGTCCCAGGGCACATGCGTGTAAAACTCCAGGCAGCAGTACGCTGCAAAGGGAATCAACAGCAGGGAAATGATATTCAAAATCCTGCCAAACCGGAAATTCACCAGTACCACTGCCGCCGCAGCCAGGGAAAGCAGCACAGCCAATGGAAGAAAATAGCCCATCATCCCCTCTGTCTTAGCGGCCAGCGCTGTAAGTGCCAGCAAAATAACCAGAAGAATGCCCGCCTTTATCAGATTTATTCTTTCAAAATTCCAAAGTTCTTTTTTATTCTTTATACCTTCTTTATTCTTTATGTCTTCCTTAATTTTTTCTTTATTCATTATCTTTTCTTTACTCTTTATCTCTTCTTTACTCTTTGTCTTTTCTTTACTCTTTATCTTTTCTTTACTCTTTATCTTTTCTTTATTCTCCAACTGTTTCACATCTTTCTTTCTGATTTTTTACTGTATTCTCCGCCAGTTCCGGCACTGCAGGCTCTTTCTCTGTAAAACACCACAGCCGGGAAATCTGACCTCCCTGTCAGACTCGCCCCGGCTTTTGTTGTGTCATATGCTGTTACTGCTTATGAATATGCTGATGGGAAAACAGATGATCCTGACAGTATTCATAATCACCGTCACATTTTGAACAGTAGCGGAATTCCAGATGTTCTCCGTCTTGTTCTGTTCTTCCGCACACAACGCATTTATGCTTCGGTCCGGCTTTCGGAGAAGGGGATGCCTGCGCAACCGCCCGCTTAAACTCCTGCTTTCGATGAATTTCTTTGGGCGAAACCCTCCGGTAATTTCTGGTCATCAGAAAATAAATAACGAAGTTCAGCAGAGAAGCGATAATAGCCACCTTGCCAACCCAGGTAGAGCCAACAAATTCATAGATGATAAACACTCCATACAAAAGCCCCATCCACTTCATCTTAATCGGAATAATGAAGTATAAAAGTACCTGCATATCCGGATAACTGACTGCAAAAGCCAGGAAAATGGACATATTGATATAGTAGGTGCTGAACAGGGTACCGAATGCCACATCGCCCCCCAGGATAAAATACAGCAGGAAAGAACCCAGTACCGTAAAGATCAATCCCCCAAAAATATATACATTGAACCGAAATGCTCCCCAGGTCCGCTCCAGTGTTTTTCCTATCGAATAGTAAAAAAACAGCATAATAATCGTAAAAAGGTCCGGTGAACCAGGCGGAACCAAGATCCAGGTAACCAGTCTCCATATCTGACCTCGGAGAATATAATATGGCTCCAGGGTACAATAACTCAATATATTTGCCTGAAATAATGACAGAATATATCCGGCGGCGTACAATGCGATAATAATCGCTGGAAGATTACGGATAGCATATCTCCCGTACTTCCGTTCCATTTTGCTTAAAAATTTCATATCGTTTCCTTTCTATCATTCGTTGAATCCTAATTATAAGTATTCCGTTTTTATTTGTCAACGCGAAAGAGACCTGTTCATAATAATTTCACTATTTAAAACGAAATTCTATTGAAAAGCTGACGCTATTTCTTTATAATAGAGAAGTTATTTTAACTAATACATGAATTACAACATTTATGTAATGCTGTAATGGAAATATGATTTGGAAAGGGTATACTATGGCAGGATCATCTTTCGGAACTCTGTTCCGTATCACTACCTGGGGAGAATCCCATGGAAAAGGCATTGGCGTCGTCGTGGATGGATGCCCAGCAGGGCTGTCTCTGAACGAGGAGGACATCCAGTTATTTTTAGACAGAAGAAAACCGGGCCAGAACAAATACACCACCCAGCGTCAGGAAGCAGATGCAGTGGAAATTCTCTCCGGTGTATTTGAGGGGCGCACCACCGGGACTCCAATTTCTCTTATGGTGTTTAACAAGGATCAGCGTTCCAAAGACTACAGTGACATTGCTTCCTATTACAGACCGGGACATGCCGATTACGGCTTCGACCAGAAATACGGTTTTCGTGACTATCGGGGCGGCGGGCGCTCCTCCGGCCGGGAAACCATTGGCCGTGTAGCTGCCGGTGCCATCGCCTCCAAGCTTCTGGGGGAGCTGGGGATTCAGGTCACGGCCTACACCAAATCCATCGGAATGGTGGAATGCGATCCGGCTCACTTTGACCGCAGCCGTATCCTGAACAGCAAGCTGTATATGCCGGACGAAGAAGCGGAAGAACGGGCGCTGCTTTTCTTAGATGAGTGCATCGAAAAACAGACCTCTTCCGGCGGCATGGTAGAATGCCTGGTGGAGCACATGAAACCAGGCATCGGAGAACCTGTCTTTGATAAGCTGGATGCCTGCCTTGGCAAAGCGCTGTTTTCCATCGGTGCTGTCAAAGCAGTGGAGATTGGGGATGGCCTGGCCGTATCCCGTTCCATGGGGCATGAAAATAATGACCAGTTCACAGAGCTCTCCCCTGCTCCGGCCGATGCCTCCCAAACTGAATCCGGTACCCGCCGTGCTCAAAAAGCCGCCAACCATGCCGGAGGGATTCTGGGCGGGATCAGCGATGGCAGTAATATCCTGATCCGGGCCGCATTCAAGCCCACCCCTTCCATCTCCAGAGCACAGACCGCCCTCTTTCAGGACGGAACCTGCCATGAGATCAGGATCAAAGGCCGTCACGATCCCATCATTGTTCCAAGAGCCGTAGTAGTGGTAGAAGCCATGACTGCCATCACAATCCTGGATCTGCTCCTTTGGAACATGACCGCCACCCTGGACAAGCTTCACCGCATCTACGATTGATGATTGATGATAAAAAATGGGTTGCCTCACGAAGCCGGACTGCGCTCCAGTCTTTCGCTTCGTGGGGCTGCCCATTTTTCCCCTACTTGCTTTTGATTTGATAAATCTGGTATTCTCCCACTTTCTTTACCTTCACCGCCTCTGCAGTCTCGTCATAAAATTCATTGATATAACGCATCGTCAGCTTAATATTATTGTCGATCAGATAGACTTTCTCATTATTGATCATATCCCGGAAGGGATTCACCACATCATAATCTGCCAGTGCAGCGATACAGCCTGCAGAATTTGTCTCCCAGCCGCCCAGCCAGTTGATATTGCTTACCAGTCCTTTCGGCATCGCGTCAAATATGCCGTATGCGCTGCTTTCCGAAATCGTGCCCACCTTTGCCAGATACAGATGCTCCTTATCCTGAGACATTTCTTCCAGAACAGCCCTCTGCTCCAAATCTGCCGAGGGGCCTGCATTGATGCGCCAGTCTTTCCACATGGAGCTCTGATTAAGCAGCACTGCGCTCAGGCAGAGAAGGGACGCAGTCTGTCCGGAAGCCTTCGCTTTTTCTGCCTGCAGCAGCCAGATGAGAACCGTGCAGGCTCCAAACCAAAGCCCCGCATCCACCCGGTTGACCAGATAACGGCCCCGGTAAAACATATAGAAGTATACGGCGCCGAAAGCACAGATCTCGTAAAAGACAGTGAGCCACCCGGACCATTTATGGCTGCCCCAGAGGAGCCACAGAAAGCCAAGAAGAAGAAAGCAGTAAAAGGCCGCTGTCTGGAAAAAATTCAGCGGAAATTTTTTCAGGAACTGAACGATCAGCGCCTTGCTCAGTCTGGTCTTCTCTTTCAGGCCGATCAGCGTTTTCATGGTATCCAGGGAGAACTTTTCCGGATCGTTGAAATTACAACTGACGTACATGTGAAAAGCATCCTCATTGATCCCCAATGCTTCATAAGTGCTGCGGTTTTCCTCATAATCCGGAAAGCCGTAATCCAGAAGGTTCGCCCGGGCCAGATTGTATTCCCGGTAGTAGCTCCAGGCAGAATCCGTATTGTACATATGGTTGTCCAGCATAATCAAGCCGATAGCCGCCCCCAGCAGCACCCCAAAGCCGCCCACATAGGTCAGGAATCTGCGCAGGCATTCCTGTTTCTGATATTCTCTCAGCTTCAGCAGCAGGAAAACGCCGATGCCGGTCATCAGAGCGGCACATGCAAAAAACTGTCTCCAGCGGTACATCACTCCGAAGCAGGCCAGAATAAGGCCGGCAAAATATGCGGGGAAGGAAACCTTCTTCTGCTCCAGTGCATAAAAGATCAGGAAAATGCCTGCAATGCCCGCCACACTGGCTGTCTTTGTAAACTGCACCTTAATGTAGCATTCATATCCGAAAAAGATCAGCATCAGCAGTGAAATCCAAATTCCCGCATTGCTTTTGAGCCGGCGCATTGTAACGTATGTAACTGCCGAAAAGGAAAAGAATACCACAAGGTACTGCAAAATGGCATACCAGGAAACTGCCCCGCAAATCCGGTACAGCGGAATCAGAATCAGCCCCAGAATATAGTTCAAAAAGATCATATGGGCATCCGCCAGAGCCATAGAGCCATTGGCCAGACCGCTGAGCATCAGATCGTCATTGACTTCATAAAATGGCCGCATGAAAATCAAAAATAAAATCATCACCAGCAGATTTAAGCCCAGGGCAAAGATCACTTTTTCCCGGTTTTCTTCCACCCAGATCTTTCCTTTTTTTCTAAAATCCATCATGAATCTTCGGTTCCTCCCGCTTCTGTCTCTGATATCAGAATACTGTTCGGTGTCTCCACCTTAAGCTGCCTGCCCTTCATGACAATCACCTTTTTCTCATAGTCTATGGTGAAAAATCTCATATAATTTGATTCGTGGCACAGCACCACCATGGTTTTTTCATCCGGCAGCACATCGATGTCTTTTGGATAACCGCCGCTGATGGGCAGAATGCATATCTTCTCCAGAAGACCTGTCTCATCATTGATCTCGAAAATACCTACGGTGTTTTCCCCTGCGCTGGAACAGTAGAGATATTTTCCGCTGGGAGAAATCTTCATGGCACAGCAGGCACTGCTGACCTCTTTCTCGTCCATCAGACTCTTAACTTCCTGAAGCAGCTCAAATTTGGGATATTTGCCGCTGCCGTCATAGGAATACACCCGGATCTGATTGGTCAGCTCACAATTGACATAGGCAAATTTTCCATTTTTGCTGAAGCACAGCAGACGGGGGCCGGACTCCAGCTCACAGCGGAGAATATCATGCAGCGTCAGCTTTCCGCTCTGCGGATTTACTCTATATATCTTTACCTGGTCGATTCCATTATCCACGGCACACAGATATTTTCCGTCCGGGGAAGGGATGACACAACTCACATGCGGCCTGAAGTTACGCTCTGCCACACTGCCCATACCCTGATGAAATACTCCGTCCATGACGCTGCCCAGCCGTCCATTGCGGTGGGTGTGAACTACTGTCACCTTGCCGTCGTGGTATCCGCCCACAAACAGGAACTTTCCCGTGGCATCGGTGGAGAGATAGCAGCCACGCATACCGTCAATGCCTACCTTATTGATAGGGGTAAGATCTCCGTCCGCCTCAATCTTGAGTACCTCTACTCCTTCATCTGCAATCGAATACAGATATTTTCCATTATAGGATTTTGTAAGATAGGAAGCGTTGTTGACCGGTATCACATTTCGCTCCGTCAGGCTTCCTGTCTCCATATCAATGTCATATACATGTATCCCAATACTGCTCCCATGGGTATAAGTGCCTACATATGCCACATATTTCTTCTTTTCCATATCCAAAGCTCCTCCTGTTTTCGTTTGCCGCAGCGTATCCAAAAGCTGCCAGCGGCAGGTTTTCCCGTTGGAATTCCATTTTTATGCTTTGCCTTTTTATACTATCATATTCCGAAATATTTGTTAAGTACAATTCTCAGGATAAAAGGATAAAATAAACAAAAACATATTGACATACTTAAAAGAAAGTGTATAATCGTCTTAGCGTTTGTTTAGTAAATGTAAACTTTTTGTTTATTTATGTTGCGAATTCAGTATTTCTAAACTTAAAGTTTACATATTCTTTTCGAATGCTGACTTTATGTTTACCTATTTTTTACAGAATTCTATCTGCAGGAAAGACCGCATTTTTGCAGGAGCGCAAAAACATTCCCGCACTGCAGTCTTGCTGCAGTTATTTTACAGGAGGCAGCCATGGAAATAGGGTATAAATTAAAAGAACTGCGTGTCGCCAAAGGGCTGACACAGGAAGAACTGGCAAACCGCTGCGAACTGTCCAAGGGCTTTATCTCCCAGTTGGAGCGGGATCTTACCTCTCCTTCTATTGCTACTCTGGTGGATATTCTGCAGTGCCTCGGCACCGATCTGAAAGATTTTTTCTGCGATGTATCGGATGACCAGGTGGTATTTCATGAAAGTGACTTTTTTGTAAAAGAAGATACGGAATTAAAAAATTCCATTCAATGGATCATTCCCAATGCCCAGAAAAATATGATGGAGCCTATCCGCCTCTCTCTGGAGCCGGGCGGATCCACCTATCCGGACAATCCCCACGAGGGAGAAGAATTCGGATATGTATTGAGCGGAAGCATCACGATCCATTTAGGAAAAAAAGCAGTCAAAGCCAAAAAAGGGGAAGCATTCTACTTCACCGCAAACACGCAGCACTATATTACCGCAGGCAGCCGGACCGGTGCCACACTGATCTGGGTCAGCACGCCGCCGAGTTTTTAATCGCAAAGGAGATTATCATGAGCAATAAACTGATTGATCTGGTTCATATCACAAAAAAATACGACGATACTACGGTTCTGGATGACCTGAATCTTTACATCCGGGAAAATGAATTTCTGACTCTGCTGGGACCTTCCGGCTGCGGTAAAACAACCACGCTGCGCATTATGGGCGGTTTCGAACAGCCCGATCAGGGAAACGTCATCTTCAGCGGTACAGATATTACCAGCCTGGCACCCAACAAACGCCAGCTCAACACGGTATTTCAGAAGTATGCCCTCTTCACTCATATGAGTATCGCAGAAAATATTGCTTTCGGTCTGAAGATCAAAAAGAAGAGCCGGGATTACATTAATGATAAAATCAAATATGCGCTGAAGCTGGTCAATCTGGACGGCTATGAGAACCGTACTCCCGATTCCCTGAGCGGAGGTCAGCAGCAGCGGATCGCCATCGCCCGGGCTATCGTAAATGAACCAAAGGTACTTCTGCTGGATGAGCCCCTGGGAGCTCTGGATCTGAAGCTGCGCCAGGATATGCAGTATGAACTGATCCGTCTGAAAAACGAACTGGGAATTACCTTTATCTATGTTACACATGATCAGGAGGAAGCCCTTACCATGTCCGATACTATTGTTGTCATGAATCAGGGCTACATTCAGCAGATCGGCACCCCGGAGGATATCTACAATGAGCCTCAGAATGCTTTTGTAGCAGACTTTATCGGTGACAGCAATATCATTAACGCCCTGATGCTTGAGGATAAGCTGGTGGAGATCCTGGGTACCTGTTTTGTCTGTGTGGATACCGGTTTTGGCCGGAACAAGCCTGTGGATGTGGTGATCCGGCCGGAGGATGTGGAGCTGACCGATCCGGCTTCCGGCACCATCACCGGAACCGTCAGCCATCTGATTTTCAAAGGTGTGCATTATGAGATGGAAGTCATGGCAGGCGGATTTGAATGGCTGGTTCACAGCACCCGCATGTTCCCGGTAGGCACCGAGGTGGGGATTCGTGTGGATCCTTTCAATATCCAGATCATGCACAAGCCGGAATCCGAAGATGAAGAGGCGGTGATGATCGATGATTAAGAAGAAAAAGCTGCTCTCCGGCCCTTACCTGGTGTGGACCGTGGCCTTCATCGTAATTCCGCTGCTGCTGATCGTCTACTACGGTTTTACCAATGAAGCCGGCAGCCTTACCCTGGAAAACATTATGAATATGGGCACCCCGGAAAATATGAAAGCGCTCTGGCTGGCGCTGCTGCTCTCTCTGATCAGCACCGTGCTCTGTCTGATACTGGCCTATCCGCTGGCCATGATTTTGTCCAACACCAAAGCGAATGCCACCGGACTGATCGTTATGATTTTTATTATTCCCATGTGGATGAATTTTTTGCTGCGCACCCTTGCATGGCAGACTCTGCTGGAGAAAAACGGTGTCATCAATATTGCGCTGAAGTTTTTGGGACTGCCCTCACTGAATATCATAAATACGCCTTATGCCATTGTTCTTGGCATGGTTTATAACTTTCTTCCGTTTATGCTGCTTCCTATTTACAACAGTCTGATCAAAATAGACCGGAATGTAATCAACGCAGCCAAGGATCTGGGCGCCAATGAATTCCAGACCTTCTGCAAGATCACCTTTCCGCTGAGCCTTCCGGGCGTGATCAGCGGCATTACCATGGTATTTGTACCTTCGCTGACCACCTTCGTCATCAGTGACCTGTTGGGCGGCAGCAAGATCCTTCTGATCGGCAATGTGATCGAGCAGAAGTTCAAGCAGGGAAGCAACTGGAATACCGGCAGCGGATTGTCACTGGTGCTGATGCTGTTTATCCTGGTCAGCATGGCCATTATGCAGAAATACGATAAAGATGGAGAGGGGGCTGCATTCTGATGAAAAAAGCATGTTCACGGATTTATATGTTTTTAATTTTTGTTTTGCTCTATGCACCGATTCTGACATTGATCGTCCTCTCCTTCAACGCATCCAAGACGCGTGCAAAATGGGGCGGCTGGTCTGTCAAATGGTATATCAGCCTGTTTGAAAACAGCGCTATCATGGATGCTCTGTACAATACGCTGATCATTGCGGTGCTCTCAGCCACCATTGCCACGCTGCTGGGCCTGACCGCTGCTCTTTCTCTGAATCAGATGAGAAAGAGACGCCGTACGCTGATCATGGGTATTATCAATATTCCCATGCTGAATGCGGAGATTGTTACCGGAATTTCTCTGATGCTGGTCTTCATTGCACTGGGCAATTTTATGACCAATTTCGGCTACACCATACAGTTTGGCTTCTGGACCGTGCTGATTGGACATATTACGTTTAATCTTCCCTATGTGGTGCTCAGCATTATGCCAAAGCTAAAGCAGATCAACTTCAGCACCTATGAAGCGGCGCTGGATCTGGGCGCATCCCATGCGCTGGCCTTTCGCAAGGTGATCCTGCCGGATATCATGCCCGGCGTGCTGTCCGGATTTTTGCTGGCCTTTACCCTTTCTCTGGATGATTTCGTTATTACCCATTTCGTGAAGGGGCCCGGGTTCGAAACACTGTCCACGAAGATTTATACCGAGGTGCGAAAAGGGATTAAGCCGGAGATGTATGCACTGTCTACCCTGCTGTTTATTTCAGTGCTGGTGCTGCTCCTGATCGTAAACGTAAAACCAAAAGAAAAGAAAAAACAGGCTGTATAATGACAAATAAATTTGCTTATTCAAATTATAAGGAGGATTGCTATGAAAAAATTGATTGTTCTTTCCCTGGCCGGGGTGCTGGCCGTTGGTACTCTGGCCGGATGCACCAAGATTGAAAAGCCGGAGGATACCAAAGCCGCAGCGGAGGAAACGGATAATGCAGGCAGTACGGAGGCTGAGAAGACAGGTTCTGATACTACGGAAGTCGTGGAGACTTCTGCTTCTGCTGAGACTGCAGCTTCTGCGAAGAAAGAAAATTCCGGGGAGGTTGTGGTTTATAACTGGGGCGAATATCTGGATCCGGATGTGATTGATCTGTTTGAGGAAGAGACCGGCATCAAGGTGGTCTATGAGGAATTTGAGACCAATGAGATCATGTATCCCAAGGTGGCGGCCGGGGCGATTTCTTACGACGTGATCTGTCCTTCTGATTATATGATCCAGAAAATGATTGAAAATAATCTGCTGCAGGAACTGAATTATGAGAATATCCCCAATATTGAAAACATTGATGAGGAATATCTGAAATGGTCCGAAGAATTTGATCCGGGCAACAAATATTCGGTTCCTTACTGCTGGGGCACCGTTGGGATCCTTTACAACACCTCCATGGTTGATGAGCCGGTGGAAAGCTGGGATATCCTCTGGGATGAAAAATACAAGGATAACATTCTGATGCAGGACAGCGTAAGGGATGCAATGATGGTATCTTTGAAGAAGCTGGGCTATTCCATGAATACCACCAGCGAAGAGGAAGTGGCTGCTGCCACCGATGCCCTGATTGAGGAAAAGCCTCTGGTTCAGGCTTATGTCATCGACCAGGTCCGCGATAAGATGATCGGAGAAGAAGCCGCTCTCGGCGTGATCTATTCCGGTGAAGCGATTTATACTCAGAGAGAAAATGAAAACCTGGAATATGTCATTCCAAAGGAAGGAAGCAACCTGTGGATTGATTCCTGGGTGATCCCCAAAAATGCACAGAATAAAGAAAATGCGGAAGCTTTCATCAATTTCCTGTGCCGGGCGGATATTGCGCTGAAGAACTTCGAATACATCACCTACTCTACCCCCAATAAGGCAGCCAGAGATCTGATCGAGGACGAAGAGATCAAAAACAGCACCATTGCTTTCCCCACCTCAGATATGCTGGCGAACTGTGAGACCTATCAGTTCCTCGGGGATGATACCGATGAAATGTACAACAACTACTGGAATAAAGTAAAAGCAAGCTGATAAAAAGATGGACTGATGTTCACAAGAAAGGATGTCATTATTATGTTTAAAGAAATCACAGCAAAAGAATTACAGGAAAATCCATTTAAGATGATCGGTGAAGACTGGCTTCTGGTAACCGCGCAAAAAGACGGAAAAGTCAATACCATGACTGCTTCCTGGGGCGGCGTGGGCGTGATGTGGGGCAAGGACGTGGCTTACATCGTGATCCGTCCCCAGCGATACACAAAGGAGTTCATTGACGGCTCTGACACCCTCTCTCTTTCCATTCTTCCGGAAGGACACAAAGACATTTACGGCTATCTGGGGAAAGTCTCCGGCCGGGAAGAAGACAAAATTGCGAAATCCCGGCTTACAGTGGCTCATGCGGATGGTACTCCTTATTTCGAAGAAGCAAAGACGGTGCTGATCTGCAAAAAAATGTTTGCTCAGCCTCTTGCTCCGGAATCCTTCCTGGATCCGTCACTGATTGAACGCTGGTATCCGGATGGTGATTTTCACGCCATGTACATCTGTGAAATCCAGAAGGTGCTGATTGCCCAGCCTCTTTAAGGGGGACTTTATGGTTCGCGTATTTCAATACTCAATCACTCAAACTGAATCCGATAAAAACATTGGAGAATATCTGCGTCAGCGCGGATATTCTCATCATATTTTAGCCTGCTTAAAACGAAGCGAAGACGGCATTTTGTTAAACGGAAGCCGGGCGCGCACCACGGCTCCTCTCCATTCAGGTGACCTGCTCTCCATTCATTTGGAAGAAACCGAAACCTCGGAGCAGATTCATCCAGTCCCCATGGATCTGAATCTGCTCTATGAGGATGAAGATATCCTGATTGTAAATAAACCGGCTGATATGCCGGTTCATCCTTCTATTAATAATTATGACAACACACTGGCAAACGGAGTGATCTGGTATTACGGGCAGCAAAACATTCCATTTGTATTCCGCTGCATCAACCGGCTGGACCGGGATACCAGCGGTCTGCTGATTCTCGCCAAAAATATGCTGAGCGCCCATATCCTTTCCTCCGACATGCGCCGTCGGGAAATCCAGCGGGAATATCTGGCGATCGTTCAGGGAAATCTGGAAGGTTCTGCCGTCATCTCCGCCCCCATTGCCCGAAAAGAAGGTTCGGTACTGGAACGCTGCGTAAATCCTGAAACCGGCGAAGCCGCAGTCACCCGCTATCAGTCCTTATTTTATAACTCCAGACTGGATCTCACCCTGATCTCTCTGCGCCTGGAAACCGGACGCACCCATCAGATCCGGGTACATATGAAATACATCGGCCATCCCCTGATCGGAGATTATCTGTATCATCCGGATACCCGCCTGATCTCCCGCCAGGCCCTGCATTCCCGCCTTCTGCAGTTCATCCATCCCATCTCCCAAAAGCCCATGGAATTTCAGGCTCCCCTGCCGCAGGATATGAATTTTATATTTAAAAACTGATGTGAGGCATGCCTCACATCAGTTTTTTTATCTTATCCGTTCCGGGAAGCCAACCTTCTTCTGCACCTTGCGCAGTGTCTTATTGGCGGTATATGCCGCCTTCTCCGCATTTGCCCTGATGATCCCGTCAATGTATGCCTTATCCTTTTCCAGCTCTTTAAAGCGTGTCTGAAGAGGCTGTAAAACGGATACCACCGCTTCTCCCACCGCTTCCTTTAACTGTCCGTAGCCGCAGCCGTCAAATTCCTTTACTGACTCGTCAACAGACTTTCCGGTGCAGGCAGAATAGATATCCAGCAGGTTCTTCACCCCCGGCTGTTCGTCACGGTACAGGATAACTCCTTCGGAATCCGTCACCGCTCTCTTGCATTTTCTGCGGATGCTGTCCGGATCATCCATCAGATAGATGCTGGCATTGGGATTCTCATCGGATTTGCTCATCTTGCGGGCCGGATCCTGAAGACTCATGATCTTCGCTCCCACCTTGCCGATATATGCTTCCGGAATCGTAAATACATCACCGTAAATCGAATTAAATCTCTGTGCAATGTCCCTGGTGATCTCCAGATGCTGCATCTGGTCAATCCCCACCGGAACCACATTGGCCTGATACAGAAGGATATCTGCCGCCATCAGAACCGGATAAGTAAAAAGACCTGCATTGATATTGTCCGTATGCTTCGCCGATTTGTCCTTAAACTGTGTCATACGGCTAAGCTCGCCCATATAGGTAAAACAGTTGAGTATCCACGCCAGCTCCGCATGTCCGGAAACATGGGACTGATAATAAATACAGTTCTTCTCAGGATCAATCCCCGCTGCAATATATAAGGTCAGCAATGCTCTGGCTCTCTTGCGCAGCACTGCCGGATCCTGTCGGATCGTGATAGAATGCATATCCACCACACTGTAATAGCATTCGTATTCGTCCGCCAGGTTCACCCAGTTTTTCAGTGCCCCAAGATAATTTCCCAAAGTCAGGCTGCCGGTTGCCTGCATTCCGCTAAATAATATCTGTTTCTCGTTTGTCATTTCGTCGCTCCAATCTGTGCCTTCACGCTTTCTTCGCGCTGCTGTATTCTGTTTCAGATTTTATCATTTCACTGTAGTAAAGTCAAGGTTGTAACCGGATGGATTCTCTGATAAAATATCATCAGCGTAGACTGCATTGATAAAATAAAATTTTAAGGAGATTTCATATGAAAAAAATAGCCAGCTTTACCATTGACCACACACGACTGCTGCCCGGAATTTATGTATCCCGCAAGGATGCCGTGGGTGACAGTACCGTTACCACCTTTGATATCCGCATGACCCGCCCCAACCGGGAGCCGGTGATGAACACAGCGGAGATGCATACCCTGGAGCATCTTGGCGCCACTTACCTGCGCAACGATGCCGAATGGGCTTCCCGTATTGTTTACTTCGGACCGATGGGCTGCCGTACCGGCTGCTATCTGCTGCTGGCCGGAGATTATGAATCCAGAGATATCATCGGACTGATCACCAGAACCTTTGAATTTATAGCGGATTTTGAGGGAGAAATTCCGGGAGCAAGGCCGGAAGAATGCGGCAACTATCTGGATCAGAATCTGGAAATGGCCAAATATGTCTCCAGAAGGTATCTGGAAACACTGCGAAACATGAAAGAGGAAAATTTAATTTATCCGGAGCTGTAAAATGATTGCCCCCGGAACGTCCGGCGTCTTTTGTACGTCCGGCTTTCCGGGGGCTTTTATCCGGAACACCGGAGTGTTCCAGAACCTTTTTACATGGGGTATCCTTTCAGATAATAATCCCTCACAAACCGAAACAGATCCGCTTCGCCCCGCTTGTCCAGGATCTTCAGCATCCGCTCCAGCTCTCTGGAGGTCTGGGGATGCATCAGATAATGGCTCTTGCCTCTCTGAAAATACTTCAGCGGTTCATGGCGGTCGTAGTCCTCTTTCAGGTAAATCTTGGAAGCCGCTATGCGGTCCATCAGCATCTCCGCCACATAGTTCCTTGGCATCTGCACTGCTACGATTGGCTGTTTGCTTTCTCTTGGATTCAGCGAATAATCGGTCCAGAATTCAAAATGATGACGGTTCCTTCCTTTATGATGCATCCATGCAAAAGAATAGCCCTTATCTTCCCGCTCTCCATTATTCGGACTGCGTTTTCCTTCCTGATAATATTTACAGCCCATCAGGAATTCAGAGGGGGTGTATTTTGACAGATCATGCATCAGTCCCTGATAATAAAGTCCAATTGCAAAGCAGTGCTTCATCACCTGCACTTTATGCTCTGTAATCGTTCTAAAATGTCCCATTGTTTTTTCCGGAGTAATCTGATTTCTGATTTTTCTTCTTTCTTCCATTCTTTTCATCCTATCATTCGTTCATTTTATATCTGTATTTTTTTCTGCTGCTCCATCCTCATTGTGGTCCTTTTGAGTTTTCTGTGACTCTGCCCGGGTTCCTTTGGACTTCGCCGCTTTCCTGGGTGTGGCCGGTTTCTTTCTGGTCTCCAGCACCCGGACGCTCCGTTCCGGTATCTCAAAAAACTTCACCAGCTCTTTATCCGGCATTTCCGCCTCCTGCAGACGGCATTCTTTTACAGACTGTTCCGCTTCTTCTGAAGTGTCCAGCACCACATACCATTCCATGCCTTCCGGCAGGTAGGGCAGGGCCATCTGACGGCTGTCCCAGAACAGGTTGTAAGCCACATAGATAAAGCTCTCTTCCCCTGCATACATGCCGCAGTACATCAGCCCCACATGGCGGTTTACATGCTCAAATGCGCCATACCAGGCTCTGCTGCCATGGCAGGAAAAATCCGGATAGCCGCAGGAGAGCGTATCTGCTCCCGCCAGTTCTCTGGAAAAATGCAGCATTTCATGATTTTTCCGGTAAGCGATCAACTGCTTCACAAAATCCAGCAGCTCCCAATTGACCTTCTCCTTGTTCCAGTCCACCCAGGTCAGCTCACTGTCGTGGCAGTAAGGATTGTTGTTGCCCTTCTGGGAATTGCCGAACTCATCTCCCGCCAGAATCATGGGTGTCCCCTGAGCCAGCAGCAGCATGGCAAATGCATTTTTCATCTGACGGATACGCAGCCTTGAAATATTACGTTTTTTCGTCGGCCCTTCGATGCCGCAGTTCCAACTGTAATTGTATATTGCACCGTCCCGGTTCTGTTCTCCATTGGCTTCATTATGCTTCTGGTCATAGGAAACCAGATCCATCAGAGTAAATCCGTCATGTCCGGTGATGTAATTGATCACTCCGCTCCATTTTGGATTTTTCTTTGTCCGCTCCACAAAGCCGGAAAGCTGGTCTTCATCTCCCTTCAGCAGACGTCTGGCATCCACCTTGAAGCCGTCATTGCATTCTGCCAGATTCCGAAAGGCAGGCCTCTGGCCCTTCGGATAAAGAGTCTCCGCCGGGAAATAGACGGATATCAGTTTTGTCTTCATCAGATAAGGATCCCTGGCCAGCATATTTGCTTCATTCTGATCCATCATCAGTGAAAAACCGTCTATATGGTATTCCTGCACCCACCATCGCAAGCAGTCTGCAGCCATACCCGCGGATACGTCGGACGGAAAACAAAATTCCATCACCACTTCGATCCCGTTTTTATGCAGGGCATGAACCATCTCTTTCATCTCCAGATCCGGTGTATCCGATGCAGAATAAGACAGCTTGGGCGCATAATAACCGCCTCTGGTATATCCCCAGTAATTCAGCCGTATATTTTCCGGATCTTCATAAGCCTCACCCTGATTGCCCATGGGTTCAGGACGGGCCAGTTCATCAAATTCATAGGCCGGCATCAGAATAATCTGATTAATGCCCAGTTCCTTCAGATACGGGATCTTCTCCTGTATTCCGCGAAAAGTGCCCTTATGCCGTACTTTCGAATTCCTGTGCTTCGTAAAGCCTCTCACATGGAGCTGATAGGTGATTACCTCTTCATAAGAGAGCATCAGCGGCTGCTCACCCTCCCAGTCAAATGTTCCATTCAGAAATGCTCCCCGTATCTGATGCTCTTCCCTGGGACTCACATCAGCAAAACTGCGCCTGCCGTTTATCAGGCGTGCACAGGGATCTACCGTGACCTTTTCTCCAATGCGGAAATTGTATTCCAGCTCATCCGGGCAAAGCCCCTGAACCTTCATCGTGCGGACAGCACCTGTGTAAGCGGATTCCGGAAAAGGTATTTCCTGATCAATTTCTTTTTTTCCCTTTTGATACAAAATCAGGCTAACTGCTTCCCCCGAAGGTACTGCTGCAGAAAAAATAATCCCGTCCTGTTCAACCTGTGCCCCCATAGCCGGGCAAACACCACAGGCAGTTGAATTCTGATTGCTTGCTCTATCTGTCAATGATTACTTTTCCTCCTGTTTTCTCTTTGTACTCCGTATTCGGCTTTCGCCGTTCTGCCGGAGTATTCCGTATTTATAATTTGGCCACTGGCTGTCCTGTACTCAATCCAGATCCAGCCGCAGCTCCACTGGACAATGGTCCGAACCGCTCACCTCCGTATGAATCGCTGCATCCAGAAGCTTCTCCTTCAGAGCTTTGGATACGCAGAAATAGTCAATACGCCATCCTGCATTTTTCTCTCTGGCCTTGAAGCGATAGGACCACCAACTGTAAATCTCTTCCTTATCCGGATAAAAATAACGCCAGGTATCAATAAAGCCTGCATTGAGCATCTCAGTGCATTTATTTCGTTCTTCATCGGTAAATCCGGCATTCTTTCGGTTTGTTTTCGGATTTTTCAGATCGATCTCCTCATGAGCCACGTTCAGATCCCCGCAGAATACCACTGGTTTTTTCTTCTCCAGCTTCTTCAGATATGCCAGGAAATCTTCTTCCCATCTCATCCGGTAGTCCAGCCGGGCCAGTTCATTCTGCGAATTTGGAGTGTAGACGGTCACCATGTAGAAGGCTTCAAACTCCAGGGTGATCACCCGGCCCTCCTGATCATGCTCCTCTATTCCAATGCCATATGCCGCTGATAAAGGCTCTTTCTTTGTGAAAATGGCCGTTCCGGAATATCCTTTTTTCACAGCGTAATTCCAATACTGATAATATCCCGGCAGCTCCAGTGTCAACTGCCCTTCCTGCATTTTGCTTTCCTGAATACAGAAAATATCCGCATCCGCTTCCTTAAAATAATCCAAAAATCCCTTTTGTACGCAGGCTCTGATGCCATTTACATTCCAGGAAATCAATTTCATTGTTTTTTCTCCTTTTTGTGACCTTGTAAAATCAAGTATAACATTTCTTCTGACATTTTCCTACCTAAACTTAAAATTTTCTTGCCATTCCCACCGTTATCTGATAAAGTGATAGAGGTCAGTATTTCTGACAAAACCAATTAATCTGATTATATTGAGAGGTATTAAGATGAGTGATAAGAATTCATGCAGCGGCGACTGCGCCGGCTGCGGATCCGACTGTTTATCAGCCGGTGAAAACGGTGCTACCATTACTTTAAGTCTGGATGACGGCGTTACTGTAGAATGTGCAGTTCTGACCATCTACCCTGCCGCTGACAAACAGTACATTGCTCTGCTTCCATTAGATGCAGAGGGAGAAAATGAATCCGGTGAAGTGTATCTTTATCGTTTCACCGAAGAAAACGGCGAACCGGTTCTGGAAAATATCGAGGATGATGATGAATATGAAGCGGCATCCGATGGATTTGACCAGTGGCTGGATGAGCAGGAATTCAATGAGCTGGTTTATGATGAGGATGAAGAGGATTCGGACGAAAACGAGTAATTAATGGCAAAGCTTCCGCCGAGTTACTTTTTCGTTTTTAATCAGCGGAGTCAAAAATCTCGATGCCTCCATCTTTTTCCCATAACGTTCTTTCAGGTAAAACAGATGCAGCTTATTTTTGGCTCTGGTCATTCCCACGTAAAAAAGCCGGCGTTCTTCTTCCAGATCGGCTTCCAGCAGGGCTTTCCGGTGAGGAATGATTTCTTCATTGATATCCAGAATAAATACTTCAGTAAATTCCAGTCCTTTTGCACTGTGCAGGGTGGAGAGAGTCAGCGCATTTTCTTCTCTTTTCCCCTGACGCAGCTGCTCTTCCAGCGTGATACGGTATTCTTCAATATGCGCAAACCATTCCTGATAGGTAGAAAAACTGCGGGAGCTTTCCTGGAGCTCATTTAAGACTTCAAGGAGTTCTTCCGGCTTCATATGGCGGTATTTTGCATACTCTTCCAGGTATTCCTCATAGTTAATACCATGACGGATATAGTTGATGGCCGCATAGGGACGCATATTCTTCAGCATATTCAGATCTGCCTCCAGCCGGTCGATCCGCTCTGCCATCCAGTTCTTATCCTCATAAAAGGTGCACAGGCGGTCAAAAGAGACCTGGGGCGTGTCCAGGCATTCCCGGCTGATGTAGCGTTTGGGACGATTGATGATCTGGAGAAAATCCTTTCGTTCCCGGCTGCCGGAAGCGATCCGTATGTAGGTGAAGATATCTCTGGCAATCCAGTGGTCATAAAGGTTCGGCACCGCATCCCTCATACAAAATGGCAGGTTAAATTCCAGAAGCTTTTCTGCAATATAGCGTCCGCCCACATTCGTTCTGGTCAAAATCGCCATATCCGAATAACGATTTCCCCGCTCCAGCCCATCCCTGATGCATTTCAAAAGATAGATGCCCTCCTGCTCCTGGTTGGCAAATTCCCGGATATCCACCGGTTCTCCCATTCCCTGCAATCCTTTGATTTTCTTCTGGAAACGCTTCAGATTTCCCTGGATCACTTTACCCGATGCTTCCAGAACCGACAGAACAGAGCGGTAATTTTCATCCAGCAGCACCACTTCCGCCTTTGGATAATCCTTCTGAAAATTCAGCATGATTTCCGGCTTTGCCCCTCGAAAACGATAGATGGACTGGTCGTCATCACCCACAATAAATAAATTGTCCTCCGGCGCGGCCAGCAGACGGATAATTTCATATTGAAGCTGATTAATGTCCTGAAATTCATCCACCAGAATATAGCGGAAATGCCGCCGCCACTGCGCCAGAATATCCTTTCGCTCACGGAGCAGTTCAAAACAGTATACCAGCATATCATCGAAATCCAGTAGATTGCTGCACCGGAGCCGATCCTGATAGCTTTGAAAGATCGTCCGGAAAACTTCTTCTGAGCAGTTGGAGGAATAATAATGCTCCAGCGGAATCTGCTCATTCTTCACCAGACTGATTTCCGCCGCCAGATCCGATAAAAATTCCTTCTGATCCTCATATTCCAGCTTCACTCCATCCGCAATTTCCTCCAGAAAGCGGTATTTCTGCTCTTCTTTGAGAATATTTGCGGCTGAATAATGATAGGCATATTTGAGAATCTGAAAAAATACCCCATGAAAAGTGCCAAAGGTAACTCTGCTGTTCTTCGGGCCCATAAGCCGTCCAAACCGCTCCTTCATCTCCGCTGCGGCAGCCTTGGTAAACGTAATGACCAGTATTTCTTCCGGCCTTACTCCATAATGCTCGATCAGATATTTTGTTCTGTTTGTTATAACCAGGGTTTTTCCGGAACCCGGCCCTGCCAGTACCATGGCAGGACCTTTTCCGTGGGCGATCGCCCGTGACTGTGCTTCACTTACGCGCATACTTCTCCTAATAATTCAATGGCTTTTTTGATCCGGCGAACTGTCTCTTCCCGGCCGATCACTTCCATGATCTCCGTAGCACCAGCAGGTGTCATCTGTTTTCCGGAAACTGCGATTCGAACCGGCCACATCACATAGCCGATCTTGTATTCCTTCTGCTCCGTGTAGGCTTTCAATGCAGCATACAGAGCGTCGTTGCTGTAATCCTCCTGTGCATCCAGCACCGGAAGGAGCTCCTGCAGCAGTGCCAGTGATTTTTCAGAATTAATCTTCCATTTTTTATTGGTGTACAATGCCATGTCGTATTCCGGCAGTTCTTCAAAGAAATCAACCAGCGGTGCAATATCCGGAAAAATCTCTATTCTGGTTTTCACCATCTCAGCGATCTTCTTCAGGTCATAATCTCTGGTCACTGATTTTTTCAGGTAAGGCAATGCCATCTCATAAAAGGAATCAAAATCCATGGCTTTCAGATATTCCCCGTTCATCCATTTCAGCTTCTGGATATCAAAAACAGCAGGAGACTTGCTCATATGGCGGTAATCAAATTCCTTTACCAGCTCCGGCAGGGAGAATATCTCCCGGTTATCCTGAGGACACCAGCCCAGCAGCGCCACATAATTGACGATCGCCTCTGTGATAAAGCCCTGCTCCAGCAAATCTTCAAAGGAAGAATGTCCGCTCCGCTTGCTCAGCTTCTTGTGCTCTTCATCCGTAATCAGCGGACAGTGCACATAAACCGGCACTTCCCATCCAAAGGCTTCATAGAGGCGGTTGTACTTCGGTGCGGAAGAAAGATATTCGTTTCCCCGAACCACATGGGTGATTCCCATCAGATGATCGTCCACCACATTTGCAAAATTGTAGGTAGGGTATCCGTCTGATTTGATCAAAATCATATCATCCAGCTCTGTATTCGGCACTTCAATCTCTCCGTAGATCTCGTCTGTGAACTTTGTGGTTCCCTCTTTCGGCACATTCTGGCGGATAACGAAAGACTTTCCTGCGGCCAGATTGGCTTCGATTTCTTCCTTAGACAGGCCAAGGCAGTGCTTATCATACACGACGATCTCTTTGCCGGCCACTTCCTGCTTCAGAGATTCCAGACGCTCCTTATCGCAGAAGCAGTAATATGCCTCTCCTTTATCGATCAGCTTCTTCGCATATTCCATGTAGATGCCCGCAGCCTGACGCTCACTCTGTACATACGGACCCACTCCGCCGTCCTTATCCGGTCCTTCATCATGAATCAGACCGGTCTTTGCCAGCGTGCGGTAGATAATCTCCGTAGCGCCTTCCATCAAACGTTCCTGATCCGTATCTTCTATCCGGAGCATAAAGCATCCGTCCTCATGCTTTGCAATCAAATAAGCATATAAAGCGGTTCTTAAATTTCCCACATGCATCCGTCCGGTAGGGCTCGGAGCAAATCTTGTTCTTACCTGTGTCATTTTTTCATTCTCCTTTATTCCCATATTCATTATAACTGATTTATCTGAAAAGGACCTGATTTCCGGTCCTGATTTCCTGTGTTTTCTGTATTATTTAAACTCGATCCGCTTCGACACACTGAGGGCCAGGGTCATCTCTGCCATTAAAAACACAATCGATGTACCCCCGTAACTGACAAAGGGCAGCGTAATACCCGTGGTCGGAATCAGATTAATTACAACGGCAATATTCAGAATTACCTGCAAGGAAATATGTACGAAAATACCGGTCACAATCAAAGACCCCAGCAGATCCGGTGCATTCTGTGCTATAAAAAACAGACGGTATAATAAAAATACAAACAGCAGAATAACCATAGCCGCACCAAATACGCCCAGTTCCTCACATACGATGGAAAAGATCATATCATTCTGCGCCTCCGGCAGTGCACCCAGCTTTTGTGTGCTGTTGCCCAGCCCCTTGCCAAACAGCCCTCCGGAACCGATGGCATACAGGCCCTGCATTACCTGATATCCTCCCTCACTGGCATACTCCTGAGGATTCAGCCACACCATGATACGGCGCAGACGAAAGCTTCCGCTGGGATTCATCGCACTCTTGGAAAGGTACCAGACCAGTGCCCCCACCAGTCCTGCCCCGCCCGCAGCCATCCAGACAAACGGCTTCGTCTTCGGATGTGCCACAAAAATCAGGACCACGGTAATACCGGCTATAATAATACCGGTACTCAGGTTATCCGTAAATGCATAGGTAAACAGAGCCGCCACTCCGCCGAAGCCCAGCACCATAGCCGGTGCCTTGAAGCCCTGCATCTTGCTTCCTATCTTAATGATCATACAGGGCAGAAACAAAATAACTGCCAGCTTTGCCAGCTCGGCAGGCTGAAAAGAAAGGGAACCGATATAGATCCACCTTCTCGCCCCGTTGATCGTCGTTCCTACAAACTCCGTGATGAACAGAAGAAAAACCGCCACACCATAGATAAATGTGGAAAATTTAGCATAGATATGATAATCAAACTGCGAAAAAATAAGTACCATAACCAGCGAAGCAATACTGATCAGAGCCTGTCTTGTAAAATAATACATATCGCTTCCAAAAGTAATGGTGGCCTCATAAGCGCTGGTACTGTAGAGCATGACCAGTCCAAAACAAGTCAGCAGAATAACTGCCGCCAAAAGATTGTAATCATAATAATCTCTGCCTACACCGGTTTTTTTTCTTCCCTGTATTCTCTTAAAATTAGCTGTCTGAGTTTTCCCCCTGAGAACAGTCTGTCGTCTCTGTGCCATACAAAACCTGTCTTTCCTGTATCTTTCTAAAATTATCTGCCTATAAATCGCATACACATCACTATAACACATTTTCCCCCACATTTCCATAGAAAGTGTGGGGGAAATTCAATATATTGATTCCTGTTTTGCTTTGATCTATTTAAAATCCGGTTCCGGCGCTGTATCCTGATGTTCGGAAACATACTTCCCATTTTTCTTTCTCTGCCGCACACATTCTGTCAGCAGATATTCAATCTGACCATTGACAGAGCGGAAGTCATCTTCTGCCCAGGCTGCCAGGGCATCGTACAGTTTTTCCGATAATCTGAGCGGGACCTGTTTTTTCTTACTCTCTGCCATCTGTCTGACTCATCCTAGTACAGGCTTCCGGTATTGACGATAGGCTGTGTATCATGATTTCCGCACAGCACTACCAGTAAATTAGAAACCATGGCAGCCTTTCTTTCCTCATCCAGTTCCACGATCTGATTTTCATTCAGACGGTCCAGGGCCATCTCCACCATGCCCACCGCTCCGTCTACGATCAGCTTTCTGGCATCAATAATAGCCGATGCCTGCTGTCTCTGGAGCATCACCGCCGCGATCTCCTGCGCATATGCCAGATAAGTGATCCGGGCTTCGATAATCTCCAGCCCTGCCTCCGACACCTTCTGCTGAATCTCATCCCGAATCCGGGAAGCCACGATCTCACTGGAGCTTCTCAGACTTCCTTCATCTGCAACTCCATCCCCTGTGGTATCCACATTCGGCGCCACATCATAAGGATAGACACGAACAATATTGCGCAGAGCGCTGTCACACTGGAGAGACAGATATTCTTTGTAATTGTCTACATTAAATACAGCCTTCGCGGTATCTTTCACGCGCCACATCACCGCAATGCCGATTTCCACCGGATTGCCCAGACAATCATTGATCTTCTGGCGGTTGTTGTTCAAGGTCATAATCTTTAAGGATACCTTTTTGTTCGTCATCTCGACGCTTTGTCCGTTTCCGGCGGTTATAGTGAATGCTTTTCGCTCGCCATCACTCACATCTCCGCTCTGATTCAGTCTCGTCTTCGCTGCCGGATTCACACTGGCACAGAACGGATTGACAAAGTAAAAGCCCGCCTCCTTCAGAGTCCCTATATAATTGCCGAACAAAGTCATCACCAACGCCTCCTGAGGCTTTAATACCTTAAGTCCAAGAAACGGAATCCAGCCAATGCCCAGCCAGATAATGCTGATAATCAGCAGCACAGGCCCCTTCCCCTGATCCAGCCGGATTGATCCAAATATAACTCCCACAACCGAAGCTCCATAAAGCAGCAGCGTTAACAGCAAAACCAGCATTCCATTTTTCTTATTCGTCAGTATTTTCTCACTCATCCTGATCCCTCCCTTATTTAGATATTTATATGATATCATTTTGATATCATTATGTCAATATTTTTTGTTTTCAGGAATGTAACTATTACGTCTAAATGGAGATACGCAAATCCTGTCACACAAAGCATGACGCACACTTTCGATGAATTTCTCATAGATTATAACAAAACAATGTAATTGGAGAAATCATGAGCAATCAATATTCCTGTGGCTGCGGTTATAACTATAAACGCAGCATGCAGCGGGATACAGCCAGATGTTCCGCATCCGGCTCCGCCTGCCCCGGCATGTCTTCTGCCGGGAACCCGCCGGGTAACCGCTGCCCAGTTTCCAATACCGGCTCCTGCAGGCCGGATACAAAACCCTCCTGTCCGGCAGTTCCCATTCCGGCCGGTGCAAGAAACGCCTCACCGTCCTGCAATACAAAGCCGACATCCCCCTGTTGCGCAGACTGTCCGAATTCCTGCCCGATTATGCCAAGGCCAGGCGGCCTGCATCCAAACTTATCCCTTGCAATGGGCTATGTCCCGATGCAGTCCTGGTCCACGCCCCTCGCACCCTGCAAGGGCCTGCAGATTGGAACCATTTTCGCTGATCTGTATAAACCATTCTGTGGAAAGCGGGGTGTCTGTCGATGAGTCAGATGTGTAAAGAAGATCTGTTGAACTATATTGATGAAATCAGCTTTACGTTATATGATCTGCTGCTCTATCTGGATACCCATCCGGAAGATATCGAAGCGCTGAATTGCTTTCGCGAATACAGTCAGAAAAGAAATCAGGCATTAAAAGAATATGCCAGGTTCTATGGACCTCTGACCGCAGATACGGCAGAGGATACCCCAGGAAATACCTGGAAATGGAGCCAGCAGCCCTGGCCGTGGGAAGGAGGTGCCTGCTAGTCTATGTGGAATTATGAAAAAAGATTGCAGTATCCGGTCAATATCAAAACCCCAAATGCAAAGTATGCTCAGATTATCATGAGTCAGTACGGAGGTCCGGATGGCGAAATAGGAGCTTCTCTTCGCTATCTCTCTCAGCGTTTTACCGCACCGAACCGCACCTGCGCCGCCGTGTTAAACGATGTGGGTAGTGAAGCCCCGGAAATGGACCGATAGCTCCATTTCACAGGAAGAGAATGCAAGTACACGTCAATATGGTCCCGATCATGGATCACCATTTTATCAAGCAGCCGCGTGTAAAATTCATCTTCATACAGGATGCCGTTAATAAGTTCATTCACAACCTTTTCGATTTCGTTCCTCCCCGAAGAATCCGCGGTATCGGTTCCTGCCGTATTCCCTGCCATATCCATAGAAAGAACAGAATTTATTATACTGACTAAATGATCTGCGATTTTCCTGCGGTCATACATTAATTGTTTGCAAACGAGGTACATGATATGGACAACATCTTCATTGCGGATGCTTTCGCCCAAACAGCCCACCGGGTTTCCCGCTTCATCAATATGAGAACTGCCGTGCTTCACGCCCTCAAAGCAGCGCCACGCCTGATAGCGGCTTCCGTCTTTTCGAGTTTTATATCGCGCCACATAGCTCGCCCCGCATCTGCCGCATTTGATTTTACCGGAGAACGGGTAGCGATTGCTGTGCTTCGCTTTTCCTTCCTGTGAAAGTGATTTTTCATCCAGGATGCGGTTTGCTTCTTCAAACAGCTCACGGGATATGATCGGCTCATGATGGTCTTTTAATATCACAAATTCCTCCTGGCCCCTGTTGTATTTCTTTTCGTGTGATAGAAAATCTGGTGTGTAGGTCTTCTTCTGCACCAGATCGCCACAGTATTTTTCATTGCGGATAATTCGCAGAATAACCGTATTCTGCCATTCCTTCACTCTCATTGGATGAATGCCTTCCTCAAGAAGTTCACGGGCGATGACATGGGTTCCTTTCCTTTCAGCTACGAACTTATAGAAGATCCTTCGGACAATTTTTGCGCCTTCCTCGTTGATATACATATTGCCATCCCTTACATCATATCCCAGCATACTTCGGCCAAAGACAACGCCCTGCTCCATTTGACGCTTTTGTCCCCACTTAACGCGCTCCGAGGTCCTGCGGCTTTCCTCCTGCGCAATGGAAGACATAATAGCGAGACGCAATTCCGCATCGCCGTCCATCGTATTGATGTTATCATTCATAAAAATAACGCCGACACCGTGTTTTTTCAGATCACGGGTATAATAGATACTATCAAGGGTATTTCTCGCAAAACGGGAAATTTCTTTTGTGATGATCAAATCCATTTCCCCATTTTGGGCACAGGCTATCATCCGATTGAACTCTTTACGCTTTTTTGTATTCGTGCCGGAAATGCCCTCGTCAGCAAAAACCTCAAACAGCTCCCAGTCCGCATGGCGTTCAATATACTGTCTGAAATAACGCTGCTGACTTTCAAACGAATTAGCCTGGTCTTCATTATCCGTGGAAACGCGGCAGTATGCCGCAACTTTTCTTTTTGTATTCTGTATTTTTCTTTCTTCATTCAGATTCACATATTTATCGATCGACATCAAGCTTCTCCTTTTTGCTTTTCAATTTCCCAGGCACAGCGTTGATACTGCCCGTGGTCCAGAAGTTCTCTTTTTTCCAGAGAAGCAAGGATTGCTTTTTCAAGCTGCAGCAGGAACGCGGCATGCTCCTCCTCTGTAATCTGCGGAACAGTCTCACCGACATAAACAAAATCTCGACCTTTCAACCGATCAACACCCCCTCGGTAAAATGTATTCGTGCCGGTTTGTACCATATTACAAGGGAAAAGGCATCCTTTTCAAATCTTATAAGTGGAAAGTGCAAATTAATTGTGTTAGAATAAATAAAAAACTACATTAGATAAACAGTCTTACCATTTTTATTTTACAAGAGATTTTTTTCGGAAGGAGTATTTTATGGATGATACATTTCTATCCTGTTTGACAGCAGACACGCTCTCCTCCAAACAGGATATTCTGCTTGACCTCTTAAAACAGACCTATGCCAGAATTGCACTTGTCAATATTAAGGAGGAAACTTTCACAGCCCTCTATGATGTGACCGGAATGCTGGAAGAAGGCGCAGCATTATCGTATAATCAAGCTTTGGAGGAATTTTTAGTTCAAAATATCATGATAGAAGATCGGAATCCTGCTCAAGCAGCACTCTCATTGGATGCACTGAAAAATTTTTATCACAGTGGTGCGGATAATAAACGTATGGAATTTCGTTCTCTCGTCAAAGAGTTTGTCTATGAATGGAGTGAAATGATTTTGACCACCACATCGGCAAAACAACCGGATACCGTCTACATTTTACTGAAAAACATCAATAAAGAAAAATTGATGAGCGGAATTATCGACCGCTTTATTTACCATGACTGCGATTATTTTATTTACCTTGATGTGAAAAAAGACAGTTATACGATGTTCAGCCACAGTGACAGCGGCACCCCTTTGCCTCCTGTTATCTGTGATTCATACTCCACCGAAATTGTAGCGTATGCCAATGACTTTGTTGTTCCTGAGGATAGAGATTACACCGTATACCAAATGAGTCTGGAACAAGTATCAGCGCAGTTGAATGCCCATGGGGAGCATGTCTTTTATGTCGGTGTGAGCGACCCGGTTCGCGGCTATACCCGCAAGTGTCTGAAATATGTTTACTATGACAAGGAAAACCAAATGGTACTGCTGATACGCACAGATGTTACGGATCTCTATCTCGAAGAGCGTAAAAAACAAAAGCGTATCTCCGATGCCTTAAGGATCGCAAAAGAGGCAAGTCATTCTAAATCTCAATTTCTTGCACAAATGAGCCATGAACTCCGCACACCTATGAATGCTATTCTTGGACTGAACGAGATTATGAAGACGAATCTGAATGATCAGGCGTTCCTCTCTGACTGTATCCAGAAATCCCAGTCTGCTTCCGAGTATCTGCTCTCTCTTCTTAACGATGTGCTGGATATGTCAAGTATAGAAGCCGGCAGGTTAAGCCTTGTAAAGCAGCACTTTCCTCTTTCTCAATTGATTGATGATATTAATACCCTGATGCTGCCTGCAGCCAAGAAAAAAAATATCACATACAGCTTTAAAAGCCTTGGGAATCTTGATACGGAATACTATGGTGATAAGATCAGAGTGCAGCAGATATTAGTTAATTTGCTCAATAACGCAATCAAATTCACTCCGGGTTCAGGAACGGTTGAGTTGGAAGCAGCTATTTCTCCGACATCCGGACAAGATCTGCTGACTTTTATCGTAAGAGACAGCGGGATTGGTATTTCCCCCGCCTTTATCCCTCATCTTTTTGACGCTTTTACACAAGAACACAGCTCTACTACCTCTCACTACGCAGGCAGCGGCCTGGGTCTCAGCATCTCCCGGCAGCTTGTCACAATGATGGGCGGCACGATCAAGGTCGAGAGCCAGCTTGATAAAGGCAGTACCTTTACTGTGAGCTTTTCTTTGCCGCGCTATATCGAACAGCCGGTAAAGGCGGCCTCTTCGAAGACCTCCTGTACCACCACATCGCTGGCAGGCCGCAGAATACTTCTGGTGGAGGACCACCCAATGAATGCCATGATTGCCTGCAGACTTCTTGAGCAAAAAGGAATGCTTGTAGAGCATGCGCAGAATGGAAAAGAGGGCCTGGACCTCTTTAAGAGCTCAGAGCCCGGCTACTTTGATGCCATTTTGATGGATATCCGTATGCCGGTTATGGATGGTCTGGCAGCAACAAAAGAAATCAGAGGCTTACACCATTCCCAGGCCAAAAGCATTCCGATTATCGCCATGACTGCAAATGCTTTCGCAGAAGATCAGGAGAAATCGAAGGAGGCAGGTATGCAGGCCCATCTCGCCAAACCCATTCGCTCGGAGACCCTGTATGCTGCTCTGGCAGATAATTTGTGAACATTTCCGATGCTTCTGTGGGAACGGAAGAGCTGGCTCACCTTGAGATGGTTTCCACCATCGTTCACCAGCTCACAAGAAACCTCTCCATGGAAGAAATCGAAAAAAGCGGCTTTGCCCCTTACTATGTAGACCATACCGTAGGGATCTGGCCTCAGGCCGCAGGCGGTATCCCATTCAATGCCTGCGAATTTCAGTCCAAGGGAGATCCGATTACAGATATGTTCGAGGATCTGGCAGCAGAACAGAAAGCCCGTTCCACCTATGACAATATTCTCCGTGTCGTAAAGGATCCCGAGGTGGCAGATCCCATCCGCTTCCTGCGGGCCAGAGAGATCGTTCACTTCCAGCGTTTCGGAGAAGCACTGCGCAGTATCCAGGATGAACTGGACAGTAAGAACTTCTATGCGTTCAACCCTTCCTTTGACGCACCCACAAAATGTCCTCCGCTGACCTAGCGGAAGCAATAAAGGGGCTGTCGGGAAATAGATAGCCTCAAACAGTGAGGGTGTGACCGGAATCGGTCACACCCTCACTGCATTTTTGTCCTAAAAAAGAGACTTTCTCATTTCATAGCGAACTGTTCTTCTTTAATTCAATTCCGTTCCCGAGGTCTCACCCTTCACAAATGCTGCCGCATTGTTCATGGTGATTTCACTGATTGCTCCCAGTGCCTCTTCGGTGAAAAATCCCTGGTGAGAAGTAACGATGACATTTGGGAAAGACAGCAGTCTGGCTGTGGTGGAATGCATCAGGATTTCATCTTCATGATTTTCAAATACATTCTTTGTCTCTTCTTCATATACATCCAGACCAACGCCAAAGAACTTATGCTCACGAATGCCGGAAATCAGATCATCTGTCTTTACCAGGCCGCCGCGGGAGGTGTTGATCAGAATCACGCCGTCTTTCATCTTATTAATAGTTTCCAGGTTGATCATATGATAAGTGCTGTCCATCAGAGGGCAATGCAGGGAAATCAGATCGCTCTTTCCAAGCAGCTCGTCCAGTTCCACATATTCTACAAAATCCAGATCTGGATTCTGATACATGTCATATGCAATCACTTTCATTCCATATCCATGGCAGATACGGGCCATGGCCGCACCGATTTTACCGGTTCCGATAATTCCGGCCACCTTGCCGTAGAAGTTCACACCCACCAGCCCCTGAAGGCTGTAGTTGTTTTCCCTTACCCGGATATATGCCTTGTGAAGATGACGGTTCACCGCCATCGCCAGCGCCATTGCATGCTCTGCCACTGCTTCCGGTGAATACCCCGGCACACGCATTACTTTAATGCCATATTTTGTGGCCGCATCCAGATCCACGTTGTTGAAGCCTGCGCAGCGCATCAGCACCAGCTTTACGCCCCGCTCACTGAGCACCTTCAGCACTTCTGCTCCTACATCCGAGCTGACAAAAGCACACACCGCTTCGCTGTCTGTGACATAAGAAGCGGTTTTGGGTGAAAGCTCAGTTTCCCAATATTCCAGCTCCAGTTCCGGATAATTTTTTTTGATTTTATGAAAGGAATCCTTATCATAGCTTTTTGTTGCAAAAAACGTGATTCTCATTTTCTAACCTCCATCTGTCTTTGATTCAGCAAGCTCTGTGCTGCCAAACTAGTGGAGCCTGTACCGCTGCTGAACATTTACTTGTGATTAATATAGTTGATCAGTCCTTCTGCTGAAATGATCCTCTGCATAAATTCAGGAAATGCCTGTCCTTTGAACTGGGTTCCCCTGGTGCGGTTGTAGATCATACCGCTGTCAAAATCCACTTCTACTTCATCTCCCTGCTCAATGCCTCTGGAAGCTTCCGGACATTCGATGATAGGAAGGCCGATATTAATTGCATTGCGATAGAAAATACGGGCAAATGTCTCAGCGATCACACAGCCCACACCCGCCGCCTTGATGGCAATCGGTGCATGCTCTCTGGAAGAACCGCAGCCAAAGTTTTTGTCCGCTACAATGATATCTCCCTTTTTTACTTTATGAATAAACTCTTTGTCAATATCCTCCATGCAGTGAGCTGCCAGCTCCTTCGGATCTGAAGAGTTCAGATAACGTGCAGGAATGATTACATCAGTGTCTACATTGTCACCATATTTAAATACTGTTCCCTGTGCTTTCATCTCTTATCCTCCTTACATTCCAAGCTCTGACGGTGCGCAGATTTTACCGGTCACCGCACTGGCTGCCGCCACTGCCGGGCTGGCCAGATATACTTCGGAATCCACATGGCCCATACGTCCTACAAAGTTGCGGTTCGTGGTGGAAATACACCGCTCTCCGGCAGCCAGGATCCCCATATAGCCGCCCAGACACGGACCGCAGGTAGGAGTGCTGACCACAGCGCCTGCCTCAATGAAAATCTTCAGAAGCCCTTCTTCCATGGCCTGCAGATAAATCTGCTGAGTACCCGGAATCACGATACAGCGCACACCCTTTTTCACCTTGCGTCCTTTTAAGATCTCTGCCGCACACCTTAAATCACTGATGCGACCATTGGTACAGGAACCGATCACGGACTGATCGATCACCACCGGCTCTGCAATCTCATCCACCGTCTTTGTATTTTCCGGAAGATGCGGGAATGCTACGGTAGGCTTCAACTGGCTAAGGTCAATCGTATACTCTTTTTCATATACCGCATCCGCGTCTGCTTCATATACTTTATATTCCCGCCTGGAATGCTCTTTCATGTAAGCGATAGTCTGTTCATCCACCGGGAAAATACCGTTCTTGGCACCGGCTTCGATCGCCATATTGGAAATGGTCAGACGATCATCCATAGACAGGCTTGCAATGCCTTCTCCTGCAAATTCCATGGACTGATACAGCGCACCGTCCACTCCGATCATGCCAATGATATGCAGGATTACATCTTTTCCGCTGACCCATTTGGATGGTTTGCCCACCAGATTAAACTTAAGTGCTGACGGCACTTTAAACCATGCCTTTCCGGTCACCATGCCGGCCGCCATATCCGTACTGCCTACACCGGTGGAAAATGCTCCCAGCGCTCCATAGGTACAGGTATGGGAATCGGCGCCAATAATCACATCTCCCGCTACCGTCAGTCCCTGCTCCGGCAGCAGTGCATGTTCAATACCCATCTGTCCCACATCAAAATAATTCGTAATATCATGCTGACAGGCAAATTCTCTTACACATTTACAGTGTTCCGCCGATTTAATATCTTTATTCGGGATAAAGTGATCCATTACCAACGCAATTTTATCCTTATCAAAAACGGTTTCTTTATTAAACTTATCCATTTCATGAATGGCCACCGGTGAGGTAATATCATTTCCTAACACCAGATCCAGCTTCGCTTCAATGAGCTGTCCAGCTTCTGCCTGATCCAGTCCCGCCGCTGCCGCCAGAATTTTCTGTGTCATCGTCATTCCCATGTAACTGTTCCTCCTCTGAATTCATTGCTGGTTTTATTTTTGTATCTTATGTATGGTATATTCTGCAATTGCCCCGCTTTCGGACCAATTACCCACGCAGAGTGAAAACGCGGTTTTTTGTTTTCCGCATGCGCTTTGCTCATTATTCTATCACAATTATTTCTGATAATAAAGTAGCAAAATAGAAAATCAGGCAGAAAAACCGAAGCCTCCCAAACGGAGAACTTCGGTTTTTTATTATTTTTAATGCATTTTATATACTTTAAAAGCCCATCTTCCAACGGCTGTATCTTACAGATACCGCACATCATCTGAGCCGCGGCTCAGGCCGGTAATGCCGGTTCTTGCCAGCTCCAGGATCTCGTAATCCTTCAAAAGACGGATAAAGGCATCCAGCTTGCTCTGCTGTCCGGTGAGCTCAATGATCAGAGAATCCGAACCCACATCCACCACTTTGCCGCGGAATACATTCGCCATAGCAATGACAGACTGACGCTGATCATCCTCAACCCGAATCTTCACCAGTACCAGTTCTCTATGCACGCTGTCCTCCGGCTGCAGGAGCTTGATGTCTACCACATCCACCAGCTTTGCCAACTGCTTCGTAATCTGCTCCAGAATCAACTCGTCTCCCTCTGCTACTACCGTCATTCTGGAATAGCGGGGATCTGCGGTCTCACCTACGGTAAGGCTCTCAATATTATATCCTCTCCGGCTGAACAGTCCCGCCACACGGCTCAGAACACCGGAAGTATTATCTACTAACAGAGACAAAATTCTCTTATTCATCTTTTCTACCCCTATCCTATTATCGTTCAGTCAGGTTTTCATCCCTGCAGTCCATCTTTCAATGCCATGCCGCTGCATGATGCGAAACCTGTCACAGTCCATTTTGCAGGCAGCCGCCTGAAACTTTTTTTATTTTAACAACTTCTCTGCCCTTTGTCAACAGGAGAACGGCTTCAGTCCTTGTAATAGCTTATAATTGCATCCGCGACTGCCTTTGCCATTTTTGTCTTATTGGCACTATAAAATCTCATATCATCCCCGTCATCTATAAAAGCAGTCTCCAGCAGTCCGTAGCTGACACCCAGTTCCTGGCAGATTCTTGCATTGAACAATGTGGAGGAAGCATAGACTCCCCCGCCCCACTGCTTGAAGCCAAGCGCCACGATCTTCGACAGGATATTTTTCTCCAGGGTATACTTGCTCTTATTCGAATTAATGTAGAAGCCGCAACCCTTATAAGAACCATTGCCGCCCGGATCCTTGCCGGAGGCAGCCGTAGCGTTGAAATGGACCTCCAGCACATAGTCATAATTACTCAGGCTCGGAAGGTTGATGTTAGTTGCCAGACCGCTGATTACCTTGTCTCTGATGAGCCCTGCTCCGGTAATCTGTGAAGAGATATTTAGTCCGGAGGAACCAAAGGTCTTCGCATTCTGCTGATAGCAGTCATAGCTTGTACTTCCGTTTTTATAATAGGTCACAGAAACTGAGGAATTGCTTCTTAACTGATCATAGATCAGACCTGCAAACTGTCTGGTAAAATTGCTCTCATAGCCCCAGGAAGAGGTAGCTCCGGAATCCCCCTGTCCATGTCCAGCAATGATCAGAATATTTGCCTTTACCCCGTTTGGTCTGGCAGCGACTCCGCTGGCATCGATGACATAGCCATCGACCGTGGTACTCACCTGCATCCGGCCATTGGAACCGAAGTAATATTTCTTTCCGCCAATGGTCTGCCAGCCAAGCTGCATTACCCCTTTACTCGAAAAATAATAACGGTATTTTCCGATATTCTGCCATTTGGTCACGCGTATGCCGTCCGCATTCAGATAATATTTCTTTCCGCTGATGGTCTTCCAGCAGCTTGTCAGAAATTTCTTTTTGCTGCTGTCATAATAATGATATTTTCCATCCAGCTTCACCCAGCCTTTGACCTTGGTGTTGCTGGTCTTCTTTCCGTCACTGCCCACCAGGTATCCGTCCGGTGTCACCGTATTGATCAGCTTTTGCCCATCTTCGCCCACATAATAGGTATTTTTTACCCAGGCATTCTTTACCATGGCACCATTGGAGCCAAAATAATAACGCTTTCCTTTTACATTCGCCCAGGTGTTAAGAACAGACCGTCCCCTGACGCCCAGTTCCTTTTTCGTACTGAAATAGTATGCATTTTTTGTAAGCTGCTTATATCCGGTTACCGGGATTCCATTCGTCCTGTTAAAATAAAATTTGTATTTTCCGATTGTCTTAAAGCCGGTGTACATGCTGCCCTTTACGCCCAGGCTGCCGGTGGCTCTGAAGTAGCGGAAGCCGTCCTCCATGCTCACCCATCCGGTCTGCATGATCCCTTTTTTATCAAAATAGTAATATTTGCCCTCTATCTTCCGCAGCCCTGTCACCTTTGCGGTTGCCGTACCGCCCTCCTCTTTTACTGCATAGTAATATATCTTCGATCCGTTCTGTTTCCAGCCCAGCTTGGTGGCCGCCAGAGCAGACGTAGATATCAGCAGGACAAAGAGCAGAAAAATCACAGGAAATATCATACCTTTTCTTCGGTAACAGCCTGTTTTCAATTTCATTTCTGTTTTCATTCTTACACTCCTTCAATTCATCCATTCTTCACATTTTTACATTTTTTACATTCTTTACATTTTTGTGTCATACTTATTACGTTTTATTTTAACACCTTGCAAAACATAACACAAGAGGCCGTGACAAATTTTTCCGTCACTGCCTCTTGCTTCCATTATGGTATGTATTATTTGATTTTACCTGCTGCTCCGAATCCATTGCCGGCATTTACTGCTGTTCCTCTGCATGTTCCCGGAACTGCGCCGCTTACTTCTCTGCATTCTGCACTTTTCTGTACTGTTCAAAACAGTGTGCTATAATGCTCTTTCTCGTCACAATCCCGATAAATATGGCATTGTCATCAATCACGGGAATAAAGTTCTGATGCATGGCTGTCATGACCAGATCTTCAATGTTGCAGTTGATATTGACCGGATCATTGTCCCTGCACCGCTTCAACTGGCGTACCAGCAGTTCGTCCGTATCCAGATGCTGGTCCATGCCGCGTTCCTTCAGCCCCCAGAGAATATCCCCTTCCGTCAGACTGCCTACATAATTTCCCTTTCGGTTAATGACAGGAATCGATGTAAAACGATGATACTCCATCTTCTCCATGGCCTGATGAATCGAGCTGTCATCATAGACATAAACCAGGTCATTTTTCGGTATTAAATAAAATAATATATTCATATGTCGAACCCCTCTTTACTTTTTTCATTATAACTTATGTCGAAGAGTCAGTCAATGAATGCCCGCACTATTTCATTTTTTCTTAATGTTCTTCATACTCTGTTTGTTTTTCTGACACAGCCATGCCAGCTTCTAAATATTCCTTAAGAAATTCATACATCTGTGTCTCTGTCGGGGGGCATCCCCCTACCGTATGCACAAATTCTCTGGTGCAGTTTCCCACACCCAGATTTTTGCACCTGCCCCGGTAACCCTGTCCGATGCAGATTTTTTCCTGCAGGGCATCCAGCAATCCGTCCTCCTCCAGCATCTTCAATGCGGGGATCAGATATCCGTAACAGGCGCTGCAGGAATCCACTTCTTCTGCTTTTTCTGCCAGCTTCATTACATGGCGGTAGCCCTCCGCTTCCGGCACTGCCATCAGATCCGGCCCCGACTGCTCCGGATAGCTTACTTTTTCCATATCTTCCTTCTCCCGCCAGGTTCGGATGACGGCATGAGCCAGGTCACAGCTTCCGATGCCCAGTTTTGCCGCTGTGGCAATATACGGCACACTTTCCAGAGGAATGCCCAGCAGAAAACATCCATACGCATCCATCAGCACCGGATCCAGTGCGGCAATCAGCCGGTTCTGCTCCACCGGATTTCCTCCGTCTTCAAAGGTGAGATCCCCGCAGATACTGTCTGTCAGTATAAAATCCTGATGGAGCCCCGCTGACAAATGCCCTATGGGATTATGAAGCCCCATCCGGTGAAAACGGCGTTTCTCGCTGTTCGGAATCAGACCTTTCATATTTTTCAGGGCGCAGGTGATTCTGGTCTGACAATGCCCCTTCAGTACGGGCACATTGATCAGATATTCCACCTCCAGCGCTTTTCGGCAGAGATTCAGCATCATCCCGCCGCAATCTGTCTCCACTCCGGGCTCTTTTTGCATATCAAAAAAAGGGACTCCATACTGTTCACAGAGCCGGTCAAAGCCGCAGAAATGCACCGCCTCCCCGGTCCTGTCTCCCACCCAGGAGCCCTCCAGCAAAATCAGCTTCGTAAATCCATGCTCCTGCAGGTACTCGATCAGTCCGGCCACCACCTCCGGATGGGTGGTGCCTCCTTCTTCCGCCAGCACCTGTCCCAGGAGATTTGGCTTAATTCCGATCAGTGTATCTTTTTTCGGAATCAGTGCGTCCAGCCCTGCTCTTTCGAGAAGCTCTTTTGTCATCGTTTTATATCGTTTTCCATATAGAACCAGCAGTTCCTTTTTATTCATTACAGCGTTATTCCTTTCCCACAAAGGCGCACAGTGTTTCGTACAGCATTTCCGGATCGATAGGTTTTGCCAGATGTGCATTCATGCCGGCTGCTTTGCTGCTTTCCACATCCTCTTCAAATACATTTGCTGTGATTGCAATGATCGGCACACTGACGGCATCCAGTCTGTCTGCTCCCCGGATTCTTCTCGCAGCCTCCAGTCCGTCCATCACCGGCATTCTCAGATCCATCAAAACGGCATCATAGTATCCAATTGGAGAACTGCAGAACAAGTCCAGTCCCTCCCTGCCATCCACTGCCGCATTCACTTCGATTTGGTACTTTTCCAGCAGCTTTATTATGATCTCCCGATTCAGAGGATGATCCTCACAAAGCAGAATATGTCTGCCCCGCAGCTTTGAATGATCCGGCAAAACGGGCTGTTGTGCTTCCGGTTCTGCTTCCACATAGGTCGTGGGGATGAGTACGGTAAAGCAGGTTCCTTTGCCCGCTTCACTTTCACAGGTAATCGTTCCATTCATGAGTCCCACCAGATTTTTTACAATGGAAAGTCCCAGTCCGGTTCCTATCTCCCCTTCCCCATTCCAGCGCCGCTCCTGTTCGAAAGGCTGATAAAGCTTTTCCTCTATAAAAGAACGCTCCATACCGATACCGGTATCAGAAACAAGAAAGCGGATCAGGGCATGTTGATCATCCGATGGAGGATTGTCAATCAGCAGGCGGATGTGTCCCCCTGCCGGAGTGAATTTGATCGCATTATTCAGCAGATTCACAAAAATCTGCTGAAGATGCAGTTTATCAAAGAGTGCCGTATGATGTTCTGCATTTGTCAATGTAATTTCAAGAGTTACCCCTTTTTCATCTGCCTTAACCTGCAGGATATTCTGCAGAGCGGCTTTGAAATCGGACATTTCATAGGGTTCCGGCTGCAGGATCAGTTTTCCGGTATCCAGCTTGCTGATTTCCAGAGTATCATTGATCAGATTCAAAAGATACTGCCCGGAAGTCTGGATTCTGTCAAGGCATTCCCTCGCTTCACTCAGGCTGCTGCTTTCCAGTCCAAAACGGGAGAAGCTGAGCACCGCATTCATCGGCGTCCTCATATCATGGCTTAACTGTGAGAAAAAAGTGCTTGTAACATGATTCGCACGAACAAGCTGTTCATTTTTATCCTGCAGTGAAACCGTATACTTTTTCTGCATTCTGGACCGGCTGACAAGAAACAGAATGAAAAAACAGATGAGTACACAGAGAATCGCAGATACAAGGATCGTTGCCGGATGTTCCTTCAGCATATTTTTCAGTGAAAATTCTGTTGTCCGTGCAAGTGTGTTATTCATGATAATCTGCTGTATCTCTGACTGCGCAATTGCCAGAATGGACTTATTCAGCACAGGCAGCAGATGAGCCGGAGCATTCTTTGAGACTCCCAGTCCCATGGGCACTGTCAGGGTAATACCGGATAAAATAGCCAGATCCGGATAGTCCTCCAGGACCGGTTTTGTCTGAAGCGTATAAGTCCCCACAAAGGTAATGTCCGCCTCTCCCCGTTCCACCGCATTCAGACAGGCGGCTGTATCATCACAAGTGACTATCTGACAGTCCGGATAATGGATCCGCAGATACTCCGCTGTACCAATAGAAGCATCCCGGATGGCCACGGTGTGAATATCGGTAACTGACAGCGAACTCCCCCGTTTTCCTATTGCATTGCCAATCTCATCCATATAGCTGAGCGTCCCATCCACATGATACTCCCGGGACAATGCTTCATTCAGGTAGACACCTGCAAGAATGTCCGCATTTCCATCACGGATGGTCTGCCAGGATTCCCTCAGTGAATTTGTATGGATAAATTCCAGCTTCAGACCGCTGTTTTTAGCAATCCGGTTTAGAATATCAACATCGATTCCCCGATAAGAGTCCGTTGTTTCGTCAAACCACTCAAAAGGAAAATTGTCATTGTCACACACCACACGCAGAGACTGGATCTGAGCGATACAGTCAGCCTCCTCCCTGGTAAACACCTTCGCCTGAGAAGAATAAGGCGCATAATACTGTTCATAAAGCTGCGCAGTAAAATAGGGATTTTCCAGATTAATACGATAGAGCGCATCATTCAACTGCTCCATCAGGCCGGGATTGGATTTGGACGTGATAAAATAAGCCGGCATATAGTCAAATTTTGCCAGAATTTTTGTGTCATTGCCTATTTCCAGATTGCCGGTGACAATTGCGTCAACTAAACGGTCTTTTAGCGCGGCCATCAGATCCGCCCCTGTCTCAAAATAGCGTGTCTGAAAGGAAAAATTGCTTTTTTCCGCATATTCAGTAAAGCAGTCATTCAGGTAGTTGTCCTTTATCATGCCCACAACCATATCACCATAGTTGGAATAGTCCTCATAATACAGGGTTGTGTTGTCATTATTTGTCATCAGGGCAACATAATCAATACTGCACTCCAATGTACTGAACAGGAAATCTTCTGAGCGCTCTTCACTGTATTCCGCAGGAAGGAGCAGATCGATTTTCCCCTCACGCAGCCATTGCAGGCACTGACTCCAGGTACCTGAGACATAATCATAAGACCAGCCTGTATAGCTGCTGATTTTCTGAAGATAATCAGCGCCATAGCCTGTGGCAGTTCCATTGGAAAGCTTCAGAAAATTATCAATATCCACACATCCGACCCGGATGACTGATCCTTGATTCTCCTCCTGGGCCAAAGCAGACATTGGAGCTTGAACTCCAACGGATAACAGGATGAACAGAATCAAAATAACGGAAAATGAATGGTACGATTTCATAAGATGAAGTCCCTTTCTTTCGTAAAGCACCGGTTCTCTCTACTGTCAATTACTATTCTATAGTATACTGCTATCCCGTTTTATTTTCCAGTTATTTATGCATTATTCCTCACATTTTCCTCACATTTATTCCTCGATATGCTCCCGTCCCTGGTCGATGATCGTTCTGACATGGTCATCTGCCAGAGAATAAAAAACGGACTTTCCTTCTCTTCTGTTCTTCACCAGTTTACTCTGCTTAAGAATCTTCAATTGATGCGAGATAGCAGACTGAGTCATATTCAGCGCTGCCGCCAGATCGCACACACATACCTCCGCTTCAAACAGGACAAACAGAATCCGTATTCTGGTAGAATCACCAAATACTTTAAATAATTCAGCCAGATCATAGAGCTCCGTTTCCTCCGGCATCGTCTCATTTACAATTTTCAGCAAATCCTCATGAATTTCTATACTGCTGCATTTTTCCAGTTCTTCTGTCATTTTTTCACCTTTTCTTTCTTGATTATTTTTCCACATGCCGAAGGCTGTTCTCGTATAGGCGCATTTACCTATACAAGAACGAAAGTGTGCTTCACGCATCCCGCAAGCCAGTTTTTCCGGCAGCACAGCTTTCGTTCCGCGCGCGTAGCTGCGCATCCATATGCCGAAGGCTGTTCTCGTATAGGGCATTTTCCTATACGAGAACGAAAGTGTGCTTCGCGCATCCCGCAAGCCAGTTTTTCCGGCAGCACAGCTTTCGTTCCGCGCGCGTAGCTGCGCATCCATATGCCGAAGGCTGTTCTTGTATAGGCGTACTTACCTATACAAGAACAAGAGTGTGCTCTGCACACTCTTGTAACTCAAGGCTCTCTACAGTTTTTTTACAAATAATGCCCGTATCGCATTCAGAACTGCGATTACCATGACGCCTACATCCGCAAAAATCGCCAGCCACATATTTGCTATCCCAAGAGCCCCCAAAATCAGGCAGATGATCTTGATCCCGATTGCAAAATAGATGTTTTCATAAACGATCCGGACACACTTTTTGGAAATCCGGATTGCTTTGGAGATTTTTAACGGATCATCGTCCATCAGTACCACATCCGCCGCTTCAATTGCCGCATCGGAGCCAAGCGCTCCCATCGCTATTCCAATATCCGCTCTGGACAATACCGGCGCATCATTGATGCCGTCTCCCACAAAGGCCAGCTTTTCTTTTCCTTCTTTGCGTTCCAGAAGTTCTTCCACCTTTGTCACCTTATCTGCCGGAAGCAGCTCGCTGTAGACGGTTTGGATCCCCAGTTCCTCTGCCACATAATCCGCCACATTTTTCCGGTCACCGGTCAGCATGATTGTATTGGCAATTCCCGCCTTATGCAGTGCCAAAATAGCTTCTTTCGCATGCGCCTTTATCGTATCGGAGATCAGAATATGGCCCGCATAGGCTCCATCTATCGCAATATGAACGATCGTCCCCACCTGGTGACAATCTTTATACGCAACTCCAAGTGACTCCATCAGTTTTGTATTGCCCACCGCAACGGACTTTCCATCCACGTTTGCAGTGACTCCATTTCCGCTGATTTCTTTGATATCCTCTACTCTGGTCCGGTCAATTGCTTTTCCATAGGCCTTTTTCAGACTGACGCTGATAGGATGGGAAGAAGCGCTTTCCGCCAATGCAGCATACTCCAGCAGTGTTTCTTTATCCAGTTCGTTGTGATGAATGCCATTGACCTCAAATACGCCCTGGGTCATAGTTCCAGTCTTATCAAATACCACATACTTCACCTGAGATAAAATTTCCAGATAGTTGGAACCCTTTACCAGCACACCTTCCCTGCTGGCACCGCCAATTCCTGCAAAAAAGCTGAGAGGAATGCTGATAACCAGTGCGCAGGGGCAGCTAATAACCAGAAAAGTAAGTGCACGGTAAATCCAGTCTCCCCACTCCGGTGTCAGCCCCATAGCCAGCATACGAACCAGCGGCGGAAGAACGGCCAGCGCCACTGCTCCATAGCAGACGGCCGGCGTATAAATCCGGGCAAATCTGGAAATAAAATTCTCAGATCTGGATTTTTTCGAGCTGGCATTCTCTACCATATCCAGGATTTTGGAAACCGTTGATTCGCCAAACTCTTTTGTAGTGCGGATCTTCAGCACACCGGTCATATTAATGCAGCCGCTGATGATCTCATCTCCCACTCCGGCTTCTCTTGGCAGGCTCTCACCAGTCAGTGCGCTTGTATTTAAGGATGAGGTACCTTCTGTGATAATTCCGTCAATAGGAACCTTTTCCCCCGGCTGAACTACGATAATCGAACCTGTTTTCACTTCATCCGGATCCACCTTTTCCAGCGTTCCGTTCTGTTCCACATTTGCATAGTCCGGGCGGATGTCCATCAGCTCACTGATATTTCTTCTGCTTCTGCCCACCGCATAGCTTTGGAACAGCTCCCCTATCTGGTAGAACAGCATAACCGCTACGCCTTCTTTATAATCTCCCAGAATGATCGCTCCCACCGTAGCTACCGCCATCAGGAAATTTTCATCAAATACCTGCCGGTTCAAAATACCTTTTCCTGCTTTTATCAGAATATCGTATCCAATGACCAGATAAGGCACCATAAACAGCCCGAATTTCAAATATCCTTTCAATGGAAGGAAGCTGAGTACAGCAATAAGTACAGCCGCTAAAATAATTCGAAATAAAACCTTTTTCTGTTTCTTGTTCAATTTGTCACCTGCTTTTTCAGCTTATTTTTTTGTGATTTTCAACCGCATAATTCTTATTGCATAACTTTTATTGCATGACTTTTATTGCATGATTTTCATTGCATGACTTTCAACTGTCTGTGTTTCGTTTACCTAATTTTTAATGTTCCTATAAATAAATTTCGCAGTCATCTTCTACTTTTTTACAGTTTTTCAGAACATCTTTCATTACTGTCTCAGGATTCTGTCCTTCTTCGAATTCCACCGCCATCTTTAGCATCATGAAATTCACAGCAGCATCCTTTACACCTTCTGTTTTCTTTGCAGCCTCTTCCATCTTATTCGCACAGTTTGCACAGTCAACTTCAATTTTGTATGTTTTTTTCATATTTGTCTCATCCTCTCTTATTTTATATGAATAATTGTTCATATGTTTTATAATTGAATTATAGCATACTTTTTTTTATTGTCAACCACTTTTTCTCCTGAAAAGTTCACGATAGATTACCATTCACGGCCAATTAACAGCGACATGCCTGCCAGAGCATCTGACCGTCTGGCACGTGAAAGACCGCAGCCGCACATTTGCAGGAGTTCTAAGCATCTTGCTCTCTGGAATGCGGCGATGGAATAAGAGAGCCTTTGTCTGAGCCTGTGGCGAGTCAGGCTCTCTTATTCCTGTCTGAGCTGCATTTCAGAGAGCATAGATGCTCTTGGACTCCGAAACAGTGCTGCGCGGTCTTTTCCTGTGCCAGACGGTCAGATGCCCTGGCAGGCATGCCGCGTCTGCTGTGAATCATAACTCACGATAAAATTTGTGATACTGCTGACAAACATGAAAAATCAGTACAGCCTCAGTCCATTCCGTACCGGCTCACTGGTCAGATCCACTCCCAGTCTCTTGAAAATCTTAATGTCCGCTTCGGAGAGCATAACTGAAGTATGTACCTGGCATCCGCGAAGAGCCGGAAGCTGCTCCATCGCTTTCTGCGCATTTTCATCCACACAGGTAGCCAGGGCCAGGGCAATCAGAACTTCATCGGTGTGAAGTCTGGGATTTCTTCCTCCCAGGTAAGACACCTTCAGATTTTGGATCGGCACGATCGCTTCCGGACGGATCAGTTTTTTCTCATGATCCACTCCTGCCAGATATTTCAGAGCATTCAAAAGCAGTGCCGCGGAGGCGCCTAAAAGTTCACTTGTCTTTGATGTGATGATCCGGCCGTCTGCCAGTTCAATCGCTGCTGTGGGCACACCGGATTCTTCCGCCCTCTTTTTGGCCGCTACGGTTACCTGACGTCTGTCTGTGGTAATCTTCGCCTGCTTCATCAGCAGTTCAATTTTATACACTTCATTTTCGGATGCCTCTTCTTTAACTACTTTATTCAGCACCGTATAATATCTCCGGATAATCTCCATCTTGGATGCTTCACAGCAGGCTTCATCATCGAAAATACAGTTGCCAACCATATTGACGCCCATATCCGTCGGTGATTTATAGTAAGTGTTTTCTCCATAAATACCTTCAAAAATCGCATTCAGCACCGGAAAAATCTCGATATCGCGGTTGTAATTGACCGCTGTCTTTCCATAGGCCTCCAGATGAAATGGATCAATCATATTGATATCGTTCAGATCTGCAGTAGCCGCCTCATAGGCCAGATTCACAGGATGCTTCAGCGATATATTCCAGATCGGGAATGTCTCAAACTTGGCGTAGCCCGCTTTTACTCCCCGCATGTTCTCATGGTACAGTTGAGAAAGACAGGTAGCCATTTTTCCGCTGCCAGGTCCCGGAGCTGTGACCACCACCAGCGGACGGTCAGTTTCTATATAATCATTTTTGCCAAACCCTTCCTCACTGACGATCAGCGGGATATTGGACGGATACCCTTCTATGATATAATGAAGATATACCTTGATATTCTTTTTCTCCAGCCGGGCCTTAAACTGACTGGCTCCGCTCTGACCGGCGAAATGAGTGATCACCACGCTGCCTACATAAAGTCCCTTTTTTTCAAATTCACCGATCAGACGCAGCACATCAATATCATAGGTAATACCCAGATCTCCGCGGACTTTATTTTTTTCAATATCCACTGCACTGATTACGATCACAATTTCCGCCATATCCGACAACTGCAGCAGCATTTGCAATTTGCTGTCCGGAGCAAATCCGGGCAGTACCCGGGCTGCATGAAAATCATCAAACAGCTTCCCGCCGAATTCAAGATACAGCTTGTCGCCAAACTGGGCAATCCGCTCCTTGATGTGTTCCGACTGTATTTTCAGATACTTTTCATTATCAAATCCTGTTTTCATCTTTTCTTTCATTCCTCAATTCTTTCGTTTTTCTTTTCTGTTTTTCTTTTCTGTTTTTCTTTTACCTCTGCCTCCGGGATGCGGACGCTTTTTACAGCTATTATATACTAGGGCTGATGCAAAATCAATTAAGACTGCCAAAGCTGCCACAGGAATTTATTTATTTTTTCGCCTTTTTCATTTTAATTAAAGTTTCCTCTTGCCAAAACCAATATTTTAATCTATTATAAAAATATACGTGTGACCGGCGGAAGTGGATGAACCACAGGGAGCACGTTAGTATATGAGCCGACCGCCTGGGCACCGTTTATTCCTTATGAACTGTGTTCAGGCGTTTTTTGTGCGATCAGCAGACACCTGGCCGCAGCAGCTATGAGAACTGTTATTGTTTTTTCTCCATAGCTTCGGTCTGAACATTTTCGTTTTTCAAAGAAAAGGAGAATCCGTATGAAAAAAGTATCCCTGTATGAAGATCTCAAAAACAACGCATACCCCGGCAGAGGAATTGTGCTTGGAAGAAGTGAAGACGGAAGCAAGGCCGTCATGGCCTATTTCATCATGGGCAGAAGCGCCAATTCCAGAAACCGTGTATTTACAGAAGATGGAGAAGGTATCCGCACACAGGCATTTGATCCGGGCAAACTGGAGGATCCCTCTCTCATTATCTACGCTCCGGTGAGAGTCCTTGGCAACAAGACCATCGTAACAAACGGTGACCAGACCGACACTATTTACGAAAAAATGGATACACAGCTTACCTTTGAGCAGGCATTGCGCACCCGCACCTTCGAGCCGGATGCCCCGAATTATACACCTCGTATCTCCGGCATTGTCCGCAGTGAAACAGAAGGGTTTCATTATGCCCTGTCTATCCTGAAAAGCAATAACGGCGATCCGGACGAATGCCTCCGCTTTACCTATGCCTACAGCAATCCAAAAGCAGGAGAAGGACATTTTATCCACACCTATATGGGTGACGGCAATCCTCTTCCAAGCTACGAAGGCGAACCCACACTGGTAGAGATCACAGGTGACATAGATACCTTTACGGATAAAGTCTGGACCAGCCTGGACGAAGAAAATAAAGTCTCCCTCTTCGTCCGTTTTCTGGATTACGCGTCCGGCACCTATGAAACCAGAATCGTTAACAAGAACGTATAACAAGCCCAAAAGGAGGATTTAAATTATGAATGAACTGGAATTGAAATATGGATGCAACCCTAATCAGAAGCCTTCCAGAATCTTTATGGCCGACGGCTCAGAGCTTCCCATCAGGGTTGTGTCCGGAAAACCCGGATACATCAACTTTCTGGATGCGTTTAACGGCTGGCAGTTGGTCAGTGAACTGAAAAAGGCAACCGGACTTCCCGCTGCCGCTTCATTTAAACACGTGTCTCCTGCCGGTGCTGCTGTAGGCAGACCTTTAAGTGACATTCTGAAAAAAATCTACTGGGTGGAGGATGAAGGCGATTTATCTCCTCTGGCCTGTGCCTATGCCCGTGCAAGAGGCGCTGACCGTATGTCTTCCTTTGGTGATTTTATCTCCCTGTCTGACACCTGCGATGCCGCCACTGCCAGACTTATCAAACGCGAAGTTTCCGACGGTGTCATTGCACCCGGATATGAACCGGAGGCCCTGGAAATACTTCATCAGAAAAAGAATGGAAACTACAATGTCATTCAGATCGATCCTTCCTACCGCCCCGCTGCCCTGGAGCACAAGCAGGTCTATGGCATCACCTTTGAACAGGGCCGGAACGAACTGGATATCAACAAGGATCTGCTGTCAAAAGTAGTGACCGCCAATACCGATATCCCGGATAGCAGCAAAGAAGATTTGATGATCTCCCTGATCACCTTAAAGTATACCCAGTCCAATTCTGTCTGCTATGTAAAAGACGGACAGGCCATCGGCATCGGTGCCGGACAGCAGTCCAGAGTTCACTGTACCAGACTGGCGGGAAGCAAAGCGGACAACTGGTATCTGCGTCAGGCACCTCAGGTTCTGAACCTTCCTTTCGCTGACGATATCCGCCGTGCTGACCGTGACAATGCGATTGATGTCTATATCGGTGAAAACAGCGTGGAAGATCTCCTCAGTGACGGTAACTGGGAACACGTTTTCAAAACAAAACCGGCTGAATTCACAAAAGAAGAAAAGAAAGCATGGCTTTCCACCATGTCCGGTGTATCTCTTGGCTCTGATGCATTCTTCCCCTTCGGTGATAACATCGAGCGTGCTCACAAGAGCGGTGTAGAATACATTGCACAGCCAGGCGGGTCCATCCGTGATGACCAGGTTATCGAAACCTGTAATAAATACAATATAGCAATGGCATTTACGGGAATCCGGCTGTTCCATCACTAAATAAATACTGCCATACAAAAAGCGGGCGCTGTGTCAGACAATACACAGCGTCCCGCTTTTGTATTTAAGAGTGCTCATCTTTATTCTCAAAACCATAGTTCATCGAAAAACATAATCCCGGATTAAGCTCCCTGCACCGCTACCAACAACGAACTCTCTGATAATTTATCTTTTCCACGCTTCAATTCTCCAACCATTCGTCCCTGTTTCATAATCAAAACACGATCACACACACGGGCCAAATGATCAAATTCAGATGAAACCAACAGAACTCCACTTCCAGTATCTGCAATCGCTGATATTATTCTGCAAATTCCATCCTTTGCTTCCACATCCACACCTACTGTTGGATCATCCAGCATAAGTATATCCGGATGCAAAAATACACTCTTACCAAATACCACTTTCTGCTGATTTCCTCCAGATAAATTTTTCACTTCCTGCCCTATCCCTGTGGTTTTAATATCCAGTTTTTCAATCAGTTTTTTGGCTTCTTCATCTGCTTTCTTATCCTGAATCCACCCGCCTTTGGTAAAATGTTTCCAAGCAGAAAGAAACAGATTCATTTTTACTGAATGGATATCTATAATACCGGATTTTCTTCTATCTTCCGGAATCATAAATACTCCCGTGTCTACAGATACCCAAGGCTTCTGCCCTGTAATTTTTTTGCCACGCAGCGTCACAGATCCTTTCTTAGGTTTCATCAATCCATAGATGCATTTTATCAATTCTGTACGGCCACTTCCCATCAGTCCTGCAATTCCAACTACTTCGCCCGGATAGATAGTAAAGCATGCACCATTTAGCTTTCCATCACTGTTCTCCAAATCTTTTACGCAAAGCAATGGTTCCGCATTATAATCTGCCTTTTTCTCCCGCTTTACATAGTCTTCCTGCACCTCTCGGCCCACCATTGCCTCTACCATATCCGGTATCGTCAGACTTTTTACCTCTGCATTTAAAGCAACTGTTCCATTAAATAAAATCACTGCACGATCGCAGATTTCCACAATTTCTTTCATATGGTGAGAAATAAGGATAATGGCAATTCCTCTTTCTTTTAATTTGCGGATAAATTCAAACAGCAGTCCAATTTCATATTGTGTTAAAGATGCAGTTGGTTCATCTAATATCAATACCTGGGGATTTTTTAACATTGCTTTAATAATCTCTATCAATTGTTTTTTTCCTATTGGAAGATCCCCTGCAACCGCATTAGGATCAATGTCGTTTATCCCAAAATCTTCAAATGCTTCTTTGGCCTGCTTCAAACACATTTTTTCATCAATGCTTAAACCATTGCAAGGCTCTGCATTCAGAAATAAATTCTGTACTACAGTTAATGTAGGCACAAGAGATAATTCCTGATACACCATTGCAATTCCCTGCCTTTTCGCATCTTGTGCATTATGAAGTTCTATTTCTTTTCCGCCAATAAAGATTGCTCCGGAATCTTTTGCATAGATACCATTTACAATTTTCATCAATGTTGATTTACCTGCTCCATTACCGCCGAGCAACCCCATAATCATACCTTTTTCTACATTCAGGGATACACCCTTTAATACTTGATTTTGATAAAAAGATTTATAAATATCTTTTAACTCTAACGCGTATTCATCTTTCAGCAATTCGGCCACCCCGTTATCTTACCATCACTGTCAAACACTCCTGCTGCGACTGGATTCCCTGTTGAGATACCTACAACCGGCACAATAAATGCACGTGTTACAAATGCCTGAGCTCTAAAACCAAATACAACGGTATCTCCCTGGCGTATTTTATCATTTGGTTCAAAGATACCATAATAATCGATTGCCGCCGGATTAGGAATATCACAGACAATCAGATTTTTCTTAGCTTCTTCCGGTGTACTTCCTACGCAGGCCCGCACCGCATAAGGCGGAAAAACAGGATCAATATACATTCCCCCACCATAGCAATAACCTCTTCCCTTATAAAAATGACACACCTCTGACACATAAACCATCGCTGGTTTTTCAATCATATCACAAAATGCATGAATTGGTGTTGTACCTGTCATTCCATGCCCAGGCTCAACCTGTGTCACACCGCTGGCCGCCATTTCCGAAAAAAGATGGGATGAAGTAGTTCCTGGCGCATTAATTTCAACAGAAGAAAATCCGGCTTTTTCTAATCTCTCTTTTGCTTCCAGAATCGTCTGATAATTGTGTGTATGCTTTATTGTTATACTTTTATCATCAAACAGTTGTGTCGGAAATGTAGTTAATCCGGCAAACTCCAGTCCTGGCATCTGATTTATTTTTTTTGCGGCTTCTACGATATCCTTTGCTTCAAATCCGCCCTCATGTCCGGTATAGTAGGTATCCCCATCCGTATAAATACGAAGCATAATTTTTTGAATTCTGCCTTCCGGTACTGCATCGGATATAGCCTTTGCTTTCTCCAGGCTATAAACTGTCCAGTATTCCGGCTCCATCGCTGCCGCTGCCATGGTCTCTGCTTTCGGTACCTGTACCAGATGCCCCAAATGACCAATAGGCATCCCCGCTTCATGAACTCTCCTTGCATCCGCCATGTCTACACATACACATCCATCCGCCCCGACTGATTTAATTGCTTTTATAACCACTGGGTTTCGTCCAATCTGCTTCGTCATGGGATACAACTTCATCCCATTTTCGTGACAAATGTCTGCCATCATTTTCACATTCTGCGCAATTGTATCTACATCCAATACATAAGAATTTGCTGGTATTTTCAACTTCTGATGAAGTTGAACAGAGGCATCAATCAGTCTTTCGTTCCGTTCCATTATCTTCTTTAAAAACATCCATCTTCCCCCCTTAATTACTCAGTTTTTCTCTCAGACTAAGTGATACTGCCAATACAATCACGATACCTCTGGCAATCATTTGCGCATTCACGCTCAATCCCAGCAGAAGCAATCCATTGTTCAGCATGCCTATTACCAGAGAACCCAGCAAAGTGCCAAATACTGTTCCTTTACCTCCGCTAAAACTTGTCCCGCCTATTACTACTGCTGCAATAATATTCATACTGTCATTTTCACCATAGGTATATCTTGCGCCATGCATTCGAGCCGAATATAAAATACCTGAAAATGCAGCCGTAATACCACAAATAGTCATTGCCCAAAATTTAATTTTATCTGTATTTATACCAGAATAACGAGCTGCTGATTCACTTCCGCCAACTGCCAGCACCGCACGTCCAAAAGGTGTTTTCTTATATACATACTGGCCTATAACCGTAATCACTACCGTCCAAAGAAACAGTGTGGGAATAAATCCAATATTGCCAGATCCAAAATAGTGATTAAAAGTTTCATTTGTAATTGTAACAGCCTCTAAATTTGTTAATGACCTTGCAAATCCCACATATACGCTGCTGGTTCCCAAAGTAACAATAAAAGCAGGAATTCTGCATTTAGTCAGCAATATCCCGTTTAATGCCCCACAGATAAAACCTACTCCCACACCTATAAGTACAGCAATGACCGTCGGAAATCTCTGCAGCATTAACGCTGTTACCAAAGCTGTAATAGCAGTTACGCCTCCTGTAGACAAGTCAATCTGACCTGCAGTAATAGCAAATGTCATGCCGACTGCTGCCACTGAAATCATTGCAGTTTGACGCAAAATATTCAATATATTATTTACTGTCAAAAATTTCCCCGGTAGCAAGATTGAAAATCCAATTAAAACTATAAAAAAACTTATATAGACTATAAACTTACTAAGATTTATATCCTTAAAGCTTTGTCTTTGCATCATCTGACTCCTTCCAGCCTGCAGCAGTCTCTGACCTGCTAATAAACAGGCTACTATTTTCCTAAAGCTTTCAATACATCGTCACTTGGTTGGCAATTCATAGCTGAAATCCAGCTTTCTTCAATATTATCCTTTGTCATGCAAATACTGTCACTTACAATGTAGGTAGGTGCCTCTTCTCCTAACAAACTCAGTGCTGCTGTTTTCACCATAGTTGCACCAATCTGGTAAGGCATATCTGCAGATTTCCCATATACAATACCGCCATTTGCCATTTCAAGATCATTATTACCGCCCAGGTCTATCGTCACCAGTTTCGTATCATATCCGGAAGAACGTATTTCTGCCACGACAGGTTCTGCCGCAACATCCCACGAAACATAAACAGCATCCAGATCCGGATTTTGTGTCAGCATTGCAGATGCCACTTCACCGGTAGCAGTTTCCTCAGCAAATCCCATCATACTTGCAATTTCAATATCAGGATAATCCTCCAAAATAGAACGTACAAACTGATTATCACGATTATTTGTTACCGTGTAGTCAGCTTCATAATAAATAATGCCTATTTTACCTGAACCACCAATAGCATCCGAAATTAACTGAGCGCAAGTTCTTCCCATACCATATTGATCACCCGTACAAACTGATACATACTGTTCTCCGCCAATATATCCATTGACAGAATTATCAGCAAATACAATTTTGACACCCTGATCTACTGCTGGCTGATATGCTGCTGTCCCACTGGCAGGGTCCACCGGAAGTGTCAAAATAATGTCTGGACTAAGTGAAAGGGCTGTCTCAATCTGAGTTGCCTGCTGAGCCGGATCAAATTCAGCATCTGCAGTTGTAGCAATCTCTATTCCCATTTTTTCACATTCACTCTTTGCTCCGTCTGTCATGCCATTGTACCACTCTCCTGCACCAGCCCATAACATCGCAAGGGAAAGATGCATATCCTTAACTACTGCATACTGCTCCTCAGTAAGATTAACATCATCAGCCGCAACCGCCTCTTCCCCGTTTGGTCCCTGTGCATACGTTCCAACTGCATTATCATAATTTGGAATCATTGTTAAAAATTCACTGTTTTCTTCTGCTGATACACTCATTGGCATACCAATCGCTGTAATTGCCATCATCATTGCTACTGCTGCATTTAAAGTTTTTTTCATGTCTGTTCCTCCTTGGAATAAATTATTTTAAGTGTTTACCACTTACGCACCTGATTATAAAAACAATTTCTTCGCAAAATTCAATCCATCCTCTGCTGGTGAATTTTCCGGACGTAAGAATTCAATTTTCTGTAACTGAAACTGCTCTGTAATTCCCATTTTCACTCTCTGTAAAAAATCACCATCATTAAACAGACCACCAACCATTAAAATTGAAAATGATTTTTTATAACTCATCTTTTTGCATATGACTGAGATCTGTTGAATCAACGAATCTGTGGCCCTCTGAATAATTTCTTTGCAAAGTTCATCTCCCTGTTTAGCATATTGAAATACGAAAGAAGAAACAGCCGCCACCTCTTTTACTGATAAAGATGTCAATACCCAGGCCAATTCTGTACCCGATCTCGAATATTGTTTTTCAATTTCTTTATATACGGGGCGGCTTTCTTCGTTTACTCCATCGTACCAGCGTATAACTTTTTTCAGTAATTCTGCCCCTATCCAATATCCGGATCCCTCATCTGATAAAGGGGATCCCCAGCCACCCACTCGTGTTCTCAATCCGTTTTTATCATAAGCGCACACAATAGAGCCGGTTCCCGCCACTACACATATTCCATCCTTATCGGAAAGAGATCGAAAAATAGCTTCTGTGTCATTGCATACAAATAATTTTTCTTCTTCAATTTTCGTGGACTTCATGATATTTTTATAAACTAATACATCTTTTTGCGTATCGCATCCAGCAATCGCCATTACAACTCCGGCAATATTTTCTTTCGTGCATTTTAATGTATTCATCATGTGTTCGAAAGCATTTACCAATATTTCTGATACTGTTTTCAAACCTGCTGCCTTATAATTCGAACATCCAAAGGATTCATCAAATACTTTTTTATAATGTTCATCACAGGCGCATATAGTTGTCTTTGTACCACCACCATCCACAGAAACCCATAATTTCATGGCTTCCAATTTTATTCGCCCCCCTTCATTATGACAAAACACTCTTTTGTGCGATTCCTTCCTGGCACAGAGCAATGAGTCCATTAATTCCAACTCTTTTATCTGACGTTCTGCAAAGCTTTGGCACACATATTTTCGGCAGATATCGTTTTATCTCGGTTTCGATCTGCATAAGATTTCCTGCATCCAGCTCATCACAATATAAAACAATTGCTTCTGGATTGATGACAGCGGAACAATTAATCAATATCCGGCCAATTTCACGGCAAAACTGAAGCTTATACTGTTCTGCACAATCTTTTTTCTGAATTTTTTTTCTCAGGGAAATCAACCTCTTTTCAACATTCTCTTCGCTGTCATTGACGTCCTTTTTTTCGGCTGCTGCAACCATGTATCCAAATTCTCCTGCAAAACTGCAGTTTCCTTTATATAGCTGTCCATTTATCAAAATTCCGGCACCAATTCCGCTTCCAATATAGAGAAATACTATGTTATCCAAACTATTCAGGCGAAGATTATAATACCCAAGCGTCATTAGTTTTACATCATTTTCAATATATACTGGCTGTTTATATTTCTGATTAATTACCTCTGCCAACCTAACGCCTTCCAACCTCGGCAGCAATGGTATTCCATCTATCGTTCCATCCTTCAATACGATACCCGGCACTCCTATTCCTATCGCCATAACACGCTCTGCCAATTGTTCCAGTTCATCCAGTATACTTAAAATAGTTTCTAGCTCTTTGCCGCCGGCCAGGGCCTGACTTTCGATTTCTGATAATACATTTCCAGCTATATCAACAATACTTCCAATCCATTTTTCATCCATATAGTAGATAGATAAAAAGGTGCCAAATTTATCATTCAATATATATGTCCTTGCTTTTCTGCCTGCTTTGGATCGCTCCTGCAGTGAAGCCTCGATTGCATACCCCTCCTCCACCAGTTCATCCATAATCTTGTTTACCGTTGGAAGACTTAATTTTGTGAATTTTGCTATTTCCGGTTTTGTAATTGCCCCCTTTTCTTTAATCAGTCTTTTAATTAATACTCTGTTATGTACTTTTAATACTTTTGGTTGTCCTGCCTGTTCCATTTTTCTTTACCTTCGACTTTTATTTGTTTAATAATTTTCTTACCCAACATCGTAATCTTTCTAATTAATAAATAAACTTTATTAATTAATATATATTATATCATTTATTTGGAATTAGTCAATTTGCAATATAATACAATAATATTATATTTTTTTTGTTTATTATGCACATACATTTTTTTCTTTCATAAATAAAGTGCGTAAAAAAAGAGCTGACACAGCAGCCCATTTTTCTTGTAAATACAGCTTCATTCGCATTGTCTTTTCTTCTCTTCCCCGTCCTCCTCTTCCTCAATCATCTGCGCTGTCACCTCTTTGATTTTTTTCTCTTTTAGTTTCAAATGTACCGTCTTCCAGAACAGAGTATAGCACACGGATACGATGGGAATAAAAATCAGCATTCCCACTACTCCCATAAGTCTTCCGCCAACGCTGACCGCTGCCAGCACCCAGACCGAGGGCAGTCCCACTGAGCTTCCGACCACATGAGGATAAACAAAATTGCCTTCTATCTGCTGAATTATGAGAAAGAGTACAACAAACCAGATGGCCTGCCGGGGATTTACCATGAAGATAAGAAAGGTTCCCACTCCACAGCCCAGAAATGCTCCGAATATAGGGATCAATGCGGAGAACGCAATCAGCACACCGATCAGCAATGCATAAGGCATCTTGAAAATTGTCATTGCAAACAGGAACATGCATCCTAACAGAACTGCTTCCAGGCATTGTCCGGTCAGAAAGTTGGAAAAAGTCTTATAAGTCAGGGCGCACACCTTCAGCACAGCCTCGGCTCTGCTCTTAGGAAGAAATGCATACAGTACTTTTCGGGCCTGAATATGCATCTTTTCCTTCTGGAGCAGAATATAGCACCCAAATACAAAGGCAATTATAAATGTGGCTGTCCCGCTTAGAAGACCCTTTGCGGCAGCAAATGTGGTGTTCATCACACTTCCCGCACCACTTTCCAGAAAAGACATCATCCAGTGCAGTGACTCGTCCGGATTAAACTCCAACTGATTTACATACTGCATAATCTCCTGATTGTTATTGCTGAACTCTCTGATCCACTCCTGCATTTTAGGAATAAAAGCCGCAATGTTATCTCCCAGGGTTCCAAAGGTTCGTCCCAACTGAGGCACTACAAAAAAGATAACCAATATAATCACGCCCATTACCAGCACAATGGTAAGCAGCAGGCTCACCGGCCTTGCGGATTTCTGCAGTATTTTTTTCTTCTTTTCCGCCCTTTTTGTTTCTGCATCTTTTGTTTCTGCTTTTTTATTTTCCTTCTCCGTCAGCCGAAATAATCTCTTTTCCATAAAGGACATGGGCACATTAATGATAAATGCAATGGCTCCTCCTACTGCGAACGGAAAGAGAATGCTCCAGATAAACCCCAGTACCTCCAGGACAATATCCAGATTCCAGAAGCTCACAAAAATCAAAATTGTAAATACAATCAATCCCCGTATGTTCTTTATTGTCTGCTTTCCTAAATCCATATTTTTCCTCCGAATCAGATTCAAGAACGCCCCTGCGTTCTTGCTGCAAAGCCCGTCATGCTGCGCATTACATTTCCCGTTGATATCAAAAAATGAGACCTTTATTGCATAGTATACGCAATAAAAGTCTCACTATTTCTTCACGATACCGGGTATATTTACCGTATTGACGATATCGCAAACGCCTGAGCGTCAGTTACTCCCTTTTATCTGTTTTCAATATACCCAGTATTTCATGAAATGTCAAAGCTTTTTTAATAAAATTCATTATGGAGCAGTTCGTGCTCTTTCCCTTTCATCAGGGTTTCATACAGTGAATTCAGCAGCGGATTCTCATCCGGTTTCTTGATGATAGCCACATTATCCGCATTGTAGATGCCATGCGCTCTGGCAGCCTTGGTTCTTGGGCCCGCATGAGTAGGCTGTCCGCCTCCCATGATGCAGCCACGGCGGCAGGCCATCACTTCGATCAGATGATACTCTGCCTCTCCTGCTTTCACCTTGTCCATGATCCTGGCAGCATTTGCAAGACCATTTACCACGCAGATTTTTACATCCATTCCCTTATATGGGATTGTCAGTTCTTTCACTGCATCGTCACCTCTGACACCGCTCTCAGCGATTTCATCCAGCGCTGTCTTGTCGTGTTCCGGAATCAGACGCCGAAGCACTGCCTCCGTCACACCGCCGGTCACTCCGAATAAAACACCGCCGCCGGAGCCAAAGCCAAACGGAATATCACTGGACTCCGGCATCAGTGCCGAGAAATCCAGACCGAAATTCTTGATCATGCGAATCAGTTCTGTGGTCGTAATGACAATATCCGTATCCTGTTCCCCTTTGGTAAAGCTGTTTGAACGCTTCGCCTCCATCTTCTTTGCGGTACATGGCATAATGGAAACCATAATCGTCTTCTTACCTGCTGCCTTCTGCGGGTCACGGTAGTATTCCTTCACCGCGGCTGACATCATTCCCTGCGGGGAACGGCAGGTGGACACATTTGGAATAAATTCTTTGCGCTGATCGGTCACGTATTTTACCCAGGCCGGACAGCAGGAGGTCAGCAGCGGCAGCGGGCCGCCCTTTTCAATCCGCTCCAGAAATTCCGCAGACTCTTCCATAACCGTCATATCCGCTGCAAATGTGGTATCGTATACTTCATCAAAGCCCATCCGGTGCAGGCCGTTGACGATCTTGCCCATAACACTCCGGCCCTTTTCTACTCCGAACGCTTCTCCCACTGCCACACGCACGGCAGGAGCCACCTGAGCCACTACCCGAACATCCGGGTCTGCCAGAGCATCCCATACCTCATCGATATTGCTCCGGATACTGATGGCGCCGGTAGGACAGAACACACGGCACTGACCGCAGTTCACACAGAAAGTATCTGCAATCCTTTTGTTAAATGCAGGCATGACCACCGCATCCGTACCGCGGAAGGTAAAGCCCAGCGCTCCGATACCCTGCAATTCTTCACAGGCCCGGACGCAGTCACCGCACAGGATGCATTTGTTTGGATCTCTTATGATGGAAGGAGAGCTGTCATCGATAGGACGTTCTTCTCTGGTGTTTTTAAATCTTACATCGGTAACCCCAAGTCTGCGGGCCAGCTCCTGCAAAGTACATTCCCCGCTTCGTACACAGGTGGTACAGTCTCTGCAGTGCGCTGCCAGCAAAAGTTCTACGATCAGCTTCCGGTATTTCTTTACCTTTCCTGAATTCGTGTAGATCACCATTCCGTCCCTCGGTTCCTCGGAACAGGATGCAAATGTTCTTCCTTTGTCATCTTCCACCGTACATAATCTGCAGGCTCCAAAAGTGGATACCTCAGAGTGATAGCACAGCGTCGGAATATTAATTCCGGCATTTCGGATTACGGAGAGGACATTTTTTTCATCGGTAAATTCCACTTTTCTACCGTCTATTTTCATAATACCCATGTTCTTCCCTCCTCCTATGCCTCAATATAAATTGCATCAAATGCGCAGTTATCCTTACATGCATTGCACTTAATACAGATACTGGTATCAATATGGTAAAATTCTTTTCTCACACCGGTAATCGCGCCAACCGGACAGTTCTTCGCGCACTTTCCGCAGCCTTTGCAGAATTCCGGATTGATCATGAACCGGCGCAGAGACTGACAGACCTTTGCACGGCATTTCTTATCCTGAATATGTTCCACATACTCATCCATGAACTCCCGCAGCGTACTGAGCACCGGCAGAGGAGCGCTCTTTCCAAGACCGCACAGAGCCATGCTCTTTACCATCTCACCCAGCTCTTTTAACCGGTCGATGTCTTCTATCTCGCCCTCGCCTGCCACGATTTTCTCCAAAATCTCCAGCATACGCTTTGTTCCCTCCCGGCAGGGCACACATTTTCCGCAGGATTCTCTCTGGGTAAAACTCATAAAGAAACGGGCCACCTCTACCATACAGGTATGCTCATCCATAACCACCAGTCCGCCGGAGCCCACAATCGCTCCGTATTTTTTCACGGAATCAAAGTCCAGAGGCACATCCAGATGCTTTTCCGTCAGACATCCGCCGGACGGACCGCCGATCTGCACGGCTTTGAAGGTTCCTCCTTCTTTTACTCCGCCGCCGATATCAAAAATAATCTCCCGAAGTGTGGTTCCCATCGGAACTTCGATCAGGCCGGTATTTTCGATCGCACCGGTCAGAGAAAATGTCTTGGTGCCCGGCGAACTCTCCGTACCGATACCGCGGTACCAGTCAGGGCCATTTAGAATAATCTCAGGAATATTGGCAAAGGTCTCTACATTGTTCAATACGGTAGGCTTTTCCCATAATCCCTTTTCCACCGTTCTGGGCGGCTTCACACGGGGCATTCCCCGGTTGCCCTCAATAGATGCGGTCAGCGCGCTGCCTTCGCCGCAGACAAACGCTCCTGCTCCCCGGTTAATATGTAACTGAAAACTGAAGTCAGTTCCCAGAATATGATCTCCCAACAGCCCAGCCTCTTCCATGCAGGCAATCGCATGTTTCAGTCTGGCTACCGACATGGGATATTCCGCACGCACATAGATATAGCCATTCTGTGCACTGACTGCATAAGCGGCCAGCATCATTCCTTCAATCAGGCGGAAGGGATCTCCTTCCATAACAGATCCATCCATAAATGCTCCCGGATCTCCCTCATCTCCATTGCATACCACGTAACGGATCTTCTCAGGCTGTCTGGCTACCTGTTTCCATTTTCTGCCTGCCGGGAATCCGCCGCCTCCACGTCCGCGTATACCGGATTTGTCTACAGCATCCACCACTTCCTCCGGCGTCATTTCATAAAGAGCCTTTATAATAGCGCCAAAGCCGCCGCTGGCCAAATATTCTCCCATGGATTCTGCGTCAAATTTACCGCAGTTTTTCAATGCAATCCTGGTCTGCTTTGCAATAAAAGGAATATCATCCGGGCCAAGATAAGCCTTGCCTTTCTTTTTATAAAGAAGACGTTCTACCACTTCGTCCTCCAGAACGCTGCGTTCCAGAATCTCCTGACAGTCTTCTATCTGAACCTTCGTGTATTGAATCACCTTATCTTTTTTCTGAATCCGTACCAGAGGCCCCAGTTCACATACGCCCTGGCATCCGGTTTTCTTTACACTGACCTTCTCCTCCTTCTCATCATGAGAATCATGAGGAGCAAATTCGATCTCAATACCAGGAGTATCCTGAACCAGTTCCATGAATTTTTCATAGATTTTATGGGAACCTGTGGCAATACAGCCGGTTCCTGAACAGACCAGTATCCTGCAGTCACTGGCATTCAGCTTCTGAATCTCTTCTTCCCGCACTGCCAATATTTTTTCTTTGCTGTCCATCATCATCTGCTCTCACCTCGCAATTCCTGTATCAATTCAATCGCCTTCTCCGGTGTCATGGTGGGATGTACTTCTTCATTCACCATCAGAGTCGGAGCCAGTCCGCAGGCGCCCAGACAGGAAACCGTCTCTACTGTGAACAGCATATCATCCGTAGTGTGTTTCTTCTTGCTCAGGCCCAGTTCCTTTAACAGTGCCTCCAGAACCGGCGCCGATTTTCTCACATGGCATGCCGTTCCATCACAGACTTTGATCACGTATTTCCCCTTCTGTTCAAACGAAAAATTCTCATAAAAAGTGGCAACGCTGTAAGCCTTCGCCTCCTTCACGCCGATTTCGCCTGCAACATAAGTCAGCAGTTCTCCCGGAAGATAACGGTATTCTTCCTGGATATCCTGCAGAATTGGAATCAGGGAAGCCGGGGCTTTCCCGTACCGCCCAATAATCTCATCTGTCATTTGATAATAAGACTGATCTAGCATTCTGCATTCTCCTTTGCATGTTATTTTACATTTGTATTTTCCGTACAATTATGTAAAGTTAATTATATATTATTTTGTAATTTTGAACAATAGGTTTCACATTAATTAATTATTTAACAATAATATTGTCCAAAAAAGCAGAAAAAATCAATGCCGGTTATCAGCACAGGATTGAGCGGATCCTCTGAAATACGATTCGTGAGTTGGAATATTTCATGCAGACGCATGTAGCGTTCCAGCGGGCCATCGGCAGCGGTTTTCGGAAGGGCTCTTAAAAAGCCATAAATCTGCGATGATTTTTATAAAAACATTCACAACACCAAAAAAAGTATGATACAATATGCCTAGCCTGCGAAGCGGGCGTACGGCACGAATGCACAAAGTGCATGAGGTAATATGCCTAGCTCGCGAAGCGAGCGTATGGCACGAATGCACAAAGTGCATGAGGTAATATGCCTAGCCTGCGAAGCGGGCGTAATAAGCAAATTTAGAAGGAGTAATCGATTATGCCAGTATTTGATTTTAAGGACACTCCGAATAAGGCGAATCCGTCTGAGTGCACCTATACTACATTTCAATCCAATCAGTCTTTTGCATCTGCCAACCAGCCGCTTTTGCTTCTTGATAACCGGGAACGGGAGTGGAAGCATCATTCCTGCGGTATTTTTACCAATCCCATCAAACGGACCTCGTTTGAGTTCAAGGAGGAGGACGGCATCGTCAGTGCAGATATTTTGAAAATAGATTCCCGTTTTGTCAGCCTGCTTCGCTGGCTGGGGGAAAATCATATCAATGTGCGTCTGTCCGGTGCCAATCGGGAAGACGGCTATGCCGTTTATAAAATTCGGGAGATTGCGTTTGGCGGAGGTGCCAAGCTCTCTGCAGAGGATGGATTTCTCCAGTTCATGATTGACCGCCTTTTTGCCAGCAGTGCCCCTTCTGAGGAAATCGAGGAAGAAGATGCCGATGAGACCGGAGACAGCATGAAGCTGACCAGTATACAGAGTATTACCGACTTTATGACCTGCGCCGGAAGAACTATGCCGGATAATATCCGGCTCTGGGCACGCCGGAATCTGGCGGTTGCCCGCTCTCATGAAGTGACGCCGGAAGAACGCCGTCATGCCCAGCGTGCATTGTCCATCATGATGAACATCCAGTGGAAAACCAATTATTTTGAATCCATTGATCCCGTGGAAGCACGCCGCATTCTGGATGAGGAGCTCTATGGAATGGAACGGGTGAAGCAGAGGATCATCGAAACCATCATCCAGATCAACCGCACCCACACCCTCCCGGCCTATGGCCTTTTGCTGGCCGGTCCTGCGGGAACCGGAAAATCCCAGATTGCCTACGCTGTAGCCAGGATCCTGAAGCTGCCCTGGACTACTCTGGATATGAGTTCCATCAATGATCCGGAACAGCTCACCGGAAGCTCCCGCATCTATTCCAATGCAAAGCCCGGAATTATCATGGAAGCCTTTTCCATGGCAGGAGAATCGAATCTGGTCTTTATTATCAACGAACTGGATAAGGCAGCCGCCGGAAAAGGAAACGGCAATCCTGCCGATGTGCTCCTGACGCTGCTGGATAACCTTGGGTTCACCGATAACTACATAGAATGCATGATTCCAACCGTGGGCGTATACCCCATTGCCACCGCCAACGATAAGAACCAGATCAGTGCTCCTTTGATGTCCCGTTTTGCCGTCATCGATATTCCGGATTATACTGCGGAAGAAAAAAAGATTATTTTTTCCCGGTTTTCTCTGCCCAAGGTGCTCCGCCGCATGGGCCTGCAGGAAAAAGAATGTGTGGTAACATACGAAGCCCTGGATGCGGTGATTGAGAAGTATTCCGACACCACCGGGATCCGGGATCTGGAGCAGGCAGCGGAGCATCTGGCCGCCAATGCACTTTACCAGATCGAAGTAAATCATATTTCCGAAGTGGTCTTCGATGCAGCAATGGTTGAAAATCTGTTTGCATAAGTATAAGAACCCCTCTTCGGCATTGTTTCCATCTGTGCATCCGCTTTGAAACGCAAAAAAAGCCACAGGAGCCATTACGGTTTCCTGTGGCTTTTCTTATACCTAAACTTTGCCCACAAAGTTGAGAAAGCGGTCAGAGTTTAACATCTTATCCTTTGCACCGGCAATCATCTGTTCCAAAACAGCGGAATGCTCTGTGAGAGTCTGCTTCTCGCTCTCATAATTACCAGTCAGCATTTGAAACTGTTGCTCCGATAAACGCTCCAATGCCATCTGCTCAAAGGCTTTTTGAAACAGCTTGTCCAATTCGGCAAGCCGTTTTCCGGCTTTCTCAAGTTCTCTGCTCTGTGCGGATGCCTCACGTTTGAGATGGTCGCTTTTATAGCCATATGACGGATGTGTGCCAATGCGTTCCCCACGCTGTGCGCTGGCCATTTTAATAGCCTTAGCCTTCTTTGCTGGTATCTCTGGCGTGCCATTCGTTAAATAAGTCCCTGATTGCGAGGCTGTCATCAATGCCTTTTGCGGTGTCCACACCGTCATTGATGGCAATATAGCGGATGCCATAATCGGGAGTGGTCTTTCACGATGATGGTCGCCACGTTTCCGGCTTCCTCGGGCTCTTAAAAGAGGAACAGACCGCCGCTTATTCGGTGGAGATTTGGAAACGCTTTCGTAAATGGGGCGGTATCTCAACAGCAATAACGCAGAACATTAAAGACCTTTTATCCTCTCGTGAGGTAGAGAACATTTTTGAAAACAGCGACTTTTTGTATATGCTTAACCAAGCCGCAGGCGATAGGGCTATCCTTGCAAAGCAGCTCAACATTTCCCCTCATCAGCTCTCTTATGCGACAGGCAGCGGTGTCGGTGAGGGCTTGCTCTTTTATGGCAATGTCATTTTGCCGTTCGTAGATAAGTTCCCGACAAACACCGAGTTTTACGGCATTATGACCACCAAGCTCATCGAAACAAAACAGGAGTAATTTTTTTCATTTAAAAGCGTTAAAAAATATGATATAATTTGAAGAAAGGTGGTGAGATGATTGGCAACCCTAAACGCAAAGGAATACAAACAATTTGAAGATATTAAGCACACCGATGAAAACGGTGTTGAGTTTTGGAACGCTCGTGAGTTGTCTTTGACACTTGATTATACTGAATGGCGTAACTTTTCAAAAGTTATCGACAAAGCAATGCTCTCCTGCCAAAACAGTGGGTTTGAGTGTGCCGACCATTTTGTTGAGGTCAACAAACCTATTTTGCCATTCAGACACGCAGACAGGAAATTGTCGATGCCTTTAATCAGCTTGATGAGGATAATAAAAGGCTTGTTATTCGTGGCGAGGTTACAACATGGAATGCCATGCTTGTAGATGCCGCACACAAGGCAGGCATTACCGACCAACTGGAGTATGCACAATTTCAAAATGCAGGATATATGGGCTTGTATGGCGGTTTGACTGCTGCCGATATTCACAAACGCAAAAATCTTAAAAAAGTGAAAAAATACTCGACCACATGGGCAGTGAAGAACTCGGTGCCAACCTGTTCCGTATTACACAGACCGAGGCAAAACTCCGCAGGGAACAGCCACAAGGACTGGACGAAGCAAGCGGCATACACTACCAAGTCGGTCAGACTGTGCGAGAAGCCATTGCGAAAAATGACGGTACGATGCCGAAGGATTTACCTACTCCCGAAAAGAGCATTGCTGAAATCGGCAAGGAGCAACTGAAGAAGCTGAAGGCTAAAAAAGAGCCGCCAATGCTTGATGAATAGGCAGTATTATCGTTTTGTTAAGGTCAACAAAACGATAATGGATGACATCAAAAACCCCTTGAAAACACTGTATTTACAAGGGGATTGAAAAAAAGGTTAGGATTATTTATATAATCTGAGGTGCAGAAAGGAACGTCAATGAAGTTTAACATTACAGATAACATAACTGAGCATGATCGAACGAAAATATTTCAAGGATTACTCGAGTATAACCTTGTAAGAATAGAAGATCAAAAACCTAAGGACTTAGGCATATATTTTGAAGATCCAAATGGACATAAACTTGCGGGATTAATTGGAGAAACTCATGGCAACTGGTTGACAATTAAATACCTATGGGTGTCCGAAATGTTACGAAACCAGCATATCGGAAGTTCAATTCTTAAACAAGCGGAGAAAACTGCAAAAGAACGTGGCTGTAAATATGTTTTTTTAGATACGTTTGATTTTCAAGCACCCGAATTCTATAAAAAACATGGGTATAAAGAAATATTTACTTTGAATGAATATCCATGTACCGGTAAACGTTATTATTTTACAAAAAATCTTTAACTCAGTTATGAACAAAATGAGCATTGAACTGGGAGTCATCAATAATATGCTACTTGCAAGGGTAGTAAGATAATCCGCATAAGCAATATCGCCCTGCTGATTTTAAGGTCAGCAGGGCGATATTTTAGACATAAACCAATTCATCTGTCACAATTTCATCGGTAATCGTTTGGCTGTCATGCTAAACAATTCTTGATTTTCATAAACATCCTTATTGGTACGCCCCCAAATGGGCAGCCCGGTTTTTTTGTCCCTATATGCAGAAAATCTCCCTCTATACAAACAGGCTCACTTCTTTGAAAAATATCATATCTATTCTGCTTCTGCCAGATTCTCGGTGCAGAACAGATTGATTCCCGCTTCTACCATTTCATCATCTGCATCTGCCAGGATACCTGCAGCCATCCAGTATGCATAATCACCGGTATAAAGCTGTGTCAGCGCATCCAGATCACTGCCGTAACGAAATTCGATATGATATGTGGTCGCCGGCGTATCCGGTGCAAGTAGGATATAGGTAAACTCCCCTGCATCCGCATCATCGCTCTTAAATTCGGCAAAACCAAATCCGGATGTTTCATCCATTCCGACGTAGCTGTAAGTATGGGAGAAAACCTCTTTGCCGTCTGCATCGGTGCCGCTGATCTGATTGCCGTCAAATGTGAACTGAGCCACATCCTGTATAAAATAACAGTCAAACGCTGTACTGTCCGGATTTGCGGTATAGGCATCTACTGCTTCCTGGCCATAGATTTCACCGGAAATGCTTGCTCTGAGCATATCGGCAGCAGCCTGAGCATCCTCTTCTCCTATAACAGCCGCACAGTGATCGATCCACATCTGAGCATATTTTTCATCCAGATTCACCTTGAACAGCTCTTCATAGGTTCCTTTCAGATCTGCCAGAAGCTGTTCTGCATCCGCCTGCTGTTCTTCGGCTGATTTCGTCTCAACCTCGGTCTCAGCAGCCTCTGCTTTAACAGCTTCCGTCTCAGCTTCGGTTTCAGCGGCCTCTGCTTTAACAGCTTCCGTCTCAGCAGCTTCCATAGCTTCGGTACTGTTTTCCGTTGCCGCTTCGGTACTTTCTTCTGCACACGCACCAAAAGCCATGCCAAGCACCATCATAGATGTCATCAGTATTGTTAAGCTTTTCTTTTTCATAATTTTATCCTCCATCTTTCTCTTGGTTAGTCTTTTCTAACTTCTGAAATATAACACTGTTTTCATTTAATTGCAATAAGAAAAATGAAGGATTCTCTTTCCTGATAAATCTTCTCAAAATAACTTTCTGTTTTATCCCTGCGTCTGATTCGGTTCACCGCCTACGCTTCCCACCGAAACTCACCCAGCGTCCTGCCTGTGAAAAATGTTTCGCTGCTGAAATGTACTACATGCTTCTCCTCGATTTGATAAAAATTGTATCCAAACTTTTCTTTGAAACGCACCCGCCCCTGCTCCAGATCTTCCCCATAAAAAGACATTCCATCCGAGGTATAATAAAGCTGATCTTCGAAAAATCCTGAAAACATATGGTGGGTGTGACCGCATAGGATACAGAAAATATTACTGTCCCTGATCATCTTCGCAAATTCTTTCGGATAGGATACTGCTGGAATTCCTTCATGATCGTCTATCAGATGATGGTGCGTGACCAGTATCACCGGCTGGTGCTGTTCTTCTTTCAGCCGGTCCTTCAGCCATTTCATCTGGATCTGTGTAATTCTGCCGTTGGGATTCCCCTGCTTCGCACTGTCAAAGGACAACACCCGGATTCCCTGAATACTAAAGTCAGCAAAGTAATCTTCCCGGGAAGGTTCACATCCCAGCCATCCCTTTCGAAAGCCGGCTTTATTATCATGATTCCCCATTGTTACCACAATTGGAATATCCGGAATTTTTTCTTGAAAAAATAACCGAAGCATTTTATAATCTTCTGCTTCGCCATCATCTGTCAGGTCACCGGTGATGATGATCAGATCCGGTGTCCGCTTCATTTTCTTCATATGTAACAGACAAATCTCCAGGGATAGCAACGGATTCTGCATTGTGCACAGAATATTTTTATAATTGTCTCCCTGTTCATACTGTCTCCTGAAATGAATATCTGATATATGTAATACATTCATAATAAATTCCTGACTTATTTTCTTTCTTTTTAAACTATTGATTTCTCTGTTTATATTTTTTATAATAAAACAGACTCTTGAAATCTGACTGGGAGGAACTTTCATGGAAAAGACTGAAAATATACAACAAATCATTGATTATATTAAGACTTACGATCTGCAGCAATATATGAATACCAATCTGGCAGAAATTGCCGAACTGATCAGCTTTGAGCGCAATGACTATCTGGTTGAAGCGGGCATCCCTTCTATTTACCTGTATTTTCTGGTCAGGGGGAAAATTATCTGTTCTTCCTTTACCACCAATGATAAATCAGAGTGCATCGCCTACCACCAGGCCGTTACCATCGTCGGTGAAGCTGCTTCCTTCTGGAATATGCCTCCCGCTGCCAATGTAAAAGCACTTTCCCGCTGCACCTGTATTGCCATCAATCTCAACCGGTACCGGCATGTCCTGCTGAGTGACCTGCGGTTTCTGCAAAATATCTGTAAGACCATGGCCTGCCGCATCAATCACGACGGCCAGACCTGCACCACATTGATTGAGCCTCTGGATATGCGCCTGGCCAAATTTATGCTGGCCTACTCCAATGACTCTATTTTCACCTTTCAGCTGACTGACTGCGCCGACATTCTCAATACCAGCTACCGCCATCTTCTTCGCATGCTGAAAAAATTCACGATGGAGAAGCTGGTTTTAAAAAACAGGCATGGCTATCTGATTTCAGATTCCATCCGGATGCAGCAGATTGCCGATGGTGAATCCACACTTTCCTCCGGCGGGAGTTCTTATCTTCCATAAATTTTTGCCCAGCGTAAATTCTCATCTCCCGAAAATTTCCTTCCGCGATCTCTTCCTGTCTGCTATCAATTCCTCCGCCGCAGTGCCAGCAGCTCCTTTAACCGTTTCGCATCCAGGTTGGCTATTAATTCCTGTGGAAATTCTGCTTCTCTCAGAACTTCTTTGGCCTCTTCAAATCCTCCAACTGCTCCGGAATAATGTGCATCAGAGCCCAAAGAAACCGGCACTTCATAGCGCTTGCACAGATCCAGCATTTTTCGTATATTTTCTCTCGTATTTAACCGGTAAAACGCTGCCTTCAAAGAAGAATTATTCACTTCCAGCAGCACCTTCTTTTCCTTTGCCCGTTTCACCAGCCGCTCAAAATCCACCGGTACATAACCATCATCCGGATGCCCTATCACATTCACATAGGGATTCTCCATTACACTCAGATACGCCTGAGTATTCTCCTCCATTGTTCCCGCCGGAGTGCACATGGTATGGTAGCTGGCAATGCAGATATCCTGACGTTTCAGGATTTCCTCCTCCAGATCCACATGTCCATTTTGATCCAGTATACTCAGTTCTGCTCCATACAGCAGTTCCACTCCATACATCTCCTTTGGCAGAACATGATAATTCATAAAATGCAGCTTGTGGGGCGAATCCGGAAGGACAGGTGCATGATCTGTGACCGCCAGAAGCTCCAGATGCTTTTTTGCTGCCGCCTCCGCCAGTTCCGCTACCGTACTGTATGCATGGGCACTGGCAAGGGTATGCGTATGTGTATCAGCCACTATTTTCAAACTTATTTTCCTCCGTCCCGAAGCATCAGTCCATCCTAAATTTGCCTTTGGCAAAAGGTGACTGCGCCATCTTTTCTTTCCTTATCTCAGTTTCTTTCGTATCGCTCCCGTAACAGTATCAATCAAAAATACGGTCAGAATGACACCCAGCAGAATAATGCTGACTTTATCCCAGTTTCTGGCCTGTATGGCAAAAATCAGCGGTGCTCCGATTCCTCCCGCACCTACCAGACCCAGGGTTGACGCGCTTCTGACTGCGATTTCAAAATGATTCAGAGACAGTGAGGTGTAAATCGGCATCAACTGCGGAACCCTTGCATAAAAAAAGGTCTGCCAGAAACCGGCGCCAACCGCCTGCATCGCCTCCACTGACTGCTCCTCCATTCCTTCCATCTCTTCGGTAAACAGCTTGCCCAGCATGCCAATCTGATGCACCCCGATTGCCAGCACACCGGCAAATGGACCCGGACCCACCATTTTCACAAAGATAATCGCATACACCAGCTCAGGAAATGCCCGCAGCACATTGCAGATAAACTTTCCGATCTTTGCCACTGCCGGGCGGGACTTCCATAAGTTTGCCGCGGAGATCAGCATGATCGGCAATGCCAGCAAAGTCGCTATTGCGGTTCCTAAAAAAGCAATTCCAATGGTGAGCAGCAGAAGGCTGAATACATCCTCGCCGCTTCCGTCATAAAAATAGCTCCACTGAGGATGGAACAGCCCCCGGAAGACATCTCCAGCCATGGACAGAGAGAAGGAGGCCAGGCCAGAATAATCGATGCCCGCTGCCGAATAGAGTATCACGGCTGCAGCCACTGCGGTAAGGATCAGTTTTTTATAACTCCTGTTCTGTTTTATCATGACAGCCTCCTTCGGATTGCTTCACTTAACCCATCCACAATCACGACCACGATTAAAATCATCAGAATGACCACAGATACCCGGTCATATCTTAACAGGGCCAGAGAAGAATTCAGGATTACTCCGATTCCGCCTGCACCCACATAGCCCAGTACTGTCGAAGCCCGGACATTCACTTCCAGCGCATATAACGTATAACTGGCAATCTGATTGAGTACCTGGGGCAGCACCGACCAGACCGCTGTCTGGATCTTGTTTGCTCCTATGGATTCTGCTGCCTCGATAGGCCCGTAATCGATGGTCTCTATCGCCTCATAGATCAGCTGGGATACCATGCCAAAGGTAAATACGGCAATCGTAAGCACTCCGGTAAATTCCCCGATGCCTACAATAGCCACCAGCAAAGCTGCCAGCAGCAGATTGGGAATGGTACGGATAATATCCAGAAAAAAACGGATCACCATCGTTACGATCCGGTTCTTTGTGACAATCGTTGTTGCCAGAAACGCAAAGGGCACTGCAAAAGCCACACCCAGTACCGTGCCTGTGACTGACATTTTGATCGTCAGCAGCATCGGCTCCCAAATCTTTAAAATATAAGTAAAATCCGGCTTTAAGAAACGGCTCATAAAGGAAGTCATCTGATCCACATTCGAAAACACCTCCACAAAATCCGCCTCTGTCACATGAACGGCGCTGCCAATACAGACCAGTAAAATACAGACGATAAACAGAGTCTTATACCATTGAAAATGGACCGTATCTTTTAGTTTCATCTTTTTTCTTCCTTTTTCTTCCTTTTTCTTTCCCATCAAAATGTTTTTCCATAAATCTGTATCAGCCGGTCATCTGTCAGTTCCGCTGGACGGCCGTCAAATACCACTTCTCCTTCTTTTAACGCCAGAATACGCGTAGAAAACTGTCTGGCCAGTTCCACAGAATGAATATTGATCAGAACTGTTTTCTGCATGGTCTGATTAATATTTTTTAAAGTCTCCATGATCGTTTTTGTGGTAACCGGATCCAGCGATGCCACCGGCTCATCTGCCAGAATGATATCTGCCTGCTGCACCAGAGTACGGGCAATGGATACCCTCTGCTGCTGCCCTCCGCTCAATTCATCACACCGGTTATGCAGCCGGTCATTTAAGCCAACCGTATCCAGCGCTTCATTGACTCTTTCATAATCTTCTTTGCTGAAAATACCAAGGATACTTCTTATGGTGGAATAATATCCCAGACGGCCCGAAAGCACATTTTTCTGTACTGTACTGCGTTTTACCAGATTAAACTGCTGGGAAATCATGCCGATATGACGGCGGATGTGGCGAAGCTCCCTTTTTCCCGCTTTTGTTACGGACACATCATTCACCCTGATGTCCCCATCGGTAATATCAATCAGCCGATTCACAGAGCGGAGCAGTGTACTCTTACCTGCTCCGCTCAGACCGATGACGGCAACGAATTCTCCGTCATCAATTTTAAGGCTGATATTGTTTAACCCTCTGACACCATTTCCATATGTCTTGCTTACCTTGTCAAACACTATCATTAGGATACCTTCCTGTGCCTATTCCGCAGCTTTATCGGTGTACGCTTCAATGGTATCATAAGCTGTTTCATCCACTTCTCCGTAGCCGGTATGATTCCACATGGACATCGCTTCCTGACCTGCCTCATCATTTGCCATATTTAAGAACACGTCCTTGATCTGAGTCTTTAACGCGTCATCCATACCAGGGGTGACTGCAATGGCATCATTGGGAATATCCCCTTCCGTCAGATACAGCACCTTCAGATCCTTATATAGATCATAATCTGTAAATTTAGAAGCAAATACGTATCTTGCTCCCTGGAATACAAAACATGCATCCTGCTGTCCGTTTAAGACCGCAGTAATTTCACTTGGAATATCATTTACAGTCGTTACAGTACAGTCCGTGACCGGATCCACTCCTGCATCCTTCAGCTCTGCTACCGGATAAATGTATCCGCTGGCAGAATTCGGGCTTAACGTAGCGATTTTCTTTCCGGCCAGATCGGTCAGAGTCTCCATATCACTGTCTGCCTTCACCAGGATTTCACCTTTGAAGGTAGAGGTTGTCTTTCCTTCGATCGGCTGTTCAGTTGCTTCATCATAAGCGCCCAGTTGGGAAGTCAAAAGCGCTTCTGCCGCATCCATATTTCTTGCCTGTACATAAGCAGCCGGAGGCATAATTCCCAGGTCTACCTGACCGGAAGCCATCGCCTCCACGATCGTAGAATAATCCGTTGCCAGTGTAACGTTCACATCGCATCCCAGTTTTTCAGACAGATACTCTGCGAACGGTTTTGTCCTTGCTTCCATAGAGCCGTCATTGTTGGTGGGCACAAACTGAACATTCAGCTCTTCTGCCGCTGCACATACGGAACCTCCAACCATTGTGATTGCACTTACACCTACTGCTGCTGCACATAAGATAACTTTTTTAAACATTTGGTCTCCTCGCTTTCATTCAATTCGAATTTTGTCTACGCCAACGACTATATCAGCAATTTCCCGAATGCGGAAATGACACATGTCACTTTTTTCCTGCACTTTACATACATTTCTCACGTCTGCTATCTGTTCCTTGCAAAGCCCCATATCCCTTACAATCTCTTTACTGCATCCATCGCCAGCAGCGACCGTTCACACTCCTCCGCCGTCATGGTCATCTGCCAGCAGCAGGGACTGCCTTTCATATATTTTGACGCATAGCTCAGACCGTTGGTACGCTCATCCAGAAACGGCCGGTCAATCTGATTGGGATCTCCAAGCAGTATGATCTTGGTATCTTTTCCCGCTCTGGTGATGATGCCCTTGGCCTGATTCGGCGTCATATTCTGGGCCTCATCAATGATCAGATACGTCTTTGCGATCGAACGCCCGCGGATAAAATTCAGCGCTTCCATCTGAATAATGCCACGCTCAAAAATCTCTTCAATTTTATCACTGAGCAGATTCTCATCATCATATCTGCTTTTTTCGTCTGAATCCAGAATCTGCTCCAGGTTATCTATGATCGGCCGCATCAGCGGCGCAATCTTTTCCTGCTCGCTGCCGGGCAGAAAGCCAATGTCATCGTCAAACTGTGCATTTGGACGGCAGACAATGATTCTCCGGTATTCTCCCGTTGGATTATTGAATGTTTTTTCCATTCCCACTGCCAGGGAATAAAAGGTCTTGGCAGTTCCGGCCATCCCCTTGATAATCACCAGAGGGGCTTCCTCCGCACTGGTCATCAGTGCCTCCTGCATAAAATACTGCCCCGCATTTTTAGGGGATACACCGTAAGGCCTGCTCTTCTTATACACCAGGGGCACCACCCTGCTGCCGGAAATCCTTCCCAGCATTGTTTTTTTTGCAGACTGATCCGCTTTCAGTATTACAAATTGATTTTCCTCTATCTCAATTGGCAGGCGATTGCCCTCTGCATCCGTCTGGTATAATTCGCTGACCGGTATTCCTTTTTTCTTGAACTCTTTTAACTCTTCCTCCGGAACAAATGCTTCAATTCTTCCGGTATACTGGGCATCCCGCTCTGATATCTGCTCCGTGGTAAAATCTTCTGCTTTAATTCCCAGAATCTGTGCCTTCAGGCGCAGCACCAGATCCTTGGAGACCAGAATTAACTGCTCGTTCTGTTCTTTCAGTCCTTTGCAGACCTTCAGAATACGATTATCCGCTTTATTATCGGGCAGGTCCTCCGGCAGCACCACATCCACAAAATTTTTTTCAATTCTTACGCATCCTCCGCCCTTAAGCATCACACCTGCCAGCAGATTTCCGGTCACACGGTACTCTTCCAAAGCGCGCACCGCTGCCCTGGCATTGGCTCCCTTTTCCCCTTCCGATTTTTTCAGGCCATCCAGTTCCTCTACCACCGCCAGCGGGATCACCAGATCATTGTCTTCAAAACACTGCAGTGCATAGGGTGCCTGGATAAAAACATTTGTGTCAATAACATAGGTTTTTTTCATTTCCTGTTCTCCTTGGGACTTGTTGTGAGGTGGCCGTGCAGCGGACGGAGCCCTGACAACCACCCTTCCGTTTTCGAGCTGCATTTTAATGGCATTGATTATTTTTCTTCCCTTTCAGCATACAGGATATAGAATTTTTCTGCTATCATACAAATGTCAAGGATAGGTAAGGTTTATGTGAAGCAGTTCAGGAATTACATTTATCCGAAGACTCCGTCACTGCCGGTTCATTCCTTTATTTGTTGTACATAAAAATAACGCCCTCATTTTTGGGGGCGCTATTTTTAACACATATTTTACCGTGGCAGCCAGGATCAGTCCGGCCAGAGGTTCTTTCTTATGAAATATCAAATTCATTCTACGGAACCTCCATGGAGCTTTTGACGCAAAAAGCGGATCAACGCAGCAAATAATGCCGCCCCCAGAAGGATCCCGACAAACCAGAATACCGAAACCATTACCGTCTGTTCATAGACATGCAGAAATGGATACGGACCATTCATGATTTTCATAATATTCAAAATCAAAGCGATCACTGCATAGATAAACGTAGGCAGTACTGCAATCATAATATCTTTTTTCGCACTCTCTGTCCTCCTGCCGTTATCCATTTTTCCTTCAAAGAAAATATAAGAAATAAGAGACAGTATCGGGCACAAAAAATGATGAAACAGCATCGTTCCGGAAAACAGCATCTTCTGATATCCGCCGACACCGGCCGCAGGCGCCAGCACCGTGATCACTACGACAAACGTAACCGTAAGACAGCAGGTGGACAAATACTTCAGTAAATGTACCCAATCCGGAATGGAAGGACTGTCCTCACAGCGATTTTTGCTGCGATGTCTGCACACATATACCAGATAGCACACACTGGCAGCCAGAGCCAGAATATTGCTGTCTAAGGTATAAAACTGAAAAGCGGCAGCCCCCTGCTGCGCCAGTTGTGTTGCAGTACCAATCAACTCAAAAATTACAATACACAAATTTAAAACAAAAGCTGTCATTTTTTCTCTCCTTTGAGCATCCATCATCCCATACCTGCTGCCGGAATAACCCTTATTATGCATAAAAAAATAACGCCCTGATCTTTTGGCAGGACAGGCGTTATTTTTAACACATATTTTGGGTGTGGGAGTGCGGTGTAGGAGCAGTATATCAATAATGTGCTAATTGCCTGCATTATCCCACTTCTCACTACTCTTAACCACACCCCAAAATGCCTTACTCAAGCCATTTTTTAGAACTTACCAGCATCAGAGGCCATCTGCACAGCCACTGCAACGGATACGGTCATACCAACCATTGGGTTGTTTCCTGCACCGATCAGACCCATCATCTCTACATGAGCCGGTACAGAAGAGGAACCTGCGAACTGAGCATCACTGTGCATACGTCCCAGGGTATCAGTCATACCATAGGAAGCAGGACCTGCTGCCATGTTATCCGGATGCAGAGTACGTCCGGTACCACCGCCGGATGCTACGGAGAAATATTTCTTTCCTGCTTCCAGACGCTCTTTCTTGTAGGTACCTGCTACCGGATGCTGGAAACGGGTAGGATTGGTAGAGTTACCGGTGATGGATACGTCTACGCCCTCTTTCCACATGATGGCAACACCTTCCGGAACGCTGTTTGCGCCATAGCAGTTAACCTTGGCACGAAGCCCTTCGGAATAAGCGGTTCTGGAAACCTCTGTTACGGTATTGGTATATGGATCATATTCTGTCTCTACATGTGTGAAACCATTGATACGGGAAATGATCTGAGCAGCATCTTTTCCAAGACCGTTCAGGATAACACGCAGCGGTTTCTGACGAACTTTGTTTGCTTTCTCAGCAATACCGATCGCACCTTCTGCTGCTGCAAAAGATTCATGACCTGCCAGGAAACAGAAGCAGTCTGTGTCTTCTTCCAGAAGCATCTTGCCCAGGTTGCCATGGCCAAGACCTACTTTACGGGTATCTGCTACAGAACCGGGAATACAGAATGCCTGCAGTCCTTCGCCGATTGCTGCTGCTGCTTCGGATGCTTTTCTGCAGCCTTTTTTGATTGCGATGGCTGCGCCTACAATGTATGCCCAGCAGGCATTTTCAAAACAGATCGGCTGAATGCCCTTGATCTGATCGTATACGTCCAATCCGGCATCCTTTGTGATTTTCTCTGCTTCTTCGATAGAAGCAATTCCATAACTATTCAAAACAGCATTGATCTGGTCAATACGTCTTTCATATGATTCAAATAAAGCCATTTCCTGTTACCTCCTCAATTATTCTTTTCTAGGGTCAATAATCTTCACTGCATCTGCCACACGACCATACTGGCCTTTTGCTTTTTCCCATGCAGTAGTAGGATCATCACCTTTTTTGATGAAGTCTGTCATCTTGCCAAGTGATACGAACTGATATCCGATGATCTGATCATCTTTGTCCAGTGCGATACCGGTAACATAGCCTTCTGCCATCTCCAGGTAACGAGGACCTTTCTTTAAAGTACCATACATAGTACCAACCTGAGAGCGGAGTCCTTTTCCAAGATCTTCCAGACCAGCGCCGATGGACAGTCCGTCTTCTGAGAATGCAGACTGGCTTCTGCCGTATACGATCTGTAAGAATAATTCTCGCATAGCGGTATTGATTGCGTCACATACAAGGTCAGTATTCAGTGCTTCCATAACCGTCAGTCCCGGAAGAATCTCTGCTGCCATAGCTGCGGAATGAGTCATACCGGAACATCCGATGGTCTCTACCAGTGCTTCCTGGATAATACCCTCTTTTACATTTAAGCTCAGCTTACATGCCCCCTGCTGAGGAGCACACCAGCCAATACCATGTGTGAAACCGGAAATATCCTTCACTTCTTTTGCTTTTACCCATTTTGCTTCTTCTGGGATCGGAGCAGCACCATGATGAACGCCCTGTGCTACTGGGCACATTTCTTCTACTTCGCGTGAATAAATCATTTTAAAACTCCTTTCGATAGTTAATAACAT
>JAQVCW010000008.1 GCA_028689585.1 Lachnospiraceae bacterium | reverse complement strand
CTCCTTAATAGTATTACATAGAATGTAATACATTATAACATATAAAACGAAAAAATGGAAGTGGTAAGCATAAAATAAATAAAATGTCAAGATGGTAGAGACAAAATTTGATGCGTTTATCCTGGCGGAGTGTGCGAAGCACAACTTTTGTTCTTGTAGAAAATTCTATGCTATGTTATAATTTTCTCGTATGTTTGGAACTTTTCAGACAGAAAATATTGATAAATCATATGAGCTGATGTTCAAAGATGGAGGATAAATTATGACAAGTAAGCAGCGTGCTTATTTAAAAGGACTTGCGATGACAATGGATCCGATTTTTCAGATTGGAAAAGGCAGTCTTACCCCGGAAAATACAGCAGCCATTGCAGAGGCACTGGAAGCGAGGGAGCTGATCAAGGTCAGCGTCCTGCAAAACTGCATGGATGATCCGAAGGAAATTGCACAGATGATGGCAGAGCGCACCCGTTCTCAGGTCGTTCAGGTCATTGGCAAAAAAATTGTTCTTTATAAAGAAGGAAAAGACGAAAAAAAGAAAATTATTCTTCCGAGGTAAGGAAAATGACAGCAAATGATAATGCAATCGTTCGAAAACGTGTTGGTATTATGGGCGGAACGTTTGATCCAATTCATATTGGACATTTGATTTTAGGAGAGAGTGCATATGAACAGTTTGGGCTGGACAAGATTTTGTTTATGCCCTCCGGCAATCCGCCTCACAAGCAGAATCGGGATGGCCGGGCCAGCAATGAAGAGCGGGTGGAAATGGTCCGAAGAGCGATTTGCGATAACGAACATTTTAAACTGTCATTGGAAGAAATGCACGAAAACGGTTATAATTATACAAAAGAAACCTTAACCCGGCTTACCAGTGAGAATCCTGATACCGATTATTACTTTATTATGGGAGCGGATTCTCTGACCAACTTTGAAACATGGAAGGATCCGGAGGAAATCTGCCGGCTCTGCACCATTCTTGCAGCAGTCAGAGATCATATGTCTGTGACTCAGTTAGATGAACGCATCATCTATCTGAACCAAAAATTTCATGCAGATATCCGGAAAATGGAAAGCCTGAACATTGATATCTCCTCGGGAACGATCCGTACATGGGTTTCGGAAGGCAAGGCATTCCGATACTATGTGCCTGACCAGGTGATTGAATATATAAAGGAGCGGAAAATTTACAAAATATGAAGCAGTACAGCATTCCAAAAATACAGAAAAAACTTCAAAAAGAGCTGGACGATGACCGTTATCGTCATACGCTGGGGGTCATGTACACCAGTGCGGCACTTGCCATGCGGTATGGAGAGGACTTGGAAGCAGCTCAGGTCGCCGGATTACTGCATGATTGCGCAAAATGTATTCCAAATGATAAAAAAATAAAAATGTGTCTGAAAAATCAAATTTCGATTACCGAATTTGAACGGGAAGCCCCCTTTTTGCTGCATGCAAAGCTGGGTGCATTTCTGGCTAAGTCAAAATATGATGTGAACGATGAAAATATTCTTCAGGCCATTATCTGGCACACCACAGGCAGACCAAATATGTCTCCGCTGGAAAAGATCATCTTTCTGGCTGATTACATTGAACCGATGCGGTTTAAAGCATCTAATCTGGATGAGGTCCGCAGCCTCGCGTTTCTGGATATGGATCGTGCCATTTATATTACCATGCGGGATACACTGCAATATCTGGAAAAAGGCGGCGGAAAAGTGGATGAAATGACCAGAACAGCCTGCCTCTATTATAAAAATATCTGTGAAACAGATACCGAAACATCCGAAACTGGAAAACCGATTTTAAAAAAGGAGATGATTTTATGACCGATAAAAACGCAAAAGAAATGGCAGCAATCGCATATCACGCACTGGATGAAAAAAAAGCGGAAGATATCCGCATCATTAATATTGAAAAAGTGAGCGTTCTCGCAGACTATTTTCTGATTGCATCCGGAACGAACCGCAATCAGGTACAGGCCATGGCTGACAATGTGGATGAGATGCTGTTCAAAGCCGGCTATCGCGTGAAACAGACAGAAGGTTATCAAACTGCCAACTGGATTTTGATGGACTATGGTGATATAATAGTTCATATCTTCGATACTGAAAACAGACTGTTTTACGATCTGGAACGCATTTGGAGAGATGGAAGTTCAATTTCACTGGAAGAATTAGAAAAAGGAGAAAAATGATATGGCAGTAGACAAAAGTTTTTTAATTAAAAAAGTGCAGCAGCGTGAAACTATGCTGGTTTCTTATTGTGCCTTTACCGGCATGCCTCTGATTGTCTGTGATCCCGAATCTTTTAACGATCAGGTCTGGATTTTTGAGTCAGAAGCCCTTCTTCAGGAATTTGCAAAGAAATATACCGAAAGAAAAGTACTGCTGAGAGGCGTTCAGTATAAAAACGAGCAGTTTTTACAGTTTTTCTCCTCCCTGTTTACCATGGGTGTAAATGAACTGGTATTTGTGGATGAAGGCGCTACAACAACGATTGAGCTGAGTGACCTGGTAAAACAGCCGGATTATTCCAAGCTGAAACCCGCAGAACGTCCAATCTTAAATCCACAACTGCAGCTTACCGGTCTTTATTTTATGCAGGAGGCTTCCCGTCCGGTTCCCAATGAAGAAAAAGAGAACATCAAAGAGCTGGAAGAAGAGCTGGCTGCCAATATGGTTAAGAGTAAATATATTGTAGGCATCGAATTAAACGAGGGCTCTGAAAGTGATACCGAAAAGTTAAAAACCAAGCAGTATAAACTGCCGATCTTAAAGAACAAAAACGAAGAAATCCTCCAGCCTATCTTTTCCGATGCTCTTGAATTCCAGAAATTCAACAAAGCGAAAAAGCTGAAAGCAATCGCTGTTCCATACGCTGAATTATCCAAGCTGCTGGTAAAGGATGCGAAAGGCTTCATGCTCAATCCTGGCGGCTATCACATTATGATGCCAAGAGAGCTCCTGTTAGGTCTGCAGAAGCGCTTCCAGCAATAGAATTTATTGAAATTTCAAATTGAGAAATTATATAAGTGTTCAAAAAAGAACGGAATACATATTGTATGTACCCGTTCTTTTACGTTAACGGTATTCTTTAGTGGAAGAAGCGGAACACTCCAAATACTTTTCCTAGAATATTAAGATCTCCACGAATAATGATCGGATCCATGGTGTCGTTTTCCGGCTGAAGGCGGTAGTAGCCATCCTCTCTGTAAAAGGTCTTTACCGTGGCAGAATCACCCACGAGAGCAACTACCATATCGCCGTTTTCCGCTGCAGACTGTTTCTGTACCAATACATGATCCCCGTCTAAAATACCCGCGTTTATCATGCTTTCCCCTTTTACTCTCAATAAAAAGGTCTGTTCGTTGGGCATGTACTCCGCCGGAATAGGAAAGTAGTTTTCGATATTCTCAATCGCAAGAATCGGCTGTCCGGCTGCCACAGTACCAATCACCGGAACATTCACCATCTCCCTGCGGGAAAGATTAAAGTTCTCATCCAAAATCTCAATCGCCCTTGTCTTTGTGGAATCACGCCTGATGTATCCGTTCTTCTCCAGACTCTCCAGATGCGCATGTACGGAAGAGGTTGATTTTAAATTCACTGCCTCACATATCTCTCTGACAGTAGGCGGAAGCCCCCTGTTAAGAATTTCATTTTTTATATATGTCAGAATCTCTTCCTGTTTTTTCGTTATTCTACCATTGTCCATAGCAGTATCCTCCAGCCATTGTTGTGAGGTGAAGCCAGAGCGGATGCAGCCCTGATAACCACCTTTATTTTCATATCTCGCTTAAAACATCCATAAAAACTTGACATATCGTGTCAGTCCAGTTTAATTATTTTCAGTATAGCATAAGCCTACCGGAAACGCAAACAAATGTTTAGAATGTTTGTTCGATTTTTCAGTTGACAAACGCATGTTCGGGTATTATAATTATCCTCATAAAGAACATCTGTTCCTCTGTATGAGAACAGACTGCAGTTCACAAGGATGACTGATGTTTTAGGGAGGGTGAGTATATGTTAATTTCAGTTGTAAATCAAAGAACAGAACGGACAAAGCGATATGGGTACTATTACCAGCAGGGCATGGGAGAGAAGCAGGAAACAAGAGCCAGATCCTTCCACAGTTCAGCTAGCGGTATTTCCAGCAGTGTCACCTGCAGCCGGCCGGAACGCATCCGGAGAATTCACCTGCAGCGCCAGAGAGCTGCTCTGAAAAAAAGAATTCAAATGTTTCTCCTTGCCGCAGCGGTAATGTTTATGCTGGGCGCCGTACTGACCGGATTTTCCCGTATCCATACAATAAAGGTTCCTGTCTACAAGTATTACACAGCCGTTACGGTCCGTTGTGACGATACCCTGTGGGACATCGCACAGCAGCATATTACCGAAAGCTATTCTTCCATAAATTCTTACATCCAGGAAATCAAAGAGATCAATAATATGAAAAGCGATGCGATTTACTACGGCCAGAAGCTGGTGCTCCCTTATTATTCCACTGAGATAAAATAATCTCTGAAGAGATACAGCTTTCGTTCCGCGCGCGTAGCTGCGCATCCATATGCCGAAGGCTGTTCTCGTATAGGCGCACTTTCCTATACAAGAACGAAAGGAATTACGGATACATATTAAAGTAAATACTGCCGTTTTTTAATCCGCCAAGGCGGTATCTACCCATTTCGCTGACCGTAACCATTTGGTAGCCCTGCTGAGAAAGCCATGGTATCAGTTGAATTGCCGCCTGTACGGAAGAGGAGTAGATGTCATGAATTAAGATAATACTGCCGTCTCTGACATTTTGTTTTATATGCGCTACCGTACTGTAGGTATTCAGGGTATCCCAGTCTCTTGGATCAATAGACCAGTATACAGCCGGCAGTCCGGCATAATTCAGCACGGTGCTGTTATAACTGCCATAGGGTGGACGCATTACAGTAGGATTAACGCCCGTAATTGCTTTTATCCGCTCATTCGTTCTGGATATCTGATATTGGATCTGGCTTACGCTAAGGGACGTGAGCCTCGAATGATTGTACGTATGATTTCCCAGTTCACATCCGATCTGATACATTTTCCTTACGGTGGAAGAGTAGTTCGATACATTCTCACCTACCATGAAGAAAGTAGCCTTTGCATGATATTGTTCCAGCGTATTAAGCAGCGTTCTGGTATATTGGCTCGGACCGTCATCAAACGTCAGGGCAACCATCTTTCCCTTTGGTTTTACCGTTGTCTGTCCGGCACTTTTATTTAATGTTCCATCTGAATTAAACAGGTACTTCTTGCCCTTGATCGTATAATTTCCGGTCACCATCACACCGGATCCGGTAAAATAATATCTTTTTCCATTTATGCTGAGCCAGCCGGTTTTCATGGTACCTGTTTTCCGAAAATAGTATCTCTTTCCATTGATCTTTGCCCAGCCGGTTCTTATGATTCCGGTTTTGGTATTGGCATAGAACCAGTTTGAGCCGATATGCAGAAATCCCTTCTGCATGATGCCCTTTTTGGAAAAATAATATTTTTTCCCGGTCATTGACAGCCAGCCGGTCTGCATATGTCCATCTTTATTCAGGAAATAAGTTTTTCCCTTATAAAGAAACCAGCCGGATTTTCTGACACCTTTAGCATCAAAATAGTAGTTCTTTCCGTCAATCTTTTTCCATGTTTTTCTAATCAGCCGGTTCTTTTGATCACGGAAATATACCTTGCTTCCCTTGATCACCCAGGTTCCCGAGCCTGTTTTCTTATATGTAACTGCTGTGCTCCTTGCCGCCGTATTGCCGTTTCCGCTGCTTTGGGCCGCCTCTGCCGATATCACTGGGCAAAGCAGGATTACTCCCCACAATAGCAGCACTGCCCAAAGCTTTTTAAAACACCTTTTTCCCACATGTATCATCATAACATCACCGCCTTCCCCCAATAATAATACACCATATCTTCTATAAGTTTAGGGTAGCACGAAATCACGCTGGAATCAACTTAAATTATCTTAAGAAATTACTGCTTACAGGCAAACCTGCTCCAGTAACATTAAGGAAAGCTTAATAAAGAACACTCTTCGAAATGCTTGCGCTTTAATTTTCCGAATGCTATAATTATTTGCAGATACGAGCAAAACTTAATTTATTATGGGTTCGTTTGAAAGGGGATAATAAAGAATGATAAAGAAAAAATTATTAAGCTGCGTAATGCTTGGAAGCCTCTGCCTTGCGCTTTGTATTCCAGGTACCGCTTATGCTGACGGGCAGAAGGTAGTTACCCTCGGTGCTGATTTAACAAATGATCAGAAAACAGCGGTATTAAAATATTTTGGCATTGCAGGACAAAATATCCAGACATTGACAATTACCAATCAGGATGAGAGAAATCACCTTGGTTCCTATGTGCCGCTGGAACAGATCGGTACAAAAACCTTTAGCTGTGCACTTGTCTGCCCAACCACTTCCGGCGGTATTCAGGTTAAGACAGCAAATCTGAGCTGGGTTACCAGCAATATGATTGCCACCACCTTATCCACTTCCGGAGTAGTGAACTGTGATGTACTGGCTGCTTCTCCATTTGAAGTATCCGGTACCGGCGCTTTGACCGGAATCATCATGGCTTATGAATCAGCCAGCGGAACCACCCTGGATCCGGTTAAGAAAGAACTGGCTACTCAGGAATTGATTGCTACCGGCACCATTGCCAATGAAGTGGGACAGCAGCAGGCGACCAACATTGTCAACGAAATTAAAATTCAGGTAATTCAAGGTCAGGTAATGGAACCAGAGCAGGTAGAAGAGATTGTTGATGATGTAGTGGATGACAACTCCGAAATAGTTCTTTCCGATGAAGACAAAGCGCTTCTGACCGGTCTGATGACTCAGATTGCAGAGCAGCAGTATAATTACGACGAGATGAAAGATACTCTGCAGCGTGTTGAGAGCAATGTAGGTGATATCAACAGTAAGATAGATGAACTTCAGACCACCGAAGCTGCTGCGGAAACCGAAGCGTCCACCGAAGCTGCGACAGAAGCACCTCTGGATCCGGACAGTATTTTGATGAATACGGATGACTCCGCTTTAGGCGAAGACACCAACATCGATGCCACCAATCAGGATGCGGTGCAGACAGAAGCTCCTTCTGCAGAAGCCGAGACGCAGGCTCCCGATGGATTTGAAATTACGACTTCCGATACTTACTCAGACCCGAATGCAGCAGAAGCCCAAATACCAGAAGAAACAACGGCATCTACCGAATATACAGACGGACAGATCGATATTCCGGAAACTACTGAAAATATAGACGGACAGATCGATATCCCGGAAACTACTGAAAACATGGACGGACAGACCGATACTTCTGCGACCGACAATCCTACGGTGGATATCATGGGCGGTGAGACAGCAGAACCAGAGAACTCCGACATGACGGAAGCGCCTGTGGAACCGGCAGTTGATGCTGCAGAAGCGTTTGTACTTGGTCAGATAATTGGCAAACCGGATTCTACGTACGGAACCCTTGCCTATGCCGGTTTAAGTCAGATCAAAGTATTATTTTCCGATACAAACATTGTTCCTGTTTCCGGTACTTTGAAAATTACAGATGCGTTTGGTACGGAATGCTGTTCTGTTGACCTGGCAGATGCCACTCAGATAAAAGCATCCCCTATCTCTGACAGTGATATGATGGAGCAGGGATGGAGCAGTGGAACAGAACTTCTGGTAAATACCAACTATATACTTCAGCCATCACAGAACTACACCGTTACCATAGATGGTATGGCCGCACAGTCCGCTGACGGAACGCCAGAAGGCGCACAGGGTGCAGCTTCCTCCGCATCCTTCAGCACTTCCTGGGCAGTCAACACGGATGCCTATGGTGTAGGGCTTAACATTCCGGCAATCGCTGCCGTCAGCGCCACCGGATCTCCATTAGCCGGCACAGTATATTTCCAGACTGAAACAACAGGTATTGCCAGTGCGTCTGTCAGCAACTACGATGCCGCTATGGTAAGCTTTGATGTAACTGATTTTTCCGGAGAGACAGGAACCTCCTTTAATCTGACCTGCCTGCAGTCCGGCAAGACCAGCTTCAGCGTAGATTTCTACGACATAGATGGCAATTACATCTCAACCGTTGTTTACGAACTGGAAATCCAGTAATTTAACAAAGTTCATTGATAGTGTAAATATTAGCTGCCGCCTGAGAAACTGAAATTTTCTCAGGCGGCAGCTTTTAGAATACAGTTATGTTCCAAAAGCAGGAATTGGGAGCCATAACTCACCTTCGATTCAAACATTTAGCTGATGTGCCGAAAACACAACAAATCCGTCTTTTTAGCTTGACAAATTGTAAATAGAGGAGTACGTTTAGTGCGTGAGGACGATCTATACGCAAAACACATGTTTATCAAATAGATAGATATACAGGTAAAATATCTATCCTGATAAAATATATATTATAATAAAATATAACTAAAATAAGAGGAATTTCTACTATGGACAAAACATCTACTTATATTACCACATACCACGATCAAATGGATGTGCAGAATATCCTTCAGCTCCGTGAGGTGCTGACTACGTTGCCTGTTTTTTCAAAAAGCTATTTTCGGGCAATGGAGCCCACCACATCTACAAAAACCCGTTTGTCTTATGCATATGATATCCGGACTTTTTTTCGTTATCTGCAGGAGGCAAATCCCCTTTGCAAAAATATGGAAATTACCAATATTTCCATCTCTGTACTCGATCAGTTGGAGGCAATTGATATTGAAGAATATCAGGAATATCTGAAAGTCTATGATATCAGCGAAAAAACTGCCGGTTCCAATCGTTCTGCGCAGATTACCAATGGCGAACGCGGATTAAAGAGAAAAATGTCTGCATTGCGCAGTTTTTATGCCTACTTTTATAAACGGCAGATGATTCAGAGAAATCCTACTCTTTTGGTAGACATGCCCAAATTACATGAAAAAGCCATTGTCCGCCTGGATGATGATGAAACGGCAGCTCTGCTGGATTATATTGAGCATGGAGGCGACAAACTCACCGGCCAGAAGAAAATGTACTATGAAAAGACAAAAACCAGGGATCTGGCTATTGTGACGCTGCTGCTGGGAACCGGTATTCGTGTCTCGGAATGTGTCGGTCTGGATATTCAGGATGTGGATTTTAAGAACGGACGAATCAAGGTGATCCGCAAGGGCGGTTCCGAAATGTATGTCTACTTCGGCGAAGAAGTGGAAACTGCCCTGTGCAATTATCTGGATCTGCGCGATGGAATCACCCCTGTGAACGGGGAAGAAAATGCCCTGTTTTATTCCACGCAGAAAAAAAGAATCGGTGTCCAGGCAGTTGAAAACATGGTAAAAAAATATGCCCGTGAAATTACCACCACTAAGAAAATCACCCCGCACAAATTACGAAGCACCTATGGCACAGCGCTATACCGCGAAACAGGTGATATTTATCTGGTTGCGGATGTACTTGGCCATAAAGATGTTAATACTACAAAAAAACATTATGCAGCGATGGATGACAACCGCAGACGAAGTGCCGCATCCGCAGTGCATTTAAGGGAAAAATAATCATATTTTGAACTTTTCACCATAAATCCGGTTCAGCCAATCGACCACCTTTAGAAGTCCTTCCTGGGATGCTTCAAAAAATTTTGACTCCTTTTGATCATCCGGAGTAGCTTCCCAGCAATAGGGGCCCGGATAAACAGTTGCCTTCACTTTATCTTCCGACATGCAGAGCATATACCGCATTCCCTGATAAGTACCGCTAAAACGTTCTTTCTTCAAAAAGCTAATGGAAACCATACCTTTTAAAGATATTTCATTCTCCATCTTTACGAAACACCTCTTCCTGATTGTTTTTGATAGTTTTTTATTTATAGCAGTCTTCAAAAATACCGACACAGTTCAGCCACACAAGTATGCACATCACTGTGTTGTCGTCAATCACCGATGCCCGCATCGGCTCATTCCTCTGCCTTATGCTGCACACACTTGTGTGACTTCCTTTGTGTCGCTATTTTTAAAGACTGCTATAGTATAACTGAAATACTCTAAAAATCAAATCATAATTTATTATTTCGCGCCCACAATATTTACATAATTATATTATGTAAATATTGTGGGCGCGAAACGCAGAAATGAACAACAAAACTCAACATAATATTTCCGTAATTTTTCGCTCTCCCTCTCTGTATCTCTATATCTCTATATCTCTGCATCTCTATATCTCTGCATCTTTGCGTACCGTATGTTATGTTTTTCACATTCTTACGACTCTTTATTTTTCATATTCCGCAAACAATTTAAACATTTCTATAGGAACTTTGCCATTTTCAAATTATCCATAAGTCTTTTTGGCATGTCTTTCTATCAAAGACACTTCTGTATATAGTGAATATTTATAACTCCAATCATCCACAGTGCAGGGCCATACCCTACTAAATAAAGGGAATCCGCTCTTTTTGCGAATTCCCTTTATTAGTATTTTTTAGTATTATAAGTATTTTTAGCATTATTAGTATTTTTAGTATTTTTTCCATTACATGCTCTGCATCATTATAATTTTTCTATCAATGACTACGAATGCTCTCATCCAATATAATGGTAAATGGCCCATCGTTGCAGAGGGATACTTTCATATCTGCGCCAAAGATGCCAGCCTGCACCACCGGATTTTGTTTTTTACATTCTTCTATAATATACTCATAAAGCATCCTGGCCTGCCCCGGATCCCCGGCTTCAGTAAAACTGGGGCGATTTCCTTTTTTGCAGTTTGCATAAAGAGTAAACTGAGATACCAGAAGCAGTTCTCCATTTACATCCTGTAAAGATAAATTTGTTTTTCCATTTTCATCTTCAAAAATACGCAGGCCGATCATTTTTCGAATATAATAATCCGCTTCCTCTTTCGTATCCGTCTGACTGATTCCAATCAAAACCAGATACCCTTTTTTGATCTGTCCGACTGTTTTTCCCTCTACTGCAACCGATGCCTCAGTCACTCTCTGAATCACAAATTTCATTTTTTATTCTCTCCTCTTCTCTTGAACATCAGCCCATTTTAAATTTGCCTTTGGCAAATGAGCTGACGCTGCATGTCAGGTTTGCATGGAAAACCTGACACAATCTGAACATCAGCCCATCCTAAATTTGCCTTTGGCAAATGGGCTGACGCTGCATGTCAGGTTTGCATGGAAAACCTGACACAATCTGAACATCAGCCCATCTTAAATTTGCCTTCGGCAAATGGGCTGGCACAATCTGAACATCAGCCCATCTTAAATTTGCCTTCGGCAAATGGGCTGGCACAATCTGAACATCAGCTCATCCAAAATTTTCTTGTCACATTCAAAAATATCAGTTATAACATTATCAGGATCATCCGGACTCCGTCCAGAAAGAAGGAACCAAACTATCATGAAGCTGCAGAAACTTTTAAGCCCGGTCCGCCGGGCCATTGATGAATACCATATGATTGATGCCGGTGATAAAATAGCCGTTGGAATTTCCGGCGGAAAGGACAGCCTTGCCATGCTATATGCCCTCAGCGCCCTCAGGCGCTTTTATCCGGAGTCTTTTGAGCTGGAAGCTATCACTGTCAGCCTGGGCTATGAAAGCTTCGATCTGGAGCCAATCAGAGCCTTATGTGCCGAACTGGCCGTTTCCTATACGGTAGTAAGCACCCGGATCGGTAAAATTATTTTTGAGGAACGGAAAGAGACGAATCCCTGTTCGCTCTGTTCCAAGCTCCGCAAGGGTGCCTTTAATCAGCAGGCAAAGGCGCTGGGCTGCAATAAAGTAGCCTATGCCCATCACAAGGACGATGTGGTAAATACCATGCTTCTTTCGCTCCTGTTTGAAGGGCAGTTTTATTCTTTTCCGCCCAAAACTCACCTGGACCGCATGGATCTTACCGTGATCCGGCCTATGATTTTCGTGGATGAAGCGGATGTAATCGGATTTAAAAACAGGTACTCTCTTCCGGTAGTGAAAAACCCCTGTCCGGCCGACAAAACCACAAAAAGAGAATATGTCAGGGATCTGCTAAGACAGATGAACCGGGATAACCCGGGCGTAAAGGACCGTATGTTTACCGCCATCCTGAAGGGCAATATTCCAGACTGGCCTGCCAGACGCTAAGCCCCAGGCCGTTTCTTTGGAAAGCTGTTTAAAGCTGACTAAAGTCTGCCAGACGCTAAGGAAGAACGTTTCAGCCCTGCAGCACCTCCAGCAGATGCCGGAAGTAGTCCGGCAGCGGCGCCGTAAACTCCATATAAGCCTTTGTGGCAGGATGAATAAAACCAAGCACCATTGCATGAAGCGTCTGCCCCTGAAGCGAATAAGGGCATCTGGACGGCCCGTAAACGTCATCTCCCAGCAGAGGATGGCCGATGCTGCTCATATGGACACGGATCTGATGAGTTCGTCCGGTTTCCAACTGGCATTCAATATAGGTGAATTTTTCAAAGTGCCGGAGCACCCGGTAATGTGTGACCGCATCTTTTCCATTTTTATAGTTGACTGCCATTTTTTTCCGGTCAATCGGGTGGCGTCCTACCGGTGCGTCCACTGTTCCCTGTTCTTCCCGGATATTGCCATGAACAATGGCACGGTATTTTCTTGTGATGGAATGAACCTTCAACTGTTCCGCCAGATAATTATGGGAATAATCATTTTTGCACACCAGAAGAGAGCCCGTCGTATTCATGTCGATGCGATGGACGATTCCCGGCCTCATGACGCCGTTAATCCCGGACAAATCATCTTTGCAGTGATACATCAGCGCATTGACCAGCGTCCCCGTATAATGTCCCGGGCAGGGATGCACTACCATTCCCTTCGGCTTATTCACCACGATCAGATCGCTGTCTTCATAGAGAATATCCAGTGGAATGTTCTCTGCCAGGATTTCCGGTTTCACCGCTTCGGGCAGTTCTACCATAATCTGATCCCCGGGCGCTACCTTATAATTGGATTTTACCGGAATCGGAGTCTTTGAAAGTGCAGTATTTCCAGGCAGCAGCAGAATATGTTCCTCTTTGATCAGCTTCTGAAGGCTGGAACGGGAGCTGTCCGGCATCTGATTCGCCAGGTATTTATCGATTCGTATTTCTCTGTCTTTTTCCTCAACTGCGAGCAGCAATCCATCCCCTCCTTTTCCTGCATTCTCTCATCTCATTCCTCTTCCTTGCTTTTTCCTATCTTATCAATGATCTCATTCACGTATTCTTTTTTTGTCTTTTTGCCGCTGATCCGGTTGAAATCATCCTCCTTATAATAGAACAGAATCAAAATCATAAAAAGGACTGTGCTGCAGCAGACATAAATATCCGCCACGTTAAAAATAGGAAAATCAATCAGGGTAAAATACAGAAAATCAATCACGTAATGGTAAACCAGCCGGTCGATCATATTGCCGATGGCACCTGCAAGAATCACAATACATAAAATACGCAGCGGGCGGAATCTGGCCTCAGACGGAAGAACATAAAAAAAGTAAGCGGCGCCGCAGGATATTATCGCTGCAAATAGAATGAAAAGCCACTGCATATTTTCAAACATGCCAAAGGCAGCTCCCTGATTCTGCAGATAATGCAGCTCAAATACACCGGGAATCAGAATTACATCTCCATTTGTTCTCAGATTCGTCCAGGCCAGATATTTGGTAAACTGGTCTAAAGCCAGCAGGACAAAAAGAGCGATGCCGCCCCAGATGAGCCGTTGTTTCTTATTATTTTCTTTCTTTTCTGATATCATTGTCATATTCTGTCAACTCCATAGATCAGCATTTATTTCTTTCAATGCTTCTGTCATCTCTTCTTCTGTCACGGCAGTATCGATAAAAGCATGGCCGATTCCCTTCAGCAGGATAAATTTCACCTTTCCGGAAGCCATTTTTTTATCATGTTTTGTAGCCGCGATGATGTCCTGCGTCTTCAGACCGTCAAAAGAGATCGGAAGCCCGAAACCCACGTTCATATCCCGGATTTCATAATATTCTTCATCACTGATCAGTCCCCGCATCCTGGAAATATAGGCGGCGGCCACTGAACCCAGCGCCACGCACTGACCATGAAGCAGTTTGAAATCCTTCAATTTTTCAATCGCATGGCCGATGGTATGACCGAAGTTCAAAAGAGCCCGTTCTCCCTTTTCCAGTGGATCCTTCTCCACAACCTGACGCTTGATGCGGCAGCTTCCTTCGATCAGGGAAAGCAGAACAGCCGGATCCCGCTCCTCAATCTCCGTCATATGGTTAATCGTCCATTCGTAATAAGATGCGTCCTTGATCAGTCCATGTTTGAGCACTTCACCCATGCCGCAGGCTAACTGCTCTTCCGGCAGGGTAGTCAGGGTGTGGATATTGATGTAAACCAGGGAGGGCTGATGAAAGGCTCCTACCATGTTCTTGTACTGGTCAAAATCCACGCCGGTTTTTCCGCCAATGCTGCTGTCCACCTGAGAAAGCAGCGTTGTGGGCACCTGAATGAACCGGATGCCGCGAAGATAGGTAGCCGCTGCGAAGCCTGTCATATCTCCGGTCACACCGCCGCCCAGCGCCAGCAGACAGTCCTGACGGTCCAGCTTGTGCAAAATAAGGTGTTTGTACAGCTTCTGTATCTCACCCAGGTTTTTATTCGCCTCACCGGCCGGAATTTCATAGATGGAAACTGACTGGCAGCAGGGTGTCAGCAGTTCCAGCAATTCCTTTCCATAGAGAGGATTGACATTGCTGTCTGTCACGATGCATACTTTCCGCTCCGAAAGCTTCAGTTCTCTGATCCGCTCCGGCAGGTTGGAAAAGGAAGTCTCAAGATAAATATGATAAGAAAGCTGATTGTCTTTTCGTACCGGCAGGCAGATCTCAGCCAGCTTTTCTTTGGAATCACTCATGGTATATTCTCCTTATTCATAAGAAAGAGCATCCGGACTGATTGATCCTCCGACGCTCTTCCTCTGCTCAATATTTATTTATTTCTGATACTAAAACTGCTTTTCAAAAGATGGAACATCGAATGCTCCTGTCAGGATCTCCTGAAAGTCCCCTGAAATATCTACCGAAGAAGGGGTAATGATGAAAATATAATTGCTGATCTTCTGCAGATTGCCATCGATCGCATAGCAGGAACCGGAAGCAAAATCAATAATGCGCTGTGCAATATCCAGATCCAGTCCTTCCATATTCAAAACAACAGTACAGTTTGCCAGCAGTGTTTCTGTAATCTCTCTTGCATCTTCCATGGTGTGAGGCTTGATCACGCATACCTCCATACCCGGCGAAGCAGCCTTACGGGGACGGATCGGTGATATCTTGGCAGCCTTCGGCTTGCTCACGGCAGCCTGCTTGCTCTTCGCTGCGGCAGCGGCCGTCTTTGCTTCACTGGCAGCGCTGGTATTGTCAAAATCATCAAATAAATCATCATTATTATTTTTTAAAATGCGCCTTCTGGAACGCGGTTCTTCGTAATCCTCTGTATCATCATCCAGATAATCCTCATCGTCAAAGCCATCATCATCATTTAATTTCATTGCATTTAAGAATTTATCCAAAACACTCATTGTAAATCTCCTATCTGTTTTCAATTCTAATTATTTCGCAGAAGCTCCCGCCTAAATGCTGTAATCGCGTTCACCAAAAATTCCAGTTCCAACACGGACCATGGTCGCACCTTCCTCAATCGCCACTTCAAAGTCCCCCGTCATTCCCATGCTTAAATTGCACATAGTAACATTATCAATGTTTTTTCCTTTTATGTCAACATATAATTTCTTTAATTCTTTAAAATATTTCCGATTATTTTCCGGATTTTCTGTATAAGGTGCAATGGTCATAAGTCCATCTACATGAATATGAGGGAATTTTGATATCTCTTTGATAAAATCCAGGACATTTTCCTGCATAACACCAAATTTGCTGTCCTCCCTGGCTATATTCACCTCTACCAGCACCGGCATGATAAGCTGATGCTTTTCGGCCTCTGTATCGATGGTCTGAGCCAGGCCAACGGTATCCACCGAGTGAATCAGGCAGGCTTTTCCAATGATATATTTCACCTTATTGCGCTGCAGATGGCCTATCATATGCCATCTCAGATTCTCCGGAAGGGATTCGTACTTTTTCTTTAATTCCTGGGGCTTATTTTCTCCAAAATCCACCACCTGCTCCGCCATGATCTCTTCTATCATGGAGATTGGTTTTGTCTTGCTGACCGCAATCAGTGTCACTTCCTCCGGCAGCCTTTTGCTTCGCAGGCACGCCTGCTGTATTCTATCCTGAATCTGATGTAAATTGTCCCTTAACATTGCCGGGTGCCTCCTTAATATACAATATCATCCGCGTTCACCGCAGACGCATCCAAAACTATATGGTCATGGGCTGCCAGACCATACACATTATCATCTTCCACAATACAGAATTCTTCGTTTTCATCAATGATGGTAACCTCTCGAAAAATGGCGTATCCTTTATTGATATTATACACACCCTGTATCGTCTCCGTATTGCTGCTTTGTATCTGGAATTTCTTGGTGGTATCCACCATCTGGACATAGTCTCCTTCTTTGAAAAGATCCGTACTGACCAGATAGTCACTGCCGACCTTGGAATATACCGTAGCCGTCACATATTTCACAGAGGAAGATCCGTCTTTATTGAAGGTCTCCCGCAGCATGGTTATTTCACTGCTGGTATCACTGTTCTGAATCACATAATCCTCCGGGATTTTATAAAATACTCTCTCTGCAATCGCTGAGGTAGGAATTTTCAGTCCGGTCTTTCGGTCCATCAGCAGCTCAATATCCAGATAGCGGTCAGATACGTAGCGGATCAGGGAATTATCCAGAGAGATTTTCCCGTAATAGTCCGTTCCATTTTGAATGATGGAAAATCTGGCGGAAAAAGTGTTGTTATCCTTCAGGAATCGAAAGCGGATAGCGGTCCTGTCCTCCAGCTCCGTCGCAAGAGAAGACGTAAGAGGAAAATATAAATTCCAGTTTTCATCCGTGACCAGTTTATATAAATTATCCCCTGCCTTCACCGTCTTGTTCAGACGCAGATTTTCCCTGGAATAGCTGTTCTGGTTAAACATATCCGGGCTGAGATCACTTTCGCTCACATTTTCATAGCCATCAATGGAATACACCACGAAACCCGATTCCGGTGCCGTGCACTGATTTAAAATACCATTCCCGACAGTCTCTGTTCCCTGCTGAAGCTCCAGCACATAACTCTCCAGATCCGCTTTTAAATTATATATCTCCTGATAGGAGTTGCTGTCAAAGCCTCGTGAAAAAGAGGACATGGTATTCTTCAGTCTGGTAATATCATCCGCTGTCAGCTCCACATCCGCCGCATTCCCTGCTGCAGCAGTGCCTTCATTCACGGAGCATACGGCAGAGCCGGCACCGGTTTTGCCTCCTTCTCTGGCATAATAAGTGATCGTTCCGGACTGAGTTGCCGGAATCACCTCTTCTTTTTTGAGTGCAAGGGCATTGTATGTGTAATTACCGGAGATAGCTCCGGCCATAACCTCGTAGGAAGTGGTATGTTTTGTTGTGATATACATAACAATACAGATAATCATATATACAAAGATAATGCCAAAAATAATGGTTCCTATATTAACGGAAGAATAACGTTTGTATTTTGTGATTTTCGTATTTGACGTTTTATTCCTGAAATCCAAGCTTCTCATCCTCCTTTCTTTGAATCGCCTTGCCTGGCGGCACACAGATTCTCTATGTTTTTGCACTGGTGCTATTTTATCACGTTCTTGAAAAACCTACAACTGATGTAACATAAAATCATCCTTTTGTATAAAAAGAATATTTCTGGAAAAAATAGAAATGACAACAGGTTGTGTCAGCCCATTGCCGCAGGCAAATTCGAAACGGACTGACATTCAACAAAAGGAGGAACTAAAATGAGTTCAAAATTTTGGGATTATTCTTCTATCACACTGGTCATAATTGGTGCAGTCAACTGGGGACTGATCGGCTTTTTTCGTTTCGACCTGGTAAATTTCCTCTTTGGAAATCTAACCTGGCTTTCCAGAGTGATCTATGCACTGGTGGGACTGGCCGGTCTGTACCTGCTGAGCCTCTATGGCCGCGTGGGAGAAATGGGCGGAAATCACACCGATTAATCAAAAAGAATGAGAAAAGATAAAAGGGCTGTTCTGAAAAACAACCCTTTTATCTTTTCTGTCTTCAATCTTATTTTATCTGACCATACAATTCGTTCTCATTTACAACACAATTATAATTCAGCAATGATACAATCCTTTACACTATCAGGCAGTTGAGCCTTTGTCAGAGAAATACTGATTACAAAATTTACATTGAACTGGCTGCTGATCCTTTTCAGCTTCTCCAATGCAGTGGTTACATCTTTTCCTTCTAATTTGGCAATCTTGAGAAAACTATCCAGATACATCTGCTCCAAATCATGATCCTGTGAGATAATACCACAGATGAAACCGAGAAATTCATCGCTGTTATCTACCGGAAAACCTGTTACGTCAATCAGTCTGACCTTGTTATTTAACTCGTACATATGCTGCGTACTCTTGTCCAGATATACCACATTGCCATTTACACTCTTTACTTCTGTATTCGCCTTATCAAGTAAAACCTTTGTCTTTCCCTTGCCCTTTTCGCCTATGATTAATTGTATCATTGTAAATTCCTCCTTCAGTATTCGGATAAAAATATTATGAAATAATTATAGACTATTTAGTAGTAAAATACAACACTTAATTCTCAATCATCGACAATATCTGATTCATTTCGGCATAAAGGTCTTCTTTGGTAGAAGCATTCATAATGACCGAAAGATAGGGTGTTCCATAGAGGTCTTTTGTCAGCAGGGTAAGGCATGCGCCTGCATCATCGGTGGTTCCGGTTTTGCCGCCGTATACGATCACATTGTCCGGAGACTTGGCTTCCCCTGTAAAATAATGGTTGGTAGTTTCCCAGGTCACAGCCACCGGGCTTCCGTCCCCTCTGGTATACTCCGCGTAATAATTGGTGCGGTTGATAATGTCCATAAAGGTGTCATACTGCATGGCGGCATTGAAAATAAGATAAAGATCGTAAGCGGAGGTATAATGCTCCGACTCCGTCAGACCATGGGGATTGGCAAAGTGAGAATTCGTAGCTCCAAGCTCCTTGGCCTCTTCATTCATCATGGTCACAAAGTTGTCTACGGAGCCGCCTACGTGTTCCGCGATCATCATGGCGGCATCATTTCCGGAAGCGATCAAAAGCCCATAGAGCAGCTGCTTTAATGAAATCTGATCGCCCACCTTGATATCGCAGACGGAGGAATCATATTCAATGTCCAAAGCGGTATCCGTCACTGTCACAATGTCATCCAGATTGCCGTATTTCAAAGCAACCAGTGCTGTCATGACCTTGGTAAGACTGGCCGGAGAACGGGAAGTAAAAATGTCTTTTGCATAATCCACCCGATTATCCTCCAGATTGAACAGAGCGCCCTCGCTGGCCTTCAGTGCAATGGCCCCGTCATTCACATTGCCGGAGGTCACGCACAGATCGGAGGCAAAAGCCTCTGCCGTGTCCGAGAGCTGCACTCCATTTTGTATTCCGAATACTGTGTCCGTCTTTTGAAATGTGTGGAATAATTCGTAGTCATGGGAACGCAGTACAAAATAATAAACCATATATAGCATCAAAAGAACAATCAGCAGCAGCAGTCCCATGATAAAAAACAGATTCTTCTGTTTTTTCTTCTCTTCTGTCTCTTTGGCATTGATGCGGGCCCACTCCCGTTCCGTATAACAGGATCGCTCACTGCCATTTGTTGTGCTGTTATTTGTACATTTCACGCCACTCAAGGTCTCCTCTTTCTAATGATTTTAATAATACTTCTGCGGAAGCAATGTTGGTCGCCAGCGGAATATTGTGAATATCACACATGCGGATTACTTTTGTAATGTCCGGTTCCGTTCTTTTGGGTGTCTCAGGATCACGGAAGAAGAGCACAAGGTCCAGTTGATTCTGTTCGATCATGGCGCCCATCTGCTGCTCCCCGCCCACATGTCCTGCCAGGAACTTATGAACCGGCAGACCGGTAGCTTCTTCGATCAGACGTCCTGTAGTTCCTGTGGCATATAACTCATTCTTAATCAAAATCCCGCGGTAAGCGATGCAGCAGTTCTGCATCAGCTTCTTTTTTGCATCATGTGCAACTAATCCAATATTCATAGCTAGAATAACCTCCTAATATTTTCTGGTTTGCAGACCAATATTCAAAACAATCCCTATTCCAATGCAGAAGCTGACCAGTGAAGTCAGACCATAGCTGACAAAGGGAAGGGGAACACCCGTGTTTGGCATCAGGCCGGTTGCCACACAGATATTCAGAAAACTCTGAAATGTGATCAGTGCTGCCATACCGCAGCAAAACAGGGTTCCCGCCAGATCCTTGGCTCGCCTCCCGATCCGGATGCACTCCAATGCGATCAGCAGCTCTAAAAGTACAATCAGACAGCAGCCGAGAAATCCCAGCTCCTCTCCGGCCACAGCAAAAATAAAGTCTGTCTGGGGCTCTGCAATAAAATTACCGTTCTTAACAGAAGAGACCATATTGTTATTCAGTCCCTTGCCGTAAAGCTGTCCGGAACCGATGGCAATAATCGAGTTTGTCTGCTGATACGCTTCTGCCACATATTCTGAAGGCTTCAGCCATGCCATAATCCGATTCAACTGGTAACCCTTCAGCAGAGTCTGTCCCGGCTGCAGGATAATACTGAAAAAAAGAACAGCCGCAGGCACTGTAACCAGAAGAAGACCTCCGATAATTTTGTAACTCAGCCCAGCTATGAATATTATAGCACAAAAAGTGAGAGCTGTAACGATAGTTGTTGATAAATCTGGTTCTGCATAGATCAAAAGGAGCGGTATGCCCAACAGCACCAGAGAAAACAGGATTATCCTTATCGTATTTATCTTTTCCTCATATTTGCTGAAAAACTTTGCAAAAAAGAGAATGAGAATGATCTTCATCACATCAGACGGCTGGAATTGAATTCCCAGATTGATCCAACGGGTCGCGCCATTTACCTTAACCCCCACCAGAAGCACTGCAAGAAGAAGCGCATTTCCGGCGATATAGGCAATCCAGTAAAAATTCATAAGCCAGGTAAAGTCCATTAACGAAACCACCACCATCAGTACAAGTCCAATGCCCAGTCCCATGATCTGCCTGATCTGTGAGGACTGCTGTGCACTTCCGATGATCATGATGCCCAGCACCGAAAGAGCCGTCACCCAGAGAATCAAGCTAAATCTATAATCTCTTAATTTGTATTGTCTTAACATATGGTACCCCTTGTTCTATCTCGTGAATAATATTCAGGTCAATTTCTTTTGCATTGTTGATATTCATGTATCGGGAAAGTATCTCTAATATCTCATTCTGTAAAATCTGAAACTGCTCTGTGGAACAATCCAGATAATCAGAAGCCAGTGTCTGCTCCAGCCGTATTTTTGCAATACCGCCTGAGGTCATTTGTTTGGATACGTGATATCTCCCCATAGAAGCCACCTCATTTATTGTCGTGAACGGGCACGGTCTAATGACCGCCTAAGCTTTATTTTTTTTCAAGAAAGAGGAAAGTCTGGTGCGGAACGAAAGATTCTTTTCCAGGCTCATCAGAGGAACCTTCTCTCCCAGGATGCGCCGGCAGATATTGACGTAAGCCTGTCCTGACATAGTCTCCGTACCCACCACCGGTTCTCCGTGATTCGAGGCAACTACGATCTCCTCCTCATCCGGAATGGCTCCCAGCATCCGGACCGCCAGAATATCCGTCACATCCTCCACGGACATCATGTCTCCCCGCTTTACCATATCCATCCGTATGCGGTTGATGATCAGATCAATGTTCTTCAGCCCTCCCGCTTCCAGCAGGCCGATGATCCGGTCGGCATCCCGTATGGCAGATACCTCCGGTGTCGTGACCACAATAGCCCGTTCTGCCGCGGCAGTGGCATTTTTGAAGCCCTGTTCGATCCCGGCCGGACAGTCCAGAATGATGTAGTCAAAATACTGTTTCAGATCCTCTGCCAGCTTGATCATCTGCTCCGGCGACACCGCGCTCTTATCCCTCGTCTGTGCCGCCGGCAGCAGGTACAGATTCGAATAGTGCCTGTCCTTAATCAGCGCCTGACGGATACGGCAGTTTCCCTCAATCACATCCACCAGATTGTAGACGATCCGGTTTTCTAGCCCCATCACCACATCCAGATTTCGCAGGCCGATATCGGTATCCACCAGCACCACCTTTTTATTCATCCTGGCCAGGCCGGTGCCGATATTGGCCGTGGACGTAGTCTTGCCCACGCCGCCCTTTCCGGATGTTACCACAATCACTTCACTCATAATGTACTCCTCCTTCTGGATCCTGTGCCGAAACACGTTCTGCTTCCTGTGCCATAGGAAATGATTCCAAAGCACTTCCTGCAAAGCTGCAGTTATTCTCCAAGTATTTCAGAAAATATATCTCCGGAAATAGGAGTTAATATCAAATGATCCTCTTTTATATACGCTATTTTGGGATCAATGCCATATTCCCCGGTATCCACCTTTTTCGTAATAGCACTTCTGGCCGTCTTATCTGCGATCCGTATCTGCATCGGTTTCAGGATCAGCGCTGCCGCAAAACATTTGCTGCTGCCGCCAGCCCCTGCATAGAGATTTCCCATGCAGCAGCCAAGCACAACGATATTCCCCCGTGAGATTACCTGAGCTCCCGGATTTACATCCCCCAGGACCACCACACTCGTATCTGTTTCCAGCACCTGTCCGGAGCGAAGGGTTCCTCTGTAAAACTGCCCTTCCTCCTCCTTCTGATGCTCCAGTGCACGTATGACTGCCTCTTTATAGTATTCTTCTTCTTCCTTCTGCTCATCTACCAGACAGACAATATGAATCTGAGAATTGTCTGTGATGGTCTTTACAAGCTGGGACTCCTGGGCACGGGTCAATACCCGTCCCCGGAAGGTCAGCGCCATCTGGGCATTTTTAAAAAATTTTGCTGCCTCTTTGAATTTATCTCCCGCATCCAGAAGCAATTCTTCAAAAGGAATATCCGGATCCAGTATCAGAATTAACCCATATGCGTTGCTCTTGATAATAACCGAATTGCGGTTCATATTCTGCGCCTCCTGACAGCTTAAAATATCAGTCTGTTCTTGTATTTCCGGCCTTTATTTCTCCGGCATGTCCGGTAACCAGAGTGTTTTCCTCTGCCAGACTGAAATAGTATGAGATAACGTCCCTGGCGATGGTGGCAGCATTCGCTGAGCTGTAGCCATTCGCCACACGGACTGCAATCGCCATCTGCGGATCATCATAAGGAGCATAACCCATAAACAATGCATGATTCGGCCGGTCAGTACGTTCCTGTGCCGTACCGGTCTTGCCTGCCACCGCTACTCCGGTAAAGCCGCTGAAAGCGCTGTGGTTTTGTACCACGCCCCTCATACCGGTGTGGATCGCATTCCACAGCTCGGTCGGAAGATCAATGGTGCTGTGTACAGCGGGTTCATTATCATCAATGGTATTGCCGTTGGTGTCGGTAATACGGTCAATTAACGTCAGATCATAACAGGTGCCGCTGTTGGCAATCGCGGACACATAGCGGGCAAGCTGTGTGACGGTATAGGAATTGGTACCCTGTCCCATGGCAGAACGGACCGCATCGTTATCTGAAATATGAGGAGAAGATTCCGGCACCTCCACTCCGGATGTGGAATCCAGTCCGTACATGGAAGCATACTTCGCCAGCGTGCTCAGGCCGGTATCATCATCGTACTCTCCGCCGATCATACTCAGCCGGTAGCCTATGGTATTAAAATAATAGTTACAGGAATCCCGGATGGCCGTAGAGAGTGTCTCCGCTCCATGTGCTCCGGAATAAATCCAGCATTTGATTGGTGTAGCTACCTCAGTAAAAATTCCGGTACAAACAATACTCTCATCAATAGCAATCTGGCTTTCCATTACGCCGGCGGTTCCCGTGACGATTTTAAAGGTGGAACCCGGCGCCAGAGTTTCCTGCGTCGCTCGGCTGTAGAACGGAGAAGACAAGTCGGTAGCCAGCTTGTTGTAGTAGGCAGAATCCATATCATTTACCAGACGGTTGTTGTCATAGCCCGGATAAGTCACACATGCCTTCACATCGCCGTTATTCGGATCCGTGATTACAATAGATCCGGAACAGGGATCCAGGGCAAGCTGGGATGGCCGAAGCTGAAGATTGTAAATCTTCTCCCGGATGAAATCATATGCGCTCAGCGTCCCGTTGGTCAGATTGTCGTATTCCGTGGTATCCATATCCAAAACACCCTGGTCAAAGAGCAGCAGGCAGACCTCGGTACCGCTCAGGCTCTCTTCAATCAGCATATAACGGAATACCCTCTTGCAGAAATCCGTGTCACCGGAAAGGTATTGCGCAATATAATCAGCCAGCGCCGTGTAGACCTCTGTTGTATCCATATAGGCAGAATCCTCGGTCACGCCGGTGATATCAATCCAGTTTTTTGAAATAGCGTAAGTCAGAAATTCTTTCAGGCTGATGCTGTGATCCGTATTCCATGCCTGATAGGTCAAATCCGTCTCATCGATGGCATCGGAATTCAGGATTCCCGTATTTACCAGCATGGTATCTACGATATAAGTCTGATATACCTGCATCTCCTCAGACAGTTCACTGTAAATTGCCGGGCTGTCCACAGTGAGCTGATTCTTGATCTCACTGAAGATAGAGGCTGATTTGGTCAAAAATGCATTGTATACAAACTGTTCATTTGCGGAAGCGTCCGCGGAAGACAGATGTTCCACATCCAGAACGTTATTTTCGAATAAGGAATAATACACATCATAGATTGGAATTTTGACTTCGTCGGAACTCTGTATGTATTCTGTATCAAATTCCTTCGTATCGATAATATTGGCATAGACTATACCGGCTATGTACTGTTCGAGAATATGATAGGCCACCTTCTGCAGGTCACCGTCGATCGTCAGATACAGTGAATCGCCTGCCTGAGGCTCCACTTTGGATTCCTCGCTGAGCGTACGTCCCATATTGTCCACATAAATCGTCTCAGAACCCTTGTCCCCCTGAAGAGAGGTCTCCATCACCTGCTCCAGGCCCACCTTTCCCACAATATCCGTAGAGGTGTAGCTGCTGTCTTCTTTCTGCAGATCCGTCAGTTCTTCAGCGGAGACCTGCCCTGTGTATCCGATGATCGGTGCAAAATATTCCGCATCATTGTAAACACGAAGATAATCTTCCGATATATCGATTCCCGTAAGATCACCCACATTTTCCATGAGCTGGGATACGGTCTCATCACAGACATCCTTGGCAACCGTAATGGAATTATAGCGCTGATAGCTGTTCTGTGCCAGATTGCTGCGCATATAGGTAAGCTGCAGGATCTCCTGCGTGGAGAATGTTTCCGGAAGACCATAGCTTTCCCGTTCTGCTGCCGTAATCTCCGGATCCAGTATGCCATAATACTGCTTGGAGCAGAGCAGATCAATCAGATCGGAGGCGGAAATATTTTTTTCTTCTTCCGTCAGAGACTGACTTTTCAGATCATCCGAAGGCGCGTCAATATAGGCTTTTCCAAAAATATCCGCCTTAAAGCGGCTCAGGGTAAAGCCGGTACAGTTATATTCGTAAGAACCGCTGTCCCCCATCTGAATGCGGAATCCGCCCACGGTAGAATCGCCGTGGCTTTCAATGATCTGGATGGCTTTGTAGAGAATGCTGTTCAGTGTCAGATTCCGAATATGCGTGGTCTCATAAGAATTATTATCCTCAAAGGTAACCGAATAAGCCAGACGGTTATAAGCCAGCACTTTACCGTTGCAGTCGTAAATCTCTCCACGCGTGCTGTTCAGTGTCCGCTCTTTTTTGATCGACATGGCAAAATCATTCAGATAGCTCTCTCCATTCACAATCTGCAGTACAAACAGACGCTGAATCAGTATCGCTGCCAGAATCACAAACGCTATGGTCAATACCACAATTCTTGATTTCGCCCCTCTTGATATGGAGCTTTTTCTCTGTTTAAACAAGGCTGTCTATACTCCTTTTATCTAACTTCAAAAGTTTCTGGTTGATATGATAGATGATTCGATAAATTAAAATAGTCAGTATTACAGTATATAGAACTTCCGGTATAATAATTCTTCCAAGATAAAAGAAAAAATGAATTCTTCCCCGCAGAAGAAACGTAAACAGGTATTGTACGATGCCGAAGATCAGATCTGAGACGGATACCAGAAGAAGTGGTGTCTTGATATCATCGTCATAAAAAATCCGGTAAAAATATCCGGCAAAATATCCGATCCACATATAAGTGAGGGCATAGAAGCCCAGTGTGGTTTTAAACAGCAGATCACAGCAGAGGCCGCAGAAAAAACCGGTCAGCATCCCGCTCTTTTTTCCCCTCATCAAGCCAAAGGAAACAATAATGATGATCATCAGATTGGGACGGATGGATGCGATCTCAATCAGTTGAAACACCGTTCCCTGAAGCAGAGCGCAGAGAAAAATCAAAATAGTCATTATTATTTTTCGTTTCATGGCCGCCCTCTCCCATCTTACTCTTCTGTCCTCGGTGCTGTCAGCAGATCGGGATCTTCTGTCTCTGTTTCCTGACCGGAATCCGCTTCTGTCCCATTCACGTCATTAACCACGGCATTGTCCTCACTGTCCTTGGGACTGGCCACATAATTTTTCAGCTCTTTGATGACCAGGACTTCCTGAAGGTGCTTGAAATCCACTACCGGTGTGATCTGGCCGGACTTTGTCAGGTTATTCGCGTCATTGTTTAATTCTGATATATATCCGACCAAAATTCCCGGCAAAAACTTTTCGCTGATATTGGAGGTAACGATTTTATCTCCCACATGCACCTTGTTGTTCTCATCGGTGAGCTTCACCAGATTCAGTGTGCCATCATCGATCAGCTTCAGGCTGCCTGCAATGATACAGGTATCTGAGGTGGTGGAGACCATGGCGCTGACATTGCTGTTGTCATCTATAATGGCCCGGACCGTGGCCCAGTTCGGCCCCGTTTCCGTCACAATTCCCACCAGACCGCCGCCGGCGATGACATTGCAGTCCTTCTGGATGCCGTCATCAGAGCCTTTGTCGATGGTGAACAGATCAAACCAGTTGCCGCTGTCTTTGGCAATCACTCTGGCTCCCACCGTTTCATAATCGGAATACTCCTCGCTTAGCTGCACCAGCTCTCTCAGGCGGGTAAGCTCTTCCTTATCCAGTACCAACTGGCTGTTCTCCGCGGTCAGCGTATCCACCTTCTCCTGCAGTGCCTGATTCTCTTCCCTCAGGGATGCTGCATCCGAAAAGTTTTCCGTCAGACCGGAAAGCCAGCCTCCCAGATGATTCACACCCTTCTGCACCGGAGTGATCAGCGTCCCTGCAATCTGCCGGAACGGACTGGTAATATTTTCATTTAAAAAGGAGAGTGCAATCAGCAGCACGCAAAAAATTGTGAGCACCGTCAGAATTGCTTTATTTCGTGATTTATCATTCATTTTCCGTTTCATAGGTATCCTGCCTTTTAAACTTATTCCTGTTCTTTTCAGAACGGTAGGTTCGTTTTTAAATTCTCGGAGCGTGGGTAAGAACTTTTAATTCTTTATTATTCAGTATCTCCACCAGGCCGCGCACCGTGCTGTTTTTCGGATCCTGAATATGATAGATCGGCAGACCGATCTCTTTTTGAAAATAAATCGGAAGATTCAGGATCATGGAAACACCGCCGGTCAGGAAAATCCCCTCTGCCGCAATATCCTTCATAATCTGCGGCGGCGTCCTTGCGTATATCGTCTTTACATTTTCAATGATGGCATCAATGGTATCGATGATGGCCACACTGACCGCCAGGGAGGGAATCATATCTGATTTCGGAAGTCCGGACAGGGTATGAATGCCGAATACCTTCTGCTCCAGTCTGGGACCATTGATCATGAAGGCCAGATTGTTTTTTAACTTCTCCGCCGTCCTCATTCCGATATTGATATTGAATTTGCGCCTTATCATGGTGCATATATCTGCATCCAGCTTTTTTCCGCCCATCTTCAGCGTCTGGCTCAAAATCACATTGCCGCTGGACAATACGGAAATCTCCGTGGTATCCGCCCCGATATTGACAATCATGTGACCGCTGGCGGACAGCACCGGGAGACCGATACTGACCGCATCTGCAATTCCCTTATCCACCAGAAATACTTTTCCGGCATTGATTCCGCCGCTTAAAACGTTAAAAAAAGCTCTCTGTTCTACCGGTGTGACATTGCTCGGCGATGCCATACAGATCACTGAGCTGGTCTGAGCCAGGGAAGTAAAGCGTTTCAGGGTATAAGAAAGAACCAGTTCCATATTCGTTGCGCTGGCGATGACTCCATTGGTCATCGGACAGGATACTTCAATGTTAACCGGGTTCTTCTCATACATCTCATATGCGGCATCGCCAATGGCGATCACCTGTGTTTTATTGCGAATGGCAATCATGTTTTTGCTGTCCATGAATTTCCTGCCGTTTTTATCTCTGATTTTTATCGTATCTGTGCCTAAATCTACACCACAAATATTCTGAAATAGCATACAATCTTTCCCCTTATAGCAGCAGCATTCCCGCCGCTTCCTGTGCCGTCACAGCAGCTTTTCCATTTTAAAGCTGACAGCCGTCTGATCCCCTATAATAATATGATCCAGAAGCTCAATTCCAATCATCTCACCGCATTCTTTCACCCGTCTGGTCAGGAGCAGATCTTCCCTGCTGGGAGTTGGATTCCCGCTGGGGTGATTATGCAGAAGTATAATGCTGACCGCATGGTATTTTAATGCACACAGAAATATCTCCCGCGGTGATATCATGGTGGCATTGACCGTTCCTTTGGAAATAATCTCTTCCCCCAGGAAGTGGTTTTTGCTGTTCAGAAAGATCACCAGCAGCTTTTCCTGCTCTTCATGACGGAAATCTTCCATGTAATATTCTGCAATCGTTTCCGGCTCTGAGAATATCAGATTGCCGGAAACCTGTTTTTTCGCAATGCGTTTGGACAGCTCTGCAATACACTTTAGCTGTATCGCCTTCACCTGTCCAATCCCTCTGATCTTCATCAGTTCTGCCAGGGATGTATGGTAAATTCCCAGTAATCCCTGTTCTTTTGACAATGCCAGAACTTTTCTGGACAGTTCAATAGCCGGTTCCCCTCTTGAACCGGTTCTCAAAATCACAGACAGGAGCTCCGCGTCTGTCAGACTCTCCGCTCCTGATCTCCAGCATTTTTCATAAGGCATCTCCTGGATCGGAAGCTGCTTCATCGTAGGAACCGTTTTGTTTTCCACAAATCGTTACCCATAACACACTCTCTCACAAGTTAACCTATATTATTTCATCATTTTACTAGAAAGTCAATGCTAAATTTACGCGCGATGCATTCTGCCACCCGGATGCCATCCATCGCCGCAGAGGTAATTCCGCCTGCATAGCCGGCGCCCTCCCCGCAGGGATAGATCCCGGAAAAGCTGCATTCGCACTGATCATCCCTCACCAGGCGCACAGGGGAGGAAGTCCTGCTCTCCACGCCGAACAGCAGCGCATCCGGATGGGAAAAGCCCGGAATCCGGCGTTCAAAGCTTTCCATTCCTTCCTCAATATCCCTGCAGATAAAATCCGGAAAAATCGCCCGTACATTCGCGGGCTGATACTGTCCCTTCATCTGTGGGTGAACTGTCCCCGGCTCTTCTGAAGAACGGTTCTTTTTGAAATCCTCGTATCTTTGCACCGGAATCTTCCCATTTCCAATCCGATAAGCCGCTTCTTCCAGCCTGCGCTGGAATTCCAGGCCGTCCAGAGGAGTCTCTCCCCCAAAATCCTCTGGCGATACCGTAACCACAATTGCGCTGTTGGCATTTGTGCTGTCCCTGTCATGATAGCTCATGCCATTGACCGCCAGACGTCCTTCTTCGGAAGATGCATTCACCACATAACCTCCCGGGCACATGCAGAAGGAATATACCCCTCTGCCGTCCCTGCATTTGTGCGTCAGCTTATAGGGAGCGGGCTGCATCTCATAAGGGCATTTTTCACCGTACATCGCCTGATCGATCCAGGACTGGGGATGCTCCGTGCGCACGCCGACCGCAAATGATTTTGCCTGCATCTCAAAATCACTGGCAAAAAGCATCTGGAAGGTATCCCTGGCAGAGTGTCCGATGGCAAGGACGAGGAGTCTGGTTTCCAGCTCAATCGTATCGGACGCTTCTGTACCTGACGTCTGAATGATCTTCAGACTGTAATTTGGGCTGTTCTTTTGAGACAGCTTTGCAAGCCGGTGGTTAAAGAGAAAGCGGCCCCCTAGAGACTGTATTTCTTCTCTGATGTGTTTTACCACTCCTGTCAGCACATCCGTACCAATGTGTGGCTTGCTGCTATATAAAATCTCCGGATCCGCACCCGCCTCCACAAAATTCTTCATAACAAAACGAATCCGGCCTTCCGGATCCTTTACCATTGTCGTCAGCTTTCCATCCGAAAAGGTACCTGCTCCCCCCTCCCCGAACTGCACATTCGAATTGGGATTTAATCTGCCGCTCTTCCAGAATTCTTCCACTGTCTTCTGACGCTCTTCCACCGCTTCGCCCCGTTCCAGCAGGATCGGACGAAAGCCCGCCCTGGCCAGCATCAGTCCGCAAAACAGTCCGGCAGGCCCGGTTCCCACGATTACCGGCGGCAGTGTCAGCTTTTCCTGACCACACTTGGGAAACTGATACCGCTTTGGTTCCGCCAGACTGACATTGTTTTTGCGGTTATTTTTTATCCGTTTCTTTTCATCCCCACAGGTTACATCAACTGTATAGACATAATAAATATCCGGTTTTTTTCTGGCATCAATGGACTGACGCATGATTTCATAAGTAAAAGGATCCTCTTTTGATAAATGCAGTATCCTTTTGATCTCCCGCTCCAGATCCGCACCGGAGTGATCGGGTTTTAATTTCAATTGCTGAATTCGTATCATAGTCAACTCCTACGTGATTATTATGACAAAAGTTATTACAGTTCAGCCTTGGAATGAGGACGCTTTCCGGGTGGCTGCCCCAGGTATGCTGCCCGAAAGCTGTGCGTCAAGTAAAAGGCGGAACTGTAACCAAAAATCAAGTTTGGGATCAGCTCCCTGCATGAAATCCGGCCGCATATCCGCTGGACCAGGCCCACTGCAGATTGTAGCCTCCGCAGGGCCCGTCCACATCCAGCAGCTCGCCTGCCAGATAAAGCCCGGACATCCTTTTTGATTCCAGCGTATCCGGCGTGACTTCACACATGGGAACTCCGCCGGTACAGACCTGACACTGTTCAAAGGATTTCGTCCCGGTTATGGTAAGCCTGATCTCCTTTGCCAGAGCCATAAAGTCCCGGAGCTGCTGTTTGGAAAGCTGTTTCATTGCCGTCTTTGGATCGATCCCCTGTTCCTTCAGCAAAGCGGCAAGCAGTTTTTTCGGTAAAATTCCGGAAAATGCGCCGCTTATGGGTGTTTCCAATGCATTCTGCCCGATCTGCAAAAGCCAGGACAGCAGCTCCTCTTCCGGCATCTGGGGAAAAAGATCCAGTTTCACAAAAACTTTTTGCTTTCTTTGCAGCGCCAGGGAGGCAAAACGGCTGATCTGAAATACCACGATACCGGAAATTCCGTATTCTGTCCATTGAAGCTCCCCTGTCTCTGCTGCCGTAGGTGAAGAAGTATTCTCCGCAAACACCGAAACCCTGGCCGGGCAGCGAACCCCGGCACAGGCGGCGATCCATTTTTCCCCTGCCTGCAAAGAAGTCAGCGCCGGTAAAACCGGCAGAATAGAATGCCCTGCCTGCTTCGCCAGCAAATATCCCGTTCCGTCCGAACCGGTGGAAGGAAGCGCCCTGGAACCACAGGCCAGAATAATCCGGTCCGCCCGGTAGCTCCAGCTTTGGGTGGATGCGGCCAGCGTTTCGTTTTCTCCGGAAATTCGGATAATCTTTTCGGAAAATTTCATTTTGACTCCAAGCCGTTTAAGCTCCGCCAGCAAAAGCTCCAGCACGCTGGAAGACTGTCCTGTATAAGGATAGACACAGCCGTTTTTACCGGCTGTCATCAGGCCGATAGAATGAAAAAAATCCAGGGTGTCGTCGGTGGAAAACTGCGCCAGCACCTCACCCACCGGGGCGCCATGGTATCTTTTGACCAGCTCCGGATCCTGATTCGTCAGGTTGCATTTTCCGTTTCCGGTCAGCAGCAGTTTTTTTCCGGGCCGGTCCATTCCCTCTAAAATTGTCACGCGATTTCCCTGCCTGGCCGCCCAGATGGCCGCCATCATGCCGGCCGGCCCGCATCCAATAACCAGAATTTCTTTCATGGCAGCCTCCTTTCCCTTTTTCATTTTTTCATCCGTTTCAGTGGCAGATTGTCTCCCCCTTATCAGCGGAAAGCATCAAACTATATTTAAAAACGAACCAGATTTTTTTCGTACAATTTCTGCAAAGACATTAATATTCCAAGCTTTGCGTGTTCCCAGGTCAGGCCTCCCTGAAAATAAACTGCATAGGGCGGTTTGACCGGCCCATCCGCGCTTAGCTCAATGGAAGATCCCTGAACAAATGCGCCTGCTGCCATGATGACATCACTGTCATATCCCGGCATCGCCCAGGGTTCCGGTGTCACATAGCTGTCCACCGGAGCGGCTGCCTGGATGCCCCTGCAGAATTCAATCATCCCTTCCGGGAAACCAAACTCCACGGCCTGGATGATATCATGACGGCTTTCCGTACTGTTTGGAACCACCTTAAAGCCCAGCTTTTCATATATGTTAGCCGCATAGACAGCTCCCTTCAGCGCCCCTGCCGTGACGGTAGGCGCCATGAAAAATCCCTGATAAAAAGAGCGCATAACGCCAAGAGATGCACCCACTTCTTTTCCCAGTCCGGGAGAGGTGAGACGAAACGCAGCATTTTCCACATATTCCTTTTTTCCTGCAATATATCCGCCGACAGGAGCCAGACCGCCGCCCGGATTCTTGATCAGAGAACCTACCACCAGATCCGCTCCCTCGTCCGACGGCTCCCTCCGTTCCACAAATTCACCGTAGCAGTTGTCCACCATACAGATGATATCCGGATTGATGCTCTTTACAAAGCGAATGGCCTCGCCTATCTTCGCCACAGACAACGTAGGTCTGGTCTGATATCCCTTGGAACGCTGAATCTCCACCAGTCTGGTATTGGGCCTGACTGCCTTTTTGATGCTCTCAAAGTCAAAACTGCCATCCTCCAGCAAATCTACCTGGGCATAGGAGATTCCATATTCCGCCAGGGAACCGTTGGAAGGACGGATTCCAATCACCTCTTCCAGCGTATCGTATGGCTTTCCGCTGATGGAGAGCAGTTCATCTCCCGGGCGCAGATTTCCTGCCAGGGCAACCGCCAGGGCATGGGTACCGCAGGCGATCTGAGGACGGACCAGAGCGGTCTCTGTGTGAAACGCATCCGCATACACCTTTTCCAGGTCATCCCTTCCAATATCATTATAGCCGTACCCGCTGGACGGATTAAAATGCTCCGCACTGATCCGGTTTTTCTGCATGGCATGAACTACCTTTAACTGATTATATTCCGCAGTCCTGTCTATTTCTTCAAAACGCTCCGTCAGATGAGCTTCCACTTCCCGCCCGAACTGATATACTTCAGGGGAAATACCAAGAAGCTGATACATGGCTTCTGTGGAGGTATCTGCCTGAGACATTTTATTTACTTCATCTGTTATTCTATTTGACATTTCCATTGTATTCGACTCTTCCATTGTATTTTATTTTTTCATTGTATTTGATTTTTGAATTACGGTTCAGCATACCCAGAGCAGTATCCCGGAAAGCGTCCCATTTTTCAAAGCTGAACTGTAACAGAGGAATGTTTTATTCTGCGATTCCCCGCTGTTTCATCACGTCCAGCATAAAATCTAAAATTCTTTCCCTGTCATAACCGAACGCATCTTTTGACACCCAGGTAACCTCCGGCTCCCGTTTGAACCAGGTAAGCTGGCGTTTGGCAAAATGCCTGGTATCCCGTTTAATAATATAAACCGCTTCTTCCAGAGAAATGTTCCCCTCCAGATAATCCAGAATTTCCTTATAGCCAAGTCCCTGCATAGATACCATATCTCTGGTATATCCTTTTGCTTTCAGTTTCTTCACTTCCTCCAAAAGCCCGGCCTCCATCATCAGATCCACCCGCTTGTCGATACGGGCATAGACCTGCTGGCGCACATCGTTTAATACAAAGTAGGCGAACTGATAGGGAGATTTTTTCTGACGTTCTGTTTCATTATGTCTGGAAATCGGAGTGCCCGTTTCATGGAAAAATTCCAGAGCACGGATCACCCGTTTTACATTATTGGCATGGATCTCCTGCGCTGCCTTTTGATCCACCGCCACCAACTGCTGATGCAGATAATCCGCTCCTTTTTCCAGGACCTGCCGTTCCAATTCCTGCCGATAGGAAGAATCTCCTTCGTTTTCGGTGAAATCAATATCATAGAGCACCGCCTGAATATAAAAGCCGGTACCGCCTGCCAGGACAGGGATTTTTCCTCTGGAATAAATTTCCGCAATATAGCGTTTCGCCAGCTCCTGAAACTTCACAACATGAAAGGGCTCATCCGGTTCCAGTTCATCTATCAGGTGGTGGGGCACTCCCTGCATCTGCGGCCGCGTCACCTTTGCGGAACCGATATCCATCCCAATGTACACCTGCATGGAATCCGCTGAAATAATTTCCCCGTTAATCCGCTTCGCCAGTTCTATCGAAAGCTCGGTCTTCCCCACCGCGGTAGGCCCGGTCAAAATGACAAGAGGCTGTTTTCCCCTTGTCCCATCCGGACCATCCCCAAGCGGTTTCTCCGCTGTCACATCCATGGGCTGTTTTTCATTTTTCACATTCATCACCTTACACAATTCGTTTAAACTTTTTCTCGAGATCATATTTTGACATGGAAATAATTGTCGGACGTCCATGGGGGCAATTATAGGGATTTTCCAACTGCAGCAGTTCTTTGATCAGGGCATCCGCCTCCGAAAAAGAAAGCCTGTTGTTTCCTTTTACCGCGCTTTTGCAGGCCATGGTAGCCAGCTTCGTATTTAAAACATCAGCAGACGGCTTTCCCGTGGTATCGGACAGGCTGTCCAGCATATCAAGGAAAAGGCTCTTGTCTGAAAATCCGTAAAAGTTATCGGGCACTCCGCAGATGGAATATTCCTTTCCTCCGAAAGGTTCAATCTCAAACCCTACCTCATGGAAAATATCCATATATTTTTTCAGGAGATTTTCTTCCTGCATGGACAGCGTGAGGATAATCGGCGGACTCACCATCTGCGTCGTAAACACTTTCTCTTTCAGGTTTTTGGTCAGACGTTCGTACATTACCTTTTCATGAGCAGCATGTTGATCGATGATGTACATACTGCCCCGAAACTCCACGATCCAGTAAGTATCAAAAATCTGTCCGATCATCTTATGCTCCGGCAGGCTCTTTGCATCCAGCAGCTTTGCCTCAAACAAATCCAGTTGTTCCGGTTTTTCTTCCGGTCTGAGAGGTTCCTGGGAAGGTTCCTGGGGAGACTGTTTGGAAGGTTCCTGGGGAGGCTGTTGGGACGGCTGTTGAGGCGGCTCCTGCGTATTCTGCGCTAAAAACGGTATCGTCCGTTTTGCGTCATCCGAATTATCCCACTTTTTTTCCTTTACCGGCACATCCGGCTTCTGCTCCGGATAAACCCTCGGATATCTGGACTGATACGGGCTTTTTGATTCTGCCAGCAGCTCCCGGCGGATCTTTTCAAACGGTTCCGGTGCGGATTCCTCCGGCGCCTTTTTTCCGTTCTCTTTTTCCAGCTTTTTTTCCTCTTTCTGAGAGGATACCGAAGTCTTTAAGATCAGATCCCGGTGAGCCAGACTGTCCCGTACCGTTTCACAGACCAGTTGATACATCTGCGCATTGTCCGCAAAACGCAGCTCCATTTTTGTGGGATGGACATTGATATCCAGCAGATTTCCGTCCATTTCAAAGCACAAAACGGTGAAGGGGTAGCGGTGCTGCATCATAAAGGTCTTGTAGCCCTCTTCGATTCCTCTGGCAATAATATTGCTGCGCACATACCGTCCGTTAATAAAATAATTTTCATAATTGCGGTTTCCTCTGGAAATGACCGGTTTTCCAATAAATCCTGTCATTTTGATTCCCTGCACGTCCTGATCGATCTTAACCAGGTTCGATGCAATATCCCGCCCATAGATGCTGTAAATAATATCCATCTGATTGCCGTTGCCGGAGGTATGCAGCTTTGTCTGGCCGTTGTTGATAAATTTAAAAGAAATCTCCGGCCGGGACAGCGCCATCCGCTCCATCAGATCACTGATATAACTGGCCTCTGTGGCGGCCGATTTCAAAAACTTTTTTCTGGCAGGGGTATTAAAGAAAATATTGCGGACCAGAAAGGTGCTGCCCTCCGGTGCACCGATTTCCTCCATGCCCTTTTCCCTGCCGCCCTCGATCAGATAGCGCACTCCCGTGAGACTGCCGGCGGTTTTCGAGATCAGCTCCACCTGGCAGACCGCTGCGATGCTGGAAAGAGCCTCCCCGCGAAACCCCAGGGAGCCGATCTGCAGCAGATCCTCTACCCGGTGGATCTTGCTGGTAGCATGGCGCAAAAATGCAGTGGAAATCTGATCCTTCGGAATCCCCTCCCCATTATCCGTAATCCGGATAAAAGAGATGCCCCCCTCCTTAATCTCCACCGTCACCGCATTGGAGCCTGCATCGATGGCATTTTCCACCAGTTCTTTTACAATGGAGGCAGGGCGTTCTATCACCTCGCCTGCCGCGATTTTATCAATGGTATCCTGTTCCAGCAGATTTATTTTATTCATAGCATCACCAACGATTCTTTAATTTATTCTGCAGGCGGTTCAGGGTATTCAGCGCATCCAGCGGCGTCAGATTGCTGATATCCAGCTCCTGAAGCTCCACCAGCACGTCTTCATCCTTTACCGTATCCAGCAGAGACATCTGATCCATATCCACCTGATCGTATTTCCTGGGCTTCGCCTTTGGCTTCTTTGCGGAATCCTCGGAAATTTCCTGTACCTTTTCTGTAATATCGGCATTGGTCAATTCTTCCACCAGTTCCTTGGCGCGGCTGATCACACTATCCGGCACACCGGCCAGCTTCGCCACCTGGATGCCATAGCTCTTATCTGCGCCGCCCTTTACGATCTTGCGCAGAAATACAATATCATCGCCCTTTTCTTTCACCGCAATACAATAATTGTTCACACTGGAAAGCTTTCCTTCCAGCTCCGTCAGTTCATGATAATGCGTGGCAAATAAAGTCTTTGCCCCCAGAAGCTTTGGATTGCTGATGTGTTCCACCACGGCCCAGGCGATGCTCAGACCGTCAAAAGTACTGGTGCCGCGGCCGATCTCATCCAGGATCAGAAGACTGTCCTTCGTGGCATTGCGCAGAATATTCGCTACCTCCGTCATTTCCACCATAAAGGTACTCTGACCGCTGGCCAGATCATCGGAGGCGCCTACACGGGTAAAGATCCGGTCCACCAGGCCGATCTTCGCGCTGTCTGCCGGCACAAAGCTGCCGATCTGCGCCATCAGTACGATCAGCGCCGTCTGACGCATATAGGTGGATTTTCCCGCCATATTGGGACCGGTAATAATGGAGATCCGGTTCTTATGATTGTCCAGATAAGTATCGTTGGAGATAAACATATCATTGCTGATCATCCGTTCCACCACCGGATGGCGGCCATTTTTAATATCAATCGTTCCCTTTGTATTGATCTGGGGGCGCACGTAATTGTTCCGCTCCGCCACATGGGCCAGAGACGTAAATACATCAATCCCTGCCAGTGCCTGGGCGGTATTCTGAATTCGGACAATATTTTCGCCAATCTTATCCCGCACTTCACAGAACAGATTATATTCCAGAGAGTAAAGCTTATCCTCTGCCCCCAGAATTACATTCTCCAGTTCTTTCAGCTCCGGAGTAATGTAGCGTTCTGCATTACTCAGCGTCTGCTTTCTGGTGAAATAATCCGGCACATCCCCCTTGTAGGAGTTGGGCACCTCCAGATAATAACCAAATACTTTATTGTATTTGACCTTCATATTTTTGATTCCGGTTTTTTCCCGTTCCCTTGTTTCCAGATCCGCCAGCCAGGATTTTCCGTCTGTCTTTGCCTTCCGCAGACGATCCACCTCTTCGTTGTAGCCGTCCTTGATGAAATTGCCTTCCCGAATCGTGATCGGCGGTTCCTCGCCGACGGAACGCTCGATCAGATCACACAGATCCGTCAGTTCGTCCATCTCTCCGTGGATCCGGACAAGAAGGGGCGCTTCCAGGCCTCCCAGTATGTATTTGATGGGAGGGATCATCTGAATGGAGGATTTAAATGCGGTCAGATCCCTTGGATTTGCAGATTTGTAGCTGATGCGGCTGATCAGACGCTCCAGGTCATAGACCGGATTCAGATATTCCCGCAGCTCCTCCCTGGCAATGGCATTCTGATTCAGCTCTTCAATGGCGCCGAGCCGCAGTTCAATCTCTTCCTGTTCCACCAGGGGCTGTTCGATGAAATTGCGCAGCATACGGGCCCCCATAGCTGTCTTTGTCTTATCCAGCACCCAGAGCAGCGAACCCCGCTTCTGTTTTTCCCGCAGTGTTTCGCACAATTCCAGATTGCGCCTGGTGGAGCTGTCGATAATCATGAACTTGCCGGCCGTATAAGGCGTGATAGTGGTCAGATTGGAAAGATCCGTCTTCTGTGTCTCCATCAGATACTGAAGCAGCGCTCCGGCAGCAATACAGCCGCAGCTATAGTCCCCCAGTCCCAGTCCGTTCAAAGAAGAGACTTTAAAATGATTCTTCAGGCTTCTTTTGCATAATTCATCGTCAAAATACCAGTCATCCAGAGTGAATACCGTAATTCCCAGACGTTCCTTTAAATCCTCCCGGTTCACGCCGCACATCTCAAAGGGCTGGTTGCAGATAATCTCCGCCGGAGTGTAACGGGTGATTTCATCCATCAGCTTCCGCTCCTGATCCGCTTCTGTCACAAAATAGGCTCCGGTAGTGATATCTGCTACAGATATGCCAAAGTGGTCCGATACGCATACAATGCTCATCAGGTAATTATTTCTGGAAGCATCCAGCGCCTGGGTGTTCATATTGGTTCCCGGTGTCACGATCCGAATGACCTCCCTGCGGACAATTCCCTTTGCCTGCTTCGGGTCCTCCATCTGCTCTCCGATCGCTACCTTGTAGCCCTTGGAAACCAGTTTGTTCAGATAAGTGTCCACTGCATGGTAAGGGACTCCACACATGGGAGCCCTCTCATCCAGACCGCAGTCTTTGCCGGTCAGCGTAATTTCCAATTCTCTGGATGCCGTCAGGGCATCGTCAAAAAACATCTCATAAAAATCGCCAAGCCGGTAAAAAAGGATACAATCCGGATATTGTTTTTTGGTTTCCAGATACTGCTGCATCATTGGTGTAATTTGTGCCACGTTTTTCTCCTCAGACTTTCTCACCGATATAATAAAATCCTCTGCATTCCAAAAGCTTGACCATGCAGATCCTGCCAATTAAATTCTCATCCCCCGGGAAATGAACCACCAGATTGCTGTCCAGACGGCCTGTCACCAGAGAGGCATCCTGTTCATTGATGCTCTCCACCAGCACCGGTTGCGTCTGTCCCTGCAGGCGGGAAGACATTTCCCTGCCGATCTCCTGCACCAGTGCCAGCAGGCGGTCGAACCGTTCCCTGATCACATCCTCCGGCACCTGATCCTCCATCACGGCAGCCGGAGTCCCGGTCCGTTTGGAATAGATAAACGTAAATGCGCTGTCGTAGCGGACAGAGCGCACCACATCCAGCGTCTCTTCAAAGTCTTCCTCCGTCTCACCCGGGAAGCCCACAATAATATCCGTAGTCAGGGACAGATCCGGAATCTCCCGGCGCAGCTTCCCTGCCAGCTCCAGATACTGTTCTTTGGTTTATTTTCGATTCATGATCTTTAACAGCCTGCTGCTGCCGGACTGCAGCGGAAGGTGAAGATGACGGCATATTTTTTTTGAATGCTTCATCACCTGAATCAGCTCATCGGAGAGATCCTTTGGATGGGAGGTCATGAAGCGGATCCGCTCCAACCCATCGATCTTCTCAATCTCTTGTAAAAGCCGGGCAAAAGTAATTTCTTCCTCCAGACCTTTGCCGTAGGAATTCACATTCTGTCCCAGCAGCATGATCTCCACCACGCCGTCTGCCACCAACTGCCTGATCTCCCGGAGGATATCCGCCGGGCGGCGGCTTCGTTCCCGTCCTCTGACATAAGGGACAATACAGTAGCTGCAGAAATTGTTGCAGCCAAACATGATGTTGACGCCGGATTTGAAGGAATAGGCCCGTTTCGCCGGCAGATCCTCCACAATTTTATCGGTATCTTTCCAGATATCGATGATCATGCGCTCATTTTCCAGAGAAGAGACTAAAAGCTCCGCAAACTTGTAGATATTGTGGGTTCCGAAGATCAGATTCACAAAGCGGTAGCTTTTCTGCAGCTTCGCTACCACTTCCGGCTCCTGCATCATGCAGCCGCAAAGTGCGATCCGCATATGGGGATTCTTCTTCTTAATGCCGCCCAGATAACCAAGACGTCCGTATACCTTCAGATTGGCATTCTCACGGACCGTGCAGGTATTGTAAATCACGAAATCCGCCTCTTCGCTTTCCTTCTCCGGAATTTCGTATCCCACGGTCTTTAAAATTCCCTTCAGCTTTTCGGAATCTCTGGCATTCATCTGGCAGCCAAAGGTGATCACCCCTGCACACAGCGGCCTTCCCAGCTCTTCGCTTTTTTCCTTTACCAGTTGTCTTGCTCTTTTTATGAAGTAATACTGACGCATGGGCTCACTGGCCGGTGCCGGCTGTTCCGTCTCTATTTCACTTAATATTTTTTCGAATTCATTTTCATTCATTGTGTTAAACATTTCTGACTACCTCTGCTCATGGCCGTATCTGGCCGCTTCCGTATATGATATATTTTGTGGTGGTCAGGGCCAGCAGTCCCATCGGGCCTCTGGCATGCAGCTTCTGTGTGCTGATGCCGATCTCAGCGCCAAAACCAAATTCAAATCCATCGGTAAAACGTGTGGATGCATTGACATAGACCGCAGCCGCATCAATCTCATCCAGGAACTTCTGTGCATTGGCATAATCCCGGGTAATGATGGACTCAGAATGTCCTGTGTTATACCGGTTGATATGGGCTATCGCCTCGTCGATGGCAGAAACGGTCTTAATGGATAAGATATAATCCAGATATTCCTTTCCCCAGTCTTCCTCGCAAGCTGGGACCACGCCGTCAATGCAGGCTGCCGCCTTTTCATCGCCCCGCAGCTCCACCTGATGCTCTGCCAGCTTTGTCTTCAGCTTTTCCAAAAGCTCTTTTTCAATCTTTTCATGAACCACAAGTGATTCGCAGGCATTGCAGACACCGATCCGCTGTGTTTTCGCATTGTTGATAATGGAGACCGCCATATCCAGATCTGCTGATTCATCCACAAAAATATGACAGTTTCCGGTTCCCGTCTGAATCACCGGAATCGTGCTGTTATTTACCACGCTTTGGATCAGACCGGCTCCGCCCCTTGGGATCAGCACATCCACATATTGATTCAGCTTCATAAAAGCGGAAGTCACCGCCCGGTCGGTGGAGGAGATCAACTGGACCGCCTCCCTGGGAATGCCGCACTCCTTCAGAACATCCTGAATCACCGTCACAATCGCCTGATTGGAATAGAGGGCCTCTTTTCCGCCTTTGAGGATCACCACGTTTCCTGTCTTGAAGCAAAGGCCAAAGGCATCTGCCGTCACATTGGGACGTGCTTCATAGATGATGCCGATCACCCCCAGGGGAACCCGCTTCTGCCCGATCAAAAGTCCGTTGGGACGCTTTTTCATGCCCAGGACTTCTCCGATGGGATCCTCCAGAGAGGCCACCTGTCTCAGTCCTTCTGACATAGCTTCTATTCTGGAAGCGGTCAGCAAAAGACGGTCCACCAGTCCTTCCGGCATCTGATTCTCCCGGGCTGCACTGATATCCTTTTGATTCTCTTTCAGGATATATTCGCTGCGCTTCGTAAACGCTGCCGCAATCTGAAGCAGAACCTGATTTTTCCTGCTGCTGCCCAGGTTCCTTACCACTATTTCCGTATCTTTGGCACATTTTCCAATCGCATTCAGATCCATCCCTATCTCCCTTTCGACATTAATGTCCCTTTTTTCCATATTTTTCTCCCAGGTTCTCGATTTTTCCATCCTTCCCCAGTACATCAATATTGTTTAGCTGGCTGCGCAGGTTCCGGCGGACTGCTTCGACATACTCTTCCCGCAGTATGGCCCGTTCCCTCTGTTCTTCTTCCGTGAGTCCCTCTGCTTTCGCTTTTCTCGCCAGTTCGTTGATTCGTTTCAGTTTATTATCATCCATCGCATTGCGTTCCTTTCTGTCTCTGATTAATTCCTGTTTGCACAAAACAGGGTGCCGTATTCCTTCCCCTGAATGATTTTATGAATCACATGAAAATCTGCTCCGTTGGCAATGATCATATCTGCGCCGGAATCGGTGGCGATCCTGGCTGCATGAAGCTTCGCCTCCATGCCTCCGGTTCCCACATCGCTTAACGTGCCCTTGCCCATCTTCATCAAATGAGCATTCAGCTCTGTGACCAGAGGGATAAATCTGGCCTCCGGGTTGTGATTGGGATCATCGGTAAAGAGTCCGTCGATATCCGACAGCAGAATCAGCAGATCGGAATGTGTCAAAGATGCTACGATCGCAGAAAGGCGGTCATTATCTCCGAACTGGATCTCATAGGTGGATATGGTATCATTTTCATTAACGATGGGGATCACCCCCATGGAGAGCAGCTCTTCAAATGTATTTAGTGCATTCTCTTTTCCCGTTGCATCACTGACCGTATCCTTTGTCATCAAAATCTGAGCCGCCAGATGACCGTATTCATGAAACAGCTTCTGATAGATCATCATCAACTGAGCCTGACCTATGGCAGCACAGGCCTGTTTTTCCGAAATTTCTGTAGGGCGGTGGGAAAGATGAACCGCCTGCCTTCCCACGGCTATGGCGCCGGAGGATACCAGAATAATATCCTTGCCCTGATTTTTCAGGTCGCAGAGTTCCCGAACCAATATCTCCAGTTTTGTCAGGTTCAGGGCCCCGCTCTCTTCGTGGGTAATGGAAGAGGTGCCGATTTTAATTACAATTCTTTTTTTATCTTTCAGACTTTCTCTTATGTTTTCCGGATTGATTAAATTCATCGTATCAGACCAAGCTTTCTAAATATTTTTATCATGGCATGTCCTTTGGGCAGACGGCCAATCTCTTCTATCGTAATTCCGTGAAACGCAACTAAGCCGACACCGTAAACCACCACTCCGGCCAGAATCGCCAGGATCGTGGACAGTGTATTGCCGGCAAACAGATGAAACAGGGAGTATACCCCGTAGACTGCAAACGCCATAATAATTGAGACCAGCCCGGGTGCAATAAAGGTGTGGTACATTTCCTGCCGGTAGGATAAATGGCGTTTAATGGAAAGTGCATTCAATACGCACACAATAAATGCAAAGAATATATTTGCATAGATCACCCCGTAGATATTCAGATTAAAATACCGCAGGAGGATAAAAAGGCACACAATATGCAGCGCCAGTGCGACAGCGCAGTGAATCAGCGGCTCTCTCAGCCTGCCTAGTCCCTGAAGTATGGCGGTGGTCAGTGTGGAAAGGGCATAGAGAATAATCATCAGCGCCCCTGCCTGCATGATCCCGGAGGATAGCGGAAGACCGCTGGCGGGATGAAACAGAAGCGAAATGATCGGTCCGCCCAGTGCTGCCATTCCCATTGCACAGGGTATGGTAAGGAGCATGGTATATCGTATGGAAGAGGCCACCTTCCCGGCAGCTTCTTTTCGATTGTGATTCGTGATCGCTGCCGTCAGGCTGGGCACGATGGCCGGCCCCAGACAGGAGGCAAGGGAGAGAGGAACATTCATCAATACCCTGAACTTCCCTACATAGATGCCCCAGATCGTGGCATACTGTTTTTCCGTATAGCCCTGCCCTTTTAATATGGCATTAAAAATGCCCTGATCTACGATGTTGCTCATGTTATAGATCAGTGTACTCAGTACGATAGGCAAAATCGTCATGAGCAGAATGCGGTAAATTCTCGCAGAGGATTCCCTTCGGTCGCTGTGATCGCTGCGAAGCTGTCTTGCAAATTTTTTATGATAGACCGTATAGACTGCCATCATAAAAATCAAAGCGATGGTCACGCTGGCAACTGTACCGAAGGTAGCGCCCGCCGCTCCCCATGCAGGGCCCAGCAGGTCATTGCCCTCTATGCCGGCCAGCTTCTGTCCGTACCGGAACATAATGCCCGCACAGACAAGAGACACCACCGCATTAACCACCTGTTCAATCACCTGAGAAACTGCGGTGGGCACCATTGTGGAATGTCCCTGGAAAAAGCCCCGGAAAGTTCCCACAATGGCAAAGATAAAGATGGCCGGTGCCAAAACCCGCAGTCCGTATTTGGCAAGTTCAAAATTCATCACATATTTCGTGAGAAGCCCTGCCAGCAGATAGGTGAGTACAGAAAGCACAGCGCCTGTAACCACAGCAAAACGCACTGCACACAAAAAGACTCTGTTCGCATTTCTGATCTCACCTCTGTGAATGCGCTCTGACATCAATTTGGAAACAGCCAGTGGAAGACTGAATGAAGACACCATTAAAATAATAGAATAAATTTCATTCGCTGTAGAATAATAGCTGTTTCCTTCATCCCCCAGAATATTGGTCAGGGGGATACGGTAAATCAGGCCGATTATTTTCGCAATAATAGAAGCTGCTGCCAGAATCGTCCCCTGAACCAGAAAATTTCTTGAACTCTTTCCTTTGTTCTTCACGCCAAACCTCTTTTATTCAAAGATTAATTGTCAACTACATCGCTGGAGATCGTAATATCATCTGAAATCACCGTATCGCCCGCATAGGTGTCCTGAACAACACTGACCCAGGTCTTGCCCTGATTCAAAGTAATTTCATTGCCGTCCATATCATAATAGCGAGTCACTGTGAAGTCCGTCTGTTTTACCGGAATACTGCAGTATTCAGAATCGATGGTCAGATAGGTTCCCCAATCCTGATCCTGATACTCTTTTGCCCAGGTAATGTCGATTGCCTTTCCATTGGTGATATATTTTCCGGTTCCGCCGCTGACGGTATCGATACTCAGATATCCGTTTGCATCAAAATTCTGCCATGCGCAGTTCTGCAGAATGATATTCTTGTAGGTCAACTGACTGCCGGTATTGCCGTCAATCTGGGCATCTCCGTACTGGAAACGGTTGTAAAGACCGGTGGAAGCATCGTATTCGAAACGGGCATGATTATAGGAATAGCCCGGCATAACAACGATGGCGTCCTGTCCATTGTCCAGTGTTATATTTTCGCCGTCCTGTGCAAATTTAAAATGTCCCTCATATGTATCCGGAAAGCTGCGGTCATAGTCGCATACATCGATGCCGGCCTGAATGCGGTCATAATCAGTAAATACGTTGTGCGGGGAAACCCGGTCATCGGAACGGTAATAAACGGTCTCGCCGTAATCGGAAAGTCCGCTCAGGTTGTTGGTGCTCTCCAGGTTCAAAATCGGCTCCGCATAGACAGACTGGCCGAAATGACAGTAGATTGCATCCCATTCTCTTGCAAAATAAATATAGTAGTTGCGGCTACTGCGGACCGAACCGATTCTGGCACTGTCCTTATAATCCTCCATCAGCCCCATCAGACGGGTAATACCGCCTTCCACCGGAGCTTCATAGACAACTCCGCAGTTTTCGATCCCATACTGGGGAACTGCATCGATAATATTGTTGAACATAAGTGCGATGGGACGGGTACGGCCAATCTCTGTGGATACGGTCTCTCCGGTCAGATAACTTTTACAGGTATCCCCCGTCTCTTCCGCCATAGCCTGTACGGTCATCAAACCTGCCGTCGCAGTCATCGCTGCTAAAATCATGCTGATTTTTCTGAAATTCATAAATATACCCCTTTCTTGGAACATCAGCCCATCCTAAATTTGCCTCGGGCAAATGGGCTGACGCATTCTTAGCGCGTAATGTTTAATTTATCTAAAATCTCCCTCTGTTTCTCTTCCATCTCTTCTGCTTCTGAAGGCTCCATGTGATCATAACCCATCAGGTGAAGCATGCTGTGGGCAATCAAAAATGCGTACTCCCGCTTGGGGGAATGGCCGTACTGCGCTGCCTGGGAAAGAACTTTTTCCGCTGAAATCACAATATCTCCAAGCAGCAGTTCTCCGGTCTCCGGATTAAAATAATCCCCGGTTCCCTCCTGCTCCAGGAAATCAAAGCTGCCGGGTGTCTCATAATCCACCATAGGGAAGGACAGAACATCCGTTGCCCGGTCCGTCCGGCGGAATTCCAGGTTCATTTTATGGATCTCTTCGTTGTCCGTAATGAGCAAATTTACCTCTGCCTCATAAGGGCATCCGATATAGTCCAGAGCCGCATTCACCACGGCTTCTGCGATCTCTTCCAACGCCAGATCCAGTGTAACGCTGCTTTCATTTTCAAAGTCTATTGTCATATCTCACTCCTGTACTTCTGTCTTCTTTCCGCCCGCCTGGCAGATTGGGCTTTTGCATCCTTGTCCGCCTGTCTCGCTTCATAGTCTTCATAAGCATTTACAATCTTTTGCACCAGAGGATGACGCACAACGTCCTGACTGGTCAGTTTACAAAAACGGATGTCGTCTACTTTGTGGAGAACTTTTACTGCCACATCCAGACCGGACTGAGCATCAAAAGGAAGATCCTTCTGCGTCTGGTCTCCTGTGATAATCACCTTGGAACCAAATCCGATACGGGTAAGGAACATCTTCATCTGAGCCGGTGTGGTGTTCTGGGCCTCGTCCAGAATGATAAACGCATTGTCCAGCGTCCGCCCTCTCATATAAGCCAGCGGTGCCACCTCGATCAGACCTTTTTCCATGTTTTTCTGAAAGCTCTCCGGTCCCATAATCTGATAAAGCGCATCATATAAAGGACGAAGATAAGGATCTACCTTGCTTTGAAGGTCTCCCGGCAGAAAGCCCAGCTTTTCCCCCGCTTCAATCGCAGGTCTGGTCATAATGATCCGGCTGACTTCATCATTCTTAAAAGCGGTGATCGCCATGGCCATAGCCAGATAAGTCTTGCCGGTACCGGCCGGTCCGATTCCGAATACGATCATCTTCTTGCGGATGGCATCCACATACTGCTTCTGTCCAAGTGTCTTTGGCTTGATCGGCTTTCCATTGATGGTATGGCAGATACAGTCATTGTCCATCTCTACCAGTGAAGATTCTTTATTTTCATAGGACAGAGAAATCGCATAATTCACATTCTGCTCGGTAATTGTGTTTCCCCGTCTGGACAGCTCCATCAGATTCGATATGATTCCAAGAGCCAGATTGACAGACGCTTCACTGCCTAATACCTTCGTGGTTCCATCCCGGCTGATCACCGTCACATTCAATGACCTTTCAATCTTTTTCACAAACTGATCAAACTGGCCAAATACATTTTTTTCATGCTCGGCAGGAACCGCTATTATTTTTTCTACCATGCTCATCCTTGTGGCGTTCCTTCTTTCTGTAATTCTATCTGTTCTGTATCAGCACGCTCTCCGGCTTTTACAATGACAATAATCGTTCCCTTTGCTGTGCAGACAGCATCAGTCTTTTCTATTTTAACATCATTTTGAAATATTTGAACCCCCTTTTCTTGTATTTTTTCAAGAAAGTGATTCAAATTGCCGTTCAAAACCGCTTCAGCCTCTTTTTTTGAGTATTTTTTTTCAGTTAAATCATATTCCTTTATGCTGGTCTGCTGAAAATAAACCGGCAGATAAAAATTTTCCATCATCTTTAACTGCATGGTACAGGTGGTTTTATCGGAAAGACTGTATTTTTCCGGCCAGAGACCGGGCAGCACCAGGGCAGCAGAACCAAACTTCAGCACCAGACTGGTCTTTTCTCTTCCGGTATATTCCTTTTCCTGATGCCAAAGAGAGATTTTATCCTGATAGGAAAGAGCGGTCTGAATATAGATATCCCCGTCCGCCGGAACATACCGGTACCCATATACGCTTCCGGAATCATCCAGCAGATCAATTCTTCCGGAAATGAGGATATCCCCTTTTTTCACTTCCGTTCCGGCCTCCACCAGCGGTGTGCCCGCCCTTGTAATGATCCGGACGATGGTCCCGTCCGCATCGGAAACCAGATCACTGGCATTGTACACCGCCTCCTCCCGGATCCGAAGATCTGTATTTTCCTGAAGGTCAACCAGCAGTCTGGTTCCCTCCAGCTTCACCGATACCCAGGTGATCCCGTCAAAATTTTTCCGCATATTCGATGCCAGAAGCTTATAATCGATGGAGGATTTCCAGATTCCCTGATGAATGCCCTCCTCCTGCAGATAATCCATGATTTTTTCATCGCTGAGCGTCCGGTTTCCCTCAATTCGAATATCCCATATAAAAAGAGAAAGAAAGAAAATACTGAAACATGCTGTTAAAATGGCAGCAAAGATCATTTTCCGCCTGCGGTTCTGATATAGAAAAAACGGGAGTCCGGATTTGCCCGTGATGCGGATATGGGCCCCGCTTTTGCGGATCAGGGGCCTGATCCTGCGAAACCCATCCAGGGTAACCCAGGCCGTATAGCCTTCTTTTTCAGGATGCAGATTCCACAGATTGATTCTGTGAAATGCACAGAGATTCAGAAAACGCTCGCAGGAGCCTCCCTTTATCAGAATACGCACCGTTCCCCGAAACCAGGAAAATACTTTTCCTTTCAAGCAGGTTCTCCTTCCTTATTACGTTTTCGGTCTGCAGTAGGAAACGCACTGTATCAAACCGGTGACTTTCATTTCCTCCTTTGCGTAATAACAGATTTCAAGATGTTTTCCCGAAATTTCGATTTTACACCTTGAAGTCATTATAATCAGCTTTTCACTGGTATATTCCAGAATTCCCTTGTAATTTTCAATAATCACTTCCTTTTGCCCTGTAAGGCTGACACAGGTATTTCCGGGAAGGGTATCCTTTGGTATCATCGCATCCGATGTGAGTTTTTCCAAAAAATGCTCTCTTCTCTTCTTTTTCATCATTTTCACCGAAAACAAATAAAGTGTCCTCAGTTTTTCAAAAGTAGAAAAATAACTGAGGACACCGTATTTTAGCAGATTGCTCTATTGTTTTAATTTATGCGGATGCCGCATTTTCTATGACTGTATTCTTGCTGTGCTGCCAAGTGCCAGCGGCACTTGGCAGCACAGCGACTGAAGTGGAGCTGCGGCGGCTCCTGACATAATACACCTGAGCTGCTGTGCAGAACATCGTCCGTATTTTCAGTCTTTCAGGGATTCCACCGCTGCCCGTTCAATCGGAAGGCCCCTGGTATAACGCGCAATAAAGGTATCAAAGCCTTCCACATCCTTCGGATCCGGATTCAGAGTAGAACCCTTCTCTCCTGCGAATACCTTCTGATTCAGATACTGAGCCAGTTCTTCACCGGCCTCCTTCTTCATCAGGTACTGAGCCAGCACCGCGATGCCCCATGCACCGCCTTCGCCTGCGGTCTCCATGACGGTAACCGGTGCATCCACTGCCGCCGCCAGGATACTCTGGCCGACTCCCTTCGTCTTAAACAGGCCGCCGTGTCCCATCATGCGGCTGACCTTTACATCCTCTTTCTTCAGAAGGATATCCAGGCCGGTCTTTAATGCCCCCAGAGAAGTATACAGATTCACTCTCATGAAATTCGCCAGGCTGAATTTGGAATTGGGCGTGCGGACAAACAGCGGACGCCCCTCCTCGAAGCCGGTCACATGCTCCCCGGAGAAATAATTATAGGCCAGCAGTCCGCCGCAGTCCTTATCCCCCTCCAGAGCCTTATTGTAAAGTACGGAAAAGATCTGATTCATATCCGGTTTGATGCCCATCGCTTCTGAATACTCTTTGAAAATATTCACCCATGCGTTCAGATCCGAAGTACAGTTGTTGCAGTGGACCATAGCCACCGCATCTCCGCTGGGAGTGGTCACCAGATCTATTTCCGGATATACATTTTTCAGCGGTTTTTCCAGCACTACCATGGCAAATACGGAAGTGCCTGCGGATACATTACCCGTGGTCACCTCGACGCTGTTGGTGGCCGTCATGCCGGTTCCCGCATCTCCCTCCGGAGGACACATGGGAATGCCGGCCTGCAGCGTACCGGTCACATCCAGCAGCTTCGCTCCTTTTTCTGTCAGAGTCCCGGCCGCGTCACCTGCCGTCAGCACTTTTGGCAGAATATCATTTAATTTCCAGGGATACGCTCCATCCAGAAGCTGATCAAATTTTGCGATCATGGACTGGTCAAACGTCTTCGTCTGAGAATCGATGGGGAACATGCCGGATGCCTCTCCCACGCCCAGTACCTTTTCCCCGGACAACTGCCAGTGAATATAGCCCGCCAGGGTAGTAAAGAAGGTCACATCACACACATGCTCTTCTCCGTTTAAAATCGCCTGATACAGATGGGCAATGCTCCATCTCTGCGGAATATTGAACTGAAATAATTCCGTCAGCTTTCCTGCCGCCTCTCCGGTAATGGTATTTCTCCAGGTGCGGAACGGAACAAGCAGCTCATCCTTTTTATTAAAAGCCATATATCCATGCATCATAGCGCTAAATCCGATAGAACCGCTTCTTTCCAGCGCGATGCCGTATTTTCCCTTCACATCTGCCGCCAGATTGGCATAGCAGTCCTGCAGCCCTGTCCAGATATCCTCCAGACGATAGGTCCAGATTCCATTTTCCAGACGATTTTCCCAATCGTGATTTCCGGAAGCAATGGTCTTATGATCTTCACCGATCAGCACTGCCTTAATGCGGGTAGAGCCAAATTCAATACCAAGGGCTGTTTTCCCTTCCTGTATTGCTGTTTTTGTATCGAACTCCATAATAAAATCCTCCTTCAATGAGCCATGGCAACAAGTACAAACCGCTTTATTTTTATACATATTGCACATAAATTATACTGTTTTTCCAATTGTAGTATACAAATCTGGCCCTGTCAATAAAGATACATCCGATTCTGGTTGGTTTTTTACCGTTTGTTATTTATGATATGGCTCATGATTTATGATTCGGAAGGAGCGGTAAATCTGCTCCAGCAGGATCACCCGCATCAACTGGTGGGGAAAGGTCATATCGGAAAAAGACAGAAGATAGTCCGCCCGCTTTAATACCTCTTCATCCAGTCCAAGAGAACCGCCGATCACAAAGGAAATATGGCTTTTTCCCTGTACGCCCAGCGTCTCAATCTGGCCGGCAAACGCTTCGGAAGTCAATTTTCTGCCGTTGATGGCCAATGCAGTCACATAGCTGTCCTCCTTCAGACTTTTCAGGATCCGCTCGCCTTCTTTTTTCTTGATCAGAAGCTCCAGCGCCTCTCCGGCCTTATCCGGAGTCTGTTCATCGGCCAGCTCAATGATTTCCAGTTTACAGTACCGGCTCAGCCGCTTGCTGTACTCCTTTACCGCCTCTGTCAGATACTTTTCCTTTATCTTTCCCACTGATATAACTGTAATTTTCATCTGTTTTCCTCAAAAAACGCTATGATTTTCTTTACACCATCCAGTGCCTCTCTATCTTCGATACCCGGTACTTTATCGGTATTGCGGCAGCTCACCACCTCATGAATATCTCTGCAGTTCACGCAGTGCAGCAGCATACGGGCCGTTTCATAAGCCCGCTCCACACCGCCGCTTCCGCCGCCTGCCAGTAAGACGGCACCTCTCTTTGCTTTTTTAACCGCTTCCTCCTTTCGAAACAGCTTCGCAGAAGAATAGGTCTGCAGTCTGCTTCCCAGATCCAGCATTTTCCCTGTCAGTTCCGCAAAATAAACAGGCGAAGCAATCAATACATTGTCACACTCCTGAATATAGTCATAAACCTCCTGCATCTCATCCTTTATCGCACATCCGTCATTTTCCCAGCAGTATCTGCAGTCAATGCAGGGGGAGATATGGCACCGATACGCATTTACGATTTTATATTCGCCCTTAATATGATCGGTAAAAATCTGAAGCAGACTGGCAGTATCTCCCTTCGGCCTCGGTGAACCGTTTAAAATCAAAGTTTTCATCGTGTTATTTTCCATAAAGTATCCTTTCTTTTGTTATGCGGTGGCCGCGCAGCAAATGGAACCCTGACAAAAGCGCCCCGGCAGTTATCTGCCAGGGCGCCCTGCAAATTCATATCACTTTATTTTGCCTTGATATACTCGTCAATTCCCTTTGCTGCCGCTTTGCCTGCTCCCATAGCCAGGATAACGGTAGCTGCCCCGGTCACTGCGTCTCCGCCGGCATATACGCCGTCTTTGGAGGTAGCTCCGGTGCTTTCTTCTGCTACGATACATTTTCTCTTATTGGTGTCCAGACCGTAGGTGGTAGAAGAAATCAGCGGGTTCGGTGAAGTACCCAGGGACATGATCACGGTATCCAGCTCCAGATCAAATTCAGATCCCGGAATCTCTACCGGACGTCTTCTGCCGGATGCATCCGGTTCGCCCAGCTCCATGCGGATACAAGTCATACCTTTTACAAATCCGTTCTCATCCACCAGGATTTCCTTCGGGTTGGTCAGCAGATCAAAGATAATGCCTTCTTCTTTTGCATGATGTACTTCTTCTTTACGTGCAGGAAGCTCTGCTTCGCTGCGTCGATATACGATATGTACTTCAGCACCCAGACGAAGTGCGGTTCTGGCAGCATCCATTGCTACGTTTCCGCCGCCCACAACGGCTACTTTCTTTCCCTTTGCGATTGGAGTATCATAATCTTCACGGAATGCTTTCATCAGGTTATTTCTGGTCAGGTACTCATTCGCTGAGAATACGCCCTTTGCCTGTTCTCCGGGAATGCCCATGAACATCGGAAGACCTGCACCGGAACCGATAAATACCGCTTCGAAGCCTTCTTCTTTCAGCAGGTCATCGATCGTCACGGATTTACCAACTACTACGTTGGTCTCAATCTTTACGCCAAGTGCTTTTACATTCTCCACTTCTTTGGCTACTACATCATCCTTCGGAAGACGGAATTCAGGAATGCCATAGACCAGAACGCCGCCGGCTTTGTGAAGTGCCTCAAAGATAGTTACATCGTATCCCATCTTTGCCAGATCTCCGGCACAGGTCAGACCGGAAGGACCGGAACCGATGACAGCAATCTTGTGACCGTTTTTAACGGAAGGCGCTTCCGGCTTGATGCCGTTCTCTCTGGCCCAGTCAGCCACGAAACGCTCCAGCTTGCCGATGGAAACTGCTTCGCCCTTGATACCGCGGATACATTTTCCTTCACACTGAGATTCCTGTGGACATACACGTCCGCAGATAGCAGGCAGTGCGCTGGACTGTGAAATCACTTTATATGCTTCTTCGAATTTGCCTTCTTTTACTTCTCCGATGAAATCCGGAATATTAATGCTGACAGGACATCCTGCGATACATTTTGCATTTTTGCAGTGAAGGCAGCGGTTTGCTTCTTCAACTGCTTCTTCCTTGCCGTAGCCGAGACATACTTCCTCGAAATTCGTAGCTCTTACCTTTGGATCCTGTTCTTTTACAGGAACCTTCTTTAATACGTCTGCCATTATTTGTCACCTCCGCAATGTCCACATCCGCCGTGATGAGTATCGCCTTCCTGATATGCCAGAAGAGCACGGCCTTCTTCTGTCTTATACAGAGTCTGTCTCTTCATAGCGGCATCGAAATCTACCTTATGGCCGTCAAATTCCGGACCATCCACACATGCAAATTTCACTTCATCGCCTACGATCAGACGACAGGCGCCGCACATACCGGTACCGTCCACCATGATCGGGTTCATGCTGACAATTGTGGGCAGATTTAATTTCTTTGTGGTCAGGCAGCAGAATTTCATCATGATCATCGGTCCGATGGAAATACACAGATCATAGGTCTTTCCTTCTTCGTTGATCAGATCTTCGATCACCTTGGTAACCATTCCGCTTCTGCCGTAAGAACCGTCATCCGTAGTTACATATACATTACCGGCTACCTTCTTCATATCTTCTTCCAGGATAACCAGATCTTTTGTCTTGGAACCGATGATAACATCAGCATCAATGCCATGCTCATGCAGCCATTTTACCTGAGGATATACCGGCGCAGTACCCACACCGCCTGCTACAAACAGAATTTTCTTTTTCTTTACTTCTTCCAGCGGCTCCGTGCATAATTCGGACGGAGTACCCAGCGGTCCGACAAAATCCATAAAAGCATCCCCTGCCTTCATCGCTGCAATCTTATACGTAGATGCGCCAATCGGCTGGAATACAATGGTAATCGTTCCCTTTTCGCGATCATAATCACAGATCGTAAGAGGAATTCTCTCTGCCTCTTCGTCCAGCTTCACAATAATAAACTGACCCGGCAGACAGCGGTTCGCAACACGCGGAGCTTCTACAACCATTTCGTAGATATTGCCCGCAAGAATTTTTGCTTCCAAAATCTTGTACATAACATACCTCCATGTATTATTTATGCAAAACATTGACTAGTAACGTTTCACATTATTCTGACCGGCGGTAATGTTTACTGCCAATCATAGATTATCCCGGCATACCAAAACAGCCTTTTCTGACTGAAAAGGCAGAATCAAACCATGCCATATATTTTTAGTATAGAACAAAACATGGCAAAATTCAACAAAAACCTTAGTTTTCTTCCAGATAATTTTCGAATTGTTCCATGGACATCACTATTTTTCGCGGTTTAGTGCCCTCTTCCGCCCCCACCACACCGGCATCGGAGAGCTGATCCATAATTCTGGCAGCACGGTTAAAGCCAATTTTAAAGTAACGCTGCAGCATGCCGATAGAAGCCTTGTCCTTCTCAATAATAAACTTTCCGGCATCCGCAAACAGCTCATCCACATCTCCGCCGCCGGTCAATACAGAGGAAGCGCTTTTTTGCACCTGCTCGATCTGGGCTTCCAGATCCGCCGCATACTGCTCGCCGGTGTTCTTTTCCTTCAGGAAATCCACCACATCGGATACTTCTTTATCTGAAACAAAGGCTCCCTGAATTCGGGCCGGCTTCTTGTAGGTCTGGGGGGCAAACAGCATATCCCCATTTCCCAGCAGCTTTTCCGCTCCGTTCATATCCAGGATCGTCCTGGAATCCACTCCGGAGGAAACCGAAAATGCGATTCTGGAAGGCATATTTGCCTTGATCAGCCCGGTGATAACATCTACGGACGGACGCTGGGTGGCAATCACCAGATGAATCCCCGCCGCTCTGGCCAACTGAGCCAGACGGCAGATGGCCTCTTCCACCTCTCCGGAAGCCACCATCATCAGATCCGCCAGCTCGTCTACAATAATCACGATCTGCGGAAGCTTCTCCGGTTTTTCTTCTCCCTCTGCCGGTTCGATGTCCCTGACCGCCTCGATCCTTGCGTTGTAGCCCTTTAGATCCCGGACGCCCATTTCAGCAAATTTCTGGTACCGCTGCGTCATTTCCGCCACGCCCCAGTTCAGAGCCCCGGCCGCCTTTTTCGGATCGGTGACCACAGGAATGAACAGATGGGGAATCCCATTGTATACACTCAGCTCCACCACCTTCGGATCAATCATGATCATCTTGACCTCATCCGGCTTTGCTTTATAGATAATGCTCATGATCAGAGTATTGATAAATACCGATTTACCGGAGCCGGTGGCTCCCGCGATCAAAAGATGGGGCATCTTGCCGATGTCGGATACAATGATATTGCCGCCAATATCCTTTCCCACCGCATACGCCAGGTTGGAAGGATGGTTTTTAAATTCATCTGATTCCAAAAGCTCCCGCAGCAGTACACCGCTGGATTCTTTATTGGGAACTTCGATACCCACCGCGGCCTTTCCGGGGATCGGCGCTTCGATACGAATATCCGCCGCCGCCAGATTCAACTTGATATCATCAGTCAGATTAACGATTCTGCTCACCTTGACACCCATCTCCGGCATCAGTTCATACCGGGTAACGCTGGGACCACAGCTCACATTGGTGATCTTCACATTCACGCCAAAGGTATGGAGTGTCTGCTGAAGCTTCTGCGCTGTCTCCCGCAGCTCCACGCTGGAATTTCCTTTCTGCTCCCTGGATGGCTTTTTCAGTAAATTAACAGGCGGGAAATAGTATTTTGGTTTTACTGCGGCCGCTGTCTTTGCCATCTCCTGGGCTACGCTGTTGACGCTCTCTTCAATCTCCTCTGCCGAGGCATGAGGCTTTCTCTGGCTTTTTCTCTCCGGCTGATCCGTTTCCTGTCTGGCGGATGCTGGGGCCGCCGGCTCCAAAACAGGCTCCTCTTCCCCCATGACTTCTTCATCTGCTTGCTTCTCTTCCTGCTTTTGCGGCAGTTCTTCCATCACGGGAAGATCATTTTCTTCCGTGATGTCCTCTTCAAAGGAAATCGGCTCTGCTGCTGATGATGGAGTATCCAGAGTCTGGAAATAATCCGGCTTCGCTCCCTGTATCGTAAAATCAAGCATCGGAACATCAATTTTTGTCCCTGTCTTTTTCGGCACCACTTCGTGAATGTCATCCCGACGCAATTTCGGAAAGCCGGACAGATCTGTCTCTGTCGTAACTCCGCTCACCCGGTTGCTGATCCTTGGTTCCTTTGGCAAAATAGAATAATCCTCAGCTTTACCCTGGGAATCCTTCAGTGTATCTTTTAAAGTAAAAACTTCCGGATTCTCCTTATAATATTCCCTGCGCTCGGCCGCCATCTCCCTGCGCCTTGCCTGTCCTTCTCTTGCATTTTGATAAATCTGGCTGCTGCGGTGCTTCACCCCTGCGAACAGTGACCGCTGGGTAATCAGCACCAGACAGATGATTGCCATGATAAACAGAATAATATAAGCACCCACCACACCGATGGCCGGACAAAACAGCTCCACAAAAGCTCCGCCCACAATGCCGCCGCCGGTTTTATATTTGACTCCGGCCTGATAATATTCGATCAGGTCATAGCCGCTGGTATATCCCAGCAGCAGCAGTTCCATGATGCCGCAGAGAATAAGATAAAGACCACCGACACTGGCAGCCTTTATTTTTGCAATCCTGCTTCTGCGATTGGAGATCAAAAATGCAGTCATAAAGAACAGCATAAATGGAAACGGATAAGCCATCACGCCAAAACAGCCATAGCAGAATCCGCTGACCGCTTCTCCCACAAAACCGCCGATCCCAAATAAGCTGATCAGCAGAAGCACAGAAACAGCCAGCATGATCCATAAAAAAATCTCAAAAAACAAAAGCGGATCCGTGTGTTCTTCCGTTTTGTATTTCGATGCTGTACTGCGCGTCCCGGAAGACTTTCTGCTGACGGAAGTTTTCCTGCCTGCAGATGATTTGCTGGCAGAAGCAGCCGATGAATTCGCTGTCGTTTTTTTTGCAGCGGCCGTAGTTCTCTGACCGCTGGATTTTCTCGTAACCGTATTCTTTTTTGTTGAATTTGATGCCATTCTTTTTCCCCTGTCTATTTTCTTATCGATACACAGAACCGCTCCCCCTGTCGGTAACCCCCTTCTTACAGAACAAAATTGCCAACGATGGAGATAATACCGATTGCAAAGCAGTAAAATGCAAAATATTTAAATTTCTTGTTTTTAACAATTACCAGCATGGTCTTGATGCAGATATAACCTACGATCGCTGCAGCCACCATGCCGGCAGCGTAGGTTCCGACCATACTTCCCGTGATCACTTCCTCCCCAAGATCCTTGATCTCCAGAAGCGCTGCTCCCAAAATCGCCGGAATGGAAAGGATGAAAGAATACTTCACTGCAAATTTACGATCAAAGCCGCACAGCAGGCAGGCTGTAATCGTGGTACCGGACCTGGACAGTCCCGGAAGTGTGGCAAATCCCTGGGCAACACCGATGGCAACGCCCTCTTTATAGGTTACATCCTTCGGAATCTTTGTACAGTTCTTCGCCTGATCCGAGATCAGAAGCAGCACGCCTGTAATCAGCAGACAGATACCGGGGATCAGAAGTGTATTGCTGGCATCAGTAATCAGCTTCGCTCCCAGGAAACCCATAATCCCTGTAGGAATCGTAGACACGATCAGCAATACCACAAATTTACGATAATTTGTCTTCACGATCTTGCGATATGCTTTCTTCTCATCCGGTTTTCCTTTGCGTAAAGAAATACCGATATTGGCAAAAATATCACCCACCATCTGAAGCGCTTCCACAATCAGTTTCCAGATATCCTTCCAGTAAACCACAAAAACCACCAGAAGTGTTCCCATATGTAATAAAATATCGAACAGTAAACTGCTTCCCGTATCAATCTTGAAGAAATTCTGGAGTATCGCAAGATGCCCCGAACTGCTGACCGGTAAAAACTCTGTCAAGCCCTGCACAATTCCAAGAAAAATAGATTCTAATACTGACATAAAGTCCTCCTCACCGAATAAATCATATCCTGTACCTTATTATATTTTCAAAACCTGTAAATTAGTAGAAGCGAATTCTTGAAATCCGCATACTTTTTTATTATATCACAATCTGATTTTATGTACACTAAAAATTTCCATTTCAATTCAGCAAAAATCAGAGAACGGTCACCGCAGACAGCTTACCGGAACGCTGCACGCATTTGCGTAAGATATTCCCGTTCCCACGGTGACGTCCTTCCTGCCATTTAAATTTCGCCCAGCATCTGATACAGTTTTCCCACCGCCTGGCTGATTCCGCCCACCTCATCAATGAGCCCCTCTTTTACGGCGGCTTCCCCTACCAGTATGGTGCCCAGGTCTTTGGTCAGCATTCCGGTGTCCAGCATCAGTTCCTCCAGCCGTTCCATAGAGGTGTGGCTGTGTTCCGAGATGAAGCTCAGAATCCGGTCCTGCATCTGCTGAAAATAATCATAGGTCTGCGGAGCGCCGATGACAGTGCCGCTCATTCTCACCGGGTGAATCACCATGGTTCCGGTCTTTACGATGAAGGAGTAGTCTGAAGCCACGGCTATGGGAATCCCAATGGAATGGCTGCCGCCCAGGACCAGGGATACTTTCGGCTTGCTGATGCTGGCGATCATCTCCGCAATAGCCAGACCGGCCTCCACATCACCGCCCACGGTATTGAGCAAGACCAGAAGTCCTTTGATGTCCTTGTTTTCCTCTATCGCTGCCAACTGGGGCAGTACATGTTCATATTTTGTAGTCTTGGAATTGGCAGGCAGACATTCATGCCCTTCAATTTCCCCGATTACGCTGAGCAGATGAATGTTCCTGCTGAAGGTAATCTGCCCGAATTCCTTCAGATTTTCTCTTTTTTCCTGACTCTGTTCTTTTTTATCGTCTGCCATGCCTGGTTGCCTCCTGATCATTCACTTGATAAGGTTAAAAATCCCGAAAGAAATTTTCCATAATGGATAGTTTCTCCGGGATTCGTTTAATTATTCAGAATGATCCGTCTGCATTTGAAAACTCAGGTCAAATACAGATATCCGGTATTTTTTTTGCAGCGGAGGCTTTTTCAAAAGGAATAGCTGACCTTACTGCAGATAGAAATATTCCTCCTGAAGATTCTGAACCATCTCAATATAAAGCTCTTTGCAGGAATTATTTTCTCCCTCTTCAATCATATGAATGCAGGGGGAAAGATAGGTGTCCCAAATGGACTCATAAATTGCAGCCGAATCTTTTCTATGATTGATGTGCTTTACGATGGTAGGAGCCACATCGTAATACTGCCTGATGATGGCTTCTCCTTCGGGCAGGCTCATCAGATAGTGGTCTCTGTAATCACGAAGCAGCGTCAGTTCATAGCAGTCGTCCGGCTTATGGAAGGTCTCGCATACTGCCGTTGTAATATAACAGAATTTTTTATGAAATCCTTTTTCAATGTATTCATAATCAGCAGCCTGCAGATTCGTCTTTGGAAAAGTTTCTTTCCAACAGACCAGAATCCGGTCCACCAGAGGCTGGGATGAAGTTCCTTTATACTCCAGCAGGGACGGAAGCACATAAATAGCCATCGCCATGTTCATATCCATCATCAGGGCTTCTTTCTGGCTTTTCTTTTTGCATTCCTCACTTTTACTGACTGCGGAATCCACCAGCGCCTTTGCCATATTATCCAGAAATGTATCTTTATCAATCACGGTTGAATATACATTTTCAATCGCATCCATGACCGGAACATTTTTTTCATACACGCATCTGAAACTATCGGTGTAAAATTTTTTCTTGAATGTTTCCATTGGTCTCTCGATGTCAGTCAGCATCACTTTCATGCCTTCCAATCCCACAAGATAATTATTCATGGTTCCTCCATTCTGTGCCTTAGACAGATTCTGTATTCTTTATTCGTCCAGGTTCGTGTAAACAGCCTGTACATCATCATCTTCATCTAAGAGATCAAGTGTACGGTTGAGCTGTTTCAAAGCATCTTCATCCGTCAGTTCCACATAATTCTGGGGTATCATGGTTATATCTGCGGATGCCATGGGAATCTTCTGATCTTCCAGTGCCTGGCGGATCGTGCTGAAGTCATCCGGATCCGTAATGATCTCAAAGCTGTCCTCTTCTTCCGAAAAATCCTCTGCTCCCGCATCCAGAGCGAGCATCATCAGATCATCTGCATCCATCTCGCATTCTTCTTTGTCGATAATAATCTGTCCCTTTTTATCAAAGCTGTAAGATACACATCCCGGAGTGCCGATGCTTCCGCTGCCCTTGGTGAAAGCACTTCTTACATTCGCTGCAGTACGGTTTTTATTGTCGGTCAGAGCTTCTACGATAATGGCGATTCCGCTGGGACCATAGCCTTCGTAGGTGACGTATTCATAATTGACCGAATTGATATCACCGGCTGCTTTTTTGATGCCCCGGTCAATGGTATCGTTGGGCATATTGTTCGCCTTCGCTTTTGCTACCACGTCTCGAAGCTTACTGTTGTTTGCAGGATCTGCTCCGCCTTCTTTTACTGCTATCGCAATTTCACGGCCAATGATCGTAAAAACTTTTCCTTTCGCCGCATCGTTTCTTTCTTTTTTATGCTTGATATTAGCAAATTTTGAATGTCCTGACATAATCTTCTACTCCTTTTGTACAGTTTCTTCTTTTTCCTGGTCTGCTTTTTGCTCAGACTCCTGTTTATCCTTCACTTCCGTTTCCGGAAGTCTGGTTACTTTAACCCATTTTATTGTTTTATTATCAACTTCCAAAATCTGGAAGGAATAACCTTTTTCTTCAATAACGGAATGCTCATCCTCTTCCGGAATGCGGTCCATGCGGAAGATCAGATATCCATTCAGCGTCTCATAATCCTCTTCTTCAAAAGTGATATCAAGCGTCTCCTCCACATCCTCCAGAGGCGTCATGCCATCCATGCGGTAGGAACCGTCCTCTTCTTTTAAAATAAAGCGTTCGTCCTCATCATATTCGTCCAGAATATTTCCAACGATTTCTTCCAGGATATCCTCCATAGTGACCAGACCGGCCGTTTCACCGTACTCATCCACTACGATCACCATCTGAAGCTTCTGTGCCTGCATACTTCGAAACAGAAGATTGATGCTTCTGGTCTCCGGAATAAATTTGATCGGACGCAGAAGATTTGGGATGTCTTTGATCAGCCATTCATCATACTGCTTCTGATTGTGGAATATCATGGCATCCTTAAAATGAAGCACACCGATTATATTATCAATGTCGCCTTCGTATACCGGGAAGCGGGAATTGGTCTCCTCCACCATCAGCGAAATAGCCTCGGATAAGTTGACGCTGCCGCTGATACCGGAAATGTTTTTGCGATGAGTCATGATGTCCTGTGCTTCCTTGTCATCCATCTCAAAAATATTCTGTATCATCTCAGCCTCATGCTCATCCAGCACACCCTGTTCATGGCCTTCATTTACCATGGAAATAATCTCATCCTCTGTCACTTCATCCTCCAGTTCGTGAGGATCCACACCGAACATGCGGACAATCAGATGGGATATCAAAGCAAGTACATATGTAAATGGATAAGAAACCGTAATCAGCAGAGACACAAAGGAAAACAGCGTCCCGCACCAGCCTTCCGCATACTTTTTGCCAATCATGCTGGGAACTGCCTTTCCAAACAGATAAATCAGCACAACAGCAATCAAAAGCACAGACCAGCCAGGCCAATGAACTGAAATCAGCAAAAGCCAGGTGCCTGCAGCCGATGTGACAATATGGTAAAACCAGCATGCATAAATCAGTTTTTTAGGACTGTTTTTCAAATCCAGTATATTTTCTGATTTTGTATCCCCATCCTTACCCTGCTGATCCATGGCGCTCTCTGAAATCGACTGCACCGCAGAAGAGAAACCGGTAAGAATAAAATCAAGCAATAACAATATAACAAATATAACGGAACCCATTAGCGGACTCACACTGCTGTCCATGTATTTCTAAACTCCTTCTTCTAAAAAACGTGATTTTATGACATATCTCATAAAAATATATCATTTTCTGTTTCATTCGTCAAGTGACGAATCCAATCTCCAATTACAGGCAGCATATGGGATGTCTGCAGGCCGCGCAGAGCTTCCCCCGGCCGGCAGCTATGTAAGCAGCTCCAGACTGATCTGCAGTGCCCGGTCCACCTGCTTTAGCGCATCTGAATCCAGATGGCACACCCGGTCCTTTAAGCGGCGTTTATCAATAGTGCGGAGCTGCTCCAGCAAAATAACCGAGTCTTTTACAATCTCATAACGGCCGGATTCAATTTCCACATGCGTAGGCAGCTTGGCTTTCATCTTGGAAGTAATGGCAGCGCAGATCACCGTCGGGCTGTGCCGGTTTCCAATATCATTCTGGATAATCAGGACCGGACGGATTCCTCCCTGTTCGGAACCGATCACCGGACGCAGGTCCGCATAATAAATATCACCTCGTCTAATATTCACACATTTCACACTCCAATACACAAAGGTTTTCGTTTCTGTTACCCTTAGTATTTCCATGTTTTTCATGTGTATTCAATGAATTACTCCTGAATGCGGTTCAAAAATATCTCTGTCTTGATCAGCATCCGCCGCAGCCATCCGTACAAGCCGGTTTTCCGCCAGGCTGTAAAAGGTCAGAAGCCTCCACGGCTTTTCCATTTCTGATATACACTCTGGGCACTCTTTTCCCGATATCGCAGACAAACTCATAGGGAAAGCGGCCGGACAATGCTCCAAGGGTATCCACTGACAGCTCTTGTGCCCCATCCCTTCCCATCAGTGTCACCTCATCTTGTTCTTCCGCCTCTATGCCGGTCACATCCACCATGAACTGATCCATGCAGACGCGCCCGAGGATTCTGGCTTTTTTTCCATGGATCAGCACCCAGCCTTTGTTGCTCAGGCTTCTCGGATAGCCGTCGCCGTAGCCCACCGGTATTGTGGCGATTCGCATGGGACGGTCCGTGACAAAAGTGCCGCCGTAGCTGACCGGTACATTGGCCTCTACCTCTTTGATAAATGTAATGTGGCTCTTCCATTCCATGACCGGCTGCAGTTTAAAATGAACCCGGTCCATTTCTTCCGAAGGATAAATTCCGTATATGGTGATGCCTGCTCTCACCGCATCCAGGTTTGCATCCGGCAATTCCAGGATTCCGGCACTGTTGGAGCAGTGCTTCATCGGAATAGGAACTCCCTCCTGCTCCAGCCTGTCTGCAAATTCACAATACCGTCTCAACTGCTCTCTTGCATATTTTTTTTCTTTTTCATCCGCCCTGGCAAAATGAGTGAACATGCCCTCAATGACCAGCCCCGGAAGCTTCTGAATTTCTTTGATTTCTGCAGCGCTGGCTTCGTTATCCTTAAAACCGATCCTGGTCATTCCCGTATCCAGCGCCAGATGAACCGCCAGGCTCTCTCCGATTTCTTCGGCCGCCCTGGAGAGCTTTCTGGCCGTCTCAAGCTGAAAAACTGCCGGCCGGATTTTTTCTCTGATCAGGGTGGGATAATCCTCTTCAAAGGTATACCCCAGGATCAGAATCGGCTTGCGGATACCGCTTCTTCGAAGCAGTACCGCCTCCTCCACCGCTGCCACCGCAAATCCCCATATGTAATCATAGTTTTCTGCCAGCCTGGCTATCTGGACCGCACCATGTCCATATGCGTCGGTCTTGACCACAGCCACCATTCTGGTTCCTTCTTTTATATTCGCCCTCATGCTGCGAAAGTTCGCCTCCACCGCATCCAGGTCGATCTTTGCATATACTCTGCTGTATTTTTTCATTCTGTTCCCCTTTGTCATTATACATCAGCCCATTCTGAATTTGTCTGCGACAAATGGGCTGACGCTTCCGTTTCTATCGGCTTCGCAGTACCTCTTCCAGCCCTGCAACGATATCTCCGGCCAGCATACTCCTTCGTCCCACTCTGTCTCTCGCCGCATCCCCTGCGCATCCATGCAGGTAAACGCCCAGGCAGCCTGCCTCAAAAGGCTCCATTCCCTGGGCAAGCAGACTGGCAAGAATGCCGGTCAGCACATCTCCTGATCCGCCTGCTGCCATACCGTCATTGCCGGACTGGTTCAGATACTGGTGCCGGCCATCGGAAACGGTCGTCCTGGCATCTTTCAAAACACAGACACAGCCGTATTCCCCGGCAAATCGTCTGGCGGTGTCCAGCAGCTTCACCAGTATCTGCGGTACCGAAGAACCAAGCAGCCGGGCCATTTCACCCGGATGGGGTGTCACCAGCACCTGCGCTTTTGTACTCTTCAGCCAGTCCATATGCCCTGCCAGAATATTTAATCCATCCGCATCGATCACACAGGGACCGTTCCACTCCTCCAGAACCGTTTTTAAAAGCATCACAGCCTCATCTGACGTTCCCAGTCCCGGCCCAATGCCGATCACATCAGCCCATGCGAACATTTCCTGCAGCCGTTCTTCCTCCTGCCAGGAAGAAAATATAGCTTCCGGAACCGCCGTCTGCAAAATACAGCGGTTCTCCTGATCCGACAGGAGCCGTACCAGACCGCAGCCGCTGCGGAAAGCCGCTCTGGCAGCAAGGATCAGGGCGCCGGCCATATCTTTTCTGCCGCCAATCAATCCCACTTTGCCGCAGGTTCCCTTATTTGCATTTTTCTTTCGCTCCGGCAGGCGTGCCAGGTCCGATGATCCGTAAGAAAATACCGTATTTTCCAGGATCTTTTCATCACCTGTTTTTTCCATGTCAGGGCCACATCCCTCCGGCCATCCGTGAAAATTCTGCAAGCCATGGTCTGTAATCCCGATATCGGCCACAGACAATTTCCCACAGTACTCCGTGCCCGGATATAAAATCTGTCCCAGCTTTTCAAATGCGAAGGTGACGGTAGCATCCGCAGGCAGGGCCGTCCCCCTCACCTGCCCGGTATCCGCCGATATGCCGGAGGGCATATCCACTGCGATCACAGGCACCCCGCTTTCCCTGATCTTTTTGATCACATCTGCATATCCGCCGGTCACTTCTCTGGAGAGTCCAATGCCAAACAGAGCATCTATCACTAAAGTATATTCCGCAGGGGAAGCATTTCTGCAGATTTTTCCGCCGTATTGTTCTAATATTTTTTTCTGAAGAGACGCATCTTCCGTCAGGGAGCCTTCATTTCCCACAAACCAGACCTGCAGAATATACCCCTCCAGCATCAGGAGTCTTGCAATGGCAAATCCGTCACCGCCGTTGTTTCCGGCTCCGCATACCACCAGGATCCGCCCATGATCCCAGCATTCTTTCTTAATTTCCTGTACTACAGCTAATGCTGCCCGTTCCATCAAAACCATGGACGGCAGCATCATTGTCTGAATCGTATAGGCATCACAAGCTTTCATCTGGGCACTGCTTAAGACATATTTCATCGTATTCACTCTTCTTCGTTTTTATTTGCACAATTTAAGTTATAGGACAACTGCATCAGGCTCTCTGACAGATGTACACTTTCCACCACAATATGATCCGGCAGATTCAGATCCGTATGAGCAAAATTCCAGATGGCCTTCACCCCGTGCTCCACCAGAACCGGAGCCACCTCTTCCGCGCCATTTTTCGGAAGTGTCAGCGCAGCGATATGAATGGAATTCTCTTCCAGAAACTGGGGAAGCGTATCCGTCATTAAAATAGGAATTCCCCGCACTGCCACTCCGGACAGCCTTGGATTTACATCAAAAATTCCAATAATACGAAAACCTCTTTTCTCGAATTTCACATAATTCGCCAGGGCCTGTCCCAGATTCCCCGCACCGATAATGATCATATTGTATGTCTTGTCAAGTCCAAGTATTTTACCAATCTCATTGTAAAGATATTTTACATTATAGCCGTATCCCTGCTGTCCAAAGCCTCCAAAATTGTTCAAATCCTGCCTGATCTGGGATGCCGTCACCTTCATCTGATGGCTCAGTTCATTTGATGATATCCTCTCCACCTTCTGCTCCAGCAAATCCCCCAGGTAACGATAATACAGGGGAAGACGTTTCACAACGGCCTTCGAAATTTCTCTCTCCTCCATGTTTCCCTCCAAATGATATTACGATTTTTGTAATTGCCCTGCTTTTGAGCAATTACCTGCGCAAAGCACGCTTTTGTTCTCGTATAGGAAAGTACTCCTATAGGAGAACAGCCTTCGGCATACACTTATTCCGTAAGCCGGGCATTTTGTATCATTATACGTTCTTGTGAAAATATTGTCAACGAAAAAGCCAGCCGCCTTTATGCAGACTGTAAAATCTTATTGTTTTTTATTCTAATATCATTATAATAGAAAGAGACTGACGGCTGTCCCATAACGGACTGCAGCAGTATTACACTGAAAGAAAAGGATGAATCATTTTATGATACTTGCATGTCAAAATATTACTAAATCTTTTGGAATAAATGAAATAATAAAATCGGCTTCTTTTCATATTGAGGATCACGAAAAGGCCGCTATTGTGGGCATGAACGGAGCCGGGAAGTCCACGCTTCTCAAGATCATCATCGGTGAGCTTAGGGCAGATGACGGAGAAGTCATCATTACAAAGGGAAAAAGCATCGGTTATCTGGCACAGCAGCAGATGCTGACCGGCCATCATACCATTTATGAAGAGCTGCTGGAGGTAAAACGGGATGTCATTGATATGGAGGAAAAGCTCCGCACTCTGGAACTGGATATGAAGCATGCCTCCGGCAAAGAACTGGAGCAGCTAATGGAAACTTATCACCGCACCTCCCTTCTCTTTGAACAGAAAAACGGATATGCCTATAAAAGTGAAATCGTCGGGGTTCTGAAAGGCCTTGGTTTCACTAAAGAGGATTTCACCATGCAGGTGGATACCCTCTCCGGCGGCCAGAAGACCAGAGTTGCACTGGGCAAGCTCCTGCTTTCGAATCCGGATATTATTCTTCTGGATGAGCCCACAAACCACCTGGATATGAATTCCATTGCCTGGCTGGAAACCTACCTGCTCAATTACAGGGGCGCTGTCATCATCGTAGCCCATGACCGGTATTTTCTGAATCGGGTAGTGACAAAGGTGATTGAGATGGATAATGGAAACGTAATGACCTTCCAGGGCAATTATTCCGCTTACGCTGAGAAAAAACGCCAACTGCGGGACACCCAGCTAAAAGCCTATCTGAATCAGCAGCAGGAAATCAAACATCAGGAAGAAGTGATCGCCAAACTAAAATCCTTCAACCGCGAAAAATCCATCCGCCGCGCGGAAAGTCGGGAAAAAATGCTGGATAAGATTGAGGTCCTGGAGCGCCCCATAGAGCTGGACACGGAGATTAAGCTGAAGCTGGAGCCAAAGATTACCAGCGGAAATGACGTACTGACCGTGGAGAATCTATCAAAATCCTACGCCCAGTGCCTTTTTTCTGATCTGAACTTTATGATCTACCGTGGAGAAAGAGTTGCCGTCATCGGGGACAACGGCACCGGAAAGACCACGCTTCTCAAGATCATCAACCAGTTGGAAGAGGCGGACAGCGGCCGCATCACCCTTGGCAGCAAGGTTCATATCGGGTATTATGACCAGGAGCATCAGGTGCTTCACAAAGAAAAGACGCTGTTTGAAGAGCTGTCCGATGCCTACCCCAATCTGACCAATACCGAGATCCGCAATATTCTGGCCGCCTTCTTATTTACCGGCGATGATGTATTTAAACGTATCGCCGACCTGAGCGGCGGGGAGCGGGGACGTGTATCCCTGGCTAAGCTGATGCTGTCCAAGGCCAATTTTCTGATTCTGGATGAGCCTACAAACCACCTTGACATCACCTCCAAGGAGATTCTGGAGGAAGCCCTGAACCGATATACAGGGACGGTTCTCTATGTCTCCCATGACCGTTATTTCATCAATCAGACGGCCACCCGCATTCTGGATCTGCGCAACCAGACGCTGGTGAATTATATCGGCAATTATGATTATTATCTGGAAAAAAAGGATGAACTGACCGCCGTCTATGCCCCGTCCGCCGGCGAAGACACCACCTGCGCCCAGACTTTTGCTTCCTCGCGAGAGGACTGGGAAAGGAAAAAGGAGGAGCAGGCCCGGGAGCGGAAACGCCAGAATGACATGAAAAAAACAGAGCAGAAAATTCAGGAACTGGAGGCCCGGGATGCCGCAATCGATGAACTCCTGAAAAAAGAAGAAATCTATACCGACATCGCGGAATGCACCAGGCTGACCACGGAAAAAGCCACTCTGGCCGAAGAGCTGGAGCTCCTCTACGAGCAGTGGACAGAGCTGGCAGAGTAAACAAAGCAGGGGACGGTTCTCGGAAGCAGGGGGACGGTTCTCAGGGAAGCCAGGGGAACGGTTCTCAGGGAAGCCAGGGGAACGGTTCTCTTGTCACATTCTTTTGACAAGAGAACCGTCCCCCCCTGCTTTTCGAGAACCGTCCCCTTTCATTTCATAATTCAATCAGATATTTTTCATAAGAATTGATCACGGTGGTGTCATGATACTGGCTGGTGCGTTCTATATTGTAGCCGTAGTTCATGTGTACATGCCCGTGGATCATATACCTGGGCCGGTACTGATCCATGAGGTCCAGAAAGCCATGAAAACCATGGTGGGGAAGATCCGACTGATCGTGGATGCCGCAGGCCGGGGCATGGGTCAAGAGGATGTCGAAACCCTTTTTGCGCCTGATCTTAGACTGCACCCTGCGGATGCGCCGGTCCATCTCCCGTTCATTGTACTGATGAGTCCCCTCCCGGTAGCGCATGGAGCCGCCCAGACCAAGAATGCGGACGCCGTTGTAATCATATACCATATCCTCGATGCAGGTACAGCCCTCCGGTGGTTTCGTGGCATAAGATTCGTCATGATTCCCGTGAACATAAAGAACCGGCCCTTTGCAAAAGGTCACCAGGAAAGACAGGTATTCTGCCGGCAGGTCCCCGCAGGATAAGATCAGATCAATCTCTTTTAGTTTGCTTTCATCATAGAAATCCCAAAGGAATCTGGACGCTTTATCTCCTATTGTCAATATTTTCATTCAGTTCTCTCCGTAAGCAGTGTTCACGACTCCCTGCAGCTCTACCAGTGCTTTTCCCTCTTCTGTCAGTTCTTCTGCCGTAGGAATGGAGCCGATCACGTTGTCAGCCAGCCAGTCCATGGTGATGATCTCCTCCGGAGACAGGCAGGAATCCTTTGTTCCGATCATCCGGCCGTTTTGCTGCGTCAGAATGCCTCCAAAGGGATGGAATCGTTCGTTGAAGATTTCATTGCGCATGGTTTCGATCAGAATGCGCAGTTCGTTGGGCAGATTCTGGGAAAAAATCACATCAATGATATTGCCGGAAATTCCCCACCAGTAGTTCAGAGCTTTCCGCTCTTTTACATCAGGTCCTTTATCCCAGTTTCCCTTTAAAATATCACGGATAATTTTTTCATAAAATTTTCCCCAGTTCCAGATCGGTGTCGCCAGCTTGACAAACTGTCCGTTTTTCTCCATCCTCAGGCCAAAATTGCGGCTGACGCTGGAGGGGCGGATCATATCCGTATCTGAGATCACGGTAATCTTATTTTCCTCCATGGTCCTGCTCATGCTCTGATCCGACGCCGAGCTCCAGTTCAGATAAATTTTGGCGCGGGGATTGGTCATCTTTGCTCCGCGGGCAAACGCATTGATATTCGCCAGGGAACCGTAAATAGGAAAATCCGCCGCATAAGCGATCCGGTCATTTTCACACATGGCTCCTGCAATCATGCCGATCAGAAATTTAGCTTCGTACATCCGGCCATAATAAGTCCGCAGAGCACGGTAGGGACGGTTCAAAGAGCAGTTCAGTATCTTCACCTCCGGATGCTCCAGAGCCGCTTTCAGGCTGGCTTCCAGGAACTTCTGGTTCGTGGTGAAAATAATGTGGCTTCCATCCTCGATCGCCGCTTCGATCAGCGCAGAGACATCCAGCCGGCTGCTTTCCAGCAGGTAGGAATCCGTCTCGATCTGTTCGCCAAAAATCTGATTCAGATGCATACGTCCCAGTTCATGTCCATAGGTCCAACTGGAATTCTGGGGATTTTTGTCATGAATAAAGGAAATCCGAAGCTGCCGGCTGCCTGTGGATAAAAACCGCACAAACAGATTCCGTTCCGTATTTTCCGAAGGCTCCATGACCAGGGCAGTTTCCGGTCTGTGATTCAATACCAGAAATTCCCCCCACAGCCGGTCAATGTCATCCCTCATCTCCGCCCTTCCTTTCTGCAGCAGCTTCTGATAAGGATAGAGGGAAAGATAGAGCAGAAATGCATCTCCTGTGGTAATCGTCATATTCTTTGCGCTTTTATTCTCAAATATTCTGGAAAATTCGGTATAAACGGAGGAAAAATCCCTTTTGTCATCCTCACTCCATACCTCCTCCGGTCCCTTTCCCACTGCCTTTTGCAGACGGGCAAAGCTGCCCTCTTTCGTAAACCAGATATAATTAATGGGCGCCTTCTTATAAAAATCCAGAAACTCATAATAAATGCGGTTTTCCGGTTCCTCTGTGGGCTTTGGAATGATTCTGGTGACCGTACCCTCTATGCTGGAAGAATCCAGATACTTGAATACACTGACTCTTTTATTGCCCTCCATGACATAGAATTTATTCATAAATTCGTAGGCAACGATAGGATCCCGCACTCCCATATCGATCTGATGCTCATAGAGATTGATCCATTTCATGGCAAATTCCGTGTTCTCTGACATCAGAGGCATAAAATTCGCCGCAAAGGAATTCTGTCTTCCTGCCGTTTTGGTTCCCACAATCTGATCCAGAGGAATGTCCACCAGCCCGAGATAAGCCTCCGTCTGCACCTCCACCCGCTCCAGCAGCTCGTCCAGGGCAGGAAGATAGGGATATTCTCCTTTGGAAATGGCATTGCGGTAAGACTTTACCCCCAGCTTCAGAGCTCTTGTATAATCTTCATAAGTCATAAAACTCCCCTTTCCCCTATTTCCGGACTCTGTTTTTACCTGACCGGCATTCCCGTCAGTGAAATCAGATCAATGTTTCCAGCGTAGCCCGAATCGCCTCAATGAAAGCTTCACTGCTATGAACCTGAGGATTTTGCAGGCTGGTGATCAAAGCCAGATCTTTTGTCATCTTTCCTTCTTCTATGGTCTGGATCGTAGCTTTTTCCAGCAGATCCGCAAAATGGCACAGAGCAGGAAGCGAATCCAGTTCGCCCCGTTTGCGCAGAGCACCGCTCCAGGCAAAGATCGTAGCCACAGAATTGGTAGAGGTTTCCTCCCCCTTCAGGTATTTGTAATAATGTCTCTGTACCGTGCCGTGAGCCGCTTCATATTCATAATTTCCCTCCGGTGATACCAGAACGGAAGTCATCATCGCCAGTGAACCAAACGCGGAAGAAATCATATCGCTCATCACATCTCCGTCATAGTTCTTGCAGGCCCAGATAAAGCCGCCTTCGGATTTCATCACACGGGCCACCGCATCATCAATCAGAGTGTAGAAGTAAGTAATGCCCGCCTGTGCGAACTTTTCTTTATAATCCTTTTCAAAAATATCCTGAAAAATATCCTTGAAGGTATGGTCATATTTTTTGGAGATGGTATCCTTAGTGGAAAACCACAGATCCTGCTTTGTATCCAGTGCAAAGGTAAAGCAACTGCGGGCAAAGCTCTCAATGGAAGCATTCAGGTTGTGCATGCCCTGCAGAACTCCGGCTCCTTTGTATTCATGAATCAGCTCTCTTGTCTCTGTCCCGTCCGCTGCAGTGTATACCAGCTCCGCCCGGCCCGGTCCCGGAATGATCATTTCTGTATTCTTATAAACATCTCCGTAGGCATGCCTTGCAATAGTAATCGGCTGTTTCCAGGATTTTACATTTGGTTCAATGCCTTTTACAGTGATCGGTGCCCGAAAAACAGTGCCATCCAGAATAGCCCGTATCGTCCCATTGGGACTTTTCCACATTTCTTTCAGGTCATATTCTGTCATTCGCGCTGCATTTGGAGTAATCGTAGCACATTTCACAGCAACGCCATATTTTTTATTTGCATTTGCCGCATCTACGGTCACCTGATCATCTGTTGCATTTCTATGTTCAAGGCCAAGATCATAATATTCGGATTTCAAATCTATAAATGGAAGAATCAGTTCTTCTTTGATCAGTTTCCAGAGGATTCTGGTCATCTCATCTCCGTCCATCTCTACCAGCGGTGTCTTCATCTCAATTTTTTTCATTATTTTATCCTCCAAGCCGTATTTAGTATTCCATAATCCGCAAACATGATTTAGTATATCACCAAATTTCCGGTTTGACTAGTCACACCGGCAGTTTTAGCCAATTTTCACTCAAGCAGTTTTAACAGGTTCATCCTTCCCCATCCCTGCTGGTATTTTGGCTGATTTAAATTTTCCGCACGCTCTTTCAGCAGCATCTTTACTTCTACGTTGGACAGATAGGGACGGCAGGACAGCAGCAGGCACACCGCTCCCGCCACGATGGGAGTTGCCATGGAGGTGCCGCTTTTCACGCAGTAATATCTGCCTTCTGAACGGACATTGCTGCAGGATGTGATATTAGAGCCCGGCGCCGTGATTTCCGGTTTGCAGATACAGTCCGTAGTGGGACCTCTGCCGGAGTAAAACTGTTTTAACCGGATCCCGCCCCTCTGGTAATCATCGCTGGCTCCCACCGTGATCACCTTTTTGCTGGTGCCGGGTATGGTTATGGTTCCCTGCTCCGGTCCCATATTGCCTGCTGCCACGATCACGGTCATCCCTGCATCCCACAGCCGTTCCACCCAGTTAATCAGAAGCGTCTCTTCCTCCGCCTCATTTCCGGAGGTTCCCACCGAGATATTCACCACCCGAATATTGAACTTTTTGTAATTTCGGAGAATCCATTCCATGCCTGCGATCATATCCTTCATTTTTCCAATCCCGTACTGGTCCAGCACCTTCAGATGAACCAGATCACATTCCTTCGCAATCCCGCAATATTTTCCACCGGACATTCTGCCGTTTCCGCCCAATATCCCTGTCACATGGCTCCCATGAGATGCATCATCATAATATCTGGCTTTCCGCCCCACAAAATCCTGAAAATAAATCACCCGGTCCATATAATCCGGATGGGGACAGATACCGGAATCCAAAATGGCTGCGGTGATTCCGCGTCCCGTAATTCCCTTTTGATGCACTTCATCCGCATGTATGATCCTTCTGACACGATTCATTCCCACTCTCCTCTGGCAGCAGCCGCACTTTGGCTTCCAGTTCTTATTATTCCAGTTTATGCAGCCGCCTTTGATTGGAAGCTTGTCTTTCCGGGGTTTGGCCCGGGAACATCCCCGTTTTGCAAGAGAAGCGTCTAATCCCCACCGCCCGGCATATAGTAATAAAAACAAAGGAAATGAATCTATGAAAACAGAACCCTCTTTTCTGTCTGCCTCTCAGGCAGAAACCTTGACAGACAGCCGGGAACGCATTCTTTCCGAGGACTATGTCAGTCTGATCTACCGGTATCTGACGTCCATCCAGCAGTTGGAGCTGACGCTTCCCAATTTTCTTCCCCAGGCAGCCAGCGGGCATTATGCGATTCTAAATGCCCCCCTAAAGGACTTCCCTCCGGATATCACCGCACTTGGATATTTTACTATTCCAAAGCTGCTCACCCTTCAGGACACCCTCAGTCTGGAGGCTTCCGGCATTTTACAGGTGCAGACTCAGCCGTTTTTAAATTTGAAGGGAAAAGGAACTCTGATCGGTTTTATCGACACCGGCATCACCTATACCCATCCGGCCTTTCGCAATCCTGACGGCACCACCCGCATTCTTGGCATCTGGGATCAGACCATCCAGAGCGGCACTCCGCCGCTGGGGTTTCTCTATGGATCCGAATATTCCAAAGAACAGATCGACCAGGCACTCTTGTCTGTGGATTCTACTGATATCGTTCCTTCCGTTGATGAAAACGGTCACGGTACGGCCCTGGCCGGAATTGCTGCCGGAGGAGTCAATGAAGGCGCCCGTTTTTCCGGCGCCGCTCCGGAAGCCTCTCTTCTGGTGGTCAAATTGAAACCCGCGAAAAAATATCTGCGGGAATTTTATCTGATTGAAGAGGACGCCGTCGCTTTTCAGGAGGATGACTGCATGCTGGCCATCCGCTATTTATATCAGAAAGCCCGGTCCCTGCAAATGCCGCTGGTCATTTGCTTCGGCCTGGGAACAAACCAGGGCGGACATGACGGAAAAGCACCGCTGGATGACATGATCAGCTCCATCACCACCGCTCCCGGGAATTATGCCATCACCGCAGCAGGAAACGAAGCCGGAAAAGGTCATCATTATTTCGGAAAAATGAACCGGTCCGGTGATTCTGCCGATGTGGAGGTGCTCATTGACGGCGATACCAAAGGATTTACCATGGAGCTGTGGGCTTTCGCACCGGATCTGTTTGCTCTGGGCGTCACCTCCCCTCTGGGAGAAACCATACAGCCGGTGGAACCGAGGCCCGGAGCTTCTCAGAATACTTCTTTTCTGTTGGAGCCCTCCAGCATCTCCATTTATTATGAGATTATCGAACTGCGCTCCGGCAGCCAGCTTATTCTGGTCCGCCTGGTTAACCCTTCCCCTGGTGTCTGGAGATTTCGGATTCTGAACAAACGGTATCTGACCGGTATCTATCATATCTGGCTCCCCATCACTGGTTTTATTGCACCATTTGTCCGATTTCTGAATCCGGATCCGGATACTACTTTAGTAGCTCCTTCCAACAATGAAGAGGTCATCACCGTCAGCACCTACCAGACCTTCAACAACAGCCTCTATCTTAATTCCAGCAGAGGCTTTACCAGAGATGACCATATCAAGCCGGATATCGCCGCTCCCGGTGTGAATGTGCTGGCACCGGACCTTAAATTCGGCTACCGGATCTTTACCGGTTCCAGTGCCGCCTCCGCGCTTACCGCCGGAGCTGTCTCCCTTTTGGTACAGTGGAGCCTTGAAAAGGGGATGGGAAAACTGCTTTCTTCCGAAGAAATCAAAAATCTGCTGTACCGGGGTGCCGTACGAAGTGACCTGTTATACTATCCCAACAAGGAATGGGGCTATGGAATGCTAAATATCTATGGAATATTTGAATCTCTTCTGGGTTTTTAAGTCACCCAAAATATCCCTGGTGCATATGATACAGTGTAAAAGCAATTCGGAGGAATAAAATATGAGTGATTTAGCAGCAACAAACTGCGGCTGTGGATGTGACAATGGCTGTGGAAGCGGATTCGGCGGATCCTGGATCTGGATTATTATCCTGCTGTTCTGCTGTGGCGGATGCGGAAACGGAAATGGCTGTGACAATGGCGACAATTCCTGCCTGATTATTATCCTTCTGCTGTTCTGCTGCGGCGGATGCGGCGGAAATCTGCTGGGAAACAACGGCGGATGCGGCAATAGCTGCGGAAATAGCTGCGGAAACAACTGCGGCTGTGGATGCAACTAATCTCCTCTCTGCTCACTGCTTCGCAAAAGGGATGCCTCAGGCATCCCTTTTCTCCGGCTTCTGTTTTTTTATTTCCTGCCCGTTCCCGTTTTTTTGCCCCGGTTTTCGGTTTTCCCTTTTTTGTTCCTGTGCTTCCTTTCTGCGGATGCATTCCTCATCCACCTCGTAAAATGCATTTCCATCTATAATGACACGAGTCTTCATCTCTTTCCCTCCACCATCCGTCTTTTTCATAATCATAATTGCTTTGCTCTTCTATAATATATCATATGCACAATCCGCTTTTGGGCTTCCCACTTTTTGAAACAGCAGTCATATTTTCATTCTTCTGGCATACAATGTAGAAAAAGCGCCTGGAGTACTTATGCTGACTGCAATTGATCAGATTGCGAATCAAAATCATCTTCAGATTTTTAAAGCTATCATTCCTTACATTCCCAGACAGGAGCAGCGTTTTTTCTCTTTTTATATCAAAATGATGGAAGTCCAGAATGTAACTCATTTCTTCGACCGTCAGTCACTGACCATGCAGGCCTGCTCCGCTGGGGAAGGATCACCCGAATTATCCGATATATTGAAAGATATCCGAAATTATTGCGATGAAAGTGAATCCAAGATAATTGACCAGATCACAAATATGATGACTGCAATGGAACTTTTCTCCGCCATGTCGGAGCCAATGGAACAGGAGGATTATTATGAGTGAGCAGAATCGAAACAATGGAAACCCTGAAAGCAAAAAAGAGCAGAACCGAAACGGAGGGGAGCAGGACTGGTCCGAAAATCCGGCCTTGAATCACATAGATCCCGCCAAGCTGCAGATGCTGCTTTCCATGACCGATCAGGCCAAAAGAAAAAATCAGAATGATCTTCTTCCCTTTCTGATGGCGGCCTCTTCCCAGTCCGGATCCGGAAAAATGAATTTTTCCAAAGATGAAATTGACACAATCATCAATGTATTGAAAATGGGAAAATCTCCCGGAGAAGTCCGCCGGATTGAAAAAATGTGCCGACTGCTGAAGCAGATGCAGCACTGAAACGAAGGGCAGCCCCACGGAACACAGAAAAGGAACGCGATCCACGGGCGAAGCTGCGCATCCATATGCCGAAGGCTGTACTCGTATAGGAGCACTTTCCTATACGAGAATCCAAAAAGCCGCCCCCCTCATCTTAACATGAGTGGAACGGCTCTTTCTATCTTTACTCTGCGATACAGCTTCGCAGGAGTGACAGAGCTGTCTCTACGGACTGTCTGCGGATCGATGTGCGGGTGCCGGTAAAATGGCATTTCTGCACTCTGGTCCTGCCTTCATAAAAGCAGCCGATATAAACCAATCCCACACTGTCATCCCCGTCTCCGGAAGGAGGACCTGCATAACCGGTCACCGACAGAGCATAGCCCGCTCCGGCGGCCTTCGCCCCTCCCTTTGCCATCTCCTTTGCTGTCTGTCTACTTACCGCAGTATAGCGTTTTAACGTCTTTTTCTTCACCTGCAGAAGCTTATGCTTGGCCCGGTCACAATACGTTACAAAACCCTGATGAAATACATCAGAACTGCCCGGAATATCTGTGATCCTGCCGGCCAGCAGCCCCCCGGTACAGGATTCTGCTGTGGTGACGGTCTTCCCCCGTCTGCGAAGCTCATCCAGCAGTTCTCCCAATTCAATATCATCCATAGTCTGATCCATAGTATCCTTCATTCTTCTTACTTCTGCATTCTTCCTACTTCTTACTTCTTAATTCTGCATTCTCTTCCGCGTCAATGCACATCCTGCAGCACAATTCTGTTCTTATGGATATAATCCCCCAGTGATATGATGGTCAAAATCAAAGACAGGTAAATGAACACCTGACTGATCGTATCAAAGACGCCGCCAAAATCAAACACCAGCAGAACGACCATGATCATCTGCGAAACGGTCTTGAACTTTCCCCAGTAGCTGGCGGCGATCACGATTCCACGCTCTGCTGCCACCAGACGGAAACCGCTGATGATAAATTCTCTTCCCACAATGATGATGACGATCCAGCACGGAAGCATACCAAGCTCTACCAGACAGATCATGGCGGAACATACCAGCAGCTTATCTGCCAGCGGATCCATGAACTTGCCAAATACCGTCACCTGATTATTTTTTCTGGCCAGATAACCATCCAGAAGATCCGTCAGGCTGGCTGCAATAAATAAAATAGCCGCCATATACTTATCATAAGCTCCGAAAAGATCCGCCAGCATAAATACCACAAAAACCGGCACAAGCAAAATACGCAGTATCGTAAGACAATTCGGTACGTTCATCTTCATTTTTCCAATTCTCCTATTAAATCATATTCACAGGCTCCAGCAATCTTCACTCTTGCAAAATCACCAGATACAAGGATCTCATCCGTATGAATGAACAGATAGCCGTCCACATTTGGTGCATCTCCATATGTTCTGGCAATATAGGCATTTTCATCTGCCACCTTGCCCTCTATCATCGCCCAGAGTGTACGTCCCACCATTTTTTCTGCCTGTTCAAAAGCAATGTCCTGCTGAAGCTCCATCAGCTCCTGCCGGCGCTCCTGCTTCACCTCCTCCGGTATCTGATCCGGCATATCCGCTGCCGGAGTCCCCTCCTCCGGAGAATAAGGGAACACGCCCAGGCGGTTAAATTCCACCTCGTCCACAAAATCCATCAGTTCGTCATGCTGTTCCTGAGTCTCTCCCGGAAAACCGGTGATCAGAGTGGTGCGCAGGATAATATCTGGAATCTCTTTTCGCAGTGTATCAATGATCCGTAGCAGATCCTCTCTGGTGGTCCGCCGTCCCATTCGCTTTAATATGGCGTTGCTGGCATGCTGAATGGGCAGATCCAGATAGTGGCAGAACTTTGATTCTGTCTTCATGGTCTCGATCAGCTCACCGTAAATCTCCTCCGGATAGCAGTAGAGCACCCGTATCCAGCGAAAACCCGGTATCTGGCACAGCTTCTGTATCAGGATATGCAGAGATTTCTTTCCATACAGATCCACGCCATACAGCGTGGTTTCCTGAGCCACCAGGATCAATTCCTTCGCGCCTTCCTTTGCCAGAGCCTCCGCCTCCGCCAGGAGCTGTTCCATGGGAACGCTGCGGTAATCTCCTCTGATTTTGGGGATAATGCAGTAAGTACAATGCTTGTCGCAGCCCTCGGCAATTTTCAGATAAGCATAGTGTCCTCCGGTAGTGACCAGGCGTTTTCCCTCCGGAAGCGCCAGCCGGTCGATCTCCTCGAACTTCTGGTAATGATTTCCTGCCAGCGCCTCATCGATGGCGGTCAGGATGCTGTCATAAGATGATGTTCCAAGAACTGCATCTACTTCCTCTATCTCATCCAGAATTTCCTGCTGGTAGCGCTGGGCCAGACATCCGGTCACGATCAAAGCCCTGCAGCTTCCGCTCCTGCGGTATTCCGCCATTTCAAGAATGGACTGAACGCTCTCTTCCTTCGCATCATTGATAAAGCAGCAGGTATTGATCACAATCACATCCGCCTGTGTCTCGTCATCGGTAATCTGATATCCATGCTGATTCAGAAGCCCCAGCATTTTCTCAGAATCTACCAGATTCTTGTCACAGCCAAGTGAGATAAATAAAATATTCATTTTTTAATCTCCAGTTCCTGTTTTTCTGTCTTTGGGGACTCCGGCATATCAACGATCTGCCTGGCATCCCCGTCTTTCTCTCCCTGCTGACGGATTTTCTTTTTCAGCCGCACAGCAATACAGAGCATGCTGATTATATTAAGCAGCCCATCCAGTATCAGGGACACTCCGATATAAATCAGCAGCACCTGGCCGCTGAAGGGATTATAAATCAATATTGCACCCAAGATCATTAAAATAACGGCAAAAACCAGAACGATATACCAGTGTTTTACCATAAGACGTTTCAGATCAATCGCATTCTGCAATTTTGTAATAGCACCGATCAGAAGCAGGATGCCCATGGCAAATGGCAGAGCAATCTCCACGAAATCCGGATGAAGCAATAAAAATGCACCAAAAGCAACGCACACCACACCGATCACCAGATCCATCTGCATGATATTCATCATATGATCTTTTGTAAAGTAAATAACTATGTGAGTCAGACCAATTACCAGCATACCTATGCCCAGAGCTCTGCAGAACAGTGCAATCGACATAGCCGGCCAAAACAGAAGGACAATACCGGCTATCACATAAAAAACCGAGATAATGACAAAACTCTTGCGAAACCCTTTTATCTCTTCCATTCCATACTCTCCTAATGATTAAGCTTCTTCGTTGGTTTCATTCATTTCATTTTTTCTGGCATTGGCCATAGTCTCTGCTTTCTCCAGTTCTACTTCTTCTTCCGGATCCTCCGGCATGATCTTGATCTTGCCTTCCTCCAGCTCTGCAACTGCAGTAGACAGCGGCTTGGATGCCTGTAACGGTGTAACCGCAGCCTGACCTGCTATGATCTGGCGTGCTCTTTTTGCAGTGGCCATCACAATGGAATAACGGCTGTTGACTACAGGGGTATCCCCCTCCACCACATCGCTGTTGACTACCTTCATTAAATCTGTATAAGATGGATGTAACATAATAATTATTCTCCTTTCGTAAAACGCTTGACTTCGGTTCTGATTTTCTCTATAAATTCCAAATTCCGGTTCACTCTGTGCCGCTGAGCGGATATCAGAGTATGCATCTGTTCCACGCACTCCTCCAGCCGGTCATTGACCAGCATGTAATCATAGGCCTCCATGCCGTCTGACTCTTCGGAAGCGCGTTTGAGGCGGGCGGCAATCACTTCTTCCGTCTCCGTCCCTCTGCCCACCAGCCGTTCCTTCAGCTCTGCGGCGCTGGGCGGCATCACGAACAGAAGCAGCGCATCGGGATATTTCGCCTTGATCTTCAGGGCTCCCTGAATCTCAATCTCCAGAATGACATCTCTTCCCTGACGCATCTGATCCTCTACGTATTTCTTCGGAGTTCCATAAAAATTATCACAGTAGCTGGCATATTCCACCAGTTCTTCCTGATCGATCATCTTCTGAAATTCTTCCTTCGTATGAAAGAAATATTCTCTTCCATCCGTTTCCCCTTCTCTCGGATCCCGGGTGGTAGCCGATATGGACAATGCATAATCATCGTATTTCTCAACCAGCTTTTTCATCAGTGTTCCCTTACCCACTCCGGAGAACCCGGAAACCACTACTAAAATGCCTTTTTGTATCATAAGACCTTATCACCCTCACTTTTATTTTCTGCTTCTGTCAGCCCGTTCATCGCAAAACGCTTTGTAATCGTATCAGGCTGCAAAGCAGATAATACCACATGACCGGTTTCCATTACAAGAACTGCTTTTGTTTTTCTGCCCTGGGTCGCATCGATGACCTGCTGACTCTCCCTGGCATTTTGAACCAGACGCTTGATCGGCGCTGCATCCGGGCTGACTACGGCGAGCAGCTTGGCTGTGTTCACCATATTTCCAAAACCTACATTTACCAGTCCTGCCATTCTTCTCTCCTGCAACTGCTCTTATTCATCATTCAATATTCTGAATCTGTTCCCTTACCTTCTCAATCTCCGTTTTCAGATCGATGGCTATATTCGAGGTTTCCAGATCATTTGCCTTGGAGAGGATGGTATTTGCCTCCCGGTTCATCTCCTGGGCAATGAAATCCAGCTTCCGGCCAATGCCGCCGCCTTCTTCCAGCGTGTTTTTCATATTCTCAATGTGGCTTCTCAAGCGCACGGTCTCTTCGTCCGTACAGATCTTATCGGAGTAAATAACCACCTCTGCTGCGATCCTGCCCTCATCCATCTGAGTGTCTCCCAGCAGCTCTTTTACTTTTTCTTCCAGCTTTTTCCGGTACTCTGCTGCAATCTTTGGATAGCGCTGTTCGATTCTGCCCACATTGTCCAGCATATGCTCCAGCTTTTCCATCAGATCCAGCTTCAGGGCCTCCCCTTCTGCGATACGGGCTGCCACAAACTGCTCGCTGGCTCCCTTCAGAGCCGCCTCCAGAGCCGACCAGATCTTCGCCTCATCGATCATCTGCTCTTCCATCGCGAACACTTCCGGGCATTTTCCCAATGCCGAAACTGTCATATCATTCTTCAGTCCAAACGTATCCGACATCTTTTTAAAATAACTCAGATATTCCGCCGCCACCGCTTCATTGTATTTCAGGGAATAATTTGTATCCGCATAATCCTCATAGGTGATGAACAAGTCAACCTTTCCCCGCTGGATGTAATTTTTCAGTACATTCCGGATCGCGGCTTCAAAGAAGCTGAATTTTTTAGGCATTTTAATATTCACATCAAAATACCTGTGATTGACTGCTTTTATTTCGACGGTAAATTTTTTATCGCCCTGATGATTTTCACACCGGCCAAATCCCGTCATGCTTTTTATCATGTTGCTTCCTCCTGTTTCCCTTCCCTGGCAGTCCCTGCCCAAAGTACGAATCAGGACACAGTTAGCCATAATGAATTATTATAATCCATCTGCTTTCTGCCGTCAACGAAAAAAATTATGCCTAGACAATGCGGTTGCGTCCGGCCTGCTTGGCCTTATACAGGCGGTTATCAGCCTGGCGGATCAGCTCTCTGGAGGCCGCATCCGGAAATTCGCTCAAATTCACGCAGCCGGCGCTGATTTTGATATCTACCGCGAGCCCGTCTTCTGTTATGATATGTCTGGTCAGTTTGGACACCGCCGCTATTCTCCTTCGAAATACCTGAGGTGAAATATCACGGCATACGATGATAAACTCATCACCGCCAAAACGGGCCACGAAATCTCCTTTGCTCAGGGCAATGTTTGTCTCCAGAATCTTTGCAACACATTTGAGCGCCTCATCCCCGGTCAGATGACCATAGGTATCATTCAGCGTTTTGAAGCAGTCGATATCAATCATGGCAATCCCGATATCTTTCTTATGCTTCCGGCCGTTTTCCACATAACGCTCCAGATAAATGTCAATGTGCCTGCGGTTGTAAACCCCGGTCAGCTCATCATATTCCAACTGCTGGTTGATCTTATTCAGCCGGAAATACAAAAGTTCTTTATCGAACACATTGTCAACGTATTCATCGTCCAGCTTGGTAACCATCTCTATGACCGCTCCATGCTCTCCGTAAGATACATATTCTGAAATCACAAAATACAGTCCATCCTTGGAATATTCCAGTTTATTGCATCTCCCGCCCTTTTCAAATGCCTTCAGAGAAATACAGTTGTTGCATCGGCTTGTCTTTCCCCATACAGAATAGCAGGAATGAAGGTCACACTCCGTCCCATCATCTGTCTCATAAACTATAGTACGCTTAGGATCCACCAGACGCACGATATCAAAATACGGTTTTAAAGTTTTCAGATAGCAGTGTACTTTCTCTTCTTTTGTCCCTCCGAATTCCGCCGCCTCTTCGGAGCTTTCCTGATATTCCGTCCTGATTCGCTCCAGTTGATATCTGGCAATCACATTCTTAACTCTGTGACGGATAATATCCGGCTTATAGGGTTTCGAAATAAAATCATCCGCCTGCATCTCCAGAGCCCGCTGTTCACTGTTCACGTCTCCCTGAGAAATAATGATGACCGGCATATGTCTGGTCCGTTCATCTGCACGGATCTTGGCCAGCATCTGAAATCCGTCCATAACCGGCATCAAAAGATCCAGCATGATCACATCAATTCTGTCATAATACTTTTCCAGATAGTTCCATGCCTGCTCTCCATTCTCTGCCTCAATTACGGTGTACTCGTCCATAAATGTGGATGCCAGCACGGCCCGGTTCACTTCAATATCATCCACCACCAGTATTTCTCTTTCCTTTTGACATACCGGTTCCTGAGGCTCTATTTCCACATACTGCTCCACGGTTCTGCTGGTGCAGATCATTTCGGTAACCCTGGAAGTTTTCAGCAGGACCTCAAAATCCCTCTTCGGCATGGGCTTTGCGTAATAAAATCCCTGGACATAATTGCAGTCCATCGATCGCAGAGAGGCTATCTGCTGACTGGTCTCCACTCCTTCTGCCACCACAGCAAGATTCAGCCACTTTGCGAGACTGATTACAAAACTGAGTATTCCCTTGCCGGAAGCTTTTCGGGATTCATTCTGAATAAATTTCATATCCAGCTTCAGCACATCCACAGGCATATCCGCCAGCATATTAAGCGAAGAGTATCCACTTCCAAAATCATCCATCTCAATGATAAAACCAAGCTGCCGCAGTTTATTTACCACTGCTATGATCTGCTCCGCATTATCGGTATATGCCGATTCGGTAATTTCCAGATGCAGATACTGAATCGGAATCTGATATTTGGCAACCAGTGCCAGCAGAATATCCGTCAGCTTGGGATTATAGATATCCGCTCTGGACACGTTCACGGATACCGATACCGGCGGGAGTCCCATGTCCATCCAGGAACGGATATCCTGACAGGCCCTTTCCCATACATATTTGTCCAGTTGGGTAATAAATCCATTGGTCTCAAACAGAGGGATAAAAGCACCTGGTGATAAAAAGCCCTTCTCCGGATGAATCCAGCGCACCAGGGCCTCTGCCCCGGCAATCACCTCTGTATTCAGATCGTATTTTGGCTGATAATATACCTGGAACTGATGCTGATCCAGTGCTGTCTGCATCGTACTGGTGATGAACTGCTCCTCCACCAGCTTCTGCCGGAGGGAATCATCATAATAGGTATAATAGGCATCGTATTTTCCCCGGTTCTTCTCCGCAGCCATCTGTGCCCGGTCGCACATGATACTGACCGGCAGGGAGGAATCATGAATATAATAAATTCCGCAGTAAACCTTCACATCCATATCAACAGGGAATTTTTTCAGTTTTTCTTTCCAGCGCTCAAACAGTTCATTGCTGTAGTTCTCCTGATGAGGCAGTACAAGATAAAAGGTATCATTTACGAATCTTCCGCTAAGATGGATGTCTCCGCTGATTTCCTGCAGCAGATTCGCCAGATAGCGCAGCATGCCTTCTCCTTTTGCTGTGCCAAATGTATCGCTGATCAGCTTGAGCTGTTCGATACCAAAGCAGAGCAGGTCATAGGAACTTTCGGGATTCTGTATCAGATAATCCTTCACTTTTTCCAGAAAAAACTGCTTATTGTACAGACCCGTCAATTCGTCTCGCTCAGCTTTGTTGATCATCGCTGCAGTCTCTCTCAGCCGGATGGTGTTTTTCAGTCTGTGCCGAATGATGTCCACTTTGTATGGCTTGGCGATAAAATCCTGAGCCCCCAGAGAAAGTGCATATACCTCTGCTTCATCTCCATCCTTCTGGGAAGATACAATGACGGGTATCTTAGAAAGCTTTGCATCCCGTTCCATCGCCTCCAGAACTGCGTAGCCATCCATCACCGGCATGACAATATCCAGCAGCACGGCCGAAATGATATCTGTATGCTTCGTAAGCTGCTTCATTGCCTCTTTTCCATTCACAGCATAGAGTACATCATATTCATCATTTAGGATTTTACCCAGTATTTTTCGATTTACAGACTGGTCATCTACTACCAGAACAGTACGTTTTAACATTTTAAGAATTCTCCTCTTGCTGTTTTACCTGATACCAAAGTAAGGCCCTGCTTTCGCAAGGCCGTAAACGTCAGCAACTGGCTATCTTATCCGAATGAAAAGACCCTGTAGTTTTGCGTCATCGAATTGCTCCGATTTTGCCTTATTTCTTTTCCATTTACTGTCATTATACCACTGGTGGAAATGTTTTACTACTCTTTTATTTTCATAACCTTATTTCTCGCTGCAATTCAGCCTTTTACCTGACGCACAGCTTCCGGGCGGCTGCCCCGGGTATGCTGCAGGTGCAATACTTTCCATTTTCCTGTTGCTTTTTCTGTTTCTTTCTTTATAATAAAAGGAAGAAACAGAAAGCCGCACCCCCATCCAACCAGGAAGCAGGTGCGCTACAGGAGGAATCATACATGGCTTTAGACGGAATCACCATAGCAAATGTGGTCCGGGATTTGAATTCCCGGCTTCAGGATGCCAGAATCAGTAAGATAGCGCAGCCGGAAAACGATGAGCTTCTTTTAACCCTGAAAGGAACCAGCGGACAGACCAGGCTTTTGATGTCAGCAGGCGCCAGCCTTCCGCTGATCTATATCACCGAAACCAATAAACCAAGTCCCATGACCGCACCGAATTTCTGTATGCTGCTGCGCAAGCATGTGGGCAGCGGCAAAATCATCCGCGTCTGGCAGCCGGGACTGGAACGCATCATTCATTTTGAGATTGAGCACTATGATGATATGGGCGATCTGTGCCGCAAAGAGCTGATCCTGGAATTGATGGGAAAATACAGCAATATTATTTTCTGTGATGATCAGAACCGCATCATTGACAGCATTAAACACATCTCCGCTCAGACCAGTTCGGTACGTGAGGTGCTGCCGGGACGGCCTTATTTTATTCCGGAGACGCAGCACAAATGCAATCCCCTGGACACCGGCGAAGAAGAATTTAAAGCAGAAGTCTTTTCCAGGCCCATGCCGCTGGCAAAGGCCATTTACAATACCTATACCGGCATCAGCCCGGTGATTGCAGAAGAGCTCTGCCACCGCGCCTCTCTGGAATCCGCCCGGAGCGCCAATTCCTACGGTGAACTGGAACAGCTTCATCTGTACCATATTTTTTCTCTTTTGATGGAAGAGGTCAAACAGGGGAATTTCCAGCCCTGTATTATCTATGATGAAAAAAAAGTTCCGGTGGAATTTTCTTCCCTGCCTCTGACCATGTACGAAGATCATGAGATTCAGAAATTCGAATCTATTTCTCAGGTTCTGGAACAGTATTATGCCATGAAAAACACAGTGACGCGGATCCGTCAGAAGTCTTCCGACCTGCGCCGCATCGTCACCACAGCCCTGGACCGCAACCGCAAGAAATATGAGCTGCAGGCCAAACAGCTAAAGGATACCGAAAAGAGGGACAAGTATAAGGTCTACGGCGAGCTGCTTCACACCTATGGTTATAGCACAGAGCCCGGCGCAAAGAAACTGGATGCGCTGAACTACTACACCAATGAGATGATCACGATCCCGCTGGACGATACCTTGTCCGCATCGGAAAATGCGAAGAAATATTTTGATAAATACAATAAGCTGAAGCGTACCTGTGAAGCCCTGACCGAGCTGATCCAGGAGACGAAAGCAGAGATCGACCACCTGGAATCGGTCAATACCCTGATGGACATTGCACTTTCGGAAGAGGATCTGGTCCAGGTAAAGGAAGAGCTGACCGATGCCGGTTATATCCGCAGAAAATATACCGGCAAAAAAATAAAGATCACCTCCAGGCCGTTTTACTACCGTTCCGCGGATGGATATGACATCTATGTGGGGAAAAATAATTTTCAGAATGATGAGCTGACTTTTAAATTCGCCTCCGGCGGCGACTGGTGGTTTCATGCGAAGGGCGCACCCGGTTCTCATGTGGTGCTCAAGAGCAAAGGCGAAGAAATCCCGGACCGCACCTTCGAAGATGCCGCCCGATTAGCGGCCTATTATTCCAAAAACCGCAATTCGGACAAGGTGGAAATTGATTATGTGGAGAGAAAGCAGGTCAAAAAACCGAATGGTGCCAAACCGGGCTTTGTGGTCTACTATACAAACTATTCCATGGTGATAGATTCCGATATCTCGGGTATTTCTCTGGTGGAATGATATTGGGAAGCGATTCCTGTGCACTCAAGTGAGCCACGGCGTACCTGTTATAAGCCGCTCTGCAATCCGCCGAAGGCTTTATCCTGAAAGAAAATAGAACTGCCCGGCAGCACCAAACACGCTGCCGGGCAGTTCTTATGGATGCGCGGCTACGCGCGGAACAAAAACTGTGCTGCTAAGGAAACTGGCTCGCAGAGAATGCGAAGCACACTTTTATTCTTGCTTTGTATAATAAGTTGCATCTTCATCCTGATCCAATTCCGCTTCCTTCCGTTGTGTACAGGCTTCATCCACATACAGGTTTTCATAACCATCTGCCGGATAGAAATTGACCTTTCCGCCTTTGGTCACCGTCTGTGTATAGGTAGTTTCCTGAGCGGTTCCCGGATCCGCTATAATGGTGATTGTTCGAAGATCGTCACCAAATACCGCATCCCTCAGTTCCTGTGTCGGTTCATAAGCCTCCCCGTCATAGGAAATCACCATCGTCTCTTCTTCCACACGGCTGCCATCCTGTTTCTCAATAAAATCTGCATAATGCAGAAGTTCCAGTGTCTTTTGGTCTACCTGATACTGGAATATCAGACTGTCCGTATCCTCCATCTGCTGTATTGCCTCTGCTTCTTCATTACTCTCTTTCACAGTCTGTGCATCTGCTGTCACTTCCACCGTCAGTACCCCATCCTGCTCAGAAGAGGTATATTCCTGCCCCTCATCCCAGTCCTGCATCATTGCCCAGGCACGGGTATCCTGATGATAAGGCTCATAGACTCCATCCATAAACAGGCTATGATATGCCGTGCTCGTTTCCGAATCAAATCCGTATTCTTCCCCGTTGCCAAGAATCCAGACATTGGAATTGCTGTCTTCCCGGACATAGAGGTCTGCATCTCCGTAAATATAAAAAGACGATACTACGGAACCCCCGGTATCATAGAACATACAGTTTGCTGATACGTTAGAATGGTTCTCCATCAGGGCATCCAAACCATTTGCCAGGAAAATCTGATGCAGCAGATCATCCGTTTCCTTTTTCTCTGCCGCCGGACAGTTCGCCGCGGTCAATGCCATACAGCCTGCACATAACATAATTCCTAATTTTTTTCTCATATCATTTCTCCTTGTGTGAAACATCAGCTCATTACGGATTTGTCTCCGACAAATGGACAGACGCGGCATGCCAGTCAGGGCATCTGACCGTCTGGCACAGAAAAAGACCGCGCAGCACTGTTTCGGAGTTCAAGAGCATCTAAGCTCTCTGAAATACTGCTCAGACAGGAATAAGAGGGACTAATTTGCCCTCTTATTCCATCGCCGCATTGCAGAGAACAAGATGCTTAGGACTCCTGCAAATGTGCGACTGCGGTCTTTTTCTGTGCCAGACAGTCAGATGCCCTGGCAGGTGAGGAGCAGCTCCAGCAGAATCCGGACTACATAATACAGCGTTTCAAAATTCAGGAACTTCAGAGAATTACGATCCCAGAGCAGCATAATCCGCGGTTCAAATTCTTCATCCCCATCCCAGAACTGAAAAACCAGCGGAAGCTGAGGGAATATTTGAAAGCGGACACTGACATCTGCGCTGCGGGCAGTGGAAATACGGACACCCCCCACTGCCTCACAGGCCTGCCAGAGGCGGTCCACCGCGCCGGAAAAATGACCGACATAATCTCCAAACAGCCTGTCGGGGCTGGGACTGCTCAAAGTTCTCTGCAAAGACTGCAGGGGACACCATTCGCCGGACAGGGACGGAAGTTCTCCCGGATGACACAGATAATCATATATGGTCATTACCTGTTCATAATCTCCATCCACAGAGCCGGACACGGTATTTAGTGTTATCCTGCCGCTGGCTCTGTCTATCCTGCAGTTCCAATGAAAAAAAGGCAGGTAAAGATACTGTTCATCCCACTGCAGAGAAAACTTTTGTATCATTTTCTCCTGTGAAAAATTCAGAAATAATGCTCTCGCTGCGATTACCTGTTTTTCATAATTGGATTCCATATCTGGTTCCTGCCTTTTTCTATTTGTTTTTTATCTGCTTTTTTTTGCTTTTGTGTTTTCTCTGTTTCAGAATTCACTCTGTTTCAGCATTCATTTTATTTCAGCATTCTCTCTGTTTTAATACTTTCTCCATTGCTGTGTTTTTCTACTTTTGTACAATATTAATAATCTTTTTCGGTACGTAGATTTCCTTTACAATGGTTCCTGTCAGCTTATCACCAAGCGCTGCCTTTCCGGCTGCGATAGCATCCTCTTTGGAAATATCCGCCAAGACACTGATTACCATTCTGGTCTTGCCGTTAATCTGTACCGGAATCTCGATCTCGTCATCCTTCATGGCTTCTTCGTCATGCTCCGGCCATTCGTGATGGAACACGGAATCGGTATGTCCCAGTTCTGTCCACAGCTCTTCCCCCATATGAGGAGCGAAGGGAGCCAGCATCAGAACGGCTGCTTCCAATGTTTCTTTATCCAGACCGCCCTCTTTCTTTGCCAGAGCAGTCAGGTTATTGTTGCTCTCCATGAAGCCGGAAACTACGGTATTCAGGCTGAAGCTTTCCAGACGCTGGGTGATCATATGGATCATCTTGTGACGGGCCTTGATCATCTCTTTGCTGGCCGCCATGTTTTTATCCTTGTTGTCCATGACCAGGTTGTAGAATTTGCTCAGGAAACGGTATACACCGTCGATTCCTCTGTCATCCCATTCCGCATCCAGTTCCGGCGGTCCTACGAACAGTTCATACATACGCAGAGAATCACAGCCGTAATCATTTACCAGATCATCCGGAGAAACTACATTTCCTTTGGACTTACTCATCTTGATTCCGTTTTTACCGTTGATCATTCCCTGGTTGAACAGCTTGGTAAAGGGCTCCTCGAAATCCACTGCACCGATATCGTACAGGAATTTGGTGTAGAATCTGGAATACAGCAAATGCAGCACGGCATGCTCCACACCGCCCACATACATATCTACCGGAAGATATTTGTCCGCATTTTCTTTGGATACCAGCTCCTGAGTATTATGAGGATCCACATAACGCAGGAAGTACCAGGAAGAACCTGCCCACTGAGGCATGGTATTGGTCTCACGCTTTGACGCAGCTTTGCAGACTGGGCACTTGCAGTTCACCCACTCGTCAATATCCGCCAGCGGTGATTCTCCGGTTCCCGTAGGTTCATAAGACTCTACCTCAGGCAGGCGCAGCGGAAGCTCTTCTTCCGGCACGGGCACGTTGCCGCAGTGCGGACAGTGAATGATCGGAATTGGCTCACCCCAGTAACGCTGTCTGGAGAATACCCAGTCACGCAGCTTGTAATTGGTGGTCTTACGTCCGATGCCCATCTTCTCAATGATCAGCGGCGCTTCTTGTTTCAGTACAGAAGATTCCATGCCGTTCCACTCGCCGGAATTGATCATCGTTCCGGAAGCGGCCGTATAGGCTTCCGTCATATTTTCAATCTCTTTGCCGTCCTTGGCAATGACCTGAACGATCGGAATATTGAATTTGGTCGCAAACTCAAAGTCACGGTCATCATGAGCCGGTACGCACATGATCGCGCCGGTACCATAATCAGCCAGTACATAGTCCGACAGCCAGATTGGCACTTTGGCGCCGTTTAACGGATTGACTGCATAGGTTCCGGTGAACACGCCTGTCTTTTCTTTGTCCTGCAGACGGTCTACATTGGACTTCATGGAAGCATCATAGATATACTGTTCTACTGCTTCCCTGGTCTCATCGGTGGCCAGGCTCTTTGCCATCTCATGCTCCGGAGCCAGCACCATAAAGGTAGCTCCATGAAGGGTGTCCGGTCTGGTAGTATAGACGGTGATTTTCTCCTCACGGCCCTCTACCGGAAATTCCACTTCTGCGCCGTAGGATTTTCCGATCCAGTCAGCCTGCATCTTCTTTACCTTCTCCGGCCAGTCCAGTTTGTCCAGATCCGTCAGAAGACGGTCTGCATACTTGGTGATGCGCAGCATCCACTGACGCAGATTTTTCTTTGTCACTTCCGTACCGCAGCGCTCGCATTTTCCGTTGACTACTTCTTCGTTTGCCAGACCGGTCTTGCAGGAAGGACACCAGTTGATGGGGAATTCCTTCTCATAAGCCAGTCCCTCTTTGAACATCTTTACAAAAATCCACTGAGTCCATTTATAGAAATCCGGATCGGTGGTATTGACCTCTCTGTCCCAGTCATAAATAGAAGCAATCTGATTGATCTGACGCTTAATATTTTTAATATTGGATGCAGTGGAAATCGCCGGATGCTGTCCTGTCTTGATCGCATAGTTCTCTGCCGGCAGACCAAAAGCATCCCATCCCATGGGATGAATCAGATAATAGCCCTGCATCATTTTATAACGGCTCCATACATCAGAGATCACATAGCCTCTCCAGTGTCCTACATGAAGTCCGCTTCCTGACGGATATGGAAACATATCCAGACAGTAATATTTTGGTTTTTTTCCATCATCCACATTCACCGGGTTTTCTTCCCAGTTTTTTCTCCATTTTTCTTCAATGGCTCTGTGGTTGTAAGTGATTGCCATTTTTTCATTCCTCCAATTTCTATTGTATCTTCTGCTTCTTTTGTAATTTTTCCTTTAAAATCAGCACTGTAATTCATTCTATGCCAAGGTGATTACCTTGTCAAGTTCTCATTATTTTTTTGTTTTTTTCATAGTTTCTATTCGTGGCCGACGCGGTATGCCCGCCGGGCTTTTCGCTATTCTCCAATGCCAAGTACCGTCCGGCAGTCACCATCCTCCAGGTAATTCAAAGTAATGCTGTCCCCCACATTATAGGTGACAATGCCGATATAATCTGCTACTGACACGTCATAAATATCCTTGCTTCCTTCCAGCAGAATATAGTAATGTGAATTTCCATCAACGACAGCAGAAGCAATTTTCTCAATCTTGCCGGTCACTGTATCGCCGGCACCGGTGCCCTGCGTCGAAATCCCATTGTTTTTCAGCAGACTGAGATACGACTTTTCACATTCTGATACGGTATCGCCGATGGCTACGTTCTGGTAACGCTGAATGTTGACCATGGCATATTTCTTTACCAGACCTGCATCATCCTTCAGCGCCATAAAATAGGTCGGCTCTCCGGATACGTTCAGCAGCAGCGGGAAGGTGGAGTTGTAGCCCAGGTTCTGCACCTGCCCTTCCGCGGAGCCCATGGCAGAATATTCTTCCGCTCCCGGAATTGCATAATAGCGGGTCTCCATGGTCCTCTGATTCATCAGCACAAAGCCCACATTGGACTGATCACTGCTGACTGACGTCACACCGGTATATACCCATACATCATCCTCCAGCGCCAGATAATTGTATCCGTCTGTGGTCTGCAGGCAGCCCTTCTGCCCCAGGATACTGTTAAAATAGCCATTTTTCAAAGAGCCGTAATAATCATAGAGCTGGATCATCAACTGAGCGGAGCAGACGGAATCCACCCATTCCGGACAGTCTTCCAGGGCATAATCCTGTGTCTCTCCTGTGCTGGCATTGCACAGCACCACTTTGCCAATGGTGACTCCGCCAAAGAGGCCGATATTGTACTGCTTTACCGGACAGATCCAGTACGGTGTTCCATTGTCATCAATTTCAAAACTGAGTCTGTCGAAAATATAGGTAGGATAACGGAATCTCAGGTGACGGTAAATGTTGCGGTTAAAATGATCGGATTCGGAATATTTAATCGTATCCGTCAGCTTTACCAGCTCCGTATTCTGAGTTGCCATATCGATCTTGATGTAGGCCGGTATTCCATCCCCGTGATTGGTCAGCCATTTGATCGGGCTGGCATAGACCAGCGGAGTAACACGGATCGGAGTATCCTTATAATTGATCTGGGTGTAGAGATCACTTACCTCGAACTGGGATACGAACTCCACAATACTTCCCATCTTCCGGTTGCCCAGCAGTGTGGCGCTGCTTTTATCCAGCAATGGTATCTTGCTGTAATCCACCTCTGTAATATCCTGGGTGAAATCCCGTTCTTCTACCGTCAGCAGATTCTGATATTTGGAAGCATTGATAATCGGTGAGGATAAAATACTTCCCACGATCAGGATCACCACCATAGCCAGCAGAAGGAGAACGCCCCCCTTTAATCCTTTGCTTTCCTTAACGTCCTGCAGCGAACGAACCCTGCGGTGCAGCCCGTAGAGCAGCAGCAGTACCAGCACGCCCACCATAACAAACTGCCAGGTACCGGTAGAATGGATGCTGAAAGCAGGTATTTCCACATAGTAGTAAATACCCGCTGCCGCCAGCAGTAAAACGCCAATAATAATTTTCAGTTTCATTGATAATTTCATAGTCTTCCTCCTTTGGGCATATCAGCCCGCTGCTTCCCTTTTACTGATAATTCTGTATCACGATCTGAAGCGTTTTTCTTCCCATATATTCATTAATGGAAGGATAGTAAGTCACCGACAGTTTGATGGAATTTTCCTGCCCCTGAAACAGTTTTTCTGTCTCCGTATGTCCGAATTTCTGCTGAAGATAGGACTGAAATTCTTCGATATTCCCAAAAAACATGGCGGTCATGGCGGTGTGTTCCTGATTCACCACCATCATTTTCAGCACATTTCTGTTTTTCCCGAGAATGAGTGCGCGCTTTAGTGACAGATTTTTTTCTGCAAACAGAGGCTTTTGATTGCCCTTTCCGAATGGCTCCAAAAGCTGGAATTCTTCAATCAGATCTTCCCTGATATAGTTGATGGGCATAGGCACATCAATCATGATCTTCTGAAAGAAATCTTCCTCTGTCAAAGTACAGAGCTGATTAATTCTCCGGCGGAAATCTTCCACCTTCTCCAAAGGTAATGACAGTCCGGCCGCCATGGGATGACCGCCGAATTTCAGGAACAGATCCTGGCATTTGATCATCTCATCAAACATGGAATAGCTTTCGATGGAGCGGCCGGAACCCTTCACGCAGCCTTCTCCATTGGTGAGTACAAATACCGGTTTACTGTAGCGTTCCCGGATTCGCCCTGCAATAATCCCTGCAATGCTCTCATGACAGTCCGGAAGGTAAATCACCAGGACCTTATCTTCCTTTAAAGAGGTGGTCTCGATCTGCTGCACTGCTGCCTCTACCCCCCGGGCCGTCAGATCCTTTCGCTCATCATTCAACTGCTTCAGTTCTTCCGCCAGCCGGCAGGCCTCTTCTTCCTTCTCTGCCAGTAAAAGCTGAAGGGAGCGTTTTGCCGTATCCAGCCGCCCGCTGGCATTGATACAGGGACCCAGAACAAAGCCGATATGATAGGAACTCAGTCTGGCCTGATCCAGTCCGGTGGCCCGGATCAGGGCCTGGACACCCGGGTTGGGAACCTGTCCCAGCCGGATCAGTCCTTCCCTTACCAGGATACGGTTTTCTCCGTCCAGATCCATCACATCTCCCACGGTGGCTACCGCCGCAAAGGGAATATATTCTTCCAGTTCCTCTTCTTTCCGGTTCATCACACGGTACAGCACGATCATGCATTTCCAGGCCACGGCAGCTCCGCACAGCTTTTTGTAGGGATAGGGACAGTCCGGCAGCTTAGGATCGATCAGCACATCCGGCTTCGGAAGATTCCAGCACTTTTCTCCGGCTTCTTCCGTAAACAGCGGCTCATGGTGATCCGTCACAATTACTGTCATTCCCAATTCTTTTGCATAAGCAATCTGTTCTATCGCCGTAATGCCATTATCGCAGGTCACAATGGTATCTGTGCCTTCCTCGAACGCCAGACGGATCAGATTCTGGTTCAGTCCATATCCATCCTTCATCCGGTCCGGAATTTCGTAATCCACTCTGGCTCCCAGCTTTTTCAATGCGGAATATAAAATATAAGTGGCGTTTACCCCATCAATATCGTAATCCCCTATGATCCTGATCTGTTTTTTCTGCTCTATTTTTTCTTTTAATAAGACTGCCGCCTCTTTAGAGCCCTTCAATTGTTCTGCATCATTTAAATCTGACAGACTGCCATGCAGATACTGCTCAATCTGCTCATCTCCAATAATATCACGATTGCGGATGATTCGGGCTGTTACCGGATTAATATGAAACTTTTGCCCAATTCTCTTAAAATCCGCTTTTTTTGCCGCTAAAAACCATTTTTCCATTTTTTCTCACTTATCTTTTTTCACTTATCTTATATAAAAAAAAGACCGTCGCATAACGAGAATTTTTCATTATGAAACAGCCTCTTTTTCTTTATTGTAAATGCCTTTTTCTACTTATCCAAGGCTTTGTCCAACCGTACTTCTGATCATTACTTCTGTTTTTTCTCCATACGCACTCTCAGCACATACCAAAGTGCACCGGTAATGCATACAGAAGAATATCCGCCGGCAATAATACCCACCATCAGAGGCAGCGCAAATTCCTTAATGCTCGGTACTCCCAGAACATACAGGGCAGCAATTGTTACGAACGTGGTAAAGGTGGTGTAAATACTTCTTGTCAATGTCTGGGTAATACTGCGGTTTACGATCTCTGCCAGATCCGAATTCTTCTTGCGGGCACGCAGATTTTCACGGATACGGTCAAAGATAACGATGGTGGCATTGATGGAATAACCAACAATGGTCAGCATACATGCAATGAAGGTATTACCCACAGCAATACGGACAACTGCATAGCACGCAAATACCACCAGTACGTCGTGGCACAGGGCAAATACTGCACTGGCCGCAAAGCGGATATCGGAAAAACGGAACCAGATGTATACCAGCATACACAATACTGCAATAATAACAGCGATCACTGCATCCTGTCTCATTTCATTGCTGACCGTAGAGGAGATCGTCTCAAAGCTGATGCTCTTCTCTGTGGTTCCGGTCTCTGTGGTATAATCTGAGATGCCGATCTGCTCATCCAATTGAGCGGACAATTCCTCTCGCTCTGCTACCGTCAGCACTCTGGTCTTGAAGATGATCTCATTGCCGCCGGATACCTTCTGAGCCTGAATCTCAGCATCTCCGATCACACCCTGAATCACCGGTTTGATCTTACCATCGATATCTGCAATGCTGTAATCCTCATGAAAGGTCACATCAGTAGAGGTACCGCCGCGGAACTCCATGCTCAGGTTCAGAATGCCATTGCCTGCCGCACGGTTTGCCAGCATAGCCACCGGGCCGGACAGGATCACAACCAGGGCAATAATAAAGCAGATATTCTTTTTGCCAAGGAAATTGATGGTTTTCCGTTCTTTTGCTTTTCCGTAATACTTCTCATCCCTCATGCCCAGCGCGTAAGCTGCGTTGATCAGGATTCTGGAAATCACACATGCGGTAAACATGGAAAGGACAATACCAAGCGCCAGTGTCTGTGCAAATCCCTTTACAGAACCGGTAGCCATGAAATTCAATACCGCCGCTGCGATCAGTGTTGTGATATTACCATCGATAATCGCGGAAAGTGCTTTTTTGAACCCGATATCAATGGAGGAACGCACGGTCTTGCCTGCTGCAATCTCCTCACGGATACGGGCATAAATGATAACGTTGGCATCCACAGCCATACCAATGGCCAGGATAACGCCGGCGATACCTGCCAGTGTCAGAGTCATATCAAATGCATTTAAAGCGATCAGTTCCAGAGTTGTGTATAAGATCAGGGAAATTCCTGCAATCACACCCGGGATTTTATAAACTACAATCATAAACAGAATGACAATCAGCAGACCAATCGCACCTGCCAGCAGACTGGTGGAAATCGCTTCTTCCCCCAACTGTGCGCCTACCACGTTGGAACGGATCTCTTCCAGCTCCAGAGACAGGGAACCGATACGGATAGAGGATGCCAGGTTCTCTGCTGTCTCAGCCGTCATAGAACCGGAAATTACGCATTTTCCATCGGTAATCGCCTGTTTTACGGTTGGATAGCTGATGACGTTTTCATCATAAAGGATATAGATCGGCTTGCCTACATTTGCGGTAGTGGCATCTGCGAACGCCTGTTTTCCTGTATCCGTAAAGGTCAGTGAAACCACATGCTCCGTATTGCCCATACTGTCAGACTGGGTTCCAGCTTCTGCGGATACCACTTCGGTACCGGACAGAATTTCTGTGCCGTCTTCCAACTGGAAGGATAAGGATCCAGGTTTACCCAGCTCCTGCAGAATCGCATTTGCATCTGTAACACCGGGGATTTCAATATTGATACGGTTGGTTCCTTCCTGATATACGGAAGCTTCGGTGCTGTAGTCGGTAACACGCTGCTGCAGCTTATATACCGTATCCGCCATATCCTCAGCGGAAGGATCTTCTTCTCCTGCTGCCTGATAGGTAATGGATACACCACCGGAAAGGTCCAGGCCCAGTTTGATGTTTCTTACAGCTCCGGTACCGGTAGGTCCCCAGCCAATGGCTGCCGTGATTACGGATATCACCATCAGCACGGCCATCAGTACCATGACCCATGTTGCTTTTTTCTTATTCATTGTCTTCTTTCTCCTCTTCTTGTTCGGCCAGTGCAGCCTTTATCATAATGGCGCATTCCACTCTCTTTCGCTGCATCTCACAGCCAATATCATAAGCGTCATTAATCGTTCCATGAAAATTGTAAGAGTTCGCCGCACAGCCGCCGCTGCAGTAGTATCTGGCAAAGCATTTCTGACATTTTTCTTTCGTATAGACATTGCATGCTTTAAATTCATCTATTATCCCGGGATGAACAATCCCCTCGTCCACATTTCCCATCAAAAACTCTTCCTGCCCCACAAACTGATGGCATGGATAAAGATCCCCCCACGGAGTAACAGCCAGGTACTCCGTACCGGAGCCGCATCCGGACATTCTCTTGTAAACACAGGGGCCTCCGGTCAGATCAATCATGAAGTGGAAGAAGGTAAATCCTTTTCCTGCCTTTTCCCGCCGGATCATTTCCTTTGCCAGCCGGTCATATTCTTCAAAAATCTGGGGCAGATCCTCTTCCCGGATGGAATAAGGCTCTTCCGGGGCCGCCACCACCGGTTCAATCGAGATCTGCTGAAATCCCAGATCTGCAAAATGAAGCACATCTCTGGAAAAATCCAGATTGTTTCTGGTAAAGGTTCCTCTGACATAATAGCGTTCCTGGTGTCTGCTGTCGGCAAACTTCCGGAACTTGGGAACCACCAGGTCATAGCTTCCTTTTCCATTGCGGAAGGGGCGCATACGGTCATGTACTTCCTGACGTCCGTCCAGACTCAGAACCACATTGCCCATCTCCTGATTGCAGAACTCCATGATCTCGTCATTGAGCAGTACACCATTGGTGGTCAGCGTAAACCGGAAATTCTTATCGTACAGCTTTTCCTGCTCTCTTCCGTATTTTACCAGATCCTTGACCACCTGCCAGTTCATCAGCGGTTCCCCGCCGAAGAAATCCACTTCCAGGTTGTGACGGCTGCCGGAATTCGCAATCAGGAAATCCAGTGCCTTTTTTCCCACCTCGTAGCTCATCAGAGCCCGGCGGCCATGATATTCTCCCTCTTCTGCGAAGCAATATCTGCAGGCCAGATTGCAGTCATGTGCAATATGCAGGCACAATGCCTTCACCACGGTCTTTCTGGCTTTGAAATCCAGAACTGCATTTTTGTAGACATCCTCGGTAAATAATACCCCGGCGGCCTTCAATGCGCTGCATTCTTCCATACTTTCTGTAATATCTGCTTCGCTGTATTTATCTTTCAAAGAGGCGAGAATCGTTTCTTTACTTTCCTGCTTTTCCAGCAGCGCAACCACGTCATAGACTACATCATCTACCACATGGACGGATCCGCTGTTTACATCCAGCACAATGTTATAGCCATTGTTTCGATACTGATGGATCACTGTAAATCCCCTTTCAAGTTCAACCATGACAAAACACTCGATATCTCTATCGAGCGGTCTGTGATGACTTCTTATTTCTTTCCCTGTTCTTTAAGAATCAAGCAGCGAACCTGAAAGTCCGCTGCTTAAGGCGATACCTATTTATTATTTTCGCAAGTCTGGTTTCCTACAGTGCAGGATGTCTTACATGCAGACTGACAGGATGTCTGGCATTCACCGCATCCACCTTTTTTCAGAGTATTCTGTAAGGTTTTGGTATTCAGTGTCTTAATATGTTTCATGACATAAGCCTCCTTTTAAATTTCATGTGCATAACTTTCAGCACGTTTCGCTCATTATAACATAACTAAACACGATTTAAAAGTATTTTTTTACAGAAACGCCTCTGCTTTCTTCCTTTTTTGACTTGCATTCCGCAATTATGTCTTCTAAAATAGAGCCAGGAATGGTCATCACAAAGGAGGACATTATGAAGCTTTTATTTTTAGGAGACAGTATTACCGACTGTTATCACAGCTTTGATCCGGAAAATCTGGGAGACGGGTACGTGCGCAGAATATACGAACAGTTTTCTTCCCTTCCGGGCTGTGAGACGACAGTTGTTAGCAACAAGGGCATTGACGGCTTCACCATAGAGCGGGTCTGCGAACTGTGGCAGGATCTTTCCGGTACGGAAAAAGAAAGCTGCGATATTGTATCCGTTCTGATCGGTGTCAATGATGTGGGTGTCTGGATGAACTGCGGTTATTCCGGGCAGGAATGCGCTGCCGCCGCCATCCGGTTTCAGCAGTGTTATGACGATCTGGTTTCTGATATTCTGGATTACGGGATTCCAAAGCTTGTGCTGATTGAGCCTTTTCTCTTTCCCTGTCCCGAAAAATATGTGAACTGGCAGCCCTATGTGAAGCAGTTGGGTGAAATCACCGCCCGGACCGCTCAAAAATACCGCTTATCCCATCTTGCCATCCAGGATCAGCTTCTGTCTGCCGCTAAGAAGCCGGATTACTCGGATATTACTTTAGACGGGATTCACCTGACAGAAAAGGGACATGACATACTCGCCAGGGCATGGATGAATTTAACCTGAAAGCGCAGGCTTCTGCAGCCTGCGCTCTGTCTTTTATCTGTTTTATTTTTTATCTCTTATTCATTCTCTGCTGCCCTTGCCTCCATCTCCTTGTCCTGTACATCGGATGGAGCCTGCTCATAACGTGCGAATTCATAAGCGAAATCGCCGCTGCCGCCGGTCATAGAACGAAGCTGTGTAGAATATCCATACAGTTCTGACATCGGGATATCTGCTTCTACGACGGTATTACCCTTGTGATCCGGATTCATCCCCAGCACACGGCCGCGGCGTTTGTTCAAATCGCCCATCACATCACCGGTATATTTATCCGGAACTGTCACCTTCAGAGAAGCAATCGGCTCCAGGAGAACCGGGCCGGCTTCCATGAAGCCTTTCTTAAATGCCTGAACCGCCGCTGTCTTAAATGCCATCTCGGAAGAGTCTACCGGATGATAGGAACCATCATACAGAGTTGCTTTTACGCCCACTACCGGATAGCCTGCCATAGGCCCTTTCAGGACAGATTCCTGAATTCCCTTTTCTACTGCCGGGAAGTAGTTCTTTGGAACTGCTCCGCCCACAACTACCTGTTCAAATTCATATGGTTTGTCCAGATCGCCGGAAGCTGCAAAACGCATCTTCACATGGCCGTACTGCCCATGGCCGCCGGACTGTTTTTTGTATTTGGAATCCACATCGGAACTCTTGCGGATGGTCTCGCGGAATGCCACCTTCGGACGCTCCAGAACCGCTTCTACTTTGTATTTGCTCAGCAGCTTGCTGATAATGACCTCCAGATGCTGATCTCCCATACCATAGAGAAGTGTCTGACGGTTCTCGCTGTCATTGACTGACTTCATGGTCAGGTCTTCCTGCATCATCTTTGCCAGAGCCTGAGATACCTTATCGTCATCGCCCTTGGTCTTCGCTGCATATCTCTTATAAGTATACGGGGTGGATACCTGGATCTTGCCGTATTCAATCGGTGCTGCCTTGGTAGACAGGGTATCTCCTGTAACTGCATCCAGCTTGCCGATTGCTCCGATATCACCTGCCATCAGTTCCTTGACTTCAATCGGTCTGCTGCCTTCCATCACGTACAGTTTATTGATACGGAACTCGTTGTCATTCTCCACATCATACAGGGTATCATCGGATTTGATCACACCGGAGGCTACCTTGATCAGAGAATATTTACCGATAAACGGATCCACAATGGTCTTGAAAATAAATGCGGATTTTGCTTTTGAGAAACTGTAGTCCGCTTCAAATACTTCTTTTGTCTTTGTATTGATCCCTGCGATCTTACGGTCAACCGGGCTCGGGAAATAACTGAGAATATCATCCAGCAGGATAATGATGCCCTGCAGATTGATGCTGGCACCCATGGTAACCGGAACCAGGGAGCATTCGGAGACATTTGCCTTCAATGCTGCGATAATCTCCGCCTCTGAAAATTCTTCTCCGCCAAAATAACGGTCCATAAATTCTTCACTGGTCTCCGCCACCGCTTCCATCAAGATATCACGGTATTTTTCCAGGTACTCATTCAGGTATTCCGGAATGTCGCATTCCACTTTATTCTGCTTGTCCACATAACGCCGGGCTGCCTGTTTTACTACATTCACATAACCTACATAGGTTTCTTTTTCACGGATCGGCAGATGCAGGGGTGCAATCTTCTTTCCGTAAAGCTCAGTCAGCGTCTCCACTACTTTGCGATAGCTGGCATTATCATAGTCCATGTTCGATACATAGAACATACGGGGAAGCTTATATTTTTCGCAAAGCTCCCATGCCTTCTGTGTCCCTACTTCTACACCGTTCTTGCCATTGACCACGATCACAGCCGCATCGGCTGCTGCCACTGCCTCTTCCACTTCACCCACAAAGTCAAAATATCCCGGTGTGTCCAGAACATTCACCTTGGTATCATTCCAGATAATCGGAACCATGGAAGTACTGATAGAAAATTTTCTTTTCTGCTCTTCTTTATCAAAATCACTCAGAGTATTTCCTTCCGGAACACTTCCGAGTCTGCTGGTAATCCCTGACAGATATGCCATAGCCTCTACAAGGCTGGTCTTTCCGGCACCCCCGTGCCCCAATATGACAACGTTACGAATTTTGTCCGTCGTGTAAACATTCATATCCTTCATCCTCCAATACTAGTTTTTCCTGAATGGTTATGCACCACTGGGTATATTTTACTAAAATAACAAGAAAATATCAAGCTAATTATGTAAATTTAACAAAATACTTTTTTATTTAAAAGAATTGCTCTGCTTCATAATAGAATTGCTCCGCTTCATTGCGAATTGACAGTTTCTGCAAATAATAGTAGAATGCAGACAGGAAAAAACTAAAGAATGGAGTATTATTTATGAAGCAACCAGTTTACGGCTTTGTTGGACTTGGACTGATCGGCGGTTCTATGGCAAAGACGCTGAAAAAAATAGATCCTTCCTGCCTGATTTATGCTTATACCAGAACGAAAGCAACCGCACAGACCGCTTTTGAAGCAGGTGCCATTGATGCCATCTGCGCTTCCCTTCAGGATCCCCTGTTTTCGGAATGTGATTATATTTTTTTATGTGCACCGGTGGGCAATAATATTTCTGCCCTGGAAGAATTAAAGGAGCAGATCAGCCCGAAGTGTATTCTCACCGATGTGGGCAGCGTGAAGACAAATATTCACGAGGCGGTAACCCGCCTTGGACTGACCGGCCAGTTTATCGGCGGCCATCCTATGACCGGTTCTGAAAAGACCGGTTTTGCCAATGCCACCGATCATTTATTTGAGAATGCATATTATATCCTCACTCCCTCGGAAAATGTGCCTTCCGAATACGTGACAAAATACCATGCCCTGGCCGCTTCCCTCGGGGCGATCCCGCTGGTTCTGGATTACCGGGAGCATGATTATATTACCGCTGCGGTCAGCCATCTGCCCCATGTCATTGCTTCTGCTCTGGTGAACACCGTCCATAACCTGGATTCTCAGGAAGAGCATATGAAACTGATCGCTGCCGGAGGCTTCAAAGACATCACCCGTATCGCCTCCTCTTCACCCGAAATGTGGGAGCAGATCTGCGTTTACAATGGCGGCAACATCAATAAAGTCATGGACGAATTCATTTCCCTGATGACTCAGGCCAGAGACCGGATGAAGGCCAGGGACGGCGGCCGAATCCATCAGATGTTTGAACAGTCCAGAGATTATCGGAATTCTTTCCCTGCCGCATCGCTTGGCTCCATCAAAAAAATATACCGCATTTACTGCGATATTATTGATGAATCAGGTGCCATTGCCACCATTGCCACCACTCTGGCTGTCAATGGAATCAGCATTAAAAATATTGGTATTGTTCACAACCGTGAATTTGAAGAGGGTGCCCTCAGCATTGAATTCTACGAGGAAGAACCCTCAAAAAAGGCTGCAGAGCTGCTGCGCCAGCATCGCTACCAGGTATGGGAGACCAACAATTAACGCTCCCCTATTAACGCTCCCCTTCAGAAAGGAAACTATTATGCAAATTTCAAAAGCTTCCCCCCTTCACGGGGAATTGTCCGTTCCCGGCGATAAATCCATTTCCCACCGCGCCGTTATGTTTGGCTCTCTGGCAAAGGGTACCACAGAAATCACTAATTTTCTCCAGGGTGCCGACTGCCTGTCCACCATCGCCTGTTTCCGTCAGATGGGAATTTCCATTGAGAACACTCCGGAACACATTCTCATTCACGGCAGGGGACTGCATGGCCTTACGGCGCCTTCTTCTGTGCTGGATGCTGGCAACAGCGGAACTACCACCCGGCTCATTTCCGGCATCCTCTCCGGTCAGTCCTTTTCCAGTGTGCTCACCGGAGACGAATCCATTCAGTCCCGCCCCATGAAACGAATTATGACGCCCCTTTCCATGATGGGAGCGGATATCACCAGTATTCACGGCAATGGCTGTGCACCGCTGCAGATCAATGGCAGGCCGTTAAAAGCGGTTCATTACAATTCTCCGGTTGCTTCCGCCCAGGTCAAATCCTGTGTGCTGCTGGCCGGGATGTATGGAGATGGCATCACCAGCGTAACGGAACCGGTGCTTTCCCGAAATCATTCTGAATTAATGCTGAGGCATTTTGGCGCAAAGGTTCTTTCCGAAGGAACCACCGCTTCTATTTATCCGGAGCCGCAGCTTCAGGGACGTTATATATCCGTTCCCGGCGATATCTCTTCCGCCGCCTACTTTATCGCCGCCGGACTTCTGGTTCCCGGCTCCCAGATCCTGATCAAAAATGTAGGTGTGAATCCCACCCGTGACGGCATTCTAAAGGTATGTTCCGCCATGGGAGCCGACATTACCCGGTTAAATGAAAATAACGACAGCGGGGAACCCACTGCCGATCTTCTGGTAAAATCCAGCGAACTTCACGGAACAGTGATCGAAGGTGAACTGATCCCGACTCTGATCGATGAAATTCCCATGCTGGCAGTCATGGCTGCCTTCGCTTCCGGCACCACCATCATCCGTGACGCTGCCGAGCTGAAGGTAAAAGAATCAGACCGCATAGCGGTCATGACAGAAAATCTGTCCCTTATGGGCGTGGACATCGAAGCCACGAGTGACGGCATGATCATCCGGGGAGGCCGCCCGGTCCATGGCGCGGCTGTGGACAGCCGGCTGGATCACCGCATTGCCATGAGCTTCGCCGTGGCCGCACTGGCAGCCGAAGGCACCACCACCATCAAAGATGCTTCCTGCGTCCGCATCTCCTATCCGAATTTCTACGAGGATCTGTTTTCATTTATGAAATAAAATTAACCGGGCAGGTACGGAACAGTTACAAATAAAGTATTAAAACGGGGCTTTTGCACCGGACAGAGAGAGGGAGCGCGGTCTGCAAACCATGTATATTTGCAGACTGCGCTCCTTTACTCCCTCCGGTGCAAAAGCCCCGTTCCCGTATTTTTATTTTCTCAGTTGCCGCTCTTTTTCTCAGTTGCCACTCTCTATGCTGATATCATTGAAGATATCCAGCACGTCATCCACCTTCAGGCTGTCCCTTTCTTTTCCCTTTTTGTCCAGGATCGCCTTTCCTTCATGCATCATAATCAGCCGATTGCCATATTCCACCGCATAGCGGAGGTTGTGAGTCACCATGATTGTGGTCAGCTTCTTTTCCGTCACAAGCTTATCCGTCAGCTCCATAATAATCTCAGCAGTTTTCGGATCCAGCGCCGCTGTGTGTTCATCCAAAATCAGGAAATCAATTTTCGTCATGGTGGACATCAGCAAAGCCAGAGCCTGGCGCTGTCCGCCGGAAAGAGAACCCACCTTCACCTGAAGCTTATCCTCCAGGCCCAGATTCAACTGAGACAGCAGGGATTGATAATGTGCATTTCTTTTTTTGGAGATTCCCCTGCCCAGATTATAAGGGCGCCCTTTGTTGTCCGCAATACTCATATTCTCCAGAATTGTCATATTGGGACAGGTGCCCATAGCCGGATTCTGAAATACCCGGCCGATTTTCTCAAGCCGCTTATATTCCTTCACATTGGTAATTTCGCTATCCTGCAGCCAGATAGAACCGCTGTCCACCTCAATGCTCCCGCAGATAATGTTCAGCATGGAGGTTTTCCCTGAGCCGTTGCTGCCTACCACCGAGATAAACTCTCCATCCTCAATACTCAGGTTAAAGTTTCTGAACAGACACATTTCATTGACCGTTCCTGCATTATAATATTTGGAAACATTACGTAATTCTAGCATCTGTTCTCACCTTCTCCCGCTGTTTTTCTCTTGCTGCGCTTCTGCCTTCACAGCCTGCTCCGGCTTTTCTTTCACTTTATGGTTCCGTTCCTTGCCGATTACCAGAATAAACAGGAAAAGTGCCGCCGTGATAAACTTCAAGTCCGTGGATCCAAAGCCAAATTTGATTGCAATCGCTACGCAGGCTTTGTAGATGATGGAACCCACAATCACGCTGGAAGTAACCCGCATCACTGTAATTTTTTTAAACAGGCTGGTTCCGATGATCACACTGGCCAGACCGATTACCATCGTTCCGGTTCCCATGGAAATATCAAAGAAACGCTGCTGCTGTGCGAAAACACATCCGCTGAGGGAAACCAGGCCATTTGCAATTGCAAGACCGATAATTTTAATTTTCCCCTTATCCACTGCCATGGCCGTTACAATCGCTTCATTATCCCCGACTGCCCGCAGAATATAGCCGGACCGCGTATGCAGATACCAGTCCAGAATATATTTTACGATCAGCGTAATGATCAGTATGATCAATACGGTCTTAAACCTGCTCAGTGATTCCGGCACGACCGCATTTACAAAATCATTATCGAATATCGTGGTATTATTATAAATAGGCAGATTTGCCCGCCCCGCAATTCTCAAATTCACCGTATACAGAGCAGTCATCATAATGATACCTGACAGAAGATCTCTCACCTTCAATTTCACATGTATCAATCCGGTGCAAATGCCCACCAGTGCTCCCAGCAAAAAACTGACCGGCAGTGTCAGCAGTGGATTCATATCTTTACTGATCATCAGAGCGGTGATCGCCACCCCCATGGGAAAGCTGCCATCAACGGTCAGATCCGGAAAATCTAATATTTTATAGGTAATATACAGGCCCAGGGCCATGATTGCATAAATCATGCCCTGTTCCAGTACACTTAAAACTAAAGTCAATGAATTATCCTCCAGACTATTCTACTGTAATCGTATCGAATACTTCTGCTGCATCAGCGATATAGGACTCGTCCAGTTCAATCCCAAGCTTATCTGCTTCTTCCGTATTGACATAAAGGCTCGCACCTTCACAGATTTCAAAATTCATTTCAGAAGCAGTTGCTTCCCCCTTCAGGATTGCAGCAGCCATTTCTCCGGTCTGTTTTCCAAGGTCCACATAGTCAATACCCATGGAAGCCAGGCAGCCGTTCTTCACCTGCTCAATCTCACTGCCAAATACCGGGATCTTTGCTTCATTTGCATATGCCAGAACGGTCTGCAGTGCAGATACTACCGTATTATCCGTCAGGTTGGAAATACAGTCTACTTTTCCAACCATATCTGCTGCTGCCATATCAATATCTGCAATTGTATTGATGCCAGTCTCTACGATCTCAAATCCATACTCTTCCGCTGCTGCTTTATATTCTTCAATCGTGCTGACTGAATTTGCTTCGCTGGTAGTATAGATAATACCGATCTTCTTCGCATCCGGCATGATATCACGAATCATCTGGAGCTGTTCTTCCACCGGAAGTTTATCAGAAGTACCGGTCACATTGCCAACAGAGGTGCCATCTTCCTCAGCCAGTCCTGCCGCTACCGGATCAGACACTGCCGTATATACCACCGGAATATCTGAATTCATACAGGAATTATATGCGCTCATTGCACTCGGTGTAGCAATCGCACAGATCAGGTCCACGCCATCATTTACATAGCTGTCAGAAATAGTGCTGGCTGTAGCTGTATCCGCCTGGGCATTGTCAAATTCAACCGTCAGGTTTTCGCCCTCTACAAATCCTGCATCTGCCAGTCCTTCCAGGAAACCATCTTTGCAGTTTTCCAGAGAACCATGCTCTGCAAACTGGGAAATACCGATGGTATATTCTCCATCTGCCAGCTCATCAGCCCCTTTTGTTGCTTCTTCGGTCTCGGCTTCCGTTGCAGCTTCTTCGGTCTCGGCTTCCGTTACTGCTTCCGTTTCCTTTTCGTCAGCCGTCTCAGTTGCTTTTTCGGTAACTACCTCGGCTGTTTCGGTTTCTGTCTCTGTTTCAGTTTCTGCCCCTGTTTCTGCCTCTGTCTCTGTTTTCGCAGCTTTTTCTGTAACTTTCTCTGTTGCTTTTTCAGTTACTGCTTCTGCTGTTTCAGTTTCGGTCTCTGTTTCAGTTTCGGTCTCTGCTGCTTTTTCCGTAGCCTTCTCTGTAGCTTCTTCGGTTGCTTTCTCGGTCACTTCTTCCGTAGCTTTTTCTGTAGCTTCTTCGGTCGCTTCCTCCGTAGCTTTTTCTGTAGCTTCTTCGGTCGCTTCTTCCGTAGCTTTTTCTGTCGCTTTTTCTGTAGCTTCTTCGGTCGCTTTTTCTGTAGCTTCTTCGGTTGCTTCCTCCGTAGCTTCTCCGGTTGCTTCCTCCGTAGCCTTCTCTGTAGCTTCTTCGGTTGCTTCTTCTGTAGCTTTCTCAGTTTTCTTCTCGGTTGCTTCTTCCGCAGCCTTTTCCGTTACTTTTTCCGTTTCACTCTCAACTGCAGTTTTCTCCGTTGCAGCTTCTGTGCTGTCCTTCGCATCGGCTTTTTCTGTAGAAGCTTCCGTTGCTTCTTCTTTCACCGCTTCTGCTGTTTCCGTCTCGGCTGCTTTCTCAGTTGCTTTTTCCGTAGCTGCTTCAGTTGCCTTTTCAGTTGCTTTTTCGGTTGCTTTTTCAGTTGCTTTTTCCGTCACCGCTTCTGTCACCTTTTCGGTTGCCGGTGCTTCTGTTTCCTTGGAACCAGAACTGCATCCCACTGCCATCGATGCCACTACAGCCGCACTTAAAACCAATGCTAATGTTTTCTTTTTCATGATACATCCTCCTTAAAATAATCACAATGATTGTAGTAAAAACAAAAAAGCGCCTCAAGTATAAACTTGAGACGCTAATAAAACTCTATTAACGCGGTACCACTCAATTTGGCCAGGCCCACTCATTATGCACAATACATGCATCCGCATTGATAACGGGTTCGGTTCCCGGTGATACCTACTGTAACTTCAGCACACCCTCAAAAGTCCATTCAATTCATCCTCCGGCGCCGCAGTTCCACCCCCTGCAGCTCTCTGTAACCATCCTACGAACCTACTACTCTTTCTCACAGGTTTGAATTTATAAAACAGATTTTATTAATTATTCACAGATTAGTACAAAATCAGCATTTTGTCAACAACAAATTTCACAATAAGCTTAACCAAATTTTCACAATAAAGCTTAGTTTTCTTTTACATCCTTGATGCTGAAGCTGATTCGACCCATCTTATCCTTACCAAGACAAACCACTTTAACCTTATCACCCAGTGTCAGTACATCTTCCACATGGTTAATACGCTCTTTGGCAATCTTGGAAATGTGAACCATTCCTTCTTTTCCCGGAGCGAACTCGATAAACGCGCCGAAATCCTTGATGCTGACTACTTCGCCGGTAAAGATCATGCCTTCCTTGAATTCGGTGGTGATGAGCCGGATCATATCAATTGCCTTATCCATCATCGTTTTATCCGTACCGCAAACGGATACCGAACCATCATCCGTGATATCGATCTTCACGCCGGTACGTTCAATAATAGTATTGATGGTCTTTCCACGCTGTCCAACCACATCACCGATCTTCTGAGGATCAATCTGAATCTGGACGATCTTCGGGGCAAATTCTGATACGGTCGCTCTCGGCTCTGCGATACAAGGTGTCATAACCTCATTTAAGATATATTCTCTTGCCTGTTTTGTTCTGGCAATCGCTTCTTCCACGATCGGTCTGGTCAGTCCGTGAATCTTGATATCCATCTGGATCGCAGTGATTCCGTCATGAGTGCCTGCTACCTTAAAGTCCATATCGCCAAAGAAATCCTCCAGACCCTGGATATCCGTCAGTACCAGATAATCATCGTCACTGTCTCCGGTCACCAGACCACAGGAAATACCTGCTACCGGCTTTTTGATGGGAACACCTGCCGCCATCAAAGACAACGTAGATGCACAGATGCTGGCCTGAGAGGTAGAACCATTGGATTCAAATGTCTCAGAAACGGTACGGATCGCATACGGGAATTCTTCTTCGGTCGGAAGAACCGGTATCAGAGCTTTCTCCGCCAATGCTCCATGACCAATCTCTCTTCTTCCCGGTCCTCTGGATGGTTTCGTCTCACCTACAGAATAGGACGGGAAATTATAGTGATGCATATAACGCTTATTCACTTCGTTTTCATCCAGGCCATCAATTCTCTGAACCTCAGATAACGGAGCCAAAGTCGTGATGGTACAGATCTGTGTCTGTCCACGGGTAAACATAGCAGAGCCATGCACTCTCGGTATCAGATCTGTCTCAGCCGCCAGATGTCTGATCTGCGTGATCTCACGTCCGTCCGGACGCTTATGATCTTTCAGGATCATCTTACGAACGGTCTTTTTCTGGTACTGGTATACTGCTTCGCTCAAAATCGGAAGCCATTCTTCCTTCTCAGCAAATGCCTCTTCCAGTTTTGCAGTAATATTTCGGATATTTTCTTCCCGAACCTGTTTTACATCTGTAAATACTGCGGTCTCCATCTCTTCCGGAGTTACGATCTTCTTTATCTCGTCAAACATCTCCGCCGGAATCGCACAGCTTTCATAAGTATGCTTCGCTTTTCCTACTTCTGCCACGATTTTTTTAATGAACTCAATGAGCTCCAGATTGATGTCATGAGCTCTGTAGATTGCCTCGATCATCTTATCTTCCGGAATCTCATTTGCTCCTGCCTCGATCATGATCACTTTCTCACCGGTAGAAGCTACGGTCAACTGCAGATCCCCATTCTTCCACTGTTCCTGAGACGGGTTCACCACAAATTCTCCATCGACCAGACCAATCTGAGTCATCGCACATGGTCCATCAAACGGAATGTCGGAAATGCAGGTAGCAATCGCAGACCCCAGCATAGCCACCAGCTCCGGACGGCATGCCGGATCCACTGCCATAACCAGATTATTTAATGTCACATCATTTCTGTAATCCTTTGGGAACAGAGGTCTCATAGGACGGTCAATGACACGCGCTGTCAGCACGGAATTCTCAGATGCCTTGCCCTCACGCTTATTGAAGCCACCAGGGATCTTGCCTACGGAATACAGCTTTTCCTCAAACTCCACGCTGAGCGGGAAGAAGTCAATGCCTTCTCTTGGCTTGTCGGAAGCCGTCGCGGTACACAACACAGTAGTATCACCATAGTGCATAAATGCTGCACCATTTGCCTGAGCTGCCACTCTGCCGATATCGATTGATAATGTTCTGCCAGCCAGCTCCATTGAAAAATTCTTATACATAGTTTTCTCCTTTTTCTTCGATGAAATCTCTTCCGAAACAACTGAAAAAATGACTTTCCATAAAATCACCTTTTCAGTGGTCTCGGGAAATAGTATTTCACCCTCATTATTATCATATTTTCATTACTTTCATAACAATAAAGGGCGGAAAACTCCGCCCCTTTGTTCTTGGATTATTTTCTGATTCCCAGTTTTACAATTAAAGTACGGTATCCTTCAATATCAGTTTGCTTCAGATAAGCCAGTAAGCCACGTCTCTGACCTACCATTTTAAGAAGACCTCTTCTTGAATGATGATCCTTCGGGTTCTCCTGCAGATGTGCAGTCAGTTCCTGAATTCTGGCAGTCAATACAGCGATCTGTACTTCCGGTGAACCTGTATCTCCTTCTTTTCTGCCATACTCTGCCATAATTGCCTGTTTCTTTTCTTTTGAAATCATCTTTTATTCCTCCTGAAATTTTATTTATCGCCGGATACTAAGAAATCGGTTGGAGTGTCCAAACTCTGAGCATCGGCTAAATCATACCGATCTAATATATCATAATTGATGTTTTCCGTCAACCTCTTACTGCAAATATCAAAAAAATAATACATCCGATCATAACACTGATCACCCCGGCACCGTACAGCGCCGAAGAAAGCAGCTTCCATTTATTGATTTCCGCGATCTGATACTCCAGCGGATCCTCTTTGTTGTAGCAGAGTTTTATTTCCTGATTTATATGAAAAGGGCTGGGATAAGCTCCATAGGGATATCTCACTTTATACAGCTTCCCCTCCGCAAAATATTCAAAAATCGGATAATAATAATTCTTATAGCCGGCCCCTGTCCGTTTTTTCGGCTCTGCCAGAAGCAGTTCCACCACTTTTCCGGTGGTCCTCCCCTTGAGCGGTTCCTTATACTGCTGGTAATACTGCAGAATAACACCAGCCAGCAAAAACAAAAGTCCTATGATAATCAGACAGCAGCTTGCTATCCATAAGCTTTTATTCACTAAAATACTCCTTTCCAAAGGAAATATCCCGATGCATCTGCTCTTTCAGCGCCTCCAAAGAGGAAAACTTCTGTTCCGGACGCTCAAAACGGTAAAATTCTGTCACAATATGTTTTCCATACAAATCCTGGTCAAGATCAAAAAGATAGGTTTCCACCCCTTTAAACTTCTCTCCAACAGTAGGCTTGTATCCAATATTTGTAATACCAGGGTAAGAGACCTGATCAATCCAGGTTCTGGTGGCATAGACTCCATTGGGCGGCAGCAGCTTTTCAGCGGGCGGAATCAAATTCACGGTAGGCATCCCCAGCGTCCGCCCTATCTTTCTTCCATGGAGCACCTCTCCGCTGACCTGATACGGCCTGCCCAGCAGCTTTGCTGCCGTCTCCATATCCGCTCCCGTCAGGCATTCCCGGATATAGGTACTGCTGATATCACGATCGCCAAACTGTTCCTTTTCCAGAATATCCACCTGAAAACCATATTTTTCCTGCAGCTGCTTCAAAAACAGGGCATCCCCCTTTTTCTGGTAGCCAAATCGAAAATCTTTTCCCACAGTGATATATGCTGCATGAAGACGGTCCACCAGTATCTCACTGACAAAGCGCTCCGGCTCCATGCTGGAAATCTCCGGAAGAAAAGGACAATCAATCAGACAGGACACCCCTAACTGCTCTATGATCCGCTTTTGTTCTTCTTCTGTCAGCAGCAGCTCTTCTTTATTTACTTTCAGCGCAAATACCACGCTGTGTATCACATCGTTTTCCAGTTTTTTTATATGGCGGATCAGCTTCTGATGGCCCAGATGCACTCCATCAAACTTCCCCATCGTAACGGCTGTGGGGCCCTCCCTATAAAAATCTGTTCTCCCATGAAAATATTCCATGATGTCCTCCCACGCTATTGTAGTCCTCTTTATCCTTCCAGAAACATTTTTTCCGGGATAAAAAGCTTTCTGGCTGTATTCCATTGATAAATTGCGCAGAACCTGTCTGATGTATCATATATCCGTATGCGGCCCTGTCCGGTCCGGGGCACTTCTTCCGCAAACCAGCCCGGCTGCAGCGGATTTCCGTTTTTCAAATACTTCTCTGTCTCAGGAAGGACATGTACTGCCAGAGCCTCCGGAAACATGGCATCCACCGGAACCAGAATCTCCGGCAGACGCTGTTCTTCCTGCAGCGCCCTGATCTCATCCAGTGTTCTGCTCTGTGAAACAGCAAAAGAGCCTACGCGAATTCGCTTCAGACTCTTCATACAGCCTCCGCAGCCCAGTTTTTGACCAATATCATAACACAGGGTTCGGATATAGGTTCCTTTTGAGCAGCTTACGGTCATCACAATCTCCGGCAGATTTATCTGCTGGATCTCAATGCTGTGAATGCTGACCTGACGGGGCTTGCGCTCCACCTCGATCCCGGCTCTGGCTAATTCATACAGTTTTTTCCCATCCACCTTCAACGCAGAATACATAGGAGGGATCTGGCTGTATTCACCCACAAAGCCGAGAATGCATTTTTCAGCCTCTTCTTCTGTCACAGTCACTTCTCTGGTTTCCAGCACTGTGCCCGTGGTATCCTGGGTATCTGTATTTTGCCCCAGCAGCAGTACCGCCTGATAGGTCTTGCTCTTGTCCGTCAGCATATCGCACAGCTTTGTTCCTGATCCCAGGCAGACCGGAAGAACTCCTTCTGCCTCCGGATCCAGGGTACCGGTATGTCCGATCTTCTTCTGATGCAGAATACCTCTCAGCTTTGCCACCACATCATGGCTGGTATATCCTTTTTCTTTATATACATTAATAATTCCGGAAATCAATTCGTCACCTTAATCTGTTTTAATTGTTTGTCAATATGTTTGACCAGGTTATTCACCACATCGTACACGCTTCCCTGCATGGTGCATCCGGCTGCCTTTACATGGCCGCCGCCGCCAAAATAACATGCGATCTGACTGACGTCGATTTTTCCGTTGGAACGCATACTGACCTTGTACTCCTGAGGGGCCGTCTCGTAAAGAAACAGCGCCGCCTCCACCCCTCTGGTATTTCGAAGCTGCTGTACAATTCCATCCAGATCCATGGTCCCGACTCCGTAAAAGTCCATATCCTTCTGGCGGATAGCGCTGAAAATCACCCTGCCGTCCAGCATCATAATGCTCTCCAGCATGGCCCGCCCCATAATCTGATTCTGAATATAGGATTTGATGAAATAGGTATCATCCACGATCGTGGAAAAATCAATGCCCTTATCCATCAGCTTCCCGGCGATTTCCATGGTCCGGCTGGAGGTATTGGAAAACTTGAACACACCGGTGTCATGGGCGATACCCATATAGAGCGCTTCTGCCATCTCTTTGGTGATCTTCGTTTCCTCCAGCAGATTGAAAATCAGCTCTGAAGTGGAGCTGGCATCCGGCACGATATAATTCACCTGTGCAAATGCCTGATTGCTGATATGGTGATCGATACAGATCGTCTTTTTTGCCGTATTAAAATATTTCACTGCATTTCCCAGCCGTTTTTCATCCCCGCAGTCCAGACAGAAAAATACATCGTACTCCTTTGTCTGATCACAGTTGTGCTGTACCTGATCACTTCCCTCTAAAAAGCGGAATGCCTCCGGAAATTCTTCCAGATATACCTCTGTCTTAATCTCCGGGAAGTATTTTTTCAGGTAGAGATATAAACCAATACAGGAGCCCACGCAGTCACCATCCGGGCGTATATGCCCCGCGATGCCTGCGGTCTTGACCTCTTTTAATTCTGCATTTAAATTAATCATCGGTTTCTTCCTCTTTTTCCTCACGAATGTCCTTTGTAACATCATCAATCAGCTTTGACATATTAATGCCATATTCAATTGACTGATCCAGAATAAATTTGATTTCAGGAGTATTGCGAAGATTTACCGTACGTGCCAGTTGTCTTCTGATATATCCCTCTGCGCTTCTCAAACCGGCCAGCGTATTTTTCCGGGCTTCTTCATCACCCAGCACGCTGATATATGCCTTGCAGGTCTTTAAATCAGGAGCAACCTCCACGTCAGTAACCGAAGTCATGGGATGGATGCGGGGATCTTTAATTTCACTGCGAATAATCACAGAAAGCTCCTTCATCACTTCTCCATTGATCCGGGTATTCTTTATACTGTTTTTTCTCATAAATTATCTACCTCATTGAATGAACATCAGTCCATCCTGATCTATCTTGGTACTTCTACCATTATATAAGCCTCAACCTGATCCTCTTCTTTTACATCATTGAATTTTTCGAAGACAAGACCACATTCATATCCGGCTTTTACTTCCTTTACATCGTCCTTGAAACGCTTCAGAGAAGCAAGTGCACCTTCGAAGACTTTTCCGCCTTCTCTGGTAATGCGTACCGTACAGCCTCTCTGGAACATACCATCCAGAATATAACCACCGGCAATCGTACCGACACCGGAAGCTTTGAAGGTCTGACGCACTTCCGCATGACCGATGATCTTCTCTTCGAAGATCGGATCCAGCATTCCCTTCATGGCAGCTTCCACATCCGCGATCGCATCATAAATGACGCGGTACAGACGGACATCTACGCCTTCTCTTTCTGCGGTAGTCTTCGCCATCGCATCCGGGCGTACATTAAAGCCGATAATGATTGCATTGGAAGCGGAAGCCAGGATAACATCCGATTCATTAATCGCACCAACGCCTCCGTGGATGATCTTCACAACCACTTCGTCATTGGAAATCTTCAGAAGACTCTGTTTTACTGCTTCTACGGATCCCTGTACATCTGCTTTTACAATCAGATTTAATTCTTTCAGATTGCCCGCCTGAATCTGTGTGAACAGATCATCCAGGGACATCTTGGCCTTGGTATCCTCCAGAAGTTTTTCTCTGCCTTCGCTGATAAAGGTCTCTGCAAAGCTGCGGGCCTCTTTTTCAGTTTCCGGTGCCACAAAAATATCGCCGGCGTTGGGAACATCGCTGAAGCCAAGGATCTCTACCGGAGTAGACGGGCCTGCTTCTTTTACTTTCCGTCCCTTATCGTCCATCATGGCACGTACTTTGCCATGGCAGGCGCCCGCGCAGACAGGATCTCCCACATGCAGTGTACCTTTCTGTACCAGAACCGTAGCTACCGGGCCTCTTCCTTTATCCAACTGTGCTTCAATGACCAGACCTCTGGCTCTTCTCTTCGGATTCGCTTTCAGCTCCAGTACTTCGGAAGTCAGCAGAACCATCTCCAGAAGAGTGTCGATTCCCTCATGAGTATGAGCGGAAACCGGTACAAATACAGTGCTTCCGCCCCAGTCCTCCGGAATCAGTTCATATTCTGTCAGTTCCTGTTTTACACGTTCCACATTCGCGCTGGGCTTATCGATCTTATTGATCGCTACGATAATCTCAATGCCGGCTGCCTTCGCATGGTTGATTGCCTCGATGGTCTGAGGCATCACGCCATCATCTGCCGCTACCACCAGAATAGCAATATCCGTGGAATTGGCACCACGCATACGCATGGAGGTAAATGCTTCATGCCCCGGTGTATCCAGGAATGTAATCTTTTCACCGTTGCAGGTAATTACAGATGCACCGATATGCTGGGTAATGCCGCCTGCTTCACGGTCAATGACGTGGGTGTTGCGGATCGCATCCAGCAGTGAAGTTTTACCGTGGTCAACGTGTCCCATGACACATACTACCGGCGGACGGGCTGTCAGGGTATCTGCTGCATCATCATCCTCTTTCAGCAGTTCTTCCAGCACATCTACCTTCACTTCTTTTTCACACATGCAGTTATAATCCAGTGCGATCTCTTCTGCAGTATCAAAGTCGATCTCCTGATTCACTGTAACCATGGTTCCCTGAAGGAACAGCTTTTTCACAATAGCGGCCGGCTGAATCTTCATCTTCTCTGCCAGCTCTTTGATCGTCAAAGTATCCGGAAGCACAATGTTTTTAATCACTTCTTCCTTTACTACCGGCTGCGGAGCCGGTTTCACAGCAGTTTTAACTGTACCTTTTCCTTTGCCTGCCGTCTTCTGAGTCTGGTGTCCTCTCTCCATGCGGTCCAGCTTATCGCCTTTCCCCACCTTTTCGCCTTTGCGTTCGTTGCGCAGGCCGCGTTCATTCTTAGCGCGTCCTTCCTTCTCTAATGGTTTTGCCTCCACCGGAGCTTTCGGGACATTAGGCATTCTTCCGCCTGCCGGACCTCTGCCTGACATGCCTCCCGGACCTCCCTGAGGTCTGCTGCCCTGGTAACGGTTACCACCCTGGCTGCTGCCCTGGCCCTGATAGCGATTGCCTCCCGGACCTCCCTGGCCCTGGTAGCGATTGCCTCCCTGGCTGCTGCCCTGCCCCTGATAGCGATTGCCTCCCGGGCCCT
>JAQVCW010000037.1 GCA_028689585.1 Lachnospiraceae bacterium | reverse complement strand
GCCATTTCAATAAAAAATCCCGCGGATTATTCCGTGGGTGCTATACCAAAAAGTGCTGGATTTTATTTGCCAGAAACTGCTGGAAAATAATTTCCATTTTTTGTCGGAAAGTACTTGCCGTTTACAAGAAGCTGGTACATGAAAAAGTAGGAGAACATAGTAAGAGACTTAAATTAAAAAATTTGTAGGCATGAGTTTATGATGGTATTGCTTATAAATCTGAGATAAAGTATGAATTATTGATAAAATCATAAAATAAGTGTTGACTTTTAAAAATCTTGTGTTATAGTTGTAATAGAACAGATGAAAAAGACTTTTTATTTATATGCAGACTTGATAATTTGTTCGATAATAAGGAACAAGAATAATTATGAAACTAGGAGGTAGTATCATGAATATAAGCAAATTCACACAAAAGTCATTACAGGCAGTAAATGAACTGGAGAAAGTTGCCTATGAATACGGCCATCAAGAAATAGAACAGGAACATTTACTATATGCACTTTTAAATCAGGAAGACAGTCTGATTTTAAAAATGATTGAGAAGATGGAGATTCAGCCCCAGCACTTCGGTAATACGCTGGAGAGTGCGCTGCAGGCACGAGTGAAGGTATCGGGTGGAAAACCTTATATTGGACAGTACCTAAACCAGACTCTGATTTATGCAGAAGACGAAGCAAAGGCTATGGGAGATGAATATGTGTCAGTAGAACATCTTTTCCTGGCACTGTTAAAACAGCCAAGTCCGGCTATGAAGAAAATCTTTAACGAGTATGGTATTACAAGAGAACGTTTTCTTCAGGCACTTAGTACAGTAAGAGGAAATCAGAGAGTGACTTCCGATAATCCGGAAGCTACTTATGATACTTTGAGCAAGTACGGACAAGATCTGGTTGAGAAAGCAAAAGAGCAGAAGTTAGATCCGGTTATTGGACGTGATTCTGAGATTCGTAATGTGATTCGTATTCTGTCCCGTAAGACGAAAAATAATCCGGTGTTGATTGGTGAGCCAGGTGTTGGTAAGACTGCAGCAGTTGAAGGTCTCGCTCAGCGAATTGTTCGCGGAGATGTGCCGGAAGGGTTAAAGAACAAAAAGATTTTTGCCCTGGATATGGGAGCCCTGGTTGCAGGTGCTAAGTATCGTGGCGAATTTGAGGAACGATTAAAAGCTGTATTGGAAGAAGTTCGCAAAAGTGAGGGACAGATTATCCTGTTTATTGATGAACTGCATCTGATTGTGGGTGCTGGTAAGACAGATGGTGCGATGGACGCAGGAAATATGTTAAAACCAATGCTTGCCAGGGGAGAACTTCACTGTATTGGTGCAACTACTTTGGATGAATATCGTCAGTATATTGAGAAAGATTCTGCATTGGAACGACGTTTCCAGCCGGTTATGGTTGATGAACCTACCGTTGAAGATACGATTTCTATTCTTAGAGGATTGAAGGAACGCTATGAGGTCTATCATGGAGTGCACATCACAGATGGTGCTTTAGTTGCTGCTGCCACATTGTCCCAGCGTTATATCTCAGATCGATTCCTGCCGGATAAAGCGATAGATTTGGTAGATGAGGCTTGTGCATTAATTAAGACTGAATTGGATTCTATGCCTACAGAACTGGACGAACAGCAGCGTAAGATTATGCAGCTGGAAATCGAGGAAGCTGCTTTGAAGAAGGAAACGGACAATCTAAGTAAAGAGCGTCTGGAGAATCTGCAGAAAGAATTGGCTGATTTGCGGGATGAGTTTCATATTCAGAAGAGTCAGTGGGAAAATGAAAAGAGTTCTGTGGAACGTCTGCAGAAATTAAGAGAACAGATTGAAGATATGAACAGCCAGATACAGAAGGCTCAAAGAGAATATGATTTGGACAGAGCTGCACAATTACAGTATGGGGAACTTCCTAAACTGCAGGCTATGCTTGCCACGGAAGAGGGCAAGGTTGCAGAGAAGGATTTATCTTTAGTCCATGAGAGCGTAACAGATGAGGAGATTGCAAAGATTGTATCCAGATGGACCGGGATTCCAATTGCTAAGCTGACAGAAGGAGAACGTACGAAGATTTTAGGATTGGAAGACGAACTTCATAAGAGAGTGATTGGACAAAATGAAGCAGTGTCCAGAGTCACGGATGCGATTATTCGTTCCAAAGCGGGAATTAAAGATCCTTCGAAACCGATTGGCTCTTTTCTGTTCTTAGGCCCGACTGGTGTTGGTAAGACGGAGCTTGCTAAGACTTTGGCTCAGACGTTGTTTGATGATGAGAACAATATTGTCAGAATCGATATGAGCGAATATATGGAGAAATATTCCGTATCCAGACTGATTGGAGCACCTCCGGGATATGTGGGATATGAAGAAGGTGGCCAGCTGACGGAAGCTGTACGTAGAAAACCATATTCTGTTGTGCTTTTTGATGAGATTGAGAAAGCGCATCCGGATGTGTTTAATGTGTTACTGCAAGTGCTGGATGATGGCCGGATTACAGATTCTCAGGGTCGGACAGTGGATTTTAAGAATACGATATTGATTATGACTTCTAATATTGGTTCTTCTTATTTGCTGGAAGGTATTGAGGAGAATGGTGAGATTAATGCAGAGTGCCAGGAGATGGTTATGAATGATCTGAGAGGTCATTTCAGACCGGAGTTTTTGAATCGACTGGATGAGATTATTATGTTTAAGCCTTTGACCAAGGATAATATTGGTGCGATTGTTGATTTGCTCATTGCGGAGGTTAATGACCGGCTTGAGGAGCAGGAGATTTCTATTGTGCTTACGGATGAGGCGAAGAAGTATGTTATTGATGGCGGTTATGATCCGGTGTATGGGGCTAGGCCTTTGAAGAGGTATTTGCAGAAACATGTGGAGACTTTGGCCGCGAAGTTGATTTTGAGAGGGAAGGTGGATACTGGCAGGACGATTACGTTGGATGTAGTGAACGGGGAATTGGTGGCGGAGGCGCGGTAGAGGGCGGACGCCTTCACCCGCAACACTATATGACTGGCAATACAACCACAACGGAGCCGTGACGTTTCTTCAGGGTCAGATGACGGGAGCCGCTGCCTGCGTGCCGGGCGCTTGTGCAATATCCGTTTCCAGGAGTATTTCATTGTGAACATCTATGCGTGCAGCCGCCGCTTATAAAAGGAACCAGACGCATTCAGCAGGTATGCTGATGCATACCCGCTTCAGGGCGTCTTTTGCAGAGTGTCTTGTGGACACTCTGCAATCCTTTTATAAGCGGCGGCTGCGCGCTAAGATGTTCATCAATTCATACTATGGAAATGGATATTGCACAAGCGCCCGGCACGCAGGCAGCGGCTCCCGTCATCTGACCCTGAAGAAACGTCACGGCTCCGCTGTGGTTGTATCACGGTCATATAGTGTTGTGGGTGAAGGCTGGCTGTGGTGGAATGGATAAAAGATAAAGGATAAAAGATAAAAAAGATAAAGGATAAAAAAGATAAAAGATAAAAAAAATAAAGGATAAAAGACAAAAGATAAAGATAAAAAAAGACATGGTGGGAAATCGCGTGCCGGAACGGCACGGGGCTTGTGGTTGTAAGGAAGTTAGAAGCTGAATTTGTTGTGGCTTTTTTGGGGTATTTGTTGTGGCTTTTTGGGGGTGGGCTTTTGCCCACTATTGCGTTGAGGAAATTGGTAATGTGTGATATTGTTAGTATATAATTTTAACCTCATCAAGTAAGTCACCCGCTTCAAATGTGAAGAGCATTAAGCGGCGGGTGGGGACTTGCTTGTGTCAGTAGGGGATACAAGCCCCTACTGACAGGCTGCGAAGTAGCATGAGGCGTAGAGGCAAGTAGCGAAGCGGATTTCGGATAGTCTCTTGACTTATAAGAGATTGACAAAATCGGAAGCTGTGTGGGAGATGAACTGATGAGTCAATCGGAAAGTTGCCGAGGCACATAGTCAATCAAATTAAAAATTTGCCCCGTTTGGCTAAGAAAAGCAAGCTATATACAGTTCGCCGGGGCATACACAAGCCTGTTTATCTTCTCTGCCCCGTAGGCTAGAGTGAAACGAGGCAGAGGTGGAGATACGGCTTGCATATGCCTCGACGGCACTATATTTCTGCAATAATTTATGGAAACGAGGCAGAAACTGGTTATTCACTTGTATATGCCCCGCAAGGACTTAAATAATTGAGGGTAACAAAACAATTCCAGCTTGTAGAGAAGCTAGATGCCCGTTTTGGTTTAAAACTGGAAATATGGGTGGGAATATGATATGATTATTTCGAGTTTGTCTATGGAATTGAGGTGAAGTTTTGGAGTCTTATAATAATTTTGCGAAGGTTTATGACATGTTCATGGACATACTGATATAAATATATAAAAAGCCCGTAAACGCTGTGTTTATGGGCTTTCTCTTTACCTTCTATACTACGTTCGTTATCCTCTGTTATCCCCTATTATCCGCCTTTTCCCTGGTTCTGTAGTAAAAACTGTAGTAAGTAGTGTAGTAGATATTAAGCTGTAAATACGCCACCAGAACCAGGTATTAAAAGGCAAAAGACTACAGCATAAAAAGACTTTAAGAAAAAACCTATTATATACTTATAATAACTATATAAATATACTATTATATATAAATATAATTATTATTTTATTATTTATAATATATATATTATTCTTTATTTTCTTAGGGGGTATGTGGTTTTTTAACTCATACCTTTTCTGTTTTTATTCTACCCTATAGGAAAAATTTTAATTTTATATATTGTTTTATGCTGTAGGTACCTGTATTTTCACTTCCTACAGTGTCCTACGTTATCCTTCGTTTACCCATACCTTACTAGCTGGTTCGTTATCCTATGTTATCCTCTATTGTCAAAATAATACCCCAGGCGTTTATACCTGGGGCTTTTTCTTTATGCGTTCCACGACTTGCCGCAATCCTGGCAAATGCACACCGTTTCATTTTTAAACTTTGTCTTTTCGTTTCCCTTTGACTTCTTCCACACCAGGTTAGACATACCCAGGGTACATATGGCAGTAATGCCACGGGCTGTATTATTCACATGACCGCCCAGACCGTTACCATGTTTCTTCGTCTTTCCGGCTGTCTGTACTAAGTCTACCTTTACGTTTTCGCTTCCGCACTTTGGACATTTCATAATAATTATCCCCCTTGTAAGTTTTTCTAAATTATATCATCTGGCGACGACAAAGAAAAGACCCTACAGCATATTAAAAAAGCTGTAGGGTCTTTTCTGGGTAATTGTGTTCTTCCGAACTGTAGGCTAAACCTTTTCGCCTGTATCTCTTAAAGTAAAATTCATATCCAGGTCACAGTTAAGCGCTTCCGCTATTTCCTGTAGTTCCTTTTCGCTTAGGTTATCCCGGCTTAGTTTATTGCTTAGGTTACTTCTGGTAGTTCCCAGAAGTTCCGCCAGGGCCGTTACGGTCATTTTACGTTTAAGTAATACTATTTTTACTTTTTCAGACATTGCCATTGGAGTATACACCCCCTTTCTTGTTGTCTGTAAGACAATTATAACATACTGGCGTATAACAGTCAACACTTAAAAGTGACGTTCGTATTAAAAATAATTGCAAAAAGGTATTGACAAGTGACGAATGATTCTATATAATGACACTATAAAGTAACGAGTGCAACTTACAAGTAACATTAGAAAGGCGGTACAACATGAACGAGGAAAGTAGAAAAGAAATACTAGAAAGCTTATACAAATTAAATTATTGGTTCGCTAATGAAATGCTAAAAGAGGAACAGAGCGCGACAAAATTTGAAGCAGCGTGTCAGAAGGCAACAGAAGAAGGCGCCGACGTTATTTTGGTTTCTGCGTCAACAGGTAACGCTAAGTGCATGAAGGGATGTATGGAAGCCGTTGTACAGGTAATAAACTTCTTAAGAAATAAAGAGGAAGTAAGCTATATAGAACCCTGGCAGACGGTGGGGGTAGAAGCTATGCTTAAGCAGATTAAAGAAGACCAGGTTATACCGTTCGACCTTCCTTATGCTATCCAGAGTGTCCTGGGAATGTGGGACGAACTTACGGCGAATGTAAAATAATATAAGGGGCTTCGGCCCCTGAAAAGGTAGGTAACAGCATGAAGACAGTATATAGAACAGGAAAATATAAAGTAGTGAAGGATGAAACAAGACCTACACCACAGTATCACGTATACCGTGAAGGAAACAAGGTACACACAGCAAAGAGCCAGGTAGACGCTACCATGTGGATTACGAGACAGGGAAAGGAGAAAAATACCATGAAAAAAGCAACGGACTTTATCGAAGAAACAGGGGAGTACGCAAGCCGGCCGGCTACAGAGTTTGACGGGGCAGACCCACAGGAAGTACCTTACGACGAACAGAAAAGAACAGTAACGCTTACTAACGATATGTGGAGCGCCTTAAGCTGCTATATCCTAATGACAACAACGCATAGAGAAGATGAAGCGAAGGCCTGGCGTGAACTTAGCCAGGAAGTGAAAGACGACGGCGTTACACCAAAGTATAAAAATGCCAAAAGTAATGCTGACTTCTGGGACGAGCAGAACCAGAAAATAGAATCAATACTAAAGGCAATAGACGAAAGGTAGGTAGTAGCATGAACGCGTGGGAACAGTATTTCGCGGAATGCGAAGTAATAGCAGAGAATAACAGGATAGCCATAGCTAGGAAGTTCGAAGAAGTAGAAGCGTACCACGAAAAGGAACTTACGAAGGTCTACCCAGATAGTGGCGTCGTTTTTACCAGGCACGAAGAAAGCCTTAAGGAAGGGTACTTCGTCATATGGATAGGTGGGGCGAGTATCACACATAAGACTATTAAGTTAACAGAATGTGGGATAGCACCCTTACAGCTGGAAGACCGACCGATAAGGCCAGATAAGTATTAAGAAGGGAAGGTAAACAATTATGTTATATGACGAATTTATCAAAGGAACCAGGGCGCCGGAAACGCCGGAAAGCTACGAACAGTACCAGCTTATCGAAAAGCTGTATACGGACTGTGAGAGCATGACGAAGGAAGAAGCCTACCGTATCTGGAAACAGACCTACGGTAGAGAACTTAAGAAGCGGGAGTTAATGCAGCGTGAACGCCTGGAACTTCTGGTTAATCGTGAAGAATACGACAACATGGAACGCCAGAAGCGTAGCACGATTTGCAGCGAACTTTATAATCTTTTCTGGTCCGCGTATTACAATAAGGACGGCAGCCGGTGTAGACTTGCTACGGCGGGACGGTGCTATAAGGACATTTACGGTATTACCTGGATTCTTCGATACGACGGAATGTACCCGAACGGTACCACTTCTTACAAGCTGTATGCTGTAGTACGTGGTCGCATGGTAGACGCCAACTTTACAAACTGAAAGGGGGGCTAAATTTGAATAAGGCAGTAATCATAGTGGAAAACGGTACCGTCGTGATTTACAGAAGCGACGACTGGGCGAAGCTAGAAAAGGAAGTGATAAGAGCCAGGAAAAAGGGTTATCCTTACGCCGTACTTGTGGCAGAAGCATTTACTACAGTTTAAAAATAATTTTACCGCTACGAAGATAAACAAGGGATAACAGAGGATAACGGCGTAATACGACGGAATATACAAAAATTGTCAGATAGACAAGTCGTAGTTGTTTCCTATATTTTTTCGCGGTAAAATTGTCACACAGACAAATAAACGACGTAAAAATGTCACAAGGACAACGGCAAGGGAGTGAAAAAACAATGAATAAAGTTAGATATTACAGATTGAAAGGGAACTTATTATTAAAAGACCTTTCAGAAAAAACCGGGCTTTCGGTAGGACACTTAAGCCATATCGAAAACGGAAGTAAGCAGCCGTCTAAGTCCGCCATGGAAGCAATCGCTAACGCTGTAGGTCATACGGTACCGGAAGTTTTCTACGAACCGCTTACCGCTACAGAGGAAAGCGAAATAGAGAAGTTAGGAAGCCTGGTAAATGGCTAACTTAGGTAGGGCGGAAGAACGAAGGGAGTTTAAAAGTATAGACGACTTGCCGCTTATGCTTACGCCCTACGACTTAAGGGACTTCCTGGGGAAGGGTCAAAGACAGACCTACCAGCTTATCCATAGTGAAGGCTTCCCCGTAATATGGGACGGTCCTAACGCGAAGATACCTAAATGGCTGCTTATAGAATATATCAATGAGAAAGTAAGGAAGGGGGAACCTTTGTAATGAAAATCCAGGAAGTGACGATAGAAGGCTATCAGTCACACACAAATAGTACCTTTCGTCTTTCCCCTGGTCTGACGGTCATAACCGGACCGTCGGACGCCGGAAAGACAGCAATAATAAGGGCGCTTCGTTGGTTCGCGTTTAATGAGCCGACAGGCGAAGCGTTCTTACATACAATACGAAACGCCGACGGGTCAATTAAAGAAGCTGTAGACCAGGCGAAGGTATCCGTAACCTTCGATAATGGGGTAACCATTACGAAGACAAGACGTAAGGGGAAAACGAGTTATACACACAGCCAGTACCCTACAGCATGGGAGAAGGCGGAAGTACCACCAGAGATTAAGGAAACGCTGGGACTTATTAAACAGGAATACGGCGACTTTGAAACGTGTCTTAACTTTGCCTTCCAGCTAGACGCGCCTTTCCTTTTATCGGAAACAGCAAGCGTAGGGGCTAAGGTCCTGGGTAAGTTATCCGGTACCGAAGTGGTGGATTTATCCATAAGCGAGGTAAACAAAAAGACACATAATACACGTAGCGCGATAGCCTACGAGGAAAAGCAGATAGGCGAAATAGACGTACAGCTTACGGACTACTTCGACCTGGATACCCACGATACACAGCTTAAGTGTGCGGAAGTTGCCTACCAAAAAATGGTAGAGGATATACGGGCCAGGTTAGCGGCCGTTGTGCTATCCGAAAAGTACGAAGAAGCGGTAACAGAAAGAATTAAGTTATACGACGAAGTGGAACGACTAGCCGGCGTTGTACTGGCAAAGGTACAGTTATCCACGGCGGAACGCGAACAGTACAGGGTAGAACGTCTTACGGAACAGTTTAACGCTTTCTGGAAGGCGGTAGCAGACCAGAAGGAGCCTAACCGGATATTACGGGATACTAAAAATCTGGAAACATTGGATAGCTTGCTATCTAAAGTATCTGAAGACTACGCGACGGCGATTGTTACTTATCCTGGTCTTTTAAAATCCTATCGGTATTATACAGATGGGGTAGCGGCTACACAGGAACTTATCGACCGTAAGAAAAAGGAAATAGCACTTATGCCGAAGCTGGAAGAAGCAGAAGCGAAGCAGCTACTACTTGACCAATTAGACAGGGCAAAATACAACTATGGGCTGTCCTGTATTGACGTAAACGACGCGAAGCGTACATTAACATACTATGAGAATATAGACGCCATACGGGGCAAATATGAAGCCCTGGAAGGCTATAGCGAAAAGCTGGCAGACTATACAGGTATACGTAGTAGATACACCGAAGCAATGGCTACGAAAAAAACTACAGACAATTACCTTAGAGTGTGTGAAGTGGAATTAGAAGCAGCGAAACAGGAACTACACAACGCCTGGGAAGAAGCCGGCGGCGTGTGTCCGTTATGCGGAACAAAGGGGGTAAACACAGATTGTATACACTAAATGATTTCTTTTGTGGGTGTGGCGGTTTAGGCTTAGGCTTTCAAAATGCCGGGTTTAAAATCGTAGGCGCCTGGGATTTTGACAAGTACGCGGTACAGACGTACAGGGAAAATGTGGGGGACCACGTAGTACAGGCGGATATACAGACGCTACATATCGAGGACATACCAAAGGCTGACGCCTGGGCTTTCGGTTTTCCTTGCCAAGACCTAAGCGTAGCCGGTAAACAGGCGGGGCTAAAGTTGGAATGTATGGCTTGTGGCGAAAAATGGGAAGTAAACTACGACGACTACACAGGCGAAAATGTTTGTCCGGTATGTGGTGGAACTGAAACAAAAGCCGGAAGCCGTAGCGGTATGTTCTTCGAGATTATGCGACTTATCGAAGAAGCAAGAGAGAGAGCCGGAGAAAGTACCAAAAGTGTTAATTGCGGAAAACGTAAAGGCGCTTAAGAAAGCCTTACCGGTGCTGGAAGCTGAATACAAGAAGGCCGGTTACATCTGCCACTACCAGTTATTTAATAGCAAATACTGGGGAGTTCCTCAAAACCGTGAAAGATATATGGTAGTAGGTACACTGGATATATTACCAGATACTTACAGCTACCCGGAAGAACAACACGAATACGTACCGAAGCTGTCTACTATTTTGGAAGATAAGGTAGAAAGTAAGTTTTATGTACCTTACGAGAAGGCACAGAAGATTATATAACAGGCACAGCAGCGACTTTCTGAAATGGGAGATTGTCACGCCACTATTACACCGGATAGAGTAGACAAAAGGCAGAACGGCCGTAGGGCGAAGCCAGACGAAGAACCCATGTTTACGCTTACCGCCCAGGACTTACACGGGGTTATCGTAGATGATACATACGGATACGAACAAAAGGACCGTGTATATAAAGAAGCAAGTCCAACTTTAAGGCAAAGTAGACAGGGTGTAAAGGTTATAGAAGGTAATATTACAGAAGTTTGTGTAAACGACAGGGGGTTTTCTTCTAAGCCGCCACAGGTTAGTAATGTGGTTCCCACATTAAGGGCAGAAAATCACGGTAACCACCCTAAAGTAATCGAGAATATGCAATCAGAAATTTGTAAAGAAACTGGACTACTTGACCCAGAAGGAGTAGGTAAAACCCTACGAGTAGGCGGGGGGGTCGCTGACGAAGAAGCACAACTACCAGCACGTCTTACTAAAGGAACAGGAGTAAAGCACGTAGGGGCTATCGTATCTAAGTACGCTACGAAGCTAGACAGGCTTACCGACGTTATAGGCTGTATACAGGCCAGTGATTATAAAGGGTTCGGTAATCAGCAAATGAACGCCGTATTAGAAGTACGGAATGAAAGGGAAAACAATGATACCTAACAGAGAGAGAGAGAGAGAGAGAGAGAGCCGCGGCCTAAAGGCAATGGACAACCTAAAATAATACACCTGGCACATAAAGGAAGTGGCGGACAAAAGGGTTGGATACACTCTACAGAAGGGATTGTAGGGGCTTGCACCGCCACAGATTACAAAGACCCTAAGTATATCTTAGAAGTTAAGGAAGGCGAATAACTTTGACACCGGAAATTATAGTACGTGGTCTTCTGGATATGAACGGATACGACCATGGAAAACGGGTACACGACCCGGAAGGAATCAGCCCAACGGTTACCGCCGTGGCTGGTGGAACACACCACATAAAAATATTAACGAAGGGGGGGGGACGACTTGGCACCTACGTATAGAGTGCGTAAACTTACGCCAACAGAATACGGAAGACTACAGGCTTTTCCTATGGAAAGATGGAAGCAAGTAGTAAGCAATTCACAAGCCTATAAACAGTTTGGAAACGCTGTAACTGTTACGCTTGCGGAAGCTATCGGAAAATCAGTTATCAATTATTTAGACAGTTTAAAGGGGGTAGCACTATGAAGAATGATTTTATAGTACGTGGTAAGGTGGCTACTCTTTTCGTAGAAGCGCCACCGAACGCCGGTTACGGTTCCGTGGAAGTAAAGATAGACCCGGAAGACCTAGAGTACATAAAGGGCTGGCCTGGTACATGGTATTCATTCATACACAAGCGTAACGGCCTTATCTATGTAAGGGCTACAGCCCATAAGGTAGCTGGAAGGGCTGTAAGTGTCCCAGGGTTTGAACAGAAACAGCCGCTTTTACATAGGGCTATCGCAAAGCCAGAACGTGGACAAAATACCATTTTTAAAGACGGCGACAGCCTAAACCTTACCCGTGATAACCTGGTTAATTTACCTATTGGGGAAACATACGTACCGGAAGAAAAGACCGGGCCAGAATACGCCGAAATGGTTAAGGGCGTTCACTACCGTAAGGATAAGCAGCGGTACGAAGTGCGTTGTTTCTACCAGTCAAAAGCCCATAACCTGGGCGTCTATAAGGACGTGGAAACAGCAAATGAAAGGGCTACCGACTTCCGTAACATGGGACCAATCGGTTACTGGGAAAAGTATGGAAAGTGGGGTACTGTCTGATGGCTAACTACGACGGCGATATTTTAAAAGTAACAAGGCGGTTAGATGGGAAAGGGCGCCTTAGCCTTCCTACAGATTTTAGGGAAGCGCTGGGTTTTGCACCGGACGAAGAAGTAGAGGTATCAGCTATAAGACTGGTGGAACGTAACCAGCTGGCTTTTATCATAACAAGAAAGGAAGGTAAAGAGTAATGGAGATTAAAGACAGAATCGAAGCAGCTAAAAAGAAGTTAGAGGAAGCGGAGAGAGCAAAGACAAGAGCCGAAGCCCAGTTAGAAGCAGCTACGAAACAGTGCGACGAAGTGGTTAAGGAAATGGAGAAGTTAGGGGTTACACCGGATACTATCGAAGAAGAAATTAACCGGCTTACAGCTTCCGTAGAAGAAAACCTTAAGGCTGTAGAAGAAGGGATACCGGAAGTATAGGGGGTAGCATATGGGAATTATGGATTTTTTCATAAAGCCGGAACCGGTAAACTACGGTCCAGCTAAAGAACTGGATACCTTGAAAATTAACCGGATTGCTGCCGACCTTAAGACGGCCAGGGACAAGGTGGAAGCCCAGAAGTCTAAGCGCCAGCTTTTAGAAGAACAACGAGCGAAAGCGGTAAAGGCGAAGACAGAGGAAGAAGCCCAGTTAGGTATCTTCGGTATGGTACAGGTACTTTTACAAAAGACCAGCGACTACGCCAGGCAGCAAGTGAAGACCAGGGTAGAAGACGTCGTAAGCGAAGCCCTTAACGTAGTATTTGGCGGTAACCATAGATTTATGATTGACCTTACCCTTAGAGGTAATCAGCCTATCGCGGAATATTACCTAAACGACGGTAGCACGATTACGAAGTTAGAAAAGCCGGACTACGACAGGGGCGGCGGAAAGGTAGATGTAATCGCCTTAGCCCTTCGCCTGGCAGTCGGGGAAATGGAAGGCATTAACGGCCCGCTTTTCCTGGACGAAGTAGGTAAGCACGTATCCAAAGAGTACGCGCCGGCGGTAGCGTATTTCCTTAAGGAATATAGCGCCAGCTTCGACCGACAGATTATCCTTATCACGCATAACGCCGACCTTGCGGAAATTGGGGAAATAAGCCTTTCCGTAAAGCGTAGCACGAGTGGGGAAAGCGAGGTATCCATATTATGACAGAACAAAAGCGCTGTAAGGAATGTGGGGTTATTTTTACGCCACAGGAAGACGAAGAAATTTGTCCCTTATGCGTAGACGAAAGAGAGGTAAAAGAAGATGGTTAAGTTTCTTTTCGTCGGCGACTGGCATTTAAGGGGCAACAATCCCAGGAACAGAACCGACGATTACCCAGAGGTAGCGAAAGAAAAGCTACGAGAAGTTTTTAAAATAGCTGTAGACAATGGCGTAGACGCAATCCTACAGCCTGGGGATATTTTCGACAGACCGGAAGTAGGTATAGCCGTCCTTCTGGAATACGCCCAGGTGCTTAACGAATGTCCGTTAGATATTTACTGTACAATCGGTAACCACGATATTTACGGGTACAACGTTGAAAGCTATTACCGTACCAGCTTAAGGCTTTTAGAAATGCTGGTACCTAACCTACATGTTATCCAGTCGTCCAATGATAAACCTATCTACATGGCGAAGGGACGGTACAAGGTTTACCTTACCGCCACACCGTACAGTAAGGATATGGATATTAACGGATACGGATACAGCCCGGACGTGGAATATAACGACCCGGACGCTATCGGCGTCCATATCGCCCACGGTATGCTACTGGACCATAAGCCGCCATTTGACCGGTACAGCGACCTTTATAAAGTGGACACGAAAGCCAGCGTAATACTAACAGGACATGACCATATGGGATATGGGATTTATAACAGGTCCGCCGACGGTAAGTTATTCGTAAACCCTGGAAGCCTTTTACGTATGTCTGCTTCCGTAGGAGAGATTACCAGACAGGTAAGGGTAGCACTGATTACGATAGACGAAATTAAAGGCACGTACAGCGCTGACTTTATACCTATCGAATCCGCAAAGCCCGGCGAAGAAGTGCTAGACCGTAGCCGTATAGAAGAAGAAAAGGAAAGACAGTACGCTATGGAAAACTTTAGCGCGCTTATCCAGGGACACACAGGTAACAAGGTTCTTATGGACATTAACCAGATTATCGACCAGGTAGCAGCGGAAGAAAAGTATAGCCCAGACGTCGTAAGGACGGCGCTACAGATTATCGACGGGCAAAGGGAGAAGGTGGAAGCATGACACTAGGACAGATGGTAATTTTATATACAGTTATCTTTTGTGCGGCCATTATAGCCTTATTCTTTTTAGCTATTGCGTTGATTATGGATACTGTTAGATGGTTTATCAGACGTAGAGAGCGTCGCCAGAGAAAACAAAGGCGGTTAGAGCATGAGCGAAAAGAAAACGACTAGGGTAAAGCTGTGGCACTGTAGAAACTGTGGACACGAAGAACCGGTAACGGAAAACGACTTAGCAGAGTTAAACCCGTCGGTATCTTCTTCCGGTGCTATTAAAATAGGCTGCCCGAACTGTGGGGCTTACACAGTTAGTAAACCATTCGACAGAACCTTTAGGGGCGGGGAATTTTTAGTAGTGAAGCCCCACTTAAGAAGAAAGGTAGGTAGCAGAAGTGGCCAGGTCAATTATAGAAAGCCTAATGTCTGTATCTAAGGGCTGGATAGTAAGTAATTTAGTAGTAGCTTGTAAGAACGTAAACGCCGGAAATGATGTTATAAAAGCCGTGACAGACCTACATAACTGTGATATTTCCGAAATAGGTACGGCCGTTCCTGTGGTTCAAAACTACATAAGTTCGGAATTTGTAAAGTTGCTGTCCAAACAGGTTAAGGAACAGAAAGAGCAACAAGAAAAGAGAGAGGATGCGGCCGGATTCTCGCTACAAAAAAAGAAAGACTTTTTAAATTAAGGAGATTAAAAACATGACAGTAGACAAAGCAATGGAAGAAGTAATAGCAAAATATGGAGAGGAAGAAGTGTCTAAGTGTGTGGCAAAAGCCTTAGTAGTACACGTACCAACGATTAACACACCTGTAGTAACAGACGAACAGGTACTTAATACCTTATCACAGTTAGACGCTGCCGTGGCTGATATGCTGGAAGCTGGCAGAAAACAGGAAGACACCTACCAGAATAAAGCGGAACTTGTAAGACGTGCCAGACAGTTAGAAACAGCGATACAGCTTACAGAAAGCGAAGCGATTAACACGATTTGCGGAACTGGTAAGGACGCCTACGGTATTATCACATACCCAGACGGAAAACAGACAAAGGTATCACTTAATAATGATACCCAGAGAGACGCATTCCGACGACACTTTAGCGCCGAAGAACGTAAGGAACAGGCCATGGTAGAAGCCGACGTAAGGGCTATCGAGGTAGCCCAGCTTAAGGCGAAGGAAGACTACGACGCTAAGAAAGAAGCCCTAAGCTGTATTCGTGCAAAAGCCCAGTTACAAGCCGCCGCCTTAAATTACCTTGCGTAATGAGAAACAGGCGGAACGTAGGCAGCGTGGCGAAGACTTCCAGGAAGAATGTAGGCGAAGCTGGCGGCTGGTACCGAACTTATGGCGGTTACGCGTAACAGATGGTAAAAGACTGGGTACACGGCCAGCGGACGAACTTATCTTAGTGGAACACGCGAACATACTTATAGAGGAAAAGAGAACAGAAGGCGACCGTTTCCTTTTGTCAATGCTACGCACCGACCAGCTTAAAGGTCTATTAAAATTTGAACAGGCATTAGACAGGAATTACGGTTACGTCCTGGTATCTTTCCTTAATGAAGCTGTAGACGCAGCTTACGCTATCCGGCTTATAGAAGCTATGAAGTATATGAAACAAAAAGACAGACAGTATATTACCCTGGCGGAACTACAGCTAGGGAAAGTACAAGCGATACATTTACCGCGTATCACGGTAGAAGGGGAACGCGGATACGACCTTAAGGGGGTGGCAGATATTGGAAATATTAGTAAGTAATAACGTCCGGGTAAGTAACTATCCACTACCGATTAAATTAAAAATCGTGGACGACCTTACGATAGATAACCCGGCGTTTATGAAAGCGAAGTACCAGCGCCGGCCTACCTGGGGTATCGACCAGAGATTACAGTTATTTACCTATGACAACGACGGAAGCCTTATACTTCCCAGGGGTTATGAAGACCAACTTATGGAACGTGTGAAAGAAACAGGAACCACGTATAGCATAAGGCGGGAACAGGTGGAAGGCTCAGTAGTAGACTTCGGCCCATGGAATGAGGATTACCAGATAAGAGACTACCAGGAACCACTTATAGACAGTCTTCTTAAGAAGAACGGTATAGGGGTGGCGCCGGCTGGTTCGGGTAAAACAATTATGGGTATGAGATACATTTTTGAGACTGGACGGCCTACTTTATGGCTGACACACACCAAAGACCTTATGTACCAGACAAGGGACAGGGCGTTATCTACGCTTAAGGGTGTAGGTAAAGTCGGTATCCTGGGCGACGGCTGCCAGGACTACGGAAGCGGAAAGCTGATTATCGCGACAGTACAGACGATTAAGGCTAACCCGGATTTAGTGGACTTCCTTAACGGATATGTAGGCGTCGTCGTTATTGACGAAGCCCACCACTTCCCTAGTACACAGTTTTTAGATACAGCGGCCAGATTTAAGGCGAAGCGAATTATAGGACTTACCGCCACTCCGAAGCGTAAAGACGAATTAGAAGAATTTATGTACCAGGGTATCGGGCCGGTACTACATGAAGTGCCACGAACGGCGCTTTACGAAAAGGACCAGCTTGTGTTACCGGAAGTACGGTTTATCTATACAGGCTTTACATATGGCGACGAAGACAGCGCCGAAGGAAACGTAGACGCCGGCGGCGAAGAACTGGACTACCAGGACGTACTTAACTGTCTGCTATCGGATAAAGAAAGGCTTAGGCTGGTGGCTTCCACTATTGTAGATTCTATCCAGTACGGCCAGGCTATCGTGTTAGCAGAATCCACAAGATACTGTTTTGTGGTAAGGGAAGAAGTAGACCGTATCCTTAAGGAACGTGGCTTACGCGGGTGTAAAACAGCTGTAGTACACGGCGGCTTACAGCGCTACAGCTGGAAGGTAGCTTACGGGAAAGCCCAGGCGGAAGAACTGGCTAAGGAATACGGTACGGAATGTAAGTACGACAGCAAGGCTAGACGGTGGAAGGTAAAAGTAGAACAGTACACGGAAGCAGAGTTTAAGGCCTGGCAAGTCACAAAGAAAAAACGACAGGAAATACTAAGCGATTGCCGCGAAGGTAAAGTACATATCCTTTTCGCTACACAGTTAGCCCGTGAAGGTTTGGATATACCGGGGTTATCGGTAGGACATAAGGTTACCCCAGCCAGGGGCGACGGTAAGAGTAAGACAGGGCTTAACCTGGAACAGGAAATAGGGCGTATCATGCGACCAGACCCAGGTAACCCAGATAAAAAAGCTATATGGTTTGATTACGTAGACGCTTCTGTGGGCGTTCTGAACGGGCAATATTACAGCCGTAGGAAGGTTTACAAGCGCTTAGGTATAAAGTTACCAGTAAAGCCTAAAAACGCCGAAAAAGACGTAATAGAAGGCTTGCTAGACAATATTAAATTTTAATTATGAAAGGTAGGATTTTACTATGAGTACAGAAAACACAACGAACGTAACAGAAGCAGAAGACAAGGCTACAGGAATGGACGTAGCAGCAACTAACGCCGGAACAGAAGACGTAGCGGGTACCGCTATCGCCCAGGCGTCAAGCGGGGAAGTAGCCACTACAGATAAACCGGCTACCGCTTATATCACACAGCTTTTACAGAACACTTTTGAGGATTTCAAAAAGGCAAATGATGGCTTAGACCTGGATTTTGTTTACATGGGTTCCTGGCTTGTTGTGGATAAGAAGGGGGATTTTGTGGACAAAGACGACGACACCCTTAAGTATAAGGACCATATCGACGTCGTTATTGGACAAGGGGAAAAGCGCTGGTCCTTATGGGGATTACAGAACAGTCCAGAAGACGGTACGCTTATCGTGGCTTGCAAAGAGAAAGAAGACGCTATTAAGCAGCTTACCGACTGGCTGGCAGAGAATCCAGAAGCAAGCGAACGCTACAGCGTAGACGACTTGGAATTACGCTATATGGCTTCCGTAGTGCCTGTAGACGCTATCGCGGAATCCGACGGTATCCCTAAAATTTACATTATGTCCTTCGCGCCTACCGCTACTATCGCTTACGGCAAGTATGCCATGAACGTATTTAGAGGGGCTTACAAAAAGTTAGGTATCCCGGCAAGAACAGGCCTTACAAGCGTTGTTACTAGACTGTCCACAGAGGAACAGAAAAGCCGTAAGGACGCTTCCGTATCATGGCTGGCTATTACCTTTGAAGCCATGGGGTTATTTAATCCAGAAGACTATAAAGCGAAATAACAGGGGGCCTAGATAATGGCAAAACAAAATAAGGAATATGTGTACGTAGACGTCTACCAGTGTGACGAAAACGGTAAAAGTAGTCCTTGGAAGCGCAAGCATATAGACGACGTACCAACGTGGCAGCACGAAGAAGCGAAAGACTTTAATTGTTTTGCCACGGTCCAAAAATACGCAAATGAAAAGAAGACAGACGGGGAAGAATTTTTAGCCCCGCTGTACTTCGACCTTGACTTTGACAGTGACCCTACCGTAGCCCAGGGAGAAGCTATTAAGCTGGTGGAATTTTTCACACAGGAAATGGATATACAGGACCAGGATATACATATTTACTTTTCCGGTTCTAAAGGCTTCCATATCTTAGTAGACGAACGGGCGCTAGGGGTAGAGCCTAGAAAAGATTTACAAAGGGTTTATAAGCATATCGCCGGTTATCTTCGTTACCACCTTGGCGACGTCCAGGAAAAGGAAGACGAAGAAGGAAGACCGGTAGAGTATGTAGAACCTTTAAAAGCTGTAGACCTTGTGGTTTACACAGTAAAACGTATGTTACGTTTGCCATATTCCAGACACCAGAAGACGGGACTTTACAAAATCGAACTTAACCTACAGCTGCTTAAGGAACTGTCCTTAGATGATATTAAAGAGAGGGCAAGAACCGGGCAGACGATACAGAGGGAAGAAGGAAAGACCGTAAGGAAACGTCCAAAGGCTGGCGCGTTCTTCGCTGACAAATTGAAAGAGTATGAGGAAGCAGCGGCCACGGTATCCGATAAGCGGAATAAGACGGAATACGTATTTACAAAGGATAAGCCGCCGGTATGTGTACAGGATATTCTAGCCAACGGGTGGAAGAAGGACGGCGATAGAAATAACGCAACTGTACAACTTTGTTGCTATTTTAAGGCTGCCGGCTATACGAAGGAAGAAGCTACGGCCACCCTGGAAGAATGGGTAGTTAAGTTTACCAGCGCTGATAGCCGCTACAGTGTACAGCAACGTAAAGCGAACACCAGAAACGTAATAGAATCAGTGTATAGCAGTGAAAAAGACTACCAGTTTGGGTGTGCCTATATCCGTTCCCTTCACGGGGAAAAGAAGAAAGGCGATAAGGACTACGACCGCGTACCATGTGCTGGGGATATGTGCCACTGTATTAAGGGGAATTTAGAAACAGTAGAAGAAGAAGCCTTAGCACTTCCACTGGCGAAGACTTCCGACGCCACACTTACCGGAAGGCTGATTACCACCCGAGTAATGGTAGCTGGTAAGAAACACACGCCTTACGTAGTCCCTAAAAAGATAGAATATTCTTGCTGGGGACAGGAAAAGTGTAAGAAGTACGGCTGTCCGCTGCTTAATATTCCAACGGCGACGGCTTACAAAGAACTAAACGCCCATAACAGGGAACTTATTCAAATGACAGAAACAGGCGACGACAATATTAAGGGAATACTTCGGGAAATATCCGGTATTCCGGCGTGTGCTAAGTATGACACGACTACCGTAGAGACAGTGAACGTAGACGAACTTTTAGTAATCCCTATGGCGGAAGAAGACGCCGTAAAGGAAGAAGATAAAGGAAGCTACGTACTTCGTAAGATTTATTCTATCGGTAACATGAAGATAGAAACAAATAAGTATTACGAGATAAGCGGCTATATGTATCCGCACCCTAAGAACCAGGAAAGTACGATACTGGTAACAGACGTAAAGCCACTACAGGACGTCGTAGAAAGTTTCCAGCTTACCGAAGAAGTACGGGAAGATTTAGAGAACCTACGACCGGAAAGCATGACAGTAGAAGCTATCGCGTCGAAGCTGGGTACAATCCTTAACGACCTTACCTATAACATAACCCATATCGTAGAACGTGACGAAGTTCTACTAGGCCTTCTACTTGTTTACCACAGTATCCTTCGTTTCCGTGTCCCATGGGATACAGAGCTGATAAGGGGCTGGGCGGAACTTAAGATAGTCGGCGATACAGGTACCGGTAAATCTGCCCTTATTGAAAAGATTATGAAGTACATAGGATTAGGTAACAGGGTAAACGCCGAAAGTACAAGCCGTACCGGTCTTACTTACAAGATGGAACAGGGTAACCGGGGCAGCTGGTACATTGTATGGGGTGCCTGGCCGCTGGCAGATAAAGAACTGATATGGGTAGACGAAGATACCGGCATACAGAAGGACGAATACGGGGAAATGACTTTAGCCCGTTCCGACGGAAAGCTGGAAGTTAAAAGGGCTGTAACAGCAGAAACCCCTTGTAGAGTACGTGCGGTACTATCCGGTAACGCGCCGAAAGGCAAGAGACTAGCAGACTACGCCCAGGGTGTAGAAAGCCTTAAGGACATTTTTAACAACGAGGATATACGGCGGTTCGACTTTTCTATTTTTATGAGAGCCACCGACGTAAACCCGGAAAAGTATAACAAAACGCTACCGTCTTTCCCTAGAGTGTTAGGGGAAGAAACACTTAAGAATAATGTGTTATTTGCGTGGAGTAGGACACCAGAACAGGTAACATTTTTACCTGGGACGATAGACGAATTATTAAATGTGTCCACGAAATTATCTAAGGTATATGGAAACGCTACCGACGTACCGCTGGTATCGCCTTCCGACCAAAGAAATAAGATAGCCAGACTATCCGTAGCGCTGGCGTCACTTACCCATAGTGTGGACGAATCCGGGGAAAGGATTACCGTATACCCGGCACACGTAACCTTTATATATGACTATCTGGTACAGCTGTATAACGCCCCAGGGTGCGGCCTTAACTACTATGCAAGGCTGGCAGTATCAGAAGAAATATTAGGGGATAAATTCGAGAAAATCACAAAGGAACTTAGAAAGCTGGATACCTTAAAGACACCCAGCAAGTATAACGAGTTTATAGACCTTTTCGCCCGACAGAAATACTTAAGACTGGGCGACGTGGAAGCTATGTTAAGTATTGAAAAGGAAGAAGCAAAGGCGGTTATAAATCAATGTGTACGCCTTCGTATGCTTACCATGACAAGCGGCGGATACAGGAAAACACCGCGCTTTAATTCCTACATTTCAAAGTGTTTTGAAATGGGACTTTTCGACCACATAGACGACGGAATTTAAGAAGGGGGTACTAATTTGAATTTAAGTAATATGTTTCCAGTAAACGGCGGTCTTGCTTCCAGGGTAACACCGAAGAAGGCAGAACAGGCAGAGCCTACAGCTAATGAAGCTGTAGGGTCGTCCCTGGCCGATTGCATGGCAAATAGACGAAAGCCTGGGGAATGGCCGATTAAGTGGCCGTCCCTTCGTAAACAGGGATTTAAGGACTACAAGGCACTGTGTACCGTAAAAGAAGTAGAAGACTACTGTAAGCGCTGTGAAGAAACAGGCTTAGGTGGCTTCGACTACGAAACAAGCGGAGATAGGGACCATAGAGTACCACCGGTAGACGAAGACGGAAACCCAGTAGAAGGAAAGGCGCTAGACGCCTGGACCAAAGACGTAAACTTAGACCCATGGAAAGCGGAAGTATGCGCTATGTCTTTATCGGCAGCGTGTGACGAAGCCAGGGCCATATTTATAGATAATCCGGGGGCTAATCAGTTTGAGCCGGCACTTTCCAGAAGCGAAGCACGTAGTAGGCTTTTCGATACATTAGAAAAGTATTTCTTTACAAGTACAAAGATAGTAAAGATAGCCGTAAACATGAACTTTGAAACGAAATTTACGGCGAAATACGGTAAATATATCCTTATGCCATGTGCTGACCCATTTATAGCCTGGATACGATTATCACAGCTTTTACTACCACACAAGATTAAGAACCCGAAGCGCCCATATGTAGGTAAAGGTCTTAAGCCTATGACTAAGGAAATCTTCGGCGTACAGATGCCAGAATTTAGTAGCGTACTGGAAAGAAATAACGCCCTGTTTTTCGACCAGGTACCGAACGACGAACACGACGCCTTAAGCTATTGCTGTGAGGATAGCGACTACGCCGTACAGCACTACCTTTACTGGGACGAAGTAGGGAAACAGATAAGCAACGATAACGAATTATACCCGACCTATTCCGACTGGCTTAAAGGTATTGAAATGCCATTTACCAGGGTAACCGGAATTATGGAATACTGGGGCATGAAATGGAATACCGACGTATCCCAGGTAAAGAGAGAAGAAGCCCAGAACGCTATTGAGATTGCCGGCCAGACTATGAAGGACTTAGCCGCAAGCGTAGGCATTAAAGACCTTAACATAGGGGTAAGTGGAAAGACGAAGGACGTAAAGTCTTTTATCTTCGATACCCTAAAACTTCCGGCGGCTGCCTGGTCTGATAAGACACACGACCCTAGCCTAGACGGTAACGCCCTTATGGATATGATTTTTATGTTAGAAAACAACCTGGTAGACCCGGACGAAGAAAAGTACCTGGAAGCAGAGTTACCGGAAGAATGGAAAATAGTAGACCTGGACTTAAGCTACGAAGACCAGCGTTTACTATGGCCACGTGATTATACGACAGCTGAAATAAGACGTATTCGTATCGCACAGCGGGAACAGCATAAGTACAAGGATATAGGTATTAAGTTCCTACAGAGTATGCAGACTATTCAAAAGTATTCTACCCTATTATCTTCCCACGTAGAAGGAAGGGAAAAGTACCTTAATCCGGTTACCGGAAGAATACACGCACACTACGAGCCATGGACAGAGACAGCCCGCCTAGCGTCCAGTAGTCCGAACGGGCAGAATGTACCGCGACCAGACAACGACGAACTAGGGGTGCGAAACTTCTATACGGCCGAAGCCGGTAAGGTATTCCTTCTGGAAGATGAAAGCGGGTTTGAACTTCGACTAACAGCCTGGAAGTCCGGCTGCGAGGTTATGCGAAAAGCCTTTAGGGACCACGAAGACCTACACAGAAAGACAGCCGCTACCATGACAGGTAAACCGGAAGCAGAGGTAACGAAGCATGAACGAAGCGGCGCTAAGGCTGGTAACTTCGGTTCTGTGTATGGTGGTACGGAATACGCACTACAGAGAACCTTTAAGAAAATGGGTATGCGTAAATCCTTACCAGAATGTAAGAAGATTGTAGACGCCGTTATGAAGACGTACCCAGGTATCCCACGTATGCAAGTAGCCGCTAAGATACTGGCAAGGGAAACCGGATACGCGGAAACGATATACGGATATAAGCGCCTTCTTCCAGCTATCAATAGCAGCAACCGTTACACCCGTGGAGAAGATGAAAGACGAGCCGGTAACACACCTGTACAGGGAAGCGCGGCGGATATTATGAAACGCGCCCAGAATACCGTATATGAAAAATGTGGACTAGACACCGCTGTACATAACGGTATAGACGTCACTATATGGGACGGCTTCGAGGTAAGAACGAAGGAACTTCTAAGCTGTAAGCCTTTCATATTACACGGACATACAGATATGGTAGCCCAGATTCACGACGAAATTATAGTGGAACTGGACGACGACCCAGAGTTAGTAAACACCTACGCGAAATGGCAAGAAGACGTAATGGAGATACCGCCGCTTAAGGACTTCCCGGTAAAGCTGGAAGCCGAAGCAAGCGTAGCCTACAGCTGGGGTAACAAAATGAGCCTGGAAGAATGGAACAAAGCAAGGGGGTTAGACCATGGCACCGAAACAAAAGACACCGTATAAGCGGGAACCTATGGTACGGAACAAGTTAGAAGTGGATATGTTAGAGTATCAACTTACAGAAGCCAGAAACGAACTGGACGTAGTGAAGAAGCAGCGCGACTTTTTCCAGGATAAATCTACGAATTTAGAGAACGTGGCAGACTTACAGTATAAGAAGGTGGAACACGCCAACGCTGTAAGTGCCACGTTAGCGAAAAGACTTACTAACTGGAAGGTCTTAGCAATCGTGGAAGGTATGGTTATTATCGGACTTTTATTTATATTGGGGGTGGGCTAAATGTATCGTATGGTTATTGTAACCGCTATCGGTAGCTATCGGGTGGAAATGACGCCGGATAAAGAAGAACCAGACAACAACGACCTTTTAAAAATGTTCCTGGATACCAAGAACGATATAGAAAGCGGCGCCTTTATGGAAGGGTGGACGCCGGAAGAAAAAGGCGGACCGCCTGGCGTGTTTGCTATCGCGCCAGGACTTGACATTCTGGCCTATCACGTAGAAAGGGAAGACGATATTATACCGCCTGGCGTAAAGAAGGAAGTAGAAAGCGAACTAGCTATACGGCCTATTACGCTTCGACCTATCTATCTGGGGAACCACTTTATATGTAAGGGTGTAACGAAGGTTATCAATGATGTAGAAATAATGTTCATATATGAGGTAAACGGGGAAACACCGACAGACGTTTTAGAGGAAGGGAAGTTAGTAGACCTTCTAAACAAGGAAGTACATATAGTGATACCAGAACTTGCCGACGACGATTACCTTTTACAGGTAGCGAACGACGGAAAGACCCGTAACTTTTCACAAGCTACGGAAATGCTAGAAGCCCTGGAAGAAAACTACGGCCAACTGGTTAAGGAAAAGACTGGTAAGGCGTGGCCTGGCTGGAAAGGGGACGCTTAAGTATGACAGCACGTAAATTAACACGCGACCCGGACGGTAATACCGTAGTCTTTTCCACGAAACGCGGTAAGCCTACCATGTGTAGCGAAAATTGCGGCGGCGCCTACCGCTTTAAAGGAGAACTGTATTGTAGATACTTTAATAGCGTCGTCGGTAAGCGTGATAAGGATTGTATCGCAAACGAGTACAAAGGGGTGTAAGGCTATGGATATGGAACTTTTAAGAGAGATGGGTATACTTGCAACAGAAAGCCAGAAGGACTACATAGAAACCCTGTTAGACCAGGCAGAATATACCTTAGAGGAATACACAGACACACCGTTAGACGAACTTACAAAGGAAGAAGCCAGCGACCTTATAGACGAACTTAAGGGGGACCTAGGCTATGACTAATCTACCGAAGACTATAACAGTTTGTCGTATCCCGTACAAGGTTGGCATACCAGAAGAAGGGTATAGCTATGAAGTATTACCAGACCGCCAGGAAATCAACGTAACAGACCAGGCAGCACCAGCAAGGAAGCGCCAGTATTTCATGTGGGAAATCACACACCTTTTACTGGAAGCTGCCGGAATGACAGAGAAGAACACAGAACGCTATTACCGCTGTGTAGGAAGTGTACTTAACCGGTTCGTTATCGACAATAACCTGGACTGGGTAAAGGGCGACAAGCCCTTACCTAATTCCCTATGGATAAATGGTATACCGTACACCATAGAGTATGGGGACTTCGAGGAATTGAAGAAGGATAACTTAGGCGGACAGGTTATATATGACCTAGCCAGAATACGAGTTAAGCAGACCATGGAACGCGATATTTTACTATACGTAATAATCCATGAGTGCGCCCACGCTATGCTATTTGAAGCTGTAGCTGGCGGGTACGAAAGCAAGGAACCATTCGTAGAAGCGTTAGCCTGGCAGATACTTTATTTTCTACAGGATAACGACTTAACCAAAATAAAACCAGATAAGGAGAATTAACACTATGAATAAAACAGAATTTCTAAACCAGGAAGGCGTACCACAGTTTTTAAAGGACCTGTTAGAAGGTTTACCAGAAAACGCCGAGGTTGACGTATTAGGTATGGAAATCGGAAGAAAGCCTACAGCCAAAAAGGAAGGCCACAAGTGCGAAGGATGTAAAGAGGAATACAAAGACGGTATTCTTATCGCCCCACACATTGAAAGCCTGTATACGCAATTACAGAGCATGGGAGAAATTGCGGATTGTAAGGGACGTATCAGACAGGAAGACGTAGCAGCCGTAGAAGGTATCCGCGCCATGATGGAAGCGACCTTAGACGCTATGGACGAGTTCTTACGAATCAATGGTACAAAGAAATGATTACCGAAAAGGTAATGATAGCGGCTATTATATGCGCTACGATAGCCGTACTTAGCCTTATCGGTAGCGTGTGCGACGTCATTAAGAAGAAAGGAAAAGATAAGCATGAGCGAACAGACAGTAACGACGTACAACTGTGATTATTGTAGTAGGAAGCTGCCGGACGATTACCGTACCACGAACGGCCAGGGTAAAAGCTACTACGTGAAGAAAGCCCACGATACCGTACCGCTTAAGACGCCGGTATCCGGGTGTACTGGCTTCGTGGTAGAAGTCACACTAGGCACACCGAAGGACGACCACCACTTTACGGACCTTTGCGACACTTGCCGCCTTAAGTTCCTTAAGATGGCTGTAGAACACTTAGAAGCAAAGGTAGCAGCGGAAGCCGAAGAACAGGAAGGGGCAGACAATGAAGGGGAAGAAGCCGACGTATAACCAGAAGAAATTTTTACGTTCAAAAGGATTAGACCCTTATAACTGGCTGGTCCAGAAGAACACACTAGAGTATATGCAAGTCGTAAACCGATATTCCGGCAAGGAACGGGTTATTAAGAAGGTGTCTACACATGACAGTATTTGAAGTTGTGTTTTTAATCGTCCTTGGCGTTCTGGTCCTTGCTATGTTTATCCTATGTGGCTGTGTGATAATCGCCGGACACTGGGCCGATATTGAAATGGGTAGAATGTGGGGTAAGGATAATGGAGAAGATACTAGCGATAATAAACCTTCTTAAGATAGTCGCCTGGGTAGGCCTTTGGGCCTTCTGTATCTGGCATATAGCAGAAAGGAACGACGACAATGAGTAAGAAACAATACTACTTTCCACCGAAAGCGAAGCCGTTTAAGAAGACCGTAGAGTTAAAGAAAACGCCGACAGACATTACGGTAGGCGACGACGTGAAGGCGGAACTTATGAAGCTGGCGGAAGAAATGGTAGCAAAGCGGGAAAGTGAGAGAAGCGCCGAAGACCTTAATAACTTTATGGCCTTCGCCCTGGAAGCACTTAACCGCCTGGGCTGGACAGGCAAGACACGCCTTAACCGGTTCTTAGCTGCCCTTACGGAAGTAAGCAGCGAAGCCGTGGACGCTTCCGACCCAGCGGCATACGCCGACGAAATCAAAGAGCGTATGACAGCGAAAGGCGTTGTAGCGTTTATGAAAAACGACGACGCAACCCCACAGCTGGAAGATACGGGAAATGAAAAACCGGTATAGGTTAATGGAAGAGGGGGAACACGCCCTAGTGTACATAAATTGTAAGGGGAAGGAACGGGCGACAATGATAAGCCGGAAAGACTTAGAAGCTGTAAGCGCCATTCCTTCTACCTGGTACGGCGTCGTTAGAAATTGTACCATGTATGTACAGGCGTACTACGGTAATCCGCGTCGCTATGTGTATATGCACCGCCTTATTATGGACGCCGACGAAGACCAGTACGTGGACCACGGAAACAACGACGGCATGGACAACACCAGGGAAAACCTGTCTATCGTGTCGGCGAAAGAGAACAACGATAACCGCCGCCTATATGGTACATGGGACCGTATGACGGTAGAAGAATACCGGTGGTACGAAGAAGAATTAGGTACGCCGGCGATAACCACGGACGAAAACGGCTACCTTGTCATTAACGACGACGAGCCGCTACCGTGGGAAGCATGAGGTAAAAAGATATGAAATATTACGCAATACAAAGAAAGGCTGACGGTATGCTAGTCACTGGTACCGACTTTCGATACCAGATACCGCGGCAGCTGGTAGAACTTAGCCTACCGCCACTTTTGTTTACCGGGTACACCCTGGAAGCGGAAGTAAAACGCCGTGAAATTAACACGAAGAAATACCAGATAGTTACGATAGAGATAGACACGCAAAACGCCGACAAGCTGAACGCGGAAGAAATAGAAGCGTTCTGTAAGGCGCACAGGGAAGACCTGGAACGTAACTACGGAATATGAAAGGAAGGTGTCTTATGAGCGCAACTTGTCCATATGGAATAGGGGCTAGTACCTGTCCACATAAAGGGATTTTCCCTTATGATTGTGAGTACCAGCCATTTATAGACGAACTACCGGTAGACATTTCACTACATACGTCGCTTAGGAAGCCTTCGACGGAACCGGCATTATGTACCACAGCTACAGGGCTTACTACTATCGTGCAAACGCTGGAAAGGTGCGGCTGCGTGAATGGAGAAGAATACGAAACAGCGGTAGGGAAGTTAAGCCCATACAAGAAAGGAAGGTAAACAATGAGGAACGAAGGAAAGAGCGAAGACGGCTTAGGAAAGGAAGACAGCTGTATCATGTGCGGGGCTATCATACCAGGAGGAAGACAGGTATGTATGGACTGTGAGGACGTAAAGAAGAACCCGCTTAAGACAGCCGATACAGGTAACCCGTATTATGATTACCTGGTACACGAAGTACAGGTAGTGTGTGACTGTCCGGCAGATAAGGCCATGGCAGTAGTAAGCTATGTAAATAGCCTGGGTAGTAATCCGCTGGCATTTATCCAGAGCCTACCAGAATACTTAGGGGAGCCGCACCCAGACGCGGACGCCGTACTACGTGCGCTGGAAAACATAAGAGTAAACAACGGTATACCGAAGTTCGGAGTATGCTTCCCGGAAGGATATCAAAACAGAGCGTCAAGACGGAAGGCGAAAAAGGAAGAACGTAAACGGGAGAAGGAACAGCTGGAAAAAGAACGCCGAAGCATGGACAGATTGCTGTAGATGGCAAAACGCCGACCGTATTACGAAGGGCGAAAGACGGGAAAGACTACAGCTTAAAAGAACCCTAATTAGTTAATATTACTATATTATATACCACTAATAATATTATATTTATATATTATATATAATATATTTATAAATAATAATATATAATGTATTTTATTTTCTTTGGGGGTACTTGTTTTTCTTACTCATTAGGGAGTAGTATTTTGAGTACGTTTTTTATATACCCTATATAAGTTAAAAAATTTTTTATATATTTTGAAAGGAGCAAAAGCATGGGTAGAGACATGATAGGCCGACGCACCATAAGACGCTGGTTAGATAACTGGGAACACCTGGTAAGAATGGAACCCATGGAAGACAGCTTACCAGCTTCTAACAGCTGTAAGCCGAAGGACGGAATAACAAACGGTATGCTTAATAAAATCATGCTGGAAATGGCTTACGACCGCTTACCTTATGACCTTAAGCGGGTAGCTTACTACCGCTGGATAATCAAAGGACAGTATACATTAAGTCAAACGCTTAAGCTGCTAGATATGACGAAGGACCAGTATTACTACCGCTGTGACCTTGTCGTTAGTTCTGTCTTTGAATTTGTCAATGGGTATAATTAGGGTATGGTATTTTACTTTTAGTATAAAAACCTATTGCCTTTGTTCCGAAAATGATATATAATAGCATTACAATGCTATTATAGTATCTAATTACAAGGACGGAGCGCGGACTTTTTCGGGCGACCGCCCTTTTTTAGCGTTATGAAACGTCGATTTTCCGAACGACGACAAGCCAAAAAAAGGGGGTAAAATCTATGGCAACTACACAGAAAGTCACGTTACCGGAAGGTTTCGACCCTTACGATATGCGGCTTAAGCGCCAGTTTCACGACCAGGCGGATAAGAAGAACGTGATAGCGTTGTCCAGAAAAAACTATAACCTTTGTTGCGGTGCTATGCACAACGGGAACCCTTGTAAGAATCCCGCCGGCATGGGAACCGACCATAAGGGTTATGGCCGGTGTAAGATACACGGCGGCCTTGCCACGGGTCCAAAGACGCCAGAGGGAAAGGCAAGAACAATAGCCGCCTGTACTACACACGGTTTATATTCTAAGGTGCTGCTTCCAGAGGAAGAAAAGATACTGGAAGACATAGACGCCGAAAAAGAGTTTAACGCCCTGGATATGATGATTAAAGTACAAACTGTTAAGATAATCAGCTATCTACAGAAGCATAAAGACCGGTTTATTAAGGACCGGGATTTAGAGGGCGACGAAATAGCCTATAGAAAGTCTAGGGTAATTTGTAGGGAAGGCGACGGTATGAAGACCTTCTACCACGCTGGTACCGTAGAAGACAACGCCCTAGATAGGGCTATGAACACCTTACGCCGTCTTATCGGCCAGAAGCACCTTATAGAAGGTAGGGACGACGGGCCAGACGACGTTATGGAAGCACTTAACCAGGAACTTAGGGCAGCGTCGAAAGGCGAAGTCTTTGTATCTTGGGGCGGTCAAGCGCAAAGTAAGGGGACAAAAACCGAAGAACTGTAGTAAGAACTGTAGTAAATGCCTTGTAACGCTGCTTTCTGTTATCAGAAAATCCAGTAAATACAAGGCCTTTTCTATGCGTAGATATAATCTACGACTTATTCACTTAGAAAATGGGGTGTAAAAATATGGCTAATTCAGACAATAAAAGCTGTAGGGGCTGCCTATGTTTGACCTGTGAATACAGCGAACATAACGGGGACCTTTACCGGTGTCCTTATAAGGCGTGTAGGTTATGTAGTGAAGACATACACCACATACGTAGCATATGCGACAAGGGAAAGCTGGTAGAAGCACACGATATAGGGGACGTAATGATATGACCTATGAGTATCAGACGGAATTTACCTACGTTAGTGATACAGACCCATTAACAGGCGCGCCTATTATGACGGCTATACCCCAAACCGTCCGGGCAGCGAAGCAAGGGATACCATACAACACCCTTGCAAACTTCGGCGATATATTCAAACGGGAAAACCTACGGGAAGCGTGGCGCCTTCTTCGTAAAAATGACCCGTTCGATTATCAGATACAGGTAGCAGACGCTATTATATACAGCTGTCTTAATAATCTGGGCTGGTACTTCATGGTACAGATTACACGACAGGCCGGTAAGAATGAAATAAGCGCCTTTGTACAGCATTACCTTTTACTGTATGGCTGGTTCTATGGCGTACCGGTATCCGGCGTAAAGTTTGCGCCAGTATACAAGCCACAGATACAGGCCAGCATGGACAGGCTAGAAGGGGCAGCGACCTTAGACAGTGGCGGCCTAGCCGGAAGCGTAGTAACAAGTGGAAACGCAAAGGTAGCCGGCCAGGTATGCAAGTACACGAAATCCGACGGATACAAGTACCATATCGGACCGCCCAGAGATTCCAATAAATGGGCGTTCTTATCCATTAACCCTAACGCTAACGTCGCTTCACAGACAGCCTACACACTGTTAGAAGCAGATGAAAGCCAGGATATAGACGAAGATAAGTGGGAGCGTGACGCCCAGCCTATGGGTTCGTTCAATAATGCCACGACTGTACTATACGGGGTAGCATGGACGAAGGATAGCTTTATCTATCGTGGCGAACTTGCCGCCCACGATATGGAAGACAGGTTAGAAAAGGAACTAGGGTACAGGCCTAAGCTGGTATTTAAGATAGACGCCTACGCGGTTATAGAATCCGGTAACGCCAACTACAAGAAAGCCTTCGATAACCAGGTAGCCAGGTTAGGTATGGACCATATCGCCATACAGACACAGTACCTTCTTAAAGCTGTAGACGCTATAGGCCGCTTTTTCAGTGCAGAAGCAATAGCTAGAATGTACAGCGGTAACTATGATATGCAAGTCGAACCACAGAAAGGCCATAAATACATATGGGCCTGTGACGTGGCCGGCCAGGAAGAAGCTACCACCGACGTAGAAGCGGCGGTAGGCGTTCATAAGCGTGACGCCCTTACTTTGATTATCGGCGACCTACTTAGGGACGGTACCGTAGTCCCGGTATGCTTTTACCAGTGGGTCGGACAGAAGCATAGCAAAGTTAGGGATATGCTGCCGAAGATTATAAAATATTGGGGCGCTATAGGCGGCGTGTGTGACGGTACAGGTATCGGCGAACCGTTGGCCTACCACCTTAAGGAAATCTTCGACCGGAATAACGACGGCCTGGTAGAAGCCTATAAGTTTAAGGCGTCCGGCGACGAAAGTAAATCAAAGTTAGGTTACCTGGCGTATGACTACAGCCACAACGACCTAATCAAGATACCGAACCAGCCGGAAGACCCAGATATGGCGGAACTATGGAAGGAAGTACGCTGGCAGATGGAACACTTAACCCGTGAAGCCAAACGACAGCAAACTATAAATTTTTACGTGCCAGCGAACGCCGAACCGCGTAAGCCTGGACACGTACCACATGACGACTTAGCTATGGCTATGTTTTTGCTAATGCGAGCCGCAAGAAATATTGACCCGAACACCGGTAAGGCTACCGCCTTTAACAGGGAAACGTCGGGCGTATAGAAAGGGGGAATTAAAATGGCAGTATCTACATTTATACCGCAAACACTGGCGGAAATGCCCACAGTGTCTACAGCTGTAGCCGAACGCTGGATTACGGATAATAACAAGTGGGTAGCGAATGTTATAGCGAAACACGATAGCTGGGTAAAAGACAGCGGCGTAGAGTTATACCAGGCAGCCTACGACGGCGAATTAGACGAAATCGAAAAGCGCTCTAAGTCAAGGGACGGCGGTACAGAAAATAAGCTGGTATCGAACTACGTACAGATAGTCGTAGATACCATAGTAGACTATATGCTGGGTAAATCCCCTGTATACACCGTAGAAGACCCAGACCAGGACGACGAAGAAACAGACGAACGCGAACTAATCACAGAATACCGTAAGAAGATTATGAAACTACTTAAAGACAAGTGCTTAAGCGAGTTTTCCAGCCTTTTACGTGATATGTGTATAGGGGGCTTCGGTTCTGTTATCGTCTGGGTGGACGAAAAGGGCGGTATAGACTACAGGGAATACCCGGTACAGGAAAGTATACCGGTTTACGACGGACGGGGGCGGCTTCGGTTGTTCTTCCGCCGCTATGAGTATGCAGTGTGGCAAGATGGAAGCGAGGTTACAAAGACCCGCTTAGAGGTTTACGACGGCCGCTACGTGACATATTACACCGGCGACAGCATGGACAGCCTACACCTGGACGCCGACGAAGTAAAAACAGGAAACCCGTTAGAACATATGGCGGGGCGTATCCCGGTGGTAGTGTGTCAGAACCAGCTACCGGCTAAATACACAGAACGTATTAAGGGTTACGGTAAGTCGGACCTTTCCTACGGCGTTCTTCCACTTGCTGTAGCATATTGTCATGGTGTAAGCGACAAGGCTAACCTTATGGAGTATCTACAGGACCAGTATTTATGTTTGACTGGTGTAGATGTGGACGAAGGCGAAGTAATAAAAATGAGAAAGGCCAGAGCCTTAGCGCTTAAGGACAAGGAAAGCAAGGCCAACTTTATAGCCCAGTCGCAAGATGATAACGCCGTGGAAAACGGGCTTACCCGTATGAAAAATGATATATTCGACACGACGAATACCCCACGACTGGCAGAACTGGAAGGCGCTACGGCTACAGAAATCCGTATGAAGTATAGCGGGCTGGATATTAAGGCCGGTAAGAAGGAACCACTTTTAGTACAGGCGTTTAACCAACTAGGCGGTATCCTAACCGACCTTCTTAATGTTCAAAAGCTGTATGCCGGTGGCGAAGAATCCGGAGTTTATGAAACTATCACTAACCCGGAAATTATCGAAGCCAGGGACGACTTATACCAGGCGGAATGGCTTACCGTTACACTTAGTCGTAACCTTCCACAGAACAACAAGGAAATAGCGGATATAGTGGCCGAACTTGCGGACATTGTACCGGATAGCTTCCTTTACGAATTGCTTTGGTTTATCGACGACCCACAAAAGGCCTTAGAAGAAATGAAAGCACAGAAGGAAGAAGCGAGTAAGAACAGCCTTACGAATAGCCTTACAGCTATCGGGTATGGCGCGGATAACCTGGGAGATACCGGCGGGGTACCACCGGACGAAGGCGGTACAGGACAGGAAGATAAGGCTACCGGTTCTTCCATGACGCAGCCAGCCGGACAGTAAGGGGGTAGCCTATGCCATGGATAAGCGAAGCCCAGAAGCACTACGAAGAATATGTAGACTACTACACTTCGCTTCTGGACGAATATATTAACGACCGTATCCTGGAAATGGCCCCGGCATACGGGGAACTACAGGAAATGGCTATAAAGCACCTGGAAGAAGTCACATATAAGTACCTGGACGAACAGAACCCGGACTTTGTACCTTCCAGACGGTGGGCGAAGAAAGTACAGGAAGAATACCTTACAAAGATTATCCCGGAACTTAACCTACTGAACGCGAAGCTACAGCCTTTTTCTACGTCCGTAATATGTGGGACTGTTTTTTATGGAGCAAACACTACGGCGTATATCCTGGAACAGGCCGCTAAGTGTCCTATCACGATACCGAACCTTAATAAGTCTGGCGTGTTAGGCATAATAGCTAACCCATGGCTTCCAGATGGAAAAACCTACAGCGATAGGATAAGGGCTAGTGTGCAGCTGGTGGCAGACCAGGCGGAAAAGACAGTTAAGGAACTGGTTACAAAGAAAATGCAATATAGCGACGCCGCTAAGGTTCTTTCTACCAGGATAGATGAAAGCTACTACAATTCGTCCCGTATTATCCGTACTGAAATGACACGGGCTAACAGCCTGGGTACGTCGTATTCCTACATGGAAAACGCGGACATAATGGATGGGAAGTACCGGGACGCCACTTTTGATAGCAAGACGTCCGCTTATTGTGCGGCCGACGCTGACTACAGTAAAAGAAAACCTTACGACCTGGACTATGATACGCCGCTTAACCCTGGATTACCAGGAAGGCGGATACCGAACCACCCACATTGTCGCTGTAGGTGGGTAGCCATTTTATCGGGGCTGGGTATTAAGGACAGGCAAAAGGCGGCACTGGATAGGGAAGGCGGATTGTACTACACAAAAGCTGGAAGCTACGACGCCTATGCT
>JAQVCW010000036.1 GCA_028689585.1 Lachnospiraceae bacterium | reverse complement strand
GTTTTTGCTTTTGTTTTTACTGAGTGCCATGGGTATCCTGGGAGGAGTGCTGTATGAAAAGCTTACCAGTATTTAAAAAAAATGAAGTTTTTATCGATCATGTGACAAAACGGTTTGGGGAAGATTTGATTCTGAAAGAGGTTACGCTCCGCCTGAGGCCGGGAAAAGTATATGGGATCGTAGGCAACAATGGCTCCGGAAAAACGGTGCTGATGAAGTGCATCTGCGGATTTCTGCCGGTTACCGCCGGAGAAATTACAGTGTTTGGACAGCGGATTGGCAAAGATGTGGATTTCCCTCAAAATCTGGGGGCTATCATCGAGACACCGGGATTTTTGACTCATCTGACCGGGCGCAGGAATCTGGAAATTCTGGCGGGACTGCAAAGAAAGATCTCGAAAGCGCAGATCAGGATTGTGTTAAAGCAGGTCGGGCTGGATCCGGACATGAAGAAGCAGGTGGCAAAGTATTCCCTGGGAATGCGCCAGCGTCTGGGCATTGCCCAGGCCATCATGGAAAATCCAGAATTTTTAATTCTGGATGAACCGTTTAACGGCCTGGACAAGCACGGTGTGGAAGAAATTCGGAAAATACTGCTGGATCAGAAGAAAGCGGGCAAGACGATTTTACTCGCCAGCCACAACGAAGAGGATATCCGTATTCTCTGTGACCAGGTCTATGAAATGGATGCGGGAGTGCTGACTTTACTGAGAGGGGAGCGACAGACAGATGAAGAAGAGAAGTAGAAAAATTGCGCTTTTGCTGGCGGGTATGATTGGCATTGGCAGTGTGGGAAGTCCCATGACAGCGGCGCTTGCGGATGACGCAGGGCTGATAGAGGACGCAGCAGGAGCGGTGCTGATAGAAGAAAATCAGGGCGGAAATGGCGGAGTCGGAATGCTGGTCGATGGAAAGGGAACAGGAAAAATGCTGGTTGCCGGAAGGGAGGAAGGAAATGGGAGAGGGGCGGATACTGCTGCTGCCGGAGATGAGAGAGCGCCGGGCGATAGGGATGCCGGAGCCGGGATCTTGTCGGACGATACAGCCGCCGGAGCCGGGATCTTGTCGGACGATGTAACTGTCGGAGATGAAATCTTGTCGGATGACACCGCTGCCGGAGCGGGAATACTCCAGGACGGACCCGTTTCCGCGTCGGAATTGCTGCCGAATGAAACCGCTGCTGGTTCAGAATTGCTGGCAGACGATACCGCTGCAGCGGATGCTTATTTGAGCATCGATAATCGACATATCTATGATGGCATGAACCAGACCTTTACGGAAGGCTACACACCGGCAGTAAAAGGGAATCAATTTACCATCGTGGTGCCTTTTACCGCCCAGATGCCATTGAAGAACGATAAGATTACGGTAGAACTGGAGTATACGGAAGCTTCTGCTCCACTGTTTCAATATAAAAATTATCAGACCGATGTAAAAAAACAGCAGTATGTTTTTGATACAGATCTGCAGGAGGCTTATGTGTACCGGATGAGCGGGGCGTGGAAAGAAAATGCTGCGCCGGGCCAGTATCCTGTGATTGTAAAGGCAGCCGGATATACTGCGGCGGGAAAGGCAGTGAAGCTGGAATGTGCGGTATTTGTCCACATCCCGGAAAGCGGTACGGAAACAGAACCGGGGATCGAACCGGAAACTAAACCAGAAACGGCAACAGAGCCGGGGACAGGAACGGAGACGGAAACGGAACCGGGGACAGGGACAGAACCGGAAACAGAAAGCGAATCAGATTCAGAATTACTCACCGAGAGCGAACCCCAGACAGAGACGGAGTCTGAGAGTCAAAGCGAATCTCAGACGGAAAGCGAGTCTGGCGGGCAGACCGAGCCTCAGACAGAAAGCGAACAGCAAACGGAACCTCAGACCGAGAGCGAGACCGAGAGCGAAACTGAGTCCGAAACTGAGACCGAAGTCCAGAGCGAAAGTGAAACGGATCCGGCAGGCAGTTACCAGGATGGAGGATCCTATGGCGGCGGAGCCGGGGGCGGTTCCTCAGGCTCCGCCGGCGAAGAGGTGCTGCACCAGCCTAAAATGCTGCTGGAGACCTGCAGCCTGGATGGAAAGGAAGTGGCGGCGGGTACTACAGAGGACATGAGTGTGTCCTTTCGCAACCGGAGCCGGAGCAGAGCTATGTACAATCTGAAAATCGTGCTGAGTGCCGAGGCGGAGGGGGCAAGATTGGGAAAAAATTCCTGGTATTATTCCTACGTGGGACCGGATGAATTAGTTCAGCTTCAGGATCAGATTGCCATCGAGACAGATGCAAAGGATGCGGATATTCCGCTGACTTTCACATTTGAATATGAGGATTCCAAAGGAACCGCCTGTACCGGAACCGAGAAAACGATTCTTACGGTGCGCCAGCCGGTGCGGATGGAACTGTCGGCAGAAGAGATACCCGTAAAGCTGTATTCCACGGATACGGTGGAGTTGTCTATGAAAGCCATGAATCTCAGCAGAACCGCAGTCTACAATGTGCGGATGAAGCTGGCGGGAACCGGATTGTTTCCCACAGACGAGATCTTTTTGGGCAATATGGAAGCCGGCAGTGAAAATACGGGCAATCTGCGCGTCTATGTGGGCACCCGAACCATGGAGGCTATCGGCTCTGATCCGGGTGGGAATGATACGGACAAATACGGAGCGGTCAGCGGAACGATCACTTTAACCTATGAAGACGCCCTGGGCACAGCCCATGAAATTACAAAAGAGTATCAGTCAGAAATCTGCAGGCCGCAAATCCTGTCTCTAAAGGTGGAAGAAGAGAAAAAAGCAAATTCCTGGTGGATTTCCATCGGTGCGGTTTTGATCGCCGCCATGACCGCCGTTCTTTTTTTGCTGCTGGCACTGCTGCGAAGAAAGAGCGTCTTATTAAAGGAAGCGCGTATGACCAGAGAAGGGTTGTGATGACATGAAAAAAAGGGTACATTTTCTGTTTACCGGAATCATGGTGCTGCTGATGCTTCTGTGTCTTTCTATGACAGCGGCTTTGCTCATCGGCATTCAGAAGGAACACCGAATCGTTCAGAAGATAGAAGATCTGGGAGGCATCGAATACAATGAAGCGTTTCTGGAGGCGGCGAAGAAGATCCCGGGAATACGTTCCATATCGCCGGTGCTGGAAATTCCGGTGCAGCTAAAGCTGGGAGAATATACTATGGATGCTTCGCTGCTGGGGGTATCGCTGAAGGAATGTGAAATGAAGATGAAGCAGTCCCAGGAGGTTATTCTGGGGCAGAAGCCGGTGCTGCTTCTGGGAGAAAAAGCTCTGGCGGCCCTGACCGATTCCAATGGGCATACCATATCAGTGAGCCAGCTAAAGCAATTGCTGGCTTCTTTTGATCAGCAGAAGCTTCAGTATTCATTGACCGAAGCCTCCGGTGAGAAGAATATGGATGAGAAAAAGAGTCTGTCCCTTTCATGGAAAGACTGCCAGATTGCAGGAATTATGAGCGCGCCGGATGACAAAATCTATCTTCCCTATGAGCAGGCAGAGGCGCTGGCGTTATCATCGGTCAGCGGGACGAAAGTGAAAAAAGTATTGATGACAATGCAGGGCAGCGGGGATGGCTATCAGTTGCGCTGATGTTTATGAAAATTTAATAATTATTAAGATTTATTTAGAATTTATACTGCGGGGATGATGGTATGATAGTGTTTGGAATTTTGAAAGCAATAAAGAGGAGATTGTGTCAGGTTTTCTATGAAAAATTGACCTGCTGCGTCAGTCCATTTGTCGAAGACAAATTTAGGATGGACTGATGTTCCGGAAGGAGCATGAAAATGATCTACAATGTTTTGAATTATCTGGAGGAAAGTGCCTGCTGCTATCCGGATAAGACGGCGGTAATCGATGAGCAGGGGAGCTGCAGCTATGCAGAACTGCAGGACTGCTGTAAACGAATCGGCACCGGTCTTTCATCAAAAATCAAAATCGGCATGCCGGTGATTGCATATATGGAAAAAGGGATGAACGCACTTGGCGCTTTCTTTGGCATTGTCTATGCAGGCGGTTTTTATTCCCTGCTCAGTCCGGAGCTGCCAAAGACACGGCTGGCCCAGATGAAATCAGTTCTCCAGGCAGAAGTTGTCATTACGGACAGAGAACACCAGGCAGCCGCTGAGGAAATATTTTCTGATGCCAAAATAGTGCTGATCGAGGAATTAAAGACGGTGCAGATTGAGGAAGAGGTGCTGACGTCGATCCGGCAACGGAGCATTGACGGGAATCCCCTCTACGTGAACTTCACCTCCGGTTCCACCGGAACACCAAAGGGAATTGCAGTCAGCCATCGCAGCGTGATTGATTTTATCGGCTGTTTTACGGAGCTTTTTTCCATCACAAAGGAAGACGTGATTGCCAATCAGGCACCCTTTGACTTCGATGTGTCGGTAAAGGATATTTATTCGGCCATGCGAACCGGGGCGACACTGGTAATCCTGCCCCGGCGCCTTTTCTCCGCCCCGGCGGAGCTGATTGATGCGCTGTGCCAGTATAAGATCACCACTATGATCTGGGCAGTGTCTGCGCTCTGCCTGATCAGCATCTGTCACGGCCTGGACTACAAAACACCGGAAACCATCAAGAAGGTGCTGTTCAGCGGAGAAGTGATGCCCTATAAGCATCTGAACAACTGGCGGGAACATCTGCCGGAGGCTCAGTTTGTGAACCTGTACGGCCCTACTGAGATTACCTGCAACTGTACATATCATATTTTGGAACCGGAACGGGATTACAAAAACGGGATTCCCATCGGCATTCCCTTCCCAAACGAAAATGTATTTCTGCTGGATGAGGGGGATCAAAAAGTCCGGGAACCGGAGACCATTGGAGAAATCTGCGTCCGGGGAACGGCGCTGGCGCTGGGATATTACCGTTCACCGGAACAGACTGCCGCCTGCTTTGTACAAAATCCTGTCAACACGGCATTTCCGGAGCGGATTTACCGGACCGGAGACCTGGGCAGGTACAGTGAGAACCGGGAATTGTATTTCAGCGGAAGAAAAGATTTTCAGGTTAAGTATATGGGACATCGGATTGAACTGGAAGAGGTCGAAGGGGCAATGTCCGCCATTGACGGAGTGGAACGGTGCCGATGTACCTTTGATACCAGGCGGTCGAAACTGAAGGGCTATTATGTGGGCACGGTGGAAAAGGATGCACTTCACGCCATATTGCAGCAGCAGCTTCCGGTCTATATGATTCCGGGGCAGTTGAAGCGGCTGGAGGCCATGCCGCTGACGAAAAACGGCAAGATCGATGTGACCCGTCTGGAAGAAGGGAAGGCAAAATGAGTGACCAGATAAATGCACTGATAAAAGAAAGCACCACTTCCTTTTATGTGTTTGATATTGCGGCGCTGAAACAGCGGATCCGCACGCTGCGGGCTTCCCTGCCGGAAACCCTTTCTCTGTGCTATGCGGTCAAGGCGAATCCATTTCTGGTGAAAGAAATTGCAGACGAGGCAGACCGATTTGAAATCTGTTCTCCGGGTGAACTGGAAATCTGCCGGAAGCTGGGGATCGCCTCTGAAAAGATGGTTATTTCCGGTGTATACAAGACACCGCAGATGCTGGAAGAGCTGGCGGCGGATATGGATTTTCACGGTATTGTGACCATCGAATCTCTGCGTCAGTATGAGATTCTGTGCGGGCAGGTGAAAAAGTACGGGAACAGGATTCCGGTGCTGCTCCGTCTGACCAATGGAAGCCAGTTTGGGATCGGCCGGGAAGAGATAGAGCATATCGTTGCGGAACGGGAAAAACATGGGGATATCAGTATTTTGGGAATCCAGTATTTTTCTGGCACACAGAAGGTTTCTGCCAGGAAACTGAAGCGGGAGATAGAGCATCTGGACCAGTTCCTTGGCCGCCTGGAGACAGAATATGGATATCGGGCAGAGGAACTGGAGTACGGAACGGGATTCCCGGTGGCATATTTTGAAGAGGACAAGCTGGATGAGCAGGAGCTGTTTCAAAGCTTTTCCCAGCAGATCGGCAGTATGTGCACCCACCCGGCTGTCACGATTGAACTGGGGCGGAGCATGGCAGCCTCCTGCGGACAATATTATACCCATGTGGTAGACTGGAAGCAGAATAAGGGGCAGAATTATCTTCTGGTGGACGGCGGAATGCATCAGATGGTATACTTTGGACAGTACATGGCAATGAAACCGCCCTTTTTCGGAGTGTGCGGAAAAGAGGATGCGCCGAAGGAAGAAGTGTGGAACATCTGCGGCTCCCTGTGCACCATGAATGATATTATATTGAAGCAGGCTTCTCTGCCGAAAATGGAGCTCGGGGATGTCCTGTGTTTTCAAAATACAGGAGCCTACTGCATGACGGAGGGGATTTCCCTGTTTTTGAGCAGGGATCTGCCGGCAGTTTATCTGCTGCTGGAAAATGGTGAGCTTCTGCAGGTGCGCAAAAGCTATGACACGGCAGAATTAAATATGCCGGTTTACGGGTAATTGCCCGGCGAAGCAGAACCAAGACGACGAAGTCGGATTGTATGATTTACTCAAAGAGAGGATGGAGAGAATATGGAAAGATTAATGGAAATTTTGGAGGAAATCCAATCAGGTATTGATTATGAAAACTGCAAAGAACTGGTGAGCGGGCATCATCTCAGCTCCCTGATGATCATTTCCCTGATCGCGGAGCTGGAAGACGAATTTGATATTACAATTCCTGCTGTGGAGATTGTTCCGGCTAACTTTAATTCTGCAGAAGCAATGTGGAGCATGATACAGAGACTGCAGGAGGAGGATTAAGATGCCGTTGTCATCACTGTTTATGGCAGGACGGTTTTCTCAGATGACTTCTTATTTTTCCCTGGCCTATCTGGCCGGTTTTTTACCGCTGACGATTATCGGCTACAGCATTGTGCCGAAGAAGATGAAAAAGTATTTTCTGCTGCTCTGCAGTTATGCTTTTTTCTGGTTCATCAGCGGTAAACTGGTGGTTTATCTGGCGCTGTCTACGCTGTCAGTTCATTATTTCGGCATCTGGCTGGCGAGAATTCAGCTCCAGAGAGATGAGGAGCTGAAGCATACAGAAAAGGAAAACAAGAAAGCGCTGAAAAAATGTTATCTGGCAAAACAGCGCAGAGTGCTGCTCTTTGCAGCGGTCTGTAGTTTCGGTGTATTGCTTTATCTGAAATATACCCGTTTTTTCACAATGAATGTGAATGCGGTTCTGGCTCATCTGCACCTGCCTCTGGAATTTACGATTCCGTCTTTTCTGGTACCGGTCGGAATTTCTTTTTTCACAATGCAGGCAGTCTCCTATCTGTTTGATGTGTACCGGGGAACGATAGAAGCGGATGATAATCTGTTCCGATTGGGGCTGTTTATGAGCTTTTTCCCTCAGATTGTGGAAGGCCCTATCTGCCGCTACGGAGAAACCGCGGGACAGCTTTGGGAAGCGAAGGGGATAAGTTACGCGAACCTGACTATGGGAATTCAGAGAATTCTTTATGGTTTTATGAAAAAGCTGGTGGTGGCGGATCGCCTGAATCCGCTGATACAGACGGTATTTCAAAATTACACAGACTATGAGGGCGGAGTTATTGCAATGGCTGCAGTCTGTTATACGGTGCAGCTTTATATGGATTTCTCCGGAACGATGGATGCGGTTATCGGAACGGCACAGATCTTTGGCATTACAATGCCGGAGAATTTTCAGCGTCCTTTTTTCTCCAGATCCATATCTGAATTTTGGAAACGGTGGCACATTACGCTGGGAGCGTGGTTTCGGGATTACATTTTTTATCCGGTGATATCGGCCCGTCCCATGAAAAAAATGACGACAGCAGCCAGAAAGAAAATCGGAAATCATTTCGGACCGCTGCTGGCAGGAGCTGTGGCTCTGTTCTGCGTGTGGCTGTGCAACGGCCTGTGGCATGGCGCCGGATGGCATTACATATTTTTCGGAATGTATCATTTTGCATTGATCCTGTGGGGCAACATAGCGGAACCGGGGGTGAAATGGGTGACTGGAAAGCTGCATATCCCAACCGGGCATTTCCTTTACCGGCTGTTTCAGATTGTGCGGACCGGTATCCTTGTAGTGATCGGTGAACTGTTTTTCCGTGCAGAGCGGCTGAAGGCAGGATTTGTAATGCTTCGCTCCATGATAACGGATTTTCATTTTACCACTCTGGACAAGGCACTGCTGTCAAAAATGGGAATTGATGCCTATGATCTTCTCATTGTGGGAATTACCCTGCTGATCGTGCTTGCAATCAGCATTTTGAATGAAAAGGGAATCAAAATAAGAGAAACTCTGGCAAAGCAGCCGGTGGTGCTTCGATGGGCGGTTCTTTACGGATTGATTCTTTTTATTGTGATTTTTGGCGCATATGGTTTAGGATACATTCCGGTGGATCCCATCTATGCGAACTTTTAAGGGAGGCTGTCTATGCGTATTTATATAAAACATATTTTATCCGGCCTCCTGTTTGCGGCTGGCCTGCTTTTACTTCTGTCAGCGGCCTCCTATGCCATGATTCCGAAAGATAATAAGGAAGAAGCCGGCATGGAGGATGAGAGTGCAAACGGCATATTGGCGGAGGGGAAGAATACCATTGATGTGCTTGTAGTGGGTGACAGCCTGGCGTTCTGCACCATTGATCCGCTGCTGATCTGGGAGCAGTATGGTTTTACTTCTTACCTTTGCAGCACACCGTCGCAGAAATTATTTTATACCGAGGAGTTTGTGGAGAAAGCGTTCCGGAACCAGTCACCGAAGATGGTATTTCTGGAAACGGATGCTTTATTCCGGGAATATACCAATGGCGCCGCTGTACAGAACCGGGCGGAGCGGGTGCTTCCCGTGCTCCGATACCATGACCGCTGGAAAAAAATGAAGCCTGACGAATTGTTTCGGCAGCCGGAATATACCTACAGGAGCAGCAGCAAGGGTTTTGCTTACAAACCGGATGTGGACGGGATTAAGACCAAAAAGAAAGAGGTCAAGCCAGCCGGACCGGATGACGCAGTGCCGGGCAGAAACCGAAAAGAATTGAAAAAAATTGCCAGGGTCTGCAAAGAGAATGGAGCAGAGCTGATCCTGCTCAGTGTTCCCAGCAGAAAAGACTGGAATATGGACCGGCATAATATCATAGACTCATTGGCCCGGGAGCTTGGAGTTGTCTACTTCGATATGAACATGAAGGAAGAGGAAGTCGGCATTGACTGGAAAACGGAAACGAAGGACCAGGGGGAACACCTCAATTATGATGGCGCCAGGAAAGCTACCGCTTATTTTGGAAAGTATCTGGCAGAAAAAAATATACTGACGGATCACCGCGGGGATGAGGCATATAAGACGTGGGATAAGGATAAGAAGCGGTTTGAAAAAGAAATAGAGAAAGAAAAGAAGAAGCTGGAGAAAGAAAAGAAGAAGCTGGAGAAAGAAAAGAAAAAGCAGACAACAAAAGACTAAGACAAAAGATAACTGATTGTTTTGATCTGCTAGGTTTTGAGCTGCTAAGTTTTCGGCATTTAACATTATTTAAGTTTCTGCCATCAGAGAAGCCCCAAATCAGTAATACCCTCCAAAGCCTGCGCATACATTGTAAAAACAAGCAGGCAGGGGTTTTTATTTTGAAGGATTATATCGAGGAGAGGGCGGTAGACATCGCTAATTATATCGTGGAGCACAGAGCCACTGTGCGGCAGACGGCGAAGAAGTTTGGAGTTAGTAAATCTACGGTACATGCGGTTGTAACGATATAGAACGGTTGCGGATTGAGATGAAATAGAGCACATGGAGTGCCGACCGTATATTTTAAATAGGTGATAGCAAAAGCAAGTGGATTATTTACATAATTCACTTGCTTTTTGCATAGAATAAAGATATACTTGAAGATAATAAAAAGTTTTTATCTATTTCAAGTAAAAAGATATAAAAATTAAAAGGTTTTTATTTATATCAAGGAAAAAGAAGGGCGACATTATGATACTAAGACCACGCTATTTAGAACTGCTCAGAACCTATCGGGATGTGCCGCTTGTGAAAATACTGGCCGGGATCAGACGCTGCGGCAAATCCACCATTTTGGAGATGCTGGCTAAGGAATTGGTGGAGAGCGGCATTGCCGAGGATCATATTATCAGTATGCGGTACACCTCGGAAAACTTTGAGGATGGCATGACTTCAAAGGAAATGTATCAGGGGATTAAAGAAAAGATAAAGGATACTGACCGCTATTACCTGCTGTTAGATGAAGTGCAGGAGATAGATGGGTGGGAAAAGGCGGTCAACAGCCTGCTTGAGGATGCGAACACAGATATTTATGTGACCGGATCCAATTCCAAGCTGATGTCCGGTGAAATATCTACCTACCTGACCGGAAGATATATTTCGATTCCTGTTTATACGCTGTCCTTTGACGAATATTTGGAGTTTAAAAAAGACAATAAACTGTCTGAAAAGGAACTGCTTAACGAATACATTCGTATGGGAGGGTTCCCGATTGTTGCTTTGGGAAATTTTGATGAGCGATCCTCTTATCAAATCGTGGAGGGCATCTATACTTCCGTGATTACCAGCGATATTACAAAGCGTCATCAGGTAAAGAACTTTGATCTGTTTAACCGTGTTGTAAGGTATATTGTGGAGAACGTGGGCAAGACCTTTTCCGCCAATGCAATCGTGAAGTTCTTAAAAAGCGAGGGGCGTGCCCTATCGGTAGAAACGGTGTACAATTATTTGGAGTGGCTGGAAAAGGCTTTTGTGATCTACCGCTGTTCCAGATACGATTTGCAGGGCAAGTCGGTGCTGAAAACGCAGGAAAAATTTTATCTGGCGGATGCCTCTCTGAAGTACTGTATAATGGGCTTTAATCCAAAATCCATTGCGGCCATGCTGGAAAACCTCGTGTATTTTGAACTGCGCAGAAAAGGCTATGAGGTGTATGTGGGCAAAAATGAAACCAAAGAGGTGGACTTTATAGCGGTGCAGCGTGATGAACGCATTTATGTGCAGGTCTGCCGCAGACTGCCCGAGGAATCCGACCGTGAGGTTGCCAATCTGCTGGAAATCAAAGACCATTACCCCAAGTATGTGGTCACGCTGGATGAGTTGGCCGCCGGGAACATCAATGGGGTAAAAATCATGCACCTTGCAGATTTCCTGTTAAGTAAAAGCTATTAACGATAACTGCCGCCTGCTTTGTGAAATTGTCCACATATCCTGAGAACCACTTTCATAGGATAGAATAACTTAAAACATTGGAGGTGTTGGAAGCTGAATATCACTTTTCACAATCCAAACACCGTAGAAGAAGTTGCAAAGGAGTTAATCAAAATATCTGCGGAGGTTGCCAGGGCACAGGTAAGTGAGACTCTGTTACATAGTGAAGAGGCAGAAAAAAGGTAAGAGGAATCGGTGTAACGCCGGTTTCTCTTGCCTTTTCACATATCTATAAAATATAATAGATGCAACAGGATGTTCTAAATAAATAATGCGCTTTGTAAAGTAAGCAAAATGATACGTGCGTGTAAAAGCGTACAGACAGGAGCCGGATATGAATATAGCAGCCTATTGCCGGGTATCGACAGACAAGGCAGATCAGCTAAACAGCCTTGAAGCACAAAAAGGTTTTTTTGAAGAATACACCAGTAAAACAGGAGATAACCTTGTCCGTATCTACGCCGATGAAGGAATTTCCGGGGTAAAAATAAAGAACCGCACCGAGTTCCAGCGCCTTATGCGTGATGCCAGACATGGATTATTTGACATGGTGGTGGTAAAGGATATTTCCCGTTTTGCCAGAAATACGGTGGATTTGCTCAACAGCACCCGCCAGCTCAAAGCACTTGGCATTGAAACCCAGTTTTTGACTGCCAATATGACCTCTATGGGCAACAGTGAGTTTGTGCTTACCATCTTTGGTGCACTGGCACAGGAGGAGAGCGCCAATACCTCCAAACGTGTGAAGTTTGGCAAGAAGATAAATGCCGAAAAGGGGCGGGTTCCCAATATTGTATATGGCTATGATAAAATCAAGGGGGACTATTTTAATCTCACCATCAACGAATTTGAAGCAAAAATAATTCAGCGCATCTTTGACTTATACCTCAATGGAGGTTACGGCGCAAACAAAATCGCGCAAATACTCAACAGCGAGGGCATCCGGACAAAGCGGGAGTGCAAGTGGTCGCAAAACGCCATCAGCCGCATCCTTACCAACGAGCTTTATACGGGAAAAGTGATCAATGGCAAGCAAGAGGTGGCGGATTTTCTAACCGGTGTTCGTGCGGATAGGGATGAGAGCGAGTGGTACGTCATGGACAAGCCCGAGCTGCGCATCATCGAGGACGACACCTTTGTGAAGGCGGCCAGGCTTTTGGAGCAACGCAATAATTCCTTCAACATCAACCACGAGCGGCAGAGTAACAAGCATTTATATTCTACCTTAATCAAATGTGCCTGCTGTGGGTACAGCTTCCGCCGCACCGAGCGCTGCTACAAGAACACCTACATCAAGTGGGTATGCAGTGGGCGCAACGCCAACGGCAAGGATAGCTGCAATAACACCACAAAAGTGGACGAGCAGGAGCTGACCGATGCTCTCAAGGAATACTTCGCTGGGATTTTAAGCACAAGGCAGGACGCCATCAAAAACATTGTGGCAGAGTTTAACCGCATTTATCACAGCAGGGATGATAATTCTGAATATGAGCAGGAGCTGACCGAGCATCTTGCAAAGGCGAGCAAGACCCGCAAAAAATACATGGATATGTACGAGGACGAGCTGATTACCCGAGAGGAGCTGCGAGAAAAGGTATCTGCTCTGAATATCGAAATCGAAAAGTGTAAGAATGAGCTGAAGCTGGTGAAATACAATTTAAGCAAGGGCGACCAACTGGAGCAGGTGCTGCACAACACCTTTAAGGACTTGGAAAGTATCCTGGCCATGGAGCACATGACTAATGCCCAGCTCAAACGAGTGATAGACAAAATCGTGGTGGACGAGCATGGAAAGATTGACGTTTACCTGAAACTGCTGTCCGATATCGGCTTGGAACAAAGCGTTCTTGTTAGTAACTCCCACACATAAAGACTGCACAGAGCGATTGGAAGCCATCAATCCATCCCTGGCGCGGGAGACCAGGAAGGTGCTGAATCAGAACAAGGCGGAACGCCACATCCGGGGTGGACTGGCTACGAGGGAAAAGTACATGCACCAGAAAGTTGGATAAAAGAGGGGGACGGTTCTCTAAAAGAGGGGACGGTTCTCCAAAGTGGGCCAAAAGAGGGCAAAAGAGGGGACGGTTCTCTGATTTTTAGAGAACCGTCCCCTTAATGGCCGAGAACCGTCCCCTTAATGACCCTTAATGATCTCATGGGTGATCTTTGAATCAATTTCACGGATCTCTCTGCACGGCCGTCCCAGATAATATCCCTGCAGGTAATCCACCTGAAGCTGGATCAGTGTTTCCATTTCTTCAAAGGTCTCCACGCCTTCGGCGATCACCTTAATATTTCGGGGCTTGCAGTAGCTGACCAGATTGTGGATCAGGGACTGACGGTCTTTATCAATATGGATATCCCGGACAATAGTCAGATCAATTTTTACATAGCTTGGGCGCAGATTTAAAAGGGAGGATTCAGAACTGTAGCCGGAACCGAAATCATCAATCGCGGTGAGGGCGCCCAATTCTTCAAACAACTGATGCTTATAGTCCATCAGATCCATGTCGCCCTGCTCAGTTTCTATAATTTCCACTACCATTTGTCTGAAATATTCACTGTATTCGGCCCGAAGCTGCGTCAGCACATCGGAAGGCAGGATTTGGTCAGGAATGGAATTGATAAAAATTTTCCGGTGCCCGATCTCTTTTTTATGCTGCTGATAAGCGGCCAGCACCTGAGTAAAGGTGAGGATCTCTATATCCCGGAGCTTGGACTGGGCCCTGGCCAGCCGTATCACATCTGCAGGAGAGCGCAGGGTTTCCAGCGTGGGGCGCATCAGAGCTTCGTAGGCATAGACCTGTCCGTCGGCTGCACTTACGATAGGCTGAAATGCGTATTCCACCGCCTTGTTTTCAATCAGACGGTTCAAGTCCTCACGGCCTTTGAACAGAAGATAATCGCGATCAAATATTTTATGGTTAAATTCTTTGTAAGCGCCTTTTGCAGTATTTTTGGCATCGTACATGGCGAAATCCGCATAGCGATGCAGCTCTTCATAGGTTCCGCCGTCATCCGGAAACCAGGCAATACCTCCGGAAGCGCGGATTGAAATCTCATTTCCATCCGGTACGATCAGCTTTGTATTGTAAAGCCCGTCAGTAATGGTCTGCATCCGTTTCAGTATTTCTTCTTTTGTCTCATAATTCATGATAAAGGCCATAAATTCGTCCCCCGAAATACGGGCAACCAGAGCATTGACAGAACCCAGACGGCCAAATACCCAGGCGGCCTTCTGGATATACTGGTCTCCGAAATCATGACCGTAGGAATCATTAATATATTTCAGATTGTCCAGATCCCACATCAGCATGGCACCATTTTGCAGCTTCATGGTTTCGGAATCGGTCAGTATGGCTTTTACCTTGCGTTTAAAGGCCCGGCGGTTGAGAAGATGTGTCAGAATATCATAATCCCGCTCATATTCCATCTTTTGACGTTCGTACATATCCTGGGTAATATCGGTCACCGCGATCAGGGTGCGGTCCGCTTTCACCAGAGATTTGAAATGAACCCAGCGCTGAGTCAGCATATTTTCGGTGCAGAAATCAATCTCATCGCTTTTGGCCAGAAGTTCCAGCAGCTCATTTCTCTGAAAGAAATCCTCAAAATAGCAGCGTTTCATGTAGCCCTTCTGATATTGCTCCGGCTTCAGGGATAAAAGGGTAACCACTTTTTCGGTGCAGAAGACGGAAGAAGAACTGCTGCGGTATTCAATCACGCCCAGGGGAAGATCCATCAATCCAATAATCTGGGATAATTTGGACGCATTTTCCCGCACATCCAGATTCAGCGTCATAATTGCATTGCTCAGTTCATCCAGCTCCGTTATCCGGGTAGAAGGAAGCTTTATCTCATCCTCCGGACGCATGGAACGAAGCGTATTCGCCATTTTTTTGATAGGACTGCCAAAATAATAGCTGCCGATCAAAGCAAAGAAAATGCCGATCAGTATGGAAATTATAAAAGCAAGGGCTACGGACACATTGAGCTGATTGGATACGGAAAACAGATTTTCATTGGCTTCCATGGCGATCAGAGCCCATTTTTCATCGCGGTAGGGAGAGGTGCGCCGATAGAGATTCAATTCCTGAACAGAACCCAACAGCCCGGTATCTGTATCCTTTCGCAGGGAAGATGCCTCAGTGCTGTTCTTTAGAACAAGCTCTTTTGCACCGTCGGAATAATAAATATTGGCGATCCCAGTGGAAAGCAGAGGGGCATAGATCTGACGGCTGGTATCTGTGGAAGCCAGCACATAAGAACCATATCCATCCTGATCCAGCTCCTGATAGGGCAGCAGGGTCTCCAGATAGCTGACGGACACTGATATTCCGAGAATACCGTAGACCGTTCCGTCTGACATTAAGGGGACTGCGTAGGTGATCATCTGCATATCGTTTGGAGCCCATCGGTACAGATTGGACCAGCACCCCAGCTCGCTGGCAGAATAGGAAGGGTTTTCTTCTGCGGTCTGCCTGATCCGGCTGAAATACTGCATCAGATAGTCATTGGAATTATTGAAACGGGAGGTCCAAAAACTGTCCAGGGTAATATTATTTTTACGGGCAATGGAATTGCTTCCGGTCTCCATCATCAGATCTTTGGTGCCGCCATTGATGGTGGGATCCAGATCGCGGAAACGAAGGCCGCAGTGTATGGCATCGGCTTCTTCTCCATATCCGCCCAGAATCAGATAAGCCTCCGTAGTAGATTTTTCACGCAGAAGATCGATTAGAGAGGCGGATACCTGATCCAGAATCTGATTGTTAAGAATACGATTATCAGCCAGATCTTCTATGGTATGATTTCCCAGAGTAAGCTGCTGATCAATGGTTTTTTGTATCTCATCGGTATAATCATCCAGATTGACCCAACTGTCCAGCATGATGTGCTCCAGAGAAGAGGCTCTGGAACTGGCGATATTGTCAAAACTGGTAGCTATATTTTTGCGAAGATATCCAAAACCGCCGTTAATGGAAAAGACGGTGAGAAACAGAATTCCCTGCAGCAGAGCTACAGCGACCATTAACACGGCAAGCTTTGTTGAAATGGATCTTTTTTTCATGATAATGACCTCAATCAAGAATGACTGTCTCCTCCAGCTTTGTTTTTAATGTCTGATACCAGTCGGAGAAATTTTCATTTGTGTCATACTGCGCCACAGCCTCTTTCAGGGTACCTCCATTGGCTGAAATCAGGTTTTTGACTGCTTCGCGGTCCTCCGCCGCTTTATCCAGCAGCGCATCATTGATAATGGTGCGGCAGCTTCCGCTGTTATCAAAGACCTGAGAGGTTACCAGCTCGCGGCTGCTGCATTCTTCCAGAGAAACTTCGATGGAATCTTTTGTCGTTTTATTCAGAGCAAGTGAATTATCCTGAGCGGCCTTTTCAATGGCCTCCATGCTGTTTGCTTCCTTCTTTACCGGAAGATAGGAGGACACTATGGTAAAACGGGTATTGGCATCCGTATCGGTGAACCATTTTAAAAATTCTGCAGAAGCCTTTTCATGCAGAGAATCCGACTTACTGATGGTCATGCCGGCGCCCTGCTGTATGGCGATGGAAGAACATCCGGCGAAGTCCGGCACAGCCATAGTGACGGTCTCAATAGCATAAGGCTCCTCATCGTCAACGGTAACTTCTGTAGGAACGTAAGTGGCACCAGAGGAAGAACCTACCATCAGTATAATATTTCCTGTTTTCATATCATCGGAGGCGAAGCGGCCCGTACTGGTAAAATATCCGCTGATATAAGGAACATAGTAGTTGTCCCATATTTTACGGAGCGCGTCTTCATTCATAGTCACAGTGGCCTTTCTGTTGCTGTCCACCTCGAAAAGATCGAAGCCAAGCTGATGTGTTCCGGCGATTATAAAATTGCTGATGGCGTCCCGGCCAAACATGGCTTTTCCATCATTCGGAGCAGGAGTCTGTGCGTCGGTCCACTCATAGTATTTCTGCGCGGATGCGGTCACTCCTTCCCAGGTGGTCAGATCATCCGGGGTGATCCCGGTCTCCTGAGCAAAAGGCTCCCAATCCGTTTTGTTCAGCGTCATCACTTCCGTAGACTTGGCTACCGGAAGAAAGAGAAGAGCATCATCCGTTCCGACTTTTCCCTCTTCAATATAAGCATCTATGTATTCGGCAAGTTCTTCTTCAGAAAAATATTCATTCAGATTCGCCAGAAGTCCTTCCTTGTCAAAGGAATAGGCAGTGGTGGCATAACAACTGAAAATGTCCGGCAGCTCCCTCTGGGCAGCGTCTTTGCTCAGCTCAAAATCCAGCGTGTTGCTCAGCTCCGTCAGATCACCGCTGGTGCTGGCTTCCACGAAAATTCCTTTTTTTGCACCGATGGTTTTATTAAATTCTTTCACCAGTTCATCAAAGGCAATCTGCTGAGCTCCATTGTAATAAGTCAGTACACTGATTGTAACAGGGTTATTTGGATCCAACTGATCTTTTCGCTGGCATCCGGTGAGACAGGAGGCCAGAAAAAAGGCGGTAAGGCCACTTAAGCAAATAATATTTTTTTTCATCATAATGTATCTGCTCCCTTTGCGTTTTCTGTATGCGCTTTGCTCCTTGTTATATCATGTAATTGCCCTGCTTTTGGGCAATTACCTACGCAAAGCGCAAACGCGCTCTTTGCGTTTTCTGTATGCGCTTTGCTCCTTATTATATCACATTTGCATAGTGGATGGTTAAAATATTTGCAGTCTTTTGGAAGGAATGCAGGCTTATCCGATGCGGGGCAAAAAATCACTCTTGACTCTACAACTGTTATAGAGTTTATGGTGGTAGTAATTATAAGAAAAGGATGATATGATAATGAAAGAAAATAGTCTGACCGAAGGAAGTATCTTAAAAACGCTGCTCTTATTTGCAGTGCCGTTTCTGATCGCAAGTGTGCTGCAGTCCCTGTACGGTGCGGTGGATCTGTTTGTGGTAGGAAAATACTGCGGTGCGGAGAGCGTGGCGGCAGTGTCCACCGGTACTCAGGTGACGCAGATCGTGACCAGCCTGGTGACCGGGCTGACGCTGGGAAGTACGATTATTATTGGACAATATATGGGCAGCCGGGATTATGATATGGTCAAAAAGACCATAGGGACTACGCTGACGGCTTTCGCTGCCGTTGCGGTGCTGCTGACCATAGGAATGCTGGGACTGGAGCGTGAGCTGCTCACGCTGCTGCAGACGCCGGAGGAAGCCTTTGAGCTGACCATGCAGTATGTGGCCATCTGCTCACTGGGCAACATTTTTATCTGCGGCTATAATGCGCTCAGTGCCGTCTTAAGAGGATATGGAGACTCCACCAGGCCCATGATGTTTGTGGGGATGTCCTGTGCGCTGAATGTTTTGCTGGATTTTCTGCTGGTTAAATATGCCGGAATGGGAGTGGCAGGAACGGCCCTCGCTACTGTGCTGTCTCAGGCAGTCAGCATGTTTGCGGCCATCATTTATCTGAAAAGAAATAACTTTTTATTCGATTTCAAATTAACCAGCTTCCGTCCCTATGGAATGATTGTGAAAAAGCTGGCCGCAGTGGGCATTCCTATCTCCTTCCAGGAGCTGATGGTGCGAATTTCTTTTCTCTATCTGATGACGGTAATGAATGGCTGCGGCGTGTATGCGGCCGCGGTGGTGGGCATCAGCAGCAAATATGATGTATTTGCCATGCTGTCGGCTACATCCATGGCCAATGCATTAGCAGCCATTACAGCCCAGAATATGGGGGCGGAAAAGCCGGAGCGGGCCAGAAAATCCCTGTGGTACGGCATGAGCTTTGCCCTGGCGGTATCCTGTCTGTTCTGGATCTGGGCCCAGTGGAACCCGGAGTCCATGATCGGAGTATTTTCCAATGACAGCCATGTGATTGCAGCCGGTGTGCCATTTTTCCGCTCCTGCAGCTATGATTATATCATGACAGCCATCGTCTTCTGCCTGAACGGATATCTGAATGGAAGGCAGAAGACAGTCTGGACCATGATCAGCTGCAGCGCGGGTGCACTGGTACTGCGTATTCCCATGGTGTATATTTTCAGCCGGAATTTTGCAGAGAATCTGGGGATGCTGGGGAAAATTGCACCCACAGTGTCCGGAATAATGGCATGCTATACGTTTGGATATGTGCTGTGGGAAGGAAGACGGAAAAAGCGGAACGTGGCGTAGAATACGGGCGGACGAGGAAAGCCGGAGAAAGCGGAACGTGGCGTAGAGTACAGCCGGGCGGGAGAAAGCCGGAGAGAGCGGAACGTGGTGTAGAAAACGGCCGGACGAAGGAAACAGGCGGGAGAAATGGCGGAGCAGAAAAATGGAGAACAGCGGATTATTTCAAATCGGAGAAGTTTCAAAATTATTTCATATCAGTATAAGTATCCTGCGTCACTATGATAAAATCGGACTGGTGAAGCCGGAATATACAGATCCAAAGACCGGATATCGATATTACAGCACCCGCCAGTTTGAGTGCCTGAATACGATCCGCTATCTGCGCGCTCTGGATATGCCTCTGGAAAAAATAGCCCGGTTTCTCCAAAACAGAAATATCGACAGCATTCGGGAGCTGCTGCTTTCCCAAAAGGAAGAAGTAAAGCAAAGGCAGCAGGAATTAGAAATTATTGAACGGAAAATAGAGAATCGCCTCAATCAACTGGAGGATGCACTGACCTCTCATTTTGACGAAATTGCCATAACAAAAAAGCCGTCCAGGCGCATCGCTGCCATAAAGAAGCAACTGGCGCCCAAAAGCTATCTGGATCTGGAGGATTCCATCCGCCAGATTGAAAGTTCAGAGACAAAAACAGTGACTTTTTTAGGAAAGGTGGGAGTCGGCATCTCAAAACAGCAGCTTTGCCGGCGCCAGTTCGGCGCATACGATCTGGTATTTATCATTCTGGAGGAAGAGGATACCTTTCACGGAGAAGTGCTGCTGCTGCCTTCGGAAACCTGCGTGACGCTGCGCTTTCAGGGAGGACATGAGCAGGCTGCCGGCTACTATGAAAAGCTGTTAAACTATATTGATGAAAATCATTATGTCATCACCGGATTTTCCAAGGAGATTACCATGATCGATTACGGTCTGTCGGATGATGTGTCCAGGTTTGTGACGGAGATACAGATCCCGGTACAAAGGAGCCCCAGGGGTGAGGAAAATTCAACTGAGGTGGAGAAAGCAGGGGACAGGCGGCGCTCCTGGATGGATTTGTCTTAAAATGAAAGAGATAAAATGGAGAAAGTTTGATCGAATATGAAAAAATACGAAAATATACAGCATGAGTTTCAGCCGGTTTTTGATACCGGCAGTCAAATCCTTATTTTGGGGACCTTTCCATCGGTGAAATCAAGGGAACAGAATTTTTATTATGGACATCCTCAAAACCGTTTCTGGAAAGTGCTGGCCAGGCTGACCGGAGAACGTGTTCCGGGAACCATCGATGAGAAAAAAGAAATGCTTCTGAAGCATGGAATTGCCATCTGGGATGTGATTGCAAGCTGCGATATCGTGGGCTCCAGTGACAGTAGCATAAAAAATGTGGTGCCGTCCAATCTGCATCAGGTTCTGGACCAGTGCAGTATAAAGCAGATTTATGCCAATGGAAATACCGCAAAGAAATTATTTGAAAAGTATCAAAAAGCCGACTGCGGACGGGATATCATCGGCCTGCCTTCCACCAGTCCGGCCAATGCAGCATTTCAGATAGAACGTTTGCTGGAAAGCTGGAGGGTAATAAAACAGTATCTGATCTGACTTATCCAGTTCAGGGCAGAAACCATGGAATTTGGCTCTGCCGGGATTGCAGACGCGCGCAGAGCATTCCATGCGAAGCATGACGGGGCCTTGCAGCAGGAACGCAGAGGCATTTTATGCGAAGCATGACGGGGCTCGCAGCAAGAACGCAGATGCGTTCTTGAAACAGTGGTTATTTTGCAGAAGCCGCATAATATTTGATCTTATTATACATCTCAGAAAAACTCATTTCATTCTGCTTTGCCAGGCGAATGACACTGTCACTTTCCGGATAGCAGTATACCTCATCTTCAAACTGGCAGCATTTCACATCAGCCATCCCCCAGGGAGTTTCAAGGGAAATGATTTTTCGAGGCAGCTTTGTCCTGGTCACTTCATGGATGCGAAGACCAATGGTAGTGGTGTGGCGGAAAATCAGCGCTTCCAGTTCCTTGCGTTTTTCCTGGGTACACATCACATTTAGCTGATAGCCGGGGCGGTGCTTTTTCATGTAAACCGGGGTATAAAATACATCCAGTGCGCCTGCCGAAAGCAATTCCTCCATCACAAATCCAAGAGTTTCACCGGAGCAGTCATCAATATTCGTCTCCATGACCAGAATATGATCACAATCCATTCGGGTATCTTCAATCAGCATTGCCCGGAGAATGCCGGGCGTTTCATAATCCCGCTTTCCGGCACCCAGTCCGGTACGCAGAATTTTAAATTCATTTGGCAGAGTTTCAGAAGTGCGCAGTGCGGCGGCAATAGCAGCTCCGGTAGGCGTCACAAGTTCACCCTGAACGGAAGAAATACGCACCGGAATCTTATGTGCGGTAATGATAGCGGTCACCGCAGGCACCGGAATCGGAAGAAGTCCGTGCTGGCAGCGAATCTGACCGCACCCTTCCGTCAGTGACGGAAGAATGACCTGCTCAATTCCCAGGTTATCAATACAGACAGCCACAGCGGCGATATCAATAATGGAATCCACCGCTCCTACTTCATGAAAATGTACCTCGGACAGAGGCTTTCCATGTACCTGGCTTTCCGCTTCCGCAACAATCTGGAAAATCTTCAGAGCCAGCTCCAAGGCGTGCGGTGTAAGGTGCCCCGCGGTTAAAAGAGCGGTGATGTCAGATAAATTACGGCCGTGATGGTGGGCGTGCTCAGAGTGAGAAGCACTGTCCGCAGGATGATGATGCGTATTCCGTGCAGCGGGAGCCGCCGTGGATTCGTGTTCTCCCATGGGGCACTTGGTATTCAAAAGGGTATGATTTTTGTCTGGATGTGTATTTTCAACAGAATCGGGCATCGTTTCATGGGAATGATGTGCTCCGGTTCCGTGGAGATATTCCATATTATGGTCATGATTTTCATGAGCGTCATCCAGAATAACATTAAAGTCACAGGCTCGAAGTCCCGATTTGATCACATCCTGTATCTCTATCCGGACACCCTCCAGATGAAGACTCTCCAGGGCTTCCAAAAGTATTTTGCGGTCAGCGCCCAGATCAAGCAGCGCAGCTACCATCATATCGCCGCTGATGCCACTGGCACAATCCAGATACAAGGTCTCATTTTTATTTAGATTAATTTGATTCATAGAGATCAGCTTCCTTTTAGTTCAATTATTTTTAACAATGTCTGTATTCTTAACTTTCATAGCAGAAGATGTAAAATAAATATAATTTTGAGGTGGAGAACCAAGACATTCAAATCAAGGTTATCTTAACATAGGATATCTCTTTCCACAAATAAAAATTGTAAAAATTCCAGGAAATATGCAAATAATAAGGAAATAATAACCGATATTTAAGAAACCACAGAAAATCATAAAAATTACAGTTGATTTTGGGGAGTCAACAATAATATACTATATGAAAATGAAAGAATGGTCAAAAGGAATGACAGCAGTGCTGTATAATCGGGGCACTGCCTGCAAAAAGAGAGGTGTTACGGATGGATGTACATGAGGTATTGAGTAAGGTGCAGGAAGGCACCATGAAAATAGAAGAAGCGGAAGAATTTTTGAAAGATGAACCATACGAAGAAATGGGCTTTGCAAAGCTGGATCACCATCGTTCCCTGCGTTCCGGTTTTGGGGAAGTCATTTATTGTGCCGGAAAAAGTATGGAACATCTGGTGAAAATATATGAGCATTTTGCGGCGAAGGAAGGAAATGTACTGGGAACCAGAGCTTCAGCAGAACAGTACGAAGAGGTGAAAAAAGTAATTTCCGATATCGAATATGATGCAGTGTCACGTACCTTGACACTGCAGCGCAATAAGCTGGAACAGATTGGCTGTGTGGCGGTCTGCACCGGAGGAACCTCCGATATTCCCGTGGCAGAAGAAGCGGCCCGGACGGCAGAATATTTCGGCAGCCGGGTAGAGCGCATTTATGATGTGGGGGTGGCCGGGATTCATCGCCTGCTGGCAAATACAGCGGAGCTGCGGAAAGCAAACTGCATTATCGCGGTGGCCGGGATGGAGGGCGCCCTTCCGGGAGTGGTGGCCGGACTGGTGGACAAGCCGGTGCTGGCAGTGCCTACATCGATTGGCTATGGGGCACATTTTCAGGGCTTATCTCCATTGCTCACAATGCTGAATTCCTGTGCGGAAGGTATTGCCGTGGTGAATATTGACAATGGTTTTGGCGCAGGCTATATGGCAACGCAGATTAATCGCCTGGCAGTGAAGGGGAATACGGCGGCGCGGTAGTAAAAAAGGCATCGGTATATTATTTCGGTGAGTAATTTACTTTGAAAGAAGATAAGACTCCCACCGCGATAGGGCGCTGCTGAAAAACGAAAGAATTTTGAAAAATCAAGGAAGTGTGTTTTAAAAACTTCCATTTAGCTGTATGAAATAGAGATTAATTTCGGCATGAGCCTCTACTTCCAGCATCGATTGGCTTGAAAACGTTACAGATTTTTTGAAAAGTGGAATTCGATTTTGATCCCGGTTGACGTATAGGGAAGCAGGGGACTTTTTCGGCGGCATCCTAGTAGATGGAGAGAAAGTAACAGGTTCGTATTGGTGGGAGCGCAATCTTCTTCCAGGATAAAGTCCCCCGGCGGTTGCTAAGTGCCAGTGGCACTTGCTTGGCAGTGACCGAAGTGGAACGCAGAGGCGATCCTGAACTTTATTTTACTGAGGTTGAAAAAATTCGAAAATGCCTATGGGTTCTTGCTGCGGGGTTTGTCAGGCTTCGCAGGACAAAATCTCAGCGGGCCTCTGCAATCCCGCCAGAGGGTATTGCGTATATTGGAGTAATATGGATATTCCGGATGGCTTCTATGAGAATCTCGATCATAATATGGAATATCTCCACGGAGCCGGGGCACAGCATCCTGAGATGGCTATGAAAAATATCAGGAAACCGCTTGCCTGGTTACAGTTCAGCCTTGGAATGAGGATGCTTTCCGGGCGGCTGCCCGGAAGCTGTGCGTCAAGTAAAAGGCTGAACGGTAACCTTGCCAGTGAAAAATATCAGGAAACCGCTTGCCAAGGTAAGATACTTAAATTATAATGGTTTGCAGTGAACAAAATGAATGGATATAGCATCAGCCCATTTGCCGAAGACAAATTCAGGATGGTCTGATGTTCACAGAACGAGGAGGAACTCTCATGGAAAAGGAAATGATTGTTGTCCTGGATTTTGGCGGACAGTATAATCAGTTAATTGCTAGAAGAGTCAGGGAATGCAACGTATATGCGGAAGTTCATCCGTATACAATGAGCCTTGAAAAATTAAAAGAACTGAATCCAAAGGGAATTATTTTTACCGGCGGTCCAAACAGTGTGTACGGAGATGATTCCCCCCGCTGTTCTCAGAAAATCTTCGAATTGGGAATTCCAATTCTGGGCATTTGCTACGGCTCCCAACTGTTGGCATACATGCTGGGCGGCAAAGTAGAAACAGCACCGGTCAGCGAATATGGCCACACTGACGTAACCGTGGATACCAGTGATGTTTTATTTGAAGGAGTATCTCCGGAAACCGTGGTATGGATGAGCCACACTGACTATATTTCTCAGGCACCGGCAGGTTTTAAGGTGACTGCGCACACCGGTGTATGTCCGGTAGCTGGCATATCCTGCGCTGAAAAGAAAATTTATGCTACCCAGTTTCACCCGGAGGTAATGCATACAAAAGAAGGCTCCACCATGCTCCGCAATTTTGTCTATAAGATCTGCGGCTGCAGCGGTGACTGGCAGATGGCCTCCTTTGTAGAGACCACCATCCAGCAGCTTCGGGACAAAATCGGCAGCGGAAAAGTGCTCTGCGCCCTGTCCGGCGGTGTTGATTCCTCTGTGGCAGCAGTTCTGCTGTCCAAAGCCATCGGCAAACAGCTAACTTGTGTATTTGTAGATCATGGCCTTCTGCGTAAAAATGAAGGTGATGAAGTAGAAGAAGTCTTTGGCCCGAAAGGTCCCTACGAACTGAATTTCATCCGTGTCAATGCCCAGCAGCGTTATTACGACAAGCTGAAAGGCATTATCGAACCGGAAGCAAAACGTAAAATCATCGGAGAAGAATTTATCCGTGTGTTCGAAGAAGAAGCCAGAAAAATCGGCAAAGTAGATTACCTGGTGCAGGGCACCATCTATCCGGACGTCATCGAATCCGGCCTTGGAAAATCTGCAGTCATCAAGTCCCACCACAACGTAGGCGGACTTCCGGACGTAGTTGATTTCAAAGAAATCATCGAACCTCTGCGCATGCTCTTCAAAGACGAAGTGCGCAAAGCCGGTCTGGAGCTTGGCATCCCGGATTACCTGGTATTTCGCCAGCCATTCCCGGGCCCGGGCCTCGGTATCCGCATCATCGGCGAAGTAACCGAAGAAAAAGTAAAGATCGTACAGGAAGCCGATGCCATTTACCGGGAAGAAATAGCCAAAGCCGGCATTGACAAAGGCCTTGGCCAGTACTTCGCAGCCCTGACCAATATGCGCTCCGTAGGTGTCATGGGGGATTTCCGTACCTATGACTACGCAATCGCGCTGCGCGCAGTGAACACGTCAGATTTCATGACAGCAGACGCGGCACAGCTCCCGTGGGAAGTGCTGGGGAAAGTGACGAACCGGATTGTGAATGAAGTGAAGGGGGTCAACCGGGTAATGTATGATTGCACGGGGAAGCCACCGGCTACGATTGAGTTTGAATAAAGGACAAAACCCCGGTTTTCCTTGTAAATAAAGGAAAGTTGGGGTTGCTTTTTGACCAAAAAGTACCTGAAAAGTACCTGATTTTAGAAATCGTCTTCTGAATCCACATCTTCATCCACAAACAGATCCCCTAATTTGTCAGCTACGGTTTCGGCTTTGCCAGGGTAGAGGTGCGCGTATATTTTCCATGTGGTCTCTACGTTTTCGTGGCCAAGTCGTTCGGATATCTGGATGATCGGTATATTCATATCTATCAGCATACTGGTGTGGGAGTGCCTAAGATCATGAATACGAATTTGTTCCAGGCCGGCTTTTTCGGATATATTATGGAATTCTTTCAGAAGCCCACTTTTTGTAAAATAGAAGATCCGTTCTTCCGGATCCAGACAGAGATCGTCAATGTATTGCAGAATTTCATCGTGCAGCGATTTGTGTATGCTCACTTCCCGTATGCTGCGCTCTGTTTTGGGTGTCAGAAACATGGCAACACCCTTGACTACGGCAAAGTTTTTATTGATACGCAGCACGTTCCTATCCCTTGGTACATCCTCTGGCGTGAGCGCCAGGAGCTCACTGGCCCGGACACCAGAATAAAACAGAATATTAAAGGCGCAGTGGTATCCCTGCTTCTTTTCAAACGGCAGAAATTGTTCAAACTGGTCCCTTGTCCAGATTTTCATTTCGGCCGCCTTTCCCTTTCCCATGGATCCAGTTGCTTTACATGGGTTACCCGGGAGGTTATAGTATTTTACGGCATAATTCAGTATAGCTGAGAGCTGCGCATGAATGGACTTGAGGTAGGTTGGAGAATAAGCTTCTCCGTTTTCATCTTTGTAATTGATCAACTCATTTTGCCAGGTACGCACACGGAGCGGAGTAATGTCACTTACTTTCATTTTTCCAAAGTAAGGTATTAATTTCAAATCATAAATATACTGCTTATTTTCCAACGTAGTGGGCTTCATGTGGGTGTCACAGTCTTTCATATAGTTTTCCACCAGAGACGAAAATAGAATATCTGGATTTTTGCATTCTTTATCCAAAAAAGTCCGCTCCCAGTCTAAAGCTTCCCTTCTGGTTGCGAAACCCATTTTTTTCTTCCTTTTATTCTGCCCCATCCAATCCGCATAATGGAAAGAGCAGTACCAAAGATTTTTCCCCTCCTTGGTCTGGTACTTATAGGCTGGCATATTTTCCCCCTGTCATTAACATTTGATGTTTACAAATGTTAAATAAATGGTTATAATGTACTTAGCAGGATAGCCGGAAGGTGAGTGCACTTCACCCGCCCGGCGAAAGTTCCAACTAAAAAATAGTCGTCAGCTTCTCAGGGCAGGACGGCTATTTTTTATGCACATATGTAAGTATTGCTACAAGTAAAATACAAGATGTCAAAATCACCATGAATTCCTCATATGTAGACATAAATCACCACCCCTTTCCGCAGGATCTCGGACGGGTGGGAGCACGTCCCCCGGCTACCCGGTTAAATACACTATTCAGTTTTAAAAGTTGAATATTTCAAATTGTACTTAACATTTGTACTTTACATTTGTAAGATGATTTATTATAATGTACTTAACAAGAGAACCGAAAGCTGGGTAAAGACCAGCCGCCGGCGAGAATAACTACTACAAAAAGTAGCGCCTTATCTTACCAGGACGAGGGCGCTACTTTTTGCGTTCTATGAGAATAACAACAAGAGTAACGATACCGCAAATCATAATTACAAATTGGATAAGATCGCTATATGTAACCATGTTCACCAGCTCCTTTCGTAAAGTCCGGCGCTGGTATTTCTGCCCCCTTCGGTTCCCCGATTAAATACATTATTCAATTTTATTTGTTCTTCAAAAATACGGTAAACATTTCGAGCAACATTTTCCGTTCGTTCGGCAACAGCTTTCGATAGTCAAGGACAAGATTTTTTTCTTCCGAAGACAGCGTGATCTGCGCCGGCGGCTCGTCCAGCAGCAGGTCGTCAATCGGAATGTGGAACTGCTCAGCAATCCGGGCGGCCATATCTGCAGATGCCTTGGAGCAGCTGCGCTCAAGATTTGAGATAACCTGCGTAGAGCAACCAACCCGGATGGCCAGATCAGACTGTAACCAGCCGAATTTCTTTCGCAGTTCTTTTATTCTTTCGCCTGTATTCATAGAGCCTCCGAAATTATTTTTTGGTATGAGATATGCTTACGTCTTCAATCTTCGCATCTTTTATAGAAAAGCCAATTGAGTATCTATCCCAACAAAAAACATTATTATCTTTTAAATCTGGTATGATATGGCCACAGAAGTACCCAACATCAAATTGCATATAAAACCGTACCTTTGTAGTGTCTATTGCTGGTATAAAATTGAGCAATTCTTCAGCGGTCATGTTTTCTATCTTCGAATAATAATCATTTGCGATATTTTCATTGTCTTTATCTTTGGCATAAATAAATATACTTGCATAATCCAAATCGTACTCTTCAAGCACATCAACGGCATAATCTCCTATTGCAGCCAATCTGTTTGTAGTAAGATTTTCATAATCTGACAATTGCAAAAATGTCTCTACTTTACCATCTGGAGCTATCTTTTTGTTTCTATCACCGTTATAAAAATAGAAATCGTCTATAGTAAACCACGTATTATTATCTGGAATGGCATCTATCACTTCCTTGGCTTTTCCTTCAATAATATATTCTCCTGTAAACAAATCTATTATTTCATATGCATATTTATCCGTAGAAGTTGTGTAATAAGTGATGTGTTCATCTTCTGGATCGACAATGCTGGAGCAAACCCATCCATTTTTAGATAAATAGCATCTTGCCAATATTTGTTTATCATCTATATCTATTAGTATCTTGACGTTTTTGTCATTACCAGTTCCCTCAACTATCCTACATTTATCAATATCAACAGCGCCTATACTATCGAGAACAGAATAGAGTGAATTCGACAATTCATTTGCAGCACTATCAGAAAAAGAAGAATCAAATTTTAGTTCATCTGCATATGAAGTTGAAACTAAAAATATAGAAATAAAAAAAGATAATAATAATTTTTTTTTCATATCTCATTTCCCCCTAAAGCTTCGGTACCACTCGAAGCTTATTATTTTGCTTGCTTGAGATTTTCCGCTGCAACGGTTTCTTTCTCAAGACATTTCGAGTAACCTTTTAATTCTCCCCGGAACTCTAACTGAACATCGTACGGCAATTGGTGAAATAAGGATAATAAGTCTTGGTCAGCTTTGGATACTGGAGTTGTTTTTTCAAATACGCCAGGGAAAAAATTTTCTATCCCTCCGTAAGCATCGACATTCAATTTCCCCGTACTCTGATATTCTCTATACATCAGTATCAGCATATATTCATTCGTATTCGGTTCAATTCCGGGAGAAATCATGCAAGGGCTTGTCCAATAGCGTAAATTCACACAAAATGCCTCTGATAGCTGCTTATAGTATTTTGTATAAGTATAACTATTTCCGACAATCCATGCCATAATTTCATCTTCATGTACGTCCAATAGCTTTGACAAAACGCTTACGGACATAGTATGTACAGCTAATTGATACGAAAGCTTATGCGCAAAGTCAATGAGATCTTCTTCATTTTCCGAATACCCCATCAGTTCAGAAATTGTGGTTCCAAGATAGTCAGCAATTGCTGAAACCACTTTTGCACTTGGGATGGTTCCCCTTTTGCTCCAGTCAACAAAGGAATTTCTGCTTAAGCCCAAGTCCTGTAGCATTTTATTCTTTGTGATATGCTCTCTTTTTAATATTAGTGTTACGTTTTCCACAAATGAACTCATACTATACATACCTCGAAATTCAGCAAATGCTGAAAAAAATCCTTGACATTCAGCGTTTGCTGAATTATTATTAAAAGTGTCAACAATAAGTATTTAATACAAAGTAAAAAAATATGCGGCTGCAACCGCAAAAAGGTTTATCGGCACTGAGCAAATTCAGCGAGTATCGCCTGGTTATTATCGCAAATCATCCGGGCAACGGATTTAATCACAGCCTCAGCGGCAGTTTCGGTCAATACGGCATAATTAGCCGGGACACCATTTGCCACCAGGTCAGTCATTATTTTCCGGTAGCTTTCTGAATAAGTGGAAAGACCAGTAGAAGCTAACTGTTCGCACCAGTTATCTCTGTTTTCCATATCTGATACTCCTTTCCATTAAACTAGCGGATACTGCTAGTTTAAAACAAAATAATAAAATTGTAAACAACAAACGTCAAAAACAAAAAGAGAGGTGGAAGGCATGAAAAGAAAATTGCCAACATGGTGCAAGGAAGCAAGGAAAGCATTGATAGATCGCGACATGACAGTCACTGATCTGTCTAAAGAAATCGGAGTCGAAAGATCCTATACATCACAGATCGTGAGTGGACGGATACTTGCACCGAAACTGGCTGCACGTATCTCTGCGGAATTGGATTTGAAAGTCCCGTACTTCGATAACATCATCTAAAGTATAGCACTGAAAGAGAGGTCAAGAAATGGCAATATATGCACCCAAAGCAGCCGATAATGTGTGGTTTAAAGCACGGGAAAATACAGCACAGTTCAATGACCGCTTCGGATCCAGAGAAGGAGCATCGGAGGAACTCGGGATTGAACGAACAAGGCTTGCAAGAATAGAAACAGGCATCAGCACACCTCACACAGATGAAGTGGTTATGATGGCAGAGGCCTATAAGGCTCCGGAACTGGCAAATTATTACTGCCGGGAAATGTGTCCGCTTGGTAAAAATATGCCGGTGATACAGAACATTGATATCGACCGGATTACTCTCAGGGCTCTTTCATCACTCCGAAACATGGGAAATATCAAAGAAATGCAGTAGCTGTAAACATCGCATCTATTGCCCCTGTGCTGGGCGCGGATGGTGCGGGAACTATATGAGCAGATAAAGAAAATAGGAAGGCTGGATACGGAAATGATCGATGCAGAGGAAATGGGGTTAGAGAAATGAGGAGACTGACAGAGAAGGATGAACAGGGAAATTGGTGTCTAAAAGGCGTTGCATGGGAAGATCTTCATGCCGGCAGTACATTGACAAAAGAGACCAGTGACAGACTATATGGGGCACTCTGGAAGCTGATGGAGTATGAGGACACTGGTCTTTCGCCAGAGCAGGTGGACGGACTGACTCAAGTGCATAGTTGAGATTGGTTTAAGCCAAATGAAATCTAATTATCTGCAGTGCATAATTCATATCTTGCCAGCATCGCAGCAAGTGTATCACCAAGCTGAACCAAATCTGCAGATAACAGGGCGAGATCATCCGGGCTTAGGCATTTAAAAAGCTGGCAAGCTATTGTGGTTATGTAAATGGCATTATTACATTCGTTCATGTGATCACCTAATGGCTTTTGTATATGATATGCTGATTAAAGCGATGTGTGTATTAGGAGTACATCGAAGCGTATTAAAGTTTATTTTCTAAAAATTTGATACAGGGTCAAGAAATAGGAAATAATTTGGTGGATCAAAAGTAAATTGAAAAAAGGAAATGCAAATAAGAACTAAAATTAATATACATATGCTATTTATTTTAAGAGTAGTATTTTTCAAAATATTGTAGCTTATTATATAAGAAACAATAACTGCTATGATAAATATTGAAATATCTAAAATAAAATAATTAGTTCCAATTATAGTGGTATATGCGTAAAAGAGAACCGGTATAATAACTAAACCGCAAATAACACTTATACATTTGGCGGTGACAAAATTAGAATATTTATTACCAATAGAAATATATTCTAAAATTGCATAAAGTATATAAGGGAAAAACAGTAGTTTCAAATGCTCCCATGTTGATTCATTAACAGCACTAAACAAAGCAACAAACTGGTTATAACCTAACCATTCATAAACAAAGTGTAACAAGAAACCTAGAACTATTGTAAATACAATTCCAATTAATTCAGCACATTTTAAATTTTTCATATAATCACCTCTTACGCACTATTTTATGTGCGAATAACAAAAAATATGTAATAAAAGTATTGCAGATAACACCAGATGGAAATGTTGAAGAGATGGCGATTTACATAGTCATAGAATAAGATTTAGCATAACAAGTGAATATATGGATTAAAGCGGTATGCATGGAAAAGCCCCGGTTCATGCCGGGGCATAAAAACTATTTACACTTAAAGTCTATCGGACTATCAATAAGTGTGGCGGCCTGAAATTCATGTTTGTGGTTATCTTCTTCTTTGGTAAAATCTTTAATGAAGTGAACGTGCTTTCCGTTACCTACTTGAATAGCATCTGACGTCTTTCCACAAAACTCATGGAAATGTTCGTCAGAAAAGTCGGTACGGAATGTCACATCATGATAGTGATCATGTTTATCTTTGTGGTAGATAGCTTCTCCCGTTACAGTGCAAAATCTATGATTGTGGCATTCGCCGCATTCATTGAAAATCCTTGTACTGCCAGTTAATTCGTGAACATGTTTCTGGTCTTTGCAACAATTTTGCATATACATAATATAATTCCTTTTTTTTAAGGTATGACAGAGAAGATTGAGTTGTGAATGGTTAAGTAAACTTTAATGGATGAGTGGGAGGAATAAGCAGGATAGAAATATTAGATTATACAAATGTGGTGTGATCACAGAAGTTATAACTTGGAATTTCACGGTCATTCTGACCAATTAAATTCCATTAATATTAAATTGGAGTTGAATATATGGCAAGCTCAAATAAAAAACGGAAAGCCAAGAATAGTTTTATCCATAATGGCGGGAAAAAGAATACCTACAAATTGAAAAGGTGTATGTATTTAAATAAGAAGTAACGGAACGAAAACAAGAAAATTACAGAAAATGGCTGATGATATAAACAACAAAACCTGTCCGAACTGGATAAACGGAGGGTGCAGCAGGACATTTGTTTCCATGGGGGCGGATGGGAAGTGTTTAAGCGCGGAGCAGGAGGGGAAAAATGAAAAGCATTGAAGAAATTAAAGAAGACAGGAGAATGGAAATCAAAGAACTGGGCATGGGTGGCGGACATGGAATAATACATATGCCTGGATTAAAATACTGCACAGTTATTTTTTCTATGACGGATGGATGGGAACATGTATCGGTTTGCCCCAGAAACCGTACACCAAACTGGGACGAAATGTGCGCAGTTAAAGATATCTTTTGGAGAGAGGATGAAACGGTAGTGCAATTTCACCCGGCAAAATCAGAGTATGTAAATATTATGGATAACTGCCTGCACCTGTGGCGCCCAATAAAAGGCGAAATAGTGGTGCCGCCTATGACACTTGCGTGAAAGGAGTAAAATGTACTACAAATGCCAGAACTGTGGAAAAAAGCTTACTGATCCGGAAAGCGTGAAGCGCGGATATGGTCCGGAATGCTGGGACAGGATTACCGGAACACAAGTGCAGGCATCCGCCCCGGAAGAAGAACAGGTGCCAGGACAGATGGATATCATGGATTATTTAGGAGGGACAGAAGATGCAGGCAAAAAGAATTTGCCCGGTTTGCAATAAGGAGTATTCGGAAGCTCCGGCATTATCGAGGGCGCATCGAGGGGAAATGATATGCGGGGAATGCGGGACGATGGAAGCTCTTGATGATGCAAGGCATATGATCGGCGCCGAAATGAACGATGAAGAATGGAAAAACTATAAGGGCAGAATAATTGAAATGATGAGGGAGAGGTAGTAAAATGGATAAAACACTATTTAATCCGTCCGGATATATGGACAAGACATCTCATGATGCTATAAACAATGTCGAAAAGGAGGCGAAGCGGAAGATTGACAAGGGGAACCGGGAAGATGCTGCAGAGGTGCTGATAAAAACATTGAAAGAAGTGATCTGGCTGTCTGGTTTTAAACTGGCGGACCGGATTAAACTGGAGGATCCCAAAACAGGGAAAAAATATTTGTAAGGGGGAAGCAGACGTGAGGATAGAAGAGCGGTGCAGGGAAGACCTGATGAAAGTACTCTGCAAACGATACAGGGAAATTCGCCAGTCATGCGACGAAGAACTATTGGAGCGGGTACGCATGCAAGAGGAATACTACGAGTCATTTGAATGGTTTTGCGAATTGATGCAGAATAAAGATCCGGATACTGTCATAGAGACCATGGTTAGCGTATCCTGTGCCACAGAATGTATCCTATGCCGGATAGATAAAGCAGTGGAAGATTATGCAGAGATTGCTAAAAAAGAGGGGATGCAGAGCTTCCGGCAGTACGATGCAATTTACTCTGTCTATTTTTCCAATTCCAAATCAAAAATTAGGGACATAGCTAAGAAATATAGGGTGAGAAAATCGACTATTTATGATGATATAAAAGAGGCGAGAAACAGCCTAACTACAATACTTTTTGATGTTTCCGAAGACATACCGTCTGATAATTTTAAAGGAGAATAACAAATTCTGTTATTTACACTTGACCGGAAAAACAAAATATGATACTATAGGCTAGTAAAATTCTATAAAAAAGCCAGACCACCAGTAAAAAACTGGTGGTTTTTTCTATTCTGCCGGAGAAAGGGGAGAAACGGGAAACGGTATGGGATGCTCCTTTATATCAAATTAAAGGAGATGTAGAAATGAATGGATTTATTGTACTGGCGGCATATGCGGTCATTATGATCGGTGCCACTATTTTACTTGCAAAAAAAGGGACGGGACAAGACGATTTCTATGTCGGCAACAGGAATATGGGTACGCTGAGCTCTGCAATGAGCATAGCTGCCACATGGATCTGGGCGCCGGCTCTTTTTACGTCCGCGCAGCAGGCATACACAAATGGTATACCTGGACTATTCTGGTTCCTGGTACCGAACGTGTTGTGCCTGATATTATTTATTCCGTTTGCCAAGAGGATCCGAAACAGGATGCCAGAGGGAATAACATTGTCTGGATTTATGGGGAAGGAATATAAAAGCGAAGGAGTCAAACGGGTATATGGATTTCAACTTGGTCTGCTCACAATTCTGTCCACAGCGGTACAACTGCTTGCAGGCGGTAAGAGATTAAGCGGTGTGACGGGGATTGATTTTACTTTCATAACCATTATTCTTGCGGTTGTTGCTTTTTCCTATTCCCGCATATCAGGGATAAGAGCATCAGTAATGACCGATGCAGTGCAGATGATATTTCTTCTTGTGGCCTGTGCCATATTTATTCCATGGGCTCTTGGGATGCCAGGGGGACTGGAAAACTTAAAGAATGGGTTGACCGGAATATCGGGAGATAGTGGCAGCCTATTTGACGGTACCGGTATAAAGGTACTTTTATCATTTGGACTGCCAACGGCAATTGGCCTGATTTCTGGTCCATTTGGAGACCAGTGCTTTTGGCAACGGGCATTCTCCATCGACCAAAAGAAAATTGGGAGGTCATTTCTGACCGGTGCGCTGATGTTTGCGGTGGTACCGCTCAGCATGGGAAT
>JAQVCW010000035.1 GCA_028689585.1 Lachnospiraceae bacterium | reverse complement strand
TCCCTACACGACGCTCTTCCGATCTGGTTCTCTTGAAGAGAACCGTCCCCTGAAGAACCGTCCCCCTGCCGCCCCCCGCCCGAGAACCGTCCCCCCTCCGCCCAAGAACCGCCCCCCTGTTACTTCTGCATCCGCTTAATTACCTTCAACCGTGTAAATTCTTCTCTCTCTTTTTCCTCCAGCGCATTGGTTATGCTCTTGGTCAGAGCCTCATACGTGGGAATTGTGATATTCTTCAGCGCATTGGCCCGCTTCTGCGTCTTTCGGATGCTGGCCGCCAGACGGTAGGCCGAGTTTTCTACGGTGGACAGATGAAGCGTCAGATCCTTCACCTGTTCAAACGCGATCTTCGCTGCATCCAGAGACCGTTTTGTAGAGTAAAAAGAGTAGGTAGGCATGGGCTTTTTCCGGTCATACTCCGCCAGCGGAATTTCCGTGCCCATGATGCTTCTGGTTTTGATGCGAATCGTTTCTTCTACCGGAACGGAATAGGAAATCTCTTCCACATGGCTGATGCCCAGCTCTATATTGGCCTTTTGCAGGGCAGTATAGGCCGTTCGGAAGGTCACATCGATCTGTGACTGGATTTCCGATGCCTGATCGATCAGCTCCATCAGCTCCCGGATCAGAATATTCCGCTTCTTGTCCATCAGCTCATAGCCCTGACGGGCCAGCTTCAGAGAATTCTTGGCCGCAATCAGGTTTCCTTTGGTGGCAAATGTCTTTGGATCCATAGGCTCACCTTACTTTCTGTCATAATACTGATCAAGCAGCTTCGTATCGATACGATCCAGTTCCTGACGCGGGATCATGCGCAGCAGCTCCCAGCCCAGATCCAGAGTTTCCAGTATCGTGCGGTTTTCCTCTTCCCCCTGGCCCACAAAACGCTCTTCAAAGGCCTGGCCGAACTTCAGATACTGCTTATCCAGAGCGGAAAGCTCATCTTCACCGATAACAGAAGCCAGTGCTCTGGCATCGCCCACGGCTGCGTAGCAGGAGAAAAGCTGATTGGCCACTGCCTGGTGATCCTCTCTGGTATAGCCTTCGCCAATACCATCCTTCATCAGACGGGACAGAGACGGCAGCACGTTGATTGGCGGATAGATGCCCTGGCCGTGCATGGTTCGGTCCAGTACGATCTGTCCCTCGGTAATATAACCGGTCAGATCGGGAATCGGGTGCGTAATGTCATCATTCGGCATAGTCAGAATCGGGATCTGCGTCACGGAACCATTTACGCCCCGTACCAGGCCCGCACGTTCGTATACGGTAGCCAGTTCGCTGTAAAGGTAGCCCGGATATCCTTTTCTGGAAGGAATCTCTCCTTTGGAAGAAGATACCTCACGCATGGCCTCTGCAAAGCTGGTCATATCCGTCAGAACCACCAGAATGTGCATATTTTTCTCAAATGCCAGATATTCCGCTGCGGTCAGCGCCGCCTTTGGCGTGATCAGACGTTCTACTACCGGATCATTTGCCAGGTTCAGATACATTACCACATGATCGGATACACCGCTCTCCTCAAAGGTATTGCGGAAATACTCCGCCACATCATACTTGACACCCATGGCAGCAAACACAATAGCGAATTTTTCATCGGAATCCTCACCCAGAGAGGCCTGCTTTACGATCTGGGCTGCCAGACGGTCATGAGGAAGTCCGTTTCCGGAGAAAATCGGCAGCTTCTGTCCTCGAATCAGTGTGGTCAGACCGTCAATAGCCGAAATACCGGTACGGATATAGTTACGCGGATACTCTCTGGTCACCGGGTTCAGCGGAAGTCCGTTGATATCACGGCTGACCTCCGCATGTATCGGCCCAAGGTGATCAATGGGCTGTCCAATGCCGTTAAAGGTACGTCCCAGAATGTCGGATGACAGCGGAATTTCCATCGGATGTCCCGTCAGTCTGGAGCTGGTATTTTTCAGAGACATGCTTTCCGTAGACTCAAATACCTGAATGACCGCTTTATCCTCATATATTTCAATAATACGGCCCATTTTCTTTTCATTTCCGGCTACGGTAATCTCTACGATCTCATCAAAGAAGGCGTTCTCCACACCTTCCAGTATCACCAGAGGGCCCTGTATCTGGCTGAGTCCTAAATATTCAATTGCCATTTTGTTCCCTCCTTATCCATTCTTCTCCAGCACCTGCTGGTAAAATTCATCGATAGCCTGACGGTATTCCTTAAATTTCTCCAGTTCATTGTTGGCTACATCATATTTAATCGAAACGATCCGGTCAAAGATATTGCTTTCCTTCAGCACGGACATGGGCATTCCCTTTACCACCAGTTCCTTTGCCCGCTCCTGCAGATACAGTATAATATCCATCATAAGGAACTGTTTTTTCAGAGGAACACAGGTATCTTCTGCGTGAAAGGCATTCTGCTGCAGAAATCCCAGACGGATCACACGGGCGATCTCCAGCGTCAGCTTCTGATCGTCCGGCAGCACATCACTGCCGATCAGCTTTACGATTTCCATCAGACTGCTTTCCTGGTTCAAAATGGCCAGGATCCGGCTGCGGTACTCCACAAAATGTTCATCCACATTTTCATTGTACCAGGATGCCAGGTCACCTATATATTCGCTGTAGCTGGTAAGCCAGTGGATCGCCGGAAAATGTCTGGCATAAGCCAGGGATTTATCCAGTCCCCAGAAGCAGCGGACAAAACGTTTGGTATTCTGGGTAACCGGCTCGGAAAAGTCACCGCCCTGAGGGGATACTGCACCGATCATGGATACGGAGCCTTCCGTTCCGTTCAAATTCTTCATCAGTCCGGCTCTCTCATAGAACACCGCCAGACGGGAAGCCAGGTAAGCCGGGAAGCCTTCTTCTGCAGGCATCTCTTCCAGACGTCCTGACAGCTCTCTCAGCGCTTCGGCCCAGCGGGAAGTGGAGTCGGCCATAATAGCCACATCATATCCCATATCCCGGTAATACTCCGCCAGGGTGACGCCGGTATAGATCGAAGCCTCTCTGGCTGCCACCGGCATATTGGAAGTATTGGCGATCAGAGCGGTCCGGTCCATCAGCGGATTGCCTGTCTTGGGATCCACCAGCTCGGAAAACTCTTCCAGTACCTGTGTCATTTCATTGCCGCGCTCGCCGCAGCCGATATAAATAATAATATCCGCATCGGACCATTTTGCGATCTGATGCTGCGTCATGGTCTTACCGGTTCCGAAGCCTCCCGGTATCGCTGCCGTTCCCCCTTTTGCAATGGGAAACATGGTATCCAGGATACGCTGCCCGGTTACCAGCGGACGGTTGCCGGGCTCCCGCTCTGCAGTAGGTCTTGGCATACGGATCGGCCATTTCTGCGCCAGCTTCAAAGGAATATCCTGTCCGTCTTTTCCGGTCAGCGTCACGATGGTATCCGTTATCGTATAATCTCCGTCCTCCGCCACGCTCTTTACCACACCGGATACATTGGGCGGAACCATGGACTTATGCAGAATAGCCGGTGTTTCCTGCACCTCGGCTATAATCGCTCCTCCAAAGATCGTATCTCCCGGCTTTACCGTGATATGGGTGCTCCATTTTTTTTCGGTATTCAATGCATCCACACTGACACCACGGGTAATGTACTTCCCGCTGCGTGCCGCGATCTCATTCAGGGGACGCTCGATACCATCAAAAATATTGGTCAGGATGCCAGGCCCCAGGGTAACTGAAATGGCATCTCCCGTTGCCTGTGCTGTCTCTCCCGGACGAAGTCCGGAAGTCTCTTCGTATACCTGTACTGTAGTGGTGTCTTTGGTCAGATTGATGACCTCACCTACCAGCTTTTCCGGTCCCACATAGACCATCTCATGCATTTTAAATCCGGTATTGCCTTTCAGATAAACCACAGGCCCGTTGATGCCGTAGATGACACCAGTATTATTCATGGGACATACCTCCCTCAAATGTGAAGTTATCCTGCAGCTCCCTCATGCGGGAATCGAAAGAGTAATCCACCAGGATGCGCTGATGATCCAGCATTCCTCTGGTTCCTCCCAGGAAAGCTTCCCCTGACAGCTTCAGATTGGCTCCGGTCTTTTGTCTCAGAGCTTCGCATTTATCCCCGTCGGAAGGGCTCAGACAGATCTCATATTCCTTCTCTCCGGCGATCTTTTGGATCTCCCGGATCTGCCGCTCCAAAAGCTGCGCATATTCCGGAGTTTTTTTGTAATTCTCTACTTTATCCCTGACCTCTGCAAAAAGCTGTCCGGTCAGTTCTTCCATTTTCTGAATATAATTTCTCTTGATATTCATCTGCTCTCTGGACAGGGAAATGTTGCTTTCTCTCTTCAGATTCTGGATTTCTGTCTTTACCTTCAGCAGTGCCTGCTGATTTTTGGAATCCTGATATTCTCTGGAGTTTTTATTCAGAGATGCCTGATACTCGGAGAGCATCTCTTCGCTCAGTTCGTTGGCTCTTCCAATGGCAGATTCCTCAAAATGCTTCAGTTTTTCTTCGCTCGTCAAACGAACCACCTTCTTTACTTAATCTTAGTGTTTACAGCTTCAGTCCAATCGCTTCATTTACATATGCAGTGATAAAATCCGGTCTGCGCCCGGTTCCATGTCGGTCCGGAATCTCAATCAGCAGAGGGAATTTACGGTTTAGTCTCACATCGTCTATGATTTCCGGGAACTCCCTTCCAAACTTTTCCGTCAAAAGGATAATTCCCACGGAGGTATCCTGCAGGGTTCTCTCCAGAGCCTCCCGCAGTTCCGTCCGTTCATGTACGACACATCCTTCTACTCCTGCCAGACGCATTCCCGTCAGGGTGTCCACATTATCACTGATCAGGTACATTTTCATCGGCTTATAATTTACCCAGGATCATGAAGGAGATGATCAAACCGTAAAGAGCAACACCTTCTGCCAGACCTACGAAAATAAGTGATTTACCAAGGATACTCTGATCTTCGCTGATTGCTCCCAGAGCTGCAGAAGCTGCAGATGCTACGGCGATACCACCGCCGATACAGGAAAGACCGGTAACCAGAGCTGCTGCAATATAACCAAGACCGGTGGACAGATCACTGCCGGCTGCGGCTGCCTCTGTCGCTGCCATAGCCGCATCCGGGCTGGCAAATGCTACGATATTGCCTAAAACAAGGGTTCCAAAGAAGAAAAATACGTTAACAGCCAGAGATGATTTATAACGTCCTCTGTTTTTCTCGCCAATCAGATATGCTCCGAATGGAAGAATAATACTTAATACCAATGCGATCACAAAAATAATAGCGGTTAATTTTGACATTTTTCAATTCCTCCTCATAGTTCTTTCTTTAATATATTGTAATCATCCCATTTTCTGTTTTTTAATCCCCGGGATGGAGGTTCAGGAACGCCTCTGCATTCTTGCTGCGAGGCCCATCATGCTTCGCATGACATAAACATCGTATCTTATTTCTTCTCCGCTTTCCTGATAAACGGGCGGAATTCTCTTCCGTTTCCTTTATAGAAACGGCTGAACATCTCATAATATTCCAGACGCAGTACCTGAATACCTACGATCAGGCCTTCCATCAGCATGACGAACAGGTTCCCAAGAATAATGACTGCCCAGTTGGGTGAACCGCCATTTTCCGCTCCTGCCAGCATCAGCACCACTTCCATCATGGCTCCGTGGCTGACTGCATACGCTCCGATACGGACAAAGGACAGCGTATTGGAAAAGTAACTCAGCAGCACCTCGAACATCTCAAACAGGGTCTGCACAAGGAACATGCCGACTCCGGTACCCAGTCCGCCCTGACGCTTCATCACCAGCTTTGACAGCGGCTCTTTGAGCGCGATCAAAATCAGCGGAACCACAAACATAATCACCAGAACGATGGTGGCCGGCAGCTTATTGCCTGTCATATACAGAACGATCACAAGAACCAGCGCCCCGTAAAAGATCAGTCCGGCCAGTGCGTTCTGGTCAAACCAGGACTCCTCTGCATTTCTGGCCTTAAAACCATTAATGATATGAAATACCATGGTCATCATGATCAGCGCCATACCAAAGGCGATGGAAACCACGAATACGGTATTCATCTTTCCGATAAACGGAAGTGTCATCATGGCATCGACCGGCTTCAGCCACACCGCAGGAATAATGTTCTCAAATCCGAAAACACTGCCAAACAGGATGCCAAAGAAGGTGGAAAAGATACCTGCGGTTCCAATGATCGCTGCCAGATCCAGCTTTTTGAACTTATACAGCAGGAAGCCACCGATGACCAGCAGCAAACCCTGCCCCGCGTCTCCAAACATGGCTCCGAAAATAAACGCATAGGTCAGAGCCACAAAAATGGTTGGATCAATTTCGTTGTACCCCGGCAGACCGTACATCCGCACATACATTTCGAAGGGTTTAAAGATCTTCGGGTTCTTCAATTTCGTTGGCGGCGCATGCAAAACCTGATTGTCCGCATCCTCCACCATACACAGAAGATTTTTATCGTTTTCAATTTCCTTTACAAAGGCATCTGCATCCTTCTGGGCCATCCATCCGCACAGGATATAGTAGACCGGATCCTTCTCATCTCCTGCCGTGCAGGCCGCCAGCTTACGCACATCAAAATTGGCGGACATGGATGAGAGCTTCTCTTTTGCCAGCATCAGCTCTTCTTTGGAGTTGTCCAGAACTGCGTAGATCTTTTTATCACACTCCTGGATTTCCTGTTCGATCCGATGCAGCTCTTTTTGCATCTTCTGATATACATCCAGCGGAATGCCGTCGTATTCATTCGGCAGGAAAATCCGTTCGAAATGCAGGGAGGAATACACCGCATCCACACGCCGCACCTCGGAGGCCGGTACAAAATAGATCCCCCAGACGTAATGTTCGTCCGAATGGCACTGATAAAATACGGTGTCAATTTCCTGCTGCACATAGCTTTCCAGCTTCTTCAGATACAGCCGGCTGATCTTTCCAAACCGGAATTTAATAAACTGAAAGTTCATTACCTTCTGCAGGTCATAAGGAAATTCCTGGAAGGGTTCCAGTTTTTGCATGGATTCCTCTTTGGCTGCGCTCTGCTCCTGCAGCTTTGTCTTCTGTGCTGTATAGTCGCTTACCTTCTGGTCCAGCTTTTTTATAATATCCAGCGCTTTTTCCAGTGATATGCTGCCTCTTTCTGCGGAGGTCTCTGACAGATTTAAAATCTGCGTGAAACTCTCCACCTTCGCCAGCCACTCTTTGTATGGATTGATTTCCATATAGGGGCGAAGGTTTTCCACTGTCTGTAATTCGGACAGCGTATTTTCCAGATGTATCTCATATCTGGAAAGATAGTCACTGACAACCCGGTCGATATCCGCCCGAGGGCCGGTGATACTCAAGAACTTCATCTTGACGATCAAGTGGTACACCTCCTTAATTTTAGGATGCTTTAGATAGATAATACCGTCTGTGCATCGATTCCGTACCGCACGCATTCCAGTATGCTGGTTAATTTATCAATTTCACATTCTTTATCAAAAATATATGAAATGATGACTGCAACGGAATAGGGCTCCTTGCGGGACAGCTTATGCTGTATATCATTTCTGATATAAGGGTAACATGTCTCCATCCGATCCGGATCGATGATTGCCGGATAATGGCGGCCGTAGTAGGTTCCCGCCAGAACCTTCTGGAAATCCTCCATGGAAACGGTCTCGATCAGATCTTTCAGATCCCGTTTTCGAAGATGACAGCCTACCGGAAGGGTAATTGCATAGATCTGAGCCGGAGTCATGCTGTAATACTGCTTGCAGCGGGCGATCCAGTTGATGTTGAGCAGCTCCATCTTCACACCATAAATCTCGGTAATGATTTCCAGGGCCTCTCCCTTCAGATATTTCTTCCGCTGATTCCAAAAGTTCATAAAAAACTGGTAATCCAGAGCCATTCCGTAATCCCAAAGGGTGGCGGAAGGATTCTGCTCCTGCACTTTTCTGATCACATCGGCATATTTTGTATCTCCTGCTGCGGATAAAAGCATCTCCACGGTCTTACATTCCGACAGCAGATCCGGCTTCAGTTTGGAATGCTGACTGAAAAATTCCTGAAAATAAGATAAATCCACGGAAGCATCCCGGTGGTCAAATATCATCCGCAGGCACCGCTTCAACACGGAGATCTCATACTTTTCAAAATACATATCCAGAAACCGTCTCTGGGAAACCGAAGAGAAACGGTAAATCTTCTGGAAATCTATTCCAATCGTATGATTTAAAATATTTTCAATCTGCCCCCGGTGCAGCTCCTGTCCTTCATATTTGGAAAACACCATTTGATATCCCGAATGCTGGCGGATAATATTTACTCCCTCCGCGACATTCTTCGCTGCTGCCAGCTCCAGATATTCCTCTATTGTAAACAGGCGGCTGTCTATGGCCCTCAGCTTCGTGGTCACACCGCTGTATGCTAACAGTTCTCCCATATTATGACACCTCGATTATTTTTCGGAACAGTTCTTCCGCCAACTGCTCATGCCGCTCCCGGTACTCTTCCTCCAACTGTGCCTGTGAGGCTGTCATTCCTTCCTTCAGGGATACCAACTGCTGCTGCATATTCTCTGTCAGCTTCTTCTTCAGGTCTGCCAGCATCTCTTTTGTCTTTACCGCCAGATCCTGATCAAACTTTTCCAGATCCTGATTCATCTGGGTTTCCAGCTCTTTCTTCTTACCTGCTGCCTGATCTACAATTGCCTGGGCCGCGGTATCAATTTCAGATAAACGGGTAACTACATTGTCCATCTGATCCATATGCTCACCTCCTATAGCGCATCAGTCCATCCTAAATTTGCCTTTCGCAAACGGGCTGACGCTGCATGTCAGGTTTTCACAGAAAATCTGACATAATCTTCTTTGAACTCTGGTTCTATTCTACTCCATTTTTTTGAAATTGTAACTCTTTTATATTTTTTTTACAAATTTCAAAATGGACAGAAAACTGCAATTTTTTTAATCGTTTTGCACATCTTTTATTCCATTTTGTTCTGTATTTTTGTGTCAGATTTCCAACTTTTTGAATTTGTCATTTTTTGAGATTTCAGAATACTCAAATAAATTCAAAATTCCTTGACAAATTCGGAATCTCTGAGAAAATAAATCGTATGCGGAAAGACCCGACAGCAAAATAACAGGAAAAGGAAAGAGGAAAACCTATGCGTTTAAGAAACATCCCCGGTTCCCGGGAAACCATCGCCGCCAGCGATTATGTGATTTCAGAAGAACTGCTGGAAAGTAAAAGAGGACAGTGGAAGGAAGTTTTTGGAAATTCCTTTCCTTTATATATAGAAGTGGGGATGGGCAAGGGAAAGTTTATTACCGATCTGGCCCAGACCTGGCCCCGGCGCAATTACATCGGCATTGAGAAATATTCCAGTGTCCTGCTTAGGGCGCTGGAAAAGCGGGAAACCCTGCCGGATCTGAAAAATCTCTATTTTATCCGGATGGATGCAGAAGACCTGCCAAAAATCTTCGCCCCCGGAGAAGTAGAGGGTATCTATCTGAATTTCTCCGATCCCTGGCCCAAGGACCGCCATGCCAAGCGCCGTCTCCCCAGCCGCCAGTTCCTGGCCCGTTACGATCAGATCCTCTCCCCTCAGGGCCGGATCGAATTCAAGACCGATAACCGCTCCCTGTTCGATTTCGCCCTGGAAGAAGTCAAAGCAGCCGGTTGGATTCTGGATGCCTGCACCTTTGACCTCCATAAAGATGCCGCGCTTTGCGAAGGGAATGTGATGACGGAGTATGAGGAAAAATTTTCCGCGATTGGGAATCCGATTCATAAAATGATTGTGCACCGGTGAAAAGCCGGGATGGTATCTCTTTTTATGCAAAGACATACCGTCTCCAGCGTAACTGATTGGCACAAACTTGCGTAATTACAATATAATATAGAATAACTATCCTTAATCGATCCAGGTGGAGCCCCTATGAGCCAGAAAAGAAAGCATCCCTTTCAGCAGAAAATATATCAGATCACATATGATAAGCCCGGCTTGAACCGCCGGGCTTTTCTGATCAAGAAATCACTGGATGAAGTTAAAAAAATGCTGCAGGGAAAAGAAAAAACAAAAACCTGAATTCAAGAACGCCCTGCATTCTTGCTGCGAGGCCCGTCATGCTTCGCATAACATAGGCAGCATCAGATGCTCTCAATCTCCATCCCCTTCTTTTCCAGACGGTACCGCATATACCGCTCCGCCAGGTAAGAAAAGATTGCCACCACCGGCACACCCAAAAACATCCCCAGCACGCCGAAAAATTTGCCGCCAATGGTGATGGCGAAAATGATCCAGATCGGCTTCATGCCTGTGGAGCTTCCCATCAGCTTCGGCCCCAGGAACAACCCGTCAAACTGCTGCAGACACAGGATCATGAACGCAAAGATCAGCGCCTTGACCGGATCAATAACCAGAATAATCACAATCCCCGGCACCGCTCCGATAAACGGTCCAAAATACGGGATCATATTTGTCACGCCCACGACTGCACTGATCAGCAGAATATATGGCATCCGCAGGATCGACATCAAAATGGCGCACAAAATACCAATAATCAGAGAATCAATCATCTTGCTGACCACATATTTGCTGAAGATGCTGTTGCATTCCAGCAGCACTTCCTTCATCCCGTCGATCCGCTTTTTCGGCACAAATGCATAAAACACGATCCGCAGCATCCGTTTCAGGGAAGCCTGTCCGTACAGCATGTACACGGACACGATCACTGCGATCAGGAAATTCGCCAGCCACTGCACCACTGAAACAGAAGCCGTATACAGCACCGGGATCAGATCCGCGGCAATGGACCGCAGGCCGGAAGTCAGCTCCGACTGCGTGTTCTGCAGCATGGAGATAAAGGAACTGAAATCTACGTTTGGAAAACGTTCCTGCATCTGCTCCAGAAATCCCATCAGCTCATCATATCCGGCTGGAATATAATTCACCAGATCAATGAGATTTCTCACGATCTCCGGAAGCACATAAATCAAAACCATAATAATCATGCCCAGCCCCAGCACGTACACGATCACCATCGCCAGGATCATGCTGAGCTTTTCACTCTTCATATGACATTGGTTATGAAAAAACCGCTGCAGAGCACGCACAAACGGTGTCAAAATATATGCAATCAGCAGCGCGATCAAAAACGGTGCGATTGCCCGGAACATACCGCCCACAAACGCCTGGGTTTCCGAAAATGAAACAATGGCCTTGATCGCAATTGCACAAAACACCACCAGAATAAATGTATAGACACAGACCGTAAAGTACTGGTCATTTCTGATAAAACGCTGGTTTTTCCCCGGAGGCGTCGCGTGAGTCATCACATCATGAACTCCGCTGCTATACCCCTTATCCTTTTTTTCTTCCATTTCACTTATCCTTCCATATGCAGATACTCTCTGTTAAATATTTTCTGAAATATCCCTGGTACTCATTATAATGGCATTCTACAGAAGGCGCAAGGCCAAAACTTTGTTAAATTTTTCGACTGATAAAATCGAATATTACTGTTTACAGGTGCCTGTTCCAGTAACATCGTGGGTTCGTTTAAAGTTCAGCCTTGGTGAAGGATCGGCTCATGGCCGGATTTACTGCATTGGCGTACAGCTTGACAGTAAATTCCATGTTTGTGTACAGGCAGTAACCATCGAGATAAATTTCAATTTTCTCGATTTTTTTGATTTCTAAAAAAATTCAAAAAAATACTTGCATTTTCTTAATCTTTATAATATAATAATGCTTGTTCGTCAGAACAATTCATAAAAATGCGTTTTTAGCTCAGTTGGTAGAGCACCTGACTCTTAATCAGGGTGTCCAGGGTTCGAGCCCCTGAAGACGCATGTAAAAGTACCGATTTTGTAGACGCAGGAGCTACGGGGTTGGTGCTTTTTTCTTGCTTTAAAAAACACCGTCTTTCTGCGGTTTTTCGCCTTTTCAACCACTTCTATTATCTTGTCAATTTAACTATATATGCAAGTAAATCCTCGATGTAACACATTCCTTTTATACTGTTTTTTTGATTACACTTAATTACACTTTATTTAATACTGCTGTTCTCCCTAAATAGCCAGTGCATTTTCAAACTTTTGAAGTCTTTCCATATCTGTACTGCGGTCATATGCTTACAATACTTGGTATACAGTGTCGCTATCGCACTCTCTATAATAGGTAACTGATTGATAGAAAAAATGTATTGTCGTTCTCTGGCTGCCTGTATAATCTTCTTTGCAGTTGAAGTCAAAAGGATCTGCCGATCTCCACAGTCTGATTTAGTATGTTCCACCTCTTGGTTCGTATCTCTGCGCAGCATTCTTTGAATATGAATATAATCCGGGTGATACTGGTAGACTTCCCCTCTTTTTCACGGAGTTTGCAATAATCATGGTATTGTTCTATAGTTTGAACGGATATATTATAAAGGCTATCGAGCAGCGGCTATCTCACGATATCGACCAGGCGATAAAAGAATAGACGGACTTTGATCTTAACATTTCAAAAAGTATTACCCGGATTTCATATAGCCTTTTATTGACAGATATAAATGCAAGTGATACGGTGGATAGCGGTAAGTGCGATTATTATGTGAATTTAATTACAAAAGCGGACGGGGGTATGAGAACAGGAAGGAGAAAAATTTTGTTTCAGTTATTTGTATGCTTGATTGCGGTATTTTCGATGGCGATGTGTGTATCGGCGGCTACTATGCTGAATAAGACACATCATTCTTTGGATTCTTCCGAAATGTACTCCATAATATCCTCCACTCTGCATTTTAAGATAGTGCACAGGCGGTCTATAGTGTAAACTTCGATATTACTGTTTTTTCTCAGGCGATCAAGCAGAGAACGGTTAATTCCATAGTGCGTGTAAAGATCATATTGCGAAATATTTTTCTTTTTCATGGTCTCCCAGAGACGCGTGTATTTAATCAAAATTTTGCCACTCCCCAAATATAAAATAAGATTGCATGTTAAATATTATGGTGGTAAAATCAAATTAAAAATAGTGTCCTTGTAAAGACACTAAGAAGGAGAACCTTATGATGAAAACAAAAGAAAAGCAAAAGTCCCGATCTGTGCCAAAAGTCAGACTGTTTATTTGCGAAAATGTTTATGATATTATCTTCCGATAAATTAAAAAAATAGAGGAAATTACAAATGAAGTTTATAATACCTAAGAAAAAAATATTTAATAATCTTTATTTAATGTGTTTTGTTCTGGTTTTGTTTTTGACAGTATTTCCGTCCAAAACTTCCGCGCAGGCAGCTCCTGCCCTGTCGGCTGCGAAGGCTTCCATAAAGCTGGACAGCACATATAACTTAAAACTGAATAATAATAACCTTGCCGTTTCCTGGAAGTGCTCCAATACAAGCATCCTGACCTTCCGACAGACGGGAAACGTCGGAATGTTATCAAAAAGTGTAAACGAATTATATCAAAAACTGCTTTCCACTATTGAGCATCTGAAAGAAGAAAAAGACCGTGTAAGTGAAGCGGAAAAACAAAAAGTTGATTTTCTTCGGGCAGCCTCCCATGAGTTGAAAACGCCCGTCACCGCTCTTAATGCCATGCTTGAAAATATGATTATGGAAGTTGGCAAATATAAGGATTATAGTACCTTTTTGCCGCTGTGCAAAGAGCAAACCGAGCAGCTTGGAAAGATGATTTCAGAGATATTAGATGCGTCAAAATTAAACGCTGCCATTTCAGACGAACAGGCACATGAGTTTGACGCTGTGCCATATCTGACAGAATTATGCGGTCAATACGAGCTAATCGCGCAAGCAAATGGGAAGCAGTTTCATTTAGACTTGCCACAGCATTTCACCGTTTGCATACCGCCTAAAATGTTTGCGAAAGCTCTCTCAAATGTTCTCTCAAATGCAATTTCATACACCGATTCTAACGGTGAAATATCTGTTTACATTGACGGGAGAACATTAAGGGTGGAAAACGAGTGTTCCCCGATTTCCGAAGAACACTTAAATCGCATTTTCGAGCCTTTCTATCGCCCTGACTATGCCCGAACCCGTGATGATGGCGGGAATGGCTTGGGGTTATATATTGTTGCGTCCATTCTAAATGCGCTAAAATGTTCTTACTCATTTTGCCCTATGGAAAACCCATTAGGTATGCGTTTTTCCATCGAATTATAACAGCTTAATATTGCTATAATTCCATGTAAATTCCATGTACATTCCATATACACTCCACATGAGCGTGCTATTCTATGTTTGCACTTAAGAAAGTGCAAATAATTTATTGGAGGTAATACTATGAAGCACAAATCTTTGTTGTTAGTGACTGTCCTTGCGGTCATGGCTTTAACCGTTGGTGGAATGGCGGTTGCAGCTAATGCAAGCACTCCGGCGAGTAACTCTGAAAGTTCCAATTCAGACGGTAAGGATTTCCTTGTTCCGGGAGGTGAAGCGGAGGACAAACCGGAGTTTTGGGAAGTCAGCGAATATGAGGACTGGATGAAACAGGAACGTACCTATTATCAAGGGCTTGCAGACAGCGGTGACAAATCATTCTGGTACAAAAATGATAATGATGTTTATGTTTGCCGCGAATGGACGCAGAAAGATGTGGATGCTCTCTATTCAAAATGGCAGGAACAGCTTGATTTAATGAAGCAAGGACACCGTTTTACAAAGACAATCACATTGCCAGCCGGTGGCTTGCTCTCTGGGGAGTTTGGCCCAGAAGCGAATGACCCGCCCGTATCGGCTCCCGGCTCAACGATTATTACTTTGCCGGACGGCTCAACAATGGATTTAGGGCATTTCGATACGGCAGAAGAAGCAACACAGGCTGTTGAAAAATACTTGATACAGCAAGTCAAAGATGGATTGCTTACGCAAGCAAAAGCGGACAAGATTCTTGCACATGGCGCTGTTGAATAAAGCGAGCGCCTATGAAATATGTGACGGAAAACGACGGATGGCTCTTATGCCCCACCTGCGGGAATAAAACGCGGGTGAAGATACGAAGTGATACGTGCTTGAACGCTTCCCGCTGTTCTGCCCGAAGTGCAAGCAAGAAACGCTTATCAGAGTAAAACAACTGAATGTATAAGTTATCACAAAGCCTTGCAGAAAAGCAGAAACCAGCCGAGCCAGTCAACGGTCAAGATGAACGGGCTACGCCCGACGAGAAGGGGCTGTCGGGAAATAGATAGCCCCATCCCCGACTACACCTGCAAGGAGGGCGAGAGCTTATGAACGGTACGGATGCCTTTATCTTTTTCAGCTTGGGAAGTTTCATATATGTTTCTTCCACCACGATATTTCCATTTGTAAAATTAGTGGCATAGCTTCTTTTTGCCCGGTGTTTCTTCTTGAATCTGGGATATCAGCTCTGCTTTTTGAAGAACTTCTGATATCCATTCTCCAACGCATATACGGCATTTGTCAGGGTAAATTTATCCACCTCTTTTAAAAAGGGATATTCTTTTTTTAACGTGTTATTTACATATTTGTTTGCATCGAACCGTGACAGATGTTTTATCCCTGCCTTGTAATTCGCCGCCTGCAGTGCCAGTATCTGATTGTAAACAAACCGACAGCTTCCAAATGTACTGGAAAGCAGTTGTTCCTGTTCCTTATTTGGATAGATCCTGTACTTGTATGCCCTGTTCATTCCTGATCACCTGCTCATTTGGTTTTCTGGGTCGCAATATAATGCTCCACCTGCTGTCTGCTCCGGTCACTGACGGTTACCACGCAGTAAGAAGGATTCCACAGATGTCCTCCCCATAGTTCCTTTTTCAGCTCCGGATGATCCAGAAACAGCCTTCTTGCCAGGTTTCCCTTAAAGATCTTGATCATGTCCGAAATCATGAACTGAGGCTTGCAGTCTACCAGCATATGTATCTGTTCCGGCATTACCTCCATTGCCAGTATGGTGAACTGGTAGTCCTTTGCCAGGCCGTACAGCAGTTCCTTACATTTCTCATCCATACCATTGCATAATACTTTTTTACGATATTTCGTGCACCACACAATGTGATATTGAAGAGAGTATACATATCCACGACCATATGTTAAATTATTTTCAATTGGTAAATCATATAGTTTTTCCATATCTATATCATACCATATGTCGTATCATTATGCAAGTGTTTTATCGAACTTTTGTTCTTTTGTAACAATAAAATTTCTGCTGGCTAACTCACGACTGAAGTCACAGGAATGTACCAGCTATTTTTTCAAATGCCATATTAAGGCAATCATCTTCCAAACACACACCACTGGCTGAGTGCCGGGAAGGGGGACGGTTCCTGAGATTTGATCAGGTGCGTCAGACGAACCCACTCTGTTTTCTTCGGCGGAAAGGCAAATGCCTGTTTCTCTCCTGTCTTTCGCAGCTCTAAAAGAAGTGTGCTGCCGTCAGAAAATTCCAATGTGGCTTCCTGCCAGTAGTTATCGTGCGGGAAATCTGCACGCAGTACGATCTCAACCCGTTCCGCTTCCACCGTACGTCCAAAATCTATCTGGATCTGGGCATCCGGATCCTCATTGTCACCCCAACTGGTGTAGGGCCATTTTCCATGATCCGTATTCTCAAAGCGTCCGTCTATGGTGTTGCGCGCAGCAAATACCGATTCGTCCCTAGTCTCTACCGTAGCCGTACAATGCGGATAACAGCTCACCTCTCCCTTTTGATCCAGAGAGTTTTCACTGATATTCCGACAGGTATTCCAGATCTCTTCCGGCACCTGCTCCACACGGATGAAATGCATGCTGCCCCCAAACGCTTCTCTTGGATATGCTTCTCCCGGTTCGCCAAAGGGTATGGTATAAGTCATAGCTGGCTTTGTCAGCCAGATATAAGCCGGCGGTATCGTATCATCCAGCGATACCCGCAGCGCCGCCGGTACCTGGCTGCTCTCGATGATAATCTGGTCATTTTCCGCATATTTCTCCGGATAAATAAGAGTTAACTGGTTTTCTCCCCGCTGCTCTTTTCGTACCATTCCGTTTTCATCAATTATCTTTATTCCTAATGTCTCTTTCATCATTGTTCCTGCCCCCGTAATATCATTCCAGCCTGAAAATGGCTGTCACATTTTTTCACCTTCATTAACTTTTGGTTTCTTCTGTATTCTACCATTCCATACATTTATTTTCCACCAAAACTTATGTTGAATATTTTCTTCAAAATGCATACAATAGAGACATGATTGGAAATATGATATTTATTTCAATTATCTACCAAAACCATTGATTTTACGGAATATTTAAGGACTTAGCACTATTAAAATACTACCAAATTACTACTACGGATTGAGCTTTGATATAAGAGATTGTCCGAGACATGCAGACTTACATCAAAAACACATCAGTATTGAAACAAGAAAAAATTGAATAACAGATAGACTATGGAACGCCTAAAATGACGTTCCTTTTCTATTTCCAGCCGTTCCGAGTGGACGGCTATTTTATTACCAAAATGAAAGGAGCATTAAGAATTATGAAAAAGATATTAAAACGATTATGTATGGGCTTCCTAGCCTTTGCGACTATCGTTACCGCCCTGCCGAGTACCATTGTTCATGCCGAGAGCAGGCAATACTGGACGGAATCGAAAGAGCGTGTCGGTATCGTTGAAAAAGTAATGAATGACGGCTCTATCGGTTCAACCTTTAATGAGGGACATTTGACCGTTGAGGGCGAGGACGCTTACTGTATTGACATTAACGCCGACTTTAGAAACGGCTACAAGACAAGAGCTGACGCAGGCACACGCATGAGTGCCGACCAGATAGTCGAAATGACCTCAAATGCAGTGTGCAGGAACGCATGATACAAGTGTCAATCCCTGCTGATGTAGCCGTCAAGGACTACCCTTACAATGCCGAGGTGGAGCTTATCAATCCCATAGCCGATACGGTAGCAAACGCCAACTTTAGAGGAGCTGACGTGGACTGGTATATCAAGGCTGACGATATTGTATTGAAGAACAAAGGCAACCAGCCAGCAGGAAATCGACAGAACAACAATCCGCAGGGACAGCCGAAAAAGTAAGGTAATAAACTATATTTTCATTGTCGGCAATACTGGAAAATGATATGATAGTCCTGTGAAAATCTTAGAATTTTTAGGAGTGTGAGGCTAATGATACAAACAAAAATAGTTCAAGTTCAGACACACGATAATTACAATCTTGATGTTAAAATAGATTATCCAGAAAACAGTGAAAGTGTTATCATTTTTTGTCAAGGGAGCGGTGCTAATACTTACGATAATCATAGAGAGATTGCTGGAAAAGCGTTTAATTATTTTGATTTATTTGTTGATGAATTTTGTAAGCGTAATATTGCCTTTTGTCGCTGGAATACAAGAGGATGTAGTATATCAGATGTTCCACCATATTTTGTGTCTGTCAACAATGAGGAATATGCAACTTATTGTCCGTCAACATCTATTCAAGATATTATAACTGTCAAAAATCATATAAAGACATTACCGCAATTTAAAAAATCTAAAATATTGCTTATGGGAATTAGCGAAGGAGCTACCATTATCCCGTTGGTAAGTACACAGTGTAATGACATTGAGGGATTGTTACTTTTGAGTTTCGCTTATGAAAATATGAAGCATACTCTCGATTGGCAGTTGAGCGGTGGCAGTTCAATGGTTAATATGTGTAAGTATTTTGATTGCAGAGAGAAAGGATTTATAGAAAAAACAGATTTTATCCTTGATAAATTAAACGTCCGTTCTTCTCTTTTTCCAAATATTGAATTTGAAGACTTGGATATAGATAAAGACGGAAAACTTACACAAAATGATTTCGCCTTACAAATGGCAGATTATAAAAAGCAAGTATTTCAAGCTATTGAAGACAATAATGATGAATGGTTGAAAAATAATTATTCTGTTCAAATAACTTCAAAATGGTGTAAGGAACATTTTGCTTTGCCTAGTATATCATCAATCATGTATTCGTTGACTGTGCCTATATATATTTTTCAAGGCGAAGATGACGCAAATATTCCTATCTCTGACATTGATAAAATTTGTAATGATTTTAAAAAATGGGGGAAATCAAACTTGCATATTTTTACGTTTTCAAAACATGACCATGATTTGAACTATTTACAGTACATCTTTACGGGCACTGTATCTAATGGATTACAAAGAGTTTTTGATATAGCAAGTACATTTTGTAAGTCTTAATTAAGAATTTAATATCTTGCATTACAAAAAGCAGTTAGTCTTTAGAGATTGACTGCTTTTTCCATGCAAAGAAAGTGATTGATTTATGAAAATGATTTTGAACAAAGGACACCGTATCAGAGCCAGCGACAAGAGCCTTGTGTACCGCTTTTCAATGGGTACGCTTCTGTTTCTGTTCCTAGCGGTTATTCTGCTACTGAACCTAAAACAGCTCATGCGTACCGATTGGGAGCAGTTCAGCTTGTTAAATAATGGACTGACGCTTTCCACTTACAACTTCATAACCTTACTGATAGCGACTGGTGTTTGTGCATTGGTCGCTTTTCTGTATTATCGCTTCTGCTATGACCGTTTCAAACAGTTACTGCACCGTCAAAAGCTGGCACGAATGATATCACGATATTTGTATTCTTGCTTACGGGTATGATGTTATTCAGCCAGATACTTTTTATTATCTTCTCTATGTTCCTGCCTATCAGTTTTCTATTAAGTATGATACCGAGCTATGAGAGCATGGCAAAGCAGGCAATCGTAAGAGTGTTTAACACCATTATGACAAGGGCAGGTATTACGCTGATTGTCACGGTAGCCTTTAGTATTTCCAGTATGTTCTACAACATTTCTACAGACTACCCGTTCTTTATGGTGGCGTTCTTGCAGATAGTGTGTTTCGCAGGTATCTACATGAAGCTAGGCGATTTAATGAGTATGTTCAGTTTGAATGCTGGCGACAGTCAAAGTATGGGACGCAGGATTTTCCGCAGACCGTATCTGTTCATACGACATAGGGCTAGACGTATGGAACATAGGCTTGCCTGCGATAATGGGATATGCTATGTTGCGTCATACTGTGCTTGTGCCGTTCTCGGTAAAGAGATACCAGCCTTGCCATAGCACCACTGTGTCAGTCCGCTACAATCAAAAGAGGTGTTCGGGTTACTGCCACCATACACATACTTCCAGCCTTGATATTTCAAGGCTTCATTCATTATCTTTTGTGCCAATTTGCCCGATACTTGATTGATGATAAGGTACTGGTTCACAAGCTCCACATAGAACATATTTCCATAGCCATAACGCCATCCCCCATTCTTCGCCACGGCGATAGGGTTCGTATAGGTTACTTTCTTTCCGCCCGATTTATCCCTTGCGAAATTTTCCGCAAGATTGAATGTATGTTTTTTCCCGTTCCCTGCCACATATCCCACATAGCCACCGCCATAGTTATAGGACTGTATCACGACATTTATATCACTGATACTTTGATTTTTGCAGGAAGAAAGCAGGGACGCAAAATATTGACACCCCTGCTTGATTGAGCTTTCTGTATCTAATGAGTTGGGCGGTAGTCCCAAACTTTCAGAACTTTGCATAACGTCCACGGCTGTACCGCCACTTTCCACTTGTATGATTGCCAGCAACACATTCACATACTCGGAAATACCATTTTCTCTGGCATACTTTTCTACCATAGGCTGATGTTTCAAGACTTCGGCAGATAGGTTCATACCTGCATAATTAGAGGAGTAACTGTTGTCCCCGTCATCGTCCTCGGCACTAATCAGAACCCCAAAGAATAATACGATAGAAAAGAGGATAGGAAACAGACTGCCGACAATAGCGATATGTCTTAGTTTCATTTCTTCTTTTGTCCTTTCTTGAATAAGGTTCGTTTGTTCTTTTCGTTATTCTGCTGTGTATGCTTTTGTGTAGTTGTCGTCTGCGTTTTCGTAACACGGTCAGCCTTATAATTCTGTCTTACAGTTTCTTGATTGATGGTCTTAGCTGATGAACTGCCCGAAGATAACGGACGTTCCTTGACAACATTTGCTTTGACTTCATTATTCTTAACCGTAGAAGCTGTGGCAGGGCGTTTGATTTCCTGCTGTTTTTCTGCATTTACTTTAGAAATGGTCGCTGGTCTTTCATGGGGACGGGTAGCTCCGCTTGTCGCTGATCCGTCCGTTTTCTTACCTGCCTGCCTTGCTTCCTGTGCCTTTTGAAGCTCCATACGCTTATCCGCAATATTCTGTCTATGTAGCTGTTGCTTTTCTAACCGCCCAGACTGGCGGTTTTCTTGTTCCTGCATTACACCACGCTTGAAGTCGGATACGCTGGACTTCGCCTTTTCTTTAGCAGAGTGAACCGCATAGGCGGTCTGTGTCGGCATATCTTTTATATTTTCTTTGACAGCAGTTGCCTTGTCTTTGACCTTGTTCTTTGTGTCAAGGACAGCACCAACGGCTGAACCTGCTTTCTGTCCCATGCTGGAGCTTGCATTTCCACGATTGCCCTTAGTTCCATTCTGGCGTGTGGATTTTGAACTGGCAACGACACCGCCAGCCACCGCACCAGCAACACCGCCCGTAGTTACAGCCCTCGCAAGAGGGATAAACACTTTTCACTTCATAACGGAAAGGGGGTGTGATTATGAAACCATCGGACTTCCAAAAGACGATACAATGTCAATTTGACTGCAAGCTCAAGCGTGTAGTGAAAGGCATTGTTCGTAACTACCGAAAGGAATTGAAGCATCGCAGAAATCGAGAAATATCATTTTGTGAGCTTCCAGAAATCGTCGTTGAAAAGTTGGCTGTCTGGGACGAATACGAAAGCGACTACACAGCTTTTAACGTATGCGGTATCGAAATCCGTGTACTTGATGATGAATTAGCGGACGCTCTCAAAAGTCTTTCAGAACGTGAACGAACGATTATACTCATGTATTTCTTTCTAGGTATGAGCGATACGGAAATAGGCGAAAAGTTGAACATCAACCGTACGACCTCGTTTCGTAGCCGTAAAAATTCACTGGAAGAAATCAGAAAAAAATTAAAGGAGAACATAAGCAATGAATAAAACACACCCTTCATTTTATCTTATTTCATCGGCTGTGGACGGTAACGTAAATTCGATTGAACGCTTGTTACAGTTCTATGAGCCGTACATATCAAAATGCTGTTTGCGACCATTCTATGATGAATACGGAAATGTTTGTATTGTCGTGGATATGGAATTAAAGGGGCGTATCAGAGAAGCTCTTTTGAAAATGATATGTGAATTTGAAATAGAAGAATAAGCAGATACCGCAGAGCATGATTTGTTAAATTCCCCTCTTTCCTGCCCTGCTCCTGCTTTTATACATGAAAGCCTATGCTTTCGCCAACTGCTCTTTGACAACTGAATAAAGCAGACAGATACGTTTGTGATACAGCGAGCCACGGGGACTGTACGCCATGACCTTTCCGACAAGAAAGCAAGCGACCCACGCAGTGATCCGAGAGCGACTTGTGGAATGGTCGCTTTGCCATAACCTGCTGTCACAGAATAATGATACGTCCGCATGGTGCGGTTCTGCCCACAAGAATGGGAATAGTTGAGATACTAACGGAGCTTTCCGAAGCCGTCTGCCTGCTTATGATAAGACACACAGTAAAGGGGGTGCATAGATTATGAACAATACTGATGTGCCTATCTGGGAAAAATATTCACTGACCTTAGAAGAAGCGTCTAAATACTTCCGCATTGGCGAGAAGAAATTGCGTAGACTGGTAGAGGAAAATCCTAATGCCGACTGGTACATTATGAACGGCAACCGTATTCAGATTAAGCGGAAACCTTTTGAAAAATTCTTTGATACATTGACCGTAATATAGTGAAAGAGAGCCTTATATGTGGTATAATTATAGTATCTTATATCAAGCTCTATCCGTTCTGAAAGGAGCGAATAGCAATGTCTGAAAAACGACGTGACAGCAAAAATCGTATATTAAGAACGGGTGAGAGCCAGAGAAAAGATGGAAGATACGCATACAAATATATAGACGCATTTGGAAAACCGCAATTTGTTTACGCATGGAAACTTGTGCCGACAGACAGAACACCAGCAGGTAAGCGTGAGGATATTTCCTTACGGGAAAAAGTGGAAGAAATTCTACAAGATAAGAGCGACGGTATAGATACCGCTGGAAAGAAAATGACGGTGTATGAGCTTTTCAAGAAGTATCTGAAACAACAGAGAAATGCAAGGGCAAGTACACAGAACACCTATCATTATCTATTGGAGTTCTTGAAAAAAGACAAGTTCGGAGCAAGGAGCATTGATACGGTTAAGATTTCAGATGTTAAGACGTGGCTACTTGAATTAAAGGAAAACGGGCTGGCTTACGGTACGGTTCTCTTTTACAAAAGAGCATTGAAGCCAGCCTTTAAAATGGCTTTGCATGACGACTGTATCAGAAAGAACCCTTTTGACTTTAGTTTAAGCAGTGTGATGAAGAATGACACACAGAGCCGACAAGCACTGACACAAGAGCAGGAAGAAAAACTGTTAGCCTTTGTTCAAAGTGATGTATGTTACCAGAAGCACTATGATGAAATTATCGTCCTGCTACGCACTGGACTTCGCATTTCTGAATTTTGCGGATTGACCGTGAATGACCTAGATTTCACAAACCGAGTAATCAATATTGACCACCAGCTTATCAAGCTAAAAAGGAAGTATATTGTGCAACCGCCTAAATCAGAGAATGGTATCAGACAGATACCTATGAGTGATGAAGTGTACCAGTCCTTAAAGAACATACTGAAACACAGAAGAAAGCAGAAAGACCTTGCGATTGACGGTTACAAAGATTTTTTATTCATCAACTGTAACGACAATCCTAATGTGGCAGTGAATTATGAAGCTATGTTTAGAAAACTTGTAAACAAGTACAACAGCAAGCATGATGAACAGCTACCGAGAATAACACCGCACGTTATGCGACATACATTTTGTACAAGGTTAGCAAATGCAGGCATGAACCCAAAAGCATTACAATATGTTATGGGACATTCAAACATCACTATCACACTGAACCTATACGCTCATGCTTCACTGGAAACGGTCAAGGCTGAATTACAGCGATTTGTAGCTTAGTAGTAAATAGGAAAATTACTACACATTTACTACTTTTGAAAGCAGAATGAAGCGGAAATATGCGGAGTTAAGTATGGTATCGACCTATTGAAAAGTTAAAAAAAGTCCGTAAATACGGGATATTCCAGCATTTGCGGACTTATGGATAGATAATGAAAAAAGATTAACGTAAATAATATATAACGAAATGTTAAAACACAGGAGGATGTGATACCATGAGTCAGAAATTAAACGAATTTAAGAAATATCTCAAAGAAATGAACCAGTACAGCCGTGTCAGCACACTGCTGAGCTGGGATATGTATACTTTGACGCCAAAGGCAGGCTTTCAGGGCATGGCCGATGCACTCACTTATTTTTCCACAAAGCAGTTTTTGATGTCCACTTCAGATGAATTAATGGAGCTTTTGGAGGCATTGTCCGCACCGGAGGAATTTGATCAACTGGACGAGACAATGCAGTTCACAGTCTCCCGCATGAAGCGCGATATGGAAAAGAACCGCCGGATCCCTGCTGACTTTTTTGAAGCTTTTTCCCAGGAAAAGAGTGCTTCCCAGCAGGCATGGGAAGAGGCAAAGCGCTCTTCTGACTTTTCTGTCTTCGCCCCTCATCTGGAGAAGCTCATCGCCATGACGATTCAGCAGTGCGAATATACGGATCCGGGCAAAGAGGTCTATGATGTGCTTCTGGATCAGTTTGAAGAGGGCATGGATTCTGCTACCATCGATCAGCTTTTTGAGGAATTAAAGAAAGGGCTGCTCCCGCTTCTGAACAAGATTCTGGCAGCGCCGCAGCCGGATTCTTCTATCCTCGCCGGCCACTATCCGGCCAGCGAGCAGAAAAAAGTTCAGGCACTTCTGCTGGACTACATCGGTTTTTCCATGGATGCCGGCGCGGTTGGTGAATCGGCGCATCCTTTTACTTCCGGCTTTTCCCGCAATGATGTGCGCATCACAAATCATTACTATGAAAACAACCCCATTTCCGCCATGTTTTCTGCAATTCATGAGGGCGGACATGGTATCTTTGCGCAAAATGTAAATCCTGCCTTCGAGGGTACTGCTGCCGATGACTGCATGTATATGGGCATTCACGAAAGCCAGTCCCGCTTTTTTGAAAATATTCTGGGACGCAATAAAAACTTCTGGCTGCCCATTTATGACAAAGTTCAGGCATTGCTGCCGGATCTGGCCCAGGTTTCTCCGGATGACTTCTGGCGGGAAATCAATCATGTGCAGAATTCCCTGATCCGCACAGAGGCGGACGAAGTCACCTACTGCTTCCACATTATTCTCCGCTATGAAATGGAACAGGCTATCTTCCGCGATCATGTGCCGGTAAATGAGCTTCCTGCCCTGTGGAACCGGAAAATGCAGGAATACCTCCAGATCACTCCTGCCAACGATGCCGATGGCATCCTGCAGGATATGCACTGGTCCGATGCTTCTTTTGGTTATTTTCCATCCTATCTGCTGGGAAACATCTACGATGGCATGTTTCTGGAAGAAGTGGAAAAGGAACTTGGCCCTGTAGATCAGCTTCTGGCCGATGGCCGTATTCAGGAAATCACCAAATGGCTGAACCGCAATATCCACTGGTACGGCAGCACCCGGCTTCCCAAAGAAGTGATTGAGAAGGTCTGCGGCCGGGAAGCAAGTGCACAGCCGCTGCTGAATTACTTCACCAAAAAATATACCGCCATTTATCAGCTAGTGATGGATTAATTCAGCCATGGCTGCGGCGGCTTTCACGGGGTCGGCTGCGCTGCCGATCCCGCCGCCGATAATCATTACATCCGGATTTTGTGCTTTGTATTCCGGGATAGTTTTTTCTGAAATTCCTCCGGCTACGAATACCTCTGCTTTTTTGCTGTATTTTTTTATCAGCTTCAGATCCTCCAGAGGCGTCTTGCCCAGTTTCTGTGCGTCTACACCGGTATGGACTGCGATGCAGTGTACACCGATTTCTTCCAGCTCGGCTACCTTTGCCGGAATATCCTTTACACAGATCATATCTGCCACAATTTTCTTCCCATATTTATCGGCAATCTGTACGGCGCATTCCAGGGTGATCCGGTCCGTGACCGCCAGAACCGTCACATAATCCGCCCCGGCTTCAAATGCGGAGGCCGCTTCCAGTTCGGCCACATCCATGATCTTCGTATCTGATAAAATTTCTTTATCGGGAAATGCCTGGCGGAACCGGCGCACTGCCTCCATTCCGCTCTCCACCACAAATGGAGTTCCTATTTCTATGATATCTACGTAATCCTTCACCTTTTCGGTGAGTGCCAGAGCCTCTTCCAGGCTGAATATATCTAATGCCAACTGCAGTTTCATCTGTTGTCCCTCCTTTGAACATTGTACCGTTCCGGCTTTAACTTGATGCACAGCTTCCCGGGCAGCATACCCGGGGCAGCCGCCCGGGAAGCGTCCTCATTTCAAAGCTGACGCTGTAACCAGTCATTCCAGGTTTGCGTGCCTTGTGTACATGGCATCTGAGTTATCTCCCCGTTTCTCCATCAGCCGCAAAATCACGGCGTCCAGACACAGTAGACAGCTCTGTTCAAATAAAGAACCCATGGGCTGAATGGATGACTGAATACCTTCTGCCGCCGCCTTTGGCGTGGGAGCCGGTATCTGTACGACCACATCTGCCATTTGCCCGATGGTTCCCTCCGGACGTATGGTCACGGCAGCAATCTTTGCACCGATCTGTTTCGCTTTTTTTGTCATCCCAGTCAGACTTCCTGTCTCCCCGGAGCCGGAGGCCACCAGAAACAGATCTTCTGCCTCCAGGTTCGGAGTCACAGTTTCGCCGCACACATAGGCATCAAAGCCCATATGCATCAGACGCATGGTAAATGCCTTTGCCGCCATTCCGGAGCGGCCTGCTCCCGCCACCAGAATTTTCTTTGCCTGCATGATCTGGTCTGCCAACTGCTCTCCCTGTTCCGGAGACACCCTTTTCAGTGTATTTTCCAGTTCTGCTGTGATAATTTCCGCATATTCGGTTACGTTCATATTTTCCTTCCTTTCTCATGAAGCTCTGGCACTTCAGGAACGCCTCTGCGTTCCGGTTCGGCCGGTGCGGTATGGAAAGCTTGCCATACCGCATTCTGTTTTTTCTTCTCCATTACCATAACTCAAAATGTGTAAAAATGCAAATATATATTTGCATTTTTACACATTTATTGACACGCAAATTATGTTTTGTTATGATAATACCATATAGTCTGTAATTTGGCGCAAGACACACCTTACTCGAAAGGATATCCATATGGCAAAAAGAAATGCAAAAGAGCGGCAGGCCCGGATTCTCCAACTGCTGGCCGACAACGGCACGATGAAAATGATGGAACTGGCAGATTATTTTCAGGTTTCCCGGGAGACGATCCGCCGGGACCTGATCGTGCTGAATCAGGAGGGTACCGCGAAAAAATGGTTTGGAGGAGCGGTTCCTGTTCAGAATTTTGACATTCCTCCCATTGATTTCCGCTCCGTCGAAATGCAGGAAGAAAAAAGAAGGATCGCAGAAGAATGCCTGAAGCATCTTTCTGAAAAATCGGTTCTTTTTCTGGACACCGGAAGCACCGCCCTGTGTATTGCCAGACTGCTGGCGGCCTGCTGCGGCCATACTATCATTACAAATTCCATCCCGGCAGTCAATGCATTACTGGGCAGTGAGAATCAGATCATCATGACCGGAGGCAGTGTGGACAGCGCCGTGATGAGCGTCACCGGTATGCAGACTGCCGAATTTCTGGAGCATGTAAAGGTGGATCTGGCTTTCCTTGGCAGCTCCGGCTTTGACCGCCACCAGGGCCCCACCGGCAACAGCTTTGAAGATGCCCAAATCAAAAAAATAGCCCTCCGGAATGCCCGCACCACAATTGTAGCCGCGGACAGCCGAAAGGCTGATTATTCTTCTTTAATTCAGTATGCCGGCTGGAAGGATATCGATTATCTGATCACCGATACCGGTCTGTCAAAAAGCGCCAGGAATTATCTGAACGAATTAACACAATTAATCTGCGTTTAATAGGTCCGGCTTGAGCCCGATATCCATGCTCCCTGACCGGAAGCCCTCCAGATCCAGCGTGATATAAGAGTAACCCAGCTCCTGCAGACGCAGCGTGATTTCTTTCCGGTTTTCCAGCACTTTGTCCATGTATTCCGGATCCACCTCCAGCCTCGCAATGGCTCCGTGCACCCGGATGCGCACATTATAAAGTCCCAGTGTTTTCAGGAAATTTTCGCCCTCATCTGCCTTTTTCATCTTTTCCATGGTCAGGGTATCTCCATAGGGAAAACGGGTGGCCAGGCAGGGAGCCGAAGGGCGGTCCGCCACAGAAATTCCATATTCCTCCGCAAGCCTGCGCACCTGCGCCTTTGTAAATCCCGCCATGCGCAGGGGGCTTCGCACGCCCAGCTCATCCACCGCCCGCAGGCCGGGCCGGTAGACCAGCAGATCATCTGCATTTGTCCCATCCATGACAATCTCTGCCCCCAGCTCCTCTGCTTTTTGAACCATCCGGGTAAATAAAAACTTCTTGCAGCGGTAGCACCGATCCACTGGGTTATTGGAAATGTCCGCATTTTCCATTTCATTCACTTCCAGTACCAGATGCTCTGCCCCAAATTCTCCCGCCACGTTTCTGGCAATCTCCACATCATTCATCGGATGCAGCTCTGTATTGGCGGTGATGGCGTATACCCGGGTTCCCCGGCTCTTTGCCTGCAGCACTGCCAGCTTCAAAAGCAGGCTGCTGTCCGCGCCGCCGGAAAATGCCACCACAGAATCCGCCTTTGTAAACTCCTTCATGATTTCCCGAAGCATTCTGCACTTTTCTTCGTATGATTCCACTCTTCTGTCTCCTGTCCGGAATATCGGCCCATGCTGAATCTGCTGTCCCCAAATTGGCCGGCGCTGCTCTATTCCTCTGCTTTATACTGTCTCATCAAATAACGCGGCTGCCTTCTTCATATTTTCCATCACCGGCACCCCAAACGGGCAGCGCTTCTCACAGGCTCCGCACTGCACGCATTCGGATGCGGTATGCTCCAGCAGCCCATAATGCTCCCGCACCGTTTCCGGCACTTCCCCCTGGGCAGCCGCCAGGTTCAGGAACTTGGTCACCGATGCCACTTCGATTTCCTTTGGACATGGCGCACAGTGGCCGCAGTACATGCAGTGCCCCTGCCAACTGATCCGCGGCATGGCAGAAAATGCAGAAGCGTAGTCCTTTTCTTCCTCCGATGCGTTCTCATAGGCAATGCTGCTTTCCAGCTCTTCCATGGTCCTGGCTCCGGCCAGCACCGATGCCACCGCCGGCCTGGTCAGGGCATAGTGAATGCACTGAAATGCAGTCAGCTCTTTTCCCGCGGGTGAGAGCTGTGCATTCAGCAGATCCCCTCCGCCAAATGCCTTCATCACGGTGATTCCGACTCCAAGAGCTTGGCATCTTTCATATAGGGCCTGACGGTCCGGGTTCATATTCACCAGCGGCTTTTCATAATTTTTTTCATCCCACAGTGCCTCTACATCCTCGTTGCCGGGCTGAAGGTCATAGCAGGGATTCACGCTGAACATCAGCACATCCACGAGGCCGCTGTTCACCGCCGCCAGCGCCGCTTCCGGATTGTGGCTGGACATTCCGATGCTTTTGATCTTTCCTGACGCTTTCAGTTCCAAAGCATACTCCATGACGGATCCATTTCTTACGTTTTCCCAGTCTGCCAGAGAATCTACATAGTGGATCATTCCAATCTCCACATAATCCGTGCCCAGACGCTCCAACTGATCTTCAAATCCGGCCTTTACCTCCGCCAGCTCGCGGGTACGCTTATACTGTCCATTTTTCCAGACACTGCACAAATGAGCCTGCAGTACAAACTTATCCCTGCGCCCCCGCAGCGCCTTTCCCAGCCTGGAGCGAAACTCCGGTTCCGGTGCATACAGATCGATACAGTTCACCCCTGCCTTTTCCATCTTATCCACAAATATCTTTACCTGTTCGTCAGACTTTCCCAAAAAGCCCTCACACCCCATGCCAATCTCACTGACCTTCAATCCGGTGCGCCCCAATTCACGATACTGCATTTCGTTTCCTCCTTATTTCAGAACATCGATTCCTGTCTGTATTTCTTTATTATACAAGTTAAACCTAACTTCAGGTCAAGCCCTTTGTGTATTGGAATTATTTGACTTTTTCCCATTGAGAACTTACAATGTATCTATCAGTATTTTCACTACAGAAATCAGGAGGGCTTACAATGTCACTAAAAAACTACTGCTTCGATGGAAGCCAAAAATTGTCTTTGCACAAACTGCCTCATGACAGCAAAAAAGACAATGTAAACAAAGAGACTATTCTCGCTAAAACAGCAAAAAATGAGCAGGAAATTTCTTTACTGCAGGATAAACTGTATGCAGATGGAAAAGAAGGGCTGCTCATCGTTCTGCAGGCCATGGATGCTGCCGGCAAGGACAGCACAGTCAAACACGTCATGACCGGCGTCAATCCTCAGGGTATCGATGTCTATTCATTCAAACAGCCATCCAAAGAAGAGATGTCTCATGACTTTCTCTGGCGCGTCAATAAGGCACTGCCGGCCCGTGGTAAAATCGGTCTTCTCAACCGCTCCTACTACGAGGATGTCCTGGTTGTTAAGGTGCATAATCTGTATAAAACCTACAATATGGCAGAGCGCTGCCTGGAAGACAAAGCATTTTTCGAAAAACGCTATCGTCACATTTCCAATTATGAAGAATACCTGTATGACAGCAGCTACCGCATCGTCAAAATTTTCCTGAATGTCTCCAAAGATGCACAGAAAAAACGCTTTCTGGAGCGTATCAATGACAAAGAAAAGAACTGGAAGTTCTCCTCCAGCGATCTGTCCGAACGAGCTTTGTGGGACGATTATCAGGAAGCCTATGAAGATGCCATCAATTCCACCGCCAGCAAACACGCCCCCTGGTACGTGCTTCCGGCAGATCAGAAATGGTATACCCGCTACCTGGTTTCCGAGGCTATCTTAAAAACACTGAAAGAAATAGATCCCCAGTATCCAAAACTGCCGGACGAGCAGGCTGCTCTGCTGCAAAAGAGCAAAGAAGCACTGGATAAAGAATAAAAAGAACTGACATGTGGGGCTGCCGCACCAGGAGACTTGGGAGGCAGCCCCACAAATTGCGGCATTTAACGCCCACGGTACAAACGCTAAGCTCCCAAAAGAACCGACCCGCCAGGTATTTGAAATCCGCTTTTGTTCAGCTTATGTTCCATAACCCAATTCCATACCGCCATTACGGTTGTGTAGATATAGTAGCAATCATCCTTAATTCCCTTTGTCCTTCCCATGTACTGCCTGTGGCGCTGTTCCAGCCATGGCATCAGATCTCCTTCAATTCTCGGTATTTCCCAAAAACTGTTTTGCATCACTCTCTTCGTAAGATCGTGCAGTTCTATTTCATATTTGATGTGAGCCGCGCTCTTATATCGAAATTCGGGATTGTGCGGTCTGGAAAAAGAATCCGTCAGATAATGAAATGCCTTGCCTGCCCGGTACCACCAGAGAATGCTGTCCTCATACGGCTTTTGAAAAAATACAAAAATCTCTTTTTTTCTGCACTGATAGCTGTGGCCATTTCCAAAATGTTCTTTTTTTCTTCCCATATAAGAAAATCGATTAAAATCCGGTTCAATGTTTCCAAAGGAAAATGCCGCTTTCCTGCTTCTTCCAAGCTTCAGGCATCCCATCATTTTCTTTGACAATAAATAATGATCTTCTGTTTGCATTTTTTTCTCCTTTGCGCTGTATCTCTTATTTTTTCCCTTTATTACTATAGCAAAAAAGTGCGCATCCTACAATCCCGTTTTCTTTTCCATTATATTATATTTTTCTCCATTTTCTCTGAAAATTCTGTATTCTCGTATAATTAAGTGACTATTCATTTGTCAATCCTTATTTCTATTTTTTCAGCTAATTCCAAAGTTTTATCATTTTTAACAAAACGCTCGTTCTGAATTCCAACCTATGTAAACCTCTCTATTCACACTCCAAAAAGTGTGGATAATGTGGATAACTCCGTGTATAACTTCTTTTCCACCTTCTTTTTTCCTTTTTCCACTGTGGATAACTATATTTTTGTCAACTCCATGTAAAAATTAATGTCGATATTTGTCAAATGAATTTGTGCATGTTTTAATTTTTTCTCTTTTCCCACCCTTTTTTGGCTCCCTCGTCAAATCAAATTGTCTGAATTATTCATTTGAAGTCATATTATTATGTCTGTCCCATACAAAATTCTGATTTCTCAAAAGACATTTCATGAAGCATTTTTCCGGCAGCGCGGGGGGCCTGGAATCTCAAAAAAGAGGCTGCCCCGCCAAGTGAATATATCACTTGGCAGGACAGCCTTTTTAAAGGATGTCTATTTATTTACCAGTAACGTCTGGCTGATACTGGGCTTCTGTAAGAATAGCTGGAAATTGTAATACCTGTGCTTTCATTACTTGCATGTACCACCTGACCATTGCCAATATACATGGTAACATGTCCGATACCGCCGTCTCCCTGATAGAACAGAAGATCGCCAGGCTGAATGGAGCCTAAATCTACTGCAGAACCGGAACCGGACTGTTCTGCCGCGGTACGTGGAATATAAATACCGAAGTTTGCCATTACGGACTGAGTAAATCCGGAACAGTCTGCACCACCCGTCAGACTTGTACCGCCCCATACGTATGGGTTGCCTACAAACTGGCAGGCAAAATTAGCAATCTGCTGTCCATAGCTGGATGAACTATCCCCTGTACTGCTGTCATCGGAAGAAGTATCCTCTGTATTACCATCTCCGGAAGAAGTATCTTCCGTATAGTCATTGTCTGCTGCTGCGTCCGCTTCAGCCTGTGCCTGTTCCGCCGCATCGGCTTCTGCCTGGGCCTGCGCTGCTGCATCCGCCTCAGCCTGAGCCTGTGCATCTGCTGCTGCCTGCGCCTCCAGATATGCCTGGTATTCCGCTTCTGCCTGATTTGCTGCATCAATCGCTGCCTGTTCATCGGCTTGCTGCTGCGCTGCATCCGCCTGTGCCTGTGCATCCAGGTATGCCTGATATTCCGCTTCTGCCTGAGCCTGTGCATCCGCTGTCTGCTGTGCTGCTGCATCCGCTTCCAGCTGGGCCTGATATGCTGCATCCGCCTGAATCTGAGCCTGATACGCTGCATCCGCTTCCTGTTGATCTATATATGCCTGATATTCCGCTTCTGCCTGGGCCTGCTCATCCAGATATGCCAGCCATTGGGCATCCAGTCTGGCCTGCTCTTCCTCTACCGTCTCAGCTACCTTATAATGCGTCTCAGCCTGTACATAATCTGCTGACACATATCCGTAACAATCTGCGTCTACCGCAACCTTGAGCCAGTTACCAAGATCTTCTACCACTTCTACTTCCTGTGTATTCGTAACTGTAGTCACAATATCGGAATTCTCGTCTGCTGAAGCACGAACATTCAGAACCTCTGCTCCTACGGATGCTACCTGATAGCCCACTTCAGATGCAAGCGCATCTGCCTGTGCACCGGTCACTATGTATTGAGATGCCACATATCCTTCCACATTACCGGATTTTATTTTATACCATCCGTTCGCATCTACACCTTCAATATATACAGCAGAGTCATTATAAAGCTTTCCAAGAACTTCACCATTCTCAGCATCTGCCGCAGCACGGATATTAATATATTCTTCACATTTCGCAATACCAACGGTATCCACCATACTGGTATCCAGCGGAGCTTCTGTCTCTGCAGGTGCTTCTGTGGATGCCTCCTCATCAGAGCTTCCATCTGCATCCGTGGCATCTGCACCAGATCCATCAGCAGTTGTATCTGAGGTGGTTTCCTCTTCCGTCATTTCTTCTGTGCCGCTTCCGTCTGTCGTGGTACCTTCCGTGGTATCTTCTGTGATACCTTCTGTGGTGCCTTCTGTCGTACCTTCTGTCGTACCTTCTGTGGTGCCTTCTGTGGTATCTGTCTCTGTCTCAGCTATCCTGGCTGTGCTCCCCACACCAACCAAAGATACATCCATACCGGCTGCCATAGATACAATTCCATTTCCTCCGAATGTCATCCCTGCTGCCAAACAAAATGCGGTAACTCTTGCCATCCCTCTGTTTCTCATTTATCTTTTACCTCCATAAATTTCCTAATTATTACAAATTTGTTACATTCATTACGTCAATATCATAACAAATCGCAATAATTATGTCAAGTCTTTTACGGAGATTTTTAATATTTTGTTTCATTCTTTAAAAAACCCTTGATTTTACAAGGAATTCAGATACTCCTCCACCCCGGCAGCCGCCACAGCCCCGTCGGCAGCCGCTGTAATAATTTGCCTTAATTTCTTGGTTCTGACATCTCCGGCCGCATAAATACCAGGTGTTTTCATAGCACAATCTTCTCCCGCCACCAGATATCCTCCCTCATTCATTTCCAAATTGTTACAGAATTCTTTCGTGTTTGGTACAATCCCCACCGCAATAAACACTCCGTCCACGGGCAGATATGCTTTTTCTCCGTTCTTTAATTTTTTAATCCGAATACTTTCCACCTGGTCCTCCCCGCAGATCTCTTCTACCGCAGCGTCCCAGACCAGCTCCACATTTTCACAGGAAAACAGCTTTTCCTGCAGCATTTTCGCCGCCCTCAGGCTGTCCCTCCGATGAATCAGATACACCTTTTCACAGATCCTGGCCAAAAAAATAGCGTCTTCCACCGCCACATCACCGCCCCCGATGACTGCAACCGTTCTTCCCTTAAAGAAAGCGCCGTCACAGGTAGCACAGTAAGAAACCCCCATACCGGCCAGTTCCTCTTCACCCGGGACCTCCAGTTTCCGGTGCACCGCACCCGTAGCAATAATCAATGACCTGGCCTCATAAGTCTGCTGATCCGTCACCACTTTTTTCACAGTATCTTCTATTGTAATGTGTTCCACCGTCTCTGTGGCAAAAACCGCCCCCATCTTTTCCGCATGTTCCCGGAATTTCATCCCCAGTTCCACGCCCCCGATGCCAGGCAGCCCCGGATAATTATCCACTTCATAGGTATTGACTACCTGTCCGCCGCTGATATACTCCTTTTCAATCACCAGCGCAGACAGCTTTGCCCGCTCCGCATAAATCGCCGCCGTCAGCCCCGCCGGCCCGGATCCGATAATAATTACGTCATACATATGTGTTTCCTCCTTGTTTTTATCCCTGCTTTTGTTGTCTCTGTTTTCGTTGTTTCTGTTTTTCTTGTCTCTGTTTTCGTTGTCCCTGTTTTTATTATTCCCGTTTTTGTTGTCCATACCCTTATTGTTATATATTCAGCTTCATCGTCTGCTATTTTTTTTGTTATTTTTCTTCTTTTATTTCTTCTTTCTTCTATTATAATATAGTTTTCACCCAAACAAAAGAAATAAGTGAATCACTCATCACTAAAGTAACGAGCTTCCTGTATCAACGTCAAATGCCTCTGTATTAGCAGGTCTTATGCTGACTCCGCAGGCGTAAATTCGGGCTATCCCAGCCCTACCTTTTATTTTTATGCACATTCTCTGAGCAGTCTCAGCCCCTCATCCCTGATATTAACCGCTGCATTGTAATCTCTGTCCATTACTGCTCCACATCCACAACGGTATATTCTGTCTGCCAGCGAAAGTTTATGGAGTGCCCCACAGCACGAACAGATCTGACTGCTGGGAAACCACGGATCGACTTTTACCAGTCGTTTTCCCCGGTATGCCAGCTTATACTCCAGCATGGTCAAGAACATCCCATAT
>JAQVCW010000034.1 GCA_028689585.1 Lachnospiraceae bacterium | reverse complement strand
GGTGGGATGAAGCGCCGTATAGGGATTGCACAGGCAATGCTGAATAATCCGAAGATTTTAGTTTTGGATGAGCCGACAGCCGGATTAGATCCGAATGAACGTATCCGTTTACGGAATCTTTTAAGTGAGTTATCTCGTGACCGGTTGGTAATTCTTTCGACACATATAGTGTCAGATGTGGAATATATTGCGAATGAAATATTGATGATGAAAGATGGAAGCATTGTAGATGCGGGGACAGCCGCCGGGCTGATTGATGCAATGCCGCAGCAAGTATATCTGTGCATGGTGCCGGAAATACATGTGAGGAGTTATCTCGAAAAATACCATGTGGCGAATGTAAGAACTACAGCGGTGGGAACAGAATTACGAATATTGGCAGCTCAGGCTCCTATGCCTGAGGCTAGAATAGTGCAGACAACGTTGGAGGATGTTTTCCTATACAATTTTGGAGGGGGAGATGACGCAAATGGCGCGTTTTGAATTTAAAAAAATATTTGCAAAGATGAGTAGTAAAATTGCACTGTTATTGCTGCTGATATTTGTTGCCTATTCAGTTTGCAATGCAAATTATCTGGTATGGATAAACGAGGATGATACAGAACTGACCGGAAAGACAGCGGCGAAAAAGCTTCGTGAAGCAGAAAATGAATGGTATGGTCTGTTGACTGATAAAAAAATTGAGGATGTTATTTCACAGGGGTGGAGTCAGGGGAACAGAGGAATTCGGACATTGCTCACCAGAGCATTTGGAGGGCTTAATAATACGGATTCTACAATTGTAGATACATTATCGGCAGAGGATGCGGCAGACTTTTATAGTAAGAGGGTAAGTAGCCTGAAGGAGTGGATCAGAGCGCAGGGAAACTGGTATACAGAACAAGAAAAAGAGTTTCTGGTAACACAATATGAGAAAATGAAGATACCGCTTGATTATGAATATGCTAAGGGGTGGACGCAGATGTTCTCTGCAGTATCAAATCTTCAGATGTTTCTCGTGCTTGTAATAGGATTTTTGGTAGCAGGTATATTTTCTGAGGAATATCGGACGGGAGCATGTTCCATATTTTTTTCAACTGCTCTTGGACGGGGAAAAGCGATCAGAGCCAAAGTAAAAGCGGGATTCTTTTTGATAACAGTAGTATATTGGTCAACCTTTGTTACATTTTCTATTGCGGTTCTGCTTGAACTAGGCGCTGGCGGTTCTAACTGTATGATTCAGATTAGCAGTCAGGGTTGGAAAAGCATTTATAATATTACTTTTTTTCAAGAATATTTGCTGATTGCAGCAGGAGGATATATCGGATGTTTATTTGTGGACTCACTTGCTATGCTTGTGTCTGCTAAGTCAAAATCTACTGTTGTGTCAGTAATTGTACCTTTTGTGGTTCTTTTTGCACCATCAGTCATAAAGATTGGAAATTCTCGGCTTGCAGAAAAAGTTGACGGTCTTATGCCATACCAACTTGTGCAGATGAATTCTGCGATATGTGAGTTCTACCTTTATGAAATATTTGGAAAAGTAGTGGGGGCAGTTGGAAGCTTATTTATATTATATGCTGCAGTTGCTGCAGTTTTGCACTGGGGAATATATATGGTTTTTCGTAAAGGGGAGGGGGATATATATGCGAAATAAAATGAATGATAGAACAATCATTTTTACATCTCATCGTTACGCCAATCTGTATTTGGCTGATCGGATAATTGTTTTGAACAATGGGAGGATTGTAGAAACTGGTACAAAAGAGGAACTTATGGATAATAAAGCAGAATTGAAGATGTTAGCGAAGATGATATTGCGGCTTTCATGCAGAAAGACAATCTTGAAGCCGCCATTTCAGCTATTAGTGGGGACTTCCCTATAATTTCAGAAATATTGATACATGAGCGTGACCAATACTTAGCACATAAAATCAAAAACGCTCCTGGAAAAAAAATTGTAACTGTTTTAGGGGCGGCTCATGTGGCAGGTGTAAAAAAGGAGATATTTTGTCAGCAGAATATACAGGATATATCATCTATCCCCCCGCAGAGCATTTTTACTAAAGTTTTAGCATGGATAATTCCTGCAGTCATTGTATTTCTGCTAGTGTATGGATTTATGCAGAACTTTCAGACGGGAATACAGCAGCTTGCTTCATGGGTATTTTGGAATGGATTTGCCGCAGCACTGTTTACGGCTGTTCTATTCGGACATCCATTAAGTGTACTGACAGCATTGATCTCGGCACCCATCACATCCCTTAATCCATTTATAGCTTGCGGATGGTTTGCGGGACTTGTTGAAGCAGCGATTAGAAAACCAACAGTACGGGATATCAATAATGTTTCAAATGATATTTTCCACTTTAAATCTTTCTGTAAAAATCGATTTTTAAAAGCATTGGCAATTGTAATTTTCGCCAACGTGGGAAGTACCATAGGAACGATAATTGGCGGGAGCAGACAGGCTATATGCGTGTCTGCTTTTTTCAATTGTGAACCGGGAGAACGAGCAAAGGGCGCATCTTTCATCATGGGAGATGGACTGCTTGGAAATTAGAGATGAAGTTTATGATTATAACGCAAAAGGAAATGATGTAGAACATCAGAACGGAAAATGCTATAATGTATTAGAAATTGGGGAATGCCGGTATTGAAATACGGTGGAGAACAACATGCGAAATACGGTTGAGGACTTTAAACGGATGGTTTGTGTTCATGGAAGGGGTTATGGCAAATAGAAGGGAAAATGATGAAAAAAAAGATACTTATTATCGAAGATGATATTATAATTAGAAAAGAGTTACAGGTATTGTTAAATAATCAGGGATATGAGATTGAAGGCAGGGATATGTTAAAGGATGTCCGAGAAGAGATGCAAGCTATTTCGCCCCAATTAGTTTTGCTGGATATTAGCCTTCCGGAAAAAAACGGCTATGATATATGCACAGAAATCAGAAGCTTCTCAAAGGTGCCAATCATTTTTGTTACCAGTAAAAATACTATGATGGATGAACTGAACAGTATTATGCTGGGAGGCGATGATTTTATTACAAAACCATATAATATCCCTATTCTATTGGCAAGAGTGAATGCACTGCTGCGCAGAGCTTATCAGGATCAGGGGGAAGAGATCATAGAGTATCAGGGTATCAAACTGTTTGTGGAGAGGAACCTTGTAAGCTATCAGGATAAGGAAATTGAGCTTTCTAAGACAGAATTTCGAATTTTACTGCTTCTTATGAAAAATCCCAAAAAGATTGTTTCACGCATGGAGCTGATCGAGGATTTATGGCAGAACAGAACATACATTGATGATAACTCTTTAAGTGTCAATATGACCAGAGTCCGTGAAAAATTAGGAAGAATCGATGTTAGAGATTTCATTCATACAAAGCACAAACAGGGATATTGCATATGAAGTTCAGAGATTATATAAAAGATAATATTTTTGGGATTTTGTGCCAGATAACGGGTTTGGGGATCGTGGCAGTATTAGCCTATTTGCTGGGTAATCCGCCAGGATTGATATGTCTGCTGGGTGGAGCATGGTTGGGAGCGGTTTTTGTCTATTACCTCATTTTGTTTTTTTTGAAAAAAAGGAAAACAGAGCGTATGCTGATTCTGTTAGAAGAGCTGCCGGAAAAATATGTAATTTCTGAGCTCTTGAGTAAACCATATGATCAGGAAGGTTTGGTATATTATCACATACTGAAGGCAGCCTGTAAATCTATGATGGAAAAAGTATGTGAAGTAAAGCATGAAAAAAAGGAATATAAAGAATATATAGAGCAATGGGTGCATGAAATTAAGACACCGATTGCAGGGATGAAATTGATTGCGTCAAACCATAAAGGCGAAGCTATGAGGGGAATTTCGCTGGAGATTGAATGGCTGGAGCGTTATGTGGAACAGGTTTTGTATTATGCAAAAAGCGAAACGGTAGAACAGGATTATTTAATCCGAAAATGCAGTATTATGGAAATTGTTCATAAAGCAATTGCTTCAAATCACCTCATACTTTTGGAAAGCGGAATACAGGTGGAGGTTGAGGAGTCGGAGGATATGGTTTTTACCGATGAGAAATGGTGCATTTTTATATTGGGCCAGTTGATTACAAACTCCATAAAATATAGAAAAGAGAACGGAAAAAGTAAAATTGAGTTTTTTCTTGAAAAGACAGAGCATGAGGTCCGGTTACATATGAAGGATAATGGCATTGGAATATCAGAGGAAGATCTGCCCAGAATATACGAAAAGGGCTTTACAGGAAGAAATAACGAAGGTGCAGTACGTTCCACAGGGATTGGCCTGTATTTGTGTCATGCGCTTTGTGAGCGTTTGGGAATAGGACTAAAGGTGGTGTCGAAGGAATTTGAGTTCACAGATGTGATTTTAGCTTTTTCTAAAGAAAATTTTGAATAGGGATTTCCGGTATAAAATCGAAGCGTGTTTGATAAGCCAAATCAAACGCGCTTTGGCTTTTTATAAGGACATTTGCAGATTTCTTACAAAACCGTAAGAAAATTGCAAAGAAAATAGATACTGTTTCCTTGTAAGATGGATTAGAATAGAAAAAAAGGAGATGGCTGCATGGATAATATATTAAGAATTGAGCATATTGAAAAATTTTATGGAAGCCGGGGAAATGTGGTAAAGGCTTTGGATGATATTAGCTTTAAGGTGGCAGAAGGTGAATTTTCAGGTATTATGGGTCCCTCGGGGTCAGGAAAAACTACGCTTTTAAATTGTATTTCCACGATTGATATGGTCAGTGCAGGAAATATTTACATTGGAGGGAAGAATATCACGGAGTTAAAAGAGAAGGAGATGGCCAGGTTTCGAAGAGAAAATCTAGGCTTTATTTTTCAGGATTACAGTTTGTTAGAGACATTGAGTATAAAAGAAAATATTGAGCTTATGTTGTCTGTGAATCAGGTGTCCGTTGACGAAGCGGAGGAGAAAATTTTAAAGATTGCGGAGGAACTGGGAATTTCCGGGATTTTAGAAAAATTTCCAAATGAAGTATCCGGTGGAGAAAGTCAACGTTGTGCCTGCGCCAGAGCAATGGTAAACAAGCCTAAAATTGTTCTGGCGGACGAACCGACCGGTGCACTGGACAGCCATTCATCTAAGCTGCTGCTGCAGTTGTTTGAAAAAATGAATGAAAGGCGGAATGTTACCATTTTGATGGTAACACATGATGCATTCACAGCGAGCTATGCAAAAAGAATTTTATTTTTAAAAGATGGCCGTGTTTTTACGGAAATAAGAAGAGGCAGTAAGAACAGGAAAGAGTTTTTTAATGAAATTTTAGATGTGATGGCAGTGTTAGGAGGGGATTTATCTGATGTACGCTAAGCTTGCACTTAGAAGTTTGAAACGTTCTGTAAAAGACTATTCCATTTATGTATTGACATTAGTATTGGTCGTGGGATTGTTTTATAGCTTTTTATCTGTTACCAGCCCCTATTATGCAGCGCAGCTTCCGATTTCCATTAATCTTAGTTATTTGTCACAAGAAATGGGAAAACTGATACCTGGCAGTACGATTCTATTGAGTTTTCTGATCGTTTATGTAAATAGCTATATTATGAGAAGAAAGCAAAAGGAATTTGCATTGGAACTTATGATAGGAATGGAAAGGACAAAGGTTGGGCTCCTGTTTTTCCTTGAAACCTTCTGGATGGGGGCTATAGCGGTCATTGCCGGAATATTGTTGGGGATATTTGGCTCTCAAATAATCAGCAGCATTGTTTTAAAGTCTTTTGGAGAACCGTTTTGGCTTCGACTGGCGGTCTATCCGGATACGATAGGGTGGACGTTATTATTTTTTTGGGGATTGTTTTTTTTAGTGGGATTTATGAATATGAGAGTGTTAAAGAAAAAACATCTTCTAAGTATGCTGTCATCTGTAGAGTGTGGAAATTCAAAGAAGTGGGACAGAAGCATTCAGGGAATCGTCATTGCCGCATTTTTTTTGACCCTTCTCGTTGAAAGCCTGCTGTGTCGGGAAATGCTGCCCATTATTATGCGGGTAAGCGCTAAAATCCGGATATATGTGGGGCTTTGGATGGTAACAATGCTTCTATTGGCGGTATGTGTGCTTTGGTTTTTAAAAAAATGTTACAAAAATCAAGAGAGTGGTAAAGCGGAAGCCGCTTTAACTGCAGCAAGCTTCGTTGACATCGGTTTGGCTTTTGCCTGTGCCGGAATATTGGAGGATGGCGTGAAACAAGGGGCGTTGCCGGAATATTGGATTATGCTGCCGTATTTTTATGGAGCTGTGTGTCTGGTTATGGCAGTCATTCTATTTTATACGAGTGTGTCATGGTTGGCTTTAAATAGAATCGAGTATCAAAAAACAGGCAAGTATCGGAACTTGTTTTTATTTGGCCAGATTCGCTCTAATATCAGAGCCATTTCAAAAACAATGGGGATTATTACGGTTGCAATGGTTACCGGACTGGTTATTACCGGATGGATGCCTACATTAAGCGGGGAAATGGAAGGTTATTTGAAAGAGCGCTCTGTTTATGATTTACAAATATTTACGGTAAGACATGGTGTGGAGCAGGGGAAAGAAAACAAGCGTATTGCGTTGGATTTTTCCTATATTGCCGATTATCTGAAAGACAGGCAGGTAGCTGTAAAAAGTGAGATCAGGATTCACAGCTATTATCTTCAGGAAGAAGATGAGCAGGAGGAGAAACCAATACTGGGGATAGCAGTTTCTGACTACAATAAACTGCGGACATTATCCGGAGAAAAAGCGATTGTCCTGTCAGACAACAGTTTTGCACTTCAATGGGAGAAAAAGGTAATTCCAAAGGATATGCAGGCTTTTGATGAAAAATATCCCAGTGTGCGGATTGGGAATACACAGTTAAATAAAATGGCAGATGGGAATTATCAGACTTCTGTCGGAATGGGGCTGTTTACAGGAAATGTAAAAGCGGTATATATTCTGCCGGACGCAGTTTGCGAGGGGTTAAAAACGGCGACAGACTATTATGTTGCCAATCTGGAGGAAGTCCTGAGCATAGAGAAAGCAGAAAAAATAAACGAGGAAATGAGTGTCTGGCTGGAAGCTCTGTCTGAAAACCGTCAGGGCAGCGGTTATATTCGGCTGAAAACCCTGCAGCTAAATCAGGGAATTTCCAATACCCTGATTCAGCGGCTCTGTACAACATATATAAGTTTGATCCTGATTATTGTATGCGCTACCATTATCGCACTACAACAAATTATGGATGCAGCGGAGCATAAAAAGAGATTTCTAATTATCAAAAAACTTGGTGCAGATGAAAAGCAAATGAATCAGGTGGTCAACAGGCAGGTTGGATTGTGGTTTGTCGTATCGACCGGAATTTCTTCCATCGTATCGATGGGAATTCTGACAGTGATTTGTGTGAAAAGTTACCGCAATTATATAAATTATGTGCCGCTTGGCGAGGTTTTATGGAAAATAGGACTTGTTTACCTATTGTTTTGGTTGATTATGATGGCTTATTTCGCAGCGGCATGTAATTTGTTTAAAAAAAATATTGAAGTGTGAGGAAAGCTTGACGTTACGGGGCGGGAGTGCAATAGTGGAAAAATAATTAAACGCAGCAGCGTTCTTGAATCCCTATGCGCTGAAAAGGAAATGATGTAGAACATCAGAACGGAAAATGCTATAATTCTTACTAAGAACAAAGCGCATGCAGAAAATGCAAAAAAACGCGTTTGCGCTTTGCGCAGGCAATTGCCCAAAAGCAGGGCAATTATATGACATAATCATGATAAGGGATTTGAAACGGAGGGATATTCACAGATGAAAGTTATTTTACGAAATGGAAGTCCAAGAATTGGGACAGGAGGAAAAATGAGCAGAAGAAAATGGAATATTGCGGCGATTTTGGCACTGGTGATTGTTCTTATGACAGGGGTGGGGCAGTGTAAAGCAAATACCCGGGACGGTGATTTTGATTACCGTTATGCATCTATGGAGGAAGGCAAGAAACTGCTGCTTGGTAATACGGCATATTATGCAGGGTACAGTCAGGACGATTTGGATTATCGGATGCAGAAACAGGGTGCAACCATGGAAGAATACCAGGCTTATGCCGCGGCCCAGGTTTTGGAGATCTCACAGGACGAAAAAGCTGTGATCGATGCTCATATGGCCAATATGGAGAAGACCATGGCGGACCAGGGTTATACATTGCCCGCTATGGAGCAGATTGTCTTCGTCAAAACAACGCAGAACGAGGAGGGCGGAAGCGTTGCCTACACCCATGGAACCTGTATTTTTTTGGGCGATGGGTTGATGGAATTGCTTGCGTCTGAGGACGAGGCGGCCGCCTCCTATGCAGAATGCATCCTGTGGCATGAGATCTTTCACTGCCTGACCCGATGCAGCCCGGAGTTCAGGGCATCCATGTACAGCGTGATTCATTTTACAGTACAGCAGGAAAACTTTGAACTGCCGCCATCCGTTTCTGATTATTTTATCAGTAATCCCGATGTGGAAAATCATAACGCTTATGCCACCTTCCTGATCAACGGGAAACCGGTGGACTGCTTTATTGCCTTCATTGTTACACAGCATTTTGAACAGCAGGGGGAAAGCTTTTTCCAACATGGAATTCCAGTGCTTGTGCCGACAGATGGTTCGGATGTGTATTATACAAAGGCCCAGGCATCAAATTTCGATGAGATTTTTGGGGAAAACACAGGCTATGTGGTCGATCCGGAAGAATGTCTGGCTGATAATTTTTCTTTTGCGATGACCTACGGGCTGCAGGGCGAGAATGGCGGGGGATATTCCAACCCGGAAATGATAGAGGCGATCCTGAAATATGTAAGCAACCAGTAAAATCATAGTTTTCGGAAGTAAATTCATAAAGCCACCGGCGGTTGCTAAGCGCCGGTGGCACTTGTTTGGCAACGACCGAAGTGGAACGCAGATGCAGAGGCGCGCAGAGCATGTCATGCGAAGCATGATGCGTGCCTTGTGGCAAAATGCAGGGGCGTTCTTGAACAGCCCGGACTTTTTCCATACAAAACGGAAGGGTATGGATCTTTCTGACGGTATCATCAGCGCCAGAATTTGCAGGAAAACACTAAAAATAAACAATTCTGAAACAATCCTGTGTTATGCTATGAAAGATAGAAGCAAAATCCTTGGGCCATCCCATGCCATAGAAACGAAAGAGAGGAAGGTATTATTTGATTAATATATTAGTAGTAGACGATGACGCGGCATTAAATAAAACAGTGTGCTCTTTTTTGAATAACAGTGGATTTCAGGCTTTTGGAGTGTTAAGCGCAGAGGCTGGATATGAAGCGATGTATAACAATCTCTTTGAACTGATCATCTCAGATATCATGATGCCGGAAGTGGATGGCTTTGAATTTGCGCAGACGGTTCGTAAGCTGAATCGGAATATTCCTATTTTGTTCCTGTCGGCAAAAGATGATCTTCCATCCAAGCGGAAGGGATTTCATCTCGGCGTGGATGACTATATGGTCAAACCCGCAGACCTGGAAGAATTGATCCTACGTGTGCGCGCACTTTTACGAAGAGCCAATGTGAAAATGGAACGGAGACTGGCCGTCGGGAATCTAATGATGGATGCAGATGCAATGACAGCCCATGTAAATGAAGAGGAGCTTGCGGTTACCACCAGGGAGTTTCATATTTTGTACAAGCTGTTAGCTTATCCCAATAAGACATTTACCAGAGCACAGCTTATGGATGAGTTTTGGGGCGTGGATACTGAGACAAGCCTTCGGGCGGTGGATGTATATGTTACAAAGCTGCGCGATAAATTCTCGGAGTGCGATGGATTTGAAATCAGGACGGTGAGAGGCTTAGGCTATAAGTCTGTATTAAAATAAGGGTATAAAAATTCAAGAACGCTTTTGCGTTTTTGCTGCAGGCGCCGGAGGTTTTTATGAAAACAAAAGGGGTAAGGAATTCACATTTCCCGGTGATCATTTTTCTTATGACGTTTTTTGTTATATTATTGGTGGGTGGAATTCATACGGGGATTGTAACATTTTTTAATGAAACTGATTGGGGCAGCAGCCTTGGCGGTGTGGCCAAAACAACGATCGTGATCTGCTATTGGATTTTAATTGCCGGTGGTTTCACGGTCTTTACCGCATGGCAGATTAGAAAAGCCTATGAAATACCAATGAAGGAACTGGCAAAAGCAACGGATGCAGTAGCACATGGGGACTTTTCTGTATACGTGCCGCTATTACATACCTCTGAAAACATGGATTATCTGGATGTTATGATTATGGATTTTAACAAGATGGTGGAGGAGCTTGGAAGTGTGGAGACATTGAAAACAGACTTTTTTTCCAATGTCTCCCATGAGATGAAGACGCCCCTGTCCGTTATTTCCAATAATGCACAATTGCTGCTGACAAAAGGTGACTTATCTGAGGAACAGCAGGAAGCGATTGAGGTAATTCTTAGCTATACAAGAAAAATGTCTGATCTGATTACCAACATCCTGAAGATGAACCGTCTGGAGAAACAGAAGATACAGCCGGATCAGGAAATATATGATGTCTGTGAACAATTCTGTAACTGTATTGTGCAGTTTGAAGAGAAATGGGAAGCAAAGCAGATCGAACTGGATATTGACATAGAGGACCGGGTCTACGTTGAGGCAGATCCAAGCCTTCTGGAGCTCGTGTGGAACAATCTGCTCAGCAATGCAGTAAAGTTTACGGATCAGGGCGGAAAAATTACCATAAAAGAAGTTTTGGAGGAACAGAACGTGAAATTCTCTGTTTCGGATACCGGCTGCGGAATGGATCAGACCACGATCAATCATATCTTTGATAAATTTTATCAGGGAGATACCAGCCATGCGACAGAGGGAAATGGCCTTGGAATGGCATTAGTGCTTCGTATCTTACAGTTATCGGGCGGTGATATCACGGTAAAAAGTGAAGTGGGAGCAGGTTCCACATTTATCGTGACGCTGCCCGGATCGTCAAACAATGTTCTGCATGATTTGCAGGCATCCGATGATCTTTCGTGATAGTCCGACCGGCCTGAGCAGGAAAAGAGCATAGAAGAAGAGGAGATGCATTTGAATATGGGCGAAATCAATGAAACAAGCCGGGGCTATATCGGATATGAATATAAAGAACTGGTGGTAGATAAAAACCAGGTGTCGTTTTATCTGGATGGATATGAGAACTTTGGCTGGGAAATAGATGAGAGACAGTACACGCCGGCAGCAGGCGATAAACCCGGAAAATCTGTGATCCGTCTGAAAAGAGACCGGAAAATCATGAATAAGGCAGAGCTTACAAGGCTGCAGAGACATTTTGAGGATTGTTTCAATCAAATCAGTTCTCTGGAAGCATCGAAAACAAGCACTGCGACCATGATTGCCCTGATAATCGGCATCTTGGGAACTGCATTTATTGCATGTTCAACCTTTGCGGTTACTCATGAACCGCCGCGTATCCTGCTATGTATCGTACTGGCAATCCCCGGATTTGCGGGATGGGCACTGCCTTATTTTGCATACCGTAAAATAGTACTAAAAAAATCCCGGGAACTGGATCCGCTGATTGAAGAGAAGAGAGACGAAATTTATGAAATCTGTGAAAAAGGACATAATCTTCTGATATAAGAAGAATAAAAGAAGCTTTTATATTTCACAACGTTCCTGGGGGAAGAAAATCCTGTATGGGAGAAAGACTGATTGAAAATAGTCAAGTTCGATAATGCCTTTAAGAAACGAGAAGCCAGGAGCAGAACAGCCTTGAGTAGACTTTCTATTATTTTTATGATATGATTTTCCACATGATGGAAATAAGATATATTATCTGATATCTGCAGATTTCAGGAAAGATGAGGGAAAGCTCATGCCAATACCTTTTATTGATATGCATTGTGATACACTGATGCATGCGTGGGAAGGCCGCAAAGATGATATTTATGATTTATCGAAGACGATGCTTGATGTAAAAAGGCTGCAGCAAGGATCTGCAAAGGCTCAATTTTTTGCTGTTTTTCTGCAGCCTGTCACCGGTGAAGTTCAGGTAGTCCAAGATGATGATAGTTATATTGTGGAACTGGTTAAAATATTAAAGAACACTTTGAAGCGGCATGACGATACGATTGCCTTTGCCGGTTCCTATTTAGAGATGCAGAAGAATTATTCAGAAGGAAAAATCAGTGCATTTCTAACAATTGAAGATGGCCGTTTTGTTGACGGCAGAATGGAAAAATTTGAGGAGTATTATCAGCTTGGAATAAGACTGGTTACGTTAACCTGGAATCATATGAATTGTTTTGGATATCCAAATAGCTTTGATCCTTCAATCCGGGAGAAAGGCCTTTTTGCTTTTGGAAAAGAGGCATTAGAGGAGATGAACAGACTTGGAATACTGATTGATGTGAGTCATCTGTCAGACGGTGGCTTTTGGGATGTGGCATCCATAAGCCGAAAGCCATTTGTTGCAAGTCATTCGAACTCCAGATCACTATGTAATCATCCCAGAAATTTGACGGATGATATGATTCAGGCAATAGGAAGTTCTGGAGGAGTTATTGGAATAAATCAGTGTCCTGAGTTTTTGAGGATGAATTGTCATGAAAGCTCAATGAGTGATTTAATAGAGCACATTAAACATATTTATTCAAAAGGCGGAAAAGATACAGTGGCCTTAGGAAGTGATTTTGATGGAATTTCCGGGAAATTGGCATTAGAAGGACCACAGGATTATGGATATCTGGCTGCTGCATTGCAAAAAGCAGGTTTTACGGCAGAGGAAGTTGAATGTATATTTTATAAAAACGTAGAACGTGTTTTGCAGAATATGTAGTGTCAATATACTGGTTTTAGTATGATCTGCAAATGATAAAACTGATCAAAGGGTGTTTGCATAAAGATTGCGTCAGGCTTTCTGTGAAAACCTGACATGCAGCGTCAGTCCATTTGCCGCAGGCAAATTCAGGATGGGCTGATGTTCAAAATAGGGGTATATGTATGAGAGTTACTGCAAAAATGATAGCAACGGAAGCAGGAGTATCGGAAGCTACTGTTTCTTTGATCCTAAATGGAAGAACAGCCCGTATATCTGAGAAAACCAGAAGAAAGGTTTTGGATATAGCTGATAAATACAAGTTTTCCTGTAACAGAATAGCGGTTTCACTTGCAACCAGAAAGACAAAAACGATAGGATTGATATTACCTAATTTGACAAACCCATTGTTCCCAAGGATAGCGGCAAGCGTGGAAAAAATAGCACAGATGAACGATTATGCGTTATTTTTGTGTAATTGCGAAGAGAGTGCTTCTTTATTTTTAAATTATCTCAAGGCTATGCAAAGTCGATGTATAGATGGACTTATTATATTACTGCCAAGTGAAATTGATGAAAAACGTGAGCAATATTACGAAACGATATATCACGCCATGCACCAGTGCAATGTACCTATCATTTTAGTTGAACGTGAGATGCATGGAATGCACTTTGATTTTGTAGGACTGGATAATAAAATGGGAGGCAGGATGGCTGCAGAGTATTTGCTTAAGTGCGGACACCGTAAAATAGGACATGTTACAGGAACCCCCTATTTTGCAAAACGGACAGAAGGGTTTCTGGAAAAACTTGTTGAACATGGCATACAATTAGAGGAAAACTATATTGTAAATGGCGATTTCTCAGTTGAGTCCGGATATACAGGGGCAAAAAAACTGCTGAAACAAAATATTACGGCTATTTTTGCCGGAAATGACAGAATGGCTTTGGGAGCTTATCGTGCGATAAGCGAGTGCGGTCTCAGAGTACCGGAAGATATTTCACTGATAGGTTTTGACGATGATCCTATTTCCGAGGCAATGCTGGTACCATTAACAACAATCAGGCAATCAGGTGAGACAATGGGGAAAAAAGCCTGTGAATTACTGCTGAGTTATCTGGAAGAAGAAACGGAAATTGAAAAAGGTAATACTTATCTAATTGCCCCCACGTTTATAGAAAGAAAATCGGTAAAGGTATATAAAAATATTGACAAATGAGGAATGTGATTATATACTATGCTTATAGGTAAAGCGCTTTAACAACTAATCCATCAGTCAATCTGATAAAAAACAAATTGTTGCCAAATGGAAAAGTATCATTGGCAATAATTTTTTATAAAAGTGCTAAAGCGCTTTAGCAAATAAAAAAAGGAGCGTGAAAGGTATGAAAAAGACATTAGTAATGACATTAGCAGTTTCTATGTTATTTGGAACTGCAGCACAGTGTGCTTCGTTGACTGAAATCAGTACTGCGAAAACAAAAAGTGATGATGCAATTGAACTAGTTCTTTGGCATAATAGAGGGGGGGCGAATGGAGAAACAGTAGATGGGCTGATCGATGAATTTAATGAGACTGTTGGTGCACAAAAAGGTATTAAGGTTACATCTGTTCGTCAGGATGACAGCATTGTTTCCACATTTAAAACATTGCTGTATGCTAACGATATGGCCAACATGCCTGATTTAGCCACTTTATATGCGGGAGACGTGGAGTATGCCAGCACTGTAGATTGTATACAGCCGCTGGATGATCTTATGGCAAATGATTCTGAATTCAATTCAGATGATATTTTACCCTCTTTGAGAAGTGCGTATAATTATATGGGAACACAATACAGCCTTCCATTTCACGGTGATGCAACAATCATGTATTACAATAAGACAGCATTTGAAGCAGCAGGACTGGATCCGAGCAGCCCGCCGACGACAATTGCTGAGATGGCAGAAGCGGCAGAAAAGCTTTTAGTTAAAGATGGAGAGACCGTAAAACAGTATGCAATAACTCTTGGCATGCAAAACTGCTACTTCAATAACTGGATTGCCGATCAGGGGGATGTGTTCTACTTAGGCGATAATGAAGCGGGAAGAACCGGACGTATGACAAAGGTAACTTTTGATACAGATGGCACGATGCTCAACCTTTTGAATGAATGGCAAAAGGTTCTTGATACCGATGCTGTTCAAAGCATAGACGAAGGTGATCAGCCTAAAAATGAATTTATCAGCGGGTTGAGTGCAATGTTTATAGGCGGAAACTGGGCAATGACTTCTATCGAAGAAGGTGCCGCAGAAAATGGTTTTGAAGTTGGTGTATGTGAATTGCCGAAAGTAAAAGAGAGCGATATCGGCGGTGTCTGCCCGGGAGGCACATCCATGTATATAATTAATAAGGATGACGATACCAGGGTTCAGGCTGCATGGGAGTTTATGAAGTGGTGGACATCTGGGGACACCCAAACAAAATTTTGTATGAAGACAAAATATATTCCGGTTAATTCCAAAACACTTGAAAATGAAGAATATCATAAGTGGCTGGAGGAAAATCCGAATTATAAAGTTCCATTTGATGCACTAATGAATTCGGACCCAAGGATTCAAGAGCAGTTAGCACCTACACAGCAGGAGTTCCAGAGTATTTTCTTAGAAACCTGTCAAAGCTGGGCAAAGGGCGAAATGACTGCAGAAGAGTGTGTGCAGAACATGGCGGAAAAATGCAACGCTGCATTAGATGAATATAATACGGCTAATCCTATAGAATAAAACGAGTGGATGGGGGCATTGGATTTTTGCAGAGCGGATGCCAATCGTAACAGTAAATGCACAGTCATGTTAGAAAGTGGCTGTGCATTTTTCGCAATAAGATAAGAGGTCCTATATGAAAAAGAAGATAAAGATTAATCCATATATTTATATTCTATTGTCGATGCTGTGTTTAATTACATTTATATATTATCCGGCAATCAAGACAATGATAAAAAGTTTATATTTAGTAAATGCGCAGAATCGCCCGGTTAAATTTATTGGATTAGAGAATTATATAAAATTATTTTCGGATCCGGAGTTTATCAATTCAATTAAAGTGACCTTTACATATGCACTTGTGGTAGTGCCGTGTACTCTGCTGATATCGCTTATTCTTGCGCTTTTTTCTTCCAGGAAGAGGAAAATGTCGGTAGTATACGAACTGCTTTATGCTGTACCGATGGCAGTATCTGTTTCCGTAGCCTGTGTTGTGTTCTCCATCTTGCTGAACGGAAATTTAGGATTGATTAATCATGTCTTTCACCTAAATGTACAATGGTTTACAGATAAAAATGTGACATTGATTGCGCTGATGTTTATCGGCATATGGCTGGATATTGGTATGAATTACTTATTTATGTTATCTGCAGTTCGAGGCGTACCTGCTGAACTTCTGGAAGCAGCGGAAATTGATGGGGCAGGTATACTGCAAAAGGTAAAGAGTATTATTGCTCCGCTGATATCGCCGACGGTGTTTTATCTGTTTTGTGTGGATATGGGTGCAGCACTGATGATGTCCGGACCGGTTATTATTTTGACAAACGGCGGTCCTTCTGGTGCGACCAATACCATGATTTATTATATGTATAAGAAGGGATTCTATATCTTTAATTATGGCCTGTCATATGCAGCGGCGGTAATTGCTTTTATCATTGGTTTCATTGCTGTATTGATTGCGTTTGTATGGGAAAGAAAGGGCGTGAAATATTCATGAGAAGACTAAAGAATAAAAAAATAAAAAGCATTATTTTTCAGATATTCTTTATCTTTGTCGGATTAATTATTGCATTCCCAATTATCTATTCTGTCAGCGCTTCTTTCATGAAAGCAACAGATATTGTTGGATTGAATCCAAGGATAATACCCAAAAGCTTTACTCTAAAAAATTATAAAGAGGTATTAGAGAGTACAAATATAATCAGACAGGTGTTTAACTCACTTTTAATAACGGTAATGGCCTGTGCTCTTAGACTGCTGGTGGCTGCTTTAGCGGCATTTGGATTTTCTTTTTATGAATTTCCGTTTAAAAAGCTTTTCTTTTATTTGACGATCTGCACTATGCTGATACCTGGCGAGGCCACGTTATTGACAAATTATGAGACAGTTTCCAAAATGCATATGGTAAATACATACGCCGGTTCTATCATAATGTTTATTGGCTCAGGAACATCGGTGTTTATTATCCGGCAGTATTTTCTGACATTGCCAAAGTCTTTGCATGAAGCGGCTGTCATAGATGGCTGCAGTGATTTTAGATTTTTCTGCACAATCGTAATGCCTTTATCGAAACCGGTTCTTTCAGCAGCGGCTATTAATGGTTTTGTACAGATATGGAATCAATATATATGGCCGAAGCTGATGGCAACAAGGACCGAAATGTTTACCGTTCAGGTTGGCCTGGCACAATTGAATTCTACACAAGGATCTTCCTATGGAGTGATTCTTGCAGCAGCGGTAATTGCGCTTTTACCTACGCTGTTATTTTTTATATTTTTCCAGAAACAAATAGCAGGCGGTATGGTAGCAGGATCAATAAAAGAATAAATTAAGATAATGAGGCGAATATGAAAATAGAAGAAACGAATGTAAAAAATGCAATTGAAATTAACGAATATGGACAACCATACATTAATCCCTATTATGGCTGTTCGGCGGGCTGTCCATTTTGTTACTGGCTGAGCATCAAGGGCTGGGAAGGGAAAATTGAAGTTAGGCTTAATATTGCAGAGAGGCTTGAGGAATATTGCCTTAGCATGGGAGAGAAGAAAGAACGAGTATATATTGGCAGTTATTGTGATCCGTATATGGAAGAGGTGGAACCACAGTATGGTCTTACAAGGGAGTGCTTGAAAGTACTGGCAAAATACAATATACCTGTAACTATCTGTACCAGTGCAAGATCAAAAATTGTTTTACGTGATCTGGATCTGTTTGTTCAGATGAAGCGGCTGGCTGTAATTACGGAATTATGCAGATTGGATCAGATGGATCAGCTTCAAAAAAAGAAGGAACACATGGGGATTGCTGTTGCGAATCAGCTATATGCGGACGGTATTTCTGTATGTGCAACATTTGCCCCGATTTTACCTGGAATTGCCGATGTAGAAGAGATCAGGGAGAAACTAAATCCAGAAATTACGATTTATGTGGATAAGCTGTATGCAGAACCTGGCACGATACAGGAGGAGAGAGTTATGGAGCTTGTTGAACAGAAAAGACCTGAACTGCTGGCGGTGTATCAGGAGTATTTGAATGGTGAACACAAAGAGCTTGATACATATGTAAAAAAATATATTGGCAATAAAAATATCAGGGCATTTCCCATAGAAGAATGAAAGGAGAAAAATATGGATTGGAACATGCTTGGAGAGAAGATATATGCCGGAGTTTTAGGAAAAATAATTGGTGTTTATCTTGGAAGACCAGTTGAAGGATGGAAGTATGAAGATATTCAGCGTACTTTTGGTGAGATTAATTATTATGTACACAAACAGGCAGGTGTACCATTAATCGTGGCAGACGATGATATTTCTGGTACATTTGGTTTTTTTCGGGCCATGGAAGACTATGGTTATGCAAAGGATATTCGGGCAAAGGAGATAGGAGAAACCTGGCTGAATTACATTATTGAGGATAAAACTATTCTTTGGTGGGGGGGCTTAGGCCGTTCTACAGAGCATACGGCATACTTGAATTTGAAAAACGGTGTGGAAGCGCCATTTAGTGGATCAATCGAAAAGAATGGAAGAGATGCTGCAGAGCAGATAGGGGCACAAATATTTATAGAAGCTTTTGCAATGTGTTACCCGGGAGATCCGCAAAAAGCAGTAGAACTGGTACATCAGGCAGCGTCAGTGAGTCACGATGGGATGGCATTAGCCGCTGCGCGTCATTTGGCAGCATTGGATTCACTGGCTTTTTTTGAAAAGGATATTAATAAATTACTGGATGCAGCAGCGGAATATATACAGGATCAACGTCTTAGCCGAATTGTGGATGATGTTAGAAATAAATGTGCAAAAAGTAATGACTGGAGAGTGACCAGGGAATGGCTTAATCAAATGTACGGATATCATTTATATCCGGGGACATGCCATGTTGCGCCAAACCATGCAATGGTAATCGCATCATTATTGCATGGAGGAAATGATTTTCAAAAATCGGTAATGATTGCGAGTTCGGCAGGATGGGATACAGACTGCAATGCAGGAAATGTTGGTGCGCTAAATGGTATCAGGCTGGGGCTGGAGGGAATTGAAACTGGCAGTGATTTACGTTCTGAAGTAGCGGATCGCCTATTGGTAGTCTCATCAGATGGCGGCGCTGTTATTTCTGATGCGGTGAATGAGGCCGACAAAATTGTAAAGGCGGCAAAAGAATTACAGGGTATCAGAAAAACAGAGGATAAAAGACGCTTCTCATTTTCATATGCAGGTGCCCGGCAGGGATTTATGCTTTGCCCTTATGCAAATAGTAGTCCGCTATTTGCAAATATTTCTTCATCAGATGGAAAAAATGGATTGTGCATTAATTGTAATGGTCTGGGAAAGGGAATAGAGGCTGCGGTGTCTACACCGACTTTTGTTGAATTTGTCCCGGAGGAGACAAATTATTTATCTACAGCATCTCCTACACTGTATGAGGGGCAGACAATCAGCAGCACTGTTTTTGTTCCGCAAAGTGGAAATTTACAGGCAAAAATATATATTGTTTATGATAAGAAAGGAATTTTCAATACGTTAGGCTCTGACTATCAGAAGTTAAAAACAGGGAAACAGAACTTATCATGGCACATTCCCTTTTTACACGGAGCTACAATTATACGCGCAGGCATTATGATTACGTCAGCAACCCGATTTTCCGGAAGTATTTATCTGTTAGATATGGACTGGAATAATACTCCCACCAAGTTTGAACAAAGCGGTATATTGATGAAAAATATTTGGGATTTGTTTCCAAGAGAACTGCAGATGTGGACAAGTTCTGCAAAAAATTTTTCTGTGGATTTAGTGCATACTTTTTGTATTTCACATCCTGAATTTAATGGGCTTGCAACAATTGGAACCAGTGACTGGACGGACTATCGTGTTGAATCGGTTTTATACTTTGGACTGCATACGGAAACAGGACTTGTATTGAGGTGTAAAGGCCATAGACAGTATTATGGCGCCGGTTTCAAGGATGGAACAGCAGAGCTGTTCGTAATGAAACATGGGCAAAGAATCATTTTGATGCAGCAGGCTTTTCATTATAAAACCAATAAGCCCTATAAAGTATCCTTTGAATGCAGGGAGGATAATATCAGGCTTACAGTGGATGATACGATCTTGCTTGAAAAGAGAGATTCAACTTATAAATGTGGAGGCTGTGGTTTCTTTGTGGATCAGGGAACAATGCTGGCAGATGGATTTACTGTTGAAACTGTATAAAGGGTGTGAGGTACACAGAACCAACCTATCTCGTTGGCTTAATCTGCTGCTAGGGCCACTCAATTTGGCTTCAGAAATACCTTTGTATTTTATTATTCGTGAAATCTATAAGCAGGAACGTGCTGAGGTGGAAGTCTGTCATTGACATACTCGGATGGTGCGAATCATACATAATGGAAAGCAGACGGCTCTTCTGTCTGATATACGAAATCACGCGAAAGAGGCTTGAGACACAGGTAAAGCAGGGATGAAACAGAGGGAGAAAGAAATAATTAAAATGGTGCTGAAATAAATTTAACAAGTCTTTTAAAAGACTGGACAGGAGAGAAGAAAAATGGCGGTAAAAAAAATAATCCTGGATTGTGATCCGGGAATGGATGATTCCATGGCAATCGTTATGGCTTGTAAATCGAAGCAACTGGATGTGAAGGCAATAACCACAGTGAATGGAAATTATCCTGTGGATATCACTTCTGCTAATGCAAGAAAAGTTCTTGAGATGATTGGAAGGGCAGATATTCCTGTTGGAAAGGGAATGGCAGCTCCAATAGTAAGAAAAACGCCAAAGGATCCATTTTCACATGGAAAAGATGGACAGGCTGAAAACTTTTTGCCTGAACCAGTAATGGAGTTGAATAAAAAGCATGCCATTGATTTGATTATTGACATTGTAAAAGAGAATCCGGGAGAGATTTATATTCTATCAATTGCTCCAATGTCGAATATTGCGATGGCGATGGTAAAAGCGCCTGAAATCAAATCAATGATTGCCGGCATTTATGCAATATCTGGTGCATTTGGTCTAAACAGATATGCATATGCCAATGCAACAGGTGATTCGCCTCAAAGTGAATGGAACGTATATGTAGATCCGGAGGCGGCAAAGATCGTTTATGAATCAGGCGTGAAATTGGTTGCTTTTGGACTTGATGTGGCTACGCACTTTGATGTTAATTTAACCGCTTCTGACATAGAAAAATTGAAAAGAAGCACTAAAAAAGAAGCTGCTTTTTGGCTTCAGGCAATTCGTTTTGTAAACAAACGTGGTTTTGAAGCGTACTGCACAGTAATAGATTGTATGGCGGTGGGTTATGCAATTGATCCCACATTAGTTGATACGATTACGGGACATGTTGGAATTGAAACTGAAAGTAAACTTACACTGGGCATGACTGTTCTTGACAGCAGACATCATCATACATGGACACAGCTTCCGGTGATTGAAATTGGTGCAAATGCAGATTATAAAAGATTTTTGCAGTTATTGATGGATTTAGTATTGGAATAAGCAGATGATATGGAAAGGACAAGATACGAATGTTTTGAAAATGAAAGGATATATTTAGCTGATCCGGAATGCTTTTATACACATGGCTTTGAAATACTTGCCTCAATGAGAAAACAGGCAGAAGGAGTGAAAAAATAAACACCAGAAATGTAATGATGTTGCTTTTGAATGTGGTAAGGCATGTGATTTCTAATGGTTTTCCATTTAATAGAACAATAAGAATAGACTAAAATATCCTTTTAAGTCTATTCTTTTTTTGCTGCTATGGTATACTATAAGGAACACGGAGATATTATGCCGTAAATGTTTTTCAAGAAGAAACTGTTGTTTGACCATGCGGGATAATTCTTTCCGGTTAAAATGTTTAGAAAAAACAGATCTGGACATGATTCACATGTGGTAAGGAGGGACGCAGCAAAGTTGGGAAGATCCCTTGTCACAATAGAAAAGGAGGCAGATATGAAAAAGAGAACAAAAACAGGATGGATTATATTGGCGGCAGTGCTGGCCGCTGCAGTGATACTCGCGATCATATGGGGCACAGCGAAAGATAAGTCGAAGGGGCTGCAGGCCATGTATGTGCCCTATGGAGAAGGCAGCTATGTGATGATTGAACAGACAAACGGCAATGTATTTACCGTACCTGATTATGAAAAAATTCTGGATCTGGAGAAAAATGAAATTGAGATGTCAGATTTGCAAAAAGGGGATATTCTGGATATATATGGTTCCGGAATAATGGCAGAATCTTATCCGGGGCAGTATATGGGGGTGACGGAAATGCGTCTGGTAAAACGGGGCGTTCCGTCCGATGCAGATCGTTATCAGGATATTATTGACAGCATTTATACCCCGGCGGAGCCCAATGAGAAACCCACGCTCAGTCTGGATTATGCCACGGAGCTGGCCAGGGTGTCGGTGGCTGCACAAAACAGCAGCTATAGCTGGACATGGGAAGAAAACGGACAATCTAAATCGGAAGATGTGGATGGGGTACATCCGTTACAGATGAAAAAGGAAAATATAGCCGATGTGATCGTGTCAGAACCGGTAGACATTACATTGAGTTTTTCCAGTCTGCCGCAGACAGTGAAGGTCACAAAATGGCCGCTGAGTGAACTGGGGACGGATGCGGACTCAGACGGAGAAGCAGTAAAAGCAGATGGTTCCGGGACAGAGGGATGGACGCTGAACTCACTGGAACCCGGATATCTGTATTCAGTGGAAGGAACCTGGGAACAGGGCAGTGTCCGCTATGAATTTTATCTTGAAAAAAAGTAGTTGACAATTTATGACGGCATGGGAGATACTGAAATAGAAAAGAAAAAAGAGACATTTGGGATCTCAAAACAGTACCGCTAGAGGAGGAGAAGTAGTATGCATGATTCTTACATTACATTTACCATTGGGAAACAGAAAAGTATTGCATTGATTGCCCATGACGGCAAGAAAAAAGAAATAATAGAATGGTGCGAGGAAAATAAAGACATTCTGAAAAATCATTTTTTATGCGGTACAGGCACAACGGCACGGATGATAACGGATCGGACCGGTCTTCCGGTAAAGGGATATAACAGTGGACCGCTGGGAGGAGATCAGCAGATCGGAGCTAAGGTGGTAGAGGGAAAAGTGGATTTTATCGTGTTCTTTTCTGATCCGCTGGAAGCTCAGCCTCATGACCCGGATGTAAAGGCTCTGCTGCGCATCGCTCAGGTGTATGATATCCCCATTGCGAATAATAAGGCAACAGCGGATTTCCTGATTACATCCAGTTATATGGATCGGGAATACGAGCATCAGGTAATTAATTTCAAAAAGAATGTAAATGACAGAGCCAGCAGTTTGTAAGCGGGCAAAAAAGGGGACGGTTCTCTGGGCAAAATAGGGGGACGGTTCTCTGAAAACCAGAGAACCGTCCCCTTATTTTGCCCCTTATAATACTTGGCACAATTCTATCTGCTCTCCGGTAGGGGACACAATTTTAAAATAGCGGCATCCTTTCTCCCAGAAATTTGGAATGCCTTCGATGCCATCGGTAGAAATGGAATAGCCTGCATCTGCACAGAAGCGATAGTCTGCTTCAATGTCATTGGAGACATAGGAAATGTGATCGATTTTTCCAATGGCATCTGCAGGCAGATTATCATTCTGGTACATTTCATAGGTTACACTGCCGTCTTTGGAAGTAAGAAAATAAACGTTGTGTCCATCCGATGATGGAAATTTTCCTTTTACAGTAAATCCCAGTACCCTCTGGTACCATGCCGCGTCTGCCTCTACATCGGTCACTGCCAAGCCGATATGATCTAAAGGTCTGTTCTTAATCATTTGTTCACCCTCCTGAATTTGTACATCTGCCCATCTTAAATTTGCTTTCAGCAGATGAGCAGATTTTTTCTGCTACTTTAAACTATACAATACTGCATTATTTCAGAAATGTCTATAGGCTAAAAAATATTTCTGTTTTTGTTGTTTTTACAACTGAATGATCTGATTCAATCCGGTATATTCTATTCAGAAGACCGGGACATCAGCCCGTTTGCTGAAAGCAAAATGGAAATAGGCTGACGTTCCCAAAAGGAGGAATTTTATATGATTAGAAAAATAATTCGAATTGATGAGGAAAAATGCAATGGCTGCGGCATCTGTGCAAATGCCTGTCATGAAGGTGCGATTGGAATAATAGGTGAAAAAGCAAAGCTGCTGAGGGATGATTACTGTGATGGCCTCGGAGACTGCCTGCCGGGATGCCCGGTGGGTGCCATTACTTTTGAAGAGCGGGAAGCTGCGGATTATAATGAAGCGGCGGTCGCAAAGCATAAGAAGAATAAAATCCGGAAAAATGGGAATACTGTTATTCAAGGATGTCCAGGAAGCCAGCTCGGACAGTGGCCGGTCCAGATCAAACTGGCGCCGGTTCAGGCCCCGTTTTTTGATCAGGCTCATCTGCTGATCGCTGCAGACTGCAGCGCGTATGCCTATGCCGGCTTTCATCAGGATTTTATCCGGGGCAGGGTGGTGCTGATCGGATGTCCAAAGCTGGATGAAGGAGATTACAGTGAAAAGCTGACTGAGATTATCCGAAGTCATACGATTAAAAGCCTGACAATTGTCCGGATGGAAGTGCCCTGTTGCGGAGGCATAGAACGTGCGGCGGTTACCGCTTTGAAAAACAGCCGGAAAATGATCCCATGGCAGGTGGTAACCATTTCAACCGACGGAAAAATACTGGAGGTATAGGAAACTGGAAAAATGCGGCAGGAGGAAGAGCCGCGGGAGAAGAAGCAGCAGGAACAGGTGAAAAAAATAACGGTATGGAGAAAGGAGTTCTTATGAAATATTTTGTGAATGAAAATTGTATCGGATGTGGTCTGTGTGTTGAGACCTGCCCGGAGGTATTTGTAATGACGGATGAGGAGGTGGCAAAAGCGCAGCAGTGTGAGCTGGAGGAGGAAGTGGACGAGAGGGCCAGGGAGGCGATGGAAGACTGCCCTGTGGATGCGATAGAGAACGCTTAAACTGTGTTTTCCAGCGGCAAAACAGTAGGCAGCCGTCCTGTTTTTATGTATTTTTCATGATAATCTGATCAATGATATCAGCAGCATTTTCACAGAGGTCGCAGCAGTTTTCCAGGCCGTCATAAATGGCCTTATTTCCAATCAGAACCCGACTGTCGGCCTCTTTTTCAAACAGGTGATAGATTGCATTTACATAAGCGCTGTCTGCTTCGCCTTCTATCGTATTAATTTCAACCAACAGAGAATGCAGTGCTTTTGGTTTTTTGAAATTTTTAAATTCCTTTACAGCCTGATACAGAGCTTTTACGCAGTGGTTCACGATACGGGAAAGCTCAGGTGCGTCTGCCGGGATTTTGGCGATATGAAACATGTGGCATTCCAGAACCACTTCATCCAGGGCATCGGTGACATCATCGAGAATCTGTGCCAGGCGCAGAATATCCTCCTGGTCGATGGGGGTAATAAATTCATCGGAGAGCCGTGAGAGGATATCGTGCTGAATTTCATCTGCCTTATGCTCGATCTCATGCATTTTTTTACGCTGTGCACAAAGCTCTGCTGCAGAATAATTACATAGAATTTCTTCCAGAAGAGCGGAGGCCGAAACACAGCATTCCACCTGCTGCTCGGCCAGTTTAAAATAGTTATTTTTCTTTTTTGCCATATCTTAACACTCCTTATGAAAATAAAATAAAAAACAGTTTTGCCATGAAGAATCCCAGCAGACCGCAGCCGGGGAAGGTGAATACCCAGGTAAGCACCAGATCTTTTACAATGCTCCAGTTTACGTTGCTGATCCTGCGGGCGGCGCCTACGCCCATGATCGCAGTGGTTTTGGTGTGAGTAGTGCTGACGGGGATGCCGGTAAGAGAGGACAGGAGCAGGCATAGTACCGCCGCCAGATCTGCGGAAAAGCCCTGGTAGGGCTTGAGCTTTACCATATCCATGCCCACTGCCTTGATGATCCGGTAACCGCCGATGGAGGTGCCAAATGCCATGACGATGGAGCACAGGAGCATCAGCCAGATGGGAACCACAAAGGTGGAAGTATCTGCCTGACCGTTTGCAAATGCGGCGCTGAGCAGGAAAATCGCCATAAACTTCTGACCGTCCTGGGCTCCGTGCATAAAGGCCATGGCGGCGCCGCCGGCCACCTGGGCTCTGCCAAAGAACCGGTCGGATTTTATCCTGCTCTGACTGCGGAACAGCAGTACCGTTAATTTGGCGGAAAGAATGCCGAATACAAAGCCAAGAAGTGTGGAAAGGACAATTCCGTAGAGGACCTTGATCCATTCTCCTCCGTTAATTCCGGAAAAACTGTTCTGGATCGCGACGGCTGCTCCGGAAATACCGGCAATCAGTGCGTGGCTTTCGCTGGTGGGGATGCCAAAATACCAGGCGGCAGTGGCCCAGATGACGATGGCGGCCATGGCCGCGCACAGGGCAATCAAAGAGATGCGGGCATCACTGCCGAAATCTACCATATTATAAATGGTCATGGCGACGGAAGCATTGATGGAAGTCATGACAAGGACACCCAGAAAGTTGAAAACAGCCGCCATGATAATGGCTTTTTGGATACCGATCGCTCTCGTAGAAACGCAGGTAGCAATGGCATTTGGGGCATCGGTCCAGCCGTTGACAAAAATCACGCCCATAGTCAGCAGGGAAGAAAAAAGCATCATGGGATTTTGAAGCATTTGTCCTATAAAATCTGTAATTGACATGAAAAATCTCCTTATTTTTTTCAGGTATGCGAACGAGGCTGAGAGCACCGTGCCGTGGTCACCTGAGGAAACTCACACAGGGAGCCGCCGGGCTGAATTTGACAGGAGTTAATTCCCTGCACAGTCATTTAATTTCAGCAGTCCCTCCTTGCTCCCGGCAAGAAAGAGAATGTCATTTTCGGCAAACACGTAATCTGGTTTAATTACTTCCATAACGTTTCCGCCGTTTTCAATGGCAATGATATTAAGCCCGAAGCGAGAGCGAAGGTTCAGTTCAAATACCGTTCTGCCCACATCCTGATCCGATATCCTCATCTTGGATACGTTGATTTTCTCACTAAGCTGGACAAAATCCAGCATTCTGGAGGTTTCCAGACGGCTGGCCAGGCGCACCGCCATATCCCGTTCCGGGTACACCACTTCAGCGCCCAGCTTTTCCAGTATGATGCCATGCTCTGCACTGGTTGCTTTAGAGATCACAGTGGGAATATTCATGGAAACCAGATTTAAGGTGACCAGAATGGAGGTATCCATATGTTCTCCGATACACACAACGGCAACATCACAGTTCTGAATACCGGTTTCCATCAGGGCCTTTTTGTCCAGATTGGCAATAATATAAGCGTTTTCTGTGATTTCACGCAGTTCGCGGATCTTTTCTTCATCCTGGTCCAGCACGATCAGTTCAGCGCCGGAGGCGGCCAGTTCCATTGCCAGAGCGTAGCCAAAGCGCCCCAGTCCTACAATTCCATAGGTCATTTTTTCATTTTTGGATTTATGAAATATCATTTTACATTCTCTCCTGTCATCCGATTGCAATATTTCCTTCCGGGAAGCTTACCCGTTCCCCCCGGGAGAAATACCAGAGAGTAGCGATGGTAAGAGGCCCGAGTCTGCCAATGTACATAATTAAAATAGAAAGCAGTTTTGCTCCAATCCCAAGATCCGGTGTTATTCCGGTGGAAAGCCCTACGGTGCCGAAAGCGCTGGTGATTTCCAGCAGCACATCCATCAGGGGAAGTTCCGGTTCCATCACTACCATCAGATAGGTGCCTGAAATTACTATAGTCAGAGCAAGCAGAGTTATGACGGCTGCTTTGCGAAACGCATCCCTGGGAATCGCGTAGCGAAATACCTTTTCCGACTTGTTGGTAGCAGCAGACTTGATTCCCTGCAAAAGCACCAGAAAGGTGCTGGTTTTGATCCCGCCGCCGGTGGAACCGGGAGAAGCTCCAATAAACATCAGCACGGTCAGAACCATCAGTCCGGCATTGGAGAAAGTTCCAAGCGGATAGGTGGAAAAACCTGCAGTTCTTGCGGATACACTGTGGAAAAAGGCGCCCAGCCAGGTAATGGGTTCCGTCATCTTCAGCAGAAGAGTGCCTGCCAGAATGAGGAGGAGGCTGATGGACAGAACTGACTTGGTATGCATGGAAAACTTTTTCCAGTTCAGTCTGGTGGTCCACATTTCACGGATCACAAGGAAGCCAATGCCGCCAAAAAAGATCAGGCCGCAGGTCACCAGATTCAGCATCACATTGTCGCGATAGGGAATCAGATTCTGGAGGTTCCCAAGAATGTCGAAACCGGAGTTGTTAAAAGCGGCAACCGAGTGAAACAGGCTGATTCCGATGGCTTTGGTAAGGGGGTAATCCTGCACAAAGACCGTGAAGCTGAGCAGGGCGCCTGCCAGTTCGATGATCAGTGTGGTGAGAAAGACACTTTTCATAAAGAGAACAATGCCTTTGCCTGAATCCAGATTCATGGACTGGCGGATCAGATTGCGGCTTTTGAAATCCATTCTTTTTCCCATGGCAAGAATAATTCCGGCACCTACAGAAGTCACGCCCAGGCCGCCCACCTGAATCAGGGCGGCTAAAAAGAACTGCCCCAGGGGTGTGAAGGTATCACCCGCATCCACCGCAATCAGTCCGGTGACGCAGACGGCGCTGGTGGAGGTGTAGAGGGAATCAATGTAGCTGATGGTTTTTCCCTCCTTCAGGCTGCAGGGCAGCAGAAGCAGAATAGAACCCAGCAGAATGGCTAATGCAAAACCCAGGGCAATAATTCTTGCGGGGGACTGTTTTTTCATAAATTCACTCATAATCCGTCCTTTTCTCCATTCATGCGGTAGCCAACCCCCAGCTCATTGATGATATAGTTGGTTTCACCGGGCTGTGCTCCGAATTTTTTTCGGATATTTGCCATATTTACCTGGAGTTTTTTGATGCTGCCATCATCGGGATAACCCCATATGGCTTTGATAATAGCGGAATAAGTCATCATTTTTCCACAGTGGCCGGAAAGAAAAGCGACAATATTGTATTCTGTCTGAGTGAGCCTGATTTCTGTCTCTTTGATGAATACCTGTCTGGCATCATAATCGATCACAAGGTCCGAAAGGGTAAAACGGCCGCCCGGATATTTCCCCTCCTGGGCGCTGCAGCGATTGGTACGGAGTGCTGTCCGCACACGGGCCAGAAGCTCCGCTGCCCCAAAGGGCTTTGTGACATAATCATTGGCACCGAAATCCAGTGCATCTACCTTATCCCGCTCTTCGGAACGGGCGGAGAGGATGATGACGGGAGTCAGGGAATGCTCCCGCACTTTTTTCAGCAGATACATTCCGTCTTTATCCGGAAGCCCAAGGTCAAGAAGGATGAGATCCGGCAAATGGGAAGTATACAGTGTGAGGGCGGAGGAGCAGGTCTGGGCCAGAATGACCTGATAATCAGCGGTCTCCAGCATGGTTTTAATCAGATTTTGGATGTTGCATTCATCCTCCACCAGCAGGATTTTATATTTGTTGTTGTTCATGTTCAGTCTCCTCCGTATTCAGTATGAAGCGGAAAACGGAACCGCCGGATGAGGCATTTTCTGCGCTGATCTTTCCGCCGTGGGCCTTGACGATCGTAGCGCAAACGGAAAGACCGATGCCGGCATTTCGTTTCTGCCCATCAGCAGCATTTTCCTTTTTTCCGGAGCAGCCAGTGAAAATATGGGGCAGAAATTCCGGCGGAATGCCGCAGCCGTTATCTCTGATCTCAAAAACAGCCTGACAGTCACGAACGAACACCCGGAGTGAAAGCTCGGTCATGCCCTTTGCATGCTGTACTGCATTTTCCAGCAGATTGATGATCACCTGCTCAATCAGAATGGCATCCATGGGGATTACCACCATATCATCGGGCAGCTCCAGCAGGATTTTCTGCACAGGATACCGTTTCTTAAATTTGAGAAGGACAGCATCAATCAATTCCTCCAGCACGATAGGCGCTTTGATGATCTTTACCTTGCCGCTGTCGATGCGGGTAATGGAAAGCAGATTTTCCACCATCCGCATAAGCCATTCGGCATCTTCCTGGATTCCCTGTAAAATTTTATCCTGCTGTGTTTCGTTCAGACGCTGGCGGTTTTCCAGCAGCGCCGAGGCGGAGCCATAGATGGTAGTGAGCGGCGTGCGCAGATCGTGGGAAACGGCCCGCATAAGATTTGCCCTCATCCCCTCCTTTTCGGCCTCCGCCTTCATCGCTTCGTGCTGCTTAATCTTCGTGGTGAGCGTGCTGGTGGAGATGGCAATGATGATCATGATCACGGAGGAAATCAGGTTCACCGGAATCATGAAATCAAGGGTAAAAAAGGGAAAAGTAAAGGCATAATTTACGGCCAGCATACTGATGAAAGCAGCCGCAATGCCATAGATATAGCTGTTTGTCAAAAGGGAAATTAAAAATACCGCAAAAACAAAAACAGTGGTAATGTGCTCATGAACCTGAAATACATTCTGCAGCAGCAGACTGATCAGAAAGGAAGAGCATAGAATAACCGCTGTGATAATACAATCTTTTATGTGAACAGAGATTTTACGTATGGTTTACCTTCTTTCCGCAGCAATGGCAGGTCGATTGAAACGTCATGCTGCCCGGTTGATATATGAGAACTTGTGAGATGCTGTATTTTCGATTGTTTTGCAATTGAAATATATTATAGCATATCTGAAATTAAGATACAGTAAAGGGATAATTTGAAATTTAATGATTGGACGATATTCAAAAATACTTAACAGAAGGGGAGCGGAACCGGTCAGCATTGCAGGAGGCCATTTCATATCATAGGCTGTCGGCCTCCTTTTTGACACCCGAATTATCACAGGAAATGTGGCGTCACGCTAAAGATGCTGGTAGTAGAAGACGGCGACCTGAGTGCGGTCACGAAGCTGCAGCTTATCCAGGATGGAGCTCAGGTAATTGCGGACGGTTCCCTCACTCAGGAACAGCGTGCCTGCGATTTCACGGTTGCTTAAGCCGTCGGCGATCAGGCGGATGATTTCCAGCTCTCTTGTGTTAATGTCCAGAGCGGCATAGTCAAAATCGGCAGAGGAGTGGAGAAGACCGGGGATTTTGGAACTGATCTCATTGCCGAATACAGTCTGTCCCGTGCAGACAGATTTCAAGGAGGGAACGATGCTGGCATAATCCTGCTTCAGGATATAGCCCTTCGCTCCTATTTTTAATGCTTTTACAATGTATTCGTCATCAGAAAACGTGGTGAGCAGCAGGATCTTCGCATCGGGAAATTCGGACAGAATTGCAGCGGCGGCATCCAGGCCGCTCATTTTTTTCATGCGGATATCCATCAGCAGTACGTCCGGCCGGTACTCCCGATACAGGGTGACCGCTTCCGAACCGTCGGCGCCCACCGCAGCCACCTGAATTTCCCGGCTGGCTTCCAAAATAGTTTTTAATGCGCCTGATACCAGGCAGTCATCATCTACAATTATAATTTTCATTTTTCAATCCTTTCAGCCTATGGTGGGGCTTACGTGAGCCGGCGGTCATTTCCGCCCCTGCATGCTCCGTTTTTCAGATTTTGGTATCATGATAAATATTTTATATCCATTTTCGGCGGTGATCTGCAGTGTCCCCTGCAATGCGTCCACCCGGTCCTTTATATTGATCAGGCCAATTCCGGAATCGGAACTGTTTTTTGATACGGTACCATTGTCAGAGACGATCAGTTGATAAAAGGCCGGATGCTCCCGCATAATAATATGTACCTGAGTGGCATTGCTGTGTTTGATAATATTGGACAGCCCTTCTTTTACGATGGTGATAAAGCAGTACTTGATATTCCGTGGAACCTCGCAGGAAATATCATATTCCAGGGTGACAGGGCAGAAGGAAAATTCTCTGGTGAGTCCTTCCACTACTTCACACAGATTTACCGACTCGTCATGCAGGTCGTGGACGCTGGTGCGGATATTGTCCATGGCCGTATTTAAGGTGGCATCCAGGGTATTGAGGGGCAAAGCCAGAGCTTCCTCTTTATTAATGGCCTTCAGTGCACCCAACATGAGGATGGAACGGGAAAGCATATGTCCCACATTGTCGTGGATTTCTCTGGCGATCCGGTTCCGCTCCTTCAAGGTAGCGGTGTAGATTTCATAGTCCTGATTGTCGATCAATGCCTGATTTTTCGCAGAGAGCAGGAGATTTAATTCGGTACTGTCATCCCGTGTCCTTTTAAAGGTGGCGTACAGTCTGGTGTAGGAGCCGGTCTGCCAGGCCAGATAGCAGGAAAGCAGCAGGCCGAAAAGCAGAAAGATCCACAGCGCGGGAAGAGAAGTAAAATAAGCAGCAGAGATGCCCGCCAGGTAAAGCACCAGAGCCGGATAATTGCCGACGGCAAACGCATCATAGGCGATCAGCGGCGCAAACAGGGAAAATTTCGGTATCCCCAAAAGCATCACACCATATAAGAAGGTAACGATCAGATTGTAATCCGGTTTCTTCAGATAAGCCAGAAAACCCTGCTCCAGACAGTCCTCCCGGTAAAAAAAGTAAAGAGAAGCAGACAGCGCCACAGCGATCAGAAAGGCAGCCACATAAGCGGCATCCACCTTAAGAAACAGTGCCGCACCAAAGCAATAGAAAAGCATCAGAAGTTTGTTAAGCAGTGTCCGCATGGCCCTCCCCCTCTATAATAAGTAATATCATCATGGCAATTCCCGTCAGAAGTATTTTCAGAAAAAATTCCACTTATATTATAACCGTATTTTTGCCGTATGTCATCCGCGAATCTTTTAAGCATGGCAATTCATTAAACATGCATCGGCCCGCTTTTCGTGACATTTGTCATGCCCCGGGCTGACAGCGTACACTTATATTTTTGATTTTGCTGAACTATAATGAATACATCATTACAGAGATGCAAAAAGCAGGAGATTGTGTCAGCCCATTTTCCGCAGGGAAATTCAGGATGGACTGATGTTCTAGGAGGAGGAAGAGAAATGATAAAGATAGAAAATCTGGTAAAACGGTACGGCCCGTTGGTGGCATTGGATCACTTGAATCTGGAAATCGAAGAGGGGGAAATCTTCGGGCTGCTGGGGCCCAACGGTTCCGGAAAGACCACAGCGATCAGTTGTCTGCTGGCGCTGCTAAAATATGATAAAGGAAATATTGAGGTGTTCGGAAAGACCATGACACCGGATAATTACGAGGTGAAGAAGCAGATTGGCGTGGTGCTGCAGAATGTGGCAGTCTTTGATGAAATGAGTGTAAGAGAGAATATTGATTATTTCTGCGGGCTGTATGTGAGCGGAAAAGAAAAACGGAAAGCACTGACAGAGGAGGCCATTCGCTTTGTGGGCCTGGAGGATTATACAAAAATGAGGCCCAGGCAGCTCTCCGGCGGTCTGCTCAGAAGACTGAACATCGCCTGCGGCATTGCACACCAGCCCAGACTGATCATCATGGATGAACCGACGGTGGCGGTGGATCCACAGAGCAGAAATAAGATCCTGGAGGGGATTAAGGAGCTGAACCGCAAAGGCGCCACCATCATTTATACTTCTCATTATATGGAAGAGGTGGAGCAGATCTGCAGCCGGATCGCCATACTGGATCACGGACGCTGTATTGCCCAGGGGACGAAAGAAGAATTAAAGAGCATGATCAAAACGGGCGAAAAGATCACGGTAGAGGGGATCCTGATGGAGGAAGAAAATCTGCCGGATATCCGGAACCTGCCTCATGTATTTGATGTAACCTATGAAAATCAGGAGCTGACCGTCCGGTGCAGCGGTGCAAAGCACAACCTGGTGCGGGTGCTGAACTATCTGCAGGAAAAGGATATTGCATTCGGGAGGGTATTTTCCGAGCTGCCCACCTTAAATGATGTATTCCTGGAGATCACGGGAAAAGAACTGAGAGATTGAGCAGGAGGAAAAAAAGATGCTGCATTTAATAAAATATAGATTTATCTGCACCATGCGGGACCGGTCATCCATGTTCTGGGCAATAGCATTTCCGCTGATGCTGGCTACCCTGTTTTTCTTTGCATTCTCGAATTTGGGGAATAATAATCTGAAAACAATTCCGGTAGCGCTGGTTAAGGACAGCGGGAATCTGACGGCCAGTACATTTGTCAGCTTTCTGGATGAGATGGAGAAGGACGATTCTCATATTATTCAGGTGGAACGGCTGTCGGAGGAGGACGCTGTGACACAACTGAAAGAAAATAAGATAACCGGAATTTTCTACGCACAGGAAACTCCGTCGCTGATGGTGGCTTCGGAAGGGATGGAAGAGAGTATTCTCCAGTCCCTGCTGGACAGCTACAACCGCAATGCGGATATGATGTATACAGTAGCGACAGAAAAGCCCTTCGGCCTGGTGGCTGCTGCCGCTGCAGTTTCCGACTATCGGGAACTGGTGCAGGAGACCACGATTGATGGAAAAGAAGTAAATGGTTTTCTTCAGTATTTTCTGGCGCTGATTGCCATGGCATGTCTCTACGGCTGCTTTCTTGGATTTAGTACGGCGCTTGAGCTGCAGGCCAATCTGAGCACTCTGGCCATACGAAGGAGCATTACACCCACTCACCGGCTGAAGATGGTATTTGTGGATATGCTGGTTACCTTTGCAGTACATTTTGTGAATGTGATGATACTTCTGGCGTATCTGAAATATATTTTGAAAGTAGATTTCGGCCGGAATATGGGGGGGACGGTTCTGGTCTGCGCGGTAGGCTGTCTGATCGGAGTAGCGCTTGGAATTTTTGTCGGTAGCTGCGGCAGCGGAAGAGAGATGGTAAAGGTGGGCATTATGCTGGCGGTCAGCATGGTCTGCTGTTTCCTGTCAGGACTGATGATTGCGCAGATGAAAAATATGATCGAACAGTATTGCCCGATCGTGAACCGTCTCAATCCGGCAGCGCTGATTTCAGATGCGCTGTACTGCATGAGTATTTACAACAATCCAGCCCGTTACGGCAGGGACATGGTGACTCTTCTCATCATGGCAGGGGTACTTGGTCTGGGGGCATTTCTGATGGTAAGGAGGGAGCGTTATGACAGTATTTAAAGGATATATGAGGATCACGAAAAGACTTCTGGGAATGATCCTGATGTATGTGGTGATTTTTACGGGAGTTACTGTTTCCATGCAGTTTGTGGCCCGGGGTACGGAGAGCAGCGCCTATCGGGCGGAAAGGCTGGATATTGCGGTGGTGGATGAGGATGGCGGAGCGCTGGCGAAGGGACTGGTGTCCTGGCTGAGCGAAAAGCACAATGTGACCGGGATGGAAAAGAATGAAGAGGTGATGCAGGAGGCTCTGTATTATGAGACTGTGGATCTGATCCTGCAGATCCCGGAGAATTTTGAAGAAAAATGCCTGAGCGGAGAAAATGCTCTTTCCCTTACCAAGGTGCCCGGAACCTACAATGCGGTATATGCCTCCGCGCAGATCAATACCTTTCTGAACCAGGTGAGGACTTATCGGGCGGCCGGTTATACCATATCGGAAGCATTGGAAAAATGTCAGTCCCAGAATGATTCACAGGTGAATATGCTGGCGGATTCCAAAGCGAAAAACGGAATGCAGTCCTATGGATACGCGTTCCGGTTCATGCCCTATCTGTTTCTTACGGCACTCTGCTACGTGCTGGGGCTGATCCTCGCTTCCTTCCGAAAGAAAGAGGTGAAAAACCGGATGATGGCGTCAGCCGTGTCCCTTCGCAGGCAGAATGGAGAAGGCATTCTGGCATTCCTGGTGGTGGGCACTGCCATGTGGCTGTTTTCTATTTTGCTGATCCTCTGTATCGACGGAAAATCATTTCTGGCAGATCCCAATAAATGGTATTACATCGGGAACACGCTGCTGCTGATGCTGGTGTGCCTGGCGATTGCATTTATCCTGGGTCTGCTGGTGAGCAAGCCGTCGGTAGTCAACAGTATCGTAACTCCGCTGTCCCTGGGCATGTGCTTTCTGGGCGGAGCCTTTGTGCAGATGTCCCTGCTGGGGGAAAATGTGCTGCGGGTATCCCAGTTCCTTCCGGTATACTGGTACGAGGTAGTCAACGATACGTTAAGCAACTGCGTTTCCATGACAGACGGTGTCCGGATGTCCATTTATAAGGGCATGGGCATTCAGCTTCTGTTTGCGCTGGCGCTCATCGGGATCGCAATGGCAGTCAGCAAAATGAAGCAGCAGGATCGATAAGAGTAAATTAAATGAAACTTTTCCGCATATTCGCGAGTCTAATGTATGTAAACGGCCGATTACAACAGTAATAGTAAGAATAAAACAGCAGAACTGCAGAAAGGAGGAAGCCGTGGAACGTTTGGTGAGAAAAGCACAATGTGGTGACAATGCTGCATTTTCAGAATTGATCAGGCAGAATACACAGGGTATGTACAAGGTCGCCAGGAGTTATCTGCGCAGTGAAGACGATATTGCGGATGCCATTCAGGAAACG
>JAQVCW010000001.1 GCA_028689585.1 Lachnospiraceae bacterium | reverse complement strand
ATAACAGGACAGGAAGAAAGGGGAAAATATCAGTGGGACAGGGAAAAATAAGAATTGAAAACCTGAATAAAACGTTTGTAACAAGAAGGCAGACCATACAGGCGGTAAAGGACGTAAACATGAGTATGCGGGCATGGGACAGACTGCTGTGGTTACCGGAGCAGGATGCATCGGCCTGGTTACACTGCTTTCATTAAAAGCCATGGGCGTGTCCAAGGTATATGTGGTGGATGTACTGCAGAAACGTCTGGACAAGGCGCTGGAACTGGGCGCAGACGGCGTGATCAACGGAAAAGAAGAAGATGCTGTAGCAAAGATCATGGAACTGACCGGAAAGAAGGGCTGCGATCTGGGAATTGAGACCGCCGGCAATCAGTTCACTTCAGCACAACTGATTCGTATGGCAAAAAAAGGCTCCACCATCGTATTTGTAGGCTACAGCGCTTCCGGCGAAGTGACACTGCCGATGGGAATGGCACTGGATAAAGAATTAAACTTTAAGACCGTATTCCGCTACCGTAATATTTACCCAATGGCAATCGAAGCCGTGGCATCCGGCCGTATTCCAATCAAGAAAATCGTAACGGATTTCTTTGAACTGGACAATATCCAGGATGCGCTGCAGGCATGTGTGAAGAACAAGGCGGAGATCGTGAAGGGTGTTATTAAGGTCTGCTGAGAAAGCAGGCACCCTAAAACATCTTTTGAAAAAATACAGCAATAGAATGGAGCGATATTATTCGTTCAAAAAAGCACCATATCCGTTTGATAATGGACATGGCGCTTTTTTGTGGTTAGAAGACCTGAAAGAAAACTTCTCGGCAGGTTTTTATTTCCCTGGCTTTGATGTGCTGTTTCGCACCACCAGCTCCGGCTGCAGCGTAAGCGTGACCCTGTCTGTGGTATCGCTGATGTATGGCGTGGTGAGCAGGATATCCAGAGCCCGTTCGCCCATTTGATGTATGGGCTGAGATACTGTAGTCAGAGGCACATCCAGCATGGAGATGAAAGGGATGTTATCAAAGCCCACCAGGGATATATTTTCCGGAATATGGAGGTTGTGTTCTTTCAGATAGTGGTATACACCAAATGCAATCATATCGTTTTGGGCAAAAATAGCGGTCACACCCTGATCTAAAAGGGCCTGAGTATTTTTGTAACCGGTCTCAGTGGTAAATTCACCGTTTATAATCCAGTTTTCGTTCAAATCCAAATGGTTTTCAGTAAAGACGCCGCGATACCCATTGGTACGGTCCTGGCATTCAGGCAAATTGATATTTCCGGTAATGCAGCCTATTTTAGTGTGGCCAAGCTCCACCAGATGGCTGGTGGCCAGGTAGCCGCCGTAATAGTTGTTAATGCAGATGGAATGGCAGTTTAGGGAAGGACAGTTTCGGTCCAGAAGGACAATGGGAACCTGGTCTTCATTTAAAATGTTAAGGATGATGGGGCGCAGCTTTGTCAGGGTTTTGTCTGTAGAAGAAATCCCCATAATGATACCCTCCAGCTCTGTCTGACGCAGAGTGTGGAGGTTGTTTGTTTCCCGCTTCAGGTTATTATTGGAATCAAAAATTATTACATTATAGCCCTTTTCCTGTGCTTTCAGAGAAATACCCCTGGTCAGTTCCATATAATACAGATTGCTCAGATCCGGGACCATCAGCCCGATGTTGCGCACCTTCTGCCTGCGCAGGTAGCCTAATTCTTTGGCTGCCTGGATGACCTGTTTTTTTGTGCTTTCAGTGGCACTGATAGGTTTGTTGTTTAGGATTAAGGAGGCGGTGGTGATGGAAACTCCCGCTCTCTCGGCAACGTCTTTTAATTTTGCACTCATATTTACTCCCCTGCTCTTTAGTAAAAAAATAAAAATATTTTACTAACATTATAGTATGAGGAAAGTATGATGTCAATAAGGGAAAAATAAAATAGATTTAAAATAATGTTTGAAAAAATATATGGAAAAACTCATAAAAATAAATGCAGTGAAATTAATTGGAAATGCTGAAAAACAATGCAAAATGCTGTAAAAACAAGAAAAAAGATGCGCTGTAAATACTGAAAATATTTCCAAAGAGGAATAAAAAATAAAAATTTGAAAACCTCTGTTTGAAAAATAAAAAAAGGACCGGCGTAAAAATAAGTTTTTAGCCTGCACTATAAAAATAAAAATAATTAATGAATTCAGTAAAATATTTTATCTAATGTATTGACATGTACAATGAGATATGGTATATAATACATTATAAAGCAATAAAACAGAAGAAACATGGCTGAAATGCACAAAATGAACAAAGAACATGAAGATATTAAATAAAAAGTTTTACCAATATATGGAAAGGAAAAAACATGAGATTAAATATTTATTGCGAATACATGAAAGATCCGGTTGGACTCGATATGGAAAAGCCGAGATTTTCCTGGATGCTGGAATCGGAAGCACCAAATAAAACAATTGGGGCGGAGGAGGATGAAAAGGCATTTGCCGACAGAAAAAGGTCTGGACGAAAGGGAGCCGTTGAACATATTCAAAAGGGAGAGCATCAATTGTCCTACCACATTCTGGTAAATAAGGAAATCAGCTTCGGAAAGAGAACCTGTGTCTGGGACAGCGGAGTTGTGGACAACGATGAAACACTGAATGTGGTTTTTGATGGCGATAAACTGGAGACAGCTACGGACTATTATTATAAGGTAACGATCGTCACTTCCGGGGGACGTACACTGGAAAGTGATACCGGACATTTTCTGACCGGATTGATGCCGGGAGAAAAATGGGAGGCAGGATGGATTGGCGGGCCGATGATGGAGGAGGATACTTTCTGGTTTCGTAATTCTTTCACACTGGACCGGGCGGTGAATAAAGCAGTAGCTTTTATTGGCAGTCCCAATTACTATATCCTGACGGTGAATGGCAGTGACACTACAGATACTGTTTTAAATAATGCATGGACTGACTGCAATAAAACATTTCTATATGGAACATATGATATTACAAACTTGCTGCAAACCGGAAATAATGCATTTGGCGTGGAAATTGGAAACGGCTGGAATGCAATGGAAATGGGGTTTCAGGGATATGGACTGGGAGAACACCTTTTTTCCATGCAGGTGTTTTTGACTTATGAGGACGGTACAAAGGAATGGCGGTGTACCAATAATAACGAATGGTATTTTACCGTGGAAGGTCCGATGAGGGCGAACAGCATCTATCAGGGCGAGGACTATGATGCCAGAATGGAATTGACTGGCTGGAATACACCGGAATATGATATGACATGTGCAGGGCCCGCCTGGAAAGATGCAGTTGAATTTGAACCCATGAAAGGCGAACCAAGAGCGCAGATTTTGGAACCGATTCGAGTGGTAGAGGAACGCAGAGCAAAAGCGGTTCATTTGTTAGAAGATGGAAGCTATGTCTTTGATATGGGGCAGAACTTTGCGGGCTGGGTGCGGCTGCAGGCAGAAGCGGCTGCAGGGACCAGAATATCTCTGATTTATTCTGAACTGGAAAAGGAAGATCATTCCCTGAACCGGATTTCACTGAGGGGAGTCCGTGCTACGGATAATTATATCTGTAAGGGAGAGGGAACGGAAATTTATGAACCGAGATTTACCTATCATGGATTTCGTTTTGTTCAGGTAAAAGGACTCCCTTATCCGCCGAAAGAGGATACGATTGTGGGGTGTGTGGTCCGTTCCGCGGTGGAAAAGACAGGCGAGTTCCAGTGTTCCAGTGATCTGATCAACCAGCTTCAGCAGAATATTCAGTGGACAGAGGCCAGCAACCTCCACGGACTTCCCACGGATTGTCCGCAGAGAGACGAACGTCTTGGATGGCTGAACGATATGACGGTCCGGAACGAATGTGCCCTTTACAGCTACCGCCTGCCGAATATGTATGACAAATGGCTGCAGGATGTCCGTGACGCTCAGGGAGAAGAGAGCGGAGCGGTTACCGATACGGCACCATTCCGTAGATTTGGACAGAGGCCGGCGGATCCCGTGAGCAGCTCCTTTCTGCTGATACCATGGAATGTGTACTGCCATTATGGAGATACCAGAATCATTGAGAAGAACTATGAAGCGATGAAAAAGTGGATTGGCTATCTTTTTCGGAATTCCAGAGATTATGTGATGAAATATTCACCGATGGGGGATTGGGCAGCTCCGATTGGCGGAACTAATCTTGACAGTATCGGAGGCGGTGCGGTCTCTACGATTACTCCGACGCAGCTGATGGGAACCGGGTATCTTTATTATGACTGTGAATTGATGATAAAAATGGCAGAGGTTATGAAAAAGCCGGAGGATGCTCTGTTCTACAGGAAAGAAATGGAGAAAGTAAAGGAAGCTTTTCAAAGGACCTATTATAATAGGAAAGAAAAGTATTACTACTCGAACAGCCAGGCTTGCAACACATTTCCGCTGTATCTGGGACTGGTGCCGGAAGAAGATAAGAAAATGGTATTGGAGCATTTGGAAAAGGATATAGCAGAAACCAATGAAATGCATATGACCACAGGAAATTTATGCAGCAGGTATTTGATAGAGGTGCTGCTTCAGGAGGGAATGGAGGATCTGGCCTATGAACTTCTGACACAGACCACTTATCCGAGCTGGGGATATATGATAGAAAATGGAGCGACCACAGTTTGGGAAAGGTGGGAAAAGATAACGGAAGAGGGTACACTCAGCGGGATGGCTTCTTATAATCATCCGATGAATGGTGCAGTTGGTGTCAGCTTTTATAAATATCTGGCAGGAATACAGGCAGATGAGCAGGAGCCGGGATTTAAAAAAATTCATATTCGTCCGATTGTCCCTTCCAAAATGAAATTTGCCAAAGCATCCATGGATACCATGCGGGGAAAAGTGATCAGCGGATGGAAACAGGAACCGGGAAAATGGGAACTGACAGTAGAAATTCCATTTGGATGCATTGGAGAGATTGGAGTTCCAATCAGGGGAATGGAACGGGAGAAGTTAAAAATTCTGGTGGACGGGGATGTGATTTGTGAGGGACGGGAAACGTCAGACGTACCCTGCGTGAAGACATTGCAGGAAGATAAAGATTACTGCTATTTCAGAGTGGAATCCGGAAAGTACATATTTTCAAGAATTTTAAATAAATAAGCGGTTAAAATCCAGAGTGTATCTGTTTCTGGAAAACATCAGAAATAAAGGGGGAAGGATACGTGAGCAGCGAGTATAAGATTCGTTTTGAATCAATCAGCATGGAATTCCCGGGAGTTCTGGCGCTGGATCAGGTTTCATTTGGAATCCGGCAAGGCAGTGTGCATGTAATGATGGGAGAAAATGGGGCAGGAAAATCCACATTAATGAAAATTTTGAATGGAACCCATGTACCCACATCGGGCAAGTTCTACATTGATGAAAGGGAAATGAAATTTCAAACCACATTGAATGCGGAAAAACAGGGTGTTTCCATGATCTATCAGGAGCTGAATTACATACCGGATATGAGCGTGGAACGTTACCTGATGCTGTGCCGGGAACCCAAAAAGGGGCCGTTCATTGACTGGAAAGGCGTTCATAAGGAAGCAAAAAAGATACTGGAAGAGGAAAATCTGAATTATGATCCGAAAATTACTCTGCGCAACCTGTCGGTATCGGATATTCAGCTTCTGGAAATTACAAGAGAGATTAAACGGAATCAGGTGGAGATCCTGATTATGGATGAACCCACCTCTGCGCTGACCAACGCCGAAGTGGAGCGTCTCTTCCGGGATATCAAAGCATTGAAGGAACGGGGAATTACGATTATCTATATTTCCCATAAGATGGATGAGATTTTCCGCATTGCAGATGATATCACAGTGATGCGGGATGGAAAGCATATTCATACCGGACCGGCTTCTGAATTTACCCAGGACAGCCTGGTGAAGATGATGGTCGGGCGGGAAATTACAAATGTTTATCCAAAAGAAAAGATACCCCTGGGAGAGACTCTTCTGGAGGTAGAGGGACTGAATTCTGAATTCAGCAAACTGTCTGATATTAATTTTAAAGTCCATGCGGGAGAAATTGTGGGACTGGGCGGTTTAATGGGCGCGGGCAGGACCGAAACCGTAAGAGCTATCTGTGGGCTGGATCCATATGAAAGCGGAAAAATTCGCATTCAGGGAAAAGAAGTCCGCATCAAATCGGTAACAGAGGCTATTAAACATGGAATCGTCATGGCTTCCGAGGACAGAAGAAGGTACGGTCTGATTCTCTGCCGGGACATCAGAGAAAATATTTCCCTGTCCAGCCTGAAAAGAATTACGAAGAAAGGATTTCTGCAGATAGGCAGGGAACGAAAGCTGACCAGAGAATACTTTGATGAATTAAAAATCAAAGCACCTGGAATGGGAACCGCGACACTGACACTAAGCGGTGGAAATCAACAGAAGGTGGTTCTTGGAAAATGTCTGATGACGCAGGCCAAGGTATTGATCCTGGATGAACCTACCAGGGGAATTGATGTCGGTGCAAAATACGAGATATATAAATTAATAACGGAATTGGCCAAACAGGGGATTGGGATCATTTTCATTTCTTCGGAGCTTCCGGAATTTATCGGGATGTGTGATACCGCCTATGTAATGTATAAAGGGAAAATTATTGATCAGATCTCACGGGATAAAATGACACAGGAAAATATTGTGATGCTGGCAGCAGGAGGGAAAATCGATGGATAAGAAGGCTTGGAAACAGAGGATGGATACTATTTCCAGAAAATATGGAATTTTCGTAGTATTTATTGTGTTGATTATACTGGGAACGGCGACGACAGGTTCCTTTCTGACGGCAAAGAATATAACGAATGTACTGCGCCAGATTGCAGTGACCGGAGTTCTGGCTCTGGCAGAAATGCTGCTGATCATATCAGGAAATATTGATCTTTCACTGGGATCGGTAATTGCACTGTCCGGTATGTTTTCTGTCAGCGCATATCTTGCAACAGGATCCCTCCTGGTAGCTTTTGTGGTAGCAATTGTGATTTCCATTTTTATCTGCAGCATCAGTGGAATCTTTGTGGCAAAAATCAAACTGCCCTCCTTCATTGCTACTATGGCAATGGACTATATCGCCAGAGGTTTATGCTATCTGTATACCGGCGGTCAGGCAACTTATGAAATTGGAGACTATGGTAAAATTTCCACTACATATGTGGCAGGAATTCCCCTTCCTATTTTCTTTTTCCTGGGATGTGCTGTTATCTGCTGGATTATTTTAAACCGGCTGCCTCTGGGAAGAAATATTTACGCTATTGGCGGCAATTCGGATGCTGCAAAGGCTTCGGGAATTAATGTCAACATGACAACCATTAAAACATTTGCCATGGCAGGACTGCTTACCGGTATTGCTACGGTATTGCAGATTGCCCGTGTCAATTCCGCTATTCCAAACACCGCAGAAAACTATCATGGAGATGCGATTGCGGCAGCAGTTATTGGCGGGACCAGTTTTACCGGTGGTATCGGAACTGTGACAGGATGTCTGGTAGGTGCATGTATCATGGGATTCCTGGGAAACTGGCTGAATCTGATCGGGCTTGGATCCTATTTCCAGATGGTAACAAAAGGCTGTATCATATTGATGGCACTGTCTATTGATATGTTGGGCAAAAATAAAAGAATCAAAAAAAAGTAAGGCGGGAAACAAAGGTATTATGTATGTAGCAAAAAAAGAAAAATGGAGGTTGTGTCAAGTTTTCTGTGAAAACCCGGCACGCAGCATCGCCCATTTGTCAAAGACAAATACAGGATGGCGGATGTACAAAAAAATTGGAGGAAAACAAAATGAAAAAAATGACAGCAGCAATTTTAACCACAGCAATGGCAGTAACAGCAATGGCAGGAACCACCCTCACAGCAGGTGCAGAAGAAGAATACAAGGTTCTGGTAGCATCCAGTGACATGTCTCAGTCTTTTTATTCCTGGCTGGCCAATTCCGTAGTGGCATCTCTGGAAGCGAAGGGCGTAAAAGCAACCCTGGTGGACCTGGCTGGAGATACTGCAAATGTGCCCACCGTAATCGAGCAGGCTATTACAGACGGCTATAACGGTCTGGTGATGGACAAACCGGATCATGACCAGAATACAGACGAACTGCTTCAGGAAGCACATGATGCCGGAGTATATACAATTCTGGTCAATAATACTGAGGTAAAGGACGGGGTATCCTGTGGCGTTGGCCTGGATAACTATCCTCTGGGCTACACGGTTGGAACCGTGGCAGCAGAAAAACTTCCGGAAAATGCCAAGATCCTGATCCTGAAAGCGACAGCAGGAAATCAGGGAAGTGAAGACCGTTATAACGGATTTGTGGATGCACTGGCAGATGAGAAGCGAGAGGATGTAGAGGTACTGGATGTACGAAACAGTGACAACTGGTCCAAAGAAGGCGCAATGGCTGAGATGGAGGACTGGCTGCAGGTGTATACCGAATTTGATGCGGTTTACTCCATGTGTGACGATATGACCTGTGGATGTATCGAAGCGTGTGAAGCAGCTGATCTGGATGTGCAGACGATTCAGTTTTATGGTATTGACGGTCTGGCAAATGGCTGTAAATCTATAAAAGATGGGAAAATGACGGCTACCGTACTTCAGAATGCAACTGAAATGGGTGAAGAAGCAGCCAGCCTCTGGGAGCAGATGGAAAAAGGTGAGCTGACAGAGGGCAAAATCTCGGCACTGGATCCGACTATAATCACTTCAGATAATGTGGATGAGATTATTACTATGCATGAAGCAAATGGAATGATGAAATAAACGAAAGAATAGATATGGAATAGAGCAGCAAAGCGGTGGGGAGGGGAACCTCCCCATTTACTGATGGGCTGATGTTCCAAAGGAAAGGATAATAATGGATAAAATGATGAAAACTGCTGTAATGACGGACATAGAGAAAGTGGAAATTCAGGAAAGACCGGTTCCGGTTCCGGGAGAAAAAGAAGTACTGGTAAAGGTGGAAAATGTAGGAATCTGCGGTTCGGATCTGCATTATTATGAATCAGGAAGAATCGGGGATTTTATTGTAAAGACGCCGTTTGTACTGGGACATGAAGCGGCCGGAACCGTGGTGGAAACAGGAAAAGGGGTTACAAACCTGAAGGTGGGCGACCGTGTGGCTCTGGAGCCTGGAAAAACCTGCGGAGAATGCGAATTCTGCAAGGCCGGAAAATATAACCTTTGCAAAGATGTGATATTTTTTGCCACGCCCCCGGTAGATGGTGTATTTCAGGAATATGTGGCGCATGAAGCTGCTCTGTGCTTCAAACTGCCGGATTCTATGGATACCGTAGAAGGTGCGCTGATCGAGCCGCTGGCAGTAGGAATGCATGCAGCCAGACAGGGAAATGGGGGCATGGGACAGACTGCTGTGGTTACCGGAGCAGGATGCATCGGCCTGGTTACACTGCTTTCATTAAAAGCCATGGGCGTGTCCAAGGTATATGTGGTGGATGTACTGCAGAAACGTCTGGACAAGGCGCTGGAGCTGGGCGCAGACGGCGTGATCAACGGAAAAGAAGAAGACGCCGTAGCAAAGATCATGGAACTGACCGGCCAGAAGGGCTGCGATCTGGGAATTGAGACCGCCGGCAATCTGATCACTTCAGCACAACTGATCCGTATGGCAAAAAAAGGCTCCACCATCGTATTTGTAGGCTACAGCGCTTCCGGCGAAGTGACACTGCCGATGGGAATGGCACTGGATAAAGAATTAAACTTTAAGACTGTATTCCGCTACCGTAATATTTACCCAATGGCAATCGAAGCCGTGGCATCCGGCCGGATCCCGATCAAGAAAATCGTAACGGATTTCTTTGAACTGGACAATATCCAGGATGCGCTGCAGGCATGTGTGAAGAATAAGGCGGAGATCGTGAAGGGAGTTATTAGGGTCTGCTGAGAAAGCGGGCGGAGATCGTCAAGGGAGTTATTAAGGTCTGCTGAGAAAGCAGGCGGAGATCGTGAAGGGAGTTATTAAGGTCAGCAGAGAAGATCTGGGAGGAGTAGTGCAGATCTTGAAATTTCAAATATACTGATCATATCCATTGTTAAATACACGGCGCAGGCCGTGGTCTATACGGAAATTTGATGTGACAGAACATTTAAGAAAAAACGGCCATTTGCTTACAGGTCACCAGCCTGTGCAATGGCTGTTTTTTTGATACGCTTTTGTTGAGTGTGGGGCATTAAAACATTTTTTAATAAGTTATTATTCTACATATAATAAAAAACACAAAAAAATAAAATTATGCTTTACAAACTATCAAAGTGTGATATAATACATTTATTAGATAACAGAAAGGAGCAATGAATGATATTGATGCAGGCTATTCTGCTTCTGCATTTAACCGGAGCAGCCGTGCTGATGGATGTGAAATATACCAGAATACCGAATGGCCTGATTGTTACAGGTCTGCTGTGCGGCCTGGCGAATCAGATTTTTACCTTTGGGCTGGCGGGGCTTATCTTATATCTTTCCGGAATTATGCTGCCGGTTTTGCTGTTGGGGATGTTTTATTATTTCAGGATGATAGGGGCGGGGGATATTAAGCTCTTATCGGCGGTGGGCGGATTTTTGGGGCCCTGTGGATGTTTTTACCTTATTATTTATACAATTCTTTTTGGCGGAGTGATTTCTGCTCTGTGTATACTTCGAAGAAAAAATTTAGTAACGCGTCTGGTTTATTTCAAAACTTATTTTTCCACGTATGTAATGACAAAAAAATGGCAGCCGTATTTGAACTTAGAAGAAAAAAACAGTTATTTTTATTTTTCGATACCTGTGTTTTTAAGTACAGTATGTTATCTGGGAGGGGTGTATTGATACTATGAATATGAAAAAAAGTATATTTGCGGTCTGTGACCTGGAGGCATCCTATGCCTGTAATCTGACGGAATATATGAATGAACGGAGAAGTACGCCATTTGAGGTACAGGCTTTTACTAATCTGGAGAGTTTGAAAAAGTTTGCAGCAGAGAATCCCATAGAAATTCTTTTGATTTCGACGAATGCCATGTGTGATGAAATAAAGGCACTGGATATTCAGCGAACAATTATTCTTTCAGAGGGGGAGCCTTTGGACAACCTGGAAGAGGAGCTTGCGGTCTATAAATATCAGTCTTCGGATCAGATCATCGCAGAAGTTATGAATTTTTATGCCAGATCCCAGCCGGAAGTCCAGCCGATTTCTATAGAGCTGACTAAAACGGAATTAATTGGAGTGTATTCCCCTGCCTACCAGGCGGAAAAGACATTATTTGCGCTGACACTGGGGGAGATTCTGGGGGAAAGAAAGCAGGTGCTGTATCTGAATCTGGAAGACTACAGTGGTTTTGAAACTATTTTTTCCAGAGAATACCGTTCTGATGTATCGGATCTGATCTACTTTGCCAGGCAAAAAGAAGGAAATCTGATTTACAAACTAAATGGAATGATTCAGACCTTTCACAATCTGGATTATATTCCGCCGGCATTTTCTCCGGCAGATCTGAAAAGTGTGCGCTATGAGGAATGGATGCTCCTTCTGGAAGAGATTGCGGCATATGGAGAATATGAGGTGATTATTCTGGATCTGGGCAGTCTGGTGGATGAACTCTTTCAATTAATGGCTCAGTGCGGACGAATCTACGTTCCAATACTGGAGGATGATATTTCCAGGGCAAGGCAGCTGCAGTTTGAAAAGAATTTGAAAGCGATGGAATGCCAGGAAGTGCTGGATAAGATGCGGAAACTGCATTTGCCTATCTGGCAGAGCGGGGGCCGGAATGCGGATCTCCTGGAGCGGATGATATGGGGAGATATGGGGAAATATGTGCGGAACATGCTGGAGGCAGCGATGAACTAAGATAAGAAAGAAAAATATCCTCTGGAGGTGGCGGGGGGAAGTGCCGAAATGTGCAGGCTGGGATGAGTTGAGATAAAAGGGAAGAATATCGTCGGAAGACGCTGGGGTGAAGAGAGACTGAAAAGATGGATTATGGAAACTGGGGGGATTACAGGTGAATGAAAATGAAAAGCGGTTTCGGGAATTGCGGGCCCGGCTGATGGAACGGCTGGAGCAGTACCGGGAGATGGACGATGAAGAAATCTATCAAAAAATCGATGAAGTGCTGATGGAACAAGCGGAGAAAAATTATATTCGTCTGATTGAAAAAATGGAATTAAGGACAGAATTGTTTAATTCTGTGCGAAAGCTGGATATTTTGCAGGAACTGATCGATGACAACAGTGTGACGGAGATTATGGTGAATGGAACAGAGGGTATTTTTATTGAGCAGGAGGGAAGGGTGAGGCAATGGACAAAAAGATTTTATTCCAGGGAGAAGCTGGAAGATATTGTGCAGCAGATTGTGGCCAAGTGCAACCGGGTGGCGAACGAAGCGGTGTCCATTGTGGATGCCAGGCTGGAAAACGGAGCACGTGTCAACATTGTAATGGCGCCCATCGCATTGAACGGGCCGGTGGTTACCATAAGAAGATTCCCGGACCACCCAATTTCCATGGATCAGTTGATTGAGTGGAATGCGATTTCCGCAGAGGCATCTCAGTTCCTGCGAAAACTGGTGCAGGCCGGCTACAATATCTTTATCAGCGGTGGCACAGGTTCCGGGAAGACCACATTTTTAAATGCACTTTCTAACTATATTCCAAAGGAAGAGAGGATTATCACAATTGAAGATAATGCGGAGCTGCAGATCCAAGGGGCTCAGAATCTGGTGCGCCTGGAGGCCAGAAGGGCCAATGAAGAGGGAGACAATGAAGTCACTATACGAGATCTGATCAAGTCCAGCCTGCGGATGCGGCCGGATCGGATCGTGGTGGGAGAAGTAAGGGGAAGCGAGACAATCGATATGCTTCAGTCGATGAATACCGGTCATGACGGTTCTTTAAGCACCGGCCATGGAAATAATCCGGTGGATATGCTTTCCAGGCTGGAGACCATGGTACTGATGGGGCTGGATATTCCGGTGCAGGCCATTCGCAGACAGATTGCATCCGGAATTGATATCATGGTGCACCTTGGCCGGATGCGGGATAAAAGCAGAAAAGTATTGGAGATACTGGAAATTTCCGGATATGAATATCAGCGGGGAGAGATCAAAACGAATACCTTGTTTCGGTTCGAGGAAGAGGGAGAAGATGAGAATGGAAAATTGAAAGGAACGCTGAAGCAGGTTGGAGAATTAGTGCATGGGGAAAAGCTGCAGAGAGCAGGAATTTCATTAAAATAGGAGAGGATGCAGTATGGATTATACCAGATATCAGTTTTCACGAAAAGAGATTTTGTACTACGGTCTGCTTTACCTGTGCCTGGATGGAGCGGTCAGCTATCTGTTTTTCAATTCCATGATTGCTTTTTTCATTTTGCTTCCGGGTACAGTTTTGTACTTTCGTGATCGGAGAGGAAGCCAGCAGGAAAAACGGGCAATTCGCATGCAAAGTGAATTTCTGACGGGCATCCAGTTGATCTCTGCATCACTGCAGGCAGGGTATGCAGTGGAAAATGCATTAAAGGAGGCAGCAAAGGAACTGGTAAAGATCTATGACAAAAATGCTTTTGCAGTACAGGAATTTACATATATGGTGAGGCAGACAGCGCTGAACCGCAGCATTGAATCCCTTTTGCTGGATTTGGGAAAGCGAAGCGGGCTGGAAGACATTCAGAACTTTGCGGAGGTATTTATGACTGCCAAGCGAACGGGAGGTGACTTGATGGCCATTATTCAGAATACGGTATCCTGTATACAGCAAAAGCAGGAAACCAGAATGGAGATCAATACCTGCCTGTCAGGAAAGAGAATGGAACAGTCTATGATGAGCCTGATCCCGCTTTTTATTCTGGGATATGTGGGAGTCACTTCGCAGGGATTTCTGGATGTGATGTATCATAATTTACCTGGAGTTACAGTGATGACAATCTGTTTTGGTATATATGTCACAGCGTACTTTTGGGGGAAAAGGATCATGCACATTGTGATATAGAATAAATGAGTTACCAAATGCAAAGTTTCGGAACTATGGTTGGAAAATGAAAATAGGTATTGTCGATTACAGGGAGAAAATCGGAGGTGAGATTTTGTGAAAAAAATAGAAAATCCTTTTCTGAAAATAGGGGAATTTCTGGTCCGGAAATGGAATGCGAAAGGACTGGGAAGTGGGAATCAGGAGCTGCGTCAGGAGCTGACGGCACTGTCGGCAGGCGGCAAGAATGCAGAAAAAGAGTATTATGCCAGAAAAATTGCGGATACACTGCTGGTATTTGTGATTGGCATCTGCATTTCAGCAGTTGTGCTGCTGACGGAGACTCAGGAAAGCCGCAGTGTGGAAAAAAATGAGCTGGAGCGGCCTGGTTATGGGATGGGAAGTAAAGAAGAGGAGCTGACGGTACAGGTTGAGGGAGAATCGGAAACGGAATTGTTGACGGTTACGGTTCAAAATCAGAAATACACCAGTCAGCAGACGGACGAATTATTGGAAAAGGCAAGACAGAAGCTGGAGCAAGGTTTGACAGGGGAAAATGCTTCTCAGGATGAGGTGCGAAAACCACTATGGTTTCCAAACAGCCTGGAGGAGGGGGCTGTCACAGTCAACTGGATGACAATTCCATATGGTTTGATTGAGGATGACGGCTCACTGAGCGGCATGCCGGAAGAAACAGGGGAAGTAGTGGAAATTCAGGCCACTTTATCCTGCCAGGGAAAGGATCTGGTCTATGAAACCGCGGTGCGTGTCTATCCGCCTATGCTCTCACAAAAGGAGCAGATGTGGAGGGAAGTTCAAAAAAAGACAGACGAAGCGGATGAAAAAGGAAGCAGCGAAGCCGTTTTGAAGCTTCCGGAAGAGATCAATGGCAGGACATTAATCTGGATGCGTCAGCCGCAGCACAGTTTTTCCGTTGTATTGGCGCTGACTCTGATTCTTACACTTTGTGTTTATCTGCAAAGTGATCAGAAAATTCATAAGAAAGCAGAGGAACGGAAAAATCAGATGCTGATGGACTATCCGGATATTATGTGGAAGATGACCATGCTTTTAGGGGCAGGACTGACGATCCGCGGAGCATTTACCAGGATTGCATCAGAATATAAACTGGCGGATACCGGAAAAATCCGGTACGCATATGAAGAAATGCTGTATGCCTGCTATGAAATGAAAAGCGGAGTATCAGAGGGAACTGCCTATGAAAATTTCGGAAGGCGCTGTCAACTGCCAAAATACATTAAGCTTGGCTCAATTTTGTCTCAGAACCTGAAAAAAGGCTCTAAAGGTCTGGCATCTTTGCTTGAGAAAGAAGCAGCTTCTTCAATGGAAGAACGAAAAAATATGGCCAGAAAACTGGGAGAACAGGCAGGGACAAAGCTATTATTTCCTATGATACTGATGTTTGGGGTGGTGTTGGTTGTACTGATCGTTCCGGCATTCCTGGCATTTTGAGGATGTAAATATTTGAAAACATTCTGTGAGGGAATTGCGCCAGCTTATTTGCTGAAAGCAAATTTAGGCCAGGCGGATGTTTGACGGGGAGAAAGGAGAATTATGGAGCATATTACGGCATTCTTGAAAGAGGAAGATGGGGTTGGCGTTGTAGAGATTATATTGATACTGGTCGTTTTGATATCTTTAGTTATTATCTTCAAAAAACAGCTTACCGGTCTGGTAAACAATATTCTCAGTAAAATCACAAGTCAGAGCAACAGTATCTAATATGAAAAAGTCAGAAGAACAGTCCCAAAAGTCAACGTAAGGAGAGGTTATGAACAGATACAGAGCGAAAGGAGCAATAACGGTTTTCCTGAGTCTGATCAGTATTTTGTTCCTGTCATTGATCTGTACTGCAATCGAATCCGCTCGATTTCAGGGAGCAAGAGCACAGACAGCTAATATTGCAGATATGGGAAATTACTCCGTGTTCGGAGAATATGAGAAAAAACTGCTGGAGAAATATGAGGTGTTTTCCGTGGATGGTTCTTACGGAAGCGGAGATTTCGCTATCGGACGAGTTAACTCCCGGCTTCAGACATTTTTTTCCAGAAATACACAGCCTAAGAATGGCATAGTGACTGGATTGTGCTTTGATCCCTGGAGTTTAAAATTGACGAATTCTAAAATAACGGAATATGCACTTCTGACAGATAATAATGGGGAAGCATTTTACCAGCAGGCAGTGGCTTTTATGAAAGAGACAGCAGCAACTAATATAGTGGGAAAGCTGTATGAATACCATCATGATGCTCAGACCGCTAAGAGTAAGCAGGAGGAGTATGAGAGAACCAAAAACTCTTCGGATCAGGAAATGAAAGCTCTGGAAGCACAGGAGGCAGCCAGGAAGCAGGAACTGGAGGCGAAGAGGCAGCAGGAATTACAGGCACAGCAGGAGGCGGCCCAAAGGGGGGAACTGATTGTAATAGATCCCTCTCCGGTGGAAGAGGTGAAAAAGGAAAATCCGTTAAAGGCATTAAATCGCCTTCGGAGAAAAAGTATTTTTCAGATTGTCTGTGGGAACAATGCGGTTTCGGAAAAGACAGCATCAAAAAAAGATTTGTGTTTTCGGCATTCCATCAAAAAAGGAAAAATGGAAATAAACAGGAAAAACAGCGGGTTGACCAGTGATCTCTTATTCCGGGAATATCTTCTGGATCATTTTCCAAATTATTTGAGCAAGGAAAAGGAAACAGGACTGGATTATCAACTGGAATACATTCTGGGAGGCAAGCTTTCCGACAGCAAGAATCTAAAATCTGTGATTAATCAGCTTTTATTGATGCGGGAAGGGCTGAATTATCTTTACTGTGTAGGTAATAGCCAGATGAACGCGGAAGCAGGAGGCCTTGCGTCACTTTTGATTGGATGGACAGGAATGCCTGCATTGATTGCCATAATGAAGCATGCACTGCTGCTGGGCTGGTCCTATGGAGAGAGCCTTATGGATGTGAGAACACTTTTAGATGGCGGAAAAATCCCCTTGCTTAAGACAGAAACCACCTGGGCGATTAGGCTGGATAATCTGGCGAGGATTAATGAACTGCTGGATGCAGGTGGAAGCCATAGGCAGGAAGGGCTTACTTATAAGGATTATCTGAGGCTGCTTTTGAACTTACATTCCATGAAAGATCAGAAAAAAAGAGCACTGGATTTGATCGAACTGAATATAAAAAACATTTCAGGGCTGTCCCAGTTCCGTGCAGATCATTGCATTGTGGGGATGAAAACAGAGTCAGAGTGGACGATACCGCCGGTATTTTCCCGGGCCGCAAGGGTATTTCTGGGAACGGCTGCAACAAGCAGTGAAGTGACGGTAAAGAGTGGCTTCGCGTATGACTGATGGAACGTGCAGTGAAACTTATTAAAATGTGTTTTCCGACAGAGTTGGATGTGTGGATGACAGAAAGAAAAAGGAGGTGGAGCAAAAAAGGATGTTCTTTGGACGCAAAAAAGGTAGGAAAAACGCAGATCTGACAGTGAAAACTGAGACAGTCATATCTAAGGCGGACATATCTGAAACGGTCATATCTGAAAAGAATAAAGTATGGGTACAAATACAACAAAATATTAGAAGAAAGGAAACACTCTCTCCCGGAAAGAAATACGGGTTCTGCGATCTTCCTCCTAAGATAGCAGAACAATGCGGAAGAAGGACATTCTTTTTTGCTCCACGAAAAGCGAGCCTGACCGTAGAGGCGGCTATGATACTCCCGGTGTTTTTTATCTGTATGATCGCGCTGCTCCAATTTGGGAAAGCCATGGAAACAGCCAGCCGTTTTAGCAGCGCTTTGGCAGAGACAGCAGAGCGGATGGCAATTAATACCTATGCATATGAAAATGGTGAAGACGGAAATCTGGTAACAGGCGTGCTGTCAGCGGCATATGCAGGCGGCCAGGTGAAATCTAAGTCTGGCGATATGTCATCTGTAAAAAATGTTAATTTCCTGCTGTCATCCTTTTTGAAAGAGGACAAAATGGTAGATATTGTTCTGACCTATCGGGTAAAGGCTCCCGTGGGAGGAATAAAAATACCAGGGCCATTTTTTCTTCAGAAGGGCAGTGTTCGCGCCTGGGTTGGAAGAAGCGGATCCGGAGGAGAAGGGGAGGGAACAGACGGCAAGGCGGAAACCGGACAAAAAGTATTTGTGACAGAGCATGGCAAGGTATATCACACAGATATTAACTGTACTTATATTAAATTATCTTTGAAGCAGGTGGATAAAGATTCGGTAAAGAGATTGAGAAATAATAGCGGGGAAAAATATCATTCTTGTGAGATCTGTGGAAAAAAGGCAGGGAATAATGTCTATATTACAGGGGAAGGGAACCGTTATCACTCTTCACTGGCATGCAGAGGGCTGAAGAGGACAGTTCAGGAAGTGTCAATGGAAGAGATTGGCACCATGAGGCCATGTTCCAAATGCGGAGGAAATCATTCGTGAGAAAAGAGGCAGCAGCTTTGAAAAAATAGAATAGAAGTTGAAGCTATATGCCAGAAGTAGTAGGAGGAGTGTATGTATCAGTGGCTGGTACTGATTTTTTTGATCATTTGCTGCATAACGGATTTAAATAAAAAAATAATCTGGAAGCCGGTAACAATTTTGGTTTTTGCAGGTGTCTGCACAGCGCATTTCATTTTGAAGGACATGGAGTTATGGAATATTTTATGCGGCTGTCTGCCGGGATTGTGTCTGCTGGCAGCAGGTCTGGCCACACGGGAAGCGATCGGATATGGGGATGGGCTGGTAATAATGTCCTGCGGCGCGGCCATTGGATTTGCAGATGTAACTGCATTACTGCTGCTGGGACTTTTTTTCTCTGCAATATGGGCAGCAATCCTGCTGATTGTCAGAAAAGCAGGAAAAAAGGACAGTTTTCCCTTTGTTCCTTTTCTGCTGGCAGCCTGGATTTGCATGATGTGTTTACTTTAATCCCAATTTTACGGAAATAAAGGACGAGAGGTGAAGAGGGTAATGCACAAGATAGTGAGACAAAGAGAAACAGCGGTATACCGGAAAGGGGCTGCGGTAAAGGGGAGCTTTACTGTGGAAGCGGCTTTGATCATGTCGATCCTGCTTCCTGTACTGGTGGCATTGATCCTGTCTGGATTTCTGGTCCATGACCGGGCGGTATTACAGGGAGCGGCCTGTGAAGTGACTGCCATGGGATGTAATCTGACACAGGAGAGCAATCAGAAGCAAATGCTGGATCAACTGAGAAAAAGGTTGAGTTCTTCCCGGCTGCTGTGGACAAAAGGTGTGACATCCAAGATTTCTGTGGATAAAAATAAAATTTCGGTATCTTACAGTGGAACGTTTTATATTCCGGGCCTGATTATGAAATTGATCAGTCAGAATACTCTGAAAATAGGAAAAAAATCTTCCAGGGCAATTTTTCATCCGGCAGATACCATCAGAAAAATAAGAGGTGTAAAGCATCTGATCAGCACAATTACGTAAAGGAGTCCATATTGGAAGTCAGTTTTAGGAGAGATTTGAATCATAATTATATGATTTTAGAAAACAAACAGGTAACTGGAGAAGAGTATACGGTTCGGATGGTGGAACAGAATCAAATTCCGGAATTATTGAATTGTCAGGTTCGTAAGAGGGATGGAAGCACTTATTTATATTATGAAATTACTTCCAGGCAGCCATTGGAACAGATCTATGCGAAAAAAAATATGAAAAGTCAGGATATAGAGCAGCTTTTGTTTGGTATTCGCAGTGCCCTGGAACGGGGAAGGCAGTACCTGTTGAATCCGGAGGACATGATTCTGCAGCCTGAATTTATCTATATGAATGCGGAAAGCCGCCAGTTACAGCTTTGTTATTATCCTCATCTCCCTGAAAGAGAGGGGGTGTCGTTTGGGGAACTGGCCGAATATATTCTGAAACATCTGGATCACAGCGACCGCAAAGCGGTAGAACTTGGGTATGAACTGTTCCGGCAGGCATCTATGGAAAATTTCAGTCTTTCTGAAACGCTGAAGAATTTGCTTTGGAGACAGAGAAATAAAGAAGCGGAAATGGCAGGGGAAATGGAGGACAGACAGAGGGGAGCACAGCAGCCAGTACCGGAAAACAGAGACGGCCGGATGATGGAAAGCAGTGAAATGCCATATTGTTTGACAAAGGAAAGCTTGACAAAGGAAAAAAGGGGAAAAACGCTGGACAATAGTTTTGCAGAAACAGGATTTGAAAATGAGGGGAAAACATATAACACGGAAGAGGGCGGTTTGCAGAAGGAAGAAAGGTGCAGGAAAAAGACAGAACGAAGAAAAGAAATCAGGGGAGATGACCTGAGAGAAGGGCATCTGGCAGAGCGGTATCTGGCAGGTACCGGGCGAAAAAGACAGATAAGGGAAGATGATCTGGGAGAAGGAGACCGGGCAGGTTTTGGGCGAAGAAATGGAAGTAAGATAAAAAAAGACAATGCGGGAAAAAGAAAGGGCGGTGCGTTGGCAAAGAAACAAAAAAATATAATCCTTTGTACCTGCTTTATTGTAACTCTGGCAGCGCTTTTTGGAGCGGCAGTCTATTTTTTCCATTTCGATCTGACACAGACTGGCGGCCTGGCGTTTTTGCTGCTGGCTGTAATCTGGATTCTCTATAACTCTGTCTGTAAGGAAAAGAAGAAAAAAACGGATTACTGGATTGAAGATGAGGAGGAAGAGGATCCGGAAGAGGACTATATGGAACTTCTGATGAAGGGGATGGAAAATCCGGCAGCAGAGGAAGAAATCTCCACAGACACGGAAGCTTTATGCGGAGAAACCAGATGTTTGACGGATGAGGAATACCGATATCCGGTTCGCCTGATTAGTGTTGAACCGGAGCAGTATCCAGACATTATATTAAATCAAAGAAAAACAATTATTGGTAAAATGAGAGGACAGGCCGATGTCATACTTTCCTTTGATTCCATCAGCCGCATCCATGCCAGCCTGGAGTGCCGGAAAAAACAATGCTTTGTCATTGATCTGAATTCTATGAATGGTACCTTTGTAAATGGGGTGCGCCTGGCGCCTCAGGAAGAGGTGGAGCTAAGGGATGGGGATAAGATCAGTTTTGCTCTGCTGCATTATATATTGAACGTATAAGAGGAGGCATAAATTGAGACATAACAGAGCAAGGATTTTGCCGGTGCTGTTTTTTTCCCTGGCAGGAATGTTTTCAATTCCAATTGCTAAAGATGCGCTGCCGTATATTCGTGCAGGAATAGTAACCAGACGATTGACAAATCTGGCTGTGGAACCAAAGCCAAAGGAAAAACCGGATGTTACACCGCTGGATACTCAGATAAACTTTGAAGAATTATGGAAAGTAAATCAGGATATCATTGGCTGGATCTGCATTCCGGGAACCCAGGTTAATTATGCTATCCTGCAGTCACGGGCAGATGATAATTTTTATCTTAGCCATACACCGGAAAAGGAGGAAAATATCCTTGGGGCCATATTTATTTACAGGAAATTCAGCCCTGATTTTACGGATCAAAACACCATCATTTTTGGACATAATATGAGATCCGGACAGATGTTTGGAGAACTGTCCAATTACAGGGAAGAAGCTTTTTGGACTCAGCATCCATATGTCTATATTTATACCCCGCAAAAAGCAATGAGGTGTCTTATTTACAGCGCCTATACCTGTGAAGTGACAGACAAAACTTTTATTGTGGGATATGAAGCGGCTTCGAAAGAATACCAGGCATTTTTAGTGTATACAAAAGAAAAATCCGTAATCAAGACAGATGTGATACCTGCGGCAGCAGACAGGATCGTTACCTTATCTACCTGCACAGACGGCGGTTATGCATCTCAGCGGTTTGTTGTAAATTGTGTTCCGGATGAGATAAAAGCAATAAAGCAATAAAACAATAAAAACAAAAGTGAAAAATAAATCTTCAAAACAAATCTGCATTTCTGCATTATAAATCCAAAACTACAGAAACAAGATAAAAGTACAGAAATAAATCACATAATTTGCAGCAATGCAGAGGATTGTGTCAAGTTTTCACAGAAAACTTGACATGCAGCGTCAGCCCATTTGCCAGAGGCAAATTCAGGATGGGCTGATGTTCCAAAAGGATTGTGTCAAGTTTTCACAGAAAACTTGACATGCAGCGTCAGCTCATTTGCCGGAGGCAAATTCAGGATGGGCTGATGTTCCAAAAGGATTGTGTCAAGTTTTCACAGAAAACTTGACATGCAGCGTCAGCTCATTTGCCGGAGGCAAATTCAGGATGGGCTGATGTTCCAGAAGGAGGTATAAAAATGCGGAAAAAAGCAAAGACAGCGGCAGCAGTCAGCTTGTGCATTTTATCGGCCGCTGCCGGTACAACATATTCCTATTTAACCAGCAGGGATAACGTGAATAATACGTTTGATGCTGCAAAGGTGGAGACTCCCATAGACGAAAAATTTCCGGATCCGGGCACAATAGTTCCGGGTTCTAAGGTCACAAAATCTCCAAAGCTGGTAAACTCTGGTGATGTGTCCTGCTATGCACGGATGAAAGTGGAGTTTACCAATGATGATATAAAAAATCAGTGCGAACCCATTGAAATTCATGATGGCTGGAGCCTGGAGGAGGATGGCTATTATTACTGGAGAGATGCCATACCGGTTGGCGGTTCTACAGCGTCATTGTTTGATTATATTAAAGTCAGCCCGGATGCTGATATGGAGGACATACTGCCCTTTGATGTACTGGTATATGGGGAGTCTGTGAATTCACTTGACAAGACGGCAGAGGAAGCCTGGGCAGAGATGGACAGTTAGGAGGCAGCAATGAAAAAGAGAACGCTTGCGGCAGTACTTGGCGCAGTAATTTGTATTGGGATTGCAGGGGCAGGTTCCAGTATGGCCTATTTTACAGATCATGACACGATTACCAATGAAATTTCTTTTACGGGCCCGGATGGTGTGGCAGGTGTGCTGACGGAACCAAATTGGAAGCCGGAACAGGCAGTACTGGTGCTTCCAAATCAAAGTTTTCCAAAGGATCCTCAGATTACGAATACATCTAAAAGTAATCTTCCCATTATAGTGGCTATGCAGATTCAGTTTGTATATGGGCAGGGGTATCCGGATAATTCCATGGTGGGACAGCCTCTGTCAAAAGAGGATATGGTTTGCGTGCATGATGTTTATGACATCGACTGGAATTCTGATGATGCGCAGAAGGCGGACTGGGTAAGGTATGACGGTCAGGATGCAGAAGATCAGACACAGTGTTTTTATTACACCGGTGTGCTGAAACGAAATTTTCCGGAAGCAGGAGATACAACGCTTCCGCTATTTACCATGATAAGTGTACCAAAGGACGTAAATAATAAGCGATATGCCCGTATTCAGGAGATGAAAGGATTTGATATCCGGATTATGGGATCAGTGGTACAGCAGATGACGGGAGACACAGAATTTGGCCTTAACTCGGCAAAAGATGCATATGAAGCAGGAGTATTTGTATTTTAGATAATTTAAAAGAAAAGGGGTATTACGATGAAAAATAAAAAAATAATGGCCGTCATGGCAATGATTGGCTGCATTGCGGCAGCGGGAACTGGTTTTACCTTGTCTTATCTGACAGATAAGGGGAGCATTACCAATGATTTTACGGTAGGGGATCAGGATATTGATCTGAAGGAACCGGACTGGGATCCGGAAGATGGGGATGGAATTAACCTGTATCCCGGATACACCGTCTATAAGAACCCCACGATTAAAAATATTACATCGAATAAAAATGGTGAAGAAACTGCATATGCCCGTATGATTGTGTATATCGAAGATGAAAAAGGAAATCTGATTACCAGCCAGGAGGCGATTGATCTGATTAAAACCACGATACGATATGATTCTACCTATACTGGTACCTATGACAAAAAGGGAGAAGGACGGGTGCTGGTTCAGGGGCGGATCCCAGGTTATTCGTTGGCTGCGCTAAAAGATATTCCTATGATTAATCCGGTATTTACATTGGATAAGTCAAGAACGACAGCAAATAAGCTGGTCTGCAATTATATGGGAAAAGACGGAACGGGTATTTTGAAGATAGGTGAGGAAGCCACATTGTTTACGGATATTGTAATTCCGATTGACTGGAATCAGACACAGTTTAAAATCTGTGGAAATTTTCAACTGCGAGTAGAAGCCGAATCGATTCAGACCTCTGGTTTTGCAGCCCAAGAGGATGCGTATGAGGCTTTGGATGCTGAAATTGCGGCAGGGACACTACAAAATATTACGGAAAGCGGTACGCTGCAGTCTGGCACAGAGACTGGTACGCAAGCGGCAGAAAAAGAGTGACAGACAGTTTTAGAACAGTTGATGTTGGAGGGCAAGAATGAAAAGGATAATGCAGAAAGCAGTAACGGTGATATCGCTGGCCGGTATGTGTCTCTCTTTTGTTGTGTGTGTTTCTGCGGCATGGCAGGTATCCGGAGATACAGATAACATTTTGACCATGGCAACTTATCAAAACAGGATAGAAGAAAAATATGAGATACCAGATCATGTGGACCCATCGCAGACAGTCAGTAAAAGTGTCAATGTAACAAATACAGGGAAGACAGATACAATTGTCCGTGTAGCTGTAAAGAAGCAGTTCGGCAGAAAAAAGGAGGACGGATCCTTTGAGGTGGATCCGGCGCTGAATCCGGATATGATTTTGATTACTTATAATACAACGTCCTGGATAGAAAAAGGTGGATACTTCTACTATAAAAATATTCTGGAGGCAGAGACCACGACAAAAGAGCCTTTGTTTCAATCCTATACGTTATCTCCGGAAGCTGGAAATGCATATAAGGGAAAAGATGCACAGATCATCGTGACGATGGAAAGTGTACAGGCAGAAGGCAATGCGGTAAGTCTGTGGGGAACTACATATCGGGATCTTGGCATTGAGGCTCCGCCGGCGCCGGAAAGCAGGGCTACCAGTGTGATTTATGGAGGGACGGAGAACGGATTTGACATAACGACGAGCAAAACGGACTTATTTGCAAACTTTAAAAATCTTTTGCCTGGCTGCGGAAGGACACAGGAGATCAATATTGCAAATCAATCTTCGGAGGCTGTTGAAATTAAGCTTCACGCGGAAGCTGTGAATCAGGAAAAAATGACATCCCAAAAACGGGAACTGGTAGATCAGATGCTGAATCAATATGCTGTGATTGAAGTGGCTGCAAATGGTTCGGTCATCTATGCCGGTCCGGTATCCGGAAACTTAAGCGGAACTGGAAATTCAATGAAGACGGATGTCAGCCTTGGACAGTATGCAGCAGGAGAGATGAAAACCCTTACGGTAAAACTGTCGCTGCACCCGAAAATGGACAACAGGTTTCAGAAAATCACCGGAAAAGTAAAATGGGTATTCACCGTGAATGGAGAAGATACCGAAGCAGTGCCGCAGAATACAATAACACCTGCCAAAACGGGAATAAATGAGTCACTGGCGGGTAAACTGACTGTTTTTCTTGGATTTCTGGTACTGGGCTGTGTGAGCTTTTTCAGGAGCAGAAAGGGGAATATAACTTATCATGGGAGATGAAAGGGAGGAAGCGGAGGAAAATATAATTTAGCGTAAAAGATAAAAACGGAGGAATATACAGCAGTATGAGAAAGATTTTAAACAGTATCATCCGGCTGATTACGGGACTGTATTTCGTTGTCCTGGCAGTTCTTATTGTCCCTGGTTTTTTGGGTATCTCTGTTGAGACGGTGACCAGCGGAAGCATGGAACCGGAAATTCCAACGGGATCTGTGGTATACGTGATGCCCACAGCAGAGACGAAAGTTTCCGAAGGTGATGTGATTACATTTTTCATCGATCAAAAAAACACAAAGGTGACACATCGGGTAATAGGAATCGAGAAAAATGATGCAGGGGAAATCTGTTTTCGAACCAAAGGAGATGCCAATAAAATAGCAGATGCAAAAAGGGTGAATATTTATAATGTGCTCGGGACGGTAAAATTTTCGCTGCCCTATATAGGACGAATCGCAGTGAAACTGTCAACCGGACAAGGAAAACTATTCTTAATAATGGTGCTGCTTTTCCTCGTGGGGAGCTGCAGTCTGCTTGAAAAAAATGAAAGACTCCACAAAGCTTGTATCAAGTTTTCTGCGAAAACTTGATACGCAGCGTCAGCCCATATGTCGAAGACAAATTTAGAATGGGCTGATGTTCAATAACTTGTATTAAGTTTTCTGTGAAAACTTGATACGCAGCATCAGCCCATTTGTCGAAGACAAATTTAGGATGGGCTGATGTTCAATAGAATAAAGAGGGGGAAAGGATGAAAAAACGTGTAAAAATAATCGCGGCAATCACGGGATGTGCAGCTATTTTTGCGGCTTCCGCCGGTTTCACAAATGCGTTTCTTGCAAATACGACAAATGATCTGACGAATGTGATCACACCAGGAGGAATCGGGATTGGGCTGGAAGAACCGGGATGGAAACCGGAGGATGCAAAAAATGTACTTCCGCGAAAAATAATAAAAAAAGATCCCTATGTGGTAAATACGGGGAAAAATGAAGAATGGGCATTTCTTCGTGTTACGGTACCGGTAAAGGAAATATCGGTTGTTGATCCTGATACAAAAAGAAAACTGCCGGCAGCATCTACGGAACTGTTTGGTTTTCAGGCGTCGGAGAACTGGACGCTGGTCAGTAAGATAGTGGATGGCAGCGCCGCCCATTATGTGTATGGTTATAATATGGTTATGAAACCGGGAGAAAAAACGGATTTTTTATTTCAGGAGGTATCCATGGTGAATTATCTGGAGGGGTCAATTGATGAAGAGGAAACATTGACCCTTCCGATTGAAGCTGTCTCAATTCAGTATAATGTGGATTCTGCCGGTGATGGATTAAAAGAAATTTATGAAGATTATCTGGCTCAGGAAATTGCAGATAAAGCAGAGAGCCAGGAAACTGCGGATAAAGCGTAAAATCGGTGGCAGGGGAGGATAGAAATCAGAATGAAGAGAAAGAAAATTGGAAACAGAATAAAAGCCGGGAACAAAATAAAAACAGGGAATAGAATGAGCGTCAGGAATAGAATAATGGCTTTAATAGTGACTTTCGTTATGATAACTGGAAACGCAGCGGGGACTTTGGCTGAAATTCAGGTATCAGAGAAAACGGCCGCATTGGCAGCCGCGCAGGCAATAAATGAAACGGCTTCGACGATAGAAGTACCAGGCCCAGGTAATCCGGCGCCAACAACAGACATAACGGTCACGGATGGAGCAGTGTCGATGACGCAAGCGCCATCTCCGGGCAATGCGGTTCCGGAGACGCAAGCGCCATCCCCGGGCAATGCGGTTCCGGAAACTGAAGCGCCATCCTCGGGCAATGCGGTTCCGGAGACGCAAGCGCCATCTCCGGGCAATGTGGTTCCGGAGACGCAGGCACCATCCCCGGGCAACCCGGTTCCGGAGACGCAAGCGCCATCCTCGGGCAATGCGGTTCCGGAGACGCAAGCACCAGTCCAAAGCAAACCGGATCCAGTGACAGAAGTACCAGGCTTAAGTAAGCCGGATCCAACGACGGAAACACCGGGAGAGGGGGAACAGGCACCGCCCTCGGAAACACAGGTGCCGGGCGAAACTGTCGGATCGTCAGATACAAATGCGGCAGGTGAAGATCCCGTGCAGACAGAGACCGGATGGCATGGAGAAAATATCGGACAGACCGGAATGACAGGGCAGAGTAACACATCAGATATTCAAAGCGAAACGACGATGTGGCCCCAAAATGGGGCACAGACGGAGACAGAGAGCGAAGAGAGGACTCTGAAGTTAATTAATGAAAAAATAGAGGTTCATATAACAAAAAAGGATGGAAGTGCTTTTGCGGCTGGAACTCATCTTGAGATGAAGACAGTTTCGGATATGGTGAAGGAGGATACAGATCCGATTGCAGCGGCGGCTGCCTGTGAAAAATCCTTTCGGGAAGCATGGAAGAAACTGCTGACTGACAGATACGTCAATCTTTGCGATGAAGCAAAAGCGCAGGAAATTGCAGAGAACGTGCTAAAGGGGATATCTTTTTTTCAGACCTGTCATATTTCCGTGAAAAATGCCGATGGGAGTGAGGTTGGGCAGGAGGAGACAGATATTACGTTTTTCGTAAAGGATAAAGATTTTTACGAAAAGGCATTGGACAGTACACAGATGGTCTGCATCGGTACATATGATGATCAATTTGTAGTTATGGAGAAAGAGGGAACTGTCACATTAAAGGAAGAGGATAAGACCACCGCGGTCAAAATCAGTGTGGATAAAAACGGATGGTTTTCTTTCTTTTTAACGGATATTAGCTGGAAAGAACCGTGGAAACAGGTAGAGGCTGGAGCCGAAGAAATGACAGAGCCAAGCTCAGAAACAGGAACAGAAGTGCCGTCAGAGCCAGGCTCAGAAGCAGGAACGGAAATGCCGTCAGAGCCAGGCTCAGAAGCAGGAACGGAAGTGCCGTCAGAGCCAGGCTCAGAAGCAGGAACAGAAGTGCCGTCAGAGCCAAGCTCAGAAGCAGGAGCGGAAGTGCCGTCAGAGCCAGGCTCAGAAGCAGGAACGGAAGTGCCGTCAGAGCCTGGCTCAGAAGCAGGAACGGAAGTGCCGTCAGAGCCAGGCTCAGAAGCAGGAGCGGAAGTGCCGTCAGAGCCAGGCTCAGAAGCGGGAACGGAAGCAGTCATAGAAATTATAACGGAGCCAACAAATGAAATTATACAGGAAGAACATAAGGAAATAACGGTTCAAAAGGATGATCTGATCATAAAAGCAGTTATGGCAGATGGCACCTCTTATGAGGAGGGCGCCTATATGGCGGTCATGACGCTGGCGGAAATTCTGGAGGGAGCGGATGAAGCAGAGCTGGCTTATTATGACAACCTGCTGGTTGATTCATTGGTAGAAAAGTATTCCACTGCCTATCGGGACAGTCATAATGAAATGGAGTGGACGGAAGAAGCGTGCAGTGAGCTTGCACTGGAAATAAGAGACGCTATTACCGTTCAGCCCTATAACGTGGAGTTTTATCGGCGGGATGGTTCCAGCCTGGAGGCCGGAGAACAGTCTCTTTCCTTTGTGATGCAGGATAAGCAGATGATAAAGGATGAGCTGGAGGAAAATAAGAAAATAGAAATAGCCACATATGATGGCGGAATGAATGCCTCCTATCCGGAAATGCAGACGGTTGTTCCGGAGGATGAGAGCAGTCTTTCCCTGGTTACGACAACAGGGCACGTGGGATTGTTTGCTGTGGTGCAGTATGATAATGCATTTCTTTATTCCGGCGAGGATATGGATGAATTGACAGGTATGACGGAAACGGAGCTGGAGGCGGATTTGTATTGGGAGGGAGATGTCAGTACTTATAAACCAGATGGGATAACCATGACAGCCAGTTCAAAATTCAATACAAGTGCGGCGTATGGTGCAAATACATATTCTGGAAAATACGGTTTTCTCGGCTGGATTGATGGAGTATCCAGCATTAAGACCTTTAAAGATCCGGCATATTGCACTTCTTCTAATTTGAAAACGGTATCCATGCAGCCATCCAATGAGGGACGCGGTCTGCTTTGCAATAATTCTGCGTATTATCCCAAGTCTAATGCACCGGCAGGTCATTTCGGCTGGATTGTCAGTAAGGCAGGTTATAACGTGGAAAATAACTGTTATGTGGATGTGCTTGTTACCGTGAGCAATTGGAGAACCTGGGCTTATGATGAAAAAGGAAATAAAATAGCAGTTAACCCCTGCTTTGGCATGAATAATATGGAGAATAAGCTGGAGTGGGTATATTACGGACCGGATCCGGCAGTGGAGTTTGATATCAAAGTCATTAAAAGCGGTACAGCCAATGGAAAAGGGCAGGGATATACCATGATGCCGGGAGATTACCGCTTCTGTTGGGAAGACGTTGACCATGGACAGCGGTATGGTGTATTTTTGGATGACGGTGCCAAAATGGATGCACGGTATGCGCTGAATAACAGCGTGCTGTATACATCATCGGTTGGAATATTTGGAAAGACTTATGAACTGTTTCAGTCACCGTCTTCTAGTGGGACGGATACCAGTCAGGCTCCGGGCAGTTATTACAGATGGGCCTGCTGGACAGAGGTGTCGAATCTGTCTCATTTTCATATGCTGATTGAACAGTCTTATACATGCAATGGAATGGCAGGCTACTGGTCCTCGCGGTACACTGCCAGTATGCTTAAGAACAGGAGCGACACCATTTCGGCGGATATTGATAAGGGGGATACGCTGGTAGACGGGTTTGGTATGATGTGGATGAACTGGTCTGGAGCGGCACCTGGACCAACGAAACCAGCCATTATAAATAAGCGGACTTCTAATGATGGCAACACCTGGAATATTTCCAATGAGCTGGGGAAGGTGGAAGATGAGTGGTGGTATTCTGTGGTTTTAAATGTGCCCTACATATCGGATCCGGATTATTACTACGATTCGCTGAAAATCACAGATGTATTGCCGGCAGGAGTGGATTATAGGGGCAGCTTTTCTGCGGTCAATCTGGATACCAATAAAGATGCCACCGATTTGTTTGCGCTTACGGGGCAGGCAGGTGACAGCAATAATCTGACAGTATCGGCTGCAGGTGCGGCAATGAACGCATCTTCATTTTACAGTCACTATTACAGATTGAAATTTAAAGTTAAAATGAACACGGGGACCATGCCGGCCGACAGTATTGCATACAATGGAAATTCAGCAGTTTATACAGTGAAAAATACGGCTGGTATAAATTACAGTACAAAGTCATCGACAGCCCAGCAAAAGGGAGATAACAGCAATACGGTAACAACAACGGCTGTGGCAGACCGGGTAACGCCGCAGTCTCTTCCAATAAAAGGACTGGATGGGGATCCGGGGCTGAATACGAAAAATTTAAAACAAAAATATGAGACGATTACTTATTCGGTATATCAGGCGATACCGGTTAATCCGGTGGCATGGTACCCATCTGCGATTACATTTACCGATATATTGCAGAATGTATTGGAATATAAAGGCGCAGCCATGTATTTTTCTAATGGTGCAGATTATGTGCCGTCTCCCGGCTGGACTATTACAAACAGCGCTCAGACGGTGACGGCTGCCAGAGCATATGATGCTGCCTGGCAGGGCGGTATGCTGCGGCTGGATATTACCTGCCAAATAAAGCCCGGGGTCAGTCTGGACGAGTACCAGCAGGTGATAGAAGGAAAGACCTATGCAGTAATTCCAAATACGGCAAATGTAAAATTTTCATGGTTACATGGTTCTCCAACAGAAGTAGAAAACAAAACAAATGAGGTTACGGTAAGATTTCGGATACCGAAGGGGAATTTGATTGTGGAAAAAACAAATGCGGATACGGGTGAAATTATTCCAAATGCGCAGTTTACAGTTTATGAATGGAATGGCGGCAGTTATGCAGATAACAGAGGCACACTGGCGTATATTCCGGGAGAGGCCCGATATCGAATGGATAATCTGCTGCGCACAGCCAGAAATCAGGGGAAATACAAAGTTGTTGAGACGGTAACACCTTTCGGTCATACGGGAACCTGGGAGCAGGAATTTGTAATTCCGGATTCTGACATGGACAGTGCCTCCAGCGATATCGTCTATTCACCTCAAAATCCGATGTCAAAAGGAACTATTACCATTGTCAAGAAGAGCAAAAAACATGGAGAACGGCTGGCCGGAGGAAAATATGAAATTAAAGCAAACCAGGATATTAAATCACCGCAGGGCAAAATCCTGACAGCGGCGGGGACTGTGGTGGAACAACTGACGACTGGAACGGATGGATCGGCAGTCAGCAGTCCGTTATATCCCGGAGAGTATCTTGTGACGGAAATACAGGCACCGCAGGGATATGCCCAGGATGCGCCGCCCCAGAGAGTAACCATTGTATATAAGGATAAAAATACTCCGTTAACAAATGATACCGTAATATTTCTAAATGACAGGTTATATGGTTTTCTTACAATTACCAAGGAAATAGATACGGCGGATATTGTATGGGCGCATGGAAAACCAACGTTCTTATTTGAGGCTTCCGGAAGTGATATCCTTGGTGTGGAACATACCTATCATGAAATGGTAGTATTTGACACTGCAAATGCGGGAAAAGGACCAAAATCTGCACTTACGGTTACAATAAAAGTTTTGGCAGGGACTTATACGGTATCGGAGGAAAAGGTTATGCGGTATCGGCTGAAGGAGATAAAAAATATTACCAATGGTGAGCTGCTGGGAGAAACGGTGAAAATTAATGTGTCAAAGGGGGAAACAGGAGGGGCAACATTCTGCAATGTGAAAACCACAGATGAAGATCATGGAGATACTTCCGCAGTAAGAAATCAGATTGTGAAGTAGTACCGGATTTATCATATCAGATAAAAAACCTGCGTGCCTCATATTAAAAACGCAGAGACGTTCTTGAAATTCCTACAGGATGAGAAGATTGTATATTGGATAACTGGGCCTGTTGTGCTAAAATCAGAATATTAGGAAAGGCGCAGTGATGGGAGAGATAAAAGAATTTATTAAAAAAAGTAAAAAAATGAATCTTCTCATGGTGGCAGTGAATGTGGCGGTATTTCTTATATTCAGTATCATGGGAAGTACGGAAGACGGTTATTTTATGATGGAGCATGGGGCCTGCTATACGCCTGCAATCCTGGAAGGAGGGGAATATTATCGCCTTTTTACCGGAATGTTCCTTCATTTCGGCTTTTATCATCTGGTGTACAACATGATATGTCTGCTGTTTTTGGGAGATATGGTTGAGAGCGTGGTTGGGCCGCTGAAATATCTGGTGATTTATCTTGCGGGCGGACTGGCAGGTAATGTTTTATCCATGGTAATGGAACTGAGGACAGGAGACTATGCGCTGTCAGCGGGGGCTTCCGGTGCGATTTTTGCCGTGATGGGTTCACTGCTTTATATTGTAATTCGAAACAAAGGCCGGTTAGGAACCGTGACTGAAAAAAGGCTGCTTTTGGCGATGGTATTGATTATTCTCCAGGGATTTGTAGATACCGGAACGAATAATGCTGCTCATATCGGAGGATGTCTGACTGGTTTTCTGCTGGGGGCTCTGCTGTATCATAAAAGACGGGAAAAACCCATTGACCAGAATGGCAGATTTAGCGGTCAGCTATAAAAAAGTGTACTATAAATTGATAAAATAGGAGATATCAGGAGGCAAATTATGAAGGATCAAAATTGTATTTTCTGTAAAATTGCGAATGGGGAAATTCCGGCGGCCACATTATATGAGGATGAAGATTTCCGGGTTATTTTAGATCTGGGACCGGCATCCAAGGGGCATGCGCTTATACTGCCGAAGGAACATGCGGCGAATTTATATGAGCTGCCGGATGCGCTGGCAGGCAAGGCAATGATTCTGGCAAAGAAAATAGCATCAAAGCTGTCAGTGGCTCTGAAGTGTGATGGCTTTAATATTGTTCAGAACAATGGAGAAGCGGCCGGACAGACGGTATTTCATTTTCATATCCATCTGATACCGAGATACAAAGGGGATACGGTGAATGTGACCTGGCAGCCGGGGATTCTGACAGAGGAAGACAAGAAAGAAATTCTTGAGATATTCCGCTGAGATGAAGAAGCAGGGCTGGAAATGCTGAGATAAAAGTGCAGAGCCGAAAGTTTCTGGAAAGCCGAAGGCAGATTTACGGAAAAGTGAAATGGAAACAGGTATCTGATTTGCCCTTGAAATAATTGGGGGAGCACTTCCGGGAGAGGTGCGAGTGAGAAAGATGAGTTATGAGGAGAAAGAAGCATTATTTATAGAATGGTATGAGCAATACCGGAAACTGGTTTTTAAAGTGGTCTGCCAGGAGACGAAGGATGTGGAGCTTGCGAAGGATTTTTGTCAGCAGGCAGCTCTGAGACTTTGGCTGCATCTGGAATATCTGGCGGACCGGTCAGAAGAGGAAAGAAAAGGGTGGCTGCTGCGGGTGGTGGGAAATCTGATTAAGGATCACTGGAAAAAAGCCAGTACCAGAAGAGAAATACTGCAAAGCCAACTGATAAAAACAGAGGATTTTTTTCTTGACCAGGAGATGGAACAGTCCCTGCAAAAGCAGGCGGCTTCCAAGACAGAGGCATTGTTTATCAGACAACTGGAATGCGTGGATTTTATTTTAAAGGTTTTAAATGAAATACGCTGTAAAAATGAGGAATGGTATGAATTGATTGAACTGCTGTATCTGAAAAATCATACACAGGAAGAGACGGCACAGGTGATGAATATTTCAGTGGAGCGATTGCGGGCAAGGCTGTATCGGATGAGGGTATTTATTCGGAAGAGATTTGCAGAACAGGTTCAGGAAGTGTTAATCTGATTCGTCCGTATGAAACAAATGATTATCTTTTCTTATTGATGGGAAAGAGGAGGCGTGGTCTGCACGGTGCAGCGTTTCGGCCTCCAAGAACATCAAAATAAAAAAGACTGCAAAACGGAAGAAAAATTCATTTTACTCAGAAAATTTTCTTTTTGTTCTCTGCAGTCTTTTTAAAAATAAGCAATTATTGAATTCGTGAACCTAATCCTGTATTCGGGCAGCTTCATTGATCAGGGAAACTATTACGGATATAGCGTCACTTTGTCCGCTTTTTTCCATGGCGCTGCGGTAGAGCTGGCGGTTTTCATACAGATCCTGAACAGCAGCCAGCAGCGCTTCAGGGGTTAAATCCTCTTCCTGTATTACTTTGCTGAACCCCTGCTGTTCAAATGAAGCTGCGTTTAAGATCTGGTCACCGCGGCTGGCAGCCGCAGAGAGGGGAATCAGGAGATTAGGCTTTCTCAGGGCGAGCAGTTCACAGATGGCATTGGCACCGGCTCGTGAGATGACCACATCCGCCAGGGTGAATAGATCAGCCAGCTCGTGTTTGATGTATTCAAATTGTACATAGCCTTCTGTGTTGGTCAGGGCTTCGTCCAGATTGCCTTTGCCGCAAAGGTGAACGACCTGGAAGGTGTCCAGCAGCTTAGGAAGAACATTGCGGACCGCCGTATTGACGGCTACCGAGCCAAGACTGCCTCCGATAATCATTAATACCGGTTTGCCAGCGGTGAAGCTGCAGAATTTCAGGGCAGCCAGTTTGTTTCCGGTGAGCAGCTCCTGGCGGATGGGGGAACCGGTCAGAACCGCTTTTCCCTGGGGAAGATACTTGACTGTTTCAGGAAAGTTGCAGCAGACCTTTGTGGCGGCCGGGATGGCAAGCTTATTTGCCAGGCCGGGAGTCATATCCGATTCATGGATAATGGTGGGAATATGACATTTTTTAGCAGCCTGTACCACGGGTACGCTGACAAAACCGCCCTTGGAAAATACGACATCAGGATGGATTTGCTTGAGAAGCTTTCGAGCCTGGCGAAAGCCCTGGAGGACACGAAAGGGATCAGAAAAATTTTTCCAGTCAAAGTAACGGCGGAGCTTTCCGGAAGAGATGCCATAATAGGGAATACCGAACTCTTCAATGAGTTTTTTTTCGATTCCATCATAGGAACCAATATAATGGATTTCATATCCCAGTTCCGTTAATTTGGGGAGCAGGGCTATATTTGGTGTTACATGTCCGGCAGTGCCTCCGCCAGTCAATACTATTTTTTTCATGGGCTTTATGAATCCTTTCTGATGAAATATGTTTGTGATAGTTGAAATATGTTTGCTATTATAGTGTCTGGCAATCGGCCAGGTTCAAATTGAGAAAAATCAAGCATGGATTATAGTTAAAAAGCTAATTACAGTTTACCTTCTCTTTGCAAAAAGTCAAGCCGACAGAAAAAAATCTGTCAGTAGTGAAGAAAATAGAGTATAATAGAAGATACGAGACACGGAAAATATTATTGCGGTTTGTTTTGCAGGATAGAAATAAGATTATCTTAAGTAAGTTCCTGCGTCTATACAACAGAACGAACAGATATAATATTAACGAAGGGCAGCTTTAGATACAAAATTTAGCTTTATGGGAGGGTTTGCGGTATGAGACTGACATTTATTGGGGCAACGCATGAGGTGACAGGCAGTTGTTATTATCTGGAGGCCTGCGGAAAGAAAATTTTGATTGACTGTGGTATGGAGCAGGGACCGAATATCTACGAGAATCAAGCTATTCCGGTAAATCCGGGAGACATTGATATGGTTTTTCTGACACATGCTCATATAGATCATTCGGGAAAGCTTCCGCTGCTGTATAAGAATGGATTTCGCGGGCAGATCATCGCAACACCGGGAACTGCGGATCTGTGTAATATTATGTTGCTGGACAGTGCCAATATTCAAATGTTTGAAGCAGAGTGGAAAAACAGAAAGGCCCTGAGAGCCGGCAGACCGCAGGTGGAGCCTTTATATGATGTGAATGATGCACAGGGGGCGATTTCGTGCTTTGTGAGGGTAGATTATGATACGGAAAAAATAGTGGCGGGGGGCATGAAAATCCGCTTCAAAGATGCAGGCCATTTGCTGGGTTCTGCATCCATTGAGCTGTTTATTAAAGAAGGCGATATTGAGAAAAAGGTGCTGTTTTCCGGCGATATCGGGAATACCCATCAGCCGTTAATCCGGGATCCGGAATACCCGACGGATGCAGATTATGTGATTATGGAATCGACTTATGGGGATCGGAGCCATGATACTCCTGCAGATTATGCAGTGGAACTGGCAAAAGTGATTCAGCGTACCTTTGACCGGGGCGGCAATGTGGTAATTCCGTCATTTGCTGTGGGCAGGACTCAGGAAATGCTGTATTTTATCCGAAGAATTAAAGAAGAAGGAATGGTGAAGGATCATCCCAATTTTGAGGTATGGGTGGATAGTCCTCTCGCGGTGGAGGCAACGAATATCTTCCGCAGGCGCATGTTCACGGATTTTGATGAAGAAGCCATGGAATTGTTGAATAAGGGAATCAATCCTATCGGATTTACCGGACTGAAAACAGCGGTAACCAGCGATGATTCAAAAAATATTAACTTTGATACCAAATGCAAGGTGATTTTATCCGCCAGCGGCATGTGTGATGCAGGCCGGATTAAACATCATCTGAAACATAACTTATGGAGGCCGGAATGCACCGTGCTTTTTGTGGGATATCAGGCAGTGGGGACTCTCGGCCGCTCTCTGGTGGAGGGCGCTTCCCAGGTGAAGCTGTTCGGCGAAGAAATTGAGGTAAAGGCGGAAATCTGCAAACTGCCCGGTATCAGCGGCCATGCGGATAACAATGGACTGATAAAATGGATTTCTTCGTTGCAGAACAAACCAGAGATGGTATTTGTAACGCACGGAGAGGATACCGTCTGTGATCTGTTTCGCAGCCGGCTGACGGAAGAACTGGGCCTGAATGCATTGGCACCTTTCTCGGGAGCAATCTTCGACCTGGCTGATGGAAAGTATGTGCTGGAGGCGGAGCCGGTCCGTATAAAAAAAGAGACAAAGATGGGAGCTGCTTCAGCAAAGGTATCCGGTATTTTTGCAAGACTGCTTGAGGCAGGCCAGCGGCTGATGAGCGTTATCCGTAAAAACGAAGGCGGTGCCAATAAGGATCTGAAAAAATTCACAGATGAAATAGAAAAGCTGTGTGATAAGTGGGAACGGTAGATGCGAATGAACAGTGAGCGAAGTGCCGGGCGAAAGAAAGAACTTTAGAAGTGCAGTGAGCGAAGCGCCGGGCGAATAAAAGAACTTTAGAAGTGAATGCGTGAAACGACAGGAGAACTACAACGTGAAAAACAGAATTAGACGATGGAGCATCTCTGCCGGTATACTGGCAATGACATTTGGGCTTTGCGGCTGTACTCTGGTGGAAAAGACAGCGGTGCAGGCCGGGCTGAAGGAAAGTCCCTACTACCAAAATGGAGATACCTGGTGGGAACACGGGAATATTGAAGAATACTATTTCAACCAGATCCCAAGCAATCTGAATGAGATTTATCGGGAATTATATGAACGACTGAAAAATTATGAGGATTCTGCTGATCTCTATGCTGCTGTGGGGGCGGATGACTTTTGGACCGCCTACTACGCCGTGCTGGCGGATCATCCGGAATTTTTCTGGATCGGGAGCACAGCCCAGGTAAAGCAGTCTGCCATTACTGGGACGGTGGTAGGCTATGAGGTGACAACTACGGTGGATGCGGCTGGCAGAGACGGCATGAAAAGTCAGATAGAGGCGGCTGCGGATGAATGTATCAGCCAGATCAGTTCGGATGCTACGGAGTATCAGAAAATAAAGTATGTCTATGAATATCTGATCAATACTACGGATTATGACAGTTTCAGCCCGGACAATCAGAATATACAGAGCGCTCTTCTCAACCATCGGTCGGTTTGTGCCGGATATGCAAAGGCATTTCAGTATATTCTTCACCGCATGGGTATGTTCTGTACTTACGTCACGGGAAAGACCATGGATGGAGGGGATCATGGATGGAATATTGTCCGCATTGGCGGAAACTATTACAATGTGGATGTGACCTGGGGGGATCCGGTATTTATCAATCAAATGGAAGCTGCTTCTTCTGATTCCGCGATGAACTATAATTATCTGTGCTGTACGGATGCAGAACTGTATATTACGCATGTGCCTGAAAGCAGTGTAGCGCTTCCGGAATGTACAGATGACAGCTATAATTATTACAAGCTGAATAATCTGTATTACGAAACCTTTGACTATGATACCGTTTATAATGCAATGATGAATTCGGTCTGGTCGGATCAGGGTTATTTTGTTATGAAATTTGGATCAGCGGATGCATACCGGTCAGCGCAGTATGAACTGTTTCAGAACGATATGCTGAATGATGCAGGGCAGTACCTGATGGGGGTATACAATGTGGGAAGCTGGAATTACCGGTATCATACGGATGATGATTTCAACCTGATTACAATTTACTGGAAGTAAGAGGACTATAGAATAAGAGGCCAGGCGTTACGGCCCCTTATTCTATAGCCCTTTCGTAAAAGAAGCCTTTTCCAGAAAGGCAGTTTAAGAAAAATGATATATAATCTCCCGGGACCAGGTTTCCCCCGGGGCTGTGAGAATATAAGGAAAACCATGTCCGCCCGGAGCATCCGGATAATCCTGAAATTCAAATGCATAGGCACAGCCGGGACAGGAAAGCTGCTTTTCCCTCAGCAAAAGGCCAGAAGGAATGTAACCGCCGGAGTAAAAGACCATGCAGGGGGCGTCGCTCCAGACACGCATGGTCAGACTGTGATCCGGAAGGGTGCAGGTCAGGTCAGGAACCCCTGAGGTGAGGAGAGAAGCTGTCTGGCTGATCTGCTTTGAGCGCTTCAAAATAAAACCGTGGTTATACCCCTGATTTCGCAGTAATTGTGGATAATCCGGATAATCACAGAGCTGATTGTGGACAGATGTGGGTATTCGGAAATCAAAGGGGGTATCTGCCGTCAGTGAGGTGTGCTCAGGAATAAAATCAGGCTGGTTGGATATAAAATGATCCGCCTGAATCTGCAGCAGATGATGGTGTGCAGGCCGGTTAAAGTCTCCGAATAAATTGAAATAGGTATGGTTGGATAAATTAAAATAGGTATCCTGGTCGGTGCGGGCTTCATAGCGCACGGAAAGCCGGTGATCAGGATACAGCGTATAGACTGCGGTCAGCTCCCGATTGCCGGGAAAGCCGTCCAGACCGTCCGGAAGATGGCAGGAAAAGACCGCCTGTGCCTGATTTTCTGTACTTTGTGCAGCAGTCAGATCCCAATTTTGAAAAGATGCATTATGATAGCCGCCGTGAAGTGTATGGCAACTATTTTCATTGCGGCTTAAATGATATAATCCGGATTTTTTTGCGGAATTTGTTCCGGGGCAGTGTGCTTTATCAATAGGAAGAATGCCGTTTGAAATCCGGCCCGCGGCAGGGGCGAGCGTAGCCCCGGCATAGAGTCCGTTGGAGAGATATTCCTTCTTATCATAATAGGACAACGCAATATTTTGTAATCTGCCTCCCGATACGGGACAGAAAACGCCATGAATGGCAGCTCCCAGAGAAGAAAGTTCCACACGGAAACCATCAGTACAGGAAAGCGTAATGGTTATAGTATTGTTAAAATCACAAATAGAGTTTATGGCAGGACTGTTTTTTGTTGTGCTCATTTTACACCTCCCGTTACAATCTGAAAATTATTTGTTTATAATGTATAATAGAATCCCGCGTATCACAAGAGAAAATATATAAATCGCAATTTTTTGAAACTAATACGCAAAATAAAAGAATGAAGATGAAAAAAAGTTGGAGTATAATGAGTTCAATGAAAAGGGAAAGCGAAAAGAACACTTGCAGGAGGTGTGAGCTAAATAGAGAAAGAAATGTTCATTGTAATTCCGAAAAGTATAATAAAATAAAGCAGTTATTCCGAAAAGAATAAGAAGTAAGGAAAGTAAAATGGTATAATAACAATAAATCGTGTTTTGAAATAAAAATAAATATACAAAATACACAAAAAGCATAAAGTATATAAAACACACGAAACAAACAGTAAATACAATTGCATCGAAAGCAAGGGATAAAAGAATGACATATTTTAAATATTTAAGATATGGTAGAGGGGGAAATATGAATGGCAAGTGTGCTGGAATTTAAGAACATATCAAAGTATTTCCCGGGCGTGAAAGCACTGGATGATATATGCTTTAAAGCATATGGAGGCGAGGTGCTGGCATTTCTGGGGGAAAATGGTGCTGGCAAATCGACACTTCTGAAGGTTTTGAATGGCGATTATCAGCCAACAAAAGGAGAATATCTTCTTGATGGGACTGAAAAGCATTTCAAATCCCCGCATGAGGCCATACAGGAAGGCATCAGCGTCATTTATCAGGAACGTCAGGTCCTTCTGGAGCTTAGCGTAGCGGAAAATATTTACCTGGGACGTATGCCGGCCAACAAGTTTGGTGTGATTGACAAGGCGAAAGCAAACCAGATGGCGAAAGCGATTATCGAGGATTTCGGCCTTCCAATTCTGCCGGCTACGAAGGTCAAGGATCTGAGCATCGCCTATCAGCAGATGGTGGAAATCATGAAAGCCTACAGCCGTGAAAATCTGAAGGTAATCTGCTTTGATGAACCTACCGCCAGCCTGAGTGATGCAGAAATTGACTGCTTGTTTGAAGTCATTGCCAAGCTGAAGAAGCTGGGAAAGATCATTATCTATGTATCCCACCGTATGAAGGAGATACAGCAGATCGCAGATAAGGTGGCTATCTTTAAAGATGGACGTTATGTGGATACTGTGGTTACCAGCCAGGTGCCGGAGGAGCAGTTGATCAAGATGATGGTGGGACGTGATCTGGGAGATATTTTCAACAGTCTGGATCGAAATAAAAACATCGGTGATGTGTTGCTGGAAGTAAAAAATATCTCATCAGATTATGTAAAGGAAGTATCTTTTACATTACATAAAGGCGAGGTGCTTGGATTTTCGGGACTGGTAGGTGCCGGACGGACGGAAGTGATGCGGGCCATCATCGGAGCGGATAAAATGAGAACCGGTGAGGTATATCTGGAGGGAAAGAAAATTGTAAATCATTCCCCGAAAGAGGCCGTGGATAATGGTATCGTGCTGGTACCGGAGGATCGTAAGATGCAGGGGATCCTGAGCAACCTGAGCGTTTCCGGCAACATCAACGTAGCACTGATGGACAGAAATTCCAACCACCTGGGCGTGATTGACCGGAAAGCGGAAATAGAAGCAGCACGAAAGGGAATTGAGGATTTCAAGATCAAGACACCCTCTCCTGATAAGAAAATTGTAGAGCTGTCCGGCGGCAATCAGCAGAAATGTATTGTGGCACGATGGCTGGCTACAAATCCCAAGGTACTGATCCTGGATGAACCGACCAAGGGAATTGACGTAGGTGCAAAATCAGAATTTTATAATATGATCTGTGAATTTGCGAAACTGGGGCTTGGTGTAATTCTTGTTTCATCAGAGCTGCCGGAGGTGATCGGGCTTTCAGACCGGATTATCGTTATGAGATCGCTGCGTATTTCTGGCGAGGTGATCAGAGAAGAAGCAACGGAAGATAAATTGCTGAGTCTTGGAATGATGGGGGATGACATGTCATGAGTAATACAGAAAATAAAAAAGAGAGCGGATTAAAAAAAATAACGGGTGCCATCGGAGGGGACAAGCTGATCCTGATCGGTGCCATTATCGCAGTATTTGTATTGTTTACCGCATTGAATAAGAACTTTCTTACACTGCAGAATATGATCAATCTTCTGGTTGCAGCTTCTCTGGTTGGACTGGTTGCAGTTGGACACACCTATCTGATCATAGCAGGTCAGAACGATCTGTCACCAGGTTCGCTGGCTGCATTTTCAGGAGTGCTGGCAGCGGTGCTGCTTGGCAAAGGACTTCCGTTAATTCTGGCAGTTGTGATCACACTGTTTGGCGGTGTGGTGGTCGGATTATTTAATGCATGGATGGTCAATAAAATTAAACTGGAAGCATTTATTGCAACGCTGGTAACTCAGAATGTGGTTCGTGGATTTGCCTACATCATGTGCGGGGGCAAGCCGGTAGCCATTGCGAACAAGGGATTTTTGGAAATTGGAAAAGCAAGGTTCTTAGATATTCCGCTGGCGGTATGGCTGATGCTGATCGCATTTGTGATATTCGGATTTATTCTGGCAAAGACTAAATTCGGCAGAAGCGTATATGCAATCGGAGGAAGTAAGGAAGCGGCCAGACTGGCGGGATTAAATCCGGAGAAAATTATTGCTACCTGCTTTATTATCATTGGTATTCTCACCGCTCTTGGCGGTATGGTATTTGCTTCCCGTATGAACTCGGGACAGCCGGCAGCCAATGTCAACCTGGAGTTCGATGCGATTACCGCAGTTATCCTGGGCGGCGTATCTTTTGCAGGCGGCGTGGGAAGCATGGGCGGCACGATCCTTGGTGTAATTCTGATCCAGGCGTTCAATACCGGTCTGATCATGGTAAATGTCTCTACTTTCTGGCAGTATGTGGCCAGAGGCGCACTGCTTCTGTTCGCACTGACTTCGGACTACATCCGTAAGGAAAGAAGAGAAAAGGAACTGCTGGAAGCCAGTATGAGAAATATTAAATAATGTGAACTCTCTCACACGGAAGTGTGATGGATATAAAACCTAAAATAAGGAGGATATGTAGTATGAACAAGAAAGTAATGGGTGTTTTATTGTGTGCGGCAACAATCGGAACTCTGGCTGGCGGATGCCTGACAGCAAGTGCAGAAGAAGACAAGCTGGTGGTTTATGGTATCTATAAAGCAGGCGATCAGACCTGGTTTATCGATGAGGGCGCTGCAGCTCAGAAGGCAGTAGAGGATGCCGGCGGAGAATTTATCTTTGTAGATGCAAAGATGAGCCCGGAAGAATATCTGAAAGCAATCGACAATGCAATCGCAAATAAAGCAAGCGGCATCGTTACCTGTATTCCGGATCAGACCATGTCTCAGGCAACAATTGACAAAGCAACAGAAGCTGGTATTCCAATCGTAGCGGCAGATGATGCTCTGCAGGATGGTGACGGAAACAAGCTGGCTCCATGGGTAGGTATCAATGCATATGTAATCGGTGAAGCAAACGGCGAATGGGTAGCTAATTATGCAAAAGAAAATGATCTGGTAGGAAAAGATGAAGTAGGTCTTCTTCTTATGACAATGGATACCGTATCAAGCTGTGTACCTCGTGCAGAGGGAGAACTCGACAAATTCACAGAATTGTGTCCTGACTTCAATGCAGACAATATTTTTAAAGCAGATTATGATGGAACTACAGATAAAGGAAATACCGCAGCAGCAGCAGTTATCACGGCTAATCCTCAGATCACCACATGGCTGGTAACCGGCGCAAATGAAGAGGGATGTATCGGTGCAGCTCGTGCTCTGGAGAGCGCTGGTCTGGATGCTAATGCATGTGTAGTAGGACTTGGCGGTTACATGGCAAAAGACGAATGGAACAACAAGGGCGCAGAAGGCACCTGTGTTAAAGCTTCCGCATACTTCTCTGCTGAGCAGGTTGGTGCAGGATCTGTAGAAGTTCTTCTGGACATGATCGCTGGAAACGAACCGGCAATGGAAACAGCAGTAGATGCAGTTGTAGTTACACCGGAAACTTACAAAGATGTAATGGGAAGCTACGCTGAATAAAACCAAAGAGAAAATAAAAAAATACAGTAAAGTATCAAATGGCCGCGGGTAAATTCCGCGGCCATTTTTTCCTCACAGGACAATTCGCCCTGTGATATGAACGCACGTTTCGTTCACGTACAGGAAAGTGCGATAATAAATACAATAATTCCGAATTGTACAAAAAAGAAAAGACAAAATGCCGTAATGTGAAAGACCGAGTTTGACTAAAATGATAAGATAAAACAAAAGAAAAGACAGAAAAGGACCATTCGGAAACAACTGGCTGCAATCCGTGATAGAATAGTTCCTAATAGGATAAAAACTGAATTTCCACAGGAATTAGTGCGGGAGGAAAAATGAATTTGTTAAAAGATAATATCATTGAAATGATGGCACAGGATTGTTTTGAAATAAAGGTTCGAAATGCAGGGGTATTCCGGTTCCCTCCGGCATATCGGTTTGAGATGCACAACCATCGGGAAATAGAGATTGATTATATTAACAGCGGTTCCTGTATTATGGGGATGGGAGAAACTTACGTTCCCATGAAAAGGGGAGACTGCATGATCGTTTACGCAGGTGTTCCTCACAAATTTATTGTAGAGAGCAAAGAAAACTGCAGGATAACACAGTTGGAGTTTGAGGTGAAGGGGGCAGGGAAGGCTGACCGGGAATTGAGATTTTTCCAGAAGAAGGCTTCTTATTACCGTCTGGAAGGATGTGAAATCAGCCAGAGATATATGGAAAGTCTCTGCCGGATTTACCGGGATAATGACGAAGGGCAGAAGAAAGAAGTGCTTCTGCTGCTGGGATTTTTTCAGTTGTTTGTGGAGCTGTCTGAAAAGATCCGGGGACTGGAATGTGAAAAGCAGAAACGTGGAAAGGCCGGAAAAATCTCCCGGGTGGTTAGCTACATTAATGAAAACTGGAACCAGGAAATTAATATTGAAGAACTGGCAAAACGGTATGAGGTCAGTTCCAGATACATTCGAAAATGTTTTCAGCAGGAAACCGGTGTTAGCTGTCAGCGATACATCTGCACCCTGCGGGTCGGCAAGGCAAAGGAGCTTCTGTGGTTTACGTCTAAATCGGTGACGGAGATTGCACTGGAAACAGGATTTGGAAGCACACAGTATTTTTGCCGGGTATTTCAGAATTATACGGAGATGACTCCATTGGAATACCGCAACCTGTGGAAAGGTCAGAAAGCACAGGAACTATGCACAGAGCAGTTGGAAAATGCGTCAGGCTCATTTGCCGAAGGCAAATTTAAAATGGGCTGATGTTCAAGATTGTGTCAGGTTTTCCAGGAAAACCTGACATGCAGCGTCAGTCCATTTGCCGAAGGCAAATTTGAAATGGGCTGATGTTCAAGAAGGATAAGGAGGAAAATCATGACAAACAGAGAAAATTTTTTGTCCCTGCTTCGCAGAACGGGGTATGAATGGGTGCCGGTGGAGTTTGTATTAAGCCCTCATCTCCAGAAGGTCTGCCGTGAAGAGTTGGGAGCTGAGGATTATGAAGAATATTTTCAATTTCCCTGGCGCAGAGTGGAGGATCTGAGACTGAAAGATCACGATGTGGAGCAGTATCGAAAGTATTATGAGAAGCCTCTTGCTTCGGGAGCCGATATTGATGTATGGGGAGTGGGGCATGAGAAGTCACCAAACAGTATGCATATGACTTATATGCGCCATCCGCTGGAGGATATGGAAACACTGGAGGAGCTTCAGGAGTACCCTTATCCGGATTATGCACATGCAGATGGATCTCATCAGGCTGAACAGGTACGCCGGATCAAGGAACGGGATCTGATCGCATTGGGAGACATGCAGATGACAATCTGGGAATGCGCATGGTATATGCGCAGCATGGAAGAAATGCTCTGCGATATGATGGAAGAAAATGAAATGGCGGAATTTCTGCTGGATAAGGTGACGGAGCTGTCTTTGCTCCGGGCGAAAGCCTATGCCAGGGCCGGTGTGGATGTGCTGTTTCTGGGAGATGATATCGGAATGCAGCATACGACTATGATGAGCGAAGAGCTGTATTGCCAGTGGCTGCAGCCCAGACTGAAAAAGATAATTGATGAGGTAAAGGCGATTAATCCGGATATTCTTATCTTTTATCATTCCTGTGGTTTCATTGAACCGATGATCCCTCATCTGATTGAGGCCGGTGTGGATGTGCTGAATCCGATTCAGAGCGAATGCATGGATTTTAAAGAAATCTGCCGAAAATACGGAGATAAGATTTCATTTCACGGAACAATCGGAACCCAGACGGTTATGCCCAAGGGAACACCGCAGGAGGTAAAAGCGGAGGTCTGGAAAAATCTGGATGCTGCGGGAAAACAGGGAGGGCTTTTCGTGGCACCTACCCATATGATTGAACCTGAGGTGCCTCTGGAAAATCTGCTGGCCTATGTGGAAGCCTGCCGCACGTATTCCGGAGCCAAAAAGTAATTTTTGCCCCTGATCTGTGAGGGCACAGCATGATGGATGACAACAGAGTCTGATGTGAAAGGACGGAAAATAAAATGAAAATAAATATGGATGAATGGTTCAGAAAGTATATGGAGAGTGATGAGAAGCGTCCTATGCCAATTCTGTCATTTCCCGGAACCCAGTTGATAGGGAAAACGGTGGAAGAGCTGGTCAGAAGCGGTCACAATCAGGCACTTTGTATAGAGGCCATTGCCCGGAGATTTGATACGGGGGTATCCTTCAGCCTGATGGATCTTTCCGTAGAGGCAGAGGCGTTCGGAGGTCATGTGATTTACAGCAGCAATGAAATACCAACGCTGCATGAAGCGCTGATTCATGATGAAGAAGAGGCAAAGGCCCTGCAGGTACCGGAAGTGGGAGCAGGCCGGACCGGAGAGTGCATTGAGGGCATCCGGGAGGCGGCCGAACTTGTTACAGACCGGCCGGTGCTGGCGGGCATCATCGGTCCCTATTCGCTGGCCGGCCGGCTGCTGGATATGACGGAAATTATGGTTCTCTGCTACGATGATCCGGAGCTGGTGGAGATGGTCCTGGAAAAAGCAACTACATTTTTAATTGAGTATGCAAAGGCGCTGAAGGCAGCCGGGGCTAATGGAATCGCCATGGCAGAGCCTGCTGCAGGACTGCTTTCCCCATCGATGATTGAAGAATTTTCCAATCCGTATGTAGAACGGATCCGCAGTGCAGTGGAGGATGAAACATTTTTATTCCTGTATCATAATTGCGGTATGGTAGTTCCTCTGATGAAAGAGATTGGGGATTTGAATGTGAGGGCATACAGCTTTGGAAATGCCATAGATCTGGAGGAAGCCCTGAAAGTGCTGCCGTCAGACCGAATGGTCATTGGAAACATTGATCCGGTGGGAGTGATCCGAAGCGGTACGCCGGAGGCGATCGAACAGAAAACGCTTGCGCTGCTGGAGCGGTGCAGTAAATATAAAAACTTTGTGCTTGCCAGCGGATGCGATATTCCGCCCCAGACTTCGATGGAAAATCTGGATGCATTTTTCGAGGCGGCGAAGAAGTTTGCCGGGAGATGACGTTCTGTCTGCCGGAGGAACGCACGGTAAATAATTTCGGGAAAAGAAAGGGGAAAAACAAGATGTCAACATTAGCGGAAATTTCGGAATATCTGCAAAAAGGAAAAAGCAAAACGGTAAAGGCCCTGGTGAGCCAGGCGTTAGAGGAAGGACTGGATCCCAAGAGCATATTAAATGATGGCCTGCTGGCCGGAATGGGTGTAATCGGAGGAAAATTCAAAAGGAATGAAGTATTTGTACCGGAGGTACTGATCGCTGCCCGGGCCATGAGCGCAGGGCTCTCTATCCTGGAGCCGAAGCTGGTCGAGGTGGGGAATGAACCCATCGGCCGTATTGTGATCGGAACGGTAAAGGGCGACCTGCATGATATCGGCAAAAATCTGACAGCCATGATGCTTAAAGGCGTTGGCTTTGAAATCTATGATATGGGAGTGGATGTGACGGCAGAAGCATTCCTGGAGAAAGCGGAAGAAGTGGGAGCGGATATCATCGGTATGTCAGCGCTGCTATCCACCACCATGCCGAGCATGAAGGAACTGATCGATCTGCTGAAGGAGAAAAATCTGCGTGAGAAATATATCGTCATGATTGGCGGTGCGCCGGTGACCAGCGAATTTGCAGAGGAGATCGGAGCGGATTATTATACAATGGATGCGGCATCAGCGGCGGATAAAGCCAGGGAAATCGTGAAGAAAAAGACTGCTTGAGAAAGCTTACCTGAGAAAATAGCGGGGGAATGACAATGGGGATTTCACTTCATATTTCAAAAGAAGAAGTATTCGGGCAGTTGGGATGCGGACCGGAAAGTGAGGCATTCGCGACTTTTGAGGAAGAGTATGAGGAAATCCGAGAAGAGATCCTGCGGATTTGCAGTCCGATGATTCTGCTGCGGGAGGGAATGCTCCCGCAGCAGAATCAACCTGCTCTTTATGTGTTTGCGACCATTGGAAAGAGGCCGGAACAGCTCAGCACGAAAGCATTTGACCAGGGGGATTATGTAAAGGGAATGCTGGTGGATGCAGCGGCTGATGCGGCTCTTTTTTCTATGGAACAAGAAATCCGGGACCGGGTAAAGCAATATTGCAGGGAGCATGGAACCGGAATTGCAAAACGCCTGGAGGCACCGGAAGGTATGCCTATGGAGATGCAGAAAACCATATATGATGCGGTAGAGGGAGAACGGTTTGGCATCCGCATTTCGGAAGGATTTATGTTCGATCCGGTGAAATCATCTGCCATTGCATTTTTGCTGACGGAGGATACGTCCATGATGAAGGCAGAGCATAATTGTGCTGACTGCTCCGCCATTAACTGCGCGCACCGCAGAGAAAAAAGGCAGGGATAAAGGTGCGCTGCGAAAACCGGATCAACTTTCACGGTAGGCGCTGGGCGTCGTTCCGGTGAGATTCTTAAAGGTGGTGCAAAAGCTGCTCTCGCTGGAAAATCCGCAGAGATATCCGATTTCTTTTACGGACATATTGGGAGATTTCAGATAGAGTCTGGCAGCATGAATTCTGGCATTTAAAATGTACTCATGGGGCGTGTAGCCCGTTTCCTGCTTGAATACCCGGATAAAATGATAGGGACTCAGACTGGCGCGGGAGGACATGTCTTCGATCGTCAGAGGCTGTTTGAGATTTTGATTAATATATGTCTGAATTTCCTCCACGGTAGATGCCTTGGCAGAGGTTCCCTTCTGATCGGAACGGCTGGTGAGGACATAGGTGAGGATCTGCACAAGGTAACGGGAAGTCAGTGCTTCATGCTCTGCGGCACCATTTTTCATGCAGTCCAGCACCTTCTGCAGACAACTGCTGATCTGCATCTGCTCCTTTATGTGGAAAATGGGATTTTCCCGGGCCTGGGCCAGCTCAAAATACTGCCTGGAAGTGGCTCCGTTAAAATGGATCCAGAGAAAATCCAGACTGGAGGAGGTTCCATATACATGAGGCTTATCACAGTCGATAAAAACAGTATCACCTTGGCGAAAGGTGTATTTTTTTTGCTCTGCTTCCAGATAGCCGGAACCATCCAGAACGTGAAACAGCAAAAAATTGTTGAAATTGGAACGGGCAAGGCGGTAAGTGCTGTCGCACTGATAATGTCCGCCGTAAAGAGCGCAGAAAAAAGTCTGCTGTGCGGTGACGCTGGGAGCATGAATATAACGGACAGAGGTATCTGAAATACCTGATTCACGGATGTTCATAGAGAGTCTCCTTTGTGATGATTTTTTGAAATCTATTCATTTCTTAATATAGATGAAAATATGGTAAAAGTCAATGTTTTATAAAAAACGGATTGCCTTGAAAAAAGAAAAATAATAGCAATTTTTTGAAATATTATGCCAATTATTGAGAATGAAAATGAAGAGGAAAGAAAGTATACTAAGAGAGTAGAAAAATGTGGAAAGAGAATATCAGGAAAACAAAAAAAGTTAAAATTAAATTTATAATAGAAAATCAGGAGGTGCCAAAAATGGATCAGGAATTTGGAACAAAGGTCTGGGAGGAAGAGGTTATTATTCCGACTTATGAAATCGGAGAGGCGGAAAAAAATCCAATTTTTTCAGAAAAGCGGGTTTATCAGGGGAGTTCAGGAAGGGTGTATCCTTATCCGGTCATCGAAACGCTGTCTGATGAAAAACACGATAAGGCATGGAAGGCAGTTTATCTGGAAAATCAATATATTAAGGTGATGATCCTGCCTCAGCTTGGAGGAAGAATCCAGCGTGCCTATGATAAGACCAATGATTATGACTTTGTTTATTACAATCATGTGATCAAGCCGGCGCTGGTAGGGCTGACCGGTCCGTGGATTTCCGGCGGTATCGAATTTAACTGGCCTCAGCATCATCGTCCGACTACCTATCAGCCGGTGGATTATCAGGTGAGCGAGCATGAGGACGGCAGCAAGACGGTGATGGTGAATGACGTGGATCAGATGTATGGGACAAAGGGAATTGCGTCTTTTACGCTGTATCCCGACAAAGCGTACATTGAGATCAGAGGGCAGTTGTACAATCGGACACCAATGCCTCAGACATTTCTGTGGTGGGCCAATCCGGCAGTTCCGGTAAATGAAAATACCCAGTCTGTATTTCCGCCGGATGTACATGCAGTGATGGATCACGGAAAACGGGATGTTTCCAAATTTCCCATCGCCACCGGAGTTTATTATAAACATGATTACAGCGAGGGTGTGGATATTTCCAGGTATAAAAATATTCCGGTGCCAACCTCCTATATGGCGGAAAAATCGGATTTTGATTTTGTGGGCGGCTATGATTACGGTGTGGAAGCCGGTATTCTCCATGTGGCGGACCATCATATTTCTCCGGGAAAGAAGCAGTGGACCTGGGGCTGCGGTGATTTTGGAAAGGCATGGGACAAGAATCTGACCGACGAGGACGGACCTTATATTGAATTGATGACAGGGGTATTTACAGACAATCAGCCTGATTTTACCTGGCTGAAGCCATTTGAAGAAAAGACCTTTAAGCAGTATTTCATGCCGTACAAAAAAGTCGGCTATGTGAAAAACGCGACGGTAGATGCCATGGTAAATATGGAAATCCAGGAGGATCAGGTGTCCTTGTGCGTCTATACCACGGGCGAGGAGAAGGACGCAAAGGTAATTCTGGAGGTAAAGGGAACGCCTGTTTATGAAGAGACGGCTACGATCTCTCCGGAGGCAGTGTATGAGAAAAAGGTTCCGCTGCGGCTGGACGGGGAGAAAGCGCCTGCAGAAACCAGCCCGTGCCAAATGAAAATCAAAGAAACCGATGTCACCGTCCGCGTGGTAAATGCAGACGGCCGGGAACTGGTTTCCTTCACCCCGCTGGAAGAAAAAATTCCGGAGCTGCCAAAGCCGGCTCAGGCTGCCAAGGCACCGGAAGATATTATGACCTGTGAAGAACTGTACCTGACCGGTCTTCATATCGAGCAGTACCGTCATGCAACTTATCGTCCGGATGATTATTATCTGGAAGGTCTGAAACGGGACGGGGGAGATATCCGTCTCAATACTGCATACGGCTGTCTGCTGCTGCGAAGAGGACTGTTCACGGAGAGCGAAAAATATTTCAGAAAAGCGCTGGAGCGCATGACCTGGAAAAATCCAAATCCTTACAACAGCGAGGCATACTATGATCTGGGACTTACCCTGTTCTATCAGGAGCGGTTCGAGCAAGCCTATGACGCATTTTTCAAGGCGGCCTGGTCTAATGAGCAGCAGGAAATGTCCTTCTATTTCCTGGCAGCCATCGCGGCAGGGAAAAAGGAATTTGCGGCAGCGCTGGAACTGGTGGAAAAGGGCCTGGTGAAAAACAGCCATAACATCAAGGCCAGAGGATTAAAGGCGGTTATCCTGCGGAAGCTGGGCCGGGAAAAAGAGGCACTGGACTGGATCGCGGAAAATAAGAAGACAGACGCCTTTGATTATGTATCCCGTTTTGAGGAAATCCGGATGGCGGCGCCAGAAGAACAGAGTGAGAAGAAGAAGGAGCTGAAGGGACTGATGCGTGATTTCCATCAGAACTTTATTCAGGCGGCTCTGGACTATATGGAAGGCGGTTTCTTCCAGGAGGCATTGGAAATGCTGGAGATTTGTGATGAAACCTGGCCTATGATCTACTATTACCGCAGTGTCTGTCTGGCGAAGCTTGGCAGGACGGATGAGGCAAAGGAAATGATAAAACAGGGAGATCAGGCGGATCCTTACTGCTGCTTCCCCAATCGTCTGGAGGATAAAAAGGCACTGGAGCTGGCGGCGAAGCTGTGTCCGGATCTGCCGAAAGCATTTTATTATCTGGGTAATCTCTGGTACGATAAACAGCAGTATGACAGGGCAAAAAGCTGCTGGGAGCAATCCGCAGAGCTGGATTCTTCTTTCCCGACGGTACTTCGCAACCTGTCTCTGGTATACTATAATAAATTCCAGATGCCGGCAGAGGCAAAGACAGTGCTGGAAAAGGCATTTGCGCTGGATACAGGAGATGCACGGGTTTTCCTGGAGCTGGATCAGTTGTATAAAAAACTGGAAATGCCGGCAGAAGAACGGCTGGCTTTCTATGAAAAGTATTCAGATACCTTTGTAAAAAGAGATGATGTATTTATTGAATATATTACGCTGCAGAATTTCCTTGGAAATTATGAAAAAGCCTATGAATTGCTGATGAACCGCAAATTCCATCCATGGGAGGGCGGAGAAGGCAAGGCAACCACCCAGTACACTACGGCGCTGACGGAGCTGGCGAAGATTGCGCTGAACAATGGGGATGCGCAGGAAGCAAAAGAACTGCTGGAAAAGGCACTGGTATATCCGGAAAATCTGGGTGAAGGAAAGCTGGAAGGAACCAAGGACAATCATATTTACTATTATCTCGGCATAGCGCAGAGCGCACTGGGCAATGAGGCACAGGCAGAAGAGGCATTTGAACTGGCGAGTGCGGGAGTCGGGGAACCGGCAGGCATGATGTTCTATAATGATCAGCCGGCCGATATGATTTTGTATCAGGGATTGGCACTGGAGAAACGGCAGGAGAAGAGGGAAGCCTATTCCAGATTCTACAAGCTGACCGGTTATGGAGAAGCGCATATCTATGATCAGATAAAAATGGATTATTTTGCGGTATCCTATCCGGATCTGCTGATCTTTGAGGAAGACTTTACAAAGAAAAATAAAGCGCACTGCTATTACCTTATGGGACTTGGAAAGCTGGGACTGGGAATGGATGAGGAAGCCGAAGAAAATCTGAAGAAGGCTCTGGAACTGGATCCGTATCACCAGAAGGCACAGTTGTATCTGAGAGGTCTGGCACAGAAATAAATTTTAATGGGAGCTGCTGTACTAAGGCTGAGGACTTAGTGCGGCAGCTTTTTTAAATTTACTGATTAAAAAATTATGCGTTGTGAAGCTGGGTGGAAACTGGTATGATAAGTGGGTAATTGCCTGATGAACGGGCACTTTCAGGAGGAATAAGGATTGGAAGAATTTAATCTGTTATTACAGGAAATTTTAAATGCGGATCTGCTGCAGCTTGTTTTTTCATCGGTGAAAAATCCCGGGGCAGCAGTGAAAATTAAGGTGCGTCCCATGCTCCTGAAGGGAGAACTGATCTTTCAGGCCGGATTTTGGGATGGAAAAAAAGAAACTCATAAGAATTACAGTAAAGAGGATCTGATTATGGCGGCTTTGGTGTGGATGGAGCGGGACTACCGGCAAATGCAGGCGGATTCCGTGCAGCTAAGCGCCAGTGTGCTGGTGAGCAAAAAGGGAAAGGTGACGGTGAAAAAGAAGAAAAATACGGTGCCAAAAGAGGCAGCAGACCTTTCTCACAATCGGCAGAAGAAATATATTCTGGAAGAAGGAATTCCGGTGCCGTTTCTGGTGGAGCTGGGGGTGATGACAGCGGAAGGAAATGTTGTCCGCAGCAAATATGACAAATTCCGCCAGATTAACCGATTTCTGGAATTTATTGAGGATATCACGCCGGAGCTTCCCAGAGGCCGGGAACTGACCATGCTTGATTTTGGCTGCGGCAAATCCTATCTGACATTTGCCATGTATTATTATCTGCGGGAATTAAAAGGGTTTGACCTGCGGATTATCGGACTGGATCTGAAAGAGGACGTGATAGAGCGCTGCAATGCGCTGGCTCATAAATTTGGCTATGACAAGCTGGAATTTCTTACAGGGGATATTGCGGATTATGAGGGAGTCAGCCAGGTGGATCTGGTGGTGACGCTCCACGCCTGCGATACTGCCACGGATTACGCATTGGCGAAGGCGGTGGAATGGAATGCCAGAGCGATCCTTTCGGTACCCTGCTGTCAGCACGAGCTGAATGGTCAGATTCAGAACGATATTCTGCAGCCGGTACTGAAATACGGTCTGCTGAAGGAGCGGATGGCGGCGCTGATCACGGATGGCCTGCGGGCTTCCAGGCTGGAGGAGGCCGGATATCAGGTGCAGGTGCTGGAATTTATTGACATGGAGCATACGCCCAAAAATATTCTGATCCGGGCGGTGCGAAGCAGAAAGAAAATAAATGTCAAATCTGAGGAAAATCAGGAAGAAGAGGGGACTGCAAAATCAGAGTCCGGAGAAGCGAAATTAGAAAGCTGTATGGAATTTCTTCATGTGAAGCCGCTGCTGAATGAACTGTTGAAGAAGAACTGCTGAAGAAAAGCTTCTGAAGAAGAATTTATGAGGAAGAACTTGCAAAAATTCCTGAAGCGAAACTCTTGAGGGAGAATTTCCAAAAAACTTCAGAGGCGGAATTTAGGGAAAAGAATTCACGGAGGACTTCCTCAAAAAGAAAAGAGATCCAAATCCGGAAAGCTTAGGGAGGAACCGAGCCGCCCTGCGCTGCATAGAATAATAGTGATACAGGGAAAGGAGATTCCAGTGAACTATTATTTTTCCGACCTTAGTCCGACTGGCTGGAATTACCTGAAGCCGCAGGAAGAAGAAACATACCAGGACAAAATGCCAGAAAATGAAAATTCAATGAATAGAACATCTGGGGGCAGTATGCCCTTGGATGAGATACCCGTGAATCAGATGCCGATGAATCGGATGCCAGCGAACGGCATGCCAATGGATCAGATGCCGATGAACCAGATGCCAGCGAACGGCATGCCAATGGATCAGATGCCGATGAACCAGATGCCAGCGAACGGAATGCCGATGGATCAGATGCCGATGAACCAGATGCCTGTGAACGGCATGCCAATGGATCGGATGCCGATGAATCAGATGCCGATGAATCAGATGCCAGCGAACGGCATGCCAATGGATCAGATGCCGATGAACCAGATGCCAGCGAACGGAATGCCGATGGATCAGATGCCTGTGAACCAGATGCCAGCGAACGGCATGCCGATGGAGCAGATGCCGATGAACCAAATGCCAGCGAACGGCATGCCGATGGAACAGATGCCGATGAATCAGATGCCTCCGGTTTCCGTGCCGATCATGAATCCGGAAGGGATTATGAGAGAGGAGCGTCTGTCATGGCAGGATGGGGAGCGGCTTCGTTCGCTTTATCCGCGTATCGGGCAGGAAGTGCAGCAGTGTGTAGGTGAGCTGTGCGATAAGCTGGAATATGAAGGCAGCAGAATGTTTGATGAATATCCGGACCGGACGATGATAAGACGAATGGCGGAGGATATTTATGATAGAGTGAAAGATGTCTATCCGGAGGAAGAACCGGAACCAAATCAGGAGCTGTTTTCTATGCAGTGCCCCGGTCCGGGCTGCCGTCCCACTCACAAAAACTGGATGGGGGATCTGATTCAGATCATGCTGCTGGATGAAATGTACCGCAGACGCTGCCGGCACCGCCGCTGCAGGAGATACTGGTAGCAGCAGCTTCCGCATTAAGAGGTAAAATGCCCGCCAGCCCAGTATCTATGGGTGCTGGCGGGTTTCGTTCTTGTATAGGGTGCGCCCATACAAGAACAGCCTTCGGCGTTACAGTTTACCCTTGGAATGAGGACGCTTTCCGGGTGGCTGTCCCAGGTATGCTGCAGGTGCATTTGCAGAAAGCCTAAAATATGTTCCGATTGCAAAGCAATCGAGAACACGGAGTCTCGCAGAGACGAAGGTAGCATCTTGGGTTCCGCAAGATGTTCCATAGGAATTGGGAGTCATTTGTTTGAACCGAAGGTGAGTTATGGCTCCCAATTCCTGCTTTTGGAATATTTTGCGGAAGCCTTAGATGTTCTTGGCTTTCGAAACAGCACCTGCAGCATACCTGGGGCAGCCACCCGGAAGGCGTCCTCATTTCAAGACTGAACTGTAGCTCTTCGGTATATGGATGCGCAGATATTCTTTACTAATACAGCGTTCCGTGGTAAGATGAAACGTAGTTGGCGCGGCATATTTGCCCCGATGATGCGTGCGAAGCACGAAAGGGTGTGCTTCCCGCAGCGTTCTCTTATGAGCCGTGAATAGCAAGTGCGCCGCAGAGAAAAGATTTTTATTGACATTTCCATAAGGGGAGATATTGAATTCGATGAAGGAACGTATGAAAAAGGTCAGGAACATATTCCTGCATATTTTATTTTTGCTGGTGCTGTTTTTGGGAGCGGTTCTGGCATTCAGCAGAATGATCAATCAGGTGACTCCGGATGTGGCGGAAACGATGGCGAATTCCACATTTCCGCTGGTATATATGCAGAAGGACGGAGTAAATTATAACTGTCTGCATGGGTATTCCAGAGAAATGGATGTGACTTATATCAGGGACAGTATCACTCCATTGGAGTCGAACCGTGAACTGAATATTCAGATTCAGGCATTCAGCGCTACCATTGACAGCGTATCCTATGAAGTGATCAGCCTGGACGGGACGGAATCTCTGGAGAACACCAAGGTGGTGAAGCTGGAAAAGAACGATGATTACCTGAATGCAACCCTGAGCCTTCAGAATAAAATGTACATGAATCAGGAATATATGCTGAAAATCCAGATCACTTCCGGAGGACGGGATATTTATTACTATACTCATGTACTGTTGGCGGATGGACTGCATACGAAGGATTATCTGAATTACGTCAGCGGTTTTTATGATAAATGCATTAATGGAACGGATCAGAACACGATCGGTGCAGCAGTGGAGCCGGACGAGACAACGGATGAAGAGGCAACCCTGGCGTTCATGGATATTCATGACAGTGTGGCCCAACTGACCTGGGCGAATCTGAAGCCTCAGATTTATTACAAACCGATTCCAAGGCTGATGGAGATCAATGAGAATACGGCAACGCTGACGCTGGATTACCGGATTGCGTCCACTAATACTTCAGGTGTCACGGAAGTATTTAATGTGCATGAATATTACAGGGTTCGTTATACGGACAGCCGTGTGTTCCTGCTGAATTTTGAACGGACGACGGATGAGATTTTCAATCCGGAAAATAATGTTCTCAGTTCCATTGGGATCAACCTGGGAATTACGGATAAGAATGTGGAATATGCCTCAGATGAAAAGAACAGGATCATTGCTTTTGTACAGGAGGATGAACTGTGGACTTATGATATCAGTTCAGGAAAGCTGACTCAGGTATTCAGCTTCCCGCAAAAAGAAAACATTGATTACAGGGATTTTTACGATCAGAATGAAATCAAAATTCTGCGGGTAAGTACAGATGGTGATATCTGGTTTTCCGTGAATGGCTATATGAACCGGGGCACTCATGAAGGTGAAAATGGCGTGGCTGTCTATTATTATGAGGGGGCATCCTCTATGGTGGATGAGAAGATCTTCATTTCCAGCATGGAGACAGCGGACAAGCTGCAGAAAGATGTGGACAGCCTGTCTTACATTTCAGCGGACGAATCCAAATTTTATGTGATGCTGGAGGGGACGGTATACCGGGTAGATCTAAACAGCAGACTGTTTGACAGCGTAGTTACGGATGTGAAGCAAAACTGCCATGGGGTATCTGCTTCGGGACAGTATTTTAGCTGGCTGAAGGAGGGAGAAGAATACGGCTCCGGCACTTTGTGCGTAATCGATCTTGAGACAGAGTCTGTGAGGGAGATCACCTGCGGCAGTGATGAATTTATCCGTCCGGTGGGCTTTATGAAAGAAGATGTGATCTATGGAATCGCAAAGAAGAGCGATGTCAGTGCGGAACATGGCGGAAATGGAATTTTTCCGATGTACCGGCTGGTGATCGAGGATTCCGCCGGAACCGCCGTCAAAACTTATGAACCGACAGGATTTTATGTCACAGATACCTGGCAGAGCGACAATATGCTGACGCTGACCAGAATGACAAAGAGCGGGGAAGGTTTTGCGGAAGCGGCAGAAGACCATATTGTGAATACGGACACGGAGGACTCGGTGGCGTTGGGAACGGCAACCAGGACCTCAGACCGGAAGCAGACAGAGGTGGTGCTTCGTGTAGGAACTACGGTTTCCACGGAGAATCCTCAGGTAGTGCGCAGCAAGATCATTACCTATGACACCTCCAGGACGCTGGAAATTCCGGTGAATTATGAGAAGCAGAAGACCTGCTTTGTCTATTCTGCCGGAAAGCTGGATCGTATTTTCGCTAATGTGAATGAAGCGATTGTCTATGCGGACGAAAAGATGGGAGTCGTGGTGGACAGCCTCCAGAATTATGTCTGGGTGAGGGGCGACAAAGGGACTACGGCAAAGCTGGAGGTGACAGACCTGCCTGCAGTCGTCGTGGCGGGAACGACAGATCTGGCCGCACTGGAAAGCGGCATCGGAAAAACTGTGGTGGATCTGAGCGGATGTACTCTGGATGAAGTGCTGTATTTTGTCAGCCATGGAAGGCCGGTGATTGCCATGACGGCAGACGGGCCGGTGACGATTGTGGGATATGATGAGTATAACACCTATCTGCTGGATCCAAATGGAACGGAATGGTATTACGCGGGAATGAATGACAGCAAAGAGATGTTTGAAGGCGCTGGAAACGTATTTATCAGTTATCTGGATTAGGGAATAAATTAGAAATGCAGGCAGAGACAGGGAAAGACGGAAAAGAAGCAACTCAGAGGAACTACACCTCAGTGGGGCACCCCGCCTTTATAGGCGGTGGGGCAGCAATTCAGTCTCAGAGGCGTTCTTGAAATCTGATACGAAAAAAAGAAGAGGACTGCGGCACACGATCTGAGTGTCACAGTCCTCTTTTCTGCTGCGGAGAAGCACCGACAGAAGGGTGCCTTTACAGCTTTCAAAATTATTACATACTGGTGGAACGATTCACACCAAAAATTGTTCCCTTATAGCGGTCCAGAGCAAACAGCAGCACAAGGCCGATGACTCCGCAGGAAAGAACCTCGCCCAAGCCTACGGTCAGCATCATGAATGGAATCGGAAGATTGACTCCGTAGCCGTAGAACAATACAAATGGTACAATGATCGTGTTGGCAGCAATCGGAGGAAGGGGAACCAGAAGTTTGCTTTTTCTTAAATGGTAAGAAAAAACAGCCCCGATCAATGTGGCAATGCTGCCGAAAATGATGTCGATGGGAATGGCACCGCCCATGAAGTTCCCGATAATACATCCAACGAACAGACCGGGAATGGCTGCCGAGGTAAAATAGGGAAGAACGGTGAGCGCCTCCGAAAAACGAACCTGGACTTCACCAAAGCTCAGCGGGGCGAACAGCATAGTCAACACCACGTAGATGGCTGCAATCGCAGCAGCCTGCACCAGAAACAGTACTTTTTTGTCTCTCATATTCAATTATCTCCTTTAGTTTTGTTTTACGTGTGGAAGGTCCCGAACACACGATTCATTTTACGGCGGGAATCGCCGGAAGCCCGATTTGACCTTGTTTTTGGGGCTTTTGTAACGGTGTGGAGTATAACATGGTTTTGGAAAAAAATCAAGTACTACACAGTTTTTACACAGCTTTACACAACTTTTTTAAAGTAGATTAGAACATACACGCAATCTTTTCCATCTCAGCAGCTTTCACTTCAGGTAACACATGGCTGTATAAATCCATTGTCATGGCAAGGCTGGAGCAGACCGTTGTCGTGGTGAATGCATGCTCCCCGGAGGATGACACGACTGCCGTTGATGCGAAAGCCTTTTTTGCTGTCGCACTCGATGATACGGATTCCGAACGGTTCTTCCCTTATATCTTCCCCATAGGTTACCCGGCAGGTATACAGATTGGGCATTCCCGGCGACCAAAGCCGGGCATCCGGCAGGGAGAGACTTACACAGTTCTGGCCCTTCCGTATCGTTACAGATCCAAGAGCCGCCGCCTCGCCCGGTACCTCCGCTTCACTCAGGGTCGCCGCCGCCCGGTACCTCCGCTACACTCGGGATCGCCGCCCAGAATTTCCACCCTGACAGAACCGTCCCCCACGCGATCTACACTCACCTGAATCTCAGGCTTTTCGTAAGACAGTGTCCTGATTTTGATCCCATCCATAGAAATGTGTTCCATGGGAAGCAGATGCAGCCACACCGGACGGTAGATTCCGGCACCGGAGTACCAGCGGCTGTTAGGCTGATCAGCATTGCGGGCAATGACACGGATCGTGTTTCCGCCCCCGAAGTTTAGAAAAGGATTGGCCTCCACGTAAAAGCCGGAGTAGCCATAGGGGCAGAACGCCGCCTCCTGTCCGTTCAGGTACACCCGGGCATGGCGGTAGATCCCTTCAAATTCAAAGATTACACACTGCTCTGCCCAGTGGACAGGTACATCAAACATCTTTTCGTAGACGTAGTCAAATCCCTCAAACCAGCCTGTACTGGCACCGCCGGGGGCATTCGCTGTGCGAGGTTCTGAAAGCATGGCATCATGGGGAAGGGTAACATTGTTTCTGGTATTGGTATCTCCCGGATGTTGGCAGGTCCAATGATTAGAAAAATTGACTGTTTTCATAAAGACATTCCTCCTGCCATTCTTACAATTCCGGAAGAATCATTTCGAGCCGGAACCAGTTGTCGCGGACACTGGTATTGATATATCCGCCGTATTGTTCTACCGTATATTTGATGCTTTTCAGACCATAGCCATGATAAACAGTATTGTCCTTTGTGGTTTCGGGAATTTCACCGTTAGTGATTGGCCGTCCCATGTAATAGTTTTCAACGAGAATGCAGATAAAGCTGTTTTTCTGAGAGACCGTTACATGGATAAGCCGGTGATCAGTTTCTGGAATTTTCATAACATGCTCGATGCTGTTATCAAGTGCATTTCCGAAAATGGTGCAGAGATCCATTACCTTCAGATGCTTCAGGAGAACGCCATCCGCGACTACGATCATCGTGATGCCTTCTTTGATGCAGCGGTTTTGTTTAGAAGTGAGCAGAGTGTCTAGAATCGGATTTCCGGTTTTGTTTTCTGCTTCATATGGTCGGAGATCCTCTTCAATCTCGTCAATGTATTTTATACGCTGCTGATCGCTGGTATCCTCTCTGAGTATCTGAAGCTGATGCTTCAGATCATGATACTTACGATTGATCATGTCGATATTATCCTGAGAGGAACGGAATTGGACATACTGGTTGCGGAGGGTCAGACGCAGAGCCATAGCCTCCTCTTTTCGTTCCAGATCTCTTTTTTGAAGGTGAAATAACTGGGAAGCGATGACACCGATGGTATCTGACAGTGTCCGAATATAAAAAATATCAGTAACGGTACTTCCCACAAAAGGAGTACCATGCAGGAAATAACTCAGGTTACTGAGCGCAAAAAGGGAGAAAGTAATCAGCCAGGAGGTAATAATCTGCCGGCCGGAGGCCTGAAGTTTTTGTGGTGTTAATTCCGGCATCAGATCATGACTTTCAATCCAGTAGAAGACCAGATATATGAGCACATAAATAACAATAGCGGATAAGAATGCAGTGACTGCATTGAAGACATTGTCACGGTAAAAGGTATAGAAAAACCAGATTTGCCATTCCAGACTCGCTGCCAGTTCTGCCCAGATAAATACGCGGGAAGTAAGATAGAGCGCAGCCTTCCAGTTGAGGTGCAGCGACAGCTTCAGGGTCAGGAGCATTACGCTGACAGCGCAGACCATGGCAAGCAGCCAGAGCGGACCGGTCAGAGTTTCACAGAAGTGCTGAAACTGTCTTATCAGAAGATAAGAAAAGGCAAGACCTCCGAACAAAAGCATCAGATCACGCGGCTTTTTTGAGACATAGTGCCGGTATATAAGAATAGCGGTGACACAGGCCATCCACTCGGCAATCGCCGTATAAATTTTAGGGATATCAAGAATATTCGTCATGTTTTACTCCATCATATAGCTGACCAGGGCTGTCATAAATTCATTTTTTCTTCCCCGACTCAAAGCGAGTTCTTTACCATCCACCAGAATATAGCCGTTTCGGGTGCCGGTAACCTTTTGCAGATTGACCAGCATTCCGCTGGAGGCACGCAGAAAACCATCCGGACGCAGTTTTTCTTCTATTTCTCTGAGAGAGTACACGGTTGTGTCATAATCTCCCTTTGAGGAATGAAAGAGCAGATGATGACCATAGCTTTCAATCCAGTAGATTTCCGAGGATTTCAGACGGATCATTCCGCTCTTTAATGTGATTGAAATTATTTTTTCTGTGTTGTTTTTCAGCTTGGCAACTGCCTTTTTCAGACTCTCCGAAAATGCGACATAGTTGATCGGCTTCAGAACGTAGTCCAGAGCAGAAACGGCATATCCCTGGATCGCATACTGTGCCATATTGGTAATAAAGATGATAACAACCTCCTGATCGGTTTTGCGAATTTCCCGTGCCGCCTCCATGCCATTCATCAGACCCATTTCAATGTCCATCAGGATGATATCAAATGCCTTGCGGTAATTTTCTACGATTGCGTAGCCATCCGTATAAGTGCTGATGCGGAACTGGATATCGTTTTCCTGTGCATATCGGTCAAGACATTTCTGAAGGGTGGCGGAAAAACGCTTATCATCTTCCACAATTGCGATCTGAATCATAATACAGCCTCCTAACTCTGATATTACTATAATATTTTCAGGTAAAAAATGCAATCTACTTTATTTCATTGTAAAAGTGTGAAAATTCACAGCCCCTGTTCCGGAGAACAGGAAATAAAGAGGTCTGTTTCCTTCCATTACCTGAAGTATGCCGGTGAAGCCCTGTGTTTCACCCTGAACATGGATCGTGATTTCTGACAGAATCGTCCGGAAATCAGGATCATCGGAGACCAGAAAGCTTCCTTTTCCACTGCCGCTCAGGCAGACCTGGATCTTTGTTTCAAACCCATTGAAGTGGAAATATTTAAAACCGGCACAGGCACCGTCCCGCATATTAGCGATATACTGATTACCATTGTTTTCCCGGTCTTTTCCGGTCTGTGTAAAATAGGGATGGTCTGACAGGCGTTTTTTGGAGCCGAAGCCGTCTGTGCGTCCAGTCTGGTGTCCCTTTGCCCAGAGATTGCAGGCAATGCGCGCCTCATAGCGTTCCAGACTGTCTAAAGGACCGCCGTTTAGTCCGCAGCTGGTAATCTCTGCCTGCAAAAAACTGCCGTCCGGCCGGCGGCGCAGCTTTTCCGCACAGGCCTGTCTTGCATAGGAGGTACGGTTCGTCTGCCTGTGGTAGAAAATATAATAGTCGTTTCCGATATTCAGCATTCCGCCATGGGTATTCCCGAGATAATTATTTGCGTGGTTCTCATCGGTACGGCCATCAAGGTAAAGATCTCCCAGGTCTACCAGAACTCCGCCGTAGTGAAAGCCCCCATCCGGACGGTCGCTTACGGCATAACACAGATCATGGTTGTTCTGGGAGCTGTAAACAAAGTAATATTTCCCATCCATTTTACGGATGCTTGAAGCTTCAAAGAAAGCATGATCCGGAAAAGCACCATCCCTTCCCTTGACAGGAAAGAGCAATTTGGGTTCTGACTTGATGGTTACCATATCCGGCTCCAGTTCCATGACGACACCGCCGTCGTTGCGCAGATTGTGCCAGCGGGAGGCGATAAAAGGAACTTTTGTGGCAAAGCCGGAATAGAGCCATATTCGTCCGTCATCATCGGTCAGAACACCCGGATCGAAAGGAAACTGTTCGCCACTTTTCTTTCCCAGGACTTTTCCGTTCCGGTGATGGACCTTGCCATAGAATTCATATTTGCCTGCCGGTGTATCGCAGACAGCCACTCCGAATTCTCCCAGAAAATCAAATGCATAATACAGATAGTATCTTCCGTCCGGACCTTTTGTAACATCCGGAGCATAAAGGCTGCGGATTCCCAGTTTATTGCCCGGATCCTGTGTCTTTTTATAGATGACACCTTCATATCTCCAGTCAGATAAGTCGTTTACCGGAGCAGACCAGCATACATAGTCATTCACACAGAACATGGGAGCTCCGAATGCGTCATGTGATCCGTAGAGATAGACCCGGTCGCCAAAGACGTGGGGTTCTCCGTCAGGAACATACTCCCAGCTGGGGAGATAGGGATTAAAAACTTGTTTTTTCATAGTGTGACCTCCAGGGATATGTTGTATTTAATAATAACGGACTGGCTGATTACCAGCAACTGTTTTCTACAGTATAATGCACATTCAGTCAGTCTGACTGTAATTTCATAAATGGCTGCTCTTATTTCCTGTTTTGCAAAACAGGAAACGGGAATGACAAAACAGGAAACGGAAACTTTATTTATTTTAACCTGTGATAATTTATAGACAGAAAAACAGAAGGGAGAGAGGTGGAAGCAGAGTTAATGTATTTTGGGAAAAATGTGTCAGGCCTGCACTGAAAGCACGACATACAGCGTCAGCAAATTCTGAATGGCTGACGTTCAAAAAAAGGAGGAAAACAGGAAGAATGGGAAAACACAATTACAAGCTACGGGCAAAAAGAAGCGTCTCGGTTCTGCTGAGCGCATCTATGATCTTTAGCGCGGCACTGCCGACGGTTGCCAGCGCAGAAGACGGAGAATACTATTCCAGCTATGGAAGTCTGGAAGAAGTGAGAGATGCATCTTTGGAAGTGAACCAGCAGATTGCAGAGGAGAGCGTCGTTCTGATGAAAAACGAGAACAACGTGCTGCCGCTGAAGGATGTAAAATCCATCAGTGTGTTTGGCAAGGTAGCAGAGGATCCCTTCTATGCAGGCGGTGGTTCTGGTACTGCATCCGGTTACTATCCGGATGAAATGTATACTTCGATTTATCAGTCGCTGGAAACTGCGGGATACAGTGTGAATCCGGCACTCAGGGCTTTTTATGAGAAACAGGATTCTCTGGAGGCACTGAGTGGAGCATACTTCAGCTATTCCGTGACGGAGGAAGGCACGGTGGAGCATGAAGGAAACCGCGCATCTATCTCAGATGTGGATCCGGCAGATTTTACCGGTGCAGTGACGGATTCCTATGACCGGTATTCGGATGCTGCCGTGGTTGTCCTTGGACGGACAGGCTCCGAGGGTGGTGACAACGATATGGGCCGCAGCCGGGAAGCTTTTCTTTCAGAAGAACTAAGTAAACTTTCTGCAGAAGGTGCGACACAGGAAGAATTAGATGCGAGAAGGGCTGCTCTGGAAGATGCACTGGATAATGATCCGGAATTTGCAGCGGATGCGCTTCGCCACGGTCTTACCTTAACTTATGAGGAAGAACAGCTGATCAAACACGTCACAGAAAATTTTGAGACCGTCATTGTGGTTTTGAACTCTCCAGAACAGATTGAAATGAACTGGGCTGAGGATGGGTCTCTGGGTGATGTGGATGCCTGCCTCTGGGTTGGCCAGCCGGGACTGAACGGATTTGAGGCACTGGGAGAAGTGATGAATGGTACCGTGAATCCTTCCGGACGTCTGGTGGACATCTGGCAGGCAGATATGACCAAGGATCCGACTTATCCAAACATCATGGAAAACCTGCAGACAGAAAATGGTACTACAGACTATGTATACACCGATGAGGAAGGCGATCATCTGGTACATGCCGTTGAGTACGAAGAGGGTATTTACTACGGATACCGGTATTATGAGACTGCAGCACAGGAAGGTTTTATCGACTATGATTCAGCGGTGGTATATCCCTTTGGATACGGTCTCAGCTATACAGAATTTACCAAGACGATGGACAGTGTGGAGATGCTGACGGACGAAGACGGTAACGTATATTATGATGTGACAGTCACGGTAACCAACAGCGGTTCTGCGGCAGGTAAGGAAGTGGCTCAGCTCTATTACACGGCACCGTACACAGCCGGAGGAATTGAAAAAGCACATGTAGTCCTTGGGGCTTTTGACAAGACCAGATTGCTGCAGCCGGGAGAGAGTCAGGAATTGAAACTGACGATCTACGAACAGGATATGGCAAGCTATGACTATGATGACGCAAACGGAGACGGGCATACAGGATATGAGCTGGATGGCGGTTCTTACGTCCTTAAGCTGATGAACAACTCCCACGATGTGATCGCAGAAAATACAGTTGAAATCGCAGCGCAGGATTTTGATACCGATCGTACGACCGGAAATGAGGTAGATAATCTGTTCAGTGACAAGACAGATCCGACCTATAACTCGACCTATACGCTGTACGATGAGAATGGAGAAGCTCTCTATGAGGGCAAGGGCGGACTGACCCATGAGATGGTAACCATGAGCCGTGCAGACTTTGCAGGAACCTTCCCGACGACACCGACCGCTACGGTGGGTGAAAACGGAAAGATCGGAAGCGAGGGAACTGTGGTTCGGAATCTGGATGAAGAGACTTACAGTGACCTGGTCTTCCCGTTTACAGCAGGTTCTTCTGAGGATGAGAGCGATGAGCTATGGTATGAGTATTATATGAACTATTATAATTCTGAGAATGCGGACGGTCAGACCTGGGATCAGGGCGTGATCGGTGACACCGTTCTGAACCTGGATGATATGACTGGAAAAGACTGGGATGATCCGGATTGGATCACCTTCCTGAATCAGCTGAGCTGGGATCAGGCTTCCAACTTCCTGAGTTATTCCGGCTACTGGAGTATTTCGCTTTCTGACACATTAGAGAGAAGAAAAAATCAGAGTCTGGAATCAAACGGGGTAGAACTGGTAGATGGACAGACACTGGGTGTTACCTTTACGGAGCAGGCGGACGGACCGGTGGCTCTGAAGCGTCAGAACACCGGAAACGGTGAGCTTTCAGATGTAGGTGTCCAGTGGACCAGCACGATGAACATTTCGGCCACCTGGAATACAGAACTGGCACAGACCAGAGGCATCATGGTGGGAGAAGAAGCACTTGCACTGGAGCTTGACGGCTGGTATGGTGTGGCAATGAATATTCACAGAAGCCCATGGGGCGGCAGAAACTTTGAGTATTTCTCAGAGGATCCTCTTCTTTCCGGTATGGTTGCAGCTGCAGAAGTAAAAGGCATACAGTCAAAGGGTGTAAACGCATTTATCAAGCATTTTGCAGTGAATCATCAGGATACGGATCGTGGACCGGGTCTTCCGGGTATGGTACTTCCTGGCTCTTCTGATTACGGTCTTCTTACCTTTGTGGATGAACAGACAATCCGTGAGGTTTATACAAAGAGCTTCCAGATCGCAGTAGAAGAGGGTAATGCACAGGGACTGATGAATTCTATGAATCACATTGGTGTACGTTCCAACTCCAATAACTTTAATCTGATGACTGCTCTGCTTCGCGGCGAGTGGGGATTTGAAGGCTATACCGTTACCGATATTGTTCCGGCAGCTACAGGAAGTTCTGTTGCAGACGCTGAGACTCTGACTCGTATTGGTGCAGATCTGCCGCTGAATGCGAATTCCGGAGTGAAGGTAGCAGGTGACTGGAGCCAGGAGAACAAGTGCGTGGAAGTGGATGGTCAGAGAAATGATATTGCATGGTCTGCTGTCCGTATGGCAGTAAAGAGAGTTATGTATGTCAATGCAAACTCTTCGGTAATGAGAAATGATCTGAACCTGGAAAGCTTCGGTGCGGAGAGTGAGCTGACAGCGACCATCGGTGTGGCGACAAGTGCATCCGTGGCAGTGGATACAGAAGCACTGGGAACCAGTGATGTGACCTATACGCTGGAGGGGACCCTTCCGACAGGAGTTATCTTTGACAAATTTACCGGTAACTTCACAGGTACACCGCTGGAAAACGGCACCTTCAGCTTTGATGTCACCATAGCTGCAGACGGAGGCTGGATCAAGGATACAAAGACCTTTTCTTTAACCGTAGTAAACGATCTGTTTGAGATATCAGAGCTCTCAGGTACAGCGGGAGAAGAATTTGCAGGAACCGCAGGTTCTTCCATATTGTCAGAAGAGGGAGCAAACATTGCTTACACAGCAGAAGGACTTCCAGAAGGGGTTAGTATCAGCTCAGATGGAACCATTTCCGGAACACCGGCTGAAGCAGGTGAATATGAGGTAATCATTCACGCAGCAGCGGAGAAAGAGGTAGAATCAGGCATGATGGGAAATGCATTTATGCCGGGCGGTACCAGTACAACCACAGAGGAATATCTTCTGCATGCTACTTTTATGGTAGGATAATTTAACTATTCAGCAGGTCTGTGCATTTACTGCACAGACCGTGAGAAAGTGATACAGGAGTGAAGAAATGATATGCCGTTCTCCGGATCCGGGGAACGGGCTGCTGAGAAAAATACTATTTGGCAGCAGCCTCCGGTTCGGAGAAAAAATTAAAATGGACGGATGTTCCACAGAAAAGGAGACAATATGAAAAGAAAATTCAGTAAAATTACAGTACTTACACTGGCTGCAGGCATGATGCTTTCTCTGGGCACCTGTTCGGCTATGGCAGAGGAGACCACAGAGAATACGACAGAATCAGCGACAGAATCAGCAGAAGGAACAGCGGCAGAAGCAGGAACCTATGTCTTTGAAGCAGAAAATGTGGATTTGACTTATCTTTCAGGACATGGCTGGTCAAATGAAGTGACGGGCGTGGGGCTGCTTGTAAAAGATGACTATAATGCGGAAGCCAGCAATGGATATGCGCTTGGATATCTCTATGAGAATGGAAACGAAGTAGAATTTTATATTAATTCGGATCAGGATGTGGATGATGTGACGCTTGTACTTCGCTGTACTATGGAGAATAAAGCAGCTTCGGCATCTTTGGCCTGGGATGAATTTGAGATCACGGTAAATGACGGGAATCCTATCGAATACCGTACTATGACATTTGACAATATTCCCGGACTGCTTACGGTAAAGAATGAACTGCTTCCCTTTGCAAACAAGACCATCGGTAATATTTCCCTTCAGGAAGGCGAGAATCTGATCAAGCTGACAGTTACCAATGATATCACGATGGAGGGAACGATGCAGGCAACGGCTCCTATCATTGACTGTATCACGCTTGAAACAGATTCTGACGCAGTTTTCAGCTGGGCAGAAGGTTTCCCGATGAATGATGATTATATTGAGGCGAACAGATAAGCGATGAAGACAATCTGGAAAAATAAAACATCAAGAATATGGCTGATTGTGACAGCAATTATTCTGGTTTTTACAATAACGGTCAATTTAGTGCTTACCCAGTGGCTGCTGGTGAGAAAAACGCTGGATCAGGTGTTTGGAGGCCCCGTTGCGGAAGCAGTCGGAGATTCACAAGTGCTTTACACCAATTCCACCAGCAGTGACGGGCTGGAGTATTATAAGGTAGGAGACGGAATCAATGAAAAGACGGATGCCCTGAATGCATCCAATGAACTGACGGTTACCATCTGCGAGGAAGGTTCTGTTCTTCTGAAAAATGAAAACAATGCACTTCCACTGGCAGGGAATGAAACCATCAGTGTATTCGGAAAAAACAGCGTAAATCTGGTTTACGGTGGTTCCGGTTCGGCATCAAGCGACCGGACCGGTGCAAAGACCATCTATGAGAGTCTGGAAGAGGCAGGCTTTCAGGTAAATGAAACCCTGAAGGAGTTTTATGAGAATGATTCCCTTTCCGGAAGCAAAAGAGCGGGGAATCCTTCCATGGAATCCGGAGTGCCCACCGGTATTGAGATCAGTGAGACACCGATCGACAGCTACACGGATGAAGTTCAAAACAGTTTCGAGGGAAGTAATGTGGCATTGGTAGTGCTTTCCCGTATTTCCGGCGAAGGCTGGGATCTCCCCAGGACAATGATGGATAAAGAGGGAAATCCCATTTCCGGAGCGATGAGTGCAGAAGACCATTACCTTGAAATGGATCAGAATGAACAGGATATGCTGGAGTATGCCTGTGAGAATTTTGAAAAAGTCATCGTGATCGTCAACAGCTCCAATACAATGGAACTGGGCTTTCTAGATGATGTGGATGATGGAGATAAGACAACGAGCGGGTATGACTTTGCATCCCATATTGATGGTGCATTGTGGATCGGAGGTGTCGGCAACTATGGCATCATGGCGCTCGGTCACATTCTGAATGGCTCGGTCAATCCTTCCGGCAGAACCGTGGATACCTATGTGAGAGATTTCTCCAAAGATCCTTCCTGGCAGAATTTTTCCACAAATCTGGGAAGCACGGATAAAAAGGCAGATGGAGGTACCGGCAACAGCTACTATGTGGACAGTACCGATCGTTCCGGAGCGTACGTCGGAAAGTATACCGGCGATTTCTATGTAGAGTATGAAGAAGGTATCTACGTGGGCTACCGGTATTACGAGACAGCTGCAGAGGAAGGCTATATTGATTATGAAGAAGCAGTGGTATATCCCTTTGGCTATGGTCTGAGCTATACGACATTTGATCAGACCTTTGACAGCCTGGAGCAGAAGACAGATGAGAGCGGAAACACGTATTATGAAGCAGCAGTGACAGTGATCAATACTGGTTCTATGGCTGGAAAAGATGTTGTGCAGCTCTATTATACAGCACCTTACATTACCGGAGAGATCGAAAAGGCTCATGTGGTTTTGGGCGCATATGAGAAAACCGGTCTTCTGGAAGCGGGAGAAAGCGAGACGGTGATGCTGACGGTATACGAGCAGGATATGGCTTCTTATGACTACAGCGATGCAAATAAGAATGATCATAAGGGATATGAACTCGACGAGGGCGATTATGAATTTAAGATCATGAAGAACTCCCATGAGCTGATTGACTCGAAGACGGTAGCGATTGCGGCTGCAAATTATGATACTGACCGCCAGACCGGGGCAGCGGTAGAAAACCGCTTCGATGATGTCAGCGAGGAAATGACAGGAAAAGTAATGAGCAGGGCTGATTTTTCCGGTACCTTTCCGACCACTCCGACCTATGAAGCACGCCGGGTGGAGCAGAGCTTTATTGATGAGATCAGTGCTCCATTCGCGGATACCAACGATGAAAATATGACTTATTATACAGCGGAATATCCAACGCAGGACAGTGAAGTAACCATTCAGCTCCGTGATCTGGTTGGGCTGGAGAAGGATGATCCGAAATGGGAGACATTCATGGATCAGATGTCAGTGTATGATATGGCGACGCTGATTGGAACGGGCTGCTATAACACGCAGGCGTTCGAAAAATATGGAATTCCAAAGACGATCCACGGAGACGGACCGGTAGGTTTTGTTGATTTCCTGAAATCCGATATTGCCAAGGATAAGGAAGTGTGCGGATATGCCAGTGAGTGTGTGCTGGGTTCGACCTGGAACAAGCGCCTTGCGTATGAAATGGGAATTGCCTATGGAAATGAGGCACTCTTTGGAGACGGAGTTCAGAGTTATTCGGGCTGGTATGCTCCTGGTGTAAACATTCACCGCAGTGCTTTTGGCGGAAGAAACCCGGAATATTTCTCAGAGGATGGTCTGCTGAGCGGCTGGATGGCTGCGTATGAAGTACAGGGAGCAACGGAAAAAGGCTGTTACACTATGGTGAAGCATTTTGCCCTGAATGAACAGGAAACGAACCGAAATTCCAACGGAATACTGACCTGGGCAGATGAGCAGACAATGCGTGAATTATACCTTGTACCGTTCAAATATACGGTACAGGAAGGGAAGACAACGGGCATTATGAGTTCGTTCAACCGGATCGGTAAAACGTGGGCTGGCGGAAGTTATGCTCTTTGCACAGAGGTACTGCGCAATGAGTGGGGATTTGACGGTATGGTCATCTCTGATTTCAATGCAAACACAACGTATATGTATGCAGATATGATGATCCGCGCAGGCGGCGACTTGAATCTCTGCCAGGATGGGCTGCCCTCCACATCAGAGGATAAGCTGACGGCGACACAGGCCAGTGTGATCCGGACAGCGGCAAAAAATATTCTGTATGTGACTGCAAATTCAAATGCGATGAACGGAGATTACACATATGGACTGGCTCCGTGGGAAAAGGTTATGTATCTTGTGGATGCGGTACTTGCCATATTGCTGATACTGTGGGGAATCCTGGCGATCCATAAGGCAAAAAGAGTGAAACTGGAAACAGTCGAAGTATTAAAATGATACGGCAGATGACAGGAGAAGCGTATGAGCATATGGTTGAAATTTAGTGAGCTGCACCCCTCCGCAGCAAAATGGATCCGGGAGGGTGGACTGTTTGTCATAGTATGCAATCTGGTGACGGTACTGAAATATTTTCTCCTTCAGTTTCTGCCCGGTGTGTTTGCAGGACTGCCATTGACAGACTTTGGGTGGCCGGGCATTGATGTCACCCTCTTCGGTGAAACATTTCAATGGAATATCATAGGATATGATACGGCTCACGGAGGACTGCCCTATTTCTGCGCCTATATGACGGCAATGATTGTGGGAGAGTGTATCAACTTCCCGATCCAGAAGAATTTCGTATTTCGCAGCAAGGGTAATCTGGCAAAACAGATTGCCTGGTTTACGGTGGCATTTTGTATCATTACCTGCATTGTGAATTCCATTAACTGTGTCTGGATCGCAGTGGCAGGGCAGTTTGTTCCGGATTTTATTTACAACATCGGAACGACAGTGCTGAACGGAGGCGTTTCTATGGTGATTTTCTTCTTTGTGAATAAAATCATTTTTCCGGAGAAAGCAAAGGATAGATAATGAGATTGGATACATAGCTACAGCTACTGTGAAATGATTTATAGCCGGGCAATAATTTCTCTCTTACACAAGAGAAATTCTTGTCCGGCTATTTGTATTCTACACAATTTTTGTAAAATAACATACCATAGCAGGCATCCAGGCCCGGTTTTGGTTTACGTGTGGAAGGTTCCGAACACACGATTCATTTTATGTTGGGAATCGTTTGTAGCTATTGTAAAAAAGGAAAAAACTGGTTATACTGAACTTATCAGAAGATGTAATATCTGTGAAAAGGAGTTGAGGTCGAATATGGATCAGAATGTATTAACCGAATTGGTAAATGGTATCTTAAAGGTTATGGAGCATAAGATTGTAAAGATTGTATTATATGGCTCTGTTGCACGAGGAACGAATACGGAAGAATCAGATGTTGATATTGCTCTTTTGCTACTGGAGGATATGGATCGAGAGACAGAGGAAAAACTTTCAGATTTTATTGTAGATATGAATTTGAAATATGATAAAGTGTTTTCTGTTATTGACATAAACTTTGATAAATTTAAAAAATGGGAAGGTGTAACTCCGTTCTATCAGAATGTGAATAAGGAAGGGGTTGTTTTATGGAAGGCAGCATAATAGATCTGTCAAAATATCGTATGCGAAATGCAGTGGATGACTATGAAACGGCAGAAGTACTTTTGCGAGAAGGTAAATTCAAAGCATCTGTTAATCGGTCATATTATGCCATTTTTCATGCATTACGTTCTGTAACAGCATTAGATCAATTTGATTCCAGCAAACATTCCGGTGTAATCGCATATGTTAACAGATACTATGTGAAAGAAAGACTTTTTCCGAGAGATATTTCTAAAATAATTGATACAGCTTTTCGGCTTCGCGAAAAGGCAGATTACGATGATTTTGTAATTATTTCAAAACAGCAGGCAGAAGAACAGCTGGAAAAAGCAAAAAAAGTATTGGATGTGATAGAACGATATCTTGCGGATAAGTGGATTTCCTGATGGAAAATTTATACCGAATTTATACCCACGACTTAGAAAAAGGCATATATAATGAGAAAATAACAGAAAAAGCCAGAAAAGGAAAATCAGCCTGCAAAGTTACAACAATTACAATTACCACTCAGGCGTCAGAAAACAAAGAGACACAGCACCAATATGGTTATAATAAAACAGCCGGGCAATAATTTCTCTCTTACACAAGAGAAAACATTGTCCGGCTATTTGTATTCTACACAACTTTTTACACAACTTTCGTAAAAAAACAAAACAGAAAGTAATAAAATAATCGCTTGTGAACTTTTGAAAATGCCTGAAATAAAGGAAAATAGCATACCATAGCAGGTATTCAAGTCAGGTTTTGTTTTACGTGTGGAAGGTCCCGAACACACGATTTGTTTTCCCCAAAAGACCTTATTTTAGGGGGCTTTTAGCTTGATTACTATAGCACATGATTTTGTGAAAAGCAAGGAAAGTACAAAATTGGAAAAAGATATAAATAAACACCCATTAAAACCGCAGGTCAAAGGGCAAATTATACAGCTCCGTCTTTACCTTTGTGTTTATTATTGTCAGTGTGGAAAAGTACACAAACAAAAATTTAAGATAAGTTGACAGGGCAAAAAAGATTGGCTATAATATACTTAACAAGAGAGCCGTTGGTCAGTGCACACCTGACCGCCGGAAAATAAGAGTTATAAAAATAGCGCCTTACTTTACCAGAGCAGGGGCGCTATTTTTTGCGTTCTATGTAAATAACAAGAGTTACTAAAGCGCAAAGCATAATTACAAATTGGATTAAATCCGAATATGTAACCATAAGCACCAGCCTCCTTTCTTTCGTCCAGCGGCTGACATAACACCCCAACGGTTCCCCGGTTAAATATACTATTGTCATGGTTCGATTATTTATTTGCCTGCTGCCGCTTGATCTGGAAGGGCGGCAATTAAGGCAGGTAAGTTTTTAGCGGTGTATTTTTTATCTTGTTCAGCTATCCATTTTTCAAAATCTATTTCACTGGGCGCATTGTCTATGTCTATATTGTTTTGAACGCTCCATTTTTTAAAACCAAGGGAATCATATTCTTGTTCTGATATAGTTCGTTTTTACTGGTTAGTAGCCAACGATTCATTCTTCTATAAATCTTATCTGTTTTACTACTTAAACTTTTTGCACGTTCCGCACGTTTGCGTTTTTCATATTCTGTATGAGTTCCGCATTTATCACAATATATAACAATTGATTTATCTTTGATAAACAGCATGTGACAGCTTTTGCACGGCTCAATATCTAAGCCAAGATTTATAGATTCAACAAAGTCAAGAGGCAGCATTTCGTAAATATATTCTACATTGTAAGAAACATATCAATTTTGCGCGAGATATGGATAAATCCGAAGTTAATGGTGCAAACATCAGACTGTGAAGTGGTAAAGTATCGATAGCTTTTGTTGGTTATAAATGATAAAATAACCTAAGGACTAAGTGGTTTTATTGGGAGAGGAGCAGAAATGAATGGAAAAAATGTTACAGTAGGTGCATGTTTATTAGTAGGTGATATTGATACAATGGCTCGATATTACAGAGATATTCTTGGATTTAACACTGATTGGAGTGGTGGAAATTTTGCAGAGTTTGAAACAGGAAGCGGGAAAACTACTTTGTTTATGTATAGCCGCGAGGAATTTGTGAAGGCAATAGGAGAAGAATATGAGCCACCAAAAGGGATTAATCAGACCTTTGAAGTTGCCCTGTGGTTACCGAGTTATGCAGATGTGGATGCCGAGTTTGAACGTCTTTCAAAAATGGATGTGAAGTTCCCTTGTGGAGCGCCGATTACCTTCGATTTTGGTGTTCGCAATTTCTATGTTGCTGATCCAGAAGGAAATCTATTGGAAATAGGAAGTATGAATAAAGAATAAATTCTATGAGTATAGATTTGGAATACTGGAAATCACGCAAAATTGTTTATTACGTTAAAGCGTGAGCAGTAACCATATAACTTAAAATTGATATGTTTAGTGAACAGGATTGGAAGTGAAAATCTGCTGATCCTGTTTTGTGTTAGAGGAAGTACAGGAGGTACATAGATTATCAGCCTGCGTTGGATGACATTGATAGTATCGAAGTTGTGTGCTAACATCAGACTGCAAAGCTGCAACAATTACAATCACTATTTGGCGTTAGAGAACTAAGAAATACAGTGTCCGGCTATTTGTGTTCTACACAACTTTTCACACAACTTTTGTAAAATAACATAACAGAAAGTAATAAAATAGTCGCTTGTGAACTTTTGAAAATGCCTGAAATAAAGGAAAATAACATACCATAGCAGGTATTCAAGTCAGGTTTTGTTTTACGTGTGGAAGGTCCCGAACACACGATTTGTTTTCCCCAAAAGACCTTATTTTATGGGGCTTTTAGCTTGATTACTATAGCACATGATTTTGTGAAAAGCAAGGTTTTGTCCAAGATTTGTCCAAGTTTGGAAAAAGACGGAAACAAGCGCACATTAAAATCATAAGCTATTCAATTAAATTCCTTAATTTTAGAAATGCATTAGCGTATCATTTAATCAAGCCCATTCGACCTAAAATATGTTTGCTATGTTCAGAAGGGGGGACAATTGATTTTGTCCCCGCTTCCCCTTTAGTTTAGAAATGTGAAGAAACAAAAATGCAAGATAAGTTGACATATGAAAAAAGAATGACTATAATATATTTAACAAGACAGCCGAAAGGTGATGCAACCACCTGTCCCGGCAAAAAATCATATTTGACTAGAAAATAGTCGTCCTATTCTTTCGCAGGGAGCAGGACGGCTATTTCTTTTTTAGTTTAATATCAAGTGTAATAACTGCACATAGCATAATGACAAAAGTGAACATATCATTGTATGTAACCATATTACCACCCCTTCCGCAAGACTCGGAACAGGTGGAGCCGTCCCCCGGCTGCCCAGGTAAATATACTATTGTCATGGTTCGATTATTTATTTGCCTGCTGCCGCTTGATCTATTTTTCTGTTGAATAAAAAGAGCATAACAATGATCGCATACTACAAGATTAATGCCATTATTTACGGACTCTATAAAGTCAAATGGCAGCATTTCAAATATATAATTTACATGGTAAGAGGTATGTAATTTATCATTTTCATCACATATAATTTTTGTTGTATATGGATATTTATCAAGGTATTGATTTATAAAATGAATGGCTTCATTGAACATATTTCTTATAGTTTGTTTGTTGCTCATATCAATATTTAATTCACGAAAAAAATGATCACACGCATAAATTACGTGTGTCATTATACTTATTTGACGTTGATATTCTACTTGTGTTTTAGTAGCTGTTGTTTCACTTCCATTTTCACAATTGGGGCTATATTTTTTATATGTTCTATTACATACATCTGTAGCTATTTCTCCGAAACCATAAACTTTCCCATTGTCACAATGCCAACCATCACTATATTTTTCAAATTATGCATAATTACAAAGTATGCATAATTAAAAGTATAAGCAAGTTTGAATAAAGTATAAGCAAACATGAAAGTAATTGCAATACGAAAAATTGCAAGAAATCTATGAATGCGAATCATGTGAAGGCTGCCCGCATAAAAGTGATTGTTGTCCCAGGGCATCCGGTAACAGAACCATCCGAATGAATCAGGAACTCACCTCGATTCATCAAGAGATAATTTCAAACCTTGAGCCCATACATGGAGCACTTTTGAGAATGGACCGCAGTATCCGGGCAGAAGGAACATTTGGCATTCTGAAATGGGATAAGTCTTACAAAAGGCTTTATTAAGTGCACATTTCTAGGGATAGTATTTTTACATTCAGGCAGGGTATTTTTAGATGCATTTATCGACACATACCGTAAAACAATAATAAATTAGAAAACGTCACATTTAAACTTAAGAAATGTCACTGTAATAAATGAAAAAAGGAGTTAGTATGTATAAAATATACTATTTCATTTTAGTTTTATGGAACTATTACGAAGGCGAATGGAAGGCACCAAATATATATCTTTGAATGTATTTGAATTTTCTTCTAAATGCGAATATAGAAGTTTTGCAGCTTCATTCCCCATTATATCTTCGTGCATATCAAATGATGTTAAACCTATGATTTTGCTGGAAATGATATTATCCATACCAACTAACGCAATTTCACTTGGTACCGCTATATTCATATCTTGAAGTGCCTGCCAACTTCCAAGTGCCTGATGATCGTTAGATGCACATATAGCTGTTGGCTTATCTTGAAGTAGAAGAAGAGAACGGGAGGAATTATTTCCTGCTAATATTGTGTAATCGTTCCACATTACGTAGTCGTTTCTATATTTGATACCAGCATCATTGAGTGCCTGGCAATATCCGTTATATCGCTGCTCATAAACGGTCAGGCCTTTTTTTCCGGCTAGATAACCGATTTTACTATGGCCCATATTAATAAGATGTTTGGTAGATTCATATATGCCTCTATGAACATCGACAGAAATGGTATCAAACGGATTTCCTTTGCCAGCCCAGAGATGATTACACATACTAATAAGAACAACTGGTGAATTTGAGCTCTCAATTGCTTGAAATAATTCTTCATTATATGAAAAATGAACCAGGATAAGACCGTCAATAACTCGTTCCCGCAGTAGAAATAGAGTGCGCAGTTCTTCCTGAAGTGTTCCATTTGTGTAATAAAGCAAAATAGAATAACCCTTGGGTTTCATATATTCTTGAACAGACTCAATCATCCGAAAATAAATTTCATTTGATGTATCAGGTACTGCAAGCATAATTAGATTTGTTTTGTTTGTCTTTAATATTCGCCCAGCACGATTTGGAATATAATTTAATTCTTTAATAGCGTGTAATACCTTTTCTTTAGTGGAAGATTTAACATATCCCGATGAATTTAAAGCATTTGATACAGTTCCTGGTGAAACACCTGCTAATTTGGCAACATCAATAATAGAAGGCTTTTTCGAATTATTTGAATTCTCTTTTTGAGGATTAGATTTAGTGTGCATATGCAGATCCTTTCTTGATTAACTACTAAAAATGATAGCACTTTGTGTGTACTATATCAACAAAAAACAGCGAACCAAGTAGCTGCTGGCAATGTGTATGTATAGGCAGTTGCAGAGAAATGGTTGCATCTAATTATTTTATCAAAACGTTTTAATAAAATCAAATATAAATAGTAACCAAAAATGTATTGAAAATATAGTGAAATATTACATATTGAACTATTGAAAACTGAGATGTATAATAAATTCATTAAAACGATTTAATAAAGAGACAACAACAAATCTACGAAAAAGATATAATACAGTGATAAGTAATAAAAATATACAGATTATAGTGCTAATACACATATATATTGACAAAAAAATATATTCTATATTAGCATTATATTTTCAAATAGTATTAAAACGTTTTAATGTTTACGGAAATTTAATATAAGATGGGTAAGGACTGCTAAAAGAATAAGGAGGAAACAACATGAGCAATAAAATTAGAGCTACCTTCATAGAAGGGGATGGTGTTTTTCGTATGGTGCCTGCATTTGTACCTGTAAAATTCGGTGCGCCAGGCCGGCGATTAAAAATTCATCCAGATGATTATTTTGCATATGGAGCAGATGCGGGAACAGTTATGGAGCGTTGGTTCTGTTCAGTTAGTGGCTGCCGTACAAAAAATGAAAAAAGACCAGATCAGGGTTTGTCATATGTACTTGCAGCAGATGGAACACAGTTCCTTTTAAAAGATGCAGTTGCCGAATTAAAAGAAGACCTGATAGGAAAAGAGTTACAAGAAAAGTATGGTACATTTCCGGTATTTGCCAAATTTTTTGATTATGAAACACCACTATACTTTCATTTCCATCCAAGAAAAGAAATTGCAGAAAAAGTAGGGTGTGAAGCAAAACCAGAATGTTACTATTTTCCACCACAGCTAAATAATTATTCGGGTAGACGATCTTCTACATTTTTTGGATTTAATAAAGGAGTTACACGCGAAGATGTGCGCGAGTGTATTGAACATTTCTCGGATTATGATACTCATATTACAGATATGTCAAGAGCTTATAATATTCAACCAGGACAAGGCTGGTATGTACCTGCTGGAGTAATCCATGCACCGGGTTCCCTCCTGACCTATGAACCGCAATGGGGAACAGATTTGAACTGTGTATTAGAAAATGTTGTATGTGGAGAAGTGTTTGATGAGCACTTTATGACAGATATTGTCCCAGATAATGTAGAAAACAGGATTGATTATATTATGGATGCGATTGACTGGGATGCTAATTATGAAGCTGATTTTAAAGAAAAATATAACCTAAAAGCTTTGGTACTTCCAGAGACTCAAAAAGGTTTACTTGAACGATATGTGTGTTATAACAACGAGTTTGTTACTTCAAAAGAAGTTACAATCGAACCTGGCTGCAAGGTGATTCTAAAGGATAAAGCAGCTTATGGTTGTGTAATTGTACAAGGATTTGGAAAATTTGGAAAATTTGAAGCTGAAGCTGTGAATTTGATGCGTGTAGGAGATCAGACAGCAGATGAGTATTTTGTAAGTAAAGCCCGTGCGACTGAAGGTGTGCTGATTGAAAACCATAGTCAGGTAGAACCAATGGTAATATTACAGCACTTTGGTCCGGATAATGCAGTGTATAGAGATTAGTGTGAATAGGAGCAGCTTAATATGGTTATTTATCATGGTACGTTTACTGTTAAAGAAGGAAAGCGTGAGGCGTATATAAAAGAGATATTGGCTTCAGGACTGCTGGACGATTTTCGAAGACAAAAGGGCAATTGTTTCTATGATGTATCACCATCTGTTGATAATGAAAACGAACTTATTATCTGTGACTGCTGGGAAGATGAGAATGCATTTAAAGGTCACGTAGATTCTAAAGAAGTAGTCAGATGGCACGAAATGTATAACAACTATGTGGTTCATAATATTCCGTTGGAGTATCACTTTTAAACAAATGGTTCCAAAGCGCGAAAGCGCTAAAAAAAATAAATGGAGGACAAAAAAATGAAAAGAAAGTTATTATCAGCAATTCTGGCATCAGCAATGACAGCAACAATGTTTGCAGGATCCGTTCTTGCAGAAGAAGCATTTAATCCGGATGTGGAAACGGATAAAATCGCTTACGAAGATCTTGAAGCAACATTTGGCCCATTGGATGAACTGGAATTGCCAGAGGGAATTCAGATGGGCGGTATTTTAAAAAATCAGGCAAATGAGGCCTGGCTATCACTTGGCGATGGAATGACTGAGATGGCAGAAGCTCATGGGGCAACAATGGATATTCAAGCAACTAGAACAGAAACAGATACAGCGGGTCAGCTTTCTATTATGGAAACAATGCTTCAGAATAATTATTCTGCATTAGTTTTAGCACCATTGACAAATGAATGTCTTGACAGTGCAGTGGCAACAGCAAAAGAAGCAGGGGTACCAATTGTAAATGCCAACTGTGAATATATAGCTGATGCAAACGTGTATGTAGGCGGATCTCAGATTGATATCGGATATAAAGCTGCTGACTATATTGCTGAAAAACTTGGCGGAAAAGGTACCGTTGCTATTATTGAGGGTGTTGCTGGTACATTCACATCTATTCAGAGAACCAATGGTTTTGAAGAAAGAATTGAAGCAGAATATCCGGATATTACTATTGTTGCCAGCGTTCCGGCAGATTATGAGATGGAAAAAGGTATGAATGTTGCTACGGATATTTTGACTCAAAACCCTGACATTAGTGCAATTTATTGCTGTAATGACAATATGGCCCTGGGAGCTGTTGAAGCTCTTCGCGCAGCAGACAAGATGGGCGATGTAATTGTAACAGGTGTTGATGGTACTGGAGATGCTTATAAGTCAATTGAAGCTGGTGAATTAACTGCAACAGTAGATCAGTTTATGAGCACAAACGGTGCAGCAGCCGTTGAAGTAGCACTAAGACTGATGGCAGGACAGGAAATCCCGAGAGTTGTAGCAACTCCGATAGAAGTTGTCGATGCAGCGAATGCTGCTGAATTCAGCAATTAATACCAGAAGATTAATAAAATAAATCAGGAAAGTAAACCGGATAGCTGTGTAATACAGCTATTCGGGGTATTCAGTATGTTGCAGTGAGCTATTCTGATAGTCATAAAACGGTAAAGGGAAAGAGATGAATACTGTGAATGAAACAATTTTAAAAATGGAAAATATAAGCAAGCGTTTTGGCTCTGTGCAGGCTCTTGAAAATGTTCAATTTGAATTGAAAAAGGGTGAGGTTCATGCTCTGATTGGTGAAAATGGAGCGGGGAAAAGCACTTTTTTGAATATTATGTCGGGAACTTATAAGCCGGATGCTGGTAACATGTATCTGAATGGAAAACAGGTTCAGTTTAAAACACCCTTGGCAGCTAAAGAGCAGGGAATTGTTAAAGTACATCAAGAACTGCAATTAATTCCGGAAATTACAGTAGCACAAAACATGTTTCTTGGAAATGAAATTATTGGAAAATTCGGTACTATTAATTTTAAAGAAATGGAAAAAAGAGCAGATGCTATGCTTGAAAAAATGTATGCAGGATTTCACAGTAATGTGATTACAAAAACTTTGAGTACAGCACAGCAGCAAATGGTAGAAATTGCAAAGGCTCTTTTGCATGATTTTAATGTTTTGGCACTTGATGAACCAACAGCGAGTTTAACGAATAAAGAAATTGATGAGCTATTTAAAATTGTTAAAGAGTTACGTAATCAGGGAAAGTCTATTATCTATATTTCACACAGACTGGATGAATTATTTGAAATATGTGATAGAGCTACGGTTTTTAGAGATGGAAAATATATCGATACTGTAAATGTCAATGAAATTGACAAGCCACAGCTTGTAAAAATGATGGTTGGACGTGATATTGGTAATGAGAATTATCATATTGAATCAACTGGTAAAAAAGAACCAATTTTAGAGGTGAAAAATCTTTCTGGCAACAACAATCGATTTAATAATATTAGCTTTACATTAAATAAAGGCGAAATTCTTGGGTTGGCTGGACTTGTAGGTGCAGGACGAACAGAGTTGGTACGAGGAATATTTGGCGCTGATAAGTTGAAAGAAGGGAAAATTTATTTAGAGGGGAAAGAAGTAACCATTCAATGCCCCAAGGATGCAATTGACCAAGGAATCATGTTAATACCTGAGGATAGAAAACTTCAGGGGTTTGTGCCGGGATTAACAAATACGGCTAATGTTGCATTAAGCAATTTGGATCGTTATAAAAAATATGTAGTATTAAACTTTTCGGATATGAATCGGCAAGTTAAGACGCTTACAGATCAATTGGACGTGCATCCAACGGATAATAACCTTCAGACGAAACAATTAAGCGGAGGAAACCAACAAAAAATTGTTGTTGCAAAAGCACTTAATGTAGAACCGAATATCTTAATCTTAGATGAGCCAACGAGAGGAATAGATGTCAATGCAAAACATGAAATTTATGAATTGATAAGAAGACTGGCTAATGCGGGAAAATCAATTATTTTAATTTCATCTGAGTTACCGGAGGTTCTAAAGCTGAGTGATAGAATACTTGTAATGTATGAAGGGAAAATGACCGGTGAATTGAATGGTCAGGAAGCAACAGAAAATGAAATTATGAGATTTGCAGTGGGAGGTTGAAATTAATGAAGAAATTATTGAAAAATCCAAATATAACAAGAAAAATAGGAATTATAGCTAGTTTACTGGTGCTGATGGTGGTATTCACAGCATTAACAAACAAATTCTTTTCTGTGAGTAATTTCCTGAATATTTTACAACAAGCTGCAATTAATCTCTGCGTTGCTGTCGGAATGACATTTGTTATTATTACAGGTGGCATCGATTTGTCAGTGGGTTCTGTTATGGCATTAAGTGGTATGATTATGGCAATGCTTATGGAAGCGGGTGTCTCACCAGTGTTAGCAGTTCTTATTGGATTATTTGCTGGAGCTGCGTTTGGAGCGGTAAATGGACTTATGATTGCTAAACTGTCCCTACAGCCATTTTTGGTTACATTAGGTACTATGAGTGCATACAGGGGTATTACATTAATCATTTCTAATGGTCTTCCGGTACGTGGATTTTCTACGAGTTATGTGAATTTTATGAATTCTCTAAATGGAATTATTCCATTTCCGATTGTATTATCTTTAATTTTGGCATTGATAGCGTTAGTTGTATTAAGGTATTTTAAGTTCGGGCAGTACTTATTTGCGGTTGGCGGAAATGAGGAAGCGACGAGGTTGTCCGGTATTAATACGGCAAAGATTAAGATATTAACTTATGCGCTTAGTGGGTTTACCAGTACTTTGGCAGCAGTTATATTCCTGGGGCGTTTAGGTGCAGCAGATCCTCAAGCTGGTAATGGATATGAGATGAATGCTATTGCAGCAGCAGCAATTGGCGGTGCATCTTTAGCCGGTGGAAAGGGAAGCATTGTCGGTACAATTATTGGCTGTTTAATCCTGCAGACATTAAATAACGGATTGACGTTGTTGAATGTACAATCTTTCTATCAAACTTTTGCTATTGGTATTATTGTGTTGATTGCAACTATTATTGACCGATATTCATCTAAATAAGCAAAGGAGATTAGAGAAAATGGCATTTGAAGCTGAGAATTATAAGATAGTAACAGAACAGGAAGAAAAGCTGCAATTTACTTCTTTCAATTCTGAAGATGCGTGGAATTTGGGGAATATTGTGATTAAAAAGGCACTGGAGCATAACGATCCAATTTTGTGCGAGATATGGATAAATCATTATTTGGTGTTCCGATATGGATGTAAAGGCAGTTGTGAATTTAACAGTAAGTGGGTAAGAAGAAAGATAAATACTGTTAATATGATGGAAAAAAGCTCTTTGCAAGTTCATTTGCTGCCTTTTGTTGGCGGAGATGATATTTTTAGTGAATTGCAGCATTTTGACTCTTCAGAGTATGCAAATATAGGAGGAGGCTTTCCTTTGCGGATTAGAGGCACGGGTGTAGCTGGTGCAATTGCTGTGTCAGGCCTGCCGCATGAAAAGGATCACCAATTGATTGTTGACTGTATGAGTGAATTTCTTGGATTAACAGATATTAAACATGTAATAGAGGGTTAAAAACAAGTTCCAGGTAACACAATAGACAGCATCACTTTTTTTCTGCCAGATAATCTCTTGGAGACTGTCCATAATAATATTTAAATGTTCGATAAAAATTACTGCTATTGTTGTAACCAAGCATGATAGCGATTTCTTCAATGGAAAGAGTTGTTCCTTTTAACAGAACGATGGCTCTTTCCATTCTTTTTTCTAATAATATTTCTGAAAAGGTTTTCCCGGTTTCTCTGTGCAGCAGATTAGAGATATAGTTTGGATGATAGGAAAAAAATTTTGCAATATCTTTGAGCGTTACAGCGTCTGAATGTTCCCAGATGTACTGAACAATCTGTTCCGAAAGTCTGTCTGATATTGGAGTTTTATTTGAAATGGTGTATTGTCTGGCAACCATCATTAAGAGTGCAACAGTAAGAGAACTTAATATGTGGTCAGTATTGGTTTGCTTGTTTGCATATTCAACAACCATGATTTCCAAAAGAGCTCTGATTTCGGAATCATCATCAAAGGAGAGATGAATAAATTCGTCAGAAAAAGCATTGGTATTTGCATCCAAAAAGAAATGAAAAAGTTTTGCATTTGCAGATAATATTGGAAGAAAAGTCTTAAAAAAGCGTTCTTTCTGAATCAGGATACCTATAATGATGATTTCTTCATTACTTTGACTGCGAAGAGCATATCCGGCAAATGGCTGGCTGATATAGCATTCACCTTCATGGATCATCAGTTGATTGTCAAAACGGTAGCTTAATGCGCCATAATCCCCGAGATAAGCGAAATTAAAGAAAAAGTAATCCTGCCTGTGGAATAATTCGTGAATCTCTGTTCCTTTGTAAACACAGATCATGATGTCTTCCTCTTCGCTGCCGGGCCATAACTGCATTTTTTCGGAAAAACTTCCAGATGGAACTTCGGCATAGTTCCACTCTATTTGATCAAATTCTTTCCCAAGATAGGTGAGTGCTTCATGCAAATTGTATTTCATAGAAGACATCCTTCCTTTCCGAATTACTTTTCATTTGTTTCATGTCATTCATTCCGTGTATTTCTTCCATATGCTTGTAAATGAGCTGGGCATATTGTACCAAATCATGAAGAAAGGTACTTCATGATCGCCATTCGCCGCTTGTCAATCCGTTCGTCAATCGTGCAGGTACGTTGCTTCACTAATACTACTCATTGTATCACATATCTTAGAAATCGTCATATAAAAGATTAATATTTACAATTTCACAGTCAATGTAAATGTTGTATGATTTTATCATGGTATTTGGCTAATACTTGAATAGCAAATGGTGGTGAATCATGATATTAGAAGAAAAAGGAGAATTTTAAGATGAATCAGTTTACATTTTATATGCCGACAAAAGTATTATTTGGAGAAGGACAGTTATCTCATTTACATGAACAGGAGTTTCCGGGAAAGAAAGCGTTAATCGTAACTTCTAACGGACAGTCTACGAAGAAATTCGGATATTTGGAAAGAGTAGAAAGGGAATTAGAGCAGGCTGGAGTTTCACATGTTTTATTTGACCAGATCAGACCAAATCCAACCACAACTAATGTTATGGTTGGAGCAAAAATGGCAAAGGATAATGGTTGTGATTTCGTAGTGGCACTTGGCGGTGGTTCTGTTATGGATTGTTCGAAATGTATCGCTCTTATGGTAACAAATCCTGGTGATATTTGGGATTATTCCTTAAGCAAAGCCGGTGGAAAAAAAGCGGCTGAATTTGATGCGATTCCAATCGTAGCAATTACAACCAGTGCAGGTACAGGTAGTGAAGTAGATATTGCTTCTGTTATTACGAATGAAGAGGCAAAAGAGAAGACAGGTATTTTCTTCCCATCTATGTTCCCAACACTTTCTATTGTAGATGCTTATCTAATGGTTAGTGTACCGGCAAAATTAACAGCTTATCAGGGAATGGATGCATTTTTCCATGCATCAGAGAGTGTTATCAATAAAAATGAACATCCAATGGGAGAAATGTTTGCATTAAAGGCGATCGAATTGATTGCAGCAAATTTACCTCTTGCATACAAAGATGGAAATAATGAAGAGGCAAGAGCAAATATGGCACTTGCAAATACATTAGCAGCTTATTATATGCTATGTACATCAGCACACACCATGGAGCATGTTATGGGAAGTTCTCATGATGAGTTGGTTCATGGAGCTGGTCTTATCATGATTGCCCATGAATATTATGATTTCTTCGCAGAAAGAAAAGCTGCGGAAGAACCAATGATTAAGATGGCAAAAGCCATGGGCGTGACAAATCCAATTTCCGGAAAAGACTTTATTAAAGCTTTGGATGAACTTATTGCAGTTCTTGATTGTACAGACCTTAAGATGAGTGACAATGGAATTACAGAGGAAGAGCTGCAATCTTTCCCACAGAAAGTGCACGAAGTACTTGGTGGAGATATTACAGCAGATCCAGTGCTGCTTTCTGACGATGATTACCTTGAAATCTTTAAGAAGTCATTCAAATAGGAGATCTGTCGTATTTAATCTTGAAGCAATAGCACAATAATGAAATAGTGAGGAAAATCAGGTGGATTTTTAAAGAACTTATTTCATTCTAAAAACACCATAATAGAAAGGAGATAGATGATGACAGAATTAGAAAAATTAGATGCAGGTCTCGAATATGATTTTTGGGATGATGAAGTAGATGGAAGAAAGCAATATGCAATCGAGTGGTGTAATCGTATCCATCAAATAGATCAGAGAGACGGGGAGGCAATTGCGAAAGCATTATCTGAATTTTTTGGAAGTACAGGAGAACTGCCTTGGGTAGGACCGGGATTTCAGTGCGATTATGGTAAAAACATTCATGTTGGGAAACATTTCATTGCTAATTTTAATGTGACCATTTTAGATATTGCTCCAGTTCATATTGGGGAACATTGTATGATTGGACCAAATACATTGATTAGCACAGTAGGACATCCTATGTCTCCGGCAAAGAGAAGAAATCATATTGGAATTGCAAAGCCTGTAACGATAGGCGATGATGTGTGGATTGGCGGCAATGTTACAATTCTTTCAGGAGTAACCATAGGAAATAATGTAGTGATTGCGGCAGGAGCAGTAGTGACAAAGGATATACCGGATAATTGTGTGGCCGGAGGAATTCCGGCGAAACCAATTAAGGCGCTTGAAGATGATGTTCAGCGATAATTCGTCAAGACAGAATAGTATGCTTCAAGGTTCCATAATCAGACCAATTTTGGCGCTTGCATTCCCGGTTTTCTTGGAAAATTAGTTTCAAGACCACCTGCCCACCAAAGCACCGTTTTTGATTTGGTGGGCAGGTTCTATATATCACTCTGTAAATCTTTGGCATCTATCAGATTTTTTTGCTTTGTATAGAACTTTTCCTGTCAACATTGCAAAATAAAACAGTATGGCAACCAGAATGATAATGCAAAAATCTCGTTGCAATGAATATGTTGTAAAGTTAATTCCTTTTGTGCAAAGTTGAGCTGCCATATAGGAAATTGGGAATAGTATGGTTCTGTCGATCCATACAATTATTGCTTGTTTGTTTCTCAATAAAAACCGCAGAACTGCAAGTATAACAAGGGCAAAAAAGGCTAATATGAAATATGGCATTAAAATTTGTCTTGGCAATGTTACAATATTCTCTTGAGTCTTATCATTTAACCCATAAATCAGCACATCTTCAGAACCATTATTTTGAGTAAAGAAGATTTGGATTTTAGTTTCACCTTCAGAAGGTATAACCACATTTTGATTTCCCCGATTCGATGAATATAAGTCCCAAGCGGTAGTCCACGCATTTACGCGATAAACTTCAGTTTCACCATTAAACTCTTTAATACAACTATAACCTGTTACCTTCTTATCAAAAGTTATGATAATATTCCCGTTATGGCGATCCATAACATTCAATAAGTTATCAGAGTAGGGGAAAAATTTAGGTGATGTTAAAATTCCAAAAACAACTGTCACTATGGTGCATGCCAAAATAGCTGTGAAGAAGATAGTCTGTAGGCGTTTGATAAATAAGCCCTTCTTTATTTTTTTTAACGGAACCATTTCAGCATCAGTATCTGGGATAGGTTTCGTAGAATTTCGCATACGCTCAAACTCCACATGGCACTTTGCACAATGCTCAAGATGTTCACTCACAAATTCTCGTGTATCCGTACTTACCATATCTTCTACATAAAGTGGAAGTATATCTTTGATTAAATTACATTCATTACTCATCGTTGGCCTCCATTTTCATTAATATTTTATTTCTCGCCCGGTGATAAGTGACGCAAGCCCAGTTATCTGTTTTTTGAAAGATATCTGCGATTTGTTTGAAGCTTAACTCTCCAAAAACCCGCAGCATAAAAACTTCTTTATAAGGTTCCGCTAAATTATGCAGCATGAAATGTATTTGCATAACATCGTATTTCTTTAAAATTTGCTCCTCAATGGTGTCTTTATTATCTGAGAAATCAATATCATCAATATTTTCAATACGCTGCTGCTTTTTCAAGTAGGAAAAGTAACAGTTTTTTGCAATTTGGCAAAGCCAAACACGGACATCGGTTTCACCACGAAAATTATTGATGGAACGCATTGCTTTGAAAAAAGTTTCACTTGTGATTTCCTCTGCAATACCTTCGTCTTTTGACAGCCTTTTGAGAAAAAGAAATACATCATTAAAGTATCTTATATAAACTTTCTCAAATTCTTCTCCGAAATCTGCCACTTTCTCACCTCCTTACCTATAAGACTTTCTTTCTTCAAGAATCTTACAAGATTTTTTCATTTCATGAACTGTCTCAACCAATTCAGATGTCTGATGCACCCTGTGAGCCATTTTCGCAGACAAAGTCTTCCTGCGGGATATCCGATCATTAGGATTCTATTATACTGGTACAGAAAGAAAAAAAGCCAGTATTTTGAGCAAAATGTATAGAGACTCAAAACACTGGCCACTGCTGACTTTATGTACTTTTAAACTTATCTTTGCGAAACAGCTCTAAACCTGTTTGCCGTCCAGCAGCAGTTGATTCCAGGTATCTGCTGTTATTTTGGCGGCTCTTTTTGCATCGCCGTAATTACGGTCCTGAAGGGCGCTTATTATGGCGGCATGATCATGCAGGGTATGATTGAAATCACCGGTGATCTGCTGAGCTGTGGTTTCAGTCATGTAATACTCTACCGTTTCCATTACGTAGTCATATACTGTCTGGAGCACAAGATTTCCGCAGCTTGCGGATAAAATCAGATGAAATTTCTTATCGTTTTCAGCCAGAGCTTTGGCATCGGCATGCTGCTCCAGCAATGTCTTGTGGAATTGAAGATTCTCGTTCAGCAGCGGGATCACAGCCTCAATCCGCTCTTCGTCTTCCATGATCAGCTCCAGAATATCCCGTTCAAACGCATAACGCGCATCGGCTATCATCTTGATCGGAGGGCGTGAGATCAGGAGGGCAAAGGTAAGAGAGTTAAAGCTCTTATGTGAGACCGTGGTATTGATACAGGTGCCGTCTCCTGGACGGATCGTCAGTATTCCCAGCATTTCCAGAGATTTCATGGCCTGACGGACAGAGCCGCGGCTCACGTTAAAAAGGGAGGCCAGTTCCATTTCAGAGGGAAGACGGTCACCGGGATTTAGTTCACGGGTTAAAAGGGCATTTCTGATTTGTTCAATCACGTAATCCGGCGCATTTTTTGTGACCTGAGGTGATGGGGTCCATGTGGCTTCTGCCATATTTAAATTCCTCCTTCGTGACTTTCTTTTATTCATTATAATGGATAAATTGTAAAATATCAAACGTTTCATGGCTAATAGATGTGACATTTTTAAACCGGTAATTAGGAATTATTTACAAAAACAAAAAGCCGTGGCTGTGAAAAATAGACAAAAAAATAATTATTTGGACAAATTTGTTGACAAATAGGAAAAAAGAGGATATGATGGCGATATCAAAAGTTAAATGTTCAACGTTTAATGTATAAGGTTTAAACAAAGAAGGAGGTATTCAATTTTGAAAACAGAAGAATTGCAGAAAATGGCCAATAAGCTTCGCCTGGAGGCTGTACGAATGATATACGAGGGAAAGGACGGTCATCCGGGTCCTGCACTTTCCATCGCGGATATTGTTTCAACTCTTTATTTTGACATTATGAAGGTTGATCCGAAAAATCCTCAGTGGGAAGACCGTGACCGCTTCATTCTTTCAAAAGGCCATGCGTGTCCGATCTGGTACGCAGCCCTGAATGAAAGAGGCTACTTTGAACCAAAGGTAGAACACTTTGAACTGCGTCAACTGGGCAGCACGTTCCAGGGACATCCCTCCATGCACAGCACCGTGGGCATTGATATGACATCAGGCTCTCTGGGAAATGGAATTGCGATTGGTGCAGGAATGGCAGCGGCGGCGAAAGCTCAGAAAAAGGATTATTTCACCTATGTGATCTGCGGCGATGGAGAACTTCAGGAGGGTGTCTGCTGGGAAGGCGCTAATGTGGCTACCGGACGTCAGTTGGATAACCTGGTGGTGTTCGTGGACAGAAACGGCTGGCAGAGCTACAAATCAGTTGAATTTACGGTAGGCCAGAATAATATTGCAGACCGCTTCCGCGCATTCGGATGGCACGTACAGGAAATTTCAGGTCATGATATCGACGGCATCAAAGCTGCGGTAACGATGGCAAAAGGAGTAAAAGGAAAACCACACTGCATCGTATGTGACTGTATCAAAGGAAAAGGCATCAGCTACATGGAAAATAACAACGCATGGCATAAAGGCGTTCCTACGGATGAGCAGTACGAGATTGCGGTAAAAGAACTGGGAGGTGAAAAATAATGGCAGAATTTAAAGGAACGAGAGAGGCATTCGCTGCAGCCATGCTGGATATGGCGGCGATAAATGATAAAGTAATGGTAATTTCCCCGGACTCTCTCAAGGCAATGAGAGCAGTGGAATTTGGTGAAAAGTATCCGGACCGTTATGTGGAATGCGGTATCGCGGAGCAGTGTGCGGTGGATGTGGGCGCAGGTCTGGCAAGTGCAGGCATGATGCCGTTTATCGGTACTTACTGTGGTTTCCTGACGATGCGTGCCTGCGAGCAGATGCGTACCTTCGTGGGATATACCAATCTTCCGGTGAAGTTTGTCGGTGTCAATGCCGGTATCCTGGGCGGAGAGCGGGAAGGCGTCACCCATCAGTTTTACGAAGATCTGAGTATCCTCTCCAGCATCCCGAATTTCACTCTGCTGACTCCTGCAGATCCGGCACAGTGCTACCATGCAGTGAAAATGGCAGCGGAAATTGACGGACCGGTCTATGTGAGAGCGGGAAGCGGACGTGAGGTGGATGTCTATGAGAAAGATGCTCCATTCTCACCGGACGGCATTACCGTCTGGAAAGAATATGGAAATGATGCAGTGCTTTTCTCAAATGGATTTGTACTGGACCGTGTGCTGGCAGCAGCAGATATTCTGAAGGAACAGGGAATTCTGGTGACCGCAGCGGATATCAATATATTATATGGAAAGGATCCATCCAAAATTCTGGAAGTAATGAGCAGAAGTGAGCAGCTTGTGACGGTGGAGGATCATAATATCAATGGCGGTCTTGGCTCTTATATCAGCCGTCTGGCCTGTGAGAATAAGCCTGCAAAGGTAAAGAGAATCGCCCTGACTGATTTTGGCGAGTCCGGTCCTGCAAAAATCCTGGCAGATAAATATGGATATGCTCCGGAAGATATCGCAAAGACAGTGAAGGAAGCGTTAAAGAAATAAGGCGCTCGGGAGATAAAATAGAAAAGAGCGCTTCCAAAAAGAACATGAGATAAACACGAGATAAAAATGAAATTAAAATTTTGAAAAAATAAAACATAAAAAAGCAGCAGAGACGAAAGGAGTTTTAAAAATGGAAAAGATTAAAGTAGCGGTCATTGGTGCCGGCGGAAAAATGGGAACTCGTACTTCAAACAATCTGGTTACAAAGTTTCCGGATAAGTTTGATGTGAAACTGGTGGAGACATTTCCGCCTGCAGTAGAGAAAATTGAAAAAGAACGGGGATTAAAGGTGACTCCGGTTCAGGAAGCACTGGATTTTGCGGATGTGGTGATCTTTGCAGTACCGGATACCCTGATCCAGAAACTTTCTGCAGAATATGTGCCGCTTTTGAAACCGGGAACGGTATTTTTGATCCTGGATCCGGCAGCAGCAGTAGCGAAGGAACTGACACTGCGTGATGACTGTACCTTTGGCGTGGCTCATCCCTGTCATCCGTCCTTCTTTAAATGGCAGGATACGGAAGAAGCATATCAGGACCGTTTCGGAGGCGAAGGCGGACATCAGGATATCGTAATGAGCAAAATCTGCGGAAGTGACGAGAAATTTGCACTTGCGCAGGAAACAGCCCGCTGCATGTACCGTGCAGACAATGCATTTATTATGACTTCCGAACAGATCGCATTCCTGGAGCCGACGCTGGTTGAACTGCTGGGTGCTACCTGCCTGTATGCTATGGCGGAGACCGTAGATGAAGCAGAGAGAAGAGGAATTGACCGTGAGGCGGCAGTATCCTTTTTGACCGGCCATGTGTTTAACCTGTCCGCAAATTTCCTTGGCTACCTGCCTGGAAAACCACCGGTATCCGATGCATGCAAGGTTGCCATCGGCCTTGGCGACCGCCTTGTGCTTCGGGACGACTGGAAGAAAATCTGGGATGATGATGTTCTGAAAAAGGTAATTGCTACCATGCTTCATCCAGAAAATCCTCAGATTTAAATTGAAGTACCAGGAAGAAATATAAGAGCGACTGCCAAGCTTTTATATCATATAATTACGAGGGGCCGTTACTGTGTGTGTATTGACGACCTCTCTTTGTAGAAAAAGACTAATTTTATTAAAAAGAACAAAATTAGATTGACTATTTTGCGTGTTCAAGATAAAATAACAAATATAAAACGTTTAACATTTGACAAAAGAAAAGAGAAGAACGAAACAAAATATAACAGATTGCACAGAAAAAGGAGAAGGAAAATGATGAAAAAAAGATTAGCAGCAGCGGGATTAGCAGCAATTATGGTGTTTGGGGCATCCATGGGGGCAATGGCAGAGGAAACAGGCGATCTTCTGGGAGCAGACAGTGCAGCGGTACGTTTTAAAGTAGGTACCACCACTGCTCCGGATGGACATTATGTAATGGGACTGGTAGAGATGCAGCGCCTGCTGGAGGAGTACTCCAATGGAGAAATGACGCTGGATATTTATCCCAATTCCGAGCTGGGCGGAGAATCTGACATGATGGATGCAGTATCCATGGGAACACAGGATATGTGTCTTGTATCCACAGGACCGATCCCCTCTTTCTCCACTGCTACCACCAACTGGAGCGTGCTGGATCTTCCGTATCTGTTTAAAAATGCGGAGCAGGCATATGAGGTTCTGGACGGCGAAGTGGGACAGACACTGCTTTCCGAGTTCGAAGGCAGCGGCATTTATGCAGTAGGCTTCTGGGAGAACGGCTTCCGGGAACTGACCAATGATACAAAAGAAATCGCAGCTCCGGCTGACCTGTCCGGTATGAAGATCCGTACCATGGAAAACAGCGTACATATGGCTACTTATTCCGCACTGGGCGCAACACCTACCGCTATGGCATGGAGTGAGATTTTCTCCGCTCTGCAGCAGGGAACCGTAGACGGACAGGAGAATCCGCTGGCAATTATTCTGACCGCAAAGGTATATGAAGTACAGAAATATGTATCCATGATCGACCTGTTCTACAGCCCCTGTGTGCTGATGATCAGCCAGGATATCTACGACGGACTGAGCGACGAACAGAAGGCAGCATTTGACCAGGCGGCCGAGGAAGCAAAGGACTATCAGAGAACTTACAGCCAGGAAGTGGCACTGAGCGCAAGAGAAGAGATGGAAGCGCAGGGCGTAACCTTCACGGATGTGGATCAGGCTGCATGGACCGAAGCAACTGCCTCTGTCTATGAAGACAGCTCTCTGGGAATTGATGCGGATATGCTGGCAAAAATCCAGGCTGTTACAGAAAAATAATCAGTCTGCCGGCCCAAAGGCATATGGCAGATATCTGCCCACACCTGACAGCAGGGACGATACTGCGTCCCTGCTGTCAAAGCGAAAGGAGTAATGCTGGATATGAAAAAGGTAGTAGATAATGTAGTCAGGATAGTCCAGGCGATTTCGGTAGCGATTATGTCAGTGATGGTGATCGTTGTCTTTCTCGCTACGGTCGGACGCTATACCCATCTCTTCTCCATCCCCTGGAGTGAAGAGTGCTCCAGATACTGCATGATTGCAATTGTATATCTGGGCCTCATGCTGGCTTCGGTCTCAGACGGACATTTTATTGTGGAAATCATTCCTATGATCTTTCGGAAACGGCCAGGCGTGATCAAAGCGGTATCCGTTGTCGTGACTGTGCTGGTGGATATATTTGCAGTCTTTTTGGCCTATTATGGCTGGACGGTCTGTGCGAAGATGCTGACTCTTGGAAAACAGAGTCCGATGCTGAGGCTTCCTCTGGGATGTGTTTATCTTCTGATCCCGGTGGGCGTGGCGCTGATGGCAGTATTTTATACCATCCGGTCCGTTCAGAAGCTGACAAATAAGGAATTGACGGATCAGGAAGAAGGAAAGGAGGAAATCGAGTAATGGAAATCGCCGGAATTATTTTTGGTATTTTGTTCTTAATGCTGTTTCTTGGAGTTCCTATTGCAATCAGCCTTGGTATTGCATCCGCAGCCACCATGGTGATCACGGGAAACTTCCAGTATCTGGCCTCCGTGCCTACCCGAATGTTTACTCAGTTGGACAGCTTTACGCTGATGGCGGTTCCCTTCTTTATCCTTGCCGGCAATATTATGGCAGAGGGCGGGATTTCCGACCGGCTGATCGCATTCTTTGAATTGCTTTTAAAACGGCTGCCGGGCCGTCTGGCCTGCATTTCCGTAGTAGCCTCCGGTTTCTTCGGAGCGATCTCAGGATCCAATCCGGCTACCGTAGCTGCAATCGGCGGGATTACCGCGCCGAAGATGATACAAAAAGGATACCCACGGGACGTGACAGCGGCTATTGCAGCTTCCTCCGGAACCCTGGGTGTAGTCATTCCTCCTTCCATTCCCATGGTCACCTATGCGGTGACGGCAGGAGTTTCCGTAACCACGATGTTTGAAGCGGGATGGATCCCCGGCATTATGCTGATCGTGGGGCTCTGCATTGCAAACATGATCATGTGCCATAAATACGATGCTCCGGACAGCACCAAATATCCGGTAAAAGAATATGTGCTCCGCTTTAAGGATGCCATTCTTGCACTGCTGATGCCGATCATCATTTTGGGCGGTATCTACTCCGGTATCTTTACGCCCACAGAATCAGCGGCGGTTGCATGTGTATATTCTCTGATCGTCTCTATGTTTGTGTTCAAGGAAGTTGACCGCAAGAAGTTATATAAAATTCTGGTTGACAGTTGTATCAGTTCTGCGGTGGTTCTTTTTGTAGTCAGTATGTCGGCTCCTTTTGGCTGGCTGATGACTTCCGAAAATATTCCTACCATACTGGCAACCACGATCATGTCTATTTTTACTAATAAATTTGTAATTTTGTTTGTAATGAATTTACTGCTGCTGTTTCTGGGATGCTTCCTGGAGACTCAGTCCATCATCCTGCTGGTAACACCGATCCTGCTTCCGATCGCGACTACTCTTGGACTCAGTCCGATCGCGCTGGGCCTGATTATTATTGTAAATACTTCTATCGGTATGATCACACCGCCAATGGCCGTGAACCTGTTCGTATCCACGGGTATCTGCAAAACCACGGTGGGAGCTGTTTCCAGGAGAATTGTGCCATATCTCATTCTGGAGTTCTGTATTCTGCTTCTGTATATGTATGTGCCGATTATCCTTGGCATCACGATCTGACCTTATCGGACGGTGGAGCGGGTTGGAAGGATCTGACCATACAACGCTACCTTGTATTTAAAAAAAGAAAGGAATGGATAAAAAATGAAAATTGTTATTTTAGACGGCTACACAGAAAATCCCGGAGATCTGAGCTGGAGCGAGCTGGAAAAGCTGGGTGAGGTTACGGTATACGACAGAACGTCCTATACGGAGAATCCCATTATTGCACAGAGAATTGGCGACGCAGAGATTGTGATCACCAACAAGACTCCCATCAGCAAAGAGACGATGGATAAGTGCCCTAATTTGAAAATGATTGCATTTCTTGCCACCGGATACAATGTGGCGGACTATGAATATGCCAAAACGAAGGGCATTCCGGTAGTGAACGTACCTACCTATGGCACTCAGATTGTAGGCCAGTATGCAGTTGGTCTGCTGCTGGAGATCTGTTCTCATTACGGACATCATGACCAGACTGTAAAAGAAGGCAAATGGGCGGACAATCAGGACTGGTGCTATTGGGATTATCCAATGATTGAGCTGTACGGAAAGACTGCCGGTGTGGTAGGGCTGGGCCGGATCGGCCAGGCTACGGCAAAGATTTTAAATGCAATGGATATGAAGGTGCTGGCATATGATGCATTCCAGAGCGAAGCGGGGAAGAAGCTGGCAGAATATGTGGAGCTGGATGAGCTGCTGGCGAAATCCGATGTTATTTTCCTGCACTGCCCGCTGTTCCCATCCACCGAAGGCATGATTAATAAAGAGAGCATTGCAAAGATGAAGGACGGTGTTATCATTATCAATAACAGCCGCGGTCAACTGGTGGTGGAACAGGATCTGGCAGACGCGCTGAATTGCGGAAAAGTATATGCAGCAGGGCTGGACGTGGTATCCACAGAACCGATCCGCAAGGATAATCCGCTGCTGGGCGCAAAGAATTGTCTGATCACACCTCATATCTCCTGGGCGGCACAGGCATCCCGTCAGAGAATCATGGATATCACCGTGGCGAATGTGAAAGCGTTCGTGGACGGAGCACCGATGAATGTGGTGAATAAATAATTAAGAAGAAACAAAGAGAGAACGTTAGAAAGTGTGTTCGCAGGGGCTGGAAGCAGCCCCTGCTTTTGTCTTGAAAAAAATGAGGCTCCCGCCTTGATAGGCGGTGGGGAAATAGCAGGTTCGTCTTGAAAGAAGATGAGGTTCCTGTCTCGATAGGAGGTGGGAAAATAACAGGTTTGTCTTGGAGGGAGTCCAATTTCTTTTCGGGATAAAACCTCCGGCGGCTGCTAAGTGTCGGTGGCACTTGTTTGGCAACGACCGAAGTAAAATGAAGATGCAGAGGTGTGCAGTTTCATGCGCGGAAAAAAAGCTGTGCTGTTAAAGAGGTTGGCCGCCGGGTACTGCAAAGCCCATTTTTGTTCGGCAGAGAGCCCTGGTACTGAAAAGGAAGCGCTTCACAGATGGAAAAGATGTCTTGGTAAAAATGAAAATCTATAGTAGAATAGAGGTAGGATAAAACGCAGGCGGCCCCCTGTTATAAAAGCCTCCGCCGGATTGCAGAGGTGTGAAGAGCATATCATGCGAAGCGTGATGCGTATTTTGCGGCAAGAACGCAGGAGCGTTCTTGAATCGCAGCCGGCAGATTCAGGGTGGATTGGTGTTTTGGACCAGGGGAAGGTTCTGCAGAAAAAAGTGAGGGAATAGATTGAAGATCAAACAGTATGTAAGACCAGCCAGTCTGGAAGAAGCGTATGAATTAAACCAGAAAAAAAGTGCCCGGATCTTAGGCGGTATGCTTTGGATGCGCCTTGGAAGAGGGATGGTACAAACGGCCGTGGATCTGTCCGGTCTGGGCCTGGATCAGATTGTGGAGACGCAAGAGGAATTTTCCATAGGAAGCATGGTCACCTTAAGAACGCTGGAACAGCATGAGGGACTGGGCCGGTATACCCAGGGAGCAATGAGAGAAGCAGTTCACTCCATCGTGGGTGTACAGTTCCGAAATCTGGCTACGGTGGGCGGCAGCATCTGGGGACGCTTTGGATTTTCGGATGTGCTGACTCTGTTTCTGGCATTGGATACTTGGGTGGAATTGTATCAGGGCGGTCTGGTGCCGCTGGCGAAATTTGCAGAAATGAAAAAAGATAATGATATTCTGGTGCGTCTCATTGTGAAAAAGAGGGCACAAAAGACAGTTTATTTATCATTTCGAAACACCAGGACAGATTTTCCGGTTCTGACCTGTGCTGTCTGTATGGAGAATGGACCGGAGGCGCAGGGATATGCAGTGATTGGCGCCAGACCTGGGCGGGCGCTTTGCTTTGCGCTGGGAAGAGAGCTCAGCGATGCGGCAGCGGAGAGCAGGAGGAGTACGTCTTCGGCAAGAGGGCTGCAAAAGGACATGCCGGCGGAGCGGGCATTATCAGAGAGTGTGCCGATAGAGAGCGCAGCGTCGGAAAAGCTGGAACTTGCGGTAAGAGAGCTGGTGCAGAAGGTCCCCATGGGCAGCAATATGCGGGCCAGTGCAGAATACCGGAGCCATCTGGCGGAAGTTCTGATCAGACGGGGATTGAAAAAACTGCAGGAGGGAGAGCTGTCATGAAACTTTCAATGATTTTAAATGGAAGAAAAACAGAAGAAGAGATTGCGGAAGGCATGACGTTGTATGACTTTCTGCGAAGCCAGGGCTGCAGCAGTGTGAAATGCGGCTGTGAGACTTCAAACTGCGGTCTGTGTACGGTTTTCCTGAATGAGAAACCTGTGCTGTCCTGTTCGGTACTGGCGATGCGCGCCCAGGGCTGCCATGTGGATACGCTGGAAGGTCTGCAGGAAGAAGCGAAAGAATTTGGTACGTTTATTGCCAATCAGGGAGCGGAGCAGTGCGGTTTCTGCAATCCGGGGATGATTATGAACGCTATTGCACTGTTTCGGGAAATCCCGGATCCCACGGCAGAAGAGATAAAAGAATATCTGGCGGGCAACCTGTGCCGCTGCTCGGGATACGAGGGACAGCTTCGGGGGATTCTGAACTTTCTGGACTGGAAAAAAGGAGGTGTGAGAGAATGAGCAGAGTCGAAGAAGTGAGCTGTGTGCTGCGCACGGTAAACCAGCCGCTGCCGAAGAAGGATTCCATGGCCTTGGTGACGGGAAAACCGGTATTTCTGGACGATGTACTGCAGGGAAATTATCTGGTGGTCAAGGTGCTGCGCAGTCCCCACGCCAATGCGATGATAGAGGCGGTTAAGCTGGATACGGCAAAAAAAGTGCCTGGAATTGAGGGAATCTATACCTGGCAGGACGTGCCGGACAAGCGGTTTACCATGGCTGGTCAGACCTATCCAGAGCCAAGCCCTTATGATCGGCTGCTTTTGGACCGGCATGTCCGTTATGTGGGCGATCCGGTGGCAATCGTGGCGGGAAAAGACGAAGCCTGCGTGGATCGCGCGCTGAAAATGATCAAAGTAACTTATCAGGTGCTTCCGGCTATTTCGGATTTCCATCAGGCAAAGGATAATCCTCTGCTGGTGCATCCGGAAGAAAACTGGAAATCACTCTGTCCGGTAGGCGCAGACAACCGTCGCAATCTGTGCGCCAGCGAGCTGGATGGACAGGGAGATGTGGAGCAGGTACTGCAGGAATGCGATGAGGTGGTAGAAGGTACTTATCATGTAAAAGCAAATCAGCAGGCAATGATGGAAACCTTTCGCACCGCCTGCTATATAGATACATATGGACGGCTGAATGTGATCAGCTCCACGCAGATCGTATTTCATGCACGGCGGATTATTGCTCATGCCCTGGATATTCCCCAGTCCAAAATACGTGTGACCAAACCAAGGATCGGCGGTGGTTTTGGAGCAAAGCAGACAGTGGTAGCAGAGATTTTCCCGGCATTTGTGACCTGGAAAACTGGAAAGCCATCCAAAATGATTTTTTCCAGATATGAATCTCAGATTGCTTCTTCTCCGCGTCATGAGATGGAGGTGCATGTGCGGATCGGGGCGATGAGGGATGGACATATCCGGGCGATTGACGTGGATACGCTGTCGGATACCGGAGCTTATGGGGAGCATGGCCCGACCACGGTGGGGCTTTCCGGACATAAATCCATTCCGCTGTATGGAAAGCTGGATGCATATCGTTTTCATTATGATGTGGTCTATACGAATCATATGTCGGCAGGTGCTTACCGCGGATATGGCGCCACCCAGGGATTATTTGCAGTGGAAACTGCGGTGAACGAACTGGCGGCGCGGCTTGCCATTGATCCGGTAAAGCTGCGGGAAATGAACATGGTGCGTCAGGGCCAGATCATGCCGGCTTATTATGGGGAACGGACAGACAGTTGTGCACTGGACCGCTGCCTGAAACGTGCGGCACAGATGATAGGATGGGAAGAAAAATATCCGTGCAGAAGAATGGATAACGGAAAGATACGCAGCGTGGGCATGGCCATGGCGATGCAGGGATCCGGAATTTCCGGCGTGGATACGGGCTCTGCCGAAATTAAGCTGATGGAGGACGGCACCTACACACTGTATATTGGTTCCGCTGATATGGGAACCGGATGTGATACGATTCTGGCGCAGATGGCGGCGGAGGTGCTGGAGTGCCCTCTGAAGGATATCTCAGTCTGCGCGGCGGATACGGATTCCTCACCTTATGATTCCGGTTCCTATGCTTCCAGCACCACCTATGTCACCGGAAAAGCCGTGGTGGATGCCTGCGAAAAGCTGAAGGGACAGATTTTAAAAGAGGCAGGAAAGCTGCTGGGCATCGGGGAAGAATGGTTGGAATTTGAAGGAACCGGTGTGCGCAGCCTGCCAGAAGCGGCAGTGACAGAGGCACGAAGCGATGCGGCTGGAACTGGAGAAGGTCAAAACCGTGGGAAGGTGCGTGACGATGGGCCGCTGTGGGGATGTGAGAACCTGCATGATGATAGGCCGGCACAGGGATGTGAGAACCTGCGTGATGATGGGCCGGCACAGGGATGTGAGAACCTGCAGGAGGATAGGCCGGCACAGGAGCATGAGAATGCGAGTATGGACAGAGGTGCTCCGGCACTGGAAGACAGGTGGATTTCACTGGGTGAGATTGCAGCAGGGGCCACCTGCGGAGGTCAGATTGCCCTGCAGGCGGCAGCCGCCAACAGCTCCCCTGTATCCCCGCCCCCGTTTATGGTGGGCATGGCGGAGATTGAACTGGATCCGGAAACGGGGGAAGTCGAACTGCTGGATTATGCGGCAGTGGTAGACTGCGGTACGCCCATTAATCCAAATCTGGCAAGAGTGCAGACAGAAGGCGGACTGGTGCAGGGCATAGGAATGGCACTGTATGAAAACATCCAGTATACGGATGAGGGCAGACTTCGGAACAACTCTTTCATGCAGTATAAAATACCCACCCGGCTGGATATGGGCAGGCTTCGTGTAGAATTCGAAAGCAGTTATGAGCCGACCGGACCATTTGGAGCAAAATCCATTGGTGAGATAGTAATCAATACTCCGGCACCTGCACTGGCCCATGCAATTGCCAATGCCACCGGAGCATGGCTGAAGGAACTTCCGTTTACCAGTGAAAAAATCTATAAGGCCATGAACGGATCCTTCACCGAGGGTGAAATTTAAATGGCCCGGCGCTGTTACCGTTCACAGAGTTGCCTGTGAACGGTAACTTACATTACGCCATCTTTTGAGGCACTTACGCTCTTTGATTGTGATTGTTAAATAAACTGGGATATAATTAATATAATGGGGATAAAAAAGGAGGTGCTATACTTAATGGAAAATACGCAGGAATTGTTAGTCCAGTATGTAAATGGTATCAAAGAAATATATAGAACATACTGTAAGAAAAGGTGAATACACAGTGGAACTCCGTTCGAAAGCATCTGCGTGGGCAATGCCCTCACTGCGTGAGCACATTACATGACATGGAGATAGCGCGACTCGAACGCGTGACCTTCGCACTGCCAGTGCGACGCTCTCCCAACTGAGCTATATCCCCGTGAAGAAAATTATACCACAGGTATTCCCTGTATGGCAAGAGTGTAAGAACAGGAACTGAGAAAAAGGGGTTACTATTCACAGCCAATTTATGTTTGACGCATTTTATACGTTTCCATGGCTGTAAATAGTAGCATTCACAGGCTCATTCCGAAATTTGCTGTGCAAATTGGAGCCTGCTCACTCCTGCATCACTTCCTTATGACTCAAACAGCAGGTGTTTGAGTCTGCTGTGAACAGTAACAAAAAGGTTACAGTTACAGTAATCTTTCGAACAGATATTTTGATAAAAAGCATTGCAGTCTCCTGATGGTTATGTTATTTTACGAATTATAGATTCTATGTCACAGTATTTGCTGCGATTATCTAAAAGTTTAATCCGACCAAATTCGGTCAAATATTTCAAACAGACAATTTCAAAAGAATGGATTGGGACAGAAAATATATTTGATGGGTTTCTGCAAAACATCATGTTGTTTTTGTACTCCCAATCATTTATAGAGGGAGGCGAACTCTATATAAAAGGAAACAAAGTCCGCTTTAAGACTCCACAGGCGGCTGTGAAAAACGGCATGGGCTTTTGGTCCGGGGACCGCAAGGCAGAAGGCATCTTAACAAATCTTTCGATTCGGGATAATATGATGATTTCAATTATGCTATATGTTTCCAAAAGAGGAATTGTGGATCAAAAGAAAATGTCGAAAGTGACGGATTCCTTTATTGAAAGGCTGAGATCCAGCAGTGTTTTTAACCTTCAAGGATGTGAAATTTGATTCGTGGAAGGCAGCTCTTGATAAGATTAGAGATCTTCTTCAAGAGGAGTTCGGAAGACACCAGGAACTTGCTGACAGCGAAAAACTTGCAGAGTATGAAAAGGTATATTTTGACAAGATTAGGTATGATGCTGAAGTGAGTGAAGATGGCATCCAAAAGATATCAAAAATTGGAATTGCATTTTCTGGAAAGAAAGTAGTAACAAGAGGAATATATTGAAGCATTAGAGGATATTCTGGTGGAGAAGTTTCAATAGCTTTTGATGGCTGCAAATGCTACAATATCTATATTACAAATTTGATGTTGCGGAGGAAAAAACTATTTTGCTTGAACAGGAATTATTACTTGCGGTAACAGAAGAACTTGCAATTCAACAAAAGATATATGAGAATGAGACTATTTTCCCAGTTAATGCACAGAAAGTTACATTCGAGAATGTCAGCTTTGTGAAATGTCAGTTCCCGGAGGGAAACTTTGAGTCAGGAGAATTTATTAATGTGATATTAGATGGCTGTAATATTAGCAACTGTAGATTCAAGAATGCTTATTTCAAAAACTGCAGTTTCATTAATTGTAAGGCGGATGGGACTAATTTTAGCTCTGCAATTCTTAAAAATGTAAAGATGGAAAGCAGCAGTTTTGCTTATTGTAATTTTGTAGCAGCTCTTTGGGAAGTAATTAACATTACTGACTGTGATATGAAAGAATCCTTTCTTTCAGAACTCAAACTGAAAAGGCCGATTTTACAAAATGTGAATTTTACCAGTGCCGATTTCTTTCGTACAAAACTAAAGAATGTTAATCTATCGGAATGCATCATTACTGGTATTATGGTTTCTGATACATTTACAGAACTTGAAGGGGCAAAGGTGGATATTTATCAAGCGGCAGAATTGGCAAAGCTGTTAAAGGTGCAAATTGTGTAGTAGATGATGTCAGGGTAGCGTTTGGAAAATATTGAATTAAATTTATAGACGTAAAACCAAGAGCAGAGGCTTCTGCTCCTGATTCAGTTATGAATATTTGTACTGGAGTTAAAATTTAATAGTTTCTGGTTCGTCTGTAAAGGAACAAATCTGAGCAGTAGCATTAGTAAGTGCTAGAACAGCCATAATGCCATCATCAACACTGTACATATTAGAAAGTTCCGGATGAGCTTCCAACATAGCAACACGCACTTCTCTACGGTCATCAAAGTTTGCTTCTGCTTGTAGGCGAAGCCACTTACCATTTGCCATGCCACTAATTTCGATTTTTGGATTTTTTTGAATTTGCTTGAAGACGTTTTTTTGCGTATTTGTCATAATACATAGTTTTCCGTCTATGATACAAGCTGCGCCAAATGGGCGGACATGAGGCTGACCATCCTCAGAGGTTGCGAGATAAAAGGTTTTTGCATCGTTTAAAAATTGAAGTACATTTTCCATAATAATTATCATCCCTTCAAAATGTGTTGTATTTTTGCTTTTGCAAATGTATAATAACATACAGGAACTAAAATACAAGTACGCTCTTTGGTGATACTGGTATCAAAAATGATACTATAGAGAGGATGAATCAGATGGAAGGGAAAAAATTATTTGGGAAATGCCCATATTATACATCTCAAAAAATATTAACTGGAAAATGGGCGCTTTATATAATGTTTCAACTTCGGGAACATAAAATTATTCGGTTTAATGAACTTCAAAGACTTATGCCAGATGACATGACGCATACGACATTATCCAGACAGTTAAAATCCTTAGAGGAATCAGGATTGATTATTAGGAAAGAGTATTCCCAAATACCACCGAAGGTTGAATATTCATTGAGTGAGATAGGCAGTGAGTTCGATGGTGTATTGAATGCACTTGGAGACTGGGGAGATAAGTATAATCAGTTTTTACAGAATGGACAGAAAAATAAAATTGTATAAGCGTGATTGATGGGGGACAGAGTGCCGAGAACCCGCATAAAACCTTGCAAACACGGGCATGTCTTGGCATTTCGAGATAGGAGAATGTTATGATAAGAATACTTTTCGTGTGCCACGGCAACATTCTGGCAAAACTCCGAAAAGCTTGATTTTATAAAGGATTGAGAGGTGGGAATGTTCTATTTTAGACCATGTTTAGACCATGTGAAATGGGGTCATTTTAGTGATCCTTGAGAGTCTTGTTTTGATATATTAATATTGAAAATTCACATGGAAGACTATGATTATGATAGAACTCCGGTGGTGTAGGAATGCGTTCCTGCGTCATCGGATCCTTTTTATTTGTTCTGGTCACGCTGCATAGCCTCATCAATGACACGATTGATGAAGGCTGTGGTGCTTTCGCCCATCATGCAATTTAGAATTCTTGCTGCGTAGAGGAAGAAAACGGAAAAATCGTAGAGTATATTCCAGTAACAAGTAGGGGAATAGTTAGCAAGGAAACATTAAAAAAGCTATTACAGATAATACAGGCATTGTATCAATTATAATTGAAGCCCAGCTCTGATAGAGCATCCGAATATTGTTCCAGTTCTTCCTCCGGTAAATCGACCAGTATCATAATATCTACATCGGAATCGGCGGTATAATCTCCTCTTGCATAGGAACCATAGAGGATTATGCTTTTCAGATGATATCCATAGACCTTTTGTATTTCTGACAAATATTCTGAAAGTAATGTTTGAATAGTTCCTGGCATATGCCAACACCTCCTGTCCTTCTTTATAATTACAGTATAAATACAATACAGGTAATTATTAATCGAAACTTTTGAGAGTCTGGAAAAATATTTTGTGAATTTATCTCTATAAAACACATATAATATAAAAGCAAATATATAGCATTATGCTTTACAATTGCTTTTGCCAGTGATATAATGAAAGAACAAAAAAAGAACAAAAAAAGGAAAAAAGAAGGAAAAAAGAAGAGAGAGGAGTGATCATATGGCACAGATTAGCCTGCGAATTGATGATGATGTAAAGAAGAGTGCAGAGAAGGCGTGTGCGGATATTGGTATTTCAATGTCAACAGCAATAAACATTTACCTTAAAAAGCTGGGAAGAGAGCGACGTATTCCATTTGAAGTATCCGCTGATCCATTTTATTCTGATGAAAATATGATGCGGCTTCGAGCATCAATTGAGCAGATGGAGGCATCGGGCGGCACGATACATGAGGTGAAATTAAATGATTAAAGCCTGGACAGATGATGCGTGGGAAGACTTTGAATACTGGATGAAGCAGGACAAGAAAACACTCAAGCGTATTCTGCAGCTTTTGAAAGATATTGACCGTAATGGTTATGAGGGAATAGGGAAGCCAGAACGGTTAAGTGGCGATTTGTCTTCTTATTGGAGCCGTAGGATAGATGATGCAAACCGCATTGTTTACCGGATAGATGGCGATATATTAAAAATTGTTCAGTGCGGTTCTCATTATAGGGACAAATAGATTGATTAAGGAAGTAAAGCAGTCACGAAAAAAGCGTGGCTGCTTTTTTGGGGCAAGGTATTATATTTTTTAATAAACCGTACATTTGTATTTGCTTCATTGGGAGATATAGTGAAGATCTAAAAAAGAATAATGGAGGCAAGGAATATATGCAGGAATTAAATTCACGTAAAAGGGTAACAGTCCCTGTGTGGGAAAAATATATGCTTACGGTAGAAGAGGCCGCACGATACTTTGGTATAGGCGAAAAGAAAATCAGAAATTTGATTGCTGAAAACATAGGATCAGAGTATTGCTTTACGATTCAAATAGGAAATAAGTCATTAATTAACAGACAGAAATTTGAAGAATTTTTAAATCAAATCACATCATTGTAAGAAAAGATAACGAAGTAGAATGCAAAATCTGTTTCGCTTTTTTATTGGGTTGCAGAAAAAAATACTATAGTAAAGGGACAAAAATGTACGGTGATTGTGGAAAAAAAGGCACTGGCTATGATATACTAATATTATGTCAGGACTTCTTCGTAAGAGAGGAGAAACGAGATACATGAGTAAAAGACGAGATAAAAAAGGGCGTATTTTACGGAACGGAGAGAGCCAGAGAAAAGATGGAAAATATGCGGGATATTTTAAATGGAAGGCAGATTGCAGAGGATATAGCACAATACATTCTGTAAGAGGCGTGGTGAGGCCAGCGTTTCAAATGGCAGTGGAAGATGATTTGCTGCGCAAGAATCCATTTGAATTTCAGCTATGTACGGTGATCGTCAATGACAGTGTTACCAGAGAAGCATTGACACAAAAACAGGAACGGATATTTTTAGACTTTACGAAGAATGATAAACATTTCAGCAGATATTATGATGGAAAAAACGTGAAGAAACGCTTTGAGCGAATTATCGCTAACAGGAAAAGTCCGAAAAAAGAACCTGTAGTCAGAGACGGAAAGAGCAATCTTTATCATGGCTTTTTATGGCTGGATAAAAATGACACACCTATTGCAGCATGATATTCGGGGCATGACAAATTCCCTGTAATTCCAACGTTTTCTGTATTTCAAGCTCGATTTTACCAACGATTTACCAATAAAGCGAACATAAGTGAGCGCTGCTTCTTGACCGAAGGTCAAGATGATTACTTGGAGAACCAGATTTGCAGTTTTGTAGTAATAGACTAGATAAATGAATATTTTTGCCGCTTGTGGAAAAAATATAAAATATATAGTTTGCAAGTAAACATAATAGATATATAATTGGATTTATAAAAGTGACGTTAGCGACAAAAATATTTATTGATGGAGCAAAAAATGGAAATAAAAAGAGATGTGTATCTTAATCGGCTGATTAATCGAAAAAACAATGGATTTGTTAAAGTGATTACGGGTATTAGAAGATGTGGAAAATCGTATTTGTTAAATACATTGTTTTACAATCATTTGATTGAAAACGGGATTAAAGATAATCATGTGATAATGTTTGCATTTGACTCTGCGGATGATTTGATCAAAATTGGAGAGGATCCTCTTTTGCTTGATAATACGAAAGAAGACAGAAAGGTGGATCCTAAAAGATTTTTAGAGTATTTGAACCAGCAAATCATAGATAAAGAAATGTATTATTTGCTGTTGGATGAGGTTCAGAATCTTGGTGCATTTGAGTCTGTACTAAATGGATTTTTGCGTAAGAAGAATTTAGATGTATATGTTACTGGGAGTAATTCCAGATTTCTTTCAAAGGATATTTTGACAGAGTTTGAAGGACGTGGTGATGAAATTCATGTTTTACCATTATCATTCTCTGAATTTTTCAGTGTATATGATGGAAGTAAAGAAGAAGCATTTGATGATTATTCTGTTTATGGGGGACTTCCAGCAGTAGCACTTATGGGAACAGAAGAACAGAAGGTGGCATATCTTACAACTCAAATGAAAAATTTGTATCTAAGGGATATTATTAACCGATATCATTTGCATGAGGATTGTGCAATTGGAGAATTACTGGATGTGATTTCCTCTGGAATTTCAACACTAACGAATCCAAGAAAACTTTCTGCCACCTTTGCATCTGTAAAGCAAACAAGAATAAGCGAAGTAACGGTAGATAAATATATTGAGCATATGGAAGATGCATTTATGCTTAACAGGGTGAAAAGATTTGATGTAAAGGGAAGAAAATATATAGGAACTCCATATAAAATATACTTTGAAGATGTGGGGCTACGTAATGCAAGATTGAATTTTAGACAAATTGAAGGCACTCATATTATGGAAAATATTATTTACAATGAATTGCGCTTCCGTGGTTTTAAAGCAGATGTGGGTGTTGTAGAATCACGAGAAAGAGACGAGACTGGGAAAGAAATAAGAAAGCAGTTGGAAATTGATTTTATTGCCACAATGGGCAGCAAAAAGTATTATATTCAATCAGCGTATGCAATTCCTGATGAGGAGAAATACAAACAGGAAACCAGATCCTTTGACAAAGCAAATGATTCTTTCAAGAAGATTATTCTGGTAGAAAAAAGTATGAAGCCAAGACGCGATGACAATGGTTATGTCATGATGGGGGTGAAAGAGTTTTTACTGGATGTTAATAGTTTGGATTGCTAGTATAAAATAGAAAGATTCCTAAAATTGAACTGATGCTGGATTTTTAGTCCATTAAAAGGACCGGCAGATGGTATTGAGATATATTATCCGAACAGTTTAATATTGCACAAGATTATTTCAACGGATAGGTTTCAAGGACATGAAGATAAATTGATTGACAGAATAGTAACAATTGTTTGTCATTATGTTAATCAGCAAGCACGTGATAAGATGTATACATGGGAAGGGGTACAAAATGAATTATTACGTTTGAAGTATGAAAGTGTTTCTGAAAAGAGTATTATAGCTGAGTCAGAAAAAAATGCAGTTTATGAGAATTTTGATAGCGAATTAAAAGAAAAAATATTCTGAGAAAGGCAGAAAGAAAAATGCCATAAATCTCTGTAAAATTAGGCGTTTAAGAAGAAATACAGGACTTAACAGGAGATATAAGAATATGATAAAAATATTATTTATCTGCCACGGCAGGATATTTGGGGCATGACAAAATCCTTGTAATTCCAACGTTTTCTGTACTTCAAGCTCGATTTTACCAACGATTTACCAATAAAGCGAACATAAGTGAGCGCTGCTTCTTGACCGAATGTCAAGATGATTACTTGGAGAGTCAGATTTGCAGATTAGTAACCAACTAATGTATCAAAAATAACATTGACAATATGGCATATACGCCATATACTGAAATTAGAAAACACAAAGGAAGATTTATGGATAAATTTACAATCGAGTTTTATGAAAAAGAGAATGGAGATATTCCAGTAGAAGAATTTTTGCTTAGTCTGAATGTTAAAATGCGAGCAAAGCTTGTTGGAATCATGAAAATACTTCAGGAAAAGGGAAATCTGCTGAGGGAACCATACAGCAAACACTTAGCTGATGGAATATTTGAACTGCGTGGAAAAGTTGGAAGTGATATTTCAAGGGTGTTATATTTCTTCTATTATGATGGTAAAATAATACTTACGAATGGCTTTGTGAAAAAGACACAGAAAACTCCAAAAGCAGAGATAGAACGAGCGAGGATGTATAGAGACGATTATTTGGAAAGGTGTGATAAGAATGAGAAAATTTGATGATTTTTTAGAAGAACAGATGCAAGATCAAGAATTCAAAAAAGAATATGATGATTTACAGCCAGAATTTGATGTGATAAGGGCAATTGTTGATGCAAGGACTTCTCAGAATCTTACACAGAAGCAGCTTGCAGAAAAAACTGGCATTAACCAAGCAGATATTAGCAAACTGGAAAATGGAACAAGAAATCCTTCTATAAATCTGTTGAAAAGACTGGCTGATGGTATGGGAATGATATTGAAAATTGAATTTGTTCCTAAACAGAAAGTATAGATAAATGTATTATAAATCAAGCATTTGAGAAGATATGAGAACTTAACAGGAGTTATGAGAAAATGATAAAAATACTATTTGTCTGCCACGGCAACATCTGCCGCAGCCCAATGGCCGAGTACATCATGAAGGATTTAATTGAAAAGCAGGGCCTGCAGGACCAGTTTGAAATTGCATCAGCGGCGACCAGCGCTGAAGAAATCGGCAATCCGGTATATCCGCCGGCGAAGCGGAAGCTGAAGGAACATGGGATTTGGGCGGAGGGGCACCATGCCCGCCGCTTAGAGCGCAGGGATTATCAAAGCTATGACTATATAATAGGAATGGAAAGCTATAATATCAGGAATATGATGCGGATCTTTGGAGCGGATCCGGAGCATAAGGTCAGCCGGCTGCTGGATTTTACCGGTCATCCAAAGGATATTGCGGATCCCTGGTATACGGATGATTTTGATACTGCATACGAGGAAATCCTGGATGGATGTCAGGCGCTTTTGGCCGGGCTGAATATATGGAACGCTCCGGGAAAAGTCTAAATATGAGAAAAATGTGAAATTTAATGTAATTTAAGAATTAGTTACTTGCAACATAAGAGAAAGGGTGCTATAATCACTCCTTGACAGTTGGTACAGGAACCGTGACCTGCTTAGATGCCGCATTATGAAGGGTTCCGTATCAGAATATAATTTTTTTTATATCAAGGAGAGTGTCTATTATGAGAAAAAAAGTATTAGCAAGCGTATTAGTTTTATCTTTTGCAGCAGCAAGTCTGGCAGGATGTGGAAAGAAAGCAGCAGAAACTGAAGCACCAAAAACTACAGAAGCAACTACCGAAGCAAAAGCAACGGAAGCAACTACTGAAGCAAAAGCAACAGAAGCAACTACTGAAGCAAAAGCAACGGAAGCAACTACCGATGCAGCAGCTACTGAAGCTGAAGCAGCAACAGAAGCTACTACCGAGGCTTAATTCTAATTATTATAATTTAATTATCGTAATGAATGGAGCGAAGATGCGCCAGCCGATACCAGGCTTGGCGTATTTTTTTGGTTTGCGAACAGTGAGGAGAGCTGGTTCTATGATATAAAAGCACCTCGTACATCTGTGTGCATCCTGGCACTTAAAATGGTGTATTGCAGAAGAAGAGCATATTTCAACAAAATATACAAAATTATGCAAAATATTTGGAAATATTGGAAGAAAGCTTGAATAATTATGAGAAAAGTGCTATAATCACAAACATGTATCCGGCATAAGGACAAATGTATTTACTGAGTAAACAAAATGAAGCCATATGTGGAAGGCATATCAAGTTTTTTATGAAAATTTCTATGAAAACTTGACATGCCGCGTAAGCCCATTTGTCAAAGACAAATTTAAGATGGGCTGATGTTCAAGAAGGAGAGAGAATTATGAGAAGAAAAGTATTATCTGCAATGATGATTTTATCTTTGGCAGCAGCCTGTCTGTCAGGATGCGGAAAAAAAGCAGCAGAGACGGAAGCTAAGACAACGGAAGCGGAAAAGACAACGGAAGCGGCGGCCGGGGATGCTAAAACGACGGAGGCAGTGACCGAAGCGGCAGGTGCGGAAGTGACCACGGAAGCAAAGACAACCAGCTCGGATAATGTGATTAAGGTTGGTGTATTTGAGCCACTGACCGGTGAAAACGGCGGCGGCGGTGTGCAGGAAGCACAGGGAGCTACTTACGCAAATGAGCAGAGACCTACTGTGACCATTGACGGCACGGAATATACAATTGAACTGGATGTAGTTGATAATAAATCAGATAAGACAGAAGCGGTTACCGCAGCACAGAAACTGGTTTCAGACGGCTGTGTAGCTATCATCGGTACCTATGGCTCCGGGTGCGCAATCGCAGCAGGCCCGACTTTTGCAGACGCAAAAATCCCGGCAATCGGATGCTCCTGTACGAACCCACAGGTAACCAGCGGATGTGAATATTACTTCCGTGTATGCTTCCTGGATCCGTTCCAGGGAAGTGTAATGGCTCAGTATGCATTTGATGAAGGCTATACGAAAGTAGCTGTGATCGATCAGTTGGGTGATGACTACTCTACCGGTCTGGCAAACTTCTTTATAAAGAAATTTACAGAGCTTGGCGGCGAAGTGGTTACAGAACAGCAGTTCCAGACAAACCAGTCTGATTTTAAGGCAATCCTGACAGAAGTAAAAGCAAGCGGCGCAGAAGCGATCTTCTCACCTTCTTCTATTACTACCGCTCCTCTGCTGATCAAGCAGGCAAGAGAACTTGGCGTGGAAGCTCCGTTTATGGCAGGCGATACCTGGTATAATACCACGATCATTGACAATGCAAGCCCGGCATATACGGAGGGCATGGTTTGCTCTACTTTCTTTGATGAGGCGGACACCTCCAATGAAGTAACTGTAAACTTTGTAAAAGGCTACAAAGAATGGCTGAATGCAGACAGCTCCAGAATCGAAAGCAATGGCGGAAATGACTCTATCGTTGGTAACACTGCACTTTGCTTTGATACTTACAATGTAATCTGTGATGCAATCGAAGCAGCAGGTTCTACAGATGGAGAAGCAATCAAAACTGCACTGCAGGGTATTTCTTCCGAAGGTGTGACTGGAACTATCACTTTTGATGCCAATGGTGATGCTGAGAAAGATACCGCATACATCGATATCGTAAAGGATGGCGCATTTGAATTCCTGAAGACAGTAACGGTACAGTAAAATGCAGATTGTCATCTCTTTTCGGAGAGGGCATGTGACCGCAGCACAGGCAGAATGAGATATAAATTCATAGATTGGGGCGAGACCAGCGTTTTCGCCCCAAATTCTTTTTGTTTATCTTCCGGCAGTGTCTGTTCCTGAAGAATAATGCTTCTTTATACCTATTAATAATAGAAGAAACAACATCTGAAAATTTATGTTAGGAGGCCATACATATGAGTGCTTCAACTTTTGCACAACATTTTCTGACCGGTATTTCTCTGGGCGGAGCCTATGCGCTGATCGCAATCGGATATACTATGGTCTATGGTATACTCCGCCTGATCAACTTTGCACATGGTGATATTTTTATGATTTCCGGGTATTTCATGATTTTTGCCATGGCATCTTTCCCGTGGTATGTGGCTATTCCCATTGTGCTGCTGGGAACGATATTATTAGGCGTAGTGATTGAAAAGGCGGCATATCGTCCGCTGCGTTCTTCTCCCCGTATGTCGGTTATGATTTCTGCCATTGGTGTCAGCTATCTGCTGCAGAACCTGGCAACTTATCTGTTCACGGCAATTCCGAAGTCTTATCCGGAAATCCCGTTTTTGAAAATTATTTTCCAGTTTGGCGGTATTTCGGCCTCTCTGGTTACATTGATTACTCCGGTTCTTACCGTAGTTTTGGTAATTGCTCTGATGCAGTTGATTAACCACACCAAGATGGGTATGGCCATGAGAGCAGTTTCCAAAGATACAGAGGCCTCCAGATTGATGGGAATCAAGGTGGATTCCACGATTTCCATGACATTTGTGATTGGAAGTTTGCTGGCCGGTGTCGGTGCCATCCTTTATTTTACAGACCGTATGACGGTATATCCTTATTCCGGCTCTCTTCCGGGACTGAAATGCTTTGTGGCAGCGGTGCTTGGAGGAATCGGTTCGATTCCGGGAGCTGTGATCGGAGGATTTATTATTGGTATTTGTGAGACATTTCTGGTCGCTTTCGGCTATTCGACCTTCTCGGATGCATTTACCTTTTTACTGTTGATCGTGATTCTCCTGGTACGCCCAACCGGTCTGTTCGGGGAAGCGGCCACGGATAAAGTCTGAGAGGTGAGGGCATATGAGTAAGAAAACCACAAGAGATCTGGTTCTGAGCATTTTGCTGGCTGGCGCGGTGTGCGCAGTCCTGGCATACTGTCAGGCAGATACCTCCAAACATTCTTATGCAATTTCAATTATAGAACGTTCTGCGGTCTATGCGGTGGTGGCGGTGGCCATGAACCTGCTGAACGGCTTTACGGGACTGTTTTCTCTGGGACAGGCGGGCTTTATGGCAATTGGAGCCTATGTGACAGCAATTTTGACCATTCCGGTGGAAATGCGGCAAAATGTATATTATATGAACGGCATTGCAGGATGGCTGGAAAATCTGTCCATTCCCATGGTGCCGGCTATGATTCTGGGCGGACTGTTTGCGGCGGCGGCAGCGGCTTTGATCGGTATTCCGGTCCTCCGCCTGAAAAGCGATTATCTGGCGATTGCCACTCTGGGCTTTGCGGAGATCATCCGTGCGCTGCTGGCAGCACCCATGATGGATACCATTACCAATGGTTCCTACGGACTGAACAATATTCCGGGATATGGAAATGTATTTCAGCCAATGCTGATTGCGGCAGTCTGCATTGGCTTGATGGTGCTGCTGATCAATTCTTCTTATGGACGTGCGTTTAAGGCCATCCGGGAGGATGATGTGGCTGCGGAAGCCATGGGAATCAATCTGTTTCGGCATAAGGAAATGTCCTTTATCATCTCATCCTTCTTTACCGGAGTTGCGGGCGGTATGCTGGCAGTATTTATGCGTTCCATTGACACCAAAACATTCCAGGTGGCGCTGACCTATAATATCCTTCTTATCGTGGTATTGGGCGGCATCGGCAGCGTGACCGGTTCCATTATAGGTTCTTTTCTGATTAATGGGGGCCAGGAGTGGCTTCGTTTCCTGGATCAGCCTCTGACCATCGGCGGCGTGGAGATTCCGCTGTTTCGTGCCGGCTTCCGCATGGTTATTTATTCCATTCTTTTAATGGTAGTGGTGCTGTTCTGGCGGAGAGGCATTATGGGCAACAAAGAATTTACCTGGGATGGCCTGTTTCGGCGAAAAAGAAAGAGGAAAGAAACCACGGGAGGTGAGGCATAATGGCAGAAAATGTGCTTCGGGTAGAAAATGTGACCATGCAGTTTGGCGGCGTGGTGGCAGTGAATGACCTTTCCCTGGAGGTTAATAAAGGGGAGATCGTGGCGCTGATCGGACCGAATGGCGCGGGAAAAACCACTGCATTTAACGTAATTACCGGTGTCTATGCGCCCACCAACGGAAGAGTTTCCTTTAAAGGAGCTGCCATGGTGGAGAATCACCCTCTGGGAAAAATGAAAAAACAGTATCTCGGTGAAAATCCTGCCATGTATGAAAAGAGCATGGTGAAGACACCGGATCAGATTACAAGGCTTGGGATTGCCAGAACATTTCAAAATATTCGTCTTTTTAAGGATCTGACGGTATTTGACAATGTGCTGATTGCCAGACATATGCGTTCCAGGGCAAATGTATTTTCTGCGACTTTTCGTGTGAATTATAAGGAAGAAAAAGCCAACCGGGAAAAGACACTGGAGCTGCTGAAAATGGTGGGACTGGATGGGGAAAAGGATGAAATTGCCAGTTCTCTTCCCTACGGAAAACAGCGCCGCCTGGAAATTGCCCGGGCGCTGGCTACGGAACCCGAACTGCTTTTGCTGGACGAACCGGCAGCCGGCATGAATCCGCAGGAAACGGATGATCTGAGTGCATTTATCCTGAAAATAAAAAAGGATTTTAATCTTACTATATTTGTAATTGAACATCATATGGATCTGATCATGGAGATTTCAGATCGGATTTATGTACTGGATTTCGGTAAGCTGATTGCTCAGGGCACACCGGAAGTCATTCAGAACGATCCGCATGTAATTAGCGCATATCTGGGGGTGCAGGAAGATGAGTAATATTCTGGAAGTAAAAGATCTGAAAGTAGCCTATGGCGGGATTGAGGCCGTAAAGGGAATCAGCTTTGAAGTGCCGGAAGGGGAAGTGGTGACTCTGATTGGCGCCAATGGAGCGGGCAAAAGTTCTACGCTGCGTTCCATTGTAGGATTGGAAAAGCCGGTTTCGGGCAGCATTCTATTTCAGGGGATGGATCTGAAGGGAATGGGAACAGAGACGATCGTGACTAAGGGAATTACCCTGGTTCCGGAAGGGCGTCGGGTATTTGCCAATCTGACGGTGCTGGAGAATCTGAGAATGGGCGCTTATATGCGTAAGGATTCCCTGGAAGAAGATATGAACTGGGTATATGATCTGTTCCCGCGTCTGAAGGAAAGAAGCTGGCAGCCGGCCGGTACGCTGTCCGGAGGCGAGCAGCAGATGCTGGCCATCGCCCGTGCGCTGATGAGTAAGCCGAAGCTGATCATGATGGATGAACCGTCACTGGGACTGGCTCCGATCATTGTTCAGGGCGTGTTTGATATTATCCGCGAGATCAACAAGCAGGGGATGACCATCCTGCTGGTGGAGCAGAATGCAAATATGGCTCTGCGGGCCGCGAATACGGGATATGTAATGGAGACCGGACGCATTACCCTGAACGGAACCGGGAAAAAACTGGCAGAGGATGAATCGGTAAAGGCGGCCTATCTTGGAAAGGCCAGAGCAAAGAAAAAAAGCTGAAAATAAAACGACAGTACGTGGTCTGTGTTGTATCGCAGTCCGAAAGTGCCTGAATTTTCAAAAAGGCTGCAAAAAACAGGACAGAGGGAAAACCAGCTTTATTCAGATGGTTTTTCCTCTGTTCTGCTTTTATGGTGGTGTAATCGGTGATGCAGAATGCTCCTTCGGATGAGGCGGCCCTTCACCAAGGGTGAACTGTAATGAAAAGATTACAAAAGCCGAAAATTTTGTGTACAAGATTTTCAAAATAAGGTATACTGAGGTCAAAAGATTTTGATGTGTTTGGGATAATGTAAGGCAGTACAAAGCGAGGAGATGGGATAATGGGAAAACAGGATTGGTATGACATGGGGGCTAAGATTGGTGATCTGGTACAGTCCGCTATTGACAGCAATGATTTTAAACAATTGAATCAATCGATTACAAATACGATAAATACTACCTTGGATACGGTACAAAAGAGTGTGGAAAGCAGCATGAGTCAGGCCAAACGGGGAATGAACCATGCGCAGGATGCAGCGAACGCAGCCAATGAAAAGGCCAGAGAATGGCGGACAGGGGCCGGCAGGGGAAGAAATGCCCGGTGGCAGTCAGGAGATGGAGGGGAAAGTGCTTCCCGGTGGCAGTCAGGAGACGGAGGGGAAAGTGCTTCCCGATGGCAGTCTGGGAATCGTATGGACAGGAATATGGCCCGGAGGGGACGGACTGCGTATGAGCAGGCCAGGGAGCAGGCAGGAATGAAGCCGGATCCGGATTATATGCAGGTGTCCAAAGCTTCTCACAATTATAAAGGTGTTTTGATGACTTCCATTGGATTTGGACTGATGGGTGTTTTTGGACTTCTGTTTCTCATTTTCACAATGGTGAATTCGATTACCGGGCTCTTTGGTACATTCCACTGGATTTTGCTGGCATTTACTGTGATCTGCGGAGGCGTTGGATGTGGGGGAACGGCGTATCTGGGCCAGGCAAAGAGGCTGAAACATTATCTGAAGATTATGGGAGAACGGGATACCTGTACCATAGAAGAATTGGCGGCAGGAACCGGAAAAACACAACAATATGTGATCAAGGATTTGAAAGAGATGATTCAGGCCAGAATGTTCGCGGGCGGTGCCTATATGGACGGAGCACAGACCTGTCTCATGACCAGCCATACGGCGTATCAGCAGTATCTGGCGGCTCAGAAGCAGTACGAGCTGCGCAAGGCGGAGGAGACGAAAAGCCAGCAGCAGAGGCAGGAGCAGGAAAAAGCAGAATTTTCTCTTTCCAAAGAATATCAGGATATCCTGAGGGAAGGCAAGGATTTTATCGCTCATATTCATGAGTGCAATGAGGCCATACCGGATGAGGCGATTTCTGAAAAGCTGGATCGGCTGGAAACGGTAGTCACCAAAATCTTTGATCAGGTGGCAAAGGAACCGGAGAGTGCACCGGATCTGCATAAGATGATGAGTTATTATCTGCCGGTGACACGCAAGCTGGTGGATGCATACCGTCAGCTCAATGAGCAGCCGGTGGCCGGTCAAAATATCGTGAAAACAAAAAAAGAAATCGAAGCTTCTCTGGATACTATTAATGGAGCATTTGAAAATATGCTGGATCGTTTTTTCCAGGATACAGCGTGGGATATTTCATCGGATATTTCCGTGCTGCATACCATGATGGCACAGGACGGCTTGATGAAGCGGGATTTTGCCATGGGTGACAGTGTGAAAAAGACTGCAGAGGAAAAAACTCAGTCCGGCGTAACAGATGGCCAAAAAGCATAACCGGAGAAAGTGAAGATCGCGTCAGCCCATTTGCCAAAGGCAAATTTAGGATGGGCTGATGTTCAAGGATTGTGTTAAGTTTTCTATGAAAACTTAACATGCAGCGTCAGCCCATTTGCCGAAGGCAAATTTAGGATGGGCTGATGTTCAAGGATTGTGTTAAGTTTTCTATGAAAACTTAACATGCAGCGTCAGCCCATTTGCCGAAGGCAAATTTGAGATGGGCTGATGTTCGAGGAGGAGAACAGAACATGAGTGACGAATTTAAAAGTTTTGAAACAGTACCTACCCTGACCTTTGATACCGATGCAGCACCGGCCGCAGCGCCGGCTGAGACGGTGGACAAAGATTCTTTGGCGGCTTCCTTTCAGGAGGATGCAAAGGCAGCGCCTACGCCGGTGCTGACACTTGAGCCCGCCGCAGAGGAGGTACCACAGGCACCAAAACCGCAGGAGGCAGTGCTGGATGATTCCGCCCTGTCCGAAGAAGAAAAGAAGATGGTAGAGGACTTCAGCCAGAAAATTGATATCCATAACAGCGGTGCTATTTTGCAGTATGGTGTGGGTACTCAGAAGAAAATGGCCGATTTTTCAGAAAAGGCCCTGGAAAATGTAAAATCCAAGGATATCGGAGAAGTGGGAGACATGATTTCCGGGCTGGTGACGGAGCTGCAGGACTTTGATGTGGAGGAAGAGAAGGGATTCTTAGGCTTCTTTAAAAAGCAGGCGAATAAGGTCACTGCACTGAAGGCAAAATATGAAAAAGCGGAAGTAAACGTGGAAAAGATCTGTGATTCTCTGGAGGGCCATCAGGTTCAGCTTATGAAGGATATTGCAGTGCTGGATAAAATGTACGATCTGAATCTGAATTACTTTAAAGAATTGTCCATGTATATTCTGGCAGGCAAGAAGCAGCTTCAGAGAGTGCGGGACGGGGAACTTCAGGAGCTGGTGGCAAAGGCTCAGGCCAGCGGCCAGCCGGAGGATGCTCAGGCAGCGAAGGATCTGGATGCTTTGTGCAACCGTTTTGAAAAGAAGGTACATGACCTCGAGCTGACAAGGATGATTGCAATGCAGACAGCGCCCCAGATCCGCATGGTGCAGAACAGCAACACCATGATGGTGGAAAAGATCCAGTCTACGCTTGTAAATACGATTCCGCTGTGGAAAAATCAGATGGTAATCGCTCTGGGTGTGGAACATTCTACAGAAGCGGCAATGGCTCAGCGTCAGGTGACTGATCTGACCAATGAACTGCTGAAGAAAAATGCAGAAAAGTTAAAGACGGCCACGGTGGAGACGGCAAAGGAATCCGAGCGTGGTATTGTGGACATGGAGACACTGCGCATTACCAATGCCTCTTTGATCTCCACTCTGGATGAAGTGGTAAAAATCCAGACAGAAGGACGGAAGAACCGCCAGAATGCAGAACTTGAAATGCAGAAAATGGAAAATGAATTAAAGCAGAAGCTGCTTTCTATGAGCAAATAAAAACTGGACGCAGCCAATAAAGGAGAGTACTGCATGGCAACCACATATCGTATTTCTGAATGGCTGCTGTTTTTCTATATCTATTGTTTCCTGGGATGGATTTGGGAATCCAGTTTTGTATCGATAAAAGAAAAGCATCTGGTAAACCGGGGATTTATGAAAGGCCCTCTGCTTCCTATTTACGGAAGCGGTGCAATCTGTGTTCTGGCAGTGACGCTGCCCGTGCTGGGAAATTATCCTATGATGGCGATTATCGGTATGGCGGCAGCAACGGTGCTGGAGTATGTGACCGGAGCTGTGATGGAAGTCATGTTTAAGGTGCGGTACTGGGATTACAGTGCGGCGTTCATGAACATCAAAGGATATATCTGCCTGAAATCTACGTTATGCTGGGGAGCAATGACATTTTTAGTGGTATATGGAATTCAGGAGCCGATCTCCTGGCTGGTGGGGCAGCTTCCGGGAAATGTGATCGTGATGGCGGATTATGTGATCACGGCACTGGCGGCGGCGGACTTTGCCACATCCTTTAAGGCAGCCATTGACTTCAGAGATGTGCTGGTGAAGGCGGAGAGCGTGAAAGAAGAGCTGAAAGGCATTCAGGAACGGCTGGATGAGCTGGAGCGGCAGTTGGCGGAAAGCGCTGGCAATGTAATAGAGAGTTCTTTCCGGAAAAAGGACGAGCTGATGGAATTTGGCGGCAGGACCAGGGACGGCCTGGTGGAATTTGGAAACTGGACGAAGGATGGCCTGACCGGGTTTGGCAGTAAGACCAAAGGCAGTCTGACCGAACTGGGGAACCGAACAAAAGACAGTCTGACCGGGTTTGGCAGCCGTACCAGGGACAGCCTGACGGGACTGGGAACCAGGACAATGGACAGCCTGACTGAGTTTGGCAGCCGTACCAGGGATGGCCTGATGGGAATTGGCAGCCGGACAAAGGAACAGATACTGGCGGAGATAAAGGAACTGAGCATGAAAAAAGGTGCCAAGGCTGAGAGCCTTCAGGGCGGTTACACCAAAGGAGTGCAGGGACTTTTAAAACGAAACCCCCATACAGTATCGAAAAAATATTCAAAGACCTTTGATGATGTGAAGACAGAAGTCATGGAACGCATCAGGAAACGAAAAAGGGATGATAAGAAGGATGAAAATGACGGAAGAATTCTTTAATGGTTTCTGCAAAGCGCAGAATCAGAGCCGGATGGTGATCTGTGAATTTGAGATTGCTTCGGATGGAAAAAGAAGCTTCATTGAGTCAGACTGTGCCTATGGAGCCTGTTCCCACAGTGCAGAGTGCCTGCTGATGAAGCAGGCGCTGGAAGGCGCGGATGTCTGAATGAAAAAGCACCGGAACAGGAAACACAGCTTGGTATGAGAAAGAGAGGCAGCAGGATCTATGGTGACTTTAGAACGGTTTGAAGAAATTACAGATACTCTTGCAGATTTGCTCCCGGAAGAATTCTTTCGGGAGCTTTCCGGTGGTATTATGGTGAAGGATCAGATAGTGTATCATCCGGCCAGTGTGGACCAGGATCTGTATACCTTGGGCGAATATCACCGCCATCCCCATCTTGGCAGATTTGTAGTTCTTTACTATGGTTCCTTTATGGCCTGCTATAATTATATGGAAGAAAAGGAACTGGAGAAGGAAATCTGGCGGGTGCTGCGTCATGAATTTTTGCATCACCTGGAATCTCTGGCCGGAGAGCGGGGGCTGGAGGTGGAGGATGCCATAAAAATTGCGGGATATCGCAGACGAAAGGGGATAAATCAGGCCGAAAATGGCAAAGTTGAATAAAAAAGTTAAAAAAGCTTGACGGATGAATAAGCCAGTAATAGAATAAAGAGAATGAACACACGCCAAACGGACAAATGTGTTTGTGATGAGGACATTATGAAAAAATACAAGTGACTGTGATGAAAACAGGCAGCGGAAATTCTGCTGTCTGCAAGAGGAGCATTGCAGGGACGGGAACGAAATTCGGAGGAGACAGATATGAAACCGTACAGCAAAATGAGTAAAGAAGAACTGCAGCAGGAAAGAGAGGCTCTGGAAAAGAAGTATGAAGATGCAAAAGCCAAGGGGCTCCAACTGGATATGTCCAGAGGAAAACCTGCAGCAGCCCAGTTGATGATCTGCAGAGATATGCTGGATGCGATTAATGGCAGCTCGGACCTGAACAGCAGCGCAGGACAGGACTGTACCAATTATGGCGTTCTGGACGGCATCAGTGATATCAAAGAGCTGTTTGCCGAACTGATGGAGGTTTCTCCGAAAAATGTAATGGTCTGCGGCAATTCCAGTCTGAACATTATGTACGATACAATTTCCCGTTCTGTGACTCACGGCGTTATGGGAAGCACTCCATGGTGCAAGCTTGAAAAAGTCAAATTTCTCTGCCCGGTTCCGGGATATGACCGCCATTTTGCAATTACAGAGCATTTTGGTCTTGAGCTGATCAATATTCCTATGGGTGAAAATGGACCGGATATGGATATGGTAGAGGAATATGTGAATAAAGATGAAGCTGTAAAGGGAATCTGGTGTGTTCCGAAGTATTCAAATCCCACCGGTATCACTTATTCTGATGAGACGGTAAAGAGAATGGCCGCATTGAAACCGGTAGCCGGTGACTTCCGTATTTTTTGGGATAATGCATATGCTCTGCATCATTTGTATGAGGAGGAGCAGGATACGGTGCTGGAAATCCTGGCAGAGTGTGAAAAAGCCGGAAATCCGGATATGGTATACGAGTTCTGTTCTACCTCCAAGATCAGCTTTCCGGGCGCAGGCGTGGCAGCGATGGTCTCATCGGAAGCGAACCTGGCTGAGGCAAAGAAACAACTGACACTGCAGACCATAGGATACGATAAGCTGAATCAGCTTCGCCATGCCAGATATTTTAAAGATGCGGATGGCGTGCGAGCTCATATGAAAAAACATGCAGAGTTTCTCCGCCCGAAGTTCGAAGCGGTTCTGAAGGTACTGGAACAGGAACTGGGAGGTTTGGAGATTGGCAGTTGGAGCACACCAAAAGGAGGATATTTTATTTCTTTTGATGCCCTGTCAGGCTGTGCAAAGGCGATCGTGGCAAAGGCTAAGGAAGCAGGACTGGTCATGACCGGTGCCGGGGCAACTTATCCGTATAAAAAAGATCCACAGGACAGCAACATTCGTATTGCGCCCTCCTTCCCGACTCCGGAAGATCTGTCTGTCGCAGCCGAAATCTTCGTGCTCAGTGTGAAAATGGTGAGTGCAGATAAAATTTTGGCATTAAAATAGGCAGAGAATGCTTGCCCTGCTGTTTTGAATGAGCTATAATAAGGCTCAGGAAAACAGCAAAAGATACCGAAGGAGAAACATAGAATGAAAAGATGCATGTATTGTGGCAATGAGAATGAGGATTCGAGCCAGAATTGTTCCAAGTGTGGGAACCGGCTTCTGGATATGCCGGTAGAGCCGGCCGGAATTGCCGAGGATGTGGCGGAAACTGTTCAGCCGGATCTGACTGCGGCGACGGAAGAGAAGCTGCCGGAGATTCCGGAAGATGTGATAGAGGATGTTCCGGTCGGAGATGTTTATCATGGAGCCGGACAGGGAATTATGCCGCCCAAGGAAGCCAGACCGGGATATGGACAGCCGGATTATGCGCAGGCATATAATTATAATCAGCCATATGGAAACACGGTTTATGGAGCACAGCCGGCGTATGGCAGCCAGGGCTATGGAACTCAGCCGGAAGCACAGCCGGGAGTTCAGCCGGCATATGCAAGCCAGGGTTATGGAAGTCAGCCGGAAGCACAGCCGGGAGTTCAGCCGGCATACGCAAGCCAGGGTTATGGAAGTCAGCCGGAAGCACAGCCGGGAGTTCAGCCGGCATACGCAAGCCAGGATTATGGGACTCAGCCGGGAGTTCAGCCGGCATACGGTAGTCAGGATTATGGAATTCAGCCGGAAGCACAGCCGGGAGTTCAGCCGGCATACGGTAGTCAAGATTATGGAATTCAGCCGGAAGCACAGCCGGGAGTTCAGCCGGCATACGCAGGCCAGGGCTACGGAGAACAGCCGGGAGTTCAGCCGGCATACGCAGGCCAGGGCTACGGAGAACAGCCGGGAGCTCAGCCGGCTTACGCAGGCCAGGGCTACGGAGAACAGCCCGCGGCGCAGCAGCCTTATGGCATCCAGCCGGAGGTGGAGCAGCAGTACGGCGGTCAGGCGTATGGCTATCAGCAGGGAATAAAGCAGCAGTATGGCGGTTACCAGCAGACGCAAAGTGCGGGAGCGAGAGGCAGCTATGGCCGGGTACAGCAGACCGCAGGCGGCGGATCCAGACAATTTCTGGTAAAATCACGGAAGATGGTAAAGTCTCCGCTGTTTATTCTGGCACTGCTGTTTAATACGATCATGGTAGTGTCTACGATCATTTCCATTATCACAGGCGGCATGGCGGACAGTGTGAATGCAGCTCAGGATACGCTGCAGACAGTCCTTGGATCCAATGTGGCTCTGAATTTTCTGAATGGTATTATTGATATGGTTGAGAGCGCAGGCCCCACCATTGTCATGGGAGGCAATCTGATTTTATTTATTCCTTCGGTACTTATGTGCCTGGGTCTGTGGCTGATGTTTTTTGCCACCAGCGCTTCCAAAGACCATGTGTCTATGGCAGGATACATGATGGTGAAGATCATGCTGATCCTGAAATTTATCGGTCTCTGCCTGCTTTTGACGGTTGGTCTGATCCTCTGCGTTGCTTTTGTGGTGGCAGCAGGAGCCTCTTCCTCGGTGACATCCATTATCGTGGGAACGGTGGCATTGGTAATTATGATTATTATTTCTGTGCTGGTGATCATGTTCTACGTTCAGGCATTGTACAGCATCAAAGTAATCCGTTTTAACATAAAGACGGGTGCCGATGCCGGAATCCTTCCGGTTTTTGTACCGGTTATCTGTATTTTGATCTGCATCGTGACCGTACTTGGCATGATACCCATGGCACCCAATGATTATTTGGGACTGTTAAAGAGCGGAGCCACGGCAGCATGGATGCTTTTTGCAGGTATCTGGCTTTTTGCTTATCGTGCAAAGGTGAGAAAATAAAACGATTAAAATGAGAAGGAAGGTCCGATGGGCCTTTTTCTCGTAGTACAGGAAAGACGATAGGGCTTTGAGGGGATTAACATTAACGTGGGCACTAAGGGGAGAAATCAATTGAAAAAAACAAGAGTATTAAAGACAGTGATCATCATATGTCTGATACTGCTGGCGGCTGCCGGGATTGTATCCGGCATTTATCTGAAGCAGCAGTGGGATCGTACCACATATTTTGAGAATACCGTTATCAACGGTTTTAATGCATCGGAAAAGACACCAAAAGAGATGCTGACACTGCTGACAAAGGAATACAGCGCTCCGAAGGTACAGATTATGGAAAAAGAGGAAGAGGCCATGAGTTCTTCTCTGCAGGAGCTGGGCTATGAACTGGATGGCATGGCGCTGCTGAGGGAACTGGAGAGCTCGCTCCAGCAGCAGAAAAGCAGTATTCCCACGCTGATCGACAGTCTGATGAATGGAAATTCTTTTCGCGTTACGGTCTCCTTTACTTATAATGAAGCCACATTTATGGAAAAAGTGAAGAGCGCCAATCTGAAAGCGGCCAGAGTGTCCAGTGCGGACGCTCAGATGCTGTATGATGAGGCGGCGAAAAATTATTACATACAGCCGGAAGTGAACGGAAACGAAATGGAGGACTCTGATCTTCAGAGTCTGGTCAGGGAGCAGGTGGATACCCTGGTTTCGGCCCGGGATCCGCAGCAGGATCTGGCAGTTGAGATCCCGGAGAGCATTTATCTGGCTCCGGCAGTGACTCAGGATGATGTGGAGCTGAATAATCTCTGCAATATTTACAATCAGTATGATAAGGCTCAGATTACCTATGATTTCGGCGAACAGAAAGAGGTTCTGGACTGGAGTACCATACAGAACTGGCTGAGCATAGAGGATGGAAACGCCACTCTGAATGAGCAGGCGATATACGAGTATGTGGAGCAGATTGCGGCGAAATACAATACCATCTACTATGAACGTACCTTTAAAACTTCGCTGGATACTACGGTGACGATACCGGGCAAGCTGAATGAGTATGGTTATCTGGTGGATCAGGATGGCGAATTTTCCCAGCTTTTGTCAGACATTAAGGGAAATACAGAAGTGGAGAGAGAACCGGTCTATTCTTATTCCGGTTATAAAAGAAATGGCACGGATGATCTGGCAGGTACTTATGTGGAGGTTAACTTAACGACACAGCATCTGTGGTTTTATATAAATGGAATGCTGATTGTGGAGAGTGATCTGGTGTCAGGAAATGTGGCGAAGAATACCCAGACGCAGACCGGCGTATTTCCGCTGGCGTACAAGGAAAGCCCTGCAGTACTGACCGGAAATAATGCTGAGAACGGCTGGTCTACAGACGTAACCTACTGGATGCCGTTTTTTGATGGGCAGGGACTGCATGATGCCACCTGGAGGCAGAGCTTTGGAGGAAATATCTACCAGACAGGCGGTTCTCATGGATGCGTAAATCTTCCATTTGATACTGCAAAAAAGATTTATGATAATATAGATTCCGGAGTGGCCATCATTTTATATCAGTAAAGAGGCTAAAAGGGTATTATTGCAGACAGGGATGCGATAATACCCTTTTCTATTTTGGAAAAAAGTGATAGAATAAAGTTTGACTCTGCGGGATAGAATCAAACAGGGCCATTTATATAAGGAGTTTGAAATGGATAGGGAAAATGATAATCGCAGGGCAAATAATCTCTGGGAAAAAAATGGACGGCGCCAGAGTTTGCTGGAGAGCGAACGCAGGAACAGAAGGCGTCGGAGCCAGGATACAGACCGGACAGAGAAAAACATTGGCGGCAGCCGCTATGCGCGCCAGGCAGAAAGCACCGAAAGCGGAACCGGAAGCCGCCAAGCGCGCCAGGCAGAAAGAACCGAAAACGGAAGCGTCAGCCGTTATGCGCGCCAGGCAGAAAGAACCGAAAGCGGCGTCGGCAGCCGTTACGCGCGCCAGCCGGAAAGAACCGAAAGCGGCATCGTCAGCCGTTACGCGCGCCAGCCGGAAAGAACCAAAAGCGGAGGCGGCAGCCGTTACGCAGATAAACAGAGCAGGGAAACGGCGGCCACGCAGGAAAAACCGCAGTATGATAAAAACGGTCGGCCTGCGGGAAAGCATCAGGAAAAAAAGACGCTTCCGGTGGGAAAGAAAAAAACGGGAGAATGGATTGGAAATATAATAAAAGAGCGGGATCCTGTGAAGCTTGCGCTTCTCAGCCTGGGAGGCGTCACAGCCATTGCCTATATCATCGTAGCAATTTATTTTGGGGGCCATTTTTATTCGGGTACTCAGGTCTATGGAATAGACTGCGGAAAAAAGACGGCAAACCAGGTGAAGCAGGAGGTTGTGTCACGGATCGGGGAATATGCCCTGACGGTAACGGAGCGGAATGATCAGCAGGATGTAATTTCGGCGAAGCAGATCGGCCTTCAATATGAAGATGATAACCGAATCGAAACGCTTCTGAAACGGCAGAATAGTTTTATATGGCCGATTATGATGCTGATTCGCAAGGATACCCATCTGGATGTGAATACTGCTTATAACCGGGAGGGCATAGACGGGGTAATTCAGCAGTTAAGCTGTATGCAGCCGGTAAATATCACTGCGCCAAAGGATGCATACCGGGGTGAGACAGACGAGGGCTATGAAGTGGTGGCTGAGGTAATGGGCACTACTCTGGATTATGAAAAGACAAAAACAGCCATTATGGACGGTCTGGACCGGGGCGTGCAGACGGTATCGCTGGAAGAGGCCGGGTGTTATATTGATCCAGCCGTATATCAGGATGACGCAGCACTGAATGAGGATGTCCGCAAGTTAAACAGTATGCTGACTGCACGTATTACTTACGATTTTTCGGACCGGCAGGAAGTGGTGGATGCCAAGGTGATTCGGGACTGGATTTTCAAGGATGAGAACGGGGAGTATTATATTGATGACAATCATGTCTGGGCTTATGTAGCTTCGCTGGCGGAGAAGTACGATACCTTTGGAGGCAGCAGAACCTTTTATACCAGCATTGGGACTACCGTGGACCTGTATGGCGGCGATTATGGCTGGGCCATAGATCAGGATGCCACGGCAGAGATTCTGGCAGCGGATGTGAAAGCCGGTAAGACAGAGACCATAGAGCCGCAGTACGTCTATACTGCCATGAGCCGGGATGAAAATGACATTGGCGGAACTTATGTGGAAATCTGTATTTCACAGCAGGAAATGTGGTGCTATCAGGATGGCTATCTGGTAGTGGATACTCCGGTAGTGACCGGAAATCCAAATAAGAATAATGGAACGCCCTCCGGTGGTGTCTGGGCCATTGATGCAAAGATGCAGGATTACACTCTGAGAGGAGAGGGCTATGCGGCACCGGTGTCGTACTGGATGCCATTTAATGGAAACGTTGGGATTCATGATCTGCAGACCAGATATTATTTCGGAGGCAGCATTTATCTGAGCAACGGATCTCACGGGTGCGTCAATACACCTTATAATGAGGCGCAGACTATTTACAGTATTGTATCAATCGGAACACCGGTAATTGTATATCAATAGACATTGGCATTATACAGGAGAAAAGTATGTATCAGTATATTTTGTTTGATCTTGACGGAACACTTACGAACCCAAAAGAGGGAATTACGAAATGCGTGCAGTATGCACTTGCAGACCAGGGAATAGAAGAACCAAATCTGGATAAGCTGACGCCATTTATCGGGCCGCCGCTGCTGGATTCCTTTCAGGAATATTACCATATGAATCTGGAACAGTGCCGGAAAGCGTTGGGGAAATACCGGGAACGCTTTGCCACAGTGGGGATTTTTGAAAACAGTGTATTGCCCGGAGTGCCAGAAATGCTGCAGCAGCTTCGGAAGAAGGGCAAAACTCTGGCAGTGGCTTCTTCGAAGCCGGAAGAATTTGTGATCCGGATCCTGGAGAAATTTGAAATTCTTTCTTATTTTGACGAGGTAGCGGGAGCAAGCATGGATGGGAAGCGGACTGCCAAGGCGGATGTGATTCGGGAAGCGCTGCGCAGAATGGAAATATCAGAAGAAGAAAAGAAACAGGTAATTATGGTCGGGGATCGGCGGCATGATGTAGAGGGCGCAAAAGAATGCGGACTCGACTGCTTGGGAGTCTATGTGGGTTTTGCAGAACCGGGAGAACTGGAGCAGGCGGGAGCCGCCTATATCGCAGATACGGTGGAAGGAATGTCAAGATTTTTACAGGATAATTAACTGTAACGCGTTACTATTCACGGCTCATTGGAGAACGCTGCCGTGCGGGCTGGGTATCTCACGGAAACGCGTGCAGCACTCTGGTGAGCTAACCGTTAACTTCAACATAAGACGCTCAGGAAAGCCTTCGCGTCTGAGTTTACATAAACGGTGGATCTCACCGCCGTTAAAACCGCCCGCTCATGGTTTCCTTTGAGATACCCGGGCCACACGGCGGCTGTTTTTCAAATAGCAGTGAATATAACCGTAACGCCGGTGAAGATCGGCGGATGAGAAGAGCAGAATAAGAAAAGCGGGAAGAACAGAAAAGCAGAAAAGCAGGGAAAATAGAAAAAGCGGAAGAATAGGAAAAACCGAAGAGCAGAAAAAGCAGGAAGTATAGGAAGCGCAGGAGGTACAGAAAGAATAGAAATAGCGGGAAGTGCAGAAAAGCAGGAAGTATAGGAAGAGCAGAAAAACAGGAAAAACAGAAAAGCAGGAAAAATAGAAAAAGCAGAAGAATAGGAAAAACCGAAAGAAAAATAAGAATAGAAAGAAGGGGTAGACAGTGACAGAGAGAAAAGAAATACAGGAATTTGACCGAATATTCAGGGCATTGGGAGATTCGCACCGCCTGCATATTCTGGATATGCTGATGGAGCGGGAAATGAATGCAGGAGAGATTCTGGAAGCGGTGGATGTGGTTCAGTCCACCTTGTCTCATCATATGAAGAGTCTGTGTGAAGCCGGCCTGGTGAATGCAAGAAGAGAAGGAAAGTGGACCTATTATACCGTGAATGAAGAGGCGGTAAAACTGGCGGAGGATTTCCTGCAGCGTTACATAGCCGAGGCGGCAGTGGCAAACGAAAACGGAAAAACGAAGGGAAACACCGCGGGCAGTGCGAAAGAAAAAGCAGCAGGACGTGCCGCGGGCAGCGTGAAAGAAAAAGCAGCAGGAAACACCGCGAACAGCGTGAAAGAAAAACCGGCAGGACGTGCCGCGAACAGCGCGAAAGAAAAAGCGGCAGGAAATGCCGCTAACAGTGCGAAAGAAAAACCGGCAGGAAACACCGCGAACAGCGCGAAAGAAAAAGCAGCAGAAAATACGCCGGAACCGACAGCAGAAAAAAATGCCGGAACAGCTCAAAAAGCCTCTATCCGGAAAAAAGCGAAAGCATCTGCCGGGAAGGCGCAGGAAGAGAATACTGCCGCGTCAGATAAGATACAGCGGATAAAAGAACTGGCCTGGGAAGAAGAGACGGAAGCGTCTAATGTACCCCTGTATGCAGGAATGAGAGATAGCAAGAAGAAAAAATCAGAGAAATCCAGTGATAAAAAAGAAAAGAAATTAAAAGACGAAAAAAAGGGAAAAGACGAGAAGAAGTTAAAGGACGGAAAGAAACTCAAGAAGAGCGGAAAGAAAAAAGAAAACAAAAAATAGACAAGAAAAAATAAACCAATGAGCATAAAGGACCGGATTACGATGGCAAAAAACAAAGAAGTCAAAACGAATGCAATGCGCATTCTGGAAAAACATAAGATTGAATACAAGACCATGACCTATGAATGCGATGAATTTGTAGATGCATTGAAAATCGCAGACCAGTTGGGACTTCCTTATGCAAAGCTGTATAAAACACTGGTTACCATAGGCGCTAGTAAAAATTATTTTGTTTTTGTAATTCCCATTGATAAAGAGCTGGATCTGAAAAAGGCGGCCCGTTCCGTTGGCGAAAAATCAGTAGCCATGATCCATGTCAAGGAGATTAACGGAGTGACCGGATATATCCGGGGCGGATGTACGGCTGTGGGTATGAAAAAACAGTATGTGACTCGAATTGACAGTACCGCTCAGAATATGGAGACAATGGTGGTCAGCGGAGGGAAGATCGGGGTGCAGATTGAACTGAAACCGGAGGATCTTGGCCGGGCTGCGGATGCTCAGTTTACGGATCTGCTGATGGATTAAGAGCGCGCAGAGGCGTTTTCGTAGAAATTAAGGCGATAAGCGTAAATTAATGAATAAAATTGAATAAATATGTTACTGTTCACAGCAGACTCAAACACTTGCTGTTTGAGTCGTAAGAAAGTGATGCAGGAGTGAGCAGGCTCCAATTTGCGCAGCAAATTTCGAAATGAGCCTGCGAAGGTTACTATTTACAGCCATGGGTACGTATAAATTGTGTTGAACATAAATTGGCTGTGAATAGTAACATAAATATAACCAATCCGCCATAAAATATTTGACAAAAAAACTCATGTGCGCTATATTACAAAGAAACTGATAAGGAACCTGGAAGGAGAGAAAATATGCTGAATGATGTAGACAGAAAAGACCGGGATGATCGGCTGGAGGAGTTGGTCCGGTATTGTATGATCTCAGGTGCAATGGATTTGAACTTATATCAGGAATACGATGTGAAAAGAGGGCTCCGGGACTCCAATGGTAAGGGCGTGCTTACCGGTCTGACGGAAATCTCCGATGTCGTAGCATATAAGACGATAGAAGGGAGAAAAACTCCCATTGATGGCGAACTCTATTTCCAGGGTTATAATGTCAAAGATTTAATTAAAGGCTTTAAGTTCAGAAGATTTAATTACGAAGAGACTACCTACCTGCTTCTGTTCGGCGCACTGCCCAATAAGAAGCAGTTAAGAGAATTTATTGATCTGCTTGGACAGTATCGGGAACTGCCCAGCAAATTTGTGCGTGATGTCATTATGAAAGCGCCCAGCGCCAATATCATGAACGGTCTTCAAAAGAGTGTGCTGACGCTGTATTCTTATGATGATAATCCGGATGATATTTCTATTCCAAATGTACTGCGCCAGTCGCTGACACTGATTGGTACGATGCCGCTGATTTCAGTATACGGCTATCATGCATATCAGCATTATAATAATGATAAGAGTCTGGTGATCCGTTATCCGGATCCGGAGCTTTCTACGGCAGAGAATATCCTTCGGATGCTTCGCGGGGACGGTTCTTATACAGAGCTGGAGGCCAGAGTGCTGGATACGGCACTGGTGATTCATGCAGAGCATGGCGGTGGTAACAACTCCACCTTTACAACCCATGTGGTATCTTCGACAGGCACCGACACCTATTCGGCGGTGGCAGCATCCCTTGGTTCCCTGAAAGGACCGAAGCACGGCGGCGCGAACCTGAAGGTGGAAAATATGTTTGCTGATATCAAGGGGCATGTATCCAATTGGAATGACGAGGCAGCGCTCCGAACCTATCTGGAAAAGATTATAAATAAGGAAGCATTTGACGGAAGCGGCCTGATTTATGGTATGGGGCATGCTGTCTATACCATGTCGGATCCCCGTGCGGAGATTTTGAAGCAGTACGCAGAGAGCCTTTCGGAAGAAAAAGGGCTGCAGGAAGAATATATGCTGTATCAGTCTGTGGAGAAGATTGCCTCTGAACTGCTCACCTCCAGAAAACGTCTTTCCAAACCGATTTGCTGCAATGTGGACTTTTACAGTGGTTTTGTATATTCCATGCTTGGAATTCCTACTCAGTTGTTTACCCCTATCTTTGCGATTTCCAGAATTTCAGGCTGGTGTGCGCACCGGATGGAAGAACTGGTAAATGAAGGGAAAATTATCCGTCCTGCTTATAAATACGTGGGACACCACAAAGCCTACAGCAGACTGGAAGACAGAACCTGAGAAAAATTTTCTTCCGATCTGCGGAGCGAACCGCGACCATTTATATAAAATTTACATAATTTTTAGAAGACTGCTGTGTTCCCTGGCGGTCTTTTATGTTATCATTAAAAGAAAACGTAGTGTGACAAAAAGGCAGGATTGAGATGGAGCATGTGGAGAATGGCTTTGTAAAGCTGAAAGAGGTAACGAAGGTCTATCAGATGGGTGAAGTGGCGATCCGGGCGGTGGACGGTATTGATATGGAGATTAATAAAGGGGAATTTGCGGTCATCGTAGGCCCCAGCGGTGCGGGCAAGACTACTGTGCTCAATGTGCTGGGAGGGATGGATACGGCCTCCAGCGGAGAAGTCTGGGTGGACGGATACAATATTGCCAAATATAATCACAAAAAACTTACCGGTTACCGCCGGGACGACATCGGATTTGTATTTCAGTTCTACAATCTGATTCCCAATCTGACCGCTCTGGAGAATGTGGAACTGGCGCTTCAGATCTGCAAAAATCCACTGGATGCCAGGACAGTTCTGGAGGAAGTGGGACTGGGGGAGCGTCTGTCTAATTTTCCGGCGCAGCTTTCCGGCGGGGAGCAGCAGAGGGTGTCCATAGCCAGAGCCCTGGCGAAGAATCCGAAGCTTCTGCTCTGTGATGAGCCCACGGGTGCCCTGGATTATCAGACGGGCAAATCAATTTTGAAGCTGCTGCAGGATATGTGCCGGGAAAAAGGAATGACAGTAATTGTAATTACCCACAATTCGGCTCTGGCCCCCATGGCAGACCGGGTGATCCGGATAAAAAACGGAAAGGTATCCAGCATGCGAATGAATGAGGATCCGATATCCGTAGAGGATATTGAGTGGTAGAGGATGTTGAGCAGCAGAGGATGTTGAGCAGCAGAGAATATTGAGTTGCAGAGGATGTTGAGCAGCAGAGGATGGAAGACAGAGATGAAAAAGAGAGCATTGAAAAAAGATTTTCGCATGGAAATTAAAAAAAGTCTGAATCGCTTTTTGTCTATTTTTTTCATAGTGGCAATGGGCGTAGCTTTCTTTTCCGGTATCCAGTCGGCGGCACCTGATATGCGTGTCACGGGGGATGCTTATTATGATGCGGTAAATTTGATGGATCTGCGGGTAGTCAGTACCCTTGGACTGACGGATCAGGATATTTCCCACCTGGCTGAACTGGATGATATAGAGGCAGTGGAACCGGGCTACATGACAGATGTGCTCTGCGGAGAAGGAGAGAATCAGAAGGTTCTTCATGTGGAGTCACTGCAGAAAGCCATGAATCAACTGGTGCTTGACGATGGCCGCCTGCCGGAACGCTCGGGAGAGTGTTTTCTGGATGTTGATTTTATGAAGGCTCACGGATATCAGATCGGGGATACGCTGGAGTTTATTGAAGATGGAAAGCGTGAGACTGCCACAGCGTCAGAAACGGCCGCCGGGGCAGAAGCAGCGCCAGAGCCAGCCGCCGAAGCAGAAGCAGCGTCAGAATCGACAGCCGGGGCGGGAACCATCTCAGAGACAGCAGTCAAGACAGAAGCAGCCGCTGAGTCCCAGACAGAGCCCCAGGAGACGGAGAGCGGGACAGACAGCGTCAAAATCGATCTTGGAGAGATGGACTTTGGCAGTGAGATCGATCTGGATGCAGAGATGGATCTGGAGGATGACATTGACATCGCCGGTGATAGCGGAAATGCATTTTCAACAGACACTTATACCATCGTAGGCTGCGGCAGCAGTGCCGAATATCTGTCCTATTCCAGAGGCAGTTCGTCCCTGGGCAATGGTGAGGTGGCCGGTTTTGTATTTATTCTTCCGGAGGATTTCAACAGTAAGGCATATACAGTGGCCTACCTGACAGTAAAAGGTGCGGAAGAGCTGACCGCTTATTCTCAGGAATATGAAGATCTGATTGAGAGGGCACAGAATGAAGTAGAGGAAATTCAGGATGTGCGCTGTGAGGCCAGATATCAGGAAGTGGTGGATGAGGCCAATGAAACGCTGGGGGATGCAAAGACAAAGATAGAGGAAGGACAGCAGAAGCTGGAGCAGGCCAAACAGGATTTGAAGGACGGAAAGGCTGAAGCGGACAGTGAGCTGGAGGATGCAAAAGAAAAGCTGGAGAGCGGAGAGTCAGAACTGGAATCCGGCAGACAGGAGCTGAAAGACTCAAAACAGGAGCTGCTGGATGCAAAAGAACAGATCGGGGCAGGAGAGACGCAGCTGATTTCGAAGACACAGGAGCTGGAGGATGGAAAATCGGCTCTGGCCTCTGGAGAAAGTCAGATTGCTTCTGCACAGGCACAGTTGGACCAGGGGCAGGCAGAATATGATGCTCAGGCAGCCGCTGCAAAAAAGGAAATAGAGGACGGAGAAAAGCAGCTTGCGGCAGCTCAGGAAAAAATAGATCAGGGCCTGAAGCAGTATCAGGAACAAAAGGCGAAGCTGGATGCTTCGGCGAAAACCATTGCAGATCAGACTGCTGTGCTGAACCAGTCTCAGGCTCAGTATGATGCGGGGATTGCAGCGCTGTCAGAGGGAGAGACGGCCCTGGGAGAGCAGGAAGGCACACTGGCACAGTCGAAGCAGGCTTATGAAGAAGGTATGGCCGGACTTGAGCAGATGCGGCAGACGCTGGCAGCGCTTCCGGCTCAGATACAGGCAGGACAGCAGGCATATGATGCTCTGGCGGCAGAGACGGCTCAGGCTCAGACGGATTACGACGGAGCGGCGGCAGCGCTGGCGGCGGCCCGGGAAAACTATGACGGGGCTGCGGCGGATGCGTCGGCAAAGAGAGATGCGGTAGTTCAGCTTCAGACTGCAAATGCGGAGCTGCAGGGGCAGATGGATGACTGCAGCGCTCAGATTGTCCAGCTTCAGGACCAGCAGCAGGCAAAACAGAGTGAGCTGGACGCGTACATTGCCCAGAAACAGAGCGAACTGTCAGCGCTGGAGGGACAGGAAGACAATGAAGAAAACCAGAACAAAAAAGCGCAGCTTCAGAGTGAAATTGATTCTCTGAATGTGCAGAAAACAGAATCCTACAATGAATATCAGTGGCAGATTGATACACAAAACAACAGCATTCTGAATTTTCAGGCGCAGATGGATACAAATCTGGCAGCCATACCCCAGGCAGAGTCAGACGCGGCAGCGGCAGAGGGCCAGGCGGCACTTTTCCAGACGGCTCTCGCCCAGGCCCAGACGGTGGCGGACGAGAAGTCGGCAGCGCTGGCAGCCAGGCAGCAGGCATTGACGGCGGCGGCAGCGGAGCTGGAGACGGCAAAACAGACAGAAGCAGCTTTGACAGCTCAGATAGAGGCGCTGAACCAGCAATTGACGGATGCAAAGACCGAACTGGAGAGCGGCAGTCAGGCCCTGGCGGCAGCCAGAACAGAGCTGGATGGGAAGAAGGCAGAACTGGCGGCGGCGAAAGCCCAACTGGACGCGGGCTGGCAGCAGATTAATGATGCGAATGCCCAGATGGAATCAGGAAGACAGCAGCTAAAGACTGCGAAAGCCCAACTGGATGAGGGCCAGAAACAGATCGACCAGAACCGGGCGGAGTTAAAGGCAGGTCAGCAGCAGTTGGCGGCAGCCAGAGAGAAACTGGTGACCGGCTGGCAGCAGTTGGACAGCAGCAAGGCGGTGCTGGAAGCTTCCAGGGCCCAATTGAGTTCGGGCGAAAGCCAGCTTGCGGAGGGCTGGCAGGCACTGGCGGATTCCAAAGAGCAGGTCAGTGACGGGGAGCAGAAGCTGTCCGAAGCGGAAGATACCATTGCAGAGAATGAAAAAAAGCTGGAAGACGGCTGGAAGGAATATCAGGACGGAAAGCAGACCGCCCGGGATCAGATAAAGAGTGCGGATGAAAAAATTGCGGAGGCCGAACAAAAACTGACGGATGCGCAGCAGAAGATAGCAGATGGAGAAAAGGAAATCAGTGAGATCGAAAAGCCGGAATGGTATATTTCCAGCCGGGATGTGCTGTCGGAATATACCGGCTATGGTGAGAATGCAGACCGTATGACCAATATCGGCCAGGTGTTCCCGGTACTGTTTTTCCTGGTGGCAGCGCTGATCAGCCTTACCACCATGACCAGAATGGTAGAAGAAGAACGGACGCAGATTGGCACCATGAAGGCGCTGGGCTACCGGAAGCGGGACATCGCTTCCAAATATTTGAAATATGCCTTGTATGCCACCCTGGGCGGCAGTATTTTTGGCGTGCTGGTGGGAGAAAAGCTGCTTCCTTTCATTATTATTAATGCCTATGGAATCATGTATGAGCATACTCCGGAGATCATCATTCCGTATAACTGGAGCTTCGGATTAATGGCGGCGGGAGCCTCTCTGGTGTGCACACTGGGTGCGGCCTGGTCCGCCAGTATCCACGAATTGAATTCTGCCCCGGCAGTGCTGATGCGTCCGCCCACACCAAAAGAAGGAAAGAGAGTATTATTGGAGTATCTTCCGTTTCTCTGGAAGCGTCTGGGCTTTACCTGGAAATCCACGGTGCGGAATCTGCTTCGCTATAAAAAGCGTTTTCTGATGACTGTCATTGGAATAGGCGGCTGTATGGGGCTGCTTCTGGTGGGATTTGGACTGAGGGATTCTATCATGGATGTGGCTGTGCTGCAGTATGGGCAGCTTCAGTTATATGATGAGATGATTATTTTAGACAGCGGCAGAACGGACGGAGAACAGGAGCGGCTGGAGGAAACTCTGGCAGGGGACAGCCGGATCGGTGAATTTCTCAAGACCTTCGCGCAGCGTATCACAGTTACCAATGGAAAACAGGAATATACGCCTTACCTCTATGTGCCGGAGAGCACGGAGCATCTGAGTGATTTTATGGTATTTCGTGACCGTACCTCAAAAGAAAGCTATAAGCTGACGGATGAGGGGGCCATTGTGACGGAAAAGCTGGCAAAGATGCTGAATCTGAAGGCAGGGGATAAAATAACCATCAGCGATGACGATCTGGGGAAAATAGAAATTCCCATCGTGACCATTGTGGAAAATTATCTGTATCACTATGTCTATCTGACACCGGCCTGTTATGAAAAATATTATGGAAAAACGGTGGAATACAACAGCATCCTGCTGAAAGAGGCGGATGGATTTACCGGAAATGAGCAGAGCATCGGCACGGATCTGCTGGCAGAGGACGGGGTACTGAATGTAACCTATACCAGTACCATGGCCGGACAGCTGGATGATATGCTGGGCTCGCTGGATATTGTAATTGTGGTGCTGATCGTATCCGCAGGTATGCTGGCTTTCGTGGTTTTGTATAACCTGAATAACATCAATATCAATGAGCGGAAACGGGAACTGGCTACCATTAAGGTGTTGGGATTTTATGATAAGGAAGTGGATGCTTATGTGTACCGGGAAAATATTCTGCTGACGATAATCGGGGCAATGGTGGGCATTCTCTTTGGAATTGTGCTGCACCGGTATATTATTACTACCGTTGAGGTAGATGCCTGCATGTTTGGACGAAATATTAAAAACATCAGTTTTGTATACGGAACTCTTTTTACCTTTGGCTTTTCTTTCTTTGTCAATCTTGTGATGCATTTCAAATTGAAAAAGATCGACATGGTGGAATCACTGAAAAGCGTGGAATAAAGGGTAGACGAAAATACGAAAAACGTGTATTATTATTAAAGAAAAGATGATAGCGGAGCGGATCATGAATGACCGCTTTGGCTGGAAAACTGAGCAGGAAAGGGGTACCGGAATGTTAGAAGAATTGAAAAAACAGGTTTTTGAAGCGAATATGGAGCTTCCGAGGAGGGGGCTGATTACCTATACCTGGGGAAATGTCAGCGGAATTGACCGGGAGAGCGGTTATTTTGTCATCAAACCCAGCGGAGTGGATTACGATACGATGACAGCAGACGATATGGTAGTGATGGACCTGGAAGGAAACAAGATAGAAGGAAAGTACAACCCGTCCTGCGATACACCTACTCATATAGAGCTGTTTAAGGCATTTAAAGAAGTGGGCGGAATCGTACATACCCACTCTCCATGGGCGGCTGCCTGGGCACAGGCAGAGAGAGAGATCCCCTGCTATGGAACCACGCAGGCGGATTACTATTATGGGGCAGTTCCCTGCTGTCGTGTGCTGACGGAGGCTGAGATCAAAGAGGGCTATGAAAAAAATCAGGGCCTGGCCATCGTTGAAACCTTTCAGGGAAAGAATCCGCTTCACCTTCCGGGTGTGGTATGTGCCCATCATGGTCCTTTTACCTGGGGCAAAGATGCGTCGGAAGCAGTTCATAACGCAGTAGTTCTGGAGGAAGTGGCTAAGATGTCCGCCTGGACTGAGATGATAAATCCCAAGGTGGGACCGGCGCCGCAGTATATGCTGGATAAGCATTTCCTGAGAAAACACGGGGAAAATGCTTACTATGGACAGCAGAATCAATAAGACAGGTTCAGCATGGCTGCACACACAGCCATACTGTTCAATGTAACCCTGTGAAACCGGCTTGCGCCCGCCAAAGAACAATGGTAAGATACTGTTATATCGGAAGGTGTGTGCAGAAGTTTTAAATCAGGGCACAAGATATAAGCATGAAAAAAAGAGAGGAAGACATTATGAAAACACTGGAATTGCAAAAAATGGCGAACGAAGTTCGCAAAGGCATTATTTCGGGTGTACACAGCGCAAAAGCCGGCCATCCGGGCGGATCTTTGTCAGCGGCTGATGTATTTACCTATCTGTATTTTGAAGAAATGAATATCGATCCAAAAGATCCGCAGAAGGCAGACAGAGACCGTTTCGTACTGTCCAAGGGCCACACGGCACCGGGCTACTATTCAGCACTGGCTAACAGAGGATATTTTCCGGTAGAAGACATGCTGACACTCCGCCACATCGGTTCTCATCTGCAGGGACATCCCTGTATGCAGCATACTCCGGGTGTAGATATGTCTTCCGGTTCTTTGGGACAGGGCATCTCCGTAGCAGTAGGTATGGCATTATCAGCAAAGATGAGCGGTGAAAAATATAACGTATACACACTGCTTGGCGATGGCGAGATTCAGGAAGGTCAGGTATGGGAGGCAGCTATGTTTGCCGGAGCCAGAAATCTGGATAATCTGACCGTGATCGTGGATAACAACGGCCTTCAGATCGACGGCAATATCGAAGACGTATGCTCTCCATATCCGATCGACAAAAAATTCGAAGCATTTAATTTCCACGTAATCAACGTGGCAGATGGCAATGATATGGATCAGCTCCGTGCTGCTTTCGACGAAGCAAAGACCGTCAAAGGAATGCCGACAGCAATTATTATGAAGACTGTAAAAGGAAAGGGTGTTTCCTTCATGGAAAACCAGGCATCATGGCATGGTACTGCACCAAATGACGAGCAGTATGCTGTAGCTATGGCAGATTTAGAGAAAGTGGGGGAAGCATTATGTCAGAAGTAAAGAAGATCGCTACAAGAGAAAGCTATGGTAAGGCTCTTGCCGAACTGGGCGCAGAACATGAAAATCTGGTCGTTCTGGATGCCGACCTGGCAGGCGCTACCAAGACTGGTGTATTCAAAAAAGCATTTCCGGACAGACATATTGACTGCGGTATCGCAGAGTGCAACATGATGGGAATTGCAGCAGGCCTTTCCCTGACCGGCAAGGTTCCTTTTGCCAGCACATTCGCTATGTTTGCATCAGGCAGAGCATTCGAGCAGGTTCGTAACTCCATCGGATATCCGCATCTGAATGTAAAGATCGGGGCTACTCATGCAGGTATCTCCGTAGGTGAAGACGGTGCTACCCATCAGTGCAACGAGGATCTGGCTCTGATGAGAACCATTCCGGGAATGACCATCATCAATCCTTCCGATGACATCGAAGCAAGAGCGGCAGTAAAAGCGGCTTATGAATATGCAGGACCTGTTTACATGAGATTTGGCCGTCTGGCTACTCCGGTAATCAATGATACTCCGGATTACAAATTCGAAATCGGCAAGGGTATCGTACTGAAAGAAGGCACCGATGTGACCATCGTGGCTACCGGGCTGTGCGTGGCAGGCGCTCTGGAAGCAGCAGAAAAACTGGCAGCAGAAGGCGTATCCGCAGAAGTGATCAATATCCACACCATCAAACCGCTGGATAAAGAGCTGATTATCAAATCTGCAAAGAAGACCGGCAAGGTCGTAACCGCAGAAGAGCATTCCATCATCGGCGGTCTGGGCGGAGCAGTATGCGAGGCACTTTCCGAAGCAGCTCCGACACCGGTTCTGCGCATCGGCGTAAAGGATGTATTTGGTGAATCCGGCCCGGCAGTAGCTCTGCTGGCGAAATATCAGTTGGATGGAGCGGGAATCTATGCTCAGGTAAAAGAGTGGCTGTAAGAGCAGCGTGATTCAATAGGACTACAAATCAAAAGGCAGGACCCGGATATTGCGCGGGCTCCTGCCTTATTGCTGTTTTGAGAGTCAGTAGAACGATTACATGCGTTGCAGAATTGAACAAAAAACGAATGAAATAGAATTGATTAAAGAATAAACTTCCGGTAAGCTAGAAGAAAAGTATGCAGATGATGCAATACGAAACAAGGCTGGGAGAAAACAACAATGGCAAGTGTAATTACTTTAGTAGAACTGGAAGCAGTGATGTTTCTTTTGATGTTTGTGGGAGGATTACTGAGGAAGAAAAATATATTGACGGAAGCCGGGCAGAAAAGTCTCTCGGATCTGCTGCTTTATGTGATTTTACCCTGCAATATTTTTAAATCCTTTTTGGTAGAAATAAATGGAAATGTATGGGGAGATTTTACAAAGGTGCTGATTATCTGCGGCGTGGTACTATTGACTGCGGTGTTTGGCGGCAGATTATTTTTCCGCAAAGTGATTTCGGAAAAACGTCAGTTAATGAAGTACGGACTGGTTAATGGAAATGTGGCATTTTTGGGTCTCCCGGTAAGTGAAGGCCTGTATGGAAGTGAAGGTGTGCTGAATGCAACCATCTATATGATACCGCATCGGATTCTTGTCTGGTCTTATGGAATGGTTCTGCTGGATGAAAACACAAAAAAAGAAAAGGGAATTAAGTGTGTTCTTTCCTTACTGCTTCAGCCATGTATGATAGCGGCGGAAATCGGACTGCTGTTCATGGTTTTTCAATTTCAGCTTCCGTCTGTTCTTCAGATGAGCGCAGAAAATCTGGGAAAATGTTTATTCCCCATGTCTATGCTGGTTATCGGAGGAATTTTATCTAAAACCAGTATAAAAAGTATAGTAAATCGCGAGAGTGTATTTTTTTGTCTGGTTCGTCTGGTGCTTCTTCCGGCCGTGGCTTTTGTTGTGGGGATATTTCTGCATACAAAGGGAGCAGCTCTGGGAGTGTCTGTCGTGATGGCGGGTATGCCGGGAGCCAGCATTACTGCAATTTTGGCCGGTCAATTTGGCCTGGATCAGGAGTTTGCCTCTGAAATGGTGGCTCTTTCCACTGTTTTATCGGCAGTGAGTATACCTGTCTGGAGCTTTCTGGCTCAATTGATGTAAAATGAGAGATGAGATATAGGAACGGTCCTAATGCCCCAGATACAACTATTTTGATAAAAACGGGAGCTTCTGTCAATGTGCAGAGCTTCCTTTTTTTGACATAACGCGCAAGGATGGTCAGTTTTTGGATCGAGAGACATATGTACAACGGAATTCACATCTGAAAACAAGGCATCTATTTGTAAAAAACTACACATAGAAAAAAGTTAACATTAGTTTTTTATGAAAAGATGTTTGCCACAAAGGAAAGCGTTTCAAATCAAAACGAAAAAATACATATAAATAATTGGATAGAAAAAGATAATATGGTAATATTGCAATAACGGACAAAAAATAACAATGAGGTTTTAAAATGAAACAAAAAAGTGAGGCGAGCGAAGGGAGAAAAGATGAATAAACTAGTACAAGGTATTGTTACACCAATTTTAACTCCAATGTATGAAGATGAGAGTATCAATTATGAGGAACTGCGCAATCAGGTAAACCGATTAATAGATGCAGGCGTAACAGGTCTCTTTTGTTTTGGAACCAATGGAGAAAGCTATATTATTAGCGAAGAAGAAAAATACGCAGTGTTACAGACTGTAATAGAAGAAAATAAAGGAAGAGTTAAGATCTATGCAGGTACCGGCTGCCCTGGCACTAAGGATACCATACGGATAAGTTTAAAGGCGAAAGAACTTGGCGCGGATATTTTAAGCATTATCTGTCCTTACTTTGCGGCAGCAAATCAAAATGAAATTTATGCTCATTATTCATCAATTGCACAGGCGGTAGACCTTCCGATTGTGGTGTATAATATTCCGCCTCGGACAGGAAATATGGTAGCGCCGGATACAATTGGCCGCCTTGCTCATGATTTTAAGAATATCGTGGGAATAAAAGATTCTTCCGGAAATTTTCTGAATATGCAGCAGTATATTGAAAAAACGAGAGATTTGAATGATTTTAGTGTTCTATCAGGGAATGATGCATTGATATTTGATAATTTGGTAAATGGAGGTGCCGGAGCGATTGCCGGCTGTTCCAATATTTATCCAAAAACAATTTGCGATATAGTGAAGCGGTACAGAGAAGGGAAACTTGATGAAGCGCTTGCACTTCAAAGAAGCCTGGTTTCATTAAGGGATACTTTTAAATATGGAAATCCAAATACAATGATAAAATATGCAACTAATCTTTTAGGGTATCCGGTAGGAGCATGCAGGGCGCCGTTTAACAGTATTTCTGAAGAAGGGCGTGCAGCGATTAGTAAAGTGATTAATGATAATAAAAAAACAGGACTTCAGTAAAAAATGAAAATAAGATGGTGACGTTGTGTATAGGAAAATTTTTTTGACAGATAAAGAGGAGAAATAGAGAATGAGAAGCGCAAAACATCATAAATTTGATGACTATAGTACAATAGAGGAAATACTGAAAAATACAAAAATCCCACCGATGTTTAAAGTACGTCAGCATTTCAATAATGATAAAATTGATGATGTGGCAGCGGAAACGCGAAAACAGCTTGTGGAATCAGGTGTAGAAGATCTGGTCACGGAAAATATGAGAATATGTCTGACGGGTTCCAGCAGGGGGATTGCAAACATGAATATTGTTCTCCGCGAAACGGCATCCTTTTTTAAGGATTTAGGGTGCATTCCGTTTATTATTCCGGCAATGGGAAGCCATGGAGGCGCTACAGTGCAAGGACAGATGGAGATACTGAAAGGGTACGGGATTACAGAAGAGTTCTGCGGCTGCCCGATCATTTCCAGTATGGAGACGGTCCGCCTGGGATATGTAGAGGAGGATGGAGAAAAGCTGGAAGTGCGGATTGACAAAACAGCTAGCGAAGCAGATGGGATCGTGGTAATAAACCGAATAAAACCGCATAGTGCCTTTCGAGGACCATATGAATCAGGCCTTATGAAAATGCTTTGTATAGGATTGGGGAAACAAGAAGGCGCTGACAGCTTACATAGGGATGGGTTTGGTGTATTTAAAACCAGAATTCCTCTGTATGGAAATTTTGTGAGAACTCATTCAAAAGTATTATTTGGCCTGGGAGTGATTGAAAATGCATACGATGAAACAAATAAGATTGCAGTGCTCAGAAATGAAGAAATCCCGGAAAAAGAACCGGAATTATTAAAGTATGCGGCTTCCTTAATGCCGCGCGTGCTGGTGGATGAAACAGATGTCATGGTGGTACGGGAATTGGGGAAAGACTTTTCGGGAAGTGGAATGGATCCTAATATTTCAGGCACATGGTCAACACCATATGGAGGAGGCGGTTTAAAACATCAGAAAACTGCTGTACTGGATTTGTCAGAACTTTCTTATGGCAATGGCCTGGGAGTTGGACAGGCAGATACCATTACACTGCGTTTTTATAACAAACTGGATTTCATGGAAATGTATCCTAATGCATTGACTAACACGGTGTTCTTGCCGATAAAAATGGCTATGGTGTTGAGGGATGATGAGATGGCGATTAAGGGGGCGATTAAAACCTGCAATCACTTTGATCCTAAAAATCCTAAAATAGTATTTTTTAAAAACACATCAAAAATGGATGAAATTTACTTATCGAAAGCATTTTGGGAAGAAGCAAAAACGATATCCGGATTGGAAATTCTGAGTGAACCGGAGCAGCTCCCATTTGACAAGGGAGGCAATCTGCTGATTTGGAACGAATAATAAAAAGCCCTGCCAAAGCAAAAACTTTGGCGGGGCTTTTCTGGTAAAAATAAAAAGGTTTATTTACTGTGCGGAGCGGGACTTCAGCATTCGCCACAGGGTACTTCGGCTGATGCCAAGACGTTTTGCGGCGCGCTCACGATTGTTGTTTTCCTCTTGAAGAACGCGGTAAATAATTTCGTAATTGATATCGTCTAAGGGCTGGTGAAGATTAATGGAGGTCAACCCATTGGTGGAACTGATAGAAGAAAATTCGGCTGGAGCTTCTTTCTTCAGCAGTTGTTTCACGGCAGCAGCCTGAATGTAAGGACCTTTTGTTACGGCTGCTAATTCGTGAATGATACGGTGCAGTTGATCGAGGTTATGGGGCCAGGTGAAGCTCTGCATCAGTTCCATTGCTTCTGGAGTGAAACCGATAATTTGTTTCCCAAGGGAAGTATTGGTCTGACTCAAATAAAGTGTAGTAATGCTTGGGAGGTCATCTAAACGTTCGCGCAGGGGCGGCAGATGCAGAACCATACATAATAGTTCTTTTGTCAATCTGTTTTTTGCAAGGTCACTGTCAGAATTATCCGGAACATCTGGGATGGAAAAGATAAGTCTGTTTCTTTTGACCAGATTGGTTTGTTCGGCGTATTTTAACAGCTTATCCAGTTGAACGGGAGTAAGGGCATCTATTCGCCGAAAATAAATGGTAGTTCTGACGTTCGTAAGAAGCGATGCTGCACTGGAAAGCAAAGTAGTCCATTGACGTTCTGTTATGAGTGCACAATTGATGGTGTACAAAGGTGCTTTTTTGTAGGAACTGCCTTCGTGTATGAGGGCGGCGGCGCGGTCTTTTCCGGAACCGGATTCGCCGGTGATTAACACTGGAAAAGGAGTATTGCCATAGCTCTCTATCAATGCACGGGTATCTCCTATGTAATTAGCACTGTTAAAGTTGCCGGAAAAATCATCTTCGTTACGGGAAGCGGCATTGTAGACCATGATACTGTTGTCATCTTCGGTGGAGATAGTAACTTTTTTACATATCTTTAAAAAAGTGTATTTAGTATTTTGATAAATAAAGTGCTGGCTGGTTATGGTGACTTCCTGAGCGTCCAGTATCTTGGAAACCTGTTGATCGGGCATGTTCAAAAAAGCAGTTCGGTAGGTCTGTGCAAAATTCAGGATCATCTGATCCTGCGGAGTTGAATTTAGCGTGGAATACCAGATATCACCCTTTTCACCAAGGACGATATATTCGTCATTGCCAAGAGTAAGCATTGCCTGAAACAAATCCTTCTGGCGGTGCACATATTTTGAGTATTGGACAGTCTGCAGGGCATTATCCAGAGCGGCCTGAATGCTTTCAACGCCATTTGAAATTAAGATAGAACTTACGCCGAGGCGATTGCAGATAATGGTACCAATCATATCACATATAATCAGGTCAGTATTTTTAAGCATTTGATTCTGTATGCAGGATAAAGCATCGTTTTCAGACTGGTATGTAATTATTTCTAATTCGTATTGCAGCAAATCGCACAAAATTTTGGCGCAGTCAGTTATGCTGGAAAAACCGGCAATCACAAAACGGCCAGAGAAGTTCTCGGCCATTTTAATAGCCCGCAAAACATCATAAACGGAGATGCTGGCTTCTATTACGGGAATATCCAATTCAGAGCGCAGCAAAGTTGCAGTTCCTCCGCGGGAAATAATGACATCATAACTGCGGTAGTTCTCCTCGTATGCGATTCTTAGACCTTCTTCAAGATTTCCGGTTCGTATTGTAATATTCGCATTATTCTGTGTTTTAGCAACCTGGCTAAAGGTTTCGGCCATTCCCTCGTAGGGAGCGATTACAAGTAATTTGGGATAAAACATATTTAAACCTCCAATTCCTTTTGATGGTATAGAAAAAATAGTATAACAATATATTTTGTAATTAGAGTATAGTTCAAAATGGAAACAAAATCAATAGAAAACAAGGAAACGGTTTCAAAATAAAACAAAATAGATAAAAGAAACCATTGTTTTGAAGAAAAAAGGAAGGTAAAATGAAAAAGTAAAACAAAACAAAAGAAAATGGTTTTAAAATTAAACAAATATTTAGAGCGGAGAGGATGGAATACACATGAAATTCGTAATGACACAGGCAATTTGCCCGCAGGGAATGGAATTACTAAAAGATAAGGCAGATATTTATATAGCAGACAATGCAGATCCCAATAATTATCTGGACGAGATGAAGGATGCTGACGCAATTATTGTTCGTATTGCAGCCTGCGATAAGAACGTCATTGAAAATTCTCCAAATTTGAAAGTAATCGGCCGTACCGGAGTAGGTTATGATAGCGTGGATGTAGAGGCAGCTACGAGGGCCGGCATTCCGGTGGTCATTACACCGGGAGCAAATAACCGTTCTGTAGCAGAACATGCAGTAGCGATGATGTTTGCCTTGTCTAAAAATATGGTAGAGGCAGAAAATGAAATGAAAGCGGGCAACTGGAAAATCAGAGATGCCAAAAAGGCTTTCGAATTACTTGGAAAAAAAGTCGGTTTTATCGGCCTGGGAGCAATCGGCCGGGAAGCCCAGAAAATATGTAAAGGAATCGGTATGGTGACCGCAGGCTATGATCCGTTCCTTCCGAAAGAGAAAATAGAAGCACTGGGATGTGAATATTATGAAACCTATCAGGAACTGCTGAAGGACTGCGATATCATTTCTATTCATGTACCACTGCTGGACACTACCAGAAATATGATCGGAAAAGAAGAGCTGGCATCCATGAAGCCCACCTCCGTGATTATCAACTGCTCCAGGGGCGGAATTATCAACGAAGAAGCGCTGATCGAAGCTCTGAATAACAGCGTGATCGCCGGGGCCGGAACGGATGTGTATGTGGAAGAACCGCCAAAACCGGAAAGTCCGCTGATGCAGGCAAAGAACCTGGTATGCAGCCCGCACAGTGCGGCACAGACAAGAGAAGCAGTTATCAATATGGCTTCTATGTGTGTCAAGGGCTGTCTGGCAGTCATAGCCGGGGAGCAGTGGCCGTACGTGGCGAATCCGGATGTATACAAGCATCCGAAGTGGCAGCAGTAAAAAGCAAAGTTCATTTCAAACATCCCAAGTGACAGCAGTAAAAGCACAGTTCATTTTGTGCCGGGCAATAAAATAAATGAAACAGGTGGTTGTCCATCCGCAGCCACCTGCATAACAAGGAGGACAATCAAATGTCAGTATTTCAGGTGAAACTTCCACCCTGCGCCTATGCAGGAGAAGGAAGTGTAGAAAAAATAAAAGAGATCATCACAAAAGAAAATGCAAAATCCATCATGGTATTTACAGACAAGGGAATTCGCGCAACCGGACTGCTGGAGCTGCTGACGGACCAGTTGGATTCGATGAATGCAAAATATAGAGTATTTGACGATTTGAAACCGGAACCGGCTTATACCGATGTGGAAGCAGTGGTGAAAGAGGCAGATGCATTTGAAGGAGATTTCATCGTAGCTCTGGGCGGCGGAAGTGTCATGGATGCGGCAAAGCTGACCTGCGTTCTGAAAAATGCACCGTATACCATCCGTGATCTTCTGCAGGATCCGGCCATCGCAAGGAAGTATATCAAGACAGCCATGATCCCCACCACTTGCGGAACCGGCGCAGAAGCTACCTGCAACGCAATCGTGGCGATTCCGGAAGAACAGTCCAAGAAGGGCATTGTAAACGACAATATGATTCCGGATTATGTGATTCTGGATGCACAGATGATTAAGAGACTGCCAAAGCCAATCATTGCAGCCACCGGTGTGGACGCACTGGCTCATGTAGTAGAGTGCTACACCTCGAAAAAGGCAACCATGCTCAGTGATACCTATGCTCTGGCCGGCGCAAAACTGATCTTTGGAAATATCAGAAACGCATATGAGAATCCGGATGATATGGAAGCAAAAAATAAAATGCTGCTGGGCGCTTACTATGGCGGCGTAGCAATCACAGCCAGCGGAACCACCGCGGTACATGCGCTGTCCTATCCTCTGGGGGGAAAATATCATATCGCACATGGCGTATCCAATGCAATTCTGTTTGCTCATGTAATGGAATTCAATAAGGATGCCTGCGAAAGCAGACTGGCAGAGCTCTGTGATGCAATTAATCCGGCTATGTTTACAAAGAGTGAAGCGGAAAAAGCACAGTATGTGATCGAACAGATCGCAGATATCGTAAAAGCGACCAACATTCCTACCGATCTGGAGCAGTTTGGCGTGAAGATGGAGGACCTGGATTTCCTGGTGGATGCAGGCAGCAGGCAGACCAGGCTTCTGGTAAACAATAGGAAAGAGCTGTCTCTGGATGATATCCGCGCGATTTATCTGAAGGTACTGAAATAAGTGACCGTTCACGGCCATAGGAGGAAGCTGCCAGTGGCAGGTTCTGTAGGTAACGGTGGATATCACCACACAAAAGTAAAGTCAGCCTTTCTATGAAAGTCTGATATACAGCGTCAGCCCGTTTGCCACAGGCAAATTCGAGAGGTGCTGACAGTCAAAAAACAGGAGGAATCAAAAATGAGCAAACTTCCAATTTTAGGAATTACAATGGGAGATCCGGCGGGAAATGGACCGGAACTGTCCGCAAAAGTACTGGCAAAACCGGAAACTTATGAAAAATGCCGCCCGGTGATCGTAGGCGATGCAAACTGTATGGAAGCAGCCGTTAAGATTATCGGAAAAGAAGGACAGTTGAAAATCAATTCGATCAAAGAGGTCAAAGAAGCAAAATTTGAATTTGGCACCATCGATGTACTGGATATGGGTGCGGTAGATATTGAAAGACGCATTTATGGAAAAGTATCCAAAATGTGCGGAGAAGCAGCATTCCAATATGTCAAGAAAGTAATCGAACTGGCTATGGCCGGAGAAGTAGATGCTACCGTGACCAATGCGCTGAATAAAGAAGCAATCAACCTGGCAGGTCATCATTATTCGGGACATACCGAGATCTATGCTCATTACACCAATACACCGAAATACACCATGATGCTGGCTCATGACGAGCTGCGTGTAGTTCACGTATCCACTCACGTATCCCTGAGACAGGCATGTGATCTGGTTAAAAAAGAGCGTGTGCTGGATGTGATCCGTATCGCCAACGAGGGCTGCAAAGCGCTGGGCATCAAAGATCCTAAAATCGGCGTAGCCGGATTAAATCCTCACTGCGGTGAAAACGGCATGTTCGGAACGGAGGATGCAGAAGAGATCCAGCCTGCGATTGATGAAGCAATGGCAGAAGGAATTATCATCCCTGAGAAAAAACCGACACCTCCGGATACCGTGTTCTCGAAGGCACTGGGCGGCTGGTATGACATCGTAGTGGTTATGTACCACGATCAGGGGCATATTCCGCTGAAATTAAAAGGATTTGTATATAATAAAGAACTGCAGCGCTGGGATGCGGTAGCGGGTGTAAATGTAACACTGGGACTTCCGGTGATCCGTGCCTCTGTAGACCATGGAACGGGATTTGGCCATGCAGGTGACGGCAGTGCAAATGAATTGAGTCTGGCAAATGCGATGGATTATGCAATCGCCATGGCAAAAGCAAAGGCGGAAAAAGAAAGTAAATAGTGGGGGAATGACATGGTAAAGCTGTTGATTATTGCGGATGATTTCACGGGGGCTTTGGATACCGGAATTCAATTTGCGAAAAAAGGGATTGAAACGCAGGTATTCACTGGAGAAGTGCTTCAGGCAGAATCAATCTCCGAGACAGCAAGGGTATTAGTCGTAGATTCGGAAACCAGGCCAATGACAAAAGAAGCAGCGCATGGAGTAGTGGCGGGAATCGTAGGGCAGGCGGCTGCTCTGAAGATACCGGTAATCTATAAAAAGACAGATTCTGCACTGCGCGGAAATGTGGGAAGTGAACTGGAAGCAGTTCTGGATGGCACAGGAGAGCATGAAATCTTTTTTATCCCTGCTTTTCCGGATGTCGGAAGGGTGACCAGAAACGGGATTCACTACATAGATGGAGAGCCGCTGGAAAAGAGCAGCTTCGGGCAGGATCCCTTTGATCCGATGAGATCTTCAGAAGTGGTTGAGATTTTGAAGGAAAAAGCTTCCTGCAGCGTGGTATCTATAGATGTGGAACAGAAAATCCCGGAGTTGTGTGCGGAGAAGACAATACTGGTATTTGATGCATCGACTAATAACGATATTTTAGCTCGAGCCGGAGAATTAAAAGAAAAGAATAAACTGCATCTTCTGGCCGGGTGTGCCGGATTTGCATCGTTTCTTCCAAAGCTTCTTCATCTGGAAGGGACAGAAACGGAAAAGCCCCGTAGGACGGAGTGCTTCTATGTGGCCTGCGGAAGTCTGAATGCGATTACACAGGCTCAGGTAGAATATGCCTATGCCCATGGATTTCACAGGATTAACCTGTGGCCGGAGCAGAAACTCTGCCCGGAGTATTATGAAACAGAAGATGGAAAGCAGTTTCTGGCTGAATTAAAGCGGATCTGTCTGCAGGAGAAAAAAGTGATCGTAGATACGTTTGACCTGCCAGGCAGAGAAAACACTGCGCAGTATGCCGGAAAACATCAGATTCAGGATATACGCTTTTCCATCAGTGCCTGCCACGGAAGGATTGTGCGCGATCTGCTGGAAGACAGCAGTGAATTCACTGTATTAATGACCGGCGGCGATACACTGATGGGTTTTATGAAACAGATTGGTGTAAATCAGATTTATCCGGTGGAGGAGCTTGCCCAGGGAACTGTGTTGTCACTTCTGAAGTGGAAAGGACGTACCCTGCAGGTTATCTCCAAATCGGGAGGATTTGGAAAACGGGAGGTATTTACGGACATCGCAGATATGATGCTGTATTAGAGCCTGCTCCGGCAAATAGAGAAAGCAGATAAAGAAAGGATTATAGATATGAAAAAGGTAGAATTAAAAGGTATTATTACCCCGATTTTAACTCCGATGAAAGAAGATGAGAGCCTCAATCTCGATGAGCTGCGCAATCAGACAGAGCGTTTGATTGAGGGGGGCGTACATGGGATATTCCCATTTGGAACCAACGGAGAAGGCTACATCCTGAATGAGCAGGAAAAAGCAGAAGTGCTGGCAACTACAATCGATCAGGTAAAAGGCCGTGTGCCGGTCTATGCAGGATCCGGATGCATTTCCACCATGGATACCATCCGCATGAGCAAAAAAGCAGAAGAACTGGGCGCAGATGTGCTGTCGATCATCACCCCGAGCTTTGCGGTGGCTTCTCAGAAGGAATTATATGATCATTACGTAGAAGTGGCGAAACATGTAGACACTCCCATTGTACTGTACAATATCCCGGCGCGTACCGGCAACAAACTGCTGCCGGAGACAGTTGCAAAACTGGCAAAAGATGTGGATATCATCGTAGGTGCAAAGGATTCCAGCGGAGACTGGGAGAATCTGAAAGCTTACATCACCCTGACCCGTGACCTGGAGAAAGACTTCTACGTGCTCTCCGGCAATGATTCCCTGATCCTGCCCAGCTTAAAAGAAGGCGGCACCGGCGGTATCGCAGGCTGCTCCAACGTATACCCGCATGTCCTGTCCTCCATCTATGACCTGTTTAAAGCAGGAAAGATCGCAGAGGCAGAGACCGCTCAGGATTCCATCGCCAGCTTCCGCGCTGTATTCAAATATGGCAATCCGAATACTGTCGTAAAAAAAGCGGTTGCCATGCTTGGTTACCCGGTGGGTGACTGCCGCCGTCCGTTTAATTACCTGTGCGATGAAGGAGTGACCGCGCTGCGGGCTGTACTGGAAGAGAATAAGAAGCTGGGAATGAAGTAAAAACCTCAAAATCAAACAAAATAAAAGAATAATATACTGAAAATGAAATAAAAAAATAAGAGATCCAAAAAAGTATCAAAATGAAACGAATAAAACATAAAAATGCGTTGCAAAAGAAGATGGTATGAATTAAAATAACGGTAACAAGTTGAGATGATATGCATGCGGATTAATACAGGCATATCAGCAAGGGAGGTATTTAAGATGGAGTACAAAAAAAATCTGATACCAGGCATCATACTTGCAGCATTTTCAGTCGCGTATCTGGGATGTTCTGCTATGATTACACCGTTTACCGGTCCTGGTGCCACGCCTCTGGATAACAGAGCAGTCCCCTGGTTATGGGGAGGTTTACTTCTGCTTCTGAGCGTTATCCTGATTGTTCGGGGAATCAAAGAACGAAAAGCGTATATGGAAACCGCAGGGAAAAAGATTCAGTCGGGCAGAAATTTGTTGGAAATTTGCAAAGAAAATAAAGAAGTGCTGTGTTCTTTTGTATTCCTTGCAATTTATGTTGCACTGATGGAACCGGCTGGCTTCCTGATTAGTACGGCGTTGTATGTATATGCGGAGACGGTCATTTTGACACGTCCGGAAAAACGAAATTACGTTATTCCGATTATTGTAGCTATTGTAACAGCAGTGGCAATTGATTTTGTATTTGTTCGTCTTCTGAACGTGCTGCTGCCAACCGGCATTATTGGTTTTTAAGAAAGGAGAAAGCAGATGATAGCAGAAGGTTTTGCAAGTGTTATGCTTGATCCTTTTGTGATTTTACTAATTGCAATAGGAGTTGTAGTGGGTATTATTTTTGGATCTATTCCTGGCTTGACTGCAACGATGGCAGTGGTAATGTTCCTGCCGGTTACATACACGATGACCAGTACGCAGGGAATTTCCATGTTGGTGGCGCTTTATATCGGAGGGATTTCAGGCGGTCTTATTTCTGCCATTCTTCTCAATATTCCGGGAACGCCCTCCTCGGTAGCGACCTGCTTTGATGGAAGGCCGATGGCGGAAAAAGGAGAGGCCGGTAAAGCGCTTGGCACAGGAGTTATCTTTTCTTTCATTGGAACAGTTTTGGGAGTATTAATTTTAATTGTTATCTCACCTGTTCTTGCCAGTGTGGCTCTGAAGTTCGGACCGTTCGAGTATTGTGCATTAGCTATTTTTTCTTTGTCTCTGGTAATCACTTTGACCGGAAAAGATATGGTAAAAGGTTTAATTAGTGCGGTATTGGGCGCACTGCTGGCAACGGTAGGTCTGGCGCCGATTGATTCAAAACCTCGTTTTACTTTTGGAATAGTAAATCTGACTGCGGGTTTTAAACTGCTGGTTCTGTTAATTGGACTTTTTGCAATTACGGAGGTAGTTAAATATGCGGAAGGAGTGCGTAAACCGGAAAATTTCACGATTGAGGGTAATGTGAAAATTAAAGGTGTTGGATTTTCTCTCAAAGAGTTTATTCGGGGAATTCCAAATGCTATTCGTTCCACTTTGATTGGTGTTGGTATTGGTATTTTGCCGGGAATTGGCGGCGGTGTTTCCTGTATGATTTCTTACACGGTAGCAAAAAATACTTCGAAGCATCCGGAAAAGTTTGGAACTGGAATTATGGATGGTGTGATCGCCTCTGAAACAGCGAACAACGCAACTATTGGCGGAGCAATGATACCGCTGCTTTCTCTGGGTATTCCGGGAGATGCAGTTACCGCAATGCTCTTAGGCGGTTTGATGGTACATAATGTATCGCCGGGACCATTGATTTTCCAGAAGAGCGGCAGTGTAGTATACGGGGTTTTCTTCAGTATGCTGATAGCAGCAGTGTTTATGTGTGTATTCATGCTGCTGGGGATGCGGGGCTTTATCAGGGTTCTGAATATACCGAAAAATTATCTGCTTCCGATTATTGTGGTGCTTTGCTGCGTGGGAGCAATTGGAGACAGCAACCGGCTATTTGATGTGTGGGGAGTTCTGATTTTCGGTATTATGGGGTATGCTCTGATTAAAGCAAAAATACCGCTTTCTCCGATGATCCTTGGTTTTATTCTTGGCCCTACATTTGAATCAAATGTGCGTAAGGTATCTCAGTTGATCAGCCGTGATTCTGTTTTCAGCCATCCGATCTTCTGTGTATTTATACTGGTAACAGCGGTAGTAGTGGTTATATCCCTGAGAAGTAATAAGAGAGAACGGGAAGCTCTGTCTAAAGAAAAGCAATAGCAATTAATATTATGGTTGGGTTTTATATTTAAGAACATAAATCAAATTAAAGAAAGAGAAGGTACGAAATTATGAAAATGAAAAAAATTGTAACAATGGCATTGGCAGGTGTAATGGCACTGTCTGTATTCTCGGGAGCGGCAATGGGAGCTGAAACCTGGCCGGAGAAGACAATTAATTTTGCATGCACACATGGAGCAGGCGGAGATACGGACTATATGGCACGTTTGCTGGCTAGAAAACTGGAAGAAAAAGTAGGCCAGTCTGTAGTTGTAAATAATGTAACCGGATCTAATGGCGCTATCTGTATGACAGAATACAAAGATGGTGATACGGATGGTTATACCTTTGTTCTGACTAATTCTGCTGCTTTGACTGGAAATGAAGCAACCGGACTTTCTGATTTTGGATGGGATGCTTTTGAACCGGTTGCTATTTATGGAAAACAGTCTGGTGAAAATATTCTGGTTCCTGCAGATGCACCTTATAATACGCTTGAGGAACTGATACAGGCATCGAAAGATGCTCCGGGAGAGATTAACTTTGGTATCTCTACGGGCGGTGGTGTATATATTGCTTCTGTTATCATGGCTCACGCGGCCGGTGCTGAGTTCAATGTTATTGATGCTGGTGATGCGGCAGAACGTCTGACTTCTCTGCTGGGCGGACATGTGGATGCTACCATTGCTCCATACTCCAGTGCTAAAGAATATATTGAAAGCGGCGATCTGAAAACATTATGTACTCTGCTGGAAGAGAGTCCTGACTTGCTGCAGGATATCCCGACAGCAAATACAACAGGATGTGAGGAACTTGTCATGAATACTCTGTATGTATGTCTGGCACCAAAAGGAACAGATGCTGCTATTGTAGAAGCTGCAAATGCTGCAATCAAGGATATCGTGGATAATGATACAGAATGGAAAGAAGAAGTGAACAGCTTCTGCTTCCAGGAGCCGTTTTGTCTGACTGTAGAAGAAACAAAGACAGAACTGGAGAATCAGAGAACACTGTTTATGTCATATGCGGAATATCTTCAGTAATAAATCATGTTATTAAATGAGGGACAATTGCTTTTGAAGCAGGAGCAATTGTCCCTTTTTGTGTACGCCCGGAGCTGGAAACATAAAATACAATTGTTCGAAGTATAATAATGAAATGCTTCAAAAGCAGAAGGAATCGGTGATATTCCCGGCGTTTATATTTACGCCGGTATCAAATAAAAATCATTGAATAAAAAAAATAAAGATGCTATAATGATGTAACTAAAAAATAGTTGCGCATAATATATGATGAAATGATGGTGGTGATATTGTTAGATGCCGAAGAAACAAGATTTGATTGAAAAGCTATGTAGAAAACCAAATCCTAAAAATTTCACAACAAGAGAACTGGATTTATTGATGGCAAAATGTGATTGTGAAAAGTTTTCTGGCGGAAGAGGCTCTGGAATAGGCTTCGTCCATACTGAAACGGAAAGAATTTTACAGTTTGACCAGCCACATCCGGGAAATGAGCTGTATAGATATCAAATCAATAAAACGATACAATTTTTAAAGGATATCGGTGAAATAGAATAAGAGGTGACAAGATGAATTCAATGATGGAATATAAGGGATATCACGCATCTATAGAATATGATGCAGATGATAATATATTTATTGGGGAAGTATTTGGTATTACAGATTCTTTGAATTTCCATGGTACAACAGCTACTGAACTGAAAGGAATGTTTGAACAGTGCATTGATAATTATTTGGACTTATGCGCAAAAATCCACAAGAATCCGGATAAAGAATTTAAAGGGACGTTTAATGTCAGAATACCATCAGAAATGCATAAAAAGGCGGCATTAGCAGCGGCGAAACAAAAGATAACATTGAATCAATATGTGGCACAGGCAATTGATAAATCTTTTGATAAATTGGAAAACCAAAGAGAAATAATAATTTATATACCTTATGGACGCAGACAAATAATCTGGGAAGATCATGCAGGTAGAAAATTTCAAACAGCTAATCAGGAAATACAGATTGAGTCAAAAAAGGAGAATATTATATATGCCGGAAATTAATGCAAATATAGTTAGTCAAAAGATTATCAGTTCGAATATTTTTATTTCCCGTGATCTGCCAAAAAAAATTGAACTTAGTATAGAAAGTAAATCGAAATTAAAAATTTCTCAAAATGAAGAAGACAAAAGAGTCTTGCTAAATATTCAGATAAATGTCGGAACCCAGGATGAAGAATTAAAGATAGAGTTAATTTCGGATGTTATTTTTGAATTAAGTCAAATACCAGATGATTATAATGAAATTGCAGAACGAAAATTAGTTACGATGGCAAGTGAAATGTTATTAAATTCCCTGGATGAGATGTTAGTTGTTATGGGACATAAAAAAATGGAATTAGCAAAAAAAGTGAAAAGATGATTAAAGTTGACGCTGAAACGATCATGAAGTTATATTAAGGTGATAAAAGGCCTGAGCTGCCGGCTCAGGCCTTATCCAGCGTAAAAATAAACTCCGTCCCCACGCCCTCCGTGCTGATTACATTGATATTCTGCTCATGGGCCTGGATGATTTCCTTCACGATGGCCAGGCCCAGGCCGGTACCGCGCTTGTCCCTGCCGCGGGAGGAATCGGATTTGTAAAAACGGTCCCATATTTTGGGAAGGTTTTCTTTGGAAATGCCTTCGCCGCTGTCCTTGATGGAAATGAATGCGTATTTGCGTTTGGTGCTGGTGGTGATGCGGATGGAAGAGTGATTGTAGCTGAACTTGATGGCATTATCCAGCAGGTTGTAGAGAACCTGTTGAATTTTTTCTTTGTCTCCTTTCACATTCTGACGCGGAGAGGAAAGAGAAAGATAGAGTTTCATATCTTTTTTGCGGCATTGTATTTCAAAGAAAGCGGCTACGTTGCGGATCACTTCATTGATATCGAATACGGTAATGTTCAGCATGGTTCCCCGGTCATCAAAATTGTTCAGCGTCAGCATATTCCGGGTTAACTGAGTCAGCCGCTCTGTCTCGGAAAGGATGATATTCAGGTATTTTTCCTGATCCTCTTTCGGGATGGTTCCATCCAGAAGAGCCTCGGCGTAGCCCTTGATCGAGGTGAGGGGAGAGCGAAAATCGTGGGAAATGTTGGATATAAATTTTCGCTGATATTCACCGGACTGGTTGATCTCCTGGGCCATGTAGTTCAGATTTGCACTCAGATGAGAAAATTCATCATCTGAAGTGACCGGCAGTATATGGTTCAGACTGCGGTTGGCATAGTCGGTGGAGGTCTGGATGATGTTCACCAGCGGACGGTAAAAAAAGCTGATAAAAAACAGGGGAAGCATAAGAGAAGCCAGGAGCAGCAGGATATAAAAAAGGAGGCAGATGTTAAGTACTCCATCGATGTCCGGCGTTAGCTGGGAAATTGCGTAGTGGATGATGACGTAGTCGGTGGTCTGGTTCACAGCAGTCACCGGTGCGATAACACTCAGAATGTTCTGACGGAAAAGTCCCTGGAAATTACCGGTCATCCAGTATGCCTTGTGGGCAGTCAGGGAGGAAAACCCGGGTATCGTCAATTTGGCACTCATGGGAAAAGACAGACGGGTGCACATGAGGATACGCCCGTTTTGATTGGTCAGCCAGATTTCAGAATCTTCCCCCTGGGCCAGGCTGTTTAACAGGTTCAATACCGTATCCGCTTCTGTATTCTGATAATCGCATCCGCTGATAGAAATGCAGGAGGCGAGAGATTTCGCTTCCTGCTGAAGATTAGCCGCCTTTTGATTAATAAAATGCTGTTTTAACATACCGGGCAGGATGGAAAAAAACAGAATCCCGCTCAGAACCAGAAACATAAAGTAAAAGAGGAAAAACTTCCGATATAGTTTGCGCTTCATAGAATTAAATTCCTTTTTTCTTTTCAAAATTTCAGCGGGAAGGAAGATACGACACCTTCCGCTAAATGTGGTGCGAAAGCAACAAGTTTGTCCTCGTATAGGAAAGTACGCCTATACGAGAACAGCCTTCGGCAGATTGCAGAACGGCTTAGATGCATTATGTCAGGAAAGCAGTGCGCCGCTCCACATCGAATCACAAATCATGCCCGCAGCTTGAACTTGTATCCGATGCCCCATACGGTGGACAGGGACCAGTTGTCATTATCATTGATCTTTTCACGGAGCCGTTTGATATGGACATCCACGGTTCTGGTATCGCCCATATATTCATAGCCCCAGATATGATCCAGAAGCTGTTCTCTGGTAAATACCTGATTGGGAGAGGAGGCCAGAAAATACAGCAGCTCCAGTTCCTTTGGCGGCATATCCACCGTGACACCGCGGTGGACCACCGAGTAATTACTCAGATTGATCACCAGATCGGGATATTCGATGTATTTTCCTTTTTCTCTCATTTCACCGGGCGGATCCGGCTGAAAACGGCGCAGCACCGCTTTTACCCGCGCTACCAGCTCTTTGGTATCAAAGGGCTTGGAGATATAATCATCCGCACCCAGCTCCAGTCCCAGCACTTTATCAAATACCTCTGATTTGGCAGAAAGCATAATGATAGGCACTTTGGATTTCTGACGGAGTTCCCGGCAGACCTGATAGCCGTCCATACCGGGAAGCATCAGGTCCAGCAGAATCAGATTGGGCTGAAACTGATTAAATTCTGACAGGGCTCTTTCCCCGTCGGTTACAATTTTTGTCTGAAAACATTCTTTTGTGAGATAGAGAGAGATGAGTTCTCCGATGTTCTCATCGTCATCTACAATCATTATTTTTTGTCTGGCTGCCATTTCTATATACTCCCTTTTCTCCGTAAAACTTTTACCTGTTTATGATTTTAGGCTTAGGATTTGAATGTGGCAATGGTGACTCCGGCATCGCCTTCCCCAAATTCACCCAGCCGGTAGCTCTCTACGTGCTTCTGGCGGCGCAGATAGTTGTGCACAGCCTTGCGCAGGGCGCCGGTTCCTTTTCCGTGAACAATGCGGACACTGGGCAGGTGGGCCAGATAGGCATCGTCCAGATATTTGTCCAGATCCATGATCGCTTCGTCCGTTGTCTTTCCCAGCAGATTGATCTCCATGCTGACAGAGGCAGATTTGGACATTTTGATCTTGCCGGATCCGGTTCGCTTGAAATTGGGTGCGGAAACCACATCTTCATCCAGCTTTTCCAGGTCCTTTAAATTGACCTGGGAGCGGAGAATGCCCATCTGTACAAACAGGTTGCCTTTGGCATCCGGCAGGGTGCTTACGGTTCCTTTTAAATTCAGGCTCAGTACCTGGACGCTGTCTCCGATGCGCAGTTCCTTTGCCTTCACTTCCTTTTTGGGCTTTTGAGTATTTTTCAGAGCCATATTTTTTTCCAGTTCCGACATTCTGCCCCGCAGTTTGGTTCGTTCCTGCTCCATTTCCCGGGAGTTATTGATGCTGCTTCCCAGCTTATTGTAGCGGCGGATGGTATCGTCCGCATATTCTTTTGCCTCCCGCAGAAGGGTATGGGCCTCTTCCCTGGCCTTTGCCAGAATCTTTTCCCGGCTGTCCTCCAGACGTTCTTCCTTTTTCTCCAGACGGGTTTTCAGTTCGGCAATTTCTTCCCGATATTGTTTTACCTGGGCCTGCTCCTGCTCCACAGCGGCACGGCTGTTTTCCAGATCGGCGATCACATCCTCGAAGCTCTCGGCCTCCTGGCTGATATGTCCTTTCGCTTCTTCTATAATATAGTCCGGCAGTCCCAGCTTGGATGAAATGGCAAAGGCATTGCTCTTGCCGGGGACGCCGATCAGCAGACGGTAGGTGGGCGCCAGGGTTTCCACATCAAATTCACAGCAGGCATTTTCCACGCCCGGAGTGGAGAGAGCAAAGATTTTCAGCTCGCTGTAATGGGTGGTGGCAATGGTGCGGATGGACGCGCGATGCAGATTTGATAAAATCGCGATGGCCAGAGCGGCTCCCTCGGTAGGATCCGTGCCCGCTCCCAGCTCATCAAAGAGCACCAGCGACTTTTCATCCGCCTGCTCCCAGAAGGATACGATATTAGTCATGTGGGAGGAGAAGGTACTGAGGCTCTGCTCAATGCTCTGTTCATCCCCGATATCGGCAAATACTTCTGTAAACAAAGCCAGCTCTGAGTGATCAAAAGCAGGAATATGAAGTCCGGCCTGTCCCATCAGGGTAAAAAGTCCGACGGTCTTGAGGGATACCGTTTTGCCCCCGGTATTCGGTCCGGAAATGACCAGCAGGTCAAAGTCCTTTCCCAGCCAGATATCCACCGGAACCACTTTTTTCGGATCCAGCAGAGGGTGGCGTCCTTTTTTAATCTGAATCCGTCCCTCTTCATTAAACAGAGGCTCGGAACCGTTGTAGCTCTTGGAAAGCATAGCCCTCGCAAAGATAAAATCCAATTTTGTCAAAAGCTCAATATTCAGTGTCAGTTCTTCGTTGTCGGCTGCCACATGGCTGCTGAGATTGGCTAAAATGATTTCAATTTCTTTTTCTTCCCGAAGCTCCAGCTCCCGCAGATCGTTGTTTAATTTTACCACTGCCATGGGTTCCACAAAGAGAGTGGAGCCGGTGGAAGACTGGTCATGGATCATGCCGGGGACCTGGCCGCGGTATTCGGCCTTGACCGGCAGACAGTAGCGGCCGTTGCGCTGGGTAATGACCGCATCCTGCAGATAAGTTCTGGAGCTTCCGTTTACCATGGAGGAGAGCTGAGAACGAATCCGTTCGTTGGTCTGTCCTATGGAGCGGCGGATCTGGCGCAGGGCGGTGCTGGCATCATCTGCAATCTCATCTTCGGATAAAATACAGCGGCGGATCTCACTGGATAAGGGGGTCAGCGGCTGCAGCTCCCGGAACATTTCGTCCAGGGAATCATCCGGTACCTCGTCATTTTCCCGACGGGAGTAGGACTTCACACGATTGCAGGCTTCTAATAATTTACATACGCTCAGCAGCTCCGGAATATTCAGAATGCTGCCGATTTCCAGCCGTTTCAGGGAACCCCTCAGGTCCAGCACACCGGAAAAAGAAACGCTGCCCTTTTGATAAATCCGGTGCAGCGCATCACTGGTTTCCTGCTGCATCTGGCGGATCTCCTCCAGACTGCAGGAAGGGATAAGCTCCTGGCATAGTTTTTTCCCGGGCTCTGAGCCGGCGAAGGCCTTCAGTTTTTCTATGATTTTCGGGTATTCCAGTACCCGCAATGCTTTTTCATTCATAATAATCTCCGTAATCCCATGCATGATGGGGTAAAATTCTATTGAAATTCATGGTTTACTCTGTTTCTATTTTACTCTATAATACAATAAAAAGAAATAATTATTTTCCGGATGCAAAATGCAGCGGGCAACGACAAAGAATAGAGAGATGAGGACAAGAAGGATGAAATTCATTGAAACATTTCATGAGGGAGATAAGATTGGGGATATTTATCTTTGCAAGTACCGCCAGTCAGCAGTGGCAAAGAATGGAAAGGCATATGAAAATGTGGTGCTGCAGGATCGCACCGGTACCATTGATGCGAAGATATGGGATCCCAACTCTTCGGGGATCAATGATTTTGATGCTCTGGATTATGTGGACATTACCGGAGATGTGACCAGCTTCCAGGGCACTCTGCAGTTGAATATCAAGCGGGTGCGCCGGGCGGACAAGGGAGAATATGAACCTGCGGATTATCTGCCGGTGAGCGAACGAAACCTGGATGAAATGTATACGGAATTGATGGATCTGATGAAGCAGGTGGAAAACCCGTTTCTGCAGCAGCTGATCAAAAAATATTTTGATGAGGAGACCTTTATCAAGGCATTTAAGAATCATTCCGCGGCAAAGACCGTGCATCACAGCTTTGTGGGCGGACTGCTGGAGCATACGCTGGGCGTGGTGAAGCTGTGCGCTTATTACGTGCAGCAGTATCCTTACCTGAACCGTGACCTGCTGTTTACCGCAGCGCTGTTTCACGATGTGGGAAAATTAAAAGAGATTTCCAATTTCCCGGAAAATGATTATACCGATGACGGCCAGTTGCTGGGACATATTGTGATGGGAAGTGAGCTGGTAGGCTATGGCTGCCGCAGCATCAAGGGATTTCCGAAGAAGCTGGCCAGCGAACTGCAGCACTGCATCCTGGCTCATCATGGAGAGCTGGAATACGGTTCTCCGAAGAAACCGGCACTGCCGGAAGCGATGGCGCTGAATCTGGCGGACAATACCGATGCCAAGCTGGAAACGATGAAAGAGATCGTAAAGGGTGCGGCAGACGGTACTCAGTGGCTTGGATATAACCGGCTGTTTGAGTCGAATTTGAGAAAGAGTACAGAATTTTAACAGGCGGGTATGGAATTTTAACAGGTGGGTACAGAATTTTAACAGGTGGGTATGGAATTTTAACAGGCGGGTATGGAATGAAAAAGGATGATTTGGTACAGTTAACAATAGAAGACATCAGCAGCGAGGGGCTTGGCATTGGACATGTGGAGAAGATGGCGGTGTTTGTAAAGGATACCGTGATCGGGGATGAAATTCAGGCGAAGATCATCAAAATGAAGAAGACCTATGCCTTCGGACGGCTGATACAGGTTCTGACACCCAGCCCTGACCGGGTAAAGCCGGTCTGTCCGGTATCCAGACAATGCGGAGGATGCCAGATTCAGGCCATGGATTATCAGGCCCAGTTAAAATATAAAGAAAATAAAGTGAAAAATAACCTGATGCGCATCGGCGGATTTTCTCAGGAACTGCTTGGGGAGACTATGGAGCCGATCCTTGGCATGGAAGAACCGTTTCATTACCGCAACAAGGCCCAGTTCCCTATCGGTACGGATAAGGACGGCAGGCTGGTGGCAGGCTTTTACGCCGGCCGGACTCACAGCATTGTGGACTATCATAGCTGTGCCCTTGGAACCGGCGTCAATGAGACGATTTTGGAGCTTGTGCTGGCTCATATGCAAAAACACAATATTTCCGCCTATGACGAGACTTCAGGAAAAGGGCTGGTCCGCCATGTGATGATCCGGTGCGGGTTTGCAACGAAGCAGATCATGGTGTGTATTGTGGTGAATGGAAAGAAACTTCCATTTGCAGAGGAGCTGGCGGCAGAGCTGGCGAAGATCCCGGACATGACCAGCATTGTGCTGAATGTGAACATGGAGAAGACAAATGTGATTCTTGGGAGCGAGGTGCAGCCACTCTGGGGGCAGGACTATATCGAAGATTATATTGGAAATGTAAAATACCGGATCTCCCCTCTTTCCTTCTACCAGGTCAATCCGAAGCAGACGGAAAAGCTGTATGGAACGGCCCTGGAATATGCAGCCCTGCAGGGAAATGAAACGGTATGGGATCTCTACTGCGGCATCGGAACCATCTCACTGTTCCTGGCACAAAAGGCAAAAAAGGTCTGCGGCGTGGAAGTTGTGCCGCAGGCCATTGAAGACGCAAAGAAAAATGCGGCGCTGAATCAATTTACAAATGCAGAATTTTATGCAGGCAGGGCCGAGGACGTGCTGCCGGAGAAATACAAAAAAGAGGGTATCCAGGCAGACGTGATCGTAATAGATCCGCCCCGCAAGGGCTGCGAGCAGAGCGTGCTGGATACAATGCTGCAGATGGCCCCCGAGCGGATTGTGTACGTAAGCTGCGATTCCGCAACACTGGCCAGGGACCTGAAGTATCTGTGCGAAAACGGGTATGAGCTGAGACGGTGGAGGGCGACGGATATGTTTCCGATGACGAATCATTGCGAGTGTGTCTGTTTGCTCACGCGGAAAGCTTGATTCTATGCGGGGGTGCGGGATTTTGTGATAGAAATGAAGTTGTGTTTTTACGAAAAATAGAATGGATTAGTTACCGTGGGAGTGGGGATGGGGTAACGTCGTGTGAGTTTAATATGTGAGTGGATATGGGGTTTGCCGGAGAGCTTGTACACTTTGGCAAAACCCATACTTTTTGGCAAAAGGGATACTCCGGGGCAAAATTGTATTACAATTTGTTAATGTTGATATTTAATGTAGAGATTGAGTTGAGGAAGAGCAGGTTATTGAGTATAATAAAGGAAAACAGAAAGTTGGTATTGAATTATGCAAATCGTAGAAATTCTATTTGAAAAGGACATTAAGATAAAATGTACAATTTCAATAATTTAAGTGATTATGAGTTTGAAATATTATGTAAAGATATTATGCAAAAGAAGCTGGGCATAAAATTGTATACATTTCAAAAGGGCAGAGATGGGGGCATTGATATTACTGATAACCCTTCAACGAAATCCATTATTATACAGGTGAAACACTATATAAATAGTAAATACAGAGATTTAATCTCTAGTTTGCGAAAGGAAATCGGAAAAGTTAAAGAGTTAAATCCGCAGAAATACTATGTTTGTTGTGCAGTGAGGTTAACTGCAAAAAACAAACAAGAAATCTATAAGCTGTTTTCGGAATATATGGAAAGTGCAAATAGTGTTCTCTCACTTTTGGATATAAATGAATTTTTGGAGAATCCAGAGAATATAGACATCGTTAGAAAACATTACAAATTGTGGCTTGAATCAACAAATATTTTGAACGAAATAGTGAATCAGAGTATTTTTGTTGATTGCGAGTCACTTTTATATAATATTGAAAAGAATAGTAAAGAATTTGTGGCAACGCATTGTTATTATGAATGTTTAGAAATTCTTGAACAAGAAAGAATGTTATTATTGTTGGGGATGCCTGGAACAGGGAAAACTGTAACTACGAAAATGCTCGCATTATATTATGCATCTAAAGGTTATAGGATTCGGTATACAACTAATGGAGATATAAGAGATTTAAAAAATGCACTTTCTACTCAAAAAGAATTGCCCGAAGTTGTTTTGTTGGACGATTGTTTGGGACAGCATTATTTTAAGATGAAAGAAACACAAGAAAATGAACTCCTAGGTTTGGTCAAGTATATTGCGATGAATAAAAGTAAGAAATTAATCATGAATTCTCGTGTTACTATTTTTCAACAAGCCAAAGAGCGTTCCATTGAGTTTCGGCAGTTTGCAGAGGATAAGAAATTTAAAATTAAGATATTAGATATGGGGAAAATATCAATTCCGGACAAGGGGAGAATTTTTTATAATCATATATATTTTAAGGGGTTGCCTACATTATATTATCAGGATATTCAAAGAGATTATAATTACAGAAAAATTGTCATGCATTATAATTATACTCCACGAATAATGGAGTTTGTGACACGGGAAATTAATTATAGGAATGTTCAGAGTGAACATTATTCTGAATATGTAATGAAATGCTTAGAGAATCCGACAGAAATATGGCATGATGAATTTTCGCAAAAATTACAGCAGGAAGATAGAGTGTTTATGACAACACTATATTCTTTAACGGATACAAGTATTGATGCAGAGGTACTTAAACGGGCATTTAATTACAGATTGATCCATACCATGACAGTAGATACAAGCAAAAATATATGGGAAGATGTTCTCAAGCGTTTAGAGGGAGCATTTATTTTGATTTTAGAAAAGAACGAAAAAAAGGAGATAGGGGTTATTAATCCATCTGTCAATGATTTTCTGAAAGAATATTTACAAAAGAATGATATAGAGCTAGAAAATATAAAAGAAAATGCAACGGAATATGAACAAATCAAGAGAGGATTTTCTGCGGATATGAAAGATATAATGCAAGCCGGAGAAGCTGACTTATATAATTATTCCAGCTTGAATGAAAGAATGTTTGTAATTCTATCTTATATCTGTAGACTGGGTGTGTTGAATGATGGTTACCAATACATTGTTGAAAACTTTTTTAGTTCACTGCCATATGGTTCATTTGAAGGAATGATGAATAGGTGTGAGATATTCATTACACTGCTTTCTAAAAAATTTAATGAGTTTTATAATACATATGCTTATATAAATGATTCAATAATGATAGGATTTTTTTGGAGTATGGATTTGAGTGAGTATCAAAGCCTTATTACAACAGCAGAAAAGTTTGGAGTCGATTTTTTCTATACGGAATATAGAGATATATTTTTAGAAACTATAGATGCTGCAATTACTTTATATATGGAAGACATTGATTCTGATGATTATTACAGGGAATATGACATTGATGATTTGTTAAATCAGAATATGAAATTTAACGGTTACTATGAGAAACTGGATAGAGAATCAGTTGTAAAAACTATATGTGAATGGGTAAGGGATGACGTTAAAGAAGAAATTTTTGAAATGATAGAGGGACTTCCACAAGATATTTTGGATGATATTAAAATCTTGAGGAAAAACATAAATATAGATATAACAGATGTGGATAATTTTATAGAGAGCTACTTGGAACCCTCTGAACCGGAATACGATCATCATGAAAGTGATTATGATTACGGTGGTATTAGTGAACTGAGTATCTTGGATTGCATTTTTAAGTAAAGTGTGTAAGAATTGTGCATTATTGAGAACTGTATTATTGCTTCAAGAGATATCAGGAAACTCAAAACGATTAGCGGCCAAAATAAAAAAGAGGATACTTTAGCGAAAAAAGAGGTAGATTAATGGATAGAAATGTAAATATTATAACAGATCTTGATGGTAAGAAGATTGTTCTGATTAATGATATTCGTTTTAAAGCAAAGAAGAGAGAAGATTGGAAAAATGTAGAAGAATATTTGAAAGAATATGTGGAAGAATTCTATGAAATTGTTGAGACATCAGAAAAAATATTTATTTCCACAGATTTTCCGGATGAATATGCAAATTCGGAAAGTAGAATGGATTTGAAAGGTGCAGTGGCGAAAGCTAAAGCAAATGCAGCGCAGGGGATACCGGAGTTGATTAGAGCTGCAACAAATCGAGAATTTTCCGAAAACACGAAGAAAAAACATATAAAGGATGCAAAATATGGGTGGTATCGATATGATGTCCGTTTTGCACTACCAGTATACGATGACAAAACAGGGCAGTTAGTTAGATATAATATTTTTTCAGCAAGAATGTTAGTGAGACATGATGAAGATGGAAAAAAATATTTGTATGATTTGTTGGCAATAAAAAAAGAAACGAGCAGCCCGCTCAAGTCATAAGACTATACGGTGAGAACCCATTTCCTATAACAAAGTATAAAGGATACAGGTGCGTATGTCAAGCAAAAATTCAAAATGAGCGGTGGTAAAACAAGAGAGAAAGAATGATCTTCTTCCTGTCATTTGTAAGAACATCGACACCGTGTTTTCCGAAGCAGAGCAGCCTGCCGATGGTGTGGATGGAAGACTAAAAGAGGAGGTAAGCGATGAAGTATCAACTAAAAAGAATCATAATCATGCTATTTAGCACCCTCCCTCTTACTTCGGCCTTTGCACAAACAGTTTCTGCTGCAAATAGAACCTCGAAGAACCCTTTTCATATTCTGTACATCAGCTCCTATTCGTACTCCTGGGGAATGGTTCCGCTGCAGATCGAGTGGGTTCGTTTTATTGTGCGGGATAATGGAATTGGTATGTCACCCGAATTCTGCACCCATGCATTTAAAGCCTTCGAGCAGGAAGATGCAGTGAATGCACATCTGCAAAACCAGGGAACCGGTCTTGGCCTCACCATCTGCACGGAACTGGTGGAACTGATGGGGGGAAGTATTTCTCTGAAAAGTGAACGAAACAAAGGAACAGAGTTCACAGTTGACCTCCCGCTGAAAAAAGCGGAACTCCCTGCTGAGAAAATTGTCGAGAATAGACAGCGCAGCGTGGATTAGTCTGTTCATTTCAATGAGCGGCCTCCTTTTCTGATTTTCCGGTGTTTGACGCAGCATGTGCTATACGAAACATTTGCATAATGTTTCGTATAGCTGCTGTGGTTCCACCGGTTTTGTGAGGTAATCGTTCATGCCGCATTCCAGCCCCTTTTCCCGATCTTCCTGATATGCGTTCGCACTCATTGCAATGATGGGAACGGTTTTTGCATCCGCACGGTCAAGCCTTCGGATTTCCTTTGTTGCATCAAAACCAGACATGACCGGCATACGAATATCCATAAGGACTGCATCGAACGCATTTGGTTTGGAAACCCGGAACATTTCTACCGCTTTTTGCCCATTATCTGCGTGGACTATGACAGTACCGACTTTTTCTAAGAGACGCTTTGCAATCTCGGCATTGAGCGGATGATCTTCCGCAAGCAGAACCATACGACCTTCCAAATTTTCAAAACCACTTGCAGCAGGGCCATGTTCATGGATCGCTTTTGTTGTGTCCATTTCTACAAGTTCAAAGTTCAGGAAGATATGCACTGTCGTTCCCACGCCCTTTTTACTCTCAATTTCAATATGTCCGCCCATGAGTTCTACAAGCTGCTTTGTGATGCTGAGTCCCAAACCAGTACCCTGAAGTGCAGCAGTAATGCGGTTGTCTTCCTGCGCAAATGGCTCAAACAGGTGCTTCTGATATTCCTCGGACATACCGATACCGGTGTCTTTGATGATATATTCACCATAGAAACGGTTGTTTTTTACATAACAGTTGCCGAAGCTGTAGAGGATTGTGCCACCGAATGGTGTGTATTTTACGGCGTTAGAAAGCACATTGTTGAAAATTTGTATCAGTCTGCGTTTGTCGGTCATTACCGTAGGGTTGGATGGAAAATCTTCAAAATGAAGTGTAATATGTTTCTCTTTGCATTGCGGACGGAACATGGCCTTTAATTCAAGCTCAAAGTCAGAATAAATAAATGGTTCCCTCTTTAACGGCATGGAGTGTTCTTCGATCTTTGCCATATCAAGCAGGTCATTCACGAGATTCAGCATGAAAACAGAAGCGGAATGCATCTTCGTCATGTTATCACGCACCATGGCAGTATTCGGTGCATCATCCATCGTAAGTGCAGAAAGTCCGATGATTGCGTTGATCGGGGTTCTAAGGTCATGGCTCATACGTGCAAGAAACTCGGACTTTGCCTGGTTAGCGGCTTCTGCATTTTTTAAGGCAATGGAAAGCTTCTGATTCTGATTTTCTTCCTTTTCATGGGCTTCTGTGACATTTTTAAAGGTGACAATGATTTCAATATGTCCGTTGGATGGATTCATAAGCAGATCATAAGCACTTTCATACCAACCGGGGAGATGTACAAACTGATGACAGACGCTGCCATGAATGATACCATTTTTATATCCTTCCAAAATCCGTTCCGTCTGAAATGTGGCGAGATAATTGTCTCGAAACTCTTCGCAGACAACCCGCTTTGCAAGGTTGTGCAGAATATCTGAGTAGCTGCCTTCTTTTATAATTTTGGAAATCTCCGGCTGCTCTGTTGCACACTCAATCAGCCGATTCTCCGTCATATCAAATATCGCAACTATTTCGGTGTCAGAAGCCACTGTTTTTTTTCGACGAAGTTCATCTTCGTAGCGTGCTTCTTTCTCCTTCTGCTCTGTAATATCCGTTCCACAGACCAGAGCACGCAGTGGTTTCCCGTTTTCATCCTTTTCCACGGAATACTGCACCCGCATCCACTGAGATTCGCCGGCCGCATTGATGGTTCTTCTTTCAACAGAAAATCCTGTTTCCCCGGCCAGGAGACGTTTCTTCACTTCCTTAATCTGGGCAACCGTTTCCGGCGGTGTGTGTCCCATTTCATATAAGTTTTCCGGATAATTCTCAATGATCTTTGGAAGTCCATACTCTCTGACAGCCTTATCCGGGTTGATGCAAAGATGGTTTACCATATCATATTCCCAGACGAACAGATTACTGTTGTCCAGTGTCATCTCAAATCGTTCCTGTGCACTTTTCAGCAGGTTATCCTTGTACTTCTCCTTCGTCTGATCACTTAGGAAGAATACATAGGCTTCATGTTCTCCCCACATGATTTCACGGCCATACATACTGAGGTATTTCTTATTTGCCGGATTGTAGTATTCAAATGGTTCTTTCACGTTAATAGTAGAAAAACACAGGCAGCCGTTATCATCCTTAAATGCAGGGTTTCCGCATAACGCTTCATAACAATGAACACCAAGGCTTTCCGTTGGCTTCCTTTCAATCAGCTCATAGAATTGCGTATTCCCATAGAGAAGAAGCCTTGAATGTTTTTCAATGACGCAGATGGCACAATCCGATGCTTCCATAATAGACGAAGAATTCAGCATTTCGTTGGTTACGTCCAGCATGGTTGCAAGGAAGATGGGGCTTTTATCCTCGTAATCAATGATTTTTCCTTTCATGTGAACCCACACAATTCCAAACTGTTTGTGATGCTGACGATATATGAGATCCAATTCCTTCTTGTTCTGAACCGCGTCCTCGATTTTCTTTGCAATGACCTTATGGTCATCCTCAATAATCATGTCCAGGGCGCTTAACGAAACGGTCCGTTCCACTTCATGGTCAGACATCCCGGTAATCTGTCGTGCTGTTTCCGAATAATACAGAAGTTCCATGTGCTCATTATTTACCCAACGGAAAATGATGATGCTGCCGGGCATTAACGCTGCCGCTTCCATGAATTTTTCCATCTTGTTCATTTTGTAGTTCTCCCTCTTTAGTATTTGGCTGCAAAACATTTGCATAATGTCTCATATAATTGCTGTGGCTCCACCGGCTTTGTGAGGTAATCGTTCATGCCGCATTCCAGCCCCTTTTCCCGATCTTCCTGATATGCGTTCGCACTCATTGCAATGATGGGAACGGTTTTGGCATCCGCACGGTCAAGCCCTCGGATTTCCATTGTTGCATCAAAACCAGACATGACCGGCATCCGAATATCCATAAGGACTGCATCAATCTCATTTCGTCTTGATGCCTGGAATATTTCCACTGCTTTTTGACCGTTATCAGCGTGAACAACTATAGCTTCAACTTTTTCTAAGAGCCGCTTTGAAATCTCAGCGTTGAAGGGATGATCTTCGGCAAGAAGGATGATACGCCCACTTAAGTTCTCTAAACCACATTCGGAAGAAACTGGTTTGCGGGCTTTTTCCTTTGTGTCTATTTCCACAAGCTCAAAGCTCAGGAAGATGCGCACCGTCGTTCCCACGCCCTTTTTACTCTCAATTTCAATATGTCCGCCCATGAGTTCCACAAGCTGCCTGGTAATGCTCAGTCCCAAACCGGTACCTTGCAGCCGGGCAGTCACGCTGTTATCTTCCTGTGCAAATGGTTCAAACAGGTGCTTTTGATATTCCTCAGACATACCGATACCTGTGTCGCTGATGACATATTCTCCATAGAACCGGTTGTTTTTTACATAGCAGTCGCCGAAGCTGTAGCTGATGGTTCCGCCGATCGGGGTGTACTTTACAGCGTTTGAAAGCACATTGTTGAAGATCTGTGCAAGCCTGCGCCTGTCAGTTATTACCGTTGGATTTGATGGCCTATTTTCAAAATGAAGTGTAATATTCTTTTCCTTACACTGAGGGCGGAACGTGGCCTTCAAGGTAAGCTCAAGATCAGAATAGGTGAATGGCTCCATGTGTAATTGCATGGAGCGTTCTTCAATCTTTGCCATATCAAGCAGATCGTTTACGAGATTCAGCATGAAAACAGAAGATGTGTGCATCTTCGTCATATTATCTCGCACGATGCCGGCATTCGCTGCATCATCCATGGTAAGCGCAGCAAGCCCGATGATTGCGTTGATCGGGGTTCTAAGGTCATGGCTCATGCGTGCGAGAAAATCAGATTTTGCCCGGTTTGCTTTTTTGGCATCTTCCAGTGCAGTTTCGAGTTCTGCCTTTTGATGCTCCCATTCTGTATTCATATCCCGGAGGATACCGGTCATTCGTTTGAGCTTGTGGTTTTTGTCAAAGTCCACATGACCTGTAATTTCTGTCCACTGGAAGCTGCCGTCCTTCATCACCATTCTGGCTATGACCGAGCTGCCTTCTTTCGTGGTACTGAGTTTTAACAGGTATTCACGAATCTTTTCAAAATCGTCAGGGTGAATACATTTGATTGTATTTACACCGCCATAAATGCCTTCGGAACCAAACTCACTCAGCTTATAGTTTGAAAAAGTGTCAGAGGAATAGAAATTTCCTTTTCCGTCCAGTTCAAAATAAGCGGTTTTGGTATTATTCAAAATAGAACGGTAGTAATCCTGTTCAGCCTGTGCAAGAAGGGTATCTTCGCTGACGGGAGCCTGTACAGCATAGAATACCGCCGCATCATCCTCGCCAAGCTCGGCATTTTTCATGATTACAGAGTCCAGTGTAATCCAGATCAGATTGCCGCTCTTGCCATGCACACGATACATAACATGAGTCGGTTCACCAGTTAAAAGAGAGTTTTGGCAGGCAGCGGCTACTTTTGGAAAATCCTCCTCAAGTACCAGCTTACCAAAATCCGGGTTTATGACTTTCATAATATCTGCGGAATCGTCATAGCCACAAATTCTTGCAAGTCCATCTGAAACATAGTCCGTTGGTATCGTGCCATCTTTTTTGACACGATAAATGGCAACACCGCCCGGAATGTTATCAAGGATTGCTTTCAGTCTGAATTGTGCATCTGCGACAGCCTGCTGGGATTTCATCAGTTCATCACAATCGGTAAAGGCTACATACACTTTCAGCCTACTGCCGTTACGCTCTATGACAGAGGCGGAAAGATTAATCCAAACCCATTCATCGGAACTGTTTTGAATGCGATGCTGAACCAGGCCGTTATCTGCCCCGGCAATCAACTTTGCAATCATGCCAAACACAGCATCCCGATCATCTGGGTGAACCACATTCGTGTTGTTTCTGCCCAGATATTGTATTCGCGTATTCCGCTGAAAGCCCAGCATTTTATAATAGGCATCGTTCAAATAAGTGAGGTTCACTTCATCCCCGATAATGTCATAAATACCAATGCCCACCGGTACAAGATCAACCAACTGTTGAAGATGCTTTTCGTTAGCCATGATATTTATAACTTCCTGGCTAACAAGTGTATGTACAGCAGAATAAACGGCAATATCATCTTCCCGTAAAGGTTCTGACTCAATCCGATTTGCATCAAGGCGAATCAGCAGTTCCTCTTTGTCCCTGGTATAGATGCGGTATCTGACACTGACAGGCTGATTGCTCTCCAGACCTTCAGCAAACGCATTTTGGATAATAGGAATATCTTCGGGAACGAGATTACATAAGCTGTTATATTTTAGAAGAGCAAGGAACTCCGGTGCGGTATATCCACACATGGCGGAAAGGCTCTCAGAAACATAATCCGTTTCCACCCGCCCGTCTGTTTTTACCCGGTAAATGGCAACACCGCCGGGGATACTTGACATGAGTGCCCGTTCAAGGCGTTTGTTTTCATCCAGCTCTTTTTCAAGGCTGTATTTCTCCATTTCGGAGTTTGGAACAGAAGCATGCACATTGCTGATGAGCCAGCCATTCGCAGTTTTCACACAGCAGGCGGTTCCACGAACGGAAAACCCACATACAATTCCCGGGACTTCTTTTTGTTTGCCGACTACGGTAAACACCACAGCGTCATTGCCAAGCTGTTGTGCTTTAGGTGCGCCAAGGTCAACGCCAAAGGAGTCCGGAAAAGCAGCAACATCCGCTTCCAGTAATTCTCGTAAGGCTTCTTTCCCTTTGGCGCTGTCATCGTTTTCCGTGCCTACCCATTGAATATCTTCCGTCACACAGGAAAGTACGGCTTCTACCTCTCTTTTATCGTAGTAAGCATCAACCAATGTCCATAATGCTTCCTCTGCACTTGAAAATCCCATATTACTTTTCTCCTTTGTAGCTGTCTGTAGAATTGGTAAGGTAGTTCTTTAAAGAAAAAACTCAATCTTATCTATTGTTTTATCCAAAATTCTTTTTCCCAATGCGCAGGTAATGTTTCCGAAATATATTTCATTTGCAATGCGTTCCATGTGGCCGGCAACAATATTACCGATTGTCATCACAACGATATCGGGTGACTCTGAGATCTTAATGGAACCATCTGCCATGCCGGTTTCTAAACACTCAATCAGTTCTTTACGAATATACGCAGATTTACGAAACTGGCTCCAGTAGTCCTCTTTCTTGTCAGTCCACTGTCTGCTGTAATAATCAGCGGTTTGTATCAGGATCATATTCTCATAATCATTGAGAATAACTCGTGCAAACACTTTTAGAAAGCATTGCAATTTCACTAAACCGGCTGCATTGTCAGTGTCATATTTGTGTAGGTTCGCTGAAATCTGAGCTTGCCAATTCGCTGTGATTTCCTTCGATACAGCATGAACCAGCAGTAATCTTGACTGAAAATACCGTTTCACAGATTTTGAGGAAAGTCCGGCATACTCTGCAATCTGTACTTGCATGGTCTTTTCGATTCCATATTTAAGAAAACATACCCGGCCAGATTCAACTACCCGTGCAATATTCTGTTCACGTTCACTTTCTGTAATCATTATGCGTTCTCCCATGGGGACATGAAATGTGTCCGCTGATCGGACAGCTATAGGTAAAAAAACAAACACAATTAAACATATCTTGTTCTATTATACGCCTTTGCATTATCTATTTCCAGATATTTTTACAGAAGTTAAGTGCAAAGTGTGGTCAAATTTGCAATGCTGTTCTGCTTTATTGGATACTTTAATGGATGTGAGAGAACGGTGTTTGTGATGATTCAGGGGATTATAGGAGCTTTTTGTGTAAGGATTCCGCTTGTGGTGGTGTTTAGTAGATTGACGAACGGATCATTATTTTATATCGGATTGGCTACACCGGCATCCTCGGTAGTTCAGATTATTCTCTGTTTTATTGCATATTACTTTTTTGAACGTCATTACAAGAAATGAATACTACAAATAAAGATTATATTAATAAATACTCATTGCGTAACTGCAATAAAAATGTTATAATAAATACACAATGAGTAAAAAGGAGGTATGTTATGGAGATTAAGGATCAGGTAAGAACACTTAGGGAAAGTACAGGGATGAATAGAAAGGAATTCTGTGCATATTTTGGTATTCCATATAGAACGATGACAGAATGGGAGTTAGGTCATCGAAAGTTACCAGACTATGTACTGCGGCTGATGACATATCAGGTAAAGATGGAGAAGCTGGATAAATCAGGAGGTATTGCTGATGAAAAATGAATTGGTATTATTTGAATCAACGGATGGAAATGTAAGGTTAGATGTAAATGTGGAGGGGGATACTGTATGGCTGAACAGGATCCAGATGGCAGAATTGTTCGGGAGAGATGTCAAGACGATAGGAAAACATATAAACAATTCATTGAGAGAAGAACTAGATAATTCAGTTGTCGCAAAATTTGCGACAACTGCTTCAGATGGGAAAACATATAATGTAGAGCATTATGATTTAGATATGATTATTTCAGTTGGTTATCGTGTAAAATCACAGCGAGGCGTAGAATTCCGTAGATGGGCTAACTCGGTATTAAAAGAGTACATACTAAAAGGTTATGCAGTAAATAATAATCGCATAAGTCAGTTAAATGAGGTTGTGCGAATTATGAAGCGAACAGATCAGATGTTAGACGCAAAGCAGGTTCTAAGTGTAGTAGAACAATATACTGTCGCACTGGATATGCTGGATGATTATGATCATCAGAGAATTAGTAAACCGAAAGGTAATGTGACAACGTACGTATTAACCTATGAAGAATGCAAAGACGTTATATCAAAAATGAAATTCACATCAGATAGTGAATTGTTTGGCAACGAAAAAGATGATTCTTTTGCAGGTAGTATAGGAACAATATACCAGACCTTTGGCGGTCAGGATGTTTATCCATCTGTTGAAGAGAAAGCGGCTAATCTTCTGTATTTTGTTACAAAAAATCATTCGTTTTCGGATGGTAATAAGAGGATTGCAGCGACAATGTTCTTATACTTTTTGGACAAGAATGGAATGCTAATGCTGGATGGTAATAAAATCATTGAAGATTATACATTGGTTGCGATTACAATCATGATTGCAGAATCGAAGCCAGAGGAAAAAGAGACGATGGTTAAACTGGTAATGAATTTTTTGAAAGGGTGCCAGGATCTCTAAAATAAAATTTCAAACGGAATCTTAATGCCCACTGAGGAGTAATTTCCCCGGTGGGTATTTTTGGTGCGCAAATTGGTAGTTTTAATCTTTTCCAATACATAGCTGTCAGAAGGAATATGCCTATCTGCTTGCCCGGCTGAGGACAAAAAAGGTGATTGAAAAGAAATAATAAGAAATCTTCTATATTACCTATGCTGATCTCCCCATTCACACATACCATCCAATATTGGAATGAGAGATTTTCCTTTTTCTGTTAAGCTGTACTCCACTTTTGGAGGAATCTGCGGGTATTCTTCACGGTGGACAAGACCATCTGATTCCAATTCCTTTAATGTTGAACTAAGGGTTTTGTAGGAAATTGTTTTAATATATTTCTTTAGCTCGTTAAATCGGACTATCTTAAATTCCATCAGGGTATACAGAATAAACATTTTATATTTCCCCTGAATCAGCGACATGGTGTAGCTGAAACCAGTGTCTTCTAAGCTTGCATCATTAATGCACATAATCCCCATTGTACACTCTCCTTTAGGTAAGTATATTAACTTGATGTAAGTATCGCACCTGAATGTGCGTACTTGAATAAAGTTTCATTCTTTATATGATTATAATAACTCAATTGGAAAAAGTCAATTTGCAAAGAAAAGGAGATGAAATCCTCTCCTCGCCAGAGGGGCTCGGATTTTCACTCCGTGAAAACAAGGAGGATTATTATGACAAAGAATTTTGGAGTGCAGGCTTATCTGTTTCCTATGCCGACTTATATGATCGGCACTTACAATGAGAACGACACAGTTGATGTGATGATGATGGCTTGGGGTGGAATCTGTGCAGAGAACATGGTAGCACTGAATCTGGAAGCGGAACATAAGACCGTTGAAAACCTGGAAGCAAGAAAAGCATTCACCCTTGCTGTTCCAGGGACGGATACGCTGAGAGAATCCGATTTCCTCGGCACAGCTACTTCGAACAAGATGGCGGATAAATTTGAACGAACAGGACTTCATGCAGTGAAAAGTGAACGTGTGGATGCTCCGGTTATTACAGAATACCCGATTACATTAGAGTGCGAAGTAGTAGAGATGCAGAGTCAGTCTTATGGTCTGCGTGTTCTTGGAAAAATCATCAATGTGATTGCAGATGAGAAAGTGTTGGATGATGCTGGAAAAATTGATGCAGCAAAGATTCATGCGTTTGCTTTTGATCAGATGCAGCATGGCTATTATGCCATTGGCGAAAAGGTTGGGCAGGCATGGAAAAGCGGCACTGATCTGATGAAGAAATAAGCGAGGTGTATATATGGGAAAAAACATAGTTATTTTAAATGGAAGTCCGCGAAAAAAGGGAAATACATCTGCACGGGTACGTTCTTTTACCGAGGGAGCGGAAAGCGCAGGAAACACCGTGACAGAATTCTTTTTGGATAGTATGGATATTCATGGCTGCAAGGGCTGTTTCGGTGGTCACAGCAGCAGAGAATGTCCGTGTGTGCAAAAGGATGATATGATGCAGATTTATCCTGTAGTAAAAGAATGCGATGTGATTGTCCTTGCTACCCCACTGTATTACTGGAATATGAGTGGTCAGATAAGAACAGCGATTGACCGTCTGTTTGCATTGGAAGAAGGAGATGGCAACTTACTTCGTGGACACGACAGAGCATCGGCACTGTTGATGTCAGCAGAGGGACATGGATTTGAGGATGTTGCGCTTTACTACGACCATCTGATGGAACATCTAAAATGGAGCAATCTCGGTCATGTCCTTGCCGGAGGGAATGGTGATGTGGGCGACATCACAGGAAAGCCGGAACTTCAAAAAGCCTTTGAACTTGGAAATAATATCTAATTCGTTATAAGGCGAGATGCTTTATATAAATCAAATAATCATAAATCAAACAATCATAAATCAGGAGGTTTTCACTATGAGATCAGAAATGAAAGAGTATCAGGCGGTTGAGGCTGCGGCTATGAATTTTGTTAAGAGTGTTGCAGAGGGCAACAGCAAATATGCGAAGGAATTGTTTACCGATGAGGCTGTGCTGTTTGGTTATCTGGATGGCAAGCTGGAGCATGGCTCTATCGAGCAGTTTTACCACAATGTTGATACCGTACCCGGCGGCGATCACTTCAAAGCCCGTGTCGATGTGCTGATGGTGGAAGAATCTCTGGCGGTTGTGCGTGTGCTGGAAGAAGGCTGGGGCAACCGCATTGACTTCACAGATGTTCTTCTTCTGCTGAAGATGAACGGTGAATGGAAATGTGTAGCAAAGGCCTATAACCAGAACTCCAATACCATTCAGAAATAATCAGGATAGGAAAAGTTCAAAAGTATATTAAAACAGTAGGAAGGAAATAGATAAAATGAAAAAAATAAATTTGCCACAGGCATCAAGACTGACTTCACCAAATCCGCTGACCATTGTGTGTACCCAAAAGCCGGATGGCACGACCAATCTTGCCACAGTATCCTGGTGGACATATCTCTCTTTCAATCCGAACATGATTGCCTATGCGATGGCAAAAACTTCTTACAGCGGTGAAATGGTACGAAATAATCATAAGGTTATTTTGACCATTCCCGGCGCAGCGATGGCCGAAGCAGCAATGAAGTGCGGGAGCACAACAGGACGTGACACCGATAAGGCGGGCACATTTGGAATCGAGCTTGCAGATGTTGAGGGAAGTACAATTAAAATTCCTGTGCATAGTCGTGTTGCGATTCAATGCAGCATGAAAGAATATCACGAGGTCGGAGATCATTATCTGTATATCTGTGATGTGGAGCAGGTATATGGAAATGCAGAGGAAGAAGCCCTGTTTGCATGGAACGGATATTCGAAAATTGCACCTGCCAAACAGGAGTGATGGCAACGTCACTGTGGTGGATTACGAATTAACTGATAGGTGCCTTTTCCTAATCGATTGACGATTCCATCAGCTATACACCTATTCATAACTCGTTGAAGCTGCCGGGAACTGCAATGAAGATGAAATGCTGCTTTTTCAAGACCTGTAAATGTTCTATTACTGCATTTATAATTCATATAAGAAATTACCCGCTCAGTTAAAGATGCAGGGGCAGCATCCATGGTAGTGATGACGCCCATTTTCTGACAGAGGCTATTGCAGACAAGTTTTAAAAAGGCATTGTCTGCCAGTAGCCTCTCTCTGTTTTGATTGAGAAGAAATGAAATACAAAGGACATCCTCCGTGGCTTCTACAAAGACATTGCTGCTGCGAGGATAAAAGCATTCCATATCGCCAAGAATATAGTCCGTGTTTCCGCTGGAAAGAGAATATCTTGTTCCATCATCCCGAATGAAATAAATATTTAAAGAACCGGATACAACTATTTGAAATAGTTGTTCTTCATGAAAAGGCGAAGTAACCAGTTCGCCCTTATGGTATTCCGTCAAAAATAAATCAATATGCAGAGATTCCAAAATAGAGCGGAAGCGACATTTCTCAAGGTATGAGTTTATTTGATTAGAATCATATATTTTCTTCATAAAATCCTCCTAACAAGACAAATGTCTTGTTTGTATTTTTTATTTTACAATATAATGAATCAGCGTACAAGGAAAAGAAGAAGGAGATTTTAAAGAAATGGCTACAGTTTTTGAAGAAAAAAATATACCAAAGGCAATTATGAGGGTTGGGTTACCTGCTATGCTGGGGCAGTTGACAACTCTGATTTATAACATTGCAGATACATTTTTTGTGTCGATGACAAAGGAACCGGCAATGATTGCAGCAGTGACGCTTTGTGCACCGATTTTGCTTATTATTATGTCAATCGCCTGCATTTTTGGAATGGGCGGCAGCAGTGTCATAGCCAGATTATTAGGGGAAGATAAGAAAAAAGAAGCTGGAACAACAATGAATTTTTGTGTCTATGCGATGACTGCAGCGGGAATAGTAACGCTTACCATGGGCTTACTCTTTTCGAAGCCACTGGCACAATTGATTGGAGCAGACGAAGCCAATATGGGTTATACCTGTGATTATCTGAAATATATTTTTCTGGGTGCACCATTTATCATGATTGCGAATGGACTGATACATTTACTTCGCTCAGCAGGAATGATTAAAGAAAGTACCATTGGACTTGTTCTTGGCAATGCGATTAACATTGTTCTGGATTATGTATTTATCGTTGGTCTTCACTGGGGAACTGCCGGAGCAGCACTTGCAACATCGTTAGGTTTTGTGTGTGCCAGTGTCTATTATATTGTATGTATGATTCGCAAAGAAGTGAAGGGAAATGAACTGATACAGTTGACACCGTCGCACTTCAAACCTGATACAAGAATGGTAAAAAATGTGGTGACCATTGGCGTTCCGGGAGCATTGATTACCGTTCTAATGAGCGTTGGGAATATAGTATTAAATAATTTTATTGGAATTTATGGCTCTGATGCAGTTGCATCGTATGGAATTGCATATAAGATTGATATGGTTCCTGTCATGTTATTGGTAGGATTGGCACAGGGCATTACACCGCTGCTTGGATACTATTATGGTGCTGGTGAGAAAAAAAGAATGTCAGATACCATGAAGTATTCGATTGGGTACGGAGTTACACTGGGAGCCATCTTTACTGTGTGCTTTTTGCTGTTTAGCAGACCACTTGCTGCCATATTTCTGCATGATGAGAAGCTGGTTGAACAAACAGGTTTTTTTCTGAGGATTTTGTGTTTGTCTGCTCCAATGCTGGGTGTCATTAATGTGGTGACAAATTATTTCCAGGCATTAGGTGTTATATGCTCTAAAAGACAACTTAATCATGTTTTTTCTCATGGTTAGTGAAGTCGATTAGAGCATAGGAGGTCAAAAGCATGATGAACACCAAGATAACCCCGTTGTATGAGCGTTTGAGCCGTGATGATGATTTGCAAGGGGAAAGCAACAGTATTCTCAATCAAAAACAGATGTTGGAGGAATACGCAAAACGCAATAACTTCCCCAATCCCACCCATTTCACCGACGATGGCATTTCGGGAACTCGTTTCGACAGACCGAGCTTTGTTGCCATGATGGAGGAAGTCGAGGCAGGACGGGTTGAGGCTGTTATCGTCAAAGACATGAGCCGCTTAGGGCGTGACTATCTCAAAGTCGGGCAGATTATGGAGATTTTGCGGCAAAAGGGTGTGCGCCTTATCGCCATCAATGACGGTGTGGACAGCGACAAGGGCGATGATGATTTCACTCCTTTTCGGAACATAATGAACGTGCGCCCATAAGGGGCTGTAATAATCTTACCTTGAGCAAGTAATAGGTAAAGATATCAAAGTAGGGAAATACCTACAACCTATCATCTCCCGACTTATCCGAAAGAGGAAACTCGACGGGGAGTGCAGCATGTCGGAGAATACGAGACACCGAAACTTCCAAAGTGTCTGCGTAGTAGGGATGAAAAGTTATGAATAAGGATGAAAGCTAAACTGCCTGAATGACAGTCAGAGATTGGGCAAAATGTTGCTCCGTGGGTACGGAAGTTAAACTCCCGCGTACTTTGGTAAATATGGGTCGGCCATACGTATTTACTGGATATCCTAAGTAAATCAGCCACAAGAAGTGGAAAATGACGAACGTCACGTCCGAAATCATAACAGGCTTATGTTATTACAGTTCTAAATGGGGATTGCCTAAGGCGAAATGCCGATTTATTGGCTATAGGTGCTATGAGAAAAGCGACCTTGAATATTTGCTATGGCAACAGAGTCTCCGTAGTAGTCCGAGCAAGGGAAAGCCTTGTACATGGCGAAGGGGGACAGTTTTTCTTCAATATAATAAAAGGAAAGGTGCGTGAGGCATTATGAGAAATCCCGAAAATGTATTGAAAAGTTTAAGTGAAAATGCATTAAAAACAGAGTATAGGTATGAAAGGTTATACAGAAACCTATACAATCCAGAGTTCTATCTGCTTGCATATCAAAATATTGCCACTTCACAAGGCAGTATGACAGCAGGTGCAGATGGGCGCACTCTTGATGGTATGAGTATGGAACGCATTGAAAGTATCATTGCAAAATTAAAAGACCACTCATATCAGCCAAATCCAGCAAGACGTGTATACATCGCAAAGAAAAATAGTAAGAAAAAACGTCCGCTGGGCATTCCGTCTACTGATGACAAACTAATACAGGAAGTCATCAGAATGATTTTAGAAGTAATCTACGAACCAACGTTTTCTAACAATTCACATGGTTTCAGACCAAAAAGGAGCTGCCATACAGCATTAAAAGAAGTAGTTACACTTTTCACTGGTGCTAAATGGATAATTGAGGGCGATATTAAGGCTTGTTTCGATAGTTTTGACCACCATGTAACCATCAACCTCTTAAGAAAACGCATAAAAGATGAAGCATTTATTTCACTTATGTGGAAATTTCTAAGAGCAGGATATATGGAGCAATGGGTATATCACACAACCTATTCTGGTTCTCCGCAAGGGTCCGGTATGAGTCCGATTTTATCAAATATATATCTGCACGAATTAGACGTATTTATGGCAAATCTCAAGTCAAAATTTGACAGAGGAGAAACCAGATTCCGCAAGGTGCATGAAAACCATGATAAAGTACGTTGGGCATTTAGAAAAGCAAAGAAAAATTTAGAAGTCAATCGTAATGAGGAAAATGTAAAAGCATTTAAGCTGGCTCAAAAGAATATGTTATCCACACCACATTTGAGTGAAATGGATAATAGCTACAAGCGGCTTCAGTATAACCGTTATGCAGATGATTTTTTAGTCGCCATAATAGGTTCAAAAGAGGACGCACAAAGCATAAAAGAGCAGGTAAAAGTGTTTTTGCAAGATACGCTTAAACTTACGATGTCCGAAGAAAAAACGCATATCACGCATTCTTCTGAAATGGTGCGATATCTTGGCTATGATATCAGAGTATCAAGAAGTCAGGACGTAAAACGCACGAAAAAGGGGTTACAGCGTGTATGGTATGGAAAGGTGCAGTTATATGTGCCTAAAGAAAAGTGGATTGCTAAACTGCATGAATATGGTGCTTTAAAAATCAAAAAAGACGAAAACGGAAAAGAGATATGGAAACCAATTCATAGAGGTGCGTTAATGCCTTTAGATGAAGTTGCGATTATCAGCAAATATAATTCAGAAATTCGAGGGTTGTATAACTATTACCGCATGGCAATAAATGCCTGCAACTTAGGGAAATTCCACTCTATTATGCGTGGAAGCTGCCTTAAAACATTAGCTGCAAAATACAATTCATCTGTGATGAAAATGTATATAAAATATCGCAGTCAAAATGGAGATTTCGGTGCGAACTATAAAACCAAGAACGGACTAAAACGTTGTGAATTTTACAACGAGGGCTTTAAACGAGATAAAAGTGATGCCCCTCAATTTGCCGACATAATGCCACAATACAGAGAAAATATAAGACCAAACAGTTTAGCTGGGAGGCTTAAAAGTGGAGTGTGTGAAGCATGTGGCGCAAGTCCTGTCAAAGTTTATATGCATCATGTCAAGAGATTAAAAGACCTAAGAGAAGATAATGAATTTGAAAAGCTGATGATACAAAAGAGACGTAAATCTTTGGCTCTATGCCCTGAATGCTATGAAGAAATAAAACAATTCACTTAAATGACGAAAAATGGCGAGCCGTGTACATCGAGAGATGTAAGCACGGTTCTGGAGGGGGTTACACCAAGACCGCTGACGAAAGGAAGTATGGCGTGGTGTTTCCTACCTTATGAATTTTATGCGAGGGATACAAGCCGCAAAATCAAGTCTGTTTTTAAGGCGAAAGGCATGAGCGGCAAGCACATGACGGGGCAAGTGCCATACGGCTACCTTTGGGCAGACGAAAAACGGGAACATTGGGTGATTGACGATGATGCCGCCGCTGTTGTACGCCAGATTTTCAGCCTAACAATGGAGGGGTTCGGACCGTATCAGATTTCCCAATTACTCACACAGCAAAAAATTGAAATTCCTGCTGTCCATATGGCACAATATGGCGAGGGCGTGAATAAAACTAAGACTTTCAAAGACCCTTGCGGTTGGTGTTCCTCCACTATCGTACAAATCCTTAAAAAGCGTGAATACTTAGGGCATACCGTTAATTTCAAAACCCGCAAGCACTTTAAGGACAAGAAAAGCAAGTATGTGGATGAAAGCGAATGGACGATTTTTGAGAATACCCATGAGCCGATTATCGACCAAGAAACCTTTGAAAATGTGCAGCGTATCCGAGGGAGCGTTCGCCGCTATCCCGATGGTTTTGGCGAATTGCAGCCGTTGACAGGACTGATGTACTGTGCCGATTGCGGCAGCAAGATGTATGTTCACCGTACCAGTAACGGCAAACGCACACCGCAATATGCCTGTTCCGCATATAGCAGAGTACCCGTTGGCGTTCTCTGCTCCACACAGCACCGCATCAATGCCGAGGTGGTTATGGTTTTGGTTGCCGATATGCTCCGAGCGATTGCGGTGTATTCCAAGAGTGACCGAGCCGAGTTTATCCGCACCGTGCAGGAAACACAAACCGCACAGCAGACCGCCAACATCGCCAAGCAAAAGAAACGGCTTGCCGTGGCGGAAAAACGAGCCGCAGAGCTTGAAAAGCTGATATGTAAAATTTATGAGGATAACGCTTTAGGCAAGCTGCCCGATGCCCGATATGCCGCCCTTGATGCCCAATATGCAAAGGAACAGGGCGAGCTTGCAGCCGAGATTGCAGAGCTTGAAAAGGCTATCATCGGCTTTGAGCAGAGCCAAAAATCAGCAACCAAATTCATTGCCCTTATTGAAAAATACGAGAATTTCGACACCATGACAAATACCATGCTCAATGAGTTTGTAGAAAAAATCCTTGTCCATGAGCGTGACCGCAAGGGCAGCCAAGACACCACACAGGAGGTTGAGATTTACTTTAATTTCGTGGGTAAATATGTACCGCCCCACTTTGGTGAGGTTGTTCTCACCGCCGAGGAACAGGAGGAATTACGCAAGAAAGAGGAACGCAAGGACAGGCTGCATCAAAACTATTTACGCCGCAAGGCTAACGGTAAGCAGAGAGAATATGAGGAACGGACAAAATCCGAGAAACGCAAGAAAATGGAGGAAAAGAAAGCCGCCCTCCGAGCCGAGGACATGGCAAAGGGTGTGTATCTGCTCACAAGCAGCTTGCCACAATCAGAGCCGCAGAGAGCCGCCGCACGATAACAAAAAGGAGTGTAAAACGATGAAATTAGAGTATATCAAAAACGGGGATTATTTCATTCCCAATTTAGCATTGAGCGTACAGCCGACACAGCCCATTGGCAAATATGGGCGCATGAGAAAAACCTATTTACAGGAACACCGCCCCACATTGTTTAACAGCTTGCTTTTATCTGAAAAGCTCTATCCTCACTTGCTTGAAATCGACCAAGCAGCCAACGAGCGATTAGAAAGGCTGATGCCGCCGCTGATGAAAGCGGCGGGCATTACGGAGCAGCTTAAAAAGACCGACCAAATGGAATGGGTGAGCTTGATGAATACGATTAAGGCACAGGTGGAGGAAATTATTTTTGCGGAACTGATACATTATTAACAGCGGAATATAGTAGTAATACTACTGTGCCCCCTTGATATTGTCTACTATGTTATGAATAATTTCAAAGAATGCTTTACCAATTTTTCGAGTTCTTTAGGCGATTCTCTTGTGTCACTATATAACCATTTCATTAGAATATTCCATAACCCACCCATGTTGAATAGTAAACAATATTCTAATTCTATTTTACTGCTATTATCTTTCCAATGCCTTTGAAATCTCTCATAAATTGTATCCCAGTATCTGTTTGATACTTCGATTAAATGACAAAGCAAATCGTTATTTGATAGTAAATACAAAAATTCTAAATGTTGTTCCCAAAAGGTAAAATATACTTCTACAATATGCTTGACTGAATAATCTATATCCTTGTCTAAGTAAGATAAATATTCAACGCATAACTTTTCACAATAACTCAAAATAACTTCTGTCTTAGAATTAAAATTACGATAAAAAGTCCTCCTTGATAGACCGGCTTTTTTTACTAATTCAGAAATGGATATTTTTTCAAATTCTTTATATTTTAATAAACTAATCATTGCTTCCATAATCCACTGTTTGGATTGCTCTGCTATTGGATTTGACTTTTTTTCCATACTTTCTCCTGTCACAATATTTCGATTTATGTAGCACTTCGTTTGTGCTGATTGACTTGTCAGTTTTTTATATTTATACTATAACACAGAGATGTCACAAATGGTACACTTTAAGGTGAGGTGAGAATAATTAACACAATATTTGAAAAGGATATAGACTTATCTATATTTCAACCATATAAGATTAACTGTGAGAAGTGCTGCGGATTATGCTGTGTTGCCTTGTGTTTTACAAAATCAGATGGATTTCCTAAAGATAAAAAAGCTGGAGAAGTTTGTGAAAATCTTCAAGTTAATTACAAATGCAAAATACATTCAAAATTATCTCGACAAGGATTAAAGGGGTGTGTAGTGTATGATTGTTTTGGAGCAGGGCAGTTTATTACACGTCACCTCAAACTTTCGCATGAATGGAAGTCTCTTTTGCCAAAAGAAACTGAAAAAATTATCAATTCATATTTAGTTGTTTTGAGAACACATCAAACATTGTGGTATTTATCCCAATGTTTGATATTACGTTTGCCACAGTCAGAAAAGGAGCAAGCGAAGTTTTTAATAAATGAGGGAAGTACTTTAATAGAAAAACCCATTGAAATGCTAGCTGTTTTAGATACAAAATTGTTTTGCGAAAAGTCAAATGCGTATCTTAAACGTATTTGTACAGTTTTTCAAACACACTCTTATAGTGCCAATAAGATACAGGGAAAAAACTATATGGGGAAAAACATGAAACATAAAAATCTTGAAAAAATGGATTTTAGTATGTCCCTGCTAATTGCAACCAATTTAGAACAGGCAAATTTGTGTGGTGCAAATTTTTTAGGAGCAGACATGCGTGATACCAATATTTCCAATACAGATTTAAGTCAATGTTTGTTTCTAACTCAACTTCAAATAAATTCTGCCAAAGGAAATAGTAATACCAGTTTACCTTCATACTTATATAAACCCAAAACATGGGATTAAAATTATAAAAACATTGCGTCCGTCTTAACAGATAAGTTTACTGCCCCAACGGAAAAAAAACCGTTGTTGAGGCGGCTGAATATCCATGCCTCTAAAACAAAATAGAAATAGCCTAACGGCGGTTTTGAAATCACAATCAAAGCCGCTGTTTTTATATTTGGTGGGTGTATTTAAGTCACCCTTTTTTAAGGATACGGCGGTATCTTAGGAGGTATCGCCATGTTCAGATTACGGTTGATTAGGTTATTGCTTGATGCATTGCTAAAAAAAGTCACTCCCCGCCAATGGGGTACTGTGTCCATATAGCTGAACACCCATTTCACCCAACAGGAAATAGGTATGCCCATGCCCGACTGACCTTTATTCAGTCGGGCATTTTTGCGTTTATAGACCCTCGTTGCCGTTCCCCGCCGCCCCCCGTTCAGACCAGAAAATCTGAACGGAGGAAAGGCTATGGAAATCACCATCAAAATAAACGGACAGGCTGTGTCCGTGGAGGTCAGCGTCGAGGTTTACCAGTACCTTGACCGAGCCGACCACAAGGACGAAAATCTTGCCCATGAACAGCGGCGGCATTGGGATGGGCGGGAATTTGACGAGTACATAGTTGCCACCGAGGGCGCGGGCATCTACGGCGAAACGCCAGAGGAATATATCTGCCGGAGGGAAACGCTGGACGAGCTGCTTGCCGTGTTGAACGGCTGCACCGAAACCCAGCGCCGCCGGTTCCTGCTCCATGCGCTGGACGGTTTGAGCTATGAACAGATTGGGCAGCTCTGCGGCTGTTCCAAATATGCCGTGCGGGATTCCGTGGAGGCGGTCAGAAAAAAGTTTCAAGATTTTTTCAAAAATAGACCCCACGAAACGCCGTTTTCGGGCTAACCAGTGAGGGGCATTTGCCCTATCACATTACAGAGAGGGACAGGCTGTTGTGGCCTGTCCCTTTCTCATTGGAGGTAGCCCTATGGCGATAATCAATTTGAGAAAGTATTACTACCCGATTTACAAGAAGGACACCTTTGTGGAGGTGTCGGACGAGGTGGCCGAGGCGCTTTTGCTCCTGCTGCGGGAGGAAAACAACCGGGAGCGAAAGCTCTGGTATCATAAGGCATTTTTCTCACTTGACCGGGACGATGGCATTGAAAATGATGCAATCGGCTGGGAACAGCCGTCCCCGGAAGAAATCCTCATTGTTGCCGAGGAAGAAGCCGCCCATGAACTGCTGCTGCGGCATTTGAGCGAGGCGTTTTCCATCCTCACCCCCACGCAGGCGCGCCGCCTGCACGCCCGGTATATGCTGGGCATGAAAATCCGGGCGATTGCCGCCGCCGAGGGCGTCAACCCCTCACAGGTCAGTGATTCGGTGCGAAGCGCTATCAAGAAATTGCAAAAGCATTTCAAAAAGCAGAAATGGATAAAGGAGTGAGCCTATGAGCCAATTGGAAGAAAAACGAAAGGTGGAAACGGAGCTGCGGCAGCTTCAAAACCGACAGAAGATTTTGCTGAACAAACAGCATTTGGAACAGCGCCGGGAACGGACACACCGGCTGATTGAGCGCGGGGCAATTCTGGAAAGCGTCTTTCCCACCGTTGCCACGATGTCCGGCAAGGAGGTCAAGGCGTTTTTATCGACAGTTTCTGCCTTGCCGGGAGCGCAGGAGCTTGCCGAAAAAGTACCGCAGACCGGGGACACGCCATAGCTCCCTTGGTTACAAGGGCGCACTTATACACCGTTCCGGTGTTGTGCGCTCTGCGAGGCTTGTTGCGTACTTCGTCCGCGATGGAGGGCTACACCCTCCAAACCACCTGTGCGCCACACAGAACGGAACACCCGCTGCGGCGGCTGTCCCGTTCCATGTGGCCAGATTATCCCCACCCGAAAGGAGGCGGCCATCATAGCCATTTATCATTGCTCCATCAAAATTATCAAGCGCAGCGAGGGGCGTTCTGCCGTTGCCGCAGCCGCCTACCGAAGCGGCGAAAAGCTGGTAAATGAATGGGACGGCATGACCCACGACTACACCCGCAAGGGCGGCATCGTCCATTCTGAAATCCTGCTGCCCGTCCATGCGCCGCCAGCGTTTCAAGACCGCTCCACCCTCTGGAACAGCGTGGAGGAAATCGAGAAATCCGGCAAGGCGCAGCTTGCCCGCGAACTGGAAATTGCGCTGCCCGCCGAGCTTGACCGACAGAGCCAGCTTGCACTTGTTCGTGCCTATGTGCAGGACAATTTTGTGTCAGCCGGTATGTGCGCCGACTTTGCGATCCACGACAAGGAGGACGGCAACCCCCACGCCCATATCCTGCTCACCATCCGTCCCTTGCTGGAAACCAGCGCGTGGGGTGCAAAGTGCCGCAAGGAATATCTCACCGATGAATACGGCCAGCGCATCCCGGACGGCAAGGGCGGTTTCCAAAGCCGCCGTGTGGATATGACCGACTGGAATGACCGGGGCAAGGCCGAGCATTGGCGGGCATCGTGGGCGGAGTACGCCAACCGCGCGTTGGAACAGAAAGGCCGCCCGGAGCGCATCGACCACCGCAGCTTCAAACGGCAGGGCGTGGAACAGATACCCACCGTTCACATGGGCGTGGCCGCCACCCGCATGGAGCAGCGCGGCATTGCCACCGACAAGGGGCGGCTCAACCGGCAAATCGCCGCCGACAACAAGCTGCTGAAAGAACTGAAAGCCCGTGTCACTCGGCTTTACAACTGGTCTAAGGCGAATGCCAAACAGCCAGAAAAGGCAAGCATTTTGGAACTGCTCAAACAGCCGACACCAAGCAAACCCACCACCCAATACGGCAAAATCAAGGCTCTCAAAGAAAGTGCTGCCCTGTTCCACTTCTTGCAGAACAACGGTATTTCCTCTATGGCAGAGCTACACGCAAAGATTACCGCCATGCAGAGCAGCTATTACGCCCTCCGTGGCGAGATAAAGAGTGCCGAAAGGGAGATTACCACCCTCACCAAGCATCTTGAAATATGGGGGCAATATGGGGCAAATAAGCACCCGAAAAGTGACAGTGAAAAGCTGCTGCTTGAAAGTGCCGTTCAGTATCTCAATGAGGTAAAGGCATCGGGCGGCGGTATCACTCCCCAAAAATGGGCAGCGGACAAAAGCCGCCTAACCGCCCACAAAGACGAGCTGTATCAAAAAATGCAATCCATGCGTGAGGATATTAAAACCGTTGAGATTATCCGTAAAAATGCGGAGCAGCTTGCCGCCACCACACCCCCACCACGAAAGGAGCAAAACCATGATAGATAAAGTCGGTATCAAAATCGCCCCGAAACACACCGTTTTCATACAGGTAGGCAACAACCTACCCGACATACTCCCCCTATTACAAACGGCTCTTGCAGGCGATAAAATCCCCCAAAATCGCCCCGAAACGCTACGCAAAATACGCCTATCTATCTCTATCAGTGTTTCAGAGGAAAAGGAGCTGCCGCCATGCCGATAATGAGTAAAAAGCGAAAACTGGAATGGTCTTTCTTTCTCAATGACCGTAACCGCATTACCTACAACAGCCAGTGCCGCAAATGCCGCCGACGCTGCAAGCAGAGTTTTCGGGCGATTATTGTTGAGTGTCCACCGTTCCAATCCAAACGAGCAAAGGAGAAAACCAATGGCAGATAACCGAAAATATTATTACCTCAAGCTGAAAGACAGCTATTTCGATGATGACAGCATTGTGCTACTGGAAAGTATGCAGGACGGTATCTTGTATTCTTACATACTGCTCAAGCTGTATCTGAAATCACTTAAAAATGGCGGCAAGCTACGGCTTGATGAACATATCCCCTACACCGCACAGATGATTGCCACCATCACACGCCACCAAATCGGCACAGTGGAACGAGCCTTGCAGATATACGAAAAATTAGGACTGGTTGAGGTGCTTGATGATGGCACTTACTACATGAGCAACATTGAACTTTTTATCGGTCAATCCTCCACCGAGGGGGAGCGAAAACGCCGTGCCAGACAGGATGTGCGGGGGCAAAAAGCCTTGTGTGGACAAATGTCCGAGAGCATGGCGGACATTTGTCCACCAGAGATAGAGAAAGAGTTAGAGATAGAAATAGAGAGAGAGTTAGAAACAGGACAAACCGCCCCCGCCCCTTTTGGAAAATACAACAATGTTATTTTATCTCAAACAGAGCTTGCCAACCTAAAGGCGGAGCTGCCCACCAAATGGCAGCACTACATTGACCGATTATCCGAGTACATGGCATCTACGGGCAAGCAGTACAAGAGCCACCTTGCCACGATCCGCCGTTGGGCGGCGGCTGATGGCAAGCAAAGCGGTATGCCCGATTACAGCTATGAGGAGGGCGAGAGCTTATGAAAAACGAACTGGAACAAGTCTTTGACAATATTGCCGCAGCCGTCACAACAGAGCCAGAGGACTATACCGACAAGAACACAGGTCTTTTACATTGCGGCAAATGCCACACCCCTAAACAGTGCCGTGTTACTCTATTCGGCAAAGAAAAATTGATGCCCTGTACCTGTCAATGCCGCCAAGAGCAGATTGAAAAAGAGGAACAGGCACGTAAGGAACAGCAACGCCTTGACCGCATCCGCAGGCTGAAAGCCAACGGATTACAGGACAGGGCGTTGTTTGCCTATACCTTTGCTATGGACAGCGGCACAAACCCCGCCATGCAGTACGCCCACCGCTATGTGGAGCATTGGGTAGATGTTAAGGCGCAGGGGCGGGGTTTACTCCTTTGGGGCAGTGTTGGCACGGGAAAAACATTTGCCGCCGCCTGTATCGCTAACGCCCTCACCGAGCAGGGCGTTCCCGTTCTCATGACGAACTTTTCCAAGATACTCAACAGCCTATCGGGGATGTTCTCCGAGGACAGGAACAAATACCTTGCCAGTTTGGGCGAGTTTGATTTACTTATCATTGACGATTTAGGGATTGAGCGTAATTCCGAGTACGCACAGGAGCAGGTTTACAACATTGTGGACAGCCGCTATTTAAGCCGCCTGCCCTTTATCATCACCACCAATTTGACATTATCCGAACTGAAAAATCCAAAGGACACCGCCCACGCCCGTATCTATGACCGCATTTTAGAGTGTTGCGCCCCCGTCCTATTCAGCGGCAAGAACTACCGCACCGAGAATGCGGAAACCACCAAAAATGACATTCGGGAACTGCTTTCAAAGGAGGACAGCCTATGAACAATGATAACACGGTTTTAACCGACGACGCCGCAAGGGAGAAAGAGCCGCCCGCCCTTGTAAAGAAAATTGGCAAGACCACCTATCGGGTGAGGGTGCATTTCAGCACTACCAGTACCGAAACCATGAGCGATAAAATCAAGCGCATGCTGAAAAATGAAATACAGCAGATGTGACAGTAAGTCAAAAAATCAATGCACTTCATCCGGCTAAAGTACATTGATTTTTTCTAGCAAATATGTTATAATTATAAACAAAATTAAGTGATGTGACGTGTAATTAGTACATTTAGTTAGGTAGATGGCGGAAGTATCTGACTTATTTATAAATTAATGTATAGACTTTTAGATTAACTGAATTTGAGGAGGAAATGAGCATGAAAGTTGTTTCAATAATTAATTACAAAGGCGGAGTCGGGAAAACTACTATTACTGCAAATTTATCTGCTGAAATGGCAAGCAGAGGTAAGAGAGTTTTGGTTATTGACCTTGACCCTCAAACAAATCTTACGTTTTCTTTTATGAAAGTAGAAGATTGGAGTAAACAATTTGAAAAGGACAAGACTATTAAATACTGGTTCGATTCGATTATTGATGGAACCAAGCCTGTGCCCTCCTTTAGTGAGCTTATTGTCAAAAAAAGAAATGTTGACATTATATGCTCACATTTGGGTCTTATTGATGTCGATATTGAGCTTGCCGCTGGGTTATCTGCAGGTACAGATAGGCAGCATCGAAGAAATTTTATCAAAACATATTCTTACATTAAAAATGAGCTTGAGAGGATAAAGGAAAGCTACGATGTTGTTATTTTTGATTGCCCGCCTAACTTCAGTATTGTGACAAAAAATGCATTAATAGCAAGTGATTTTTACATTGTTCCTGCGAAAATGGATTACCTTTCAACTTTAGGTATAAACCAATTAAGAAATCATGTTGAGAGATTGGTAAAAATGTATAATGAGTATGCAGAGAACGAAGAAAGCAGAATCAATCCTACTTTTTTAGGGGTAATAGCAACCATGATTTCTGTTCGTAATGGTGCACCTATTTCTGCACAACAAACATACGTTAATGCACTCAAAAGGAATGGAATAACCCTCTTTGATAGCATGATACGAGAAAATAAAACAGCATACGCTTCTGCCCCAGAATACGGAATACCCGTTGTGTTACAAAGTTTTTCATCTGGGACTACATACGACGAGGTGGTGAGCGAGCTAACACAATTAACAACTGAATTTGTAAGGAAGGTAGGGGTATAATGAAAGAACAGATTAAGTTGTTGCGTTTGATTTTAGATATTTTTGAGGGATTATCTGAAGATCAATTACGTGACTTGCTAGATAAAAAAGCGAAAATCAAGATTGAATACCCAAAACCTCAGGATTGCCAATTAAAATTCGGTGTATTACATGATGAGGTGTTTGTTAAGCTAGACTCGCTTACATCAAGAGATGATGCTACTGAATATTTTAAAGGTTTAAACTTAACTAAGGCTTCCCTTAAAGAAATAGCAGATCATTATAGCATTCCTCTAGGGAGTAAAGATACAAATACGCAAATTGTTGAAAAAATTATTGAAAATGTTATTGGCTCAAAGTTGCGTTTTGATGCACTGCTCAACACAAACTTAAACAAATGAAATAATGAAAGGGCATGAGCATAAATGCGCCAACTATATACCATACAATGAATTTTACCGCTGAAATCAAATTTCCATTTTATTAATGACTGACAAGGGAAAGACACAAAAGATGATATATCAAATCCCTGCGACATTTTGTTGTCGCAGGGATTTTTTTGTTTTGATTAAAAAGTCCTTGACAATTCGTCTCTGGAAAGGCGTTTCCGTCATTGTTCATTACGCTTATGCGTAATGCGATTCTGTTTATACCGGCAGTCATTCTTCTGAATTATATATGGAAATTGAATGGCGTTATTGCGGCACAGCCTATTGCAGAAACTGTTTTGGCAGCCGTGTGTATGGTTATGTACATCAAGGAAGTAAAAAATTGAAAGCCACCGTCAATGCGGATAAGGCAGAACTTCTGAAAAAGCTGCTTGATTTATACGAAGGTTCTCTGGGAAGAAAAGCATTAGGCTTTTATATATCTTGATGACCGTGATGAGCCAATCCGCTTGACTGCTCCATCTTTTACCATAGCGCCAAGCACGGCTTCCACTGTGGAGGGGCTGACATCGGGTAGGATTTTGCATATCTCCGATTTTGAAAGCGGAGTCAGACTGTTTAGAACAGTCGCTTCAATGCGGGCTTTCTTGGTAATCTTCTTTCCATGCACAACCGCAAATCGTTTGTCAAGTTCTTTGTAACACATATAGAGTGTGGAAAGGAAGTTTTCAATGAATGGGAAGTAGGTGTTTTCGTTCATGTCCCATCCGGTGGATGAATCTTTCAAGGCTTCATAATAATAAGCCTTGTAGTGGTTGATTTGTTCCTCAAAGGAGACATACTTTCCTGCATCATATCCATTTTTGTAAAGCAGCAGCAAGGAGAGTAAACGGGACATTCTGCCGTTACCGTCCCGGAATGGGTGGATACACAAAAAATCAAGAATGACACAGGGGATTAAAAGCAGTTGATAGATGTTTGCATCATCACGGGCCTCCATATAAGCAAGCTCCATTTGCTCCATTGCTTTTGACGTTTCGGCAGCCGGTGTCGGTTGGAACCGCACCTTTCGATTCCCGTCAGCGTCAACCTCCAAAATTACATTGTCATCGGTCTTGTACTTGCCGCCAAACTCATACCCGGCAAGTGTCATCAGCATTTCATGCAGACGCAGTATATCCCTTTCTCGAAAATCAATATGCTCATATCCCAGATGAATTTCGTTAAGCGCATCCCTGTAACCTGCAATTTCTGCTTCATTGTGATTTAGAGGAGCGCTGTTTTGATGAACGATAGCTGCGATCCGTTCATCGCTTGTCACGATTCCCTCAATCGCATTGGAGCTTTTGATGGACTGTATTTTTGCCACGGCCTCCAGTGCTGAAAATACCTTTGTATTCTCCTCTTTGCGTACACCTGCCATTGTTTTTAAGGCAGAAATGTTGGCGGTTAAATTCAGCAGATTGGCAGGCAGCAATCCGTTCTTCAAAAAAGAGTAGTCAAATTTTCTCATGATAGTCACGACCTTTCTGCATATAATTATAGCGAAGTATGTGCAGAAAAGCAATAAATATGTACCAATTATCTGCATATGTTTTTTGATTTTATGTGCAGATAATTTGATATATGTGCAATGAAGTAATCCGTATGAAACAGAATTGAGGATTGTTTCAAGGGCAGACAAAGAGAAAACCACCGCGATGGCATTGTTCCGACAGTAAAACAGGCTGCCGAGAAGTGGGGCATTTCTGATAGAAGAATACGAGTGCTTTGTGCTGAAGGTAAATTTTCTCCAAAAAATCTTGTTGTAACTATTGACATTACAACAATGGCGTGCTATGATCTTGTTGTAGTACATAATATTACAACAACTGCTGATATCGGAGGAATTAAGATGAATGCACAAAGATGTTTAGAAATATTGCGGGAAATAAAGGATGTCGCATTTGCTACGGTTGACCGTGATGGGCTTCCCCAAATTCGCATTATTGATGTGATGATAGTAGAAGATGAAAAACTCTACTTTTGCACTTCAAGAGGAAAGGAATTCTATCGCCAGCTTACTGAGAACGGTCAAGTTGCAATTACAGGAATGACGAAAAACTTTCAGATGGTACGATTGAACGGTAAAGCTGTTAGACTGACCGCCCACAAAGAATGGATTGACCGTATATTTGCCGAAAACCCTTCAATGAATGGCGTCTATCCGGAGGAAAGCAGATATGTTCTTGAAGCGTTTTGTATTGATCATGGTGTGGTAGAATTTTTTGATTTGAGTAAAGAGCCGATTGTCAGAGAGAGCTTTTCGCTTGGAAATACAAAATTGCGGGAAGTTGGTTTTCATATTACTGATGATTGTATCAAATGCGGAAAATGTGAACGCTGCTGCCCTCAGAAGTGTATCGAAAACTTTACCATAAATCAAAAACACTGTTTGCATTGCGGATTGTGTTTTGAGGAGTGTCCGGTCAAAGCAATAAAAAGAAGAGGTGAATAAAAATGTTGCAGAATATGTGGTCTGTTTTTATTGAAAAGAAAGATTTGTTCTTAGGTTTGCTTTTAGAACATTTAGAGATTTCCTTACTTGCAATCTTTATTGCTATTTTGTTTGGCGGTATTGTGGGAATTATTATCAGCGAGTTTCAAAAGTCAGCAAAACCCACTTTGGGTATAATCAATTTCCTATATACAATACCATCAATTTCTATGCTCGGTTTTTTAATTCCGTTTTCTGGAATTGGAAATGCCACGGCAGTGATTGCACTGACGGTATATGCGTTGCTGCCAATGGTCAGGAGTACGCATACAGGTATGACAAATATTGACCCTGTTATTTTGGAAGCGGCAAAGGGAATGGGAAGTACAAGAACGCAAATTCTTTTTAAGGTTAAAATGCCGCTGGCAATGCCGGTTATCCTATCTGGCGTCCGCAATATGGTCACGATGACAATAGCACTTGCGGGTGTTGCATCATTTATTGGTGCAGGCGGATTAGGTGTTGCAATTTACAGGGGTATTACCACAAATAATGCTGCAATGACAATGGCAGGAAGTTTACTCATTGCAATTTTAGCCTTGCTTATGGATTTGATACTGGGCTTCATTGAAAAAAGAATGAAAAAACACAGCGTAAAAGCCAAAAAAGCAAATCGCATAATGTCAATTACAGCACTCCTGCTGTGTTTGGCAATGATCGGCGGCTCAATGCTTCCATCCAGTAAACAAGATACGATCCAAATTGCAACAAAGCCTATGACGGAACAATATGTATTAGGAGAAATGCTTGATATTCTTATTGAGCAGGATACGGATTTGAGCGTAAATCTGACACAGGGCATAGGGGGCGGCACATCTAATATTCAGCCGGCAATGGAAAGCGGAGAATTTGACATTTATCCCGAATACACAGGGACCGGATGGAATATGGTGCTGAAAAAAGAAGGTTTATATACCGAAGATTTATTTGATACATTGCAGAGTGAATATAGAAACTCTTATGATATGGAATGGATTGGAATGTACGGTTTTAACAATACCTATGGATTGGCAGTACGCCGTGAGATAGCCGAAAAATATGATATTCATACCTATTCTGATTTGAAAAATATATCGAAGCAGCTTATCTTTGGTGCAGAGTATGATTTCTTTGAAAGAGAGGACGGATATGATGCATTGTGCAAAACCTATGGATTGGAATTTGAGAAAACAATGGATATGGACATCGGTTTGAAATATCAGGCAATCGATCAGGGAAAAATAGATGTTATGACTATCTTCACTACCGATGGACAGCTTTCTGTGTCTGATGTAACGACGCTTGAAGATGATAAGGGCTTTTATCCATCGTATTTATGTGGAAATGTAATTCGCTCAGAAGTTTTAGATAAACACCCGGAACTGAAAGATATTTTTAATAAACTCACAGGGATAATCTCTGATGATGATATGGCACGGATGAACTATGCCGTGGAAACTGAGGGAAAAGAACCGAGAGAGGCGGCCCGGGCGTTTTTAGAGAACGCAGGACTTTTGAAATGAGGTGTAGATAATGAAGAAAGCGATTGAATTCAAAAATATAAAAAAAGCATATGGTAATAAGGTTGTTATTGATGGTTTAAGTCTGTCCGTTGATAAGGGCGAATTTGTGACAATTATTGGATCATCGGGTTGTGGGAAAACCACTGCTCTAAAAATGGTGAATGGTCTTATTGAGCCGACAGAAGGCGATATATTGGTCGATGGAGAAAACATTCGCAATAAAAATTTAACCGTACTTCGCCGCAATATTGGCTATGCAATTCAGGGAAGCGTTTTATTTCCCCATATGACGGTTGAACAGAATGTATCTTATGTTCCAAATCTCCTGAATAAAAAGGATAAGGCAAAAACGAAATCTGCTGTTTCAAAATGGTTAAAAATAGTAGGTCTTGACGAGGAAATGAAAGAACGCTATCCATCTGAATTATCTGGCGGACAGCAGCAAAGAGTAGGCATAGCACGAGCATTGGCGGCTTCTCCCGATATTCTTCTGATGGATGAGCCATTCGGGGCAGTTGACGAAATTACTCGTGGACAGTTACAAGTAGAACTGAAGCAAATTCACCAAAAAACAGGAATAACAATCTTGTTTGTTACACACGACATCGGAGAAGCACTAAAGCTTGGCACAAAGGTGCTTGTTATGGATAAAGGAGTAATTCAACAATTTGCAGAGCCGAAAGAACTTTTATCAAAACCCGCAACAGACTTTGTAAAGCAGTTGGTTGAAAGGGAACGCCGTACTTGTCATCTGCCCGATGACAGACTAAATGATTGCGAATACAGCGGCGCTTCCTGTGCCGCAATAAAGGAGTGAAGTTATGACCCAGCAGGAACGAAGAATTTTTTTGATTACAGCTTTGTTGAAAGAAGAGCCAAAATACAAAGATATGGATATTCCAAAGAATACATCAGAACAGAAACGATTACTTCGTACATTGTTTAATCTTCGTATGCCGAAAAAAGCAGGCAAAGACTTTATTCAAATACAAGATGAGTATTTACGTGAGGAAATAGCAGGCAAAGGGATTACAGATTATGGTTCAATAGCTCCGTTGAAAGAAGGTATTTATCTTTGGAGAGGTGATATTACCACGCTGCGATGTGATGCTATTGTTAATGCGGCTAATTCACAAATGCTTGGCTGTTTTTGCCCTTGTCACGGGTGCATTGATAATGCCATCCATACCTATGCAGGAATTGAACTTCGCTTTGCTTGTGCACAGCTTATGAATGAACAACAATGCGGGGAAAGTACAGGAAAAGCGAAAATCACACTTGCTTATAACCTTCCGGGCAAATATGTTATTCATACTGTCGGTCCGATTGTTCGCGGGAAACTTACAAAAAATGATGAGGAACAGCTTTCTTCCTGCTATATTTCCTGTTTGGAGCTTGCAGAGAAGAACAATGTAAAAAGCATTGCGTTTTGCTGTATATCTACGGGAGAATTTCATTTCCCTAATGATAAAGCAGCAAAGATTGCGGTTGATACCGTGCAGGAATACAAGAAAAAGACAAACAGCAAAATCGAGGTGATATTCAATGTTTTCAAACAGATTGATTACGAAATTTACCGGGAACTGCTCGGATAAGGTAAAACGATTAAGAGAAAAAATAAATACGGCAGATGCAGTAGTCATAGGTGCAGGAGCCGGGCTTTCCACATCAGCTGGTTTTATTTATACGGGAGAACGCTTTCAGGAGAACTTCCATGACTTTGCAGAAAAGTATCACTTTAACGATATGTACTCCGGCGGGTTTTACCCCTACGATACCTTTGAGGAGCATTGGGCATACTGGAGCCGCTATATCTGGCTAAACCGTTACACACAGGCACCAAAGCCGGTGTATGACCGGTTGTTTGCCCTGGTGAGGGACAAGGATTACTTTGTCTTGACTACCAATGTTGACCATCAGTTCCAAAAAGCAGGCTTTGATAAAAAGAGGCTGTTCTATACGCAGGGTGATTACGGTCTGTTTCAGTGCAGTGAGCCATGCTGCCAGAAAACCTATGACAATGAGGAAATCGTTCGTCAGATGGTGGAACAGCAAAGAGATATGCGTGTGCCGAGTGAACTTGTACCCCACTGCCCTGTCTGTGGCAAACCCATGAGTATGAACTTGCGTGCAGATAATACCTTTGTTGAGGACGAAGGCTGGCACGAGGCGGCAGAACGCTATTCAGATTTTATACGGCGGCACGAAAATACGAAAGTGCTGTTTCTGGAATTAGGTACTGGAATGAATACGCCTTCGATTGTAAAATTTTCTTTCTGGCGTATGACAAACCGGTGGTCAAATGCCACCTACGCCTGCATCAATATGGGTGAAGCCTATGCACCGGATGAAATCAAAGCAAAGTCTATCTGTATCAACGAGGATATTGGAAGTGTCTTGAAGCAAATTTAATGTGTCCTCAAGTGATGCCGCAACAGAAAATCAGATTGAATCCTGTTCGGAAAGTACGTATAATAGAACTGAACTGCCAAACGCAGGAGAGTCCGGGAAACATCGGAAATGAAAGACAGTCCGGATTACGATAACTGTATTACAAGAGGGAAGGTAAAAAAGTCAGCATGAAAAGGATGCAGCGTGAAAGCAGAATACAGCAGAAAACAGGCGGATGCGTGAGCAAACCGGGACGGCATTTGCCCTGCCCTGTGGTGAGAGGAGACCGGCAATGACAAAGGAGGAGAAAGAGAATCCGCCGGCAGAAGTACCGAAGCCGGAAGAAGCCTCCGATCCGGCTGGAACAGCAGGTGTGCAGAACCGGACAGATAGACTTGAAGGATCGTCGGACGAGCCGGCGAAGGCAGTGAACCGGTACATCGTAAACGAAATAACTGCCCGGAAATATAGACAAGCTTAATGTGGCAGGTATTTAGGAAACGATGTACCGGGTAAGAACTGCGGCAAATTAATCAGCCGCTGCAGCAGATAAGGCAGGAAAGCAGGTGCAGAAATGAATGTGAAAAAAATGCAGAAAATAATCAGAACAGGTGTTGTTTTGGCAGGAGTAATGGGCAGTGGACTTGTCGTATCAGCGGAAGGAACGACCATTTCCGGGGAAGAGTTTTTGGAAGCACAGTATATTCCGACACGGATGGCGGACTGTACGACCTGTGACTGTACCTGAATATATTACGGCGGGGAGAACGATACCAGTGTGTATCGCTGGTATCAGAAGCAGGAGGATGGAAGCTTTGTCACCTTTCTGATGGATGAGGATGGAACAATGACCTATACGGCTGACCGGGTCCATTATCAGATGGCACCGCAGAGCAGTGAACTGCAGATCCTTCCTTATGAAGAATGGGAGGAGGACGAATTTCTGTATGAACTGCAGCAGTATCCGGAGGATACGATAGAGACTGTGTTAATGGAAGATGGTAATTCTTACTTTGAACTGTGGAGTGATGGCGAGGAGGGGGAACAGTACCGTGAGTGTTACGTGATTGACACGGATACGCTTCGGCTCCTTCGCTATGATGTATACGAGGTGAGAGATCTGACCGAAACGCCCATTTCCACGCTGATCACCACAGAAAATCCGGACTTTACTATACCGGAGCAGTTTCTAAAGGCAGCAGAGGATAATGCAGAGGAAGCAGCAGAGGCGTCAGCGGAGGAGAACACAGAGAAGGCAGAAGAGAAATAATAGGATAAGGGATGCACACTGACGGATTTCGGGAGTCGGTGGCATCTCTTTTTTTGAGAACTGTATTTTTGGGTGAAAGATAGCGGACTACTGCTTAAGGGTTATTTGATTATTGAGAAACCGCAACTTTTCAGCTATAATGTAGTGGATATGTTTGGTCGGGAACTGGTATTCCCAGAATTATTAAGAGCTGCAAAGAGTTCTGTATTCGTGAACCGGAATTTATTGAAGGGATATGGGTATTGTAAATATAAGAGACTGATTGTATTCGAATTATTTATAGGCAATCTTGCGGAGGTGAAATAACGTGCAAAAATTATTTGATATATCAAAATTTGATTCATATAAGGAAGATAACCGGCGAGAGGTCAAGAAAGCCAAGGGTGGTCTGCCTAATGATATGTGGGAAACATATTCCGCTTATGCTAATACATATGGCGGGGTTATTATTTTGGGCGTAAAAGAATTGGATGATAAGCATTGGAAAACGACTGGACTAAAAGTGGAAGACAAAGAAAAACTACTGGATAATTTATGGAATCTTCTGCATAATCCGAATAAAGTGAATGTAAATCTCTTGTCAGAAACGGATGTTCAAAGTTATGAGATGGGTGAGGATATCATAATTGTCATTGAAGTTCCGATGGCTAAACGAAGTCAGAAACCAGTCTATATAAATAATGATATGTTCAATGGAACATATCGACGAACTTATTCAGGTGATTATAAATGTCCCAGACTTCAGGTTAAGGCAATGCTTCGGGATCAGACAGAAAATACAGTGGATATGGACGTGTTGGATGATGCTGAAATGCAGGATTTAAATAGTGAAACTATACAGGGGTACAGGAATCGCCACAGAACATTAAAAGCAGGTCACCCATTTGAACGATTAAACGATTCTGATTATTTGCGGAATATAGGTGCGGCGGCTATTTCAAAAGAAGACAAAAAGTTACATCCAACGGCAGCGGGGATGCTGATGTTTGGTGAAGAGTATAATATTGTGAGACATTTTCCAGAATATTTTTTGGATTACAGAGAGATGCTGGATCCTACAATCAGATGGACAGATCGACTTCAATCAAGTTCAGGAGAGTGGTCTGGTAATGTTTGTGATTTCTATTTTAGAGTATACAACAAAATAATAAAAGATATAAAGGTTCCATTTAGAACTAAGGGGGGAGATCGCATTGATGATACTCCTGTTCACGAGGCATTAAGGGAAGCTCTTGCAAACTGCTTGATAAATACGGATTTCTATGGAGTGCGTGGTGTAGTGATTCGGAAAGAACTAGACAAATTGATTTTGGAAAACCCTGGTTATATCCGGACTGGAAAAGTACAGATGCGTAGAGGAGGGGAATCAGATCCGAGAAATAAAGCTTTAATGAAGATGTTTAACCTCATTAATATTGGTGAACGTGCTGGAAGCGGAGTGCCAAATATCTTTAATGTCTGGGAAGATGAAGGATGGATAGAACCAGTAATCGAAGAACAGTTTGATCCAGATAGGACAATACTGTCGCTTGAATTTAAGAAAAAGCGACAGAAAAAAGCGACAGAAAAAAAAGCGACAGAAAAAAGCGACAGAAAAAAAGTGACGAAAAAAACGCAAGAACAATTTGATAGTATTCTTGCACATATGAATATTGGAAAATGGTATAAAGCTGATGAATTTATGGACGTGTTGGGAGTAAAAGAAACAAGAACAAAGGAATTGCTAAGAATGCTTGTTGAGCATGACTTGATTGAAACGAATAAAGAAACCAAGGGAAAATGCTATAGAAAAATAAATAATAGTCAACATTTTGAATGAAGAAGTAAGCGAAGTTGAAATCTTAACTTCCAGAGCAAAGTAACGCTCAAATATATCACGCAGATAAAAAATATAACATTCCGGATCAGAGAATCATCGGAAAAAGGTCGGACAAAAATTCAGACAGGATGGTTCCGAATGAAATGGGGATGGATGTTAGAGTGAATTTATATCGTGATCAGGATGCCGATAAAAAGCCGATAAGCGCCGATAAAGTGCCGATAAGCGCCGATAAAAAGCCGATAAAGGGTGCCGATAAATCATTATCAGTAAATGAAAATAAGGTATTAGAGTATCTGCAATCAAATCAGGCTATTACAAATAAATTAGTACAGGAATTATGCGGGATCAAGGATACTGCGTCTAAGAATCTTCCTAGAAGAATGGTTGAAAAGGAATTACTTATTGCAGTTGGAGAGAAGAAATTCAGGGAATACCGATTGAAATTGTAGATTATTAACTTCCAGAGTGATTGAGAAATATACAATGATCCGAATACAGAAAGTTCGTTTATGCCGTTTTGAGTGAGAAAAAACAGGAGGTTAAGGGTAAAATTTAAAAGTTCTTTCATACCATAAAAGACTCTCTGTTAAACAGAGCGCTGTCCATTTTCTAAAGATTGATGGCAGGAAGAAAGCCAAAACCAATCAGAAGCTGATGCTGCAGGCGGCAAGCGATACGGATATTGGGAAGTTCACGAAGAATAAGCGGAAGTGTTTCCTGCAACGCAAAAATCAGAAGATATGTTTCCGCAAACGAACAAGACTAAAATGCAAAAGCCGGATAATCTGACATTTATCTGAAACTCTCGTGCCATGTTGAGACCGTAGTTCTGATGTCTAAGGTCAGGTGAATAAGAGTGAAAAGGCCTGATTTCAGGTCTTTTTCGCTATCGGGAATAGGAAAACATTCAATCCGTGGTCTAAACATAACGCTCTGCGGAAACAGGGCGACGAGGGATTATCGGAAAAAGTGTGTATAGTTTAGACGCCGGTTTAGATGTCGGGCATTGAGTTGTCGATTTGGTTGTTAGAGAGAGTTTAGGCAGTGGATTGGATAATGGAGGTGTTTTTTGATGAAGTGTGCTTACTGTGGAAAAGAAGCAAAAGGAACAAAAGAGCATATTATTTCGAGTGGTATATTGGGATTGTTTCCTGAGTGTTTTATGACTATTGACGGCGATAGGAAAAAAGTATATTCATCTGACACGATGGTAAAAGACGTGTGCTCAGATTGTAATAACAATAAAATTTCATATATTGATTCATACGCAAAACAGCTTGTTCAGCAATATTTTATTGTGAAGTATGAAAAAGATGACAAACTGGAGTTTGATTATGATTATGCACTAATTCAGAAAATGTGCCTAAAGTATGCATTCAACGATATGCGTGCAAGAAAACTGGATTATTCTTTTTTCGATTCAGACATTATAAACTACTTGTTGGATGAGCATAGCACTTTGCCATTGCAAAATGTCACCATTATGGCTGGATTGACAGTGAATACGTCTCCAGCGCCAGATTTCATATTTGGAAACAACAAACTTTGTTGGGGAAATAATCCTGTTTTTTTATCAAATAGCATAATAGAAAATATTGATTACCATACAGGAAAAATCACAATCAGGGAGAATAATCCACCGGAAAAATTTGAGTGTCTTTCAGTGTCATATGTATTTAGATTTAATAGTGCTCAAATTCTTCTGATATGTTGGGATAAAAGCATATCGAAGGAACAGCTCAACCGAAACCATGTTATATTAAAATATCAGTATCCATATACAATCTTAGACGAAAGCGGCCATAGCATTTTGGAGAGATGCACCAGTGAATCAACCTATCATCATGAGAAGCTGATTGATGTAACTTGGGGACAAGGTATGTCAGATGAAATAAGCTATATGAGAGGTACATTTTCCGAACAAGCCCAGGTGCACTTAAAAGAAGTAGAGAAAGAATGGCAAGCAGCAGGTGCGTCATCAAGGTTTCTCGAAACACAAAGGAGGTCATCTCCGGATTAGGCGCATCGTGCAGGAGCCGGTATAAGGTATGCTCCAGCGCTTTTTCCTTGCTGCCATCCTCACAATATTTATAAAGGTGCACCGGCAGTCCGGCGATGGCCTCAGAGAGAATACGCACGCAGGCGTAGACTGCAGTCATCTGCAGCGCCGAGCGTTCATTGACCGGCTTACCGGAGGTGGAGCCGCCAAAGAAAAAGCGGTAGGCACTGCCGGAGGTACTATTTGTAGGCTTGTCCCTTGACCGGAACAGACCAGATATAATGCTCATATAAAAATCACTCCCTTCAGGATTTGGGCACAAGAAAAGCACCTACCTTGTGGCAGATGCTTCTTGTAATACTTATTGTTTCCCTTAAAACTACATTGATTTTAAGGGAATAGATGCGTATTTAAGGGCATTTACTTCAATCGAAGGTAGCAGGTTGATTTTCCTGTACCTTCACGTGCAAGTTCACCGGACTTTACCAGCTTGCGCAAAGAGCCTTCAATGGAACTGATACTGAGAGATGGACACAGCTCTCGAATGTCCTGCTTGGTAAATCTTCCAATTTTATTTTGCGTTGCTTTTCTTACCATGTCAATGGCAGGCAGCTTGGTTTCGACAATGGAAAACCTATCCTCGAAATCCTTATATGCTGCCAGAATAATTCCAAGTAAATATTTGATGAACGGGATGGTATCCTCGCAGCTTTCATGCCAGCCATCCTGTGAACGACTAAGGGCATCATAATAAAGGTCTTTTGCCTGCGCGATTTTTGCTTCTAATGAGATGTACTTTCCGACGTAGAATCCATTTCTGTACAAGAGCAAAGTTGTGAGCAAGCGACTCATTCGGCCATTTCCATCATTGAAGGGATGGATGCATAAAAAGTCGTGAATAAATACTGGTATTGCAATCAAGGGCTCCACTTCCATGTTTCCAATGACCAGGTTGTACTCTTCACAGATTCTATCAAGTGCTTCTGGCGTTTCAAATGGAGCAAGTGGAGTAAATAAAACTTCTGTATGCCCATCCGGATAAGCAGCACTGATATAGTTCTGAACATTTTTTGTTTGTCCAGCAATCGGGTTATTCATGTGGCTGTACAGGATTTTATGCAGCTGCAGGATATAATTTCTGGAAATCGGAATCGCATCAAAACTCTCGTGAATGACATTCAGGACATCCCGGTATCCGGCAATTTCCTGCTCATCCCGGTTTCTCGGCGTTGTTTTTTCTTCCACCAGCTGCTTGATCCGTGTGTTGGTGGTGACGATACCTTCGATTGCATTAGATGCCTCAGTACTTTGCACCTTTGCAATTTCGACGAGCTTTTCCAGCTCCTCCGGACGCTGCTTCAGGTATTGCTCCTGCTTACCAGCTTCCTTATAGATGGCTGCTATATATCCAAGGATATCAGAGTCCCATTTTTGTTCTCTGATTTGTGAGTAGTTAAATTCTCTCATTCCCTTAGCCTCCTTTCGCTTCCCTTAAATACTATCGCAAATTAAGGGAAAAGTCAATCCATGAGGCATCCTTTCCCTTAAAAGCAGCAAATAAATAAGGCGAAAAGGAAACTCTCAGATAAATAGTATGCCCCGTGAATCATAAATTGATTCATTTGAATTGTTCCCACAGCGAATTGCTCGGTCGAGGCCCATGATAGTAGCAACAGCGCCGTCAATCTTCTCTGTGGATTTTTCTTTGTCAGCCTTGATATTGCCTGCCGGATTGGTACGGATGAAGATGTTATCCATCATCCAGCGCAGTACTGGATGACCACTGTGGGCCAGCCGCTGTTCCAAGGTCAGCTTCATCAGCTCCTTGGTCGGAGGTGACATATCCTTAAAGCCCTGCCCGAAAGGCACGACCGTGAAGTCCATGCCCCCCAAGTTCTGCACCATCTGCACAGCACCCCAGTGGTCAAGGGTTCAGAAGTAAATGCCGAAAAAAGCTTGAAATAAAGGGATTTCCGAGAGTGGGGACTGCAATACAGCACCCCCGGCTCTCGGATTTTTTCGTTTATGCAGCTTAAAAATCCGCTTGAAGTGCGTAGGCTCCGTTGACAGGATGAAAACGGATGGGGGCACGGTTTACGAAGATAAGTTCACAGTGGAGTTCAAAGCTGGCATTAGCCTGGAAATAATAAGGTGATTAAGATAGCTGAATTCCATATCGTAGAATTTATTTAAAAAAATTTACAAAAATAATATTGACACTGTGTCAGAATGATGATATATCTTAGATGCTGACACGGTGTCAGCGCTGTTTTAAGGAGGTAATACACATGAAGAAAAGTTTATCTGTTCCATCAGCGGAACTTATGAGTATTTAAAGACGGGCGAAGTTCTTGGAAAATGTTTATCATTTAAGGAAGAACATTGAGAAAGCGGGAGATATATTATGCCAAAGGGATCCATCGAACTGACGAATGCAAGAAAAGATGAAATTGTAAATGCCTGTGAGAAATTGTATCAGACAATGTCTTTTAAGGAGATCACACTAAAGGAAATTGGAAAGGCCACATCGTTTACCAGAACTTCAATTTATAACTATTTCCACACAAAGGAAGAGATCTTTCTTGAATTACTAAGAAGAGAATATGTTTTGTGGATTGATGAAATACAGCAGATTATGGACGAAAATGAAAAGCTGGAGAAAGAAGCATTTTCAGAGAAAATAGCAGGAAGTCTGGAACACAGAGAAGAACTTTTAAAAATTTTATCCATGAATATGTATGATATGGAAGAAAACTCCCGTATGGAGAATCTGATTGTGTTTAAGCAGACTTATGGAGCATCGTTACAGACGATGTTGAATTGTGTCGGAAAATTCTTTCCAAAGTCAGGTATCACCGATAGACAAAGTTTTATTTATCAGTTTTTCCCATTTATATACGGAATATATCCGTATACAGCGGTGACAAAGAAACAGAGAGAAGCAATGAAAGAGGCTGGAATAGATTATACCTATCAAACGATTTATGAAATTACTTACCAATGTCTGATACATTTGCTTACAGCATTGGAACAGTAAAAATGAAGGAGAATGAACCATGAAATATATAAACCTGGGAAAATCAGATTTGAAAGTATCCCGCATTTGCATGGGATGCATGGGATTTGGAAACAGTTCGACAGGGCAGCACAGTTGGACATTGGAGGAACAGCAGACACGGGAAATTATTAAGTATGGTCTGGAGAAAGGGATCAATTTCTTTGATACAGCCATTGCTTACCAGAACGGAACCAGTGAACAGTTTGTAGGGAGAGCTTTAAGAGATTTTGCAAATCGAAAAGATTATGTGATTGCCACCAAATTTTTACCACGCTCCCGGGATGAGATAGATGCAGGAATCAGTGGACAGCAGCACATTGAAAATTCTCTGAATCAAAGTCTTGCTAATTTAGGAATGGATTATGTTGATCTCTTCATTTATCATATGTGGGATTATCATACACCGATGGAAGAAATCATGGAAGGTCTTAATCAGGCGGTGAAGGCTGGGAAAGCCCGCTATATTGGAATTTCGAACTGTTTTGCCTGGCAGCTTGCAAAGGCAAACTTCTATGCAAGAGAGCATGGTTTTGCGGAATTTGTGTCGATTCAGGGACATTATAATCTGATTGCAAGAGAAGAAGAAAGAGAAATGGCATCATTTTGTTATGACCAGAATATTGCAATGACACCATATAGTGCATTAGCAGGCGGAAGATTGTCAAAACATCCGGGCGAGATTTCAAAACGTCTGAAGGAAGATGCTTATGCCCATCTAAAATATGATGGAACAGCAGAAGTTGATAACAAAATTATTGAACGAGTGGCGCTCCTTGCAGAGAAAAAAGGTGTTTCCATGACAGAGATTTCGTTGGCGTGGCTGCTTACGAAAGTGACTGCTCCGGTTGTCGGTGCGACAAAGAAATCCCATATAGATGGTGCAGTAGGAGCAACAGAAGTTGTACTTTCTGATTCGGAAATCAACTATTTAGAAGAACTGTATGTACCACATCCTCTTGTGGGAGTGATGACACAGAATGGAAAACAGAAGGCAGGAAATGTTGTATAGTATGATTTGATTACAAAGTAATCGAGTCAGGAATATACAAAGTGTATGACGTTAATAGTAAAATAAGAAAATATCAAGAAAAGCCACTCATTTATGGATTAGGTAGGAATAAAGACTGAAGCAGGCATTATTTTTTTCATGAAATTATTCGTTATGTTCATTTTGGTATTGAATACAGGTGTCCTGAATCATTCTCAGGAGAGCCGTTGCTACTGGTGTCAGATCACTTAAATCATTTGCTACTAAACCAACTGCCATTTGAACGGAAGGTTCCACACTATGTCTTTTTAAGCTATTGGGAGTAGCATTAAGAACCAGTTCAGAGAGGATTCCGATACCATTATTTTCACTTACAAGTTTGATTACGGTTTCAGCCTGTTGGACAGTGAAGCTGTGTTCTAATTTCACTTTTTGAGTTTTCAACTCATCCAGAACGGTTTCATGTCCAGCATGGCAGAAAATATATCGCTCAGAGTCATCATGTAAATCAATGACGTGTTCTTCCTTGAAATCTTCTTTACTGATTGCAACCATACGATCGTCTAAAAGGACCAGATTGTCTAATGTGCCAAAGGGAGAAGATGTAAAGCCAAAATCAACCTTATGTTCTTCCACAGCAGTTCGTATTTCAGATGAGCTGCCCTCTGCTAACTCTAATGTTACATAGGGATATTTCTGACGAAACTGATAGAATACTTTGGAGAGAATCACAGATGTCAGTATAGGCATACTGGCAATCCGAACTTTTCCGCCAAGAAAATTGTTCTCGCGGAACGCAGTCTGGTAAATACGATTTTCCATGTCAGCCATCTGTCTTGCAAGAATTAAAACTTTCTGTCCGGCATCTGTTAGAATCAATCCCTTCCTTTTGTCACGAAAAAAGAGCTTTAACTTTAATTCATCTTCCAATGCTTTGATAGCACGGCTGATAGCCGGCTGAGAAACGAAAAGTTCATTCGCCGTTGCGGTAAAACTCCCTTTGTCTGCTACCTGTATGAAAACCCGCAAGTTATTATTCATCATAATCATACTGTTATGTCCTCATTTCATTTTTTGCGTTTGATGTTATGAAGATTGTACCATATAATGATGGCAAGCACAATAAATAAACAAGCTGATAAAAATGGAGGAAAAATTATGGATAAGAAAACGATTGTTGTTGTGGGTGCCGGTAAGGGTATGGGGAACCATATCGCAGAGATGTTTGGAAAAAACGATTTCCGCATTGTTTTGATGGCAAGAAACCAAACCTCGCTGAATGTCTATACGAAAGAGTTCACTGAAAAAGGAATGGAAGCCTATGGAATTGCAGCCGATGCCAGTTCCACAGATTCTTTGACAGAAGCTTTTGAGGAAGTCAAGACGAAATTTGGTGGTGTGGATGTACTGGTGTATAACACCTGCATTTTGGAGGGAGGTAAGCCGTCCGAGTTATCCAGTGCAGAGCTGATGCGTCATTATCAGGTGGATGTTGCCAGTGCTTTGCACAGCGTGCTGCAGGTATTGCCGGAAATGAGAGCGAAGAAGAAAGGTACCATCTTGTTTACTGGCGGTGGACTGGCTCTTTATCCGATGCCTGAATTTACCTGTGTGTCAATCAATAAAGCGGCACTGAGAGCATTGGCTATTACACTGAATACAGAACTGAAGGACGAGGGGATTTTCACCGGCGTTGTTACCATTATGGGAAACATAGCACCAAATACAGCATATGACCCGGCAGATATTGCGAAAGAGTATTGGAGACTTTATACAGAGCGCAAAGATACCGAAATTGTTTTTAAGTAAGAGGGGAGGAAAAACTATGCCAAAATATCCTTTGGGGTTTGGAATGATGCGTCTTCCTGCTGAGGGGAACAATCCAAACAAGGTTAAATATGAGGAAGCCTGTGAAATGGTAGATACCTTTTTGGAGCGCGGCTTCACTTATTTCGATACAAGTTTCGTCTATCAGAATGGACACAACGAAGAAAATGTGAGAGAGGTTCTGGTAAAACGTCATAAGCGAGACAGCTTTGAGCTGGCAACAAAGCTGCCTTCTTTTCTGATCAAAGAAAAAGGAAAGGTTTTGGAAACTTTTGAACAGCAGTTATCGAATCTCGGTGTGGATTATTTCGATTACTATTTGCTTCACAGCATCTATTCCACTACTTATGACAGCCAGATTGTCCCTTGCGGGATGTTTGAATTTGCTGCCGAAATGAAAAAGCAGGGAAAAATCCGTAACTTTGGTTTTTCCTTTCACGACAAGCCAGAGCTATTGGACAGAGTGCTGACAGAACATCCGGAAACAGATTTTGTTCAGTTGGTAGTTAACTATTATGATTGGGAAAGCCCGTTTGTTCAAGCCCGCAGGTGCTATGAGGTTGCCCGCAAGCATGGAACGAAAGTCATCATAATGGAACCGGTAAAAGGCGGCTTGCTTGCTGAGCTTCCGACAGAAACTCGTCGGGAACTTGCAAACATCAATTCTCAGCGTTCTGGTGCCGAGTATGCCTTCCGATTTGCGGCAGGGCTTGATGGAGTCCTATGTGTTCTTTCTGGAATGAATGCAATTTCACAGGTACTTCAAAACACAGAATTGTTTCATAACATAAGCCCGCTTTCTGAAGCCGAGAAAAATCTTTTATTTCAGGCAGTTCTGCTTTACAAAAAAGCAGGGCCATTGAAGCGATCCGATTTTGGAATTTATGAAAACATCTGTAAAAACGGAATGCCGGTTGCTGATATTCTCGATGCGTATAACTCCATTATGTTGCAGGTGAACAGAGGATGCTCGGTGCAATGTGAAAATGGATACTATCGTGGCTTGCAGTTTATGGCAGGAAAAACTATTGGAAAAAGTTGGATCAACGGACAAATCATAGATCAGGAAGGAAACAATATTACTGAAGTGGTGCGAACAGCGGAACAATATCTAATTGAGAACACCTTTTTGTAAAAACGAATGGAAACTGACTAACAGTAAAGCGGATTACACAGAGATTGCCGAGATGGTGGATTTCCTAAAAGACCAGGATGCTGGCATTAATCTGTAAATGGCATGGCTTTCATTGATATTAAGCCGATAAAGGAATATAATCTTCATAGACTGTTAAATGGCAACCAGTTATATGTTGATTGCATTGTCAGTGGAGGCAATGCTTTTTTAATTTAGACGGTGGAAAATGATTAACGAGTATAACACAATCAAAGAAGCTGCGGAAAAATGGAACCTGTCAGAAAGATGGGTAAGATCATTGTGCGCACAAGGAAAGATAGAAGGTGCAGTTCAATTTGGCAGAGCCTGGGCAATTCCGCAGGATGCAGAGCGGCCGGAGGACGGTCGGGTAACAACAGGCAAATATAAAAATTGGAGAAAAAATCAGATATCCAATGAGATAGATATATTTTGCCATTCTGAAAATGTACAATCTTTTTAAGATTGGAGGTGGCTTTTATGGAAATCAGAGTTTTGCGATATTTTCTGACAGTAGTCAGGGAGGAAAGCATCACAAAGGCTTCTGAAATTTTACATATTACCCAGCCAACGCTTTCACGTCAACTTGCTCAGATGGAGGAAGAAATCGGTGTGAAGCTGTTCGACCGGGGAAATCGGAAAATCAAATTAACAAATGAGGGAATCCTTCTTCGCCGCCGTGCAGAAGAAATTTTACAGCTTGTGGATAAAACGGAAAAGGAATTAGTAGAGCAGGAAGAACAGGTGGAAGGAAAAATTTCTATTGGCTGTGGCGAAATGGCTGCGGTACAGGTTTTGCCGAAACTGATGGAGACCTTCCGACAAAAATATCCACGAGTCAACTTTGATATTTTTACGGCTACGGCAGATTTGGTAAAGGAACAGATGGAAAAGGGACTTTTGGACATTGGCTTGCTCCTTGAGCCGATTGATATTGAAAAGTACGATTTTATACGTTTGCAGATAAAAGAAAGATGGGTGGTTCTAATGCGCCCGGATGCTCCGCTCTCCGAGAAAGAAACGGTAACTGCAAAAGACTTGTCTGCATTGCCCCTGATTCTTCCGCGGCGTATGAATGTACAAAATGAGCTGTCAAGCTGGTTTGGCAACTATTATGATAAGCTGGATGTTGTTTTTACCAGCAATTTAAGCACGAACAGTGCAATTATGGTGGATGGCGGATTGGCATATTCGATCGTAATTGAAGGTGCAGTGCCTTTCTGGGATCAATCGAAGATTACATATAGGCCGCTTACCCCTCCGCTTACAGCGACCAGTGTACTTGCATGGAAACGCGGACAGCCATTTAGCCCGGCGACCACAAAATTCATTAAACACATTCAATGCTTTTTAGGCATTGGTGAACCATAAAAACTAAGTATTTGATATATAATGATTTGCCCAATATAATGTAGGTGTGGAGATAGAGCGTATGCTTTGATTCTGCACCTGCATTTTTATTTTGTTGAGAGGAGGCAGCTCATGAAACGAATACAATCTGTTCTACTCATCTGTGCGCTGATTTTTTTGCTGACTGCCTATAGCAGTGGAGCAAATCCAACGCAGGAAAACAGCGGGCAAACCACAAATCCAACGCAGGAAAACAGCGGACAAACCACAAATCCAACGCAGGAAAGCAGCGGACAAACTGCAAATCCATCCTGGGAAAATAGCGAACAAATTAAAAAACTATCTTCCCGGCAAGGTAGTATTTCAAAATCCGAAGTAGTTTCGGAGTCTGAAAACACAGAGGATGGACAATCAGAAACCAACACTTTAGTTGTCTATTTCTCCCGCTGGGGGAATACAGAATATCCCGATGATGTGGATGCCACGACCTCGGCAAGTATTGTAGTTGATGATGGGGAGCGTTATGGGACAACGGAGTATGTTGCAAATATGATAGCAAAGGAAGTGGGTGGAGACCTGCACCGAATTGAGACAGTTACTCCCTATACAGCAGACTTTGACGAACTCCGGGATGTAAATCATGATGAAATGAACCGTGATTATCTGCCGGAGCTGAAAACCAGTGAACTGGATATGGCCGCTTATGATACGGTATTTGTGGGCTATCCTGTATGGGCAGCCGGTGTTCCGCAGGCAGTGATGTCCTTTTTGAATGAGTATGATTTAACCGGAAAGACGGTGGTTCCATTTTGTACTCATGATGGATATGGCGCGGGGAACAGCTATCAAACCATAGCAGAAGCAAGCCATGCGGCTGTTTCTTTGGAGGGACTTGCCGCCCGCGCACAGGATGTTCCAAAAGCACAGGATACCATAGCCACATGGCTTACAGACATAGGAGTAACTGAAACAAAACACGTAAACAGAAACGGGTATCAAGATCCCGATTGGCAGAGTCACTTCTGACCTTTCAGTATTTGAGAATCTTGACAGCCGCGAAGAAATCACTTTCTCGCTGGCAGAATAAAAAACGGAGGATTTTACGATGAAAAAAACAATTACGATTTTACTCTCTCTGGTTATGATTTTTGGGATTGCAGCCTGTGGCAATTCTGCAAGCCAGACGGTGCAGCCGTCCACAGAAGAAAATTCGATGGAGAGTACGACAAGCGTTGAAGAAACTGAAACTATTGAAAACAGCAGTACAGATGCTGGGAGTACGGATGTTGGGAGTACGGATGTTGGGAGTACGGATGCTGGAAGTACGGATGTTGGGAGTACGGATGCCGGGAGTGCGGATATTTCCGAAAGCCGATCAGAGGAAACGAATGCTCCCGAAGCACAGGAGAACAAAGTTCTGGTTGCTTATTTCTCTGCTACGAATACGACAGAGGGGGTAGCGGAACATATTGCAAATGGCCTCAACGCAGATATTTATGAAATTGTTCCCGAAGATCCCTACACGGATGCAGACCTGAATTACAACGATAACAACAGCCGTACTACCGTTGAAATGAACGACCCGGATGTTCGCCCTGCCATTTCCGGCAATGTCGAGAACATGGAGCAATATACCATCGTATTTATCGGTTATCCCATCTGGTGGGGAGAAGCACCGAGAATCATCAACACCTTTGTGGAAAGTTATGATTTTTCCGGCAAGACCATTGTGCCTTTCTGCACTTCCGGCGGCAGCGGCATGGGTTCCAGTGCAACCAATTTAGAACAGCTCACAAGTGGTGCAAAATGGCTTTCCGGTGGACGCTTAAACGGCAGTGATTCTCAGGATACCGTGATGGAATGGGTAAATGGACTTGGGTTGAATCTTGAATAAGCATCATAACTTTTCAGCAGGTTCATGCATATACTGCATGAGCCGTGAGAAAGTGATACAAGAGTGAGAAAATCCCATCACCGGAGGTGATTTTAAATGGATTTTCGAAAGTAACTGGTCAGGTACTGAACAGTTACTAAAAATCAAAGTATCAGACAATGGGTTTGTTAAGGGAAGGAGGAAATGTCGTTTGAAGCCAAAAATAAAAATCAAAATAGGGATTGATCTTCTGATGACGGTGTTACTCCTTTTTCTGATGACATATCAAATCATCGGTCAGGAGCTTCATGAGTGGATAGGAGCAGGGATGCTTGTGTTGTTTCTGCTTCATAATATCCTGAACATCCGGTGGTATGGAAACCTGTTCAAAGGAAAATATACCTTGCTGCGCGCATTGCAGGTACTCATCAACATGAGCGTTCTCGTTTCCATGCTGTGTTTAGGGTTCAGTGGAATCGTGCTGTCTCGCTATGTGTTTGCAGAATTACCCATTGGGGGACCAATGGCAACTGCGAGAACGATGCATCTGGCAGCGTCCTATTGGGGATTTGTGCTGATGAGCATTCACTTAGGTTTTCACTGGAGCATGCTTCTTGGAATGTTTGGTAGATTTATGAGTGGAAAGAAAATGCCCACTATGTCCATATGGCTGATACGTTTGATAGCGGTTTTTATTGCAGGCTATGGAATGTTCTGTTTCCATAAGGAAAATATTGTTTCCTATATGTTTCTTAAGCAGGAGTTTGTGTTCTTCGATTTTGAGCAGAGTGGGATTTCTGTATTTGCAGAGTATATTTCCATGATGGGATTATGGGTTTTTATCAGCTTTTATGCTCGGCGGCTGTGGAGAAACAAACATGGAATTTGAAACAAAAGATGTTGCGGACTGGCTTGAGTGGAGACAGATTCATGTCTGCATTGATTGTGGGTATAAAGTCGGTTGAAAAAATCTGCGAGGAGGGAGACAGATGTGTTTACGAATGCGCAATTAAGAAAAATGATTATACCTCTGTTCTTTGAGCAAATGCTGGTATTGATGGTTGGACTTGCAGATACCCTTGTAGTCAGTTATGTAGGAGAGACAGCGGTATCAGGGGTGGCACTTGTCAATCAGTTCAACACCATTTTTATTTACTTGTTCACAGCCCTGGCTTCCGGCGGGGCTGTTGTAATCAGTCAGTATATTGGTGGGAAAGCCAATGGTTCTGCGGGAGAATCTGCCAGTCAGCTTTTGTCTTTTTCTGCGATTTTTTCAACGCTGGCTGCCGTGGTGGTTTTGATTGGAAACGAAAGTATACTTCGTCTGCTGTTTGGTAAGGTGGAAGTTCCCGTGATGCAGGCTTGTATAACGTATCTCAGAATTTCAGCATATTCCTATCCGGCACTGGCGGTTTACAACGCCGGAGCCGCCCTTTTTCGCAGCATTGGAAAAACCAGCGTAACCATGTATCTGTCAATTGCGTCCAATACAATCAATGTCATTGGAAATCTCATAGGCGTGTTTGTACTGCATAGAGGCGTGGCAGGTGTTGCATACGCTTCTCTATTGGCAAGGATTTTTTCAGCCGTGGCGATTACGGTTCTATGTTTTCGGAAGAAAAATGAGGTATTCTATCGCCCGCAATGGATTTTCCAGTGGAAGCAGAAGCCCATGAAGCAAATTCTGAAGATCGCCATTCCAAATGGACTGGAAAATGGTGTTTTCCAGCTAGTAAAAGTAGCACTGAGCAGTATTGCTGCCTTATTTGGCACATACCAGATTGCAGCAAATTGCGTAGCGCAAACCATCTGGTCGTTGGCTGCGTTGGCTGGGGTTGCTATGGGACCGGTGTTCATTACAGTCATTGGACAGTGCATGGGAAATGGAGATATAGAAGCTGCGGATTGTTATTTCAAGAAATTGACAAAAATTACGCTTTTACTTTCAGCGGCATGGAACCTGTTGGTCTTTCTTTTAACACCATTGTTTATGCGTTTCTATGCGCTGGAGGCGGAAACGAAACAGCTTGTGATTCTACTTGTCTTAATCCATAACTTGTTTAATGCCGCGGCATATTCCTTCTCTGGCGCGTTCAGCAATGGGCTGAGAGCTGCGGGCGATGTGAAATTTACCATGTATGTTTCTGTTATATCCACGGTAGCGGTACGTCTGCTGTTGTCATGGATTTTTGGAGTTGTCCTGCAAATGGGTGTGATTGGGATTGCCATTGCAATGGTTTGTGATTGGGTGGTTCGAGCAGGTATTTTGATTTGGCGGCAGAAATCCGGGAAGTGGAAAACATTTCAGGTGATATAAATCAGTTTTTATTACAAATTTGTAACTATTCAATCGTGTATTTTTATGGAGGTATGATTATGAACAAGAAAATTTTAGTGGCATATTTTTCAGCAAGCGGTGTGACTGCAAAGGTGGCAAAGAAGCTGGCAGAGGCGGTCGGAGCGGATCTCTTTGAAATTGAACCAGAGTCTCCGTACACAAGTGGGGATTTGAATTGGACAGATAAGAAAAGCCGCAGCAGTGTGGAAATGAATAACCCGGAATTTCGACCTGCGATAGCAGGTAAGGTGGATGCGATGGAACAGTACGAAGTGGTATTTGTCGGTTTCCCTATTTGGTGGTATGTGGCTCCGAACATTATCAATACTTTTTTGGAGAGTTATGATTTTTCCGGTAAAACGATTATTCCGTTTGCTACCTCCGGTGGAAGCGGAATGGGAAAAACAAATGAAAAGCTTGCTTTAAGCTGTCCCGGTGCAAGTCTGCTGAAAGGGAAGATCTTAAATGGCAGTCTTTCTCAGACGGAAATGAAGGAATGGGTAGATAGTCTATGAGAAAATGGACGACTGCATTCCTGACGCTTGCTGTGATGATTCCTGTTACTGCGTGTAGTTCTCCAAAGGTCAATGACACAGCAATACAGGAAGCACATTCGGGTGCAGTGGATACACAGGCAGTATCGGATGATATTGATATTACAGAGGAGCCGCAAAACATAGAAGAAAAGATACTGATCGCTTATTTTACATGGGCTGAAAATGCGGCGGTTCCGTCAGATGTTGATGCAATTGCTTCTGCCAGTGTACAGCAGCCGGGAAATGTTGCACAGATGGCATCGTGGATCAGGCAGGAGGTTGGCGGAGACTTATTCTCTATTCGGGTGGAAGAACCGTATTCATTTGATTATGATGAGTGTCTTGATCGGGCATCAGATGAAAAAGCAGAAAATGCAAGCCCCGCACTGATAGAAACGGTTTCAGATCTTTCAGGGTATGATGTTGTATTTTTAGGTTATCCTAAAATGGAGTATGGTTTTAATTGTGTATCATGTGCATAGTGTTAGAAATAGGAACGGTATACACAGATGGTAGCGCGAAATGTATATGGCGTTGACATTTATCGGCTTGCAGAAAAGAATTCTGTAGGCCTTTTTATTTTGAAAGAGTGATGCTAAAAATAGATGTAAAGATTTAGAAAATGTGATATATTTAAGACAGTTTTAAGAAACTTTATACAAGAGCTTTTGTGGGAGAGAGAATGAATACAGAAGAATTTCAAAGAAATATAGAACAGGCAGATAGTAATTCATTACGAATAGGAGCGGCCAATCGTGCTTTGCAACTGCTTCAGAAGTTGCGTTACAGCAATAATGAAAATAGTGCCAAACGGTGGGTATGGGAACTGTGTCAGAATGCAAAAGATATATGTAATAACACCGGTAAGGTTAAAATTGCAATCGATTTTGATGAAAGTAATAAAAAGATTGTTTTCAAGCATAATGGAAAGGCGTTCTCCATAACGAATGCGATGTCGCTTATTAATCAATCTTCATCCAAAGATAGAAATGATGGAACCGAAAGAACAAGTGGAAAATTCGGAACAGGTTTTTTGACAACACATTTGTTGTCAGAAATCGTAAATTTGTCCGGCATACTAGAAACAGAAGATGGTAATTTTTCAAATTTTCACTTTACATTGGATCGAACAGGACATGAAAAGAATGAAATAGTAAGAGCTATGGAAACAGCGGTACAGCAGCTTAAGGAATGTACGACTCTGCAAGTGGAACCAGATTGGAATGCATATAATACTATTTTTGAATATGAGTTGGACGAAGATGGTATTGAAGTGGCAAAGCAGGGGATTGATAATTTGAGAATAACTGCGCCGTACGTTTTAACTTTGTTAGGAGAAATTGAGGAGATTTTTTTGGAATCAACAGGAGAGGTGTTCCGGTATAATAAAAAACTTACTGGCCAAGAGGAACATATATTGGTTCATGAAATCCTGTATGAGGACAAACTCACAACAAAGAGCATTTTCATTCTGAATCTGACAGAAGATGAGATTACCATATCAGCAGAAATGGAACACAATAATAATTCAGTGAATTTTGTACCATTTGTCAAAGGACAGCCAAAATTATTTTGTGATTTTCCATTGATTGGAACGGAGGATTTTCCTTTCCCAGTTGTAATTAATTCAAGTGATTTTAATCCAACAGAACCGAGAGATGGCATATATCTGACTTGCAAATCAAAGACTAAAATGGATGATGAAATTGAGCAAAATCGCAAGATTATAGAAAAGGCAGGCAGTCTGTATACAAAACTATTGAGATATGCGGCGAAGCGTTGTTGGGGTGGAATCTACTATATTACACATATCGATATCTATGAAAAAAAGGATTGGTATGATGAGGAATGGATTAAAGTAGTTATTAACAATTGTAAAGATACGATTTTAAATACTGATATTATACGAACCAGTAAGAATGAAATGATGGCATTGCAGGATTGGTCGGGGAAAGATCAGGTATACATTATTTCAGATGTCAACAAGGAAATCCGAGAAAAAATATGGGAATTACTTAATCCGATAATGCCGGAATGCATTCCGTGTAAAGAAGATATTCATAATTGGTATAATTCTCTATGGAGCGACTGCAACAGATATACATTTAAAACATTAACAGAACAATTACAGGATTATGGAGGGATTGGTAAGCTGCGGGAAGCAATCGCAGACCATAATTGGCAGGATTGGCTTATACATTACTATGATATAATCGAGAAGAGCAAAAATTTGCAGGAATATATATCAACAAAAAAAACCAGAATTATACCAGACCAAAAAGGGGGATTCCATTGTGTATCAGAACTTTGTTTTGATAAAGACATTTTGGAAGAATATAAAGATATTTTAGGCAAGTTGGGAGTTGATTGCAGGAGCTGGCTGCTTGATTTGAATTTTCCGAATCGAAAATGGTTTGAGGCAGAAGACGTAGAAAATGAGCAGATACTTAGATTGATTGAAGAGAAACTGGGGGATGCAGATGTCAGAATAAGGAACAGTATTTTTCTTCAACTAGTTTTCTGCTATGAAAAAGATGATGAAAATCTAGAAAGACAACAGAAAATATGCGAGTATGCAGGCAATATTCTTAGAATAAATAGTCCTATGCGGAAAGTTCCTTTGATATCTAAAAAAATACTACAGGAAGCATTAAAGTATACGATCACTTGCACGGCGGACAAGATTAGCGAGTGTGGTAATATGGAACAATTTTCACAGTATATGGAGAAAACCATGGAAGATACAGTTGATTTTCTGGAGGGATACATTGAATTTGCGATTCAAACAAGGTTTGAAAATCTAATCAATAAATCAACAAGACCGATTCTTCCAAACCAAAATGGAACATTTATGATAAAAGATGATCTTTTTTTGGACAATGACATGGATGAGACTTTAAAGGAACTTGCGGTAAGTGCAGGGTATGATATTAAAGCAGAATTACTTATGAAGAATATTTATTTAAAGCTGCCAGAAAATCGTGAGAAGAAGGACTGTGATGTAGCACCGGTTATTTCCAGATATGTCAATGAAAACAGAAGCTCAAAAGATGATGAGGTACGGGTAAATTTCAAGAAGCTTTTATTGTGGATGGCTGATTATGATGAAAAGGCTAAATTCATTTTTCCAGAGTTATATAAGAACAAACATTATCTCTATGATGATGAAGAGATTACTTCAAATATCCGAAAGGCAGAGACATTTCAAAACATTATGGAGAAATTTTCAATTGCCAGCACTGAGAAACTAGAGGAGATAATAAAAATAGGACAAGCTGGTTCATCAGCAGCAACCGTAAGAAGTGAGATAACACCAGAGGTATTGTTACAGTACGGAATTGAGTCCGAAGAGGCATTGAATCAGGCTTTTACAGACAACGATTTTGCAGAGCAATTTTATAGACCAGCAAAACATAATCCAGAAACCTATGAATATGTAAAATCCATATTAGAGCGTTCCCAAAATAATATTTTTTCGTATCTGCGAAAAAGGAAAGAGTATGATTTGTCGAATATATATTCGGTATCAGATACAATATTTGTTATTAAGAAGAATGGAAAAGAGATATATCTGCTGGCCCGTCCTTCGGATGGTGGAGAAGTGCGTATTTATTACAGGGAGGAACAGGATATTCTAGACTATTCCATGGATTGGGAATTATGGGTTGAGGATGGCAAATCAGAACCGGAGAAACTTACATTTGGAAAGATTATCAAAATGACTGGATTGAACAGAATACCATTGAGAGGAATGTAAAGGAATGGAGTTAAACAGGGAAGAACTGCAAGATATTTTGAGCAATAATTATTTTCACAATATTATCTGCAGAGCGTTAGAAGCTCGCCCGGGGGAATTGGCAAAGTATATCTGTGCTTTAGCCAACAAGGAAGGTGGATACATCTTGATTGGGGCAGAGAAAGTTAATGGGAATTATATATTAACAGGGTTTCATCTTACATCTAATATAGGCAATATTATGAAAGCTGCATATGAGAAACTGTCCCATGAAGTCAAGTGCCAGTATGGCAAGCTTCTTTTTTTTGATAGAAATATTTTCGTGATCAGAGTGGAACGGTCCGCTGGTTTGGTTCTTGCAGATGGAATACAATATATTTTTATGAATAATGATGCAAAAATAATGGAGCGAAAGGAAAAGAAAGGTCCCGCTACATTGTTTATTTCTTATACGGAATGCGATGCACCAATTGTTGACATTATAGAAAAAGTAATTCGTGATAAACTCCGGAATAAGATAAAGATTTCCAGATATACAGAGCTTAAATACAAGGCAAGTTTTAAGGAATTTATGGATACGATACAGGATCATGATTTTGTATTAACAGTGATAAGTGATACTTATTTAAAAAAACAGGCGTGTATGTATGAGGTTGGTGAAATTATAAAAGACCGACATTATAAAGACCGACTCCTGTTTATTGTATTAAGCGAAAAAGAACGGATGTATTATAGAGACGATGCCCCTATAAAGATTGGCCCTAATGTTTATGGCGGACCAGAGGCAAAATTGGAATACATAGGATTCTGGAAAGAAAAGTACGAAAAGCTGGAAAAATCGATGCGTGAGATTGACGATCTTGAGGCAATCGGAAAGGCTACAAAGGACCTCCAGATTATAGGACAGATTTATAGGAAGGATTTGGGAGAGTTCTTGGATTTTTTGTCGGATGCAAATGGGAAGAATTTTCAGAGTTTGTATGCGAATGGATTTGAAGAGATTATTGAATGGATGGATGTACAGAGATAAATTCTTGATAAAAATAGTATGGAAAGGTATAGTGAGAAAATGGAATTAACATTCAAAAAAATTAAGAATGGGAGTATATTTGAGCAGGATTTCGAGAATTTGATTACTACAGGAAACGCTACTATTGAATTGAAGCAGCAACCAAGAAATACAGGTGGTATTGCTGTGATTTATGCACCTAACGGAACCGGTAAAAGTAGTTTGGCAAGAGTGCTTGAAACAGAGGAAGAAACGGAAGAGATTACTTTTGAGACAATAGTCGATGCACAAAGTACGATTACTCCTGCGAACAAAGCTTTTAAGATAATAGCAGATCAAATGAATAGAAATGTAATCCCAGGGGAAACCTCGGACTATCTTATTGGGCAGGATATTCAACGAGAATATAGACTGAGAAAAAAAGTAAATCAGGCATTTGAACAAGCGTTTAAACAAAATCTTCCGCAAGCTTTGAAAAATGAGTATAAGGTTTCTAAAGTAAATGATTATTTCTTAAGTGTTCTGCAGGAGAGAAATGCAGAGGCATATGCCTATCTTCGTGATATTGTAAATCAGAAGTCTAGAGGTGCAGAAATTAACAGAGCTGCATTCATGGCATTTATTCGTAACCCTGATAATCAACCCGATTTGTCATTTTTGGAAGAAGATAAGAAAAAATTTGTTATTGATAATAGTAAAGTGATTCAACAATTATTATCAATTGATTTAAATCAAATTGCTATGAACACAGAAGTTATGTTGATTGAACAAAGTGATGATGCTATCGGAATATTAAAAAAATATAAACATCTTCAGACCTGTGTTGTTTGTGATAACCATGATTTTGATGGTGAGAATCTTTTGAACCGGAAAACAGAGGGAAGAAAGCGAATTTATGAGAATTTGGATTCTAAGACAAAAACACTGTTAGATAAGGTTGTAATGGATAAATCGTTAATTGCTAATGATCCATTTAATATAAAACATACGGTGATGAATTTTATTTCTACCGGTATTTCAGAGGATACGTCTGTACTTCAGGATGAAGTGCAGATGTATGTCAACAACATAGTTGATGAGATGATGATTGTAATGCTAAATGTGTTTATAGATACAACCATGTACTCTGATTTTGACGAGTACTCTTTATTATTAGAAGGACAGCCGTATATTGATGATGAAGAACTTTTGTACATCGAAGAAGTTATCAATGACAATATTGATCGCAATATAAGATTGATACGTGATCAGGAAAATGATAATAACTTTAAACTTATGTTAGATGACAAGCCTTTACTTGGTACGCCTACAAAAGAAATGCATTTAAGTGCAGGCGAGCAGAATTTTATTTCTCTTGCATTTGAACTTTTACTTGCGAAAAATTCTACTAAAGAGTTTATTGTATTAGACGATCCTATTTCTAGCTTTGATTCAGTTTACAAGAATAAAATTGCCTTTTGTATTGTGAAATTTTTAGAGAAGAAAAAACAGATTATCCTTACACATAATACGGATTTAATTCGGCTGCTAGAAGTACAGTTAAACAATTGCTTTAATCTTTATATTCTGAATAATGCATATGGTGGAACAAATGGTTTTATACGGGTAAAAGATGAAGAACAAAAAATACTGATTAATTTACATGATCTTATTAAGCTTTTTCAGAATAAGGATGGTGTGCTGGATTCGCTTATCCTTGACCGACGCTTGTTTTTGATTTCCATGATCCCGTTTATGAGAGGGTATGCTCATATTTGTAAGGATGATGATGAAAACTATGTGAGGTTATCACAAGTGATGCATGGATATGAGACGGCGACAGTAGATGTTGCCGCCATATATAAGATATTATTTGGGTATGAGGTGTGTGTGTCAGAGAATATTTCTGTACCAGATGTATTAGCGTTGGATTGCGGCAATATTAATATTATTGATAAGAGTCGCTACCCGTTATTGTCTGAGACACTATTGCAGACATTGACGTATTATCATTTAAGAATGAAAGTAGAAAAAGAACTGGTTGAGATTTTTAACCTGCAAATAAATATGCAGCATCCACCAACCTTGACACAAGTAATCCAGAAAGCATTTAACTGTAGAAATACAGATGCAGATTTTGTTCAAAAGAGAGCATACAGGGTTTTCTTTGCTTCTCGAAAAACTCTTTTGAATGAGTTTAATCATTTTGAAGGCAATATGAATATATTTCAGCCGGCAATAGATATTGAACATACAGCCTTACAAAAAGAAATTCAAGATATAACAAATAAATTAGCAGAAATTAGAAGTATCTATGGAAATTAACAGAATAAATATGAATTAACAATATAGAAACAATGACTTGAAAGTATAGGGAGGACATAGATGCCTGAACATCAAACAATTGAATGGAAAGAATCATGGCATGACGAATATTTGGAATGGATTTGTGGATATGCGAATGCCCATGGTGGCATATTGTATATAGGAAAAAATGACGCAGGGAAAGTTGTTGGCATACAAAAATCAAAGAAATTGTTGGAAGTAATTCCAAGTAAGATTACAGATACAATGGGAATTGTAGCAGATGTTAATTTACTGTTCGAAGGCTCGTTGGAATACATTGAGATAGTCGTGGAGAAATATCCATCTTTAATTAGCTATCACGGAAAGTATTACTATCGTTCTGGAAGTACTATGCGTACAATTACCGGAAAGGAGCTGGACAGAAAAATATTAAAGGTGCAGGGAAAAACATGGGATGGGATTGCACTGCCAAGAATCACCGTGCAGGATTTAAAGCCAGATGCCATACAGATGTTTAAAGATAAGGCTGTTGCCAGAGGGCGGCTGACTGAAGAGGAGATCAGTGTGCCGGATGATATTTTGATGGAGAATTTATATTTAATAGATGAGGATGACTGTCTGGTAAGAGCTGCTATGCTGGCATTCTACAAGAATCCTGAGAAATGGGTAACGGGTTCCTATATTAAGATTGGGTACTTTGGCGGTTCGGATTCCGATTTACAGTACCAGGACGAGATACATGGACCTTTGATTGAACAGGTTGACAGAACGGTTGATTTAGTCTACACGAAGTACATGAAAGCTTTAGTTATGTATGATGGGATGCAGAGAGTGGAACAATATATGGTTCATAAGGATGCGTTCAGAGAGATTCTCTTAAATGCAATTGTTCATAAAGATTATAGCAGCTGTAATCCTATTCAAATCAGCGTGTATGAAGATAAAATATATATTTGGAACGATGGGGAAATGCCAGCTAATTTAAATTCCACTGAGAAATTATTTGAAAAGCATTCCTCAAAACCGTTTAACCCTAAGCTGGCACATGTTTTTTTCCTGAGTGGGGTGATTGAGGCATGGGGGAGAGGGTTTATTAAAATAAAAGAAGCCTGTGCACAATATGATGCTCCCTTACCTGAATATGATATCAATGAAGAAGGGATCATGGTTTTATGTAAAGCCTGTGACAGATATATGCGAATTCTTCAAAGAGATGCCCATCCTGTACAAAATGTAGAGGATGATGTACAGGATATGTACAGGATGATTCTGGATTTTTGCAAAACATCAAAGTCCGCCCAGGAAATTGTAGATGAATTTGGTTTTTCTAATAGAAATTATTTTAGAAGGCACTATTTAGAAGAAATGTTGATGACGGAAAAGCTGAAAATGACTATGCCGGATAAGCCGTCCAGTAAAAAACAAAAGTATTATTCTTGACAAATAGATAGACATTATCCTGTACAGTTGTGTATAGGATGGTGTAAAGGATAAAGTGCCAAAAGGACAAGATGGCACTTTAAACGGCACTTTAGAACGAATAAAAGAATTAAAAACGCAAGATGAAAATGAAAAAAACAAGAAATGAACGAATATATCTGCCAGAATATTTTACAGGCCGTATTGCCAACTCTTTTGATTTGGAGAAAGATAAGGACATCTTATTTTGGGATTTTTCAACAGATGTATGTGAAACTGTAAAAGGGCAAATAGAATGGATATTGAGCCATATTGTTAAAAATATAAAAAATAGTGAAGAATGTCGGAATCAATATTTGTTTCCGCTAAAGGTTCTATTTCAATATGCAGAAGAAGCAAAGCTTTCGGATATTCTGCTAATGGAAACGGTTCAGGAACAGGAATATTCTGCACAATTAAGATCGAAACCAGGGAAATGCTGCGGGAGTCCTGGCAAGTTTATTGATTTTTGCAGGAGAGAGTTGTTTTTGGGAGAAAAGGAACCAGCATGGCATGCAAATGTCTGGTATGTAGATGGACTGAATATAAGCCTGGAAAGACGGGCAAAAGGCAGTGTCATACAGTGCTTTAGTTTTTTGGATATTGTAATTCCAGAAAACAGAGCGGCGTTTCGGGAGTATACAAAATACTTGTTTTGTATAACTGGTCAAAGTGTAGGCACAATCATGATTCAGCATACGTATGTACGCGAGTTTATGCGTTATCTGGAAGAAAAAGGTATAGCTGTTTCAAATACAAGTTTTCAGACGGTAAAAAGATACTTGGAACACCTGAGAATGCAGAGATTAAAGCCTCAGAGCTGTAATAATAAGATACAGGGGACGATAAGATTTATTTCTTATCTGCAGGTAAAAGAGTTAATCTGTCATTTTGAAATACCGGCGGCACATTTCCTGAAGAAAGCATATCCTGTCAGAAACGAGATAAGAGGACTGGACGAGAAACTGGAACAGCTGGAAGAGAATCTATATCTTTTTCCGGAAGATTTGCGGGTTATGAGTGAGGTACTAATTCATACGGGAATAGCAAAAGGGAAGATGCTTTTATTAAAAGGAAAGGATTTTTTATGGCAAAATAAGACGAGTTGGTTGAGAATACCGGAGACGGAAAGAAAGATTCCAATTCCGGATATCATACATTGGATTGTGATAAGATATATGAAGCGGAATAAAAAGGAGATGGAACAGTATCTTTTTTTAAATAGAAAAGGCATGAGGTATACAACGGCAGGATTTTGTGCGGACTTTATGAAGCAGTGTTCCATGCTTGGCATATTAAATGAGGAATATGTATTTAAAAGCAATGGATATCAAAAGGAATTTTGCAAGCATCTTTACCAATCCGGTGCATCCATACAGGTAATTTGGGATTATATGGGTTACGCCACGGATGAGCGTGTGAAAGAGTATGTTGGCTGGCAGGATGAACGAATTGCTTGTGCAGCGGAAAAGTATTTTGCTCAGGAGGGGCATAGTTTGGGAGGTGCAGTGCTGATGGCTAAATATGACAAAATGAATGAAGTCAATCGTCAGGAAAGTCAGCGAAAAACAGAAATGGCGCTTCAGGAAATAAAAAGCGCTTCGGATGAGGGGAAAAATGTTTCTGTATCAGAATTATCCAGAAAGACTGACTTGTCAAAAGGATTCTTTTATAAAAATGAGCAGGTGAGAACTGCCCTGGAGGCTGCGAGACAGAAAAAAGAAGGCGAGCAGCAGTTGAAAATCCGTAAGGAAATAGAGGAATACAGTCTTGAAAAGCAAAATGAACTGTATAAGAGAGAACTGAAAATGTTGAAAGAAGAAAACGAAGAATTGAAGAAGGAGAACCAAAAACTGGCGAAAGCCTTGGATAAAGCGAGGCTTGCATATATTGAAGTATTGTAAGATTGGAGTGCATGAATTGTGTCACTAATGGTGACGCGATTTAAAGTGAAAAAAGCTTGATTACCGGAATTGGAAATTGAGCTTTTTGTATTTGAGAAGGTATCCAAAGAGATAATTAAAAGTACTTGGAGTGTGTATTGTGTTATAACCCTTTAAATATAAGGGATTTGTAAAATGAATCAAATTTTAATTTCCAATCTGGTGGGGAGAAGCTCCGAGAATTTTAGATACTTTTGTTCAAAGCTATGATTTTACAGACAAGACAGTGATTCCGTTCTGTACTTCTGCCAGCAGTGGGGTTGGTTCTTCAGCAAGTGGACTTGAAAGCCTTGCCAGAAGTGGAAACTGGATGGATGGAAAAAGATTTTCTGGAAACGAATCACAGGATAGTGTGATGGAATGGGTAAATGGCTTATGATTCAAAAAAGAATAAAGATGATCATAGATGTTCTGATGACATTTCTCCTTCTTTTTCTGATGGCTTCACAGGTTACTGGTGATAAGTATCATGAATGGATAGGAGCAGGAATGCTCCTATTGTTTTTACTGCATAATGGTCTAAACGGGAAATGGTACAAGGCGATTTTCAAAGGGAAGTATTCAGCACAGAGAGTATTGCGTACAATAGTCAACTTGGCGGTATTAGCAGCAATTATTCTGACAGGTTATAGCGGTGTTGTACTGTCACGTCATTTATTTGCCTTTTTACCAATCGAGGGTGGCATGGCAACAGCAAGAAGACTGCATTTGTCATGTTCTTACTGGTCATTTGTTTTGATGAGTATCCATCTCGGTATGCACTGGAGCGTGGTTATAGGAAAAATGAAGATGAATACCACTGTTTCATGGATGATAAGAACTGCGGGTATTGCACTCGCACTTTATGGAGCAATCTTATTTGGACAAAACGAGATTTTTCATAATATGTTTTTGCAAAACGAATTTACCATTTTAGATTATGAGACATCTGCGGTATACGTTATTTTGCAGAATTTGGCAATGATGTCTACATGGATTTTTGTAGGACACTATCTTACACAGACAGCCCTAAAATTTTCTGCATATCGGAAAGATACAGATATTAAGGAAATAAGAATGCATATAAGTCAGGCTATTGTAAGTTATATGATGGCATTGGCAGTTATCCTTTGCAGTGCTTTTTTTACCCCAGCAGTGCAGTCGGAACAATCATGGCAGAACACGACAAATGGAGAACAAATGTCAGTGGAAAAAGGAACGGATACAGACGAATCAGTGGAGAAAGAAATCATGGCATCAGAAAATTTTGTTTTGATTAAAGGTGGAACTTTTTATATGGGAAGTCCAGAGACGGAAAACTGGAGAAGTCAGGATGAACAGCAGCATACGGTTTCTGTAAGCGATTTTTATATGGGTGCTTATGAATTGACCCAAAAGGAATATGCAGATGTTACTGGTAGTAATCCAAGCACCTTCACTGGGGACGAGCTTCCAGTAGAGAATGTTACATGGTTGGAAGCAGTCACTTATTGCAATCTGCGAAGCGAACAGGAAGGATTAACGCCAGTTTATCAAATTGAGGGAGAAAGTGCCTCTTGGAATCTTGGTGCGGATGGGTATAGATTGCCAACAGAAGCTGAATGGGAATATGCCTGCAAAGCAGGTACTGAAACACCATTTAACACAGAAACTTCTATCAGCGCGGAAGAAGCGAATTACTATGGCCATTATCCTTATGAGATTGAAGAAAACTACTTTGAGCAGGGAAACCTGACAACGAAACCGGGAGAGTATCGTGAGACAACGGTTGCAGTAGATAGCTTTGCACCGAATGCGTGGGGCTTATACAATATGCATGGAAATGTAAGCGAATGGGTGTGGGATTACTATGGCAGCTATGATACCGAAGAATCCACAGACCCAACAGGACCAGCAACTGGAACCCTAAGAATATATCGTGGTGGTGGATGGAATGACTTTGCCAAAAATATGCGAAGTGCATATCGTGCCACACTGGAGCCTGATAAAGGTAGTTTTAATATCGGTATAAGATTGGTAAGGAATGCAGTGAGTGGCAGCGAGCATATTATTGGAACTGTAAATACAGACCAGAACAAGGACACAGGCGCTGATGGAAAAGTTCTGATTGCGTTCTTCTTCTGGGGTGGAAATACAAAAGGAGTTGCAGAGGGAATTCAGAAGCAAACGGGAGCAGACTTGTTTGAAATCACTTTAGTAGAACCGCACTCCAATGATTATAACACTGTTTTAGATCAGGCACAGCATGACCAGAATATACAGGCAAGACCAGAAATTACAGAGCATATCGACAATATGGATGAGTACGATACGATTCTGATAGGTTATCCAAATTGGTGGTATAGTGCGCCAATGCCTGTTTTCTCTTTCTTAGAGGAAAATGACCTTAGCGATAAGAGGGTGGTGCTGTTTTGCTCTCATGGAACAGGCGGGCTTGCATCCAGTGTGAAAGATATTTCTGCTGTGCTGCCGGACAGTCAAGTGGAAAGCAATGTGTTGGGCGTGTATCGTGATGACATACCGCAGTCTAAGGAAATGATACGAAACTGGTTGGACGAAATCGGATATTATAGCGGTCTTCAAAAATAGCGGCACAAAGGAAGTCACACAGGTGTGTGCAGCATAATGCGGAGGAATGAGCTGATGCGGGCATCGGTGATTGACGACAACGCAGTGATGTGCATACTTGTGTGGCTGAACTGTGCCGTTATTTTTGAAGAGTAACCTTTGAACCGGGGTGTCGAAATAATTGGCATATTCATATTCCACCGGAAGTGATGCACTGGCATGGTGCGTCGCCTGATAGCTGGTTCTCGCACTTGGCGGTAGAGGTTCCGGCGGAAGGAAGCTCCAACGAGTGGCTGGAAGCGATAGATGAGCAGGAATATAGCGGATTAAAGTAAGGAGGCAGATTATGATAAAAGTAACAGCAGGCAAAGATGCTTTGGGTGATTTTGCACCCAAAAAAGAAATTTATCAGGATTAAGGAGAAAAAAATTATGTTAGGAAATTTTTCATATTCAAACCCAACGAAACTTTATTTTGGAGAAGATTCCCTCAATGCTCTCAATGAGGAGCTTCCCAAATACGGAAACACGGTGCAGCTCATTTACGGTGGCGGTTCTATCAAGAAAAATGGTATTTATAATCAGGTTATGGAACTGCTGAAATCAGGTGGAAAGACGGTCATTGAGGAGGGCGGCTATAAGGTGCTGACCCATGATGAGGTACTGGATATCCTAAAGAAAAGTTTGTAAGGAATTGATACTTGTGTACTGACTTGATGCCCGCCTTTGATTGATTATTGAGAAACCGCGACTTTTCGGCTATAATGTAGTGGATATGTTCCCTTGAAAAAAGGCTCGATGGATATGTTTGGTGGTCAATAGTGGATATATTTCCGCAAACGGACGTTGGTCTAAGACGTACTTCCTGTCCTCTCGTGCCATGTTGAGGTTTGTGTGGAATTGTGTAGGAAAGAAAAATGAGAATAATTGAAGTGAAAGAACGAACACTGGCGTTAATGCAGCAGCTATTGGAAGTGTGGGAGCAATCGGTAAAAGCAACGCATCTATTCTTATCTAGTGATGAGATAGAAAAGATTAAAGAATATGTACCGGATGCAATCAGTAAGATCAAACATCTCGTGATGATAAAAAATGAGGAAGACAATCCCGTTGCCTTCATGGGAGTGGAGGCGGAAATGCTGGAAATGCTGTTTATTATGCCAGAGCAAAGAGGTAACGGTCTTGGAAAATGCCTGCTGCTCTATGGCATGGAGCACTTTGGGGTCAGGAAACTGACTGTGAATGAGCAGAATCCACAGGCAAAAGGCTTCTATGAGCACATGGGATTTCAGGTATACAAGAGAACAGATTTTGACGAACAGGGAAATGCTTATCCGCTTTTCTATATGAGCTGCCAGAATTGAACTTAAAATAAACCCAAATTTAAGAATGTAATTGGGCAAGCTTTCCTGGAGGGTGCTGTGCAGGCAGGAGCGGTTACGGAAAATATCTTAACTGCAAAAGTAACACATCAGCAGGCATTGGAAAAGGCGTATTCAGTAGTATGAGAGGTATAAGAAAAATCAGGAATATGTATTGTCCCCTGTTGAAGGGGTTTTGGCAGCAGACATGAAAAGAACAGAAATCCTATAAAAGGAGGGGATTGTGATTGAAGGATTTTGTTAGAAATGACTTATGTTTTTCATTGTGCGGATTGAACTGTGGACTGTGTCCAATGAAGTTGGACGGTCATTGTCCGGGTTGTGGGGGCGGAGAAGGCAACCAGTCCTGTAAAATAGCCAAATGCAGCATCCAGCATAGCAGGGTAGAATACTGCAATCAATGTGAAGAGTTTCCCTGTGAAAAGTATGAAGGGGCGGGTGAATATGATTCTTTTATCACACACCGAAACTGGAAGAAGGATTTTGACAAAATGAAGGAAATAGGTGTGGAAGCTTACCATTTAGAACAGGCACAGAAGCTGGAAATATTGAAGTTTCTGCTGGAACATTATAATAATGGCAGAAGAAAAAGTTTCTTTTGTCTTGCAGTCAATCTTCTGGACCTGGAAGAATTGAAAACTGTGCTGGAGCAGCTTGCGGAAGAAAAACAGTTGGAGAGTCTCACACTGAAAGAAAAGTCAGCTTATGTGGCAAAACAAATCCAGTCCTTAGCGGATCAGAGGGGTGTGATGTTGAAAAGGAATAGGAAACCTTAAGGGCATTCGTTTCTGATTTCATAGACATTATAGCCTAAAATGCATACATAAGGTAATATAAAAATTGATTTCCTTGTTTGTGCCAAGCCGTCTGCTGATCATTGGATAAACTTTAGCGTGGGTTCTTCTGCCTGCCATATTGCTGTGTCACAGATGCAAAAACGGCAACACAAACAGCGAGTGCCTTTGCACTCTTAGGATGGAGATTTTTGATTGCAGCAGCTATAATGAGTGCTTGCTTATCAGTTGCGGGGTATGTGTGCCTATTTATGGCAGTGGTATCTTATGCATTGTACAGTGTATTTGCCTGGAAAGCCAATGCATTTACGGAAACAGAAATTACATTTATCATGCTGATAGCAGGAGCATTGTTTCTAAAAGAGGAATTTCGTCAGTGCGCAGTGAAGAATGGTGTGACTCCTTGTGGTGACTGCCATAAATTCGATAAGTGTAAAACGGTTGGAATGATTATTTCACGGATGATGAACGGAGTCTATGTTCCGTGGAACTGTATAAATATGTAATATCCACGCAACGTTGGTATACTAAATGAGAAAAATTGGTAATAATGAAATGGAAGGAGGACATGATGAATCAAGTTTTGACAGGTAAATTTATAGCAGATGAGAGAAAGAAAAAAGGATATACTCAAACAGAACTTGCTGACAAATTAGGTATAAGTAATAGAACTGTGTCAAAATGGGAAACAGGAAATGGATTTCCGGATGTTTCATTATTGTTACCATTATGTGATGAGTTGGGTATTACAGTGAATGAATTATTATCAGGTGAAAAGCTTAGCGAGGATGAATATGAAAAAAAGGCGGAGGAAAATATGATGAGAATTATTCATAAGAATTGCAAAGTTTCAAAAGAAGAACGAATTATTAGTGCAATACTTACATTGGCAATAATTGTTGTTTCCATAACCGGATGCATTTTGGGAAAAGTTTATACATCAGATGAAGCACTTGCTGCAATTGGTATTTCTTATCTTGTATCTTTGATTTGTATAATATCAGCGTGGATTGCAGCAACATTAAGTTTGAGAAATAGAGCCAACTGAAAACCAGACATCTTTCCATTGATATAGATGTTGTTAGATGAGAAAAATGACAGTTCTTTGATTCGAATTTGCGATGATACGTCTGCATTGAGACAGTAAAGCTTAAGGATAAAAATATGATCGTCACAGTTAAGGATGGTTCAGAAGTACAGGCATAAAACGGAACAGAAATACACACGGACACCTTGCAGAGATTTGCAGGGTGTTTTCTTTTCGGTTATTTTGGTCACAATTCAGCCTTTTACTTGACGCACAGCTTCCGGGCGGCTGCCCCAGGTATGCTGCAGCCGCCCGGAAAGCGTTCTCATTTCAAGGCTGAACCGTAACCTGTTTTGTAACCATTGCTCTGGCGAGATTGTAAATTGCGGAGCAATGTACTATAATTTATCTTGTATGGTAAGCGCATCATAAAAAAGCAGGATGGTGTGGTTGATAAAACCTTTGTGCAGATGCAGGAAGCCTACATGTTCTGATGTTTCTAATGAGATTGGGGAGCCTGAAAAAGAATTAAAAAAGATAAAGGATTACAAAGAAGCGGTATTCCGGTCTTTTAGTCAAAATGATGATCAAAAAAACAAATAGGTGGTCTAAAACCGCAAGCGCAAATATCAGTTCTAAACTAACGATCAGAACAGTGAATACCACAAGAAATAAGGGTTTAGGTTCTGAGACTGCAATCAAAATTACCCGCTGGTGCCATGTAGAAGTTGGTGCAGCTCCTCTCATTTCCCGTTCGGAAAAAGAGAGGACAGAAGATACGAATAATTGTAAAATGTAGTCATTGACATGCAGCGTCAGCCCATTTGCGATAAGCAGATTTAAGATGGACTGATGTTTGGAGGAGGGATTGAAAATGGAATGGATAGAAGGATTAAATGCTGCACTTCGTTATATGGAAGAGCATTTGACGGATGAAATCGACATGGAAGAACTGGCTAAAATAGCTGGCTGTTCTTCGTATCATTTTCAGCGGATGTTTACCTATATGGCGGGGCTGCCGTTATCGGAATATATCCGAAGAAGAAAAATGTCACTGGCAGCCGTTGAACTGCAAAGTGCGAATGCAAAGATTATTGACATTGCAATGAAGTACGGATATAGTTCACCGACTGCATTTAACAGGGCATTCCAGAGTATTCATGGTGTGGCACCGTCCATGCTGAAAAAGGAAGGCGTTTCCATGAAAGCATTTCCGCCTCTCACATTCAAAATTACAATTAAAGGAGTGGAACAAATGAATTATCGTATCGAAACGAAGGAAGCATTTAGAATAGTGGGTGTTTCGCAGCCACTGCACAAGGAGATTGAAAAGAATTTTGAAATTGTTCCGGCAATGTGGCAGAACGCAGTGATGAATGGTGTGCTTCCCGGTCTGGCAGGGATGATGAATACGGAAATAAAGGGACTTCTGGGAGTGAGCGCCTGCAATGATGAACAGCAGTGGAAGTATTTTATAGCAGTGGCAAGTACGGCGCCCGAGGGACAATTTGAGGAATATATGGTACCGTCTGCAACATGGGCAATCTTTGAGGGTGCCGGCGATAATCGATCTATACAGGAGCTGGAACAGAGGATTGTGACAGAATGGCTGCCCACGTCCGGCTATGAGTACGCAAATGCTCCGGATATAGAAGTTTACCTGAATCCGGATCCTCAAAATGCAAAATATGAGGTGTGGATTCCGGTAAAGCCTTCGGCAGCAGCAAAATAAACAAAGGGACGGTTCTCTCCTCAAAGCTCAAGGCAAAGCAGAGGGGCAGTTCTCTCCTCAACAAAAGCTCAAGGGACGGTTCCTTCCTCCCCCAAAACAAAGGCAAAGCAGAGGGACGGTTCTCTCTCCTCAAAGCTCAAGGGACGGTTCCATCCTCTCCCAAAGCAAAGGCAAAGCTCAAGGGACGGTTCTTTCCTCCTCCAAAAGCAAAGGCAAAGCTCAAGGGGCGGTTCCATCCTCCCCCCCAAAGCAAAGGGACGATTCTCTCCTCCCTCCAAATTTCAAAGCTCAAGGGACGGTTTCTTCCCTCCCCCAAATTTCACTTGGGGGAGGGAAAGAACCGTCCCTCTGCTTGCTTGCTCACCGAGAACCGTCCCCTTGCCTCACCGAGAACCGTTCCTCTGCTTAAAAGCTGAGTCTTCCTGTTTCTCTGTAGCCATCTTTCATATCGAATGCAGTTATTGCGTTGGGACGAACCAGATACAGAGTGTCGTTGATGTACAGTCCCCGGGTGGTGGTATCGTCGGAGTAAGCAGTATTATTCAAATAGTAGGATGCGATGTCGAAAGTGGCAGCATCTGTCTCACTGGTGGTGTCTCCTGTCGGGTTTTCATTCAGGCTTTCTTCAATTATATCATTATAAAAATCATAGATAAATTCCTTTGTAAAGCCTTTTTCTTCATCGTAAGAGAACAGCAGATAGCGGTTGTCGCAGGTGAAGCCAAAGATATTTTTTGCCGGATCAATCAGGATTGACTTGTAATCGTCCAGAGAGTCACACCAGGTAATGCCGTTTAACACAAGGCGGCTGACTTCTTTTACGTTGGACGGATCCGATATATCAAACATGGACAGCTTCAGGCCTGTGGTGACGCCGGTATCTTCATTCGCTTCATATCCCAGCCCCAGCAGCAGATTGTTACTGTAAAAATGCAGGTAGGAGGAAAAGCCGCTGACCTTCAGATCACCCAGTATTTTAGGATTGGCCGGATCGGATAAGTCCACAGAAAACAGGGGATCCGTCTGCCGGAAAGTAACAAAATATCCGATATTCTGCAGAAAACGGGCGGAACGTATGGTTTCATCCGGAGCCAGATCCTTGATGGCACCCACCAGCTTCAGGTTTTCATCCAGGACATAGAGCGCATTGGTCTCGTTGTAGTCTGCGTCATAGGAGGTGGATACCACGCGCAGATAACCGTTATATTCATTCAGAGAGAAGGAATTGTTCAGGTAGCCTGCTACGGATCCGGCAGCAGTACCGGTAATCGTTCCGTCTTCATAATGCAGTTTGACCAGTTCTGTATGGGTGTCCCCATCGCTCCAGTTTTCGTTGGTAATATAAATATTTTCTGTGCTGACATAGAAATCAGCAGCTACGGATACCACCGCTTTCTGATCAAGTACCTGGCCGGGCTCCCGAAGGCTGACGGATGAAATCACCAGATAAGTGGAATAATTCAGATTATCCGGCAGATAGATTTCATCTGCGGATAAATCGCCGCGGCTGGTTGACGGCACAATACGGCTGTTTTCATAAGTATCCTGAATCATGGGTGAATACTGAGTAAACAGGTAAATATAGGATCCATTTTTGCGGGAAGTGCGGTAAGAACCATCTTGCGTCACCGTGCCGGTCAGCACCGGATTTTTCCGGTCGGAGATATCATAAGTATACAGATGCGTCCGGTTGGTGGATCTGGCGGTGTAGACGTCATCGATTTCGGTATTTAATTCTGTATAATAGCCGGAAGTGATGATGGATAACTGGTCTCCATCCAGATACATTTCCTGTATCGTCTCGTCCATTGAAAAATTTGTGGTGGAGAGCAGATTGAGGGTACCCTGATCAGCAGACACAATCAGCATCTGACCGGAACGCTTTAAAATATAGATACAGTTTCCATCCGTTTTGACAAAGTCTCCTTCATCCACGCCCAGCTCCTGAATATTGGTTTCGGAATAGGTATTGCCTGAAGGACCGGAGGCGTCCGATTTGGCATAGAGCGAGATATCGGTGGAAGCCGTCTGGACATCGCCAGCGGCATCTTCAGCAATTTCCATGGTGCCGTACACCAAGTCTGACTGATTGCCGCCGAACTTTTTGTATAAAGTATCATACAGTGCCTGGTAGCTGTCGGCGGTAGTAAGAGCAAAAGCTGCGGAAGCGCTGGCAGCAGCGGGAGTGTCAGAAGCAGAAGCGTCAGCGGAGTCCTCGGAGGTATTGGCGGTTGCGCCTGCCGCAGAAAAAGAGTCAGTAGCAGAGTCCTGAGCGGCATTGTCAGCCGCGCCTGCAGCAGAAGCGTCAGCAGAGTCCTCGGAGGTATTGCCGGTTGCGCCTGTTGCAGAGAAAGAGTCAGTAGCAGAGTCCTCAGCAGCATTGCCGGAAGCGGCGTCAGCAGAGAAAGAGTCCTCAGCAGAGCTCTGAACAGCATTGCCGGAAGCGGCGTCAGCAGAGAAAGAGTCCTCCGCAGAGTCCTCGGCAACATTGCCGGAAGCGGCTTCAGTAGAAAAAGAGTCAGCAGAAGAGTCTTCAGCAGCCTCGTCGGCCGCGCCAGTTGCAGAGAAAGAGTCCTCAGCAGAATCCTCAGCGGCATTGCCGGAAGCGGTGTCAGCAGAGAAAGAGTCCTCAGCAGAGTCCTCAGCGGCATTGCCGGAAGCATCCGCTGCAGCGAAAAGTTCAGCTTCATCAGACTTGGACTGGGAAGTATCTGCCGCGCCTGCCGCTTTTGACTGCATTGATATATCAGCGCTGTTTTTTTCTTCTTCGTTTTTGGAAACAATCGTGGCGGTCTCAGCGCTTTCTGTTTCGACAGCCTGGGTTTTGCTTTCATTACTCTTTATGGAGGAAATATGATTTGCCTGCCATAATCCTACAAGGGCCAGGACAAATACAGCGGCTATTCCACCCAGACGGTATACAGAAAATCTTTTCTTTTTAGAAGAATGTTCAGAGATGGAAACAGTCTTTTTGGCTGCATTTAACTGGGCTTCTATGTTTTCCGGTTTCAAAGAATCCGGAGGGGTAATTTCTTCGGCAGATTTTTTGATCTGATCCAAAAGGTCTTTTTCATTCATAGGTCAAATCTCCTTTCAAAATTCAGTGCAGAATATCCTGCAGTTTTTTCAGAGCGCGGCTTTGTCTGGAGCGCACAGTGGCATCGTTCATAGTCATTAACTGCCCAATCTCGCGGCTGGAATATCCGCCAAAAATATGCAGGGACAGTATCAGGCGGTCCTCATCATTCAATGAAAAAAATGCATTGCGTACATCCATTTGCTCACTTAAATCGGGGGTATGTACAGGCAGCTCTTCGTTTAGCTCTTCTGTTTTGTTCAAATAGGATTTTAACTTCTGTTTGCATTTCGCGGTTAAAATCCGAAAAATCCATGCCTTGAAGGATTCTGGCTTCTGCAGAGAATGAATTTCATGAAAAGCATCGGTCACGGTATCACTCACTGCATCTTCGGCATCGTGGGTGTTTTTCAGTGTGTAAAGTGCAAAACGGTAGAGATCCTGATAAATCAGTTCATATAAGCTGGCAAATGCATGAGCATCGCCAGTTCTGGCCTGATCGGCCAGGGCAGTACTGTACTCCATAGGCGATCCTCCCTTAATAAAATATTTAACTGCTGTACCATACAGGCCGGTCTTATGCCTGGATGAAAACAGCAATAGCTGCTAACCGGTTCATAGATATAGTGTGGAAAAAATGGAAAACTGTTGCATGGAAATAAAAAAAGATGAAAACAGGCAAAAGGCCGACCTGTAATATTGACGGAAATAAATCGAACTATAAATAATGTAAATACAGAATCCGCCGTTTTTTTCATTGTACTATGAAAATAATGAGACAGCCAGTATTATTTTCGATTAAAAACGAAGGGAAAAAACGGAAATAATCAGTAAACAGAAGATTTTCTTCATAAAGAATTACACATTACCATACTAGTCAAGCGGGGAAAGAAATGCTACAATATAGAGCATAGGAATTTTCACCTGTGCCTTTTGGGTATAGACGGGGATAGAAAAGAATGATAGATAAAATAAACAGAAATGAGGAGAAGAGAAATGGAATTTGTGACAGTAAGAGAATTATACCGCAGCCGCGAAGATTATATAGGAAAGGAAATCACTGTAGGCGGATGGCTGAGAAGTATCCGTGATTCTAAGACCTTTGGTTTTCTGGTGCTGCATGACGGCACTTATTTTGAGACGCTGCAGATTGTGTACGGAGATGCGCTGACGAATTTCGCTGAGATCAATAAGCTGAATGTAGGTGCAGCGGTGATCGTAAAGGGTACCCTGGTGGCTACGCCTCAGGCAAAACAGCCATTTGAAATCCAGGCAGCAGAAGTGACCGTGGAAGGAGTCTCCACGCCGGATTATCCGATGCAGAAGAAGCGTCACAGCCTGGATTATTTGAGAACGGTGCCTCATCTCCGTCCGAGAACCAATACATTTCAGGCAGTATTCAGAGTACGTTCTCTGGCAGCATATGCGATTCATCAGTTTTTTCAGGAAAGAGGATTTGTCTATGTGCATACACCGCTGATCACCGGAAGTGACTGCGAAGGAGCAGGAGAAATGTTCCAGGTAACCACATTAGATATGAAGAATGTGCCGATGAATGATGCCGGAAATGTGGACTATTCCAAGGATTTCTTCGGAAAATCCACGAACCTGACGGTGAGCGGACAGTTGGATTGTGAGAGCTATGCACAGGCATTTCGCAATGTATATACCTTTGGGCCTACCTTCCGTGCGGAGAATTCGAATACGACCCGCCATGCGGCAGAATTCTGGATGATCGAGCCGGAGATTTCATTTGCAGATCTGAAGGATGATATGGTACTGGCCGAATCCATGCTGAAATATGTGTTCCGTTATGTGATGGAAAATGCGCCGGAAGAGATGAACTTTTTCAATTCCTTCGTAGACAAGGGGCTGCTGGATCGTCTGAAGCATGTTATGGAATCGGAATTTGGCCATGTTACCTATACGGAAGCAATCGAACTTCTGGAAAAGAAAAATGACAAATTTGAATATAAGGTGTCCTGGGGCTGTGATCTGCAGACAGAGCATGAACGCTATCTGACGGAACAGATTTTCAAAAAGCCTGTTTTTGTCACAGATTATCCAAAGGAAATTAAGGCTTTCTATATGAAGCTGAATCCGGATGGAAAGACCGTGGCAGCCATGGACTGTCTGGTTCCGGGCATTGGAGAGATTATTGGCGGAAGCCAGAGGGAAGAGAATTATGATCTGCTTTCCTCCCGTATTCAGGAGCTGGGGATGGATCCCGCAGAATACGGCTATTATATGGATCTGAGAAAATACGGAACCACCCGCCACGCAGGCTTTGGCCTGGGATTTGAGCGTCTGGTGATGTATCTGACCGGCATGAGCAATATCCGTGACGTGATCCCGTATCCTCGTACAGTAGGAAACTGCGAGTAAACGAGCCTGTCGTTTCTGGTAAATGCAGGGCGGCAGACCGCCGCTTCCAGTTACTGTTCACAGCAGACTCAAACACTTGCTGTTTGAGTCGAAAGAAAGTGATGCAGGAGTGAGCAGGCTCCAATTTGCGCAGCAAATTTCGGAATGAGCCTGCGAAGGTTACTATTTACAGCCATGGGTACGTATAAATTGTGTTGAACATAAATTGGCTGTGAATAGTAACCCGCTTCCACACAAGTGACAGAATGATCGGAACAGGAGGAGACAGCTTTGTCAAGATACGAAGATAAGAATCGAAGAGAACAGCAATGGCCGAAAAAAAAGGGAAGCGCTGTGGGAACTTTTATCAGTACCCTGCTTCTGGTGATTGCGCTGGGCGTATTTGGATATGCTGCCTATACTCTGTACGGATTTTATAAGGAGTACAAGGCAGGGACAGATGAATATGGAAAACTGAACAATCAATTTGTAAATATTAATCCGGAACAGGCAGCGGATACCGGCGCTGAGGGAGATACGGAGGCTGGCAGTGGTCCGGTACTGACCAATGTCCAGGCACTGGAGAATCCGGATACACTGGAGAGCGAAGTCGAAGCCGCCGGCAAGGCGGAGGTGGTGGAAGACGGTCAGACCAAAATGCTGCCCATGCTGAAAAATCCCATTAATTTCACGGAATTGAATGCAATTAATGAAGACATTATCGGATGGATCCGAATTGGTGCGCTGGATATTTCCTATCCGATAGCACAGGCTGCAGACAACGATTACTATCTGCACCGGACCTTTGAACGTGTGGACAACTTTGCCGGGTGTATCTTCCTGAATTGTGACAATACCCGATATTTTACGGATCAGAATTCCATTGTATATGGACATAACATGAAAAATGGTTCTATGTTTGGAAATCTTAAGGATCTTCAGAATGAAGAGACCTACAAAAAGAATGAATATTTCTGGATCTTTGGACCGGAATTCATCTATCAGTATCGGATCTTTTCCTGTGCGCGGGTGAATAAGCAGGGGGATCCCTACCGGACCAGGTTTACCACGGAAGGATTTCAGAAATTCATCAATAACTCGGTAGCAGAATCTCTGGTAGACAACAGTGATATTCAGGTTACCACGGATGACCGGATCGTGACACTCTCCACCTGTACCGAAGACGATTCCACCCGGTTTATTGTGCAGGGCAAGGTAGAGCAGGTGTACGCATCAAGATAGGCGCCAGGCGGAGCAAGGGCGCGGGGCTGGACAGGGGACGGTTCTCCGCCAGAGAACCGTCCCCCCCCGACCAAGAACCGTCCCCTCGCCCTGGCTCAAACAAAAAAAGGAGGAAGCAGTATGGATGACAATGTAAAAAAGTTGCAGGAAGTAATTGACAGCAGTGACAATATTGTATTTTTCGGTGGTGCAGGTGTATCCACTGAGAGCGGGATACCTGATTTTCGCAGTGTGGACGGCCTGTATCATCAGAAATATGATTTTCCTCCGGAAACCATACTGAGCCATACCTTTTTTATGCGGAAGACAGAAGAATTTTATCGTTTTTATCATGATAAAATGCTCTGTCTGGACGCAAAACCGAATGCGGCACACCGCAAGCTGGCCGAACTGGAGCAGGCAGGAAAGCTGAAAGCGGTAGTGACGCAGAACATCGACGGCCTTCATCAACTGGCAGGCAGCAGGACTGTACTGGAGCTCCACGGAAGTGTGCACCGCAATTACTGCATGAAATGCGGCGCTTCTTATGATGCTGCTTATATGAAAGCAGCCAATGGGGTGCCCAAATGCGAAAAGTGCGGAGGCATTATCAAGCCGGATGTGGTGCTGTATGAGGAAGGACTGGATCAGCAGACAATGAATGATTCGGTCTTCTATATTTCCCATGCAGATGTGCTGATTATCGGAGGAACCTCGCTGGCGGTATATCCGGCGGCAGGTCTCATCGATTATTTCAAGGGAAAACATCTGGTAGTGATCAATAAATCGGCGACGCCCCGTGACCGGTATTCGGATTTGCTGATTCAGGGAAGTATCGGGGAAGTGCTGGGAGCGATTAGAATTAATTCGTAACAGGCAGGGTTTTACATTTTTAAGTCTAAGCTACTTTCAAGATAAAGCCTCCGGCGGATTGCAGAGCGGCTAGGATTATTATGTCAGCAAAGCTGACAAGTCGTCTGCGTTCCGCTTCGGCCGCTGCTAAATGAGTTCCATCGGCACTTAGCAAGAACACAGGGGCGTTCTTGAATAAAATAAAATTCTCACAGTTCAGGCTTTGAAAGAGGGATACTCCAGGTTAGTACGATAGACTTCCGGTGTAATTCCCTCTATTTTTTTAAACTGTCGGTAGAAGGTGCGGACATTGCTGTAGCCGATGGCGTTGGCGATCTGATATATTTTCAACTGTTTTTTTGCCAGGAGCGCCTTGGACTGGGAAATCCTCACCTGATTCAGATATTCCGTGATAGAAGTTCCGGTTTTGAAACGAAAGTTGTGGCTTAGATAAGTGCGGTTGACATAAAACAGATGAGCCAGATATTCTCCGGACAGATCTTTCTGGTAATTGTGATCGATATAATCTTTTACACTCTGGATCAGGTCTGGCAGGGCGCGCTGCTCTCTGGTTTCTAATAGAGCGGCCGCATTGGTAAAGACCTGCAGATAATATTCCTGAAGCTCCTGAAAAGAAAACAGAGTATCCTCTACACGGGTATCGAACCGGGACAGATGGCTCCCGGAGGAGACATCCAGTTTCTTTTGGAGCAGAATGTTCATCTGTCCGGTGATCAGGGAACAACAGTGCTTAATATCCTTCAGGCAGATATTCCGTCTGCTTTGAAAAAAGGAAAAAAGTTCCTTTGTAAGCAGTTTGACATCATCTGTCTGACCTGTCTCGATCCGGTATAAAAATTCGTCCGTTTTTTCCCAGACAATGGGAGCAGCGGTATGGCTGGCCTCATCAAAAAATGACAGCGCATTCTCTGAAAAGGGAGATAACTGATTTAGCGCGTCAATACTCTGCTGACAGGCAGCAGGAAGCTGATTCAGAGATAAGGCTTTTGAACTGATCCCAATCCGGAGGCTGGGAGTTAGCTTTAAAAGATCATGATGGATCCGCTGAAGAATATTCCGGTAAAAGGAAGAGTCTCGGGAGGCATAATGCGCGGGAAAATTTAACAGCAGATAGCCCAGGCTGAGCAGGTGCGTATGGGGAAGAAAATAGATATAAGGAGTTTCTTCCATGTAAAAAAATTCTCGGACTGCTTCCGGATCCATATCCTCACTGCTGTGCAGGGTACAGAAAATGTAGCCATATCCGGTATTGATTTTCTGCAGATTAGCAGAAAGCGGCTCCAACTGCGACAGAGCAGTACCGTTTAAAAGCTTGTGAAGCTGCGTCTCAGTGTTCAGCAGATCGAGAGTTTCTTCATATCGGACGTTCTGTTCCAGATGGACCGCTGTTGTCTGGCGGCTTTCCATCTCCTGTATGACTTGCTGCACAGAATTCACCAGATCCCGGGCGCTGAAAGGCTTTACCAGGTAATTGACCGCATGGGCGCGGATGGCCTGAAGGGAATAATTGAAATCCTGATATCCGCTGATCACGATAATTGACAGATCAGGATAGCGTTCGGAGAGAATGGGAAGCAGATATTCGCCGCCGAGTCCGGGCATTTTCATGTCCGTGATAATAAAATCCGGGTGAAGCTGTCCAATCAGTGCCAGCGCCTCATTTCCATCAGCAGCCTCTCCCACACATTGCACGGTGTTACTGAGCGCGGCCAGTTTTTCTCTGGTACCGGCCCTTGTCCAGATTTCGTCATCTGCGATAATATATCGGTACATCCTACACACTCCTTTCGGTATAAACTGGTATCTGTATGGTAACAATTGTTCCAATTCCTTTTTGGCTCTCGAAGTGAAGTCCATATTCTGCGCCATAATAAAGGGCAATTCTGGTATTAATGTTGCGTATGCCGATGCTGGAATGATTTTCCCGGTGTCCTACCTGAACAAAGTCCCCCTTTTCCTGCAGTTGTTTTTTCAGAGAGTTCAACTGTTGTTCGCTCATGCCCTGTCCATTGTCCTGGATCGACAGGCATATTTTTTTGTCAATTTGGCAGGCGGACAGGGTAATGCGATCTCCGTAATGACAGTAATTCAGACCGTGGTAAAGAGCATTTTCCACCAGAGGCTGGAGAATTAATTTCAGGACATTCAAAGACAGGAGTTCCTCCGGAACCTGTTCCTGCCAGGTAAATGATCCGTTAAAACGAATGCTTTGAATTGCAATATAGTCACGCACATGCTGAAGCTCCTGGGAAAGAGGCACCAGTTCATTGGAAGTTTTGATGCTGTAGCGGAACATATTTCCCAGGGACAGCGCCATCGTAGAAATATCCGGCACCTTATTTATCACCGCAATGCTGTTAATCGCCTCCAGCGTGTTGTACAGAAAATGAGCATTGATCTGGGCTTCCAGGGAACGCATTTTCGCGTCCAGCGTAATTAACTGCAGTTCCAGTTCTTTCTTTTCGTGTTCGTTGATATCATCCAGCATTTTCTGATAAGAGTTATAGAGCGTACCGATTTCATCGGCATTGTTAAAATATGGCATGGTATCCACGTTCTGCTTCAGATCCGCATGCTTCATTTTTTCTGACAGAGCGGTAATCGGAGTGGTCACCATCCGTGAGAGAAAATAAGAGAGCAGCAGAATACTGAACAGGCAGAAGACGGCAATATAATATACCGCATAAAGAGAGACATCCAACTGTTCTGAAAGGGTATTCTGATCAAAGGTAAAGGACAGGGAAAGATTCAGGCCGGACAGTTCCTTTTCAAATACCAGCGGCTGTTTCGTGGTGTCGGACAGATGATTATAATAAAAGATTCGCCCGGCATTGTCGGTGACCTTGGTGGCAGTCAGCCCGGAAACTGTTTCGTAGGAAGACAGATCAAACAGTTCACTGGAACAGTCAACAAACAGGATACCAAGAAATTCCTGATTCAGTGTTCCATACAGTGCGGTACAAAAGGAGACAGATTCGTCCGGGTTGCGGAAAAACCATTTGTGGGAAGGCCCCAGTAAAATGGTATCTCCGGCAGCCTCCTTTGCATTCTGGAACCAGTCATCCTGTAGAAATGCGGTATTGTCCCGGGTCTTCAGAAGATTCTGATTATCCGTAGATAAAATGCAGCCGGATGGCGTAAAAATTAAAAATCCATTGATATAAGGAGAAAAGAAAGCAAGCTTGCGGGAAATATCCTGGAGCTCCACGGTGCAGTCATAGATATCCGAACGGCCTGGTTCGCCGGAAACAATAAAATTCTGCAGGTAGTCCGTGACAGCGTAATTTTCTGCGTTGGACAGATACATTTCTTCTGTGACGCGCTGTATGGCATCCAGTTTAGCATTCAGTTCTCTGCTTGCATTATCAATCATATTTTCGCCAAACTGCGCCAACTGCCGGCTGGCCATGCGTTTGCAGTAGGACTGCGTAAAGATCAGAAAGATAAAAAAAGGCAGGAGCGATATCGTAAGGAAGATGGCCAGCAGTTTAGTGCGAAGCTTCATGTGAGGTCTCCTTTCTATATGAGCTATGGTTATGGCGATAAATATCATCTTATTTTAGAAGCAGTTTAACCTCATCAGGCAGCGAAGCGTATTAAAAATATCCGCTTTGACTAAATGCAGAGAAAACAGTGCAGTGTTCCTGAAAATTAGTATAAAGAATATTTTAGAAAAAGCAAATGAAAAAAGATTCGTATTGGTATGGGGGTACTGCGCGTAAAGGATAGTTACTGTTCGCTCGTCACTGAAGGACGCAGGGCTGATGGTGGTTTCCGGATGGCCTTTGTACTGTTTCGAAGGTCAAGAGCATCTAAGGGTTTTAGAAAGGGCTCCTAAAGCAGAACTCAGGGGACATAACTCGCCTCTGGCTCAAACAAATGTCCCCTAAGTTCATGGAGTCCTTTCTAAAATCCAAGATACTTAGACCTTCCGCAATGTACAAATGCTCATTCGAAAACCACCACCAACCCTGTTGTGTATTCAATGTGCGGAGTGAACAGTAAGTGCGACAGCAAAGGATAGTCTGCCCCTATGAATTGTAGTTGACTTTCAGGTGTTTATTGCATACAATGTGTGTAACAGGACTCCCCTCACCTCTCACGAAAGTGATGTGCCCCATGGGGAGACATTTTATATTTAGAGAAAATCATGCTCTGCAGGATAGGAAGTAAGATGAGAAAAAAGAAAAAAACATTGTATGAACGTTTGACAAGGCCGGTGCTTATTCTCTGGATTATGGCAGTTCTGATTATTTTGACCGTATTGAAGCTGTTTGAAAATCTGTCCTTTATGCCCGCCCTTCAGAAATTGAGTACAGACATGCTGGATTCAAAATCGGCCAGTATTTCCTGGTTTTTAAATTCCCAGGCAAACCAGCTTTATCAGCTGGGAGATATGCTGGATATCAAAGATGGGAAAGAAAGCTGTCTTGAAGAGCTGCGGATTGCCAGCCAGGTAAAAAACAATTATGAATCAATCGGTCTGGTTGGAAGAAATGGAATGAATTATCTGACGGATGGAAGCTCCTTCAGTATCAGCAGTGGTTCGGCGTATCGTGAAATTCTCAGATCGGGGAAGGAAACCATTTTTTCCGCCCCAATTGTGCCGGACAATGATGGGGAGAGGATCATCATAATTCTGGCAAAACTGCGCCGCGGAAACGAAGAAATGGAATATATCAGCGCATCTGTCACGCTGGCTTCTCTGAAAATGGTTTTGGAACAGTCTAATACGTTTGATTTTTGCACCAGAATTGTGAATGATGAGGATAATTCAGTTCTGTTAAGCGTTGGGCAAAAAAGTGTTCAGGACGGGGAGCATGGAGAGGAAAAGGCAAGAATTTATAACAGCTCCATCAGAGGATGGGAGGGAATGAGCGTAGAACTGGAAATCCCAAATACATTCCTTTATTCCCAGATTACAGCTCTGACCAGAGGTGTGACGGTGGTCGCAATTGTCATACTTTTGATTATCTCAGCCCTGATGCGGCGGATTGTCACAAAAACCACAAAACCGGTGCGGAAGCTGTCAGAGGCCATGAGTGGGAGCAATCTGAGAGAATTGCCGATGACACCGAAGGATACGGATATTCAGGAAATAGCTCAATTGACAGACAGCTATAACAGTATGATACAGAATACGGAGAAGCTTATCCACGAGCTGGAACAGGAAGAAATGAGAAAAAAGGATGCCGAATATGAAGCGTTGATTCAACAGGTAAAGCCTCATTTCCTCTACAATACACTGGAAATGATTCAATCTATGTGTCTGGATTACGAAGATGACAGGGTGGAAAATGCAATTGGACTTCTGGCGGATTTCTTCCGAAGCAGTTTAAGTCATGGGAGAATGATGATCCCGCTGAAAGAAGAGCTGCATCAGGTAGAAAGCTACTTAAAGCTGCAGCAGCTGCGTTTCGAGGATAAATTCAGTTATGAAATACTGGATGAAACGGATGGGAGTAATTTGTTTATGCGGTTTACATTGCAGCCTATTGTAGAAAATGCTATTTATCACGGTGCGAAACCAAGCAGCAGAAAAGAGAATATTCGGATCCGGTGTGTGAAGGAAGAAGAATATCTGCGCATTACAGTGGAAAATACCTGTGAATTATATGATGCGTTAAAAATAGAGCAGCTTAACCGTCTGTTTTCGGAAAATGCAGATTCCAATCAATACCCTGGTTATGGGCTGTACAATGTGAACTGCCGCCTGAAATTAAATTATGGAGAAAAGAGCAGACTGAAGATAGAAGGGACGGAAGAGGGCGTATGCGTAACGGTGCTCCATCCATTGATTTCTTTGGATGCGGAAAGAGGAGAATGAGAAGATGAACATTTTAATTGTGGATGATGAAGCGCCAATTCGTATCGGAATCGAGAAAAGGATACGAAAATATGGCTATGCTGTGGAGAATATTTATCAGGCATCCTATGCGCGTCAGGCAATTGATATTCTGGAGCGGACAAGGATTGATCTGGTCTTTGCAGATATTAATATGCCTTTTATGAGCGGGCTGGATTTCATTGAACGGTATAAGGGCTCCGATACGGCATTTGTAATCGTCAGCGGCTATGATGAATTTTCCTATGCGCAGCGAGCCATCGAACTTGGGGTGGAACGGTATCTGTTAAAGCCAATCAATCCGAAAGAATTTCAGAGCATCATGGATGAGATGATGAAACGATATCAACTGAAAAACGGAAAAGAGGAGTACGGCGCGGCAGCAGGTCAGATACTGGCCTGTATTCGGGAACATATTGCAGATGCAGGATTTTCTCTTACCATTTGTGCAGAGAGTCTGTCCATGTCAGAGAGCAGTCTCGGGAAAATTCTGAAAAAGGATGTTGGAATAGGATTTTCTGATTTACTGAATCAATGCCGGATCGAGCGGGCCACTCAATTAATTGGTAAAAATGACGGAAAGATACGAAGTGCCAGTCTGGCCAGTGAATGCGGTTTCTCCTCTCAGCAGTATTTTAGTGTGGTATTTCGCAAGGTGACAGGTATGACGCCCAGGCAGTATAAGGATAAAATGATGAAAACAGATGAGGCATAAAAAATGGTATGTGGCAAATTTCCACGGTAAATCTGTCAAAAAATAAAGGAATATAGCTGCCAGACAGTGAATGAAATCAGCATTATTTGAATTTCATTTACTGTTTTTTTGTGCAAAATGACTGCAAAAATTTAAACAAAAAAACATTATTTTAAAAATACACAAAAATATGTCTGTGTTATAATTCAAATCAATCAATATAACAACGCGTTGTAACAATAACTTTTGATAGTGACTGAGCATGAGGGGAAGAGGAGGGATAAAGAAAAACAAATAAAAGATGAACAGTAACAGAAAAGCAATATGAGACAGGTCATATATAACCGGAAAAATATAACAAATATAAAATGGAGGGTTTTACATGAAACGGAAAGAAATTTTGAGCGTTATGCTGGCATTGAGTATGTGTATGGGATTACCACAGGCGGCTTTTGCAGAAGAGGCGGATGTAGCAGGAACAATTACAATGAGCGAAGATGAGATTATGAACCGCATGAAGGGCGGCTGGGCAGGAGAGATGGCAGGCGTTACCTGGGGAGCTCCCACCGAATTTTATAATTTCAGACAGTTCTTCGAAATTGATCCGGATATGACAATTATACCGGAAGATCTGGTTCCGGAGTGGACACCGGAAACTGTCAATGATGCATTTTCACAGGATGACTTATATGTAGATACCACCTTCCTGGATTGTCTGAAAGAGAATGGTCCATATACTGACTGGTCTGTTTATGGAAAATATTTTGGAGAATCAGAGTATCGCTTATGGCATGCGAATAAGTGGGGACGCGATAATGTCCGGGCAGGAATTGAGGCACCGTGGTCTGGTCACTATCTAAACACACTTCATTGCGATGACATTGACTGGCAGATCGAGTGTGATGCGATTGGTATGGCCTGCCTGGCTCAGCCGGAAGCAGCGAAAGAACTGGCATGGAGAATTGGACATGTCATGAATTATGGCGATGGTGTATATGGAGGTGTGTATGTGTCTGCGATGTATGCGGCAGCCTTTACAGCACAGAGCCTTGATGAAATCTTAGCAGCAGGGATGAAGGCTATTCCGGAAGAAAGTCAGTTCTGGCAGGTGCAGAATGATGTATTACAGTGCAAGGAAGATGGAATGAGCTGGGAAGAAGCCAGAGAATTTATTGTTGATAAATGGGAAAATGACAGATGCCCAGGTGGATTATACAACGATCATTTCAACATTGATGCAAAAATGAACTCTGCATTTATCACAATCGGTCTTGTCTATGGTGACGGAGATATTGAGAAATCCATGATAATCGCGATGCGGTGCGGACAGGACAGTGACTGCAATCCGGCATCCATCGGAGGAATATTAGGATGCTTCTATGGATACGATGCAATAGATGAAAAGTGGACTTCAGCGATTGACTGGGATGGAACAAAATTTGAATATACAGATTATACTCTGAGCGATGCAGTTGCAGCCAATCTGGAAGCAGCTAAGAGCATTGTGGAAGCAAATGGGGGAAAAGTTGAAAATGGCCAGTGGACAATCCCGACTTCTGATACAGAAGGAACTATTATTCTGGAGCAGTGGCCAATGGATAAAAATCCAATGCCTGAATTTGATTATGTGGTTTCCACCAATGGAGAAGGCAATACAGTATACTTTGACGCAAGCGCATCAGATGATGATGGAATTAAGGATTATCAGTGGTTCTTCGGTGATCTGAGTTTTGAAAGCGGACAGAATGTCAGCCATACCTACCGTGAGCCGGGAGCTTATACAGCAACCTGTTATGTAACGGATGAAGGCGGAAATACCGGCTGGCAGCAGATCAGTGTTCTGGTCCATGAATAAATAGTTGAGAAGAAGAAATGAAACATAATAAAACCTGATAAAACATGGAGGAAAGAAAAAATGAAGAAGAAAATATTTATAGCAGCGATGGCACTTACCGCAGCATTTGGAATGACAGCAATGGCAGAAGAAGCGGAACTGCCCGGAGCGGATGTAGCGGAACAGGGATATGATTTTTATGATCAGGCTGTTTCTTATAATGATCTGAAAGATACTTTGGGAGCAATTCCTAAGATTGATGATGAAATCACTCTTGGATTTGCCACCAAAACGTTTGAAAACGAGTTCTGGAGAATGGAAAAAGACGGCGCTGAAGCAGGCGCGAAGCTGTTTCAGGATGCCGGATATAATCTGACCATGGATGTACGGGGAGCTCAGACAGAATCCGATGAGGAAGGCCAGCTGACACTTTTGATGGATATGGTGAATAAGGGATATGATGCCGTCCTGGTATCCGGCATCTCTGAAGCAAATCTTGTGCCGGGCATGGAAGCAGCTATGGAAGCAGGCATTGATCTTACAACGGTCATGGATGCGTTTACACCGTATGCAACTACAACGGTAGGAGCATGGCATTATCAGGCTGGTGTACAGGGAGCAGAGTGGATTTATAATACGATCGGTGAAAAGGGACAGGTTGCCTGCATAACCGGACTTTCTCAGGCAACGGCAGCGCAGGCACGTACCAAAGGGTTCCAGGATTTTTATGAAGACAAGGATGGGATTGAAGTAGTAGCAGTCCAAAATGGTGACTGGGATCGTCAGAAGGCATATGACATTACCGAAACTCTGCTGCAGCAGTATCCGGATCTGGCTGGAATTTACTGCAACAATGATACTATGGCAATGGGCGCAGTAGAAGCAGTAATCGCAGCAGGAAGTGATTGTGTCGTAGTAGGTACGGATGGAACCAGTGAAGCAACAGATTCCATCAAAGCAGGTGAACTGGATGCAACAGTTGACTTTTTCCCGAATGTAATGGCAGAAATCGCTGTGGAAATGCAGGTTCGCAAACTGGCGGGAGAAGAACTGCCGAAAGTAATTTATGCACCTCAGAGTATCCGCGATGGAGGAAACGTAGACAAGAGTTTTGAAGAAATTTTCGGATATGCCTATAATCCTGAATTTGCGCAGTGATGCAGGACGGGGGTTATTTCAGAAACAGAATAACAAAAATAAAATGATAAAGGAAAGATTGTAAGGATTTCTTTTCTGACGGAGGGCCTTCTGCCGATACGATGTTCAGTGGACGAAGCAGGAGGCCCTATCCAGCGGCAGACGAGTAAAAACTTTCAAAAACGGAGCGTATATTGATGGAGAAATACATTGAATTTGAGCATATTACAAAGGTTTTTCCGGGACAGAAGGCTCTGGATGATCTGAGCTTTTCTGTGCTGAAAGGAGAAATTCATGCTATTTTGGGAGAAAACGGTGCAGGAAAAAGCACTCTGCTGAATATTTTACATGGAGTTTTTCCGGCAACAGAAGGAGAAATACGAATTGATGGGAAAAAAGCTGAATTTTCCAGTATTGCAGATTCCATCGAGTTTGGCATTGCAAAGGTACATCAGGAAATTGTCAGCATTCCGGAAATGACGGTTGCGGAAAACCTTTTTCTGGGAAAAGAACCTTCGCGCCATGGCATAATTGATAAGAAAAAGATGAATCTGGAGACAGAGAAGCTGCTTGGGCGGCTGAATTGTGACATCAAACCAACTGACCGGATGGGGGAATTGTCTACCGGACAAAAACAGATGGTTTCCATTGCAAAGGCATTGGAAACAGAGGCGAAGGTTATTTCCTTTGATGAACCGACCTCCTCTCTCAGTGACAAAGAAGTAGAAACATTATTTCAGATTATTCGGGGTTTAAAAGAAAAAGGAATTACCATTTTGTATATCAGTCATAAAATGAATGAGATTTTTGAGATTTGTGATCGTGCCAGTATTCTGAGAGACGGAATGTATATTACTACACTGGACATGAAAAAAACAGACCGGGATGAAATTATACGGGCAATGATTGGCCGGGATACAGCCATGTTTGCACAGAGAACGATGCCAAGTCAGAGAAAAGGTGAGAAACCTGTATTAGAAGTGGAAAATTTATGCGGAGATGCATTTGAAAATGTTAGCTTTCAATTATATTCAGGAGAAATACTTGGATTTTTTGGATTGGTGGGAGCAGGCAGAACTGAGGTTATGAGAGTTGTTTTTGGTGCGGATCCTTATAAGAGCGGAAAGGTGCTGCTGAACGGAAAAGAGCTGCATTGCCGTTCCCCGAGGGATGGAATTAATTCAGGGATTGCTCTGATTTCCGAAAACAGAAAAGAAGAGGGGATTTTACCGAATTTCAATAATATGGATAATATGTCTTTGCCATGCCTGGATAAATTTATGTCGGGAGCAGTTATAAGCACAAAGAAAAAGATGGATAATGCCAAAAAAAAAGGAAGCATGGTGGGCTTGAAACCAAACGAGCCGGAATTTATGACTGCCAGCCTTTCCGGTGGAAATGCACAGAAGGTTATTCTGGCAAGATGGATGTCTACGGATGCGTCGGTCATGATTTTTGATGAGCCAACGAAAGGAATTGATATCGGAGCAAAAGCCGAAATCTATCTTTTGATGGAAAAGATGGCGGCGGCAGGAATTGCGATCATAATGGTTTCTTCTGAACTTACGGAAGTGATTGGAATGAGCGACCGTATTTATGTGATGCGTGACGGCAAAATGACAATGGAATTAAAACGAAATGAATTTTCAGAAGAAAAAATTCTGAACTATACTGTGGAGGGGGACGAAACATGAAAGCAATTTATCGTAAATACCGTAGAGAATGGAGTGTATTGATTGCTCTGTTTGTTACTATTATTTTGTTTAGCATATTGGAACCATCTTATCTGTCAGCAACAAATGTGGCTACTATTATTACCCAGTCCGTTACGTATGGACTAATGGGAATTGGTATGACCTGCGTGGTTATTACTGGAGGAATTGATCTGTCTGTAGGTTCTGCACTGGCCCTGGTAGCCTGTATTGGTGCTCAGCTTGCAAAAGCAGAAGTGCCGATCCCTATCTGGGTTCTCATCTGCCTTGGATTTGGATTTCTGCTAGGTGTATTTAACGGCTTCCTGGTAGGAAAGTTAAAACTGCAGGCTTTTATCGGAACCATGGGTACGATGCAGATCTATCGTGGCATAGGGTATGTAATCACGGGGGGATATCCGGTATTGAACGTACCCCGCTCCTACCGGAATGTATTCAATTTTAAGCTGACTTCGACGATCACTTTCTCGGTAGTAGTATTTTTCCTGTTTGCAGTTGTAATTACTTTTGTTCTGAAAAAAACGAAAATCGGAAGCTATGCATATGCAGTTGGTGGAAATGAGGATGCAGCCAGATTGTCCGGTGTGCGTGTAGAAAGAACAAAAATGTTGATTTATGGAATTGGCATGATGGGAACAACGCTGGCGGCATTGATTATGATCAGCCGTCTGGGAACAGGGGATCCGTCAACCGGTCAGGGATATGAACTGGATGCCATTGCTGCCGCGGCGATTGGCGGAACCTCAATGGCGGGAGGCCGTGGAAACATTTTTGGCACAGTAATCGGAGCAGTGCTGTTTTCCGCTTTGAAAGTGGGACTGGTAGTCATGGGAGTGGATACATTCTACCAATATATTGTAACTGGTGTAGTGATTGTCATTGCTGCTTACATCGAAATTATACAGGGCACTATGCTTGCAAAGAAAAGCAACTGAAAAAAAACAAACATTTGAAAACTGCTCCCTGTATTTGAATGACAAATGAATAGATCTGACAAATGAAAATTAATTTGAGAACGGAACAGGGAGGAGAAAGAAAATGAAAGTATTAATTTATGGATCGTTAAATGTGGATTACGTATATGCTCTGGATCATATCGTTCAGGGAGGCGAGACAATATTGTCATCCAAAATGGAACCGTTTTGCGGCGGAAAAGGTCTGAATCAGTCCATCGCTCTGGCAAAAGCCGGAGTACCGGTTTACCATGCGGGACTAATCGGTGAAGACGGGAATATGCTGCTGGAAACCTGCCGGGAAAATGGGGTGAATACAGATTATATCCGTAAGATGCCGGAAAAGGGCGGACACACGATCATCCAGGTGGACCGTAATGGACAGAACTGCATTATTCTGTATGGCGGAACCAATCAGATGCAGACAAAGGAATATATTGATGAAGTATTTGGTAATTTTACTGAGGGGGATTTTCTGATCCTTCAGAATGAAGTAAACCGGCTGGACTACATCATTGACAAAGCATACGAAAGAGGAATGAAAATTGTCTTAAATCCATCCCCCTTTGATGATAATCTGAAAGCTTGTGATCTGACGAAGGTATATCTGTTTATGCTGAATGAAATCGAGGGCGAGCAGTTTACCGGTTATAAGGAGAAAAATGAAATCCTGGCTCATCTGATGGAGAAATTTCCAAATGCCAGATTTGTGCTGACTCTGGGCAGCGACGGGGCGGTTTATTTTGATGGAAAAGAAAAGGTATTTCAGGATATCTTCCAGGTAAAAACCGTGGACACAACGGCGGCCGGAGATACATTTACAGGCTTCTTTATAGCATCCATCATTGACGGAATGCCGCTGGCACAGGCATTGAAGACGGCGGCAAAGGCATCTTCCATCGCGGTTTCCAGACCGGGAGCGACCCCATCCATTCCGACGATGGAGGAAGTGAAGAAGGGACTGGCGGAAGAGGAAAGGAAATAGAGTTTTATTGTAATTTCAGATAAATAGTTTGAGATTTCGGAGATGGAATACTTATAGAATAAATATGAAGCTGGACAAAATGTATGAATTGAAATATCATAGCATCATAATAAAGAAGAAAAGCATTTTCGGGCAGACGCATATATAAGTGATTGTGATAATAGGTAATTGATAAAAAATTTTAGCGTTGAGTGTGGATAACTCTCCGCTATATAAGGAGAAAAAACAGGTCAGTATTCAGAATTGTTTCTGAATTGACATAGAACATCAGATTTTGTGGTGGTGTGATTTCTGTTTTTTCTTCCGGCGATACACATGTTGATTTTGAAATGGTTGATGGCGCGTTCCACAATGGTTCTTATCTTATATGTGTCATTCCATTCATTGGAATCACGCTGGATACCAGGAAACATACGTAAATCCATATTTTCATATGCGTAGGTGGTTCTCCCATTTTTAGCAGTGCTGCAAGGCTTTTCGCAGTCACAGATCCTGCCATTATGGTAATGCATTTTAGGACAAATCCACTTGGTACGGTCTGCACGTCCATCTTCTTTGGTAACACCGCAGTACTTCATGTCAAGGGAAGGATCATTTGGACATGTGGGATAACCGTAGGCATTGTAGCCGACTTCTTTCAGAGGGCTTTCATTTCTTGGATTGTATGGGATCAGGGCTTTTGAAAACTGGAAATCATTCATCAGGATTCCATTGAAATCCGCAGAGTCAAAAGCAGAGTCACCAAGGAACGTATCCGGATGGAAATCAGGATGCAGAGCAAAGAAGTCTTTCAAAACAGGGGCGAGTGCGGAAGCATCGCCGACAGATTTGTCTTCATCAGGAGAATCTGTTTTTTTCTCAACGATAAGGTCAGGATGAGAGGCCTTAAAGTCTTTGCATTATTCTCGGTAACATAGAGTTCAATTCCAGAGGTGTAAAAGGTAAGCATCTGGGCAAGAGAAGTATCAATAAGCTGACAGATAGGCTCCGTATAATCGACCATTCTTTGAAACATGAGCTCAATGTAGAGTTCAAAATCATGTTTAAAGCGTGACAGCAGTGAAGCATCAGGAACTTTGGTGAAACCACAGAAGTCCCGCAGTTCCCTGCATAAATGCAAGAACAGCAAAAGTAGGGAGTCGGTTGGAATGGAAAAGATTTTCTGCAGGATAAAGGCAGTAAGAAATCCGTGCAGTGAATACGCACGATTTCGACCAAGTGAACGGTAAAAAGCCGAATAGAATTCAGCCGGGATAAATTCATTCAGATCAACGTGCTCCGAAAGAAGTGCAAAGAATGAGGGTGAATGGTCAATGAGTTTGTTTTGACAGTCTGAAAAAATGTCACTTAAAGCAATCGGATGGTATTTAGTAGCTATAAATTTTCTCCTCCTCAGGTGTTGGAATATGTTGGTGTCGTTACCTATATTTTACCACCTTTGGAGCGAAAATTTATATAAATCGAGTAATAAAACCCAGTAAAATCAAGGGTTTATGGCATTTATCAAATGCCTAAAAATCCATTGATATAAGGAGAAAAGAAAGTAAGTTTGCGGGAAATATCCTGGAGCTCCACAGTGCAGTCATAGATATCCCAGCGGCCTGGTTCGCCGGAAACAATAACAGTTAGCCAGTAATTTTTTCTTTCACAAAAACCTCCTTTACAGGGGCTGTTGCTTTCGCGACAGCCCCTGATTCGCGTTACCATGCATCCAAAGAAGCTGCCAGTGCCAGTGGCGGGGGATTTCGGCGCGAGACATTGCGAAGCATACCTTTTCGCATCTGCCGTTCGTCATGGATGAGCGGCATTTTTGCAGGGAATTACGTTTTACCATTAGAAAACTGCTGTTTTACACAGCGTATTGACGATGGTCACAGGGCTGTTGTGTAAAGCGTTATGGTGTGTTTAAATAACATTGCGAATGAAAAAGTGCAAAAAACAGACAAAAAGAACAAATTTTTACTGAATGAAAGGAGAGGGAACATGAAGAAAAGAATCAATAGGCTCATTGCAATGGGACTGGTACTGACTATGGTAGGCGGGACAGCAGCCGGAGCTGAGGCTGTGGAAACAGAAGCAGCTTCAGGTGCAGACACTGCAGCAGCCAGCGGAGAAAAGTGGTCGGCGGCAGAGACTGCAGATGGCTGGATTAAGGTAACCAATGAAGGAGGAGAAACACTTGGCTATTCAAAAGATTCCGGCGTGACTCTGATCGAGGATGAGGGATATGCATTTAAGGATATGGATCAGGATGGCGAACTGGACGTCTATGAGGACTGGAGACAGGATGATGCCACCCGTGCAGCAGATCTGGCTTCCAAAATGAGTGGAGAAGAGATTGCTCCGCTGCTGACTCACGGTGGCTGGATGTCCTTTGGAAAAGACATCGGAGGAGATGAAGAGTACCTGGCAGCAGGCGGCCGTGCAGGTGTGACCCGCTCCGCAGGGAATGAGGGCAACACGGAGATGGCAGTTATCTGGAACAATACGCTTCAGGAATATGCAGAGGCAAACGGAGGCTATGGCGTACCGATTACCATTAGTATTGATCCGAATTATATCAACGATATGCCTGATAAAAACGGACTTGGTGCAACCATGGATACCGAAGTGGCAAAAGAATCAGGACAGGAACAGGCTAAAGCATTTCGTTCCGTTGGTATTACCATGCTGTTGGGACCACAGATCGATGTGTCCAGTGAGAGTTCCTGGGATCGTACATCAGGAACCTATTCAGAAGATCCGGCTCTGAACTGTGATTTGACCAATGCCTTTGTTTCCGGTCTTCAGTCTACCTATGATGAAGATGGAAATGATCTGGGCTGGGGAGATGATTCCGTAGTTGCGATTGTAAAACATTATGCAGGAGCAGGTGCTTCTGAGGGCGGACGTAACGATCATAGTGATTCCGGTAAATATACGGTATTCCCGGGAAATAATTTTGCGGCACATTTAGTTCCGTTCTTCGATGGAGCATTCCAGCTTGATTCTGTTACAGGAAAAGCAGCCGGTTTGATGCCGAACTATGGCATCAGTTATTCGGAAGACGGTTCCTTGGGGGAAGAAGTAGGCGGTGGATACAGCGAATTTAAAATCGACCTTCTGCGTGATAATGATTATGATGGATTTATACTGACTGACTGGCAGATCACAGAGGATCCGGATGGTGCATTTGGCTCCAGAGCCTTTGGTGTAGAAGATATGACCGAAGGAGAACGTTTTGCGGCACTGTTTGAAGTCGGTGTAGATCAGGTTGGCGGAACCACCAGTATCGACGCAGCGATTGAAGGCTATCAGATTATGGCAGAAGACATGGGAGAAGAAGCTGCTCTGGAAAATATGAGAGGACATGCAGCACGGTTCTTTATTACTCAGCTGGAAACCGGTCTGTATGAAAATCCGTATCTGGATATGGAAGAAGCTGTTGCAGCAGCATGGACAGACGAGGCAAAAGCAAAGGGTGCAAAAATGCAGGAGGGTTCTTATGTCATGCTGAAGAACTCTGACAATACCATTCATGAGTATGCTTCTTCTGCAGAAAAAGCAGCCGTTTATATTCCTTACGTTTACAAAACAAGCGGTGCACCGTGGATGGGATATACCTATAGCTGTGAGCCGGCAGTCGATATCGACCTGGCAGGCCAGTATTATAATGTAGTGACAGACAGTCTTGGTGATCCGTCAGGAGAAGATGCAGACGGCAACGCAATTTATGTGCCGGAGGATATCATCCGTGCATCGGCAGAGGATATTGCATCCTGTGAATATGCGATTGTATCTATGAAAGCTCCGTATACGGATGGAACCACAGATGAAGACGGAAACTATCTGCCGGCTTCCATGCAGTATGAAGAGTACACCGCAGATACAGCTCCGGAAGAAGCAATTGCAAACGGATCTGAAATCGTGGAAATCAGTGATGGATACTATGGTGTAACCACACAGGAAGTAGAAGAAGACCGTTCTTATCAGGGAAATACAGCAGCACAGCCAAGTACCTATGAAGATTATAAAACACTTCAGTATGTAGACGGCGCAGTATCAGAAGACTGCAAGGTTATTGTAGTCATGGGATCCAATTCCGCAGCCGCAATGGTTTGGTCAGAAGTAGAACCGCTCGCTGATGCAATTCTGCTCTATGACGGTGAGATGACCATCGATCAGTACGCTGCTGAAACGATAATGTCACTGATTACAGGTCAGACAGAGCCTTCCGGCCTTTTGATTAAACAGCAGCCTGCAAGTATGGAAGCAGTAGAAGCACAGTTGGAAGATGTTCCGCGTGATGCAGAATGCTATGTGGACGCAGATGGCAACACCTATGATTTCGCATTCGGCCTGAACTGGTCTGGTGTCATCAGTGATGAACGTGCAGAGAAGTACAGAGCAGAACCGTTGACAACACCGGAGAGCATTACCTTTACTTACGCAAACGAATAACAGAAGAAGGCAGCAGGAAACACCTGTGACTTTAGGAAAAGTGTATCGCAGAGCCTGGCATTATGCCGGGCTCTGATTTGCGTATTTATCATAAGAAGGTATTGCGATAGCACCGATGACTTGCGTATTCTGACCGGGGTTGTTATACTAATAACAGGAATGCTTTTGCTGGTTCGTGCACCAGATAAAAACGCAGAAGCATGTTGGACAGGATGGAGGAGAAGATGAATTTTGGGGATGTAATATTTCTTTCAGCACCGCTTGAGACATTTCCATGGGTGGTACAGCAGATGACCGCAGTGATTGCGTATATGATACTGGGCTGGAAGAGCAGGACGGCAGATGGAGAAAGAAAACGACCTGCAAAACTGATTGCAGAAGGATTTTGTCTTCTTGCTGTATTTTTACTCTGCAGTATTTTTATGATTACATGGATGGCCGGGACCTTTATTTTTGGATGGATTTTATTTCAGGCAGCCGTACTGGCAGTTTATCTGCATAAGTGCACGGCCTATCGGATGACGACAAAGATTATCATGTGGTGTTCCATGTATGCAGGTATGCAGGCGCTGGCCTCTGTATCAGGCCAGGTCAGTTACCTGGTTGGTGCTTATCTGTCAACAGGAGTGGCGGAAATGGCTTCCCGCTGTCTGATCAATCTGCTGCTGATTGCTCTTGCCTGCTATCTGGTCAAATTTAATTTTGATGAATTTGATGGGTTTTCCTTCCGTGGTCTGGTGTTGATTATAGCTTGTGATGTCTGCCTTCTTCTGCTCAGCATATCGGAAACTGCACTGTGGATCAACGGAGGAGCGGAACTGAGTAAATGCTATCTGGTTTCTTATTTTTGTATGTTTGTGCTGCTTCTTTTCTCCATCAGTGCGTTGTATTCTATCTGTAAAGAGCAGGAGGCCGCAGAAATCCTCAGACAAAGGCAGCAGCAGCTTTTGAATGAGCAGGAGCGATTCCATATGGCAGAGCAGCAGATTGAAGAAATACGCAGCATTCGCCATGATTTGAAGAACCAGCGCCACTATATGCAGATTTTACTGGAAGAAGGACGATATGAAGAATTAAAGCATTACTTTGCCAACAGCGGTGAGTCGATGCCCAATCCGGAGCCTTATGTAAAATGCGGAAATAAGAGTGTAAATGTCATTTTGAATATGGAATTTGCCAAGGTTGGGCCGGAAATCAAGCTGGAGCATCTGCTTGTGGTACCTCCGGTGCTTCCGTTTCAGGATGATGAATTATGCAGTTTGCTGACGAATCTGCTGGACAACGCGGTGGAAGGGTGTGCACAGGCAAAAAGAAATGGGGAGCAGCATCTGGAAATTCAGCTTGAGATGTATCCGCAGTCCAATTTCCTGTATATTTTCTGCAAGAATACAACACATATGAAAAAACTGAATCACTGGAGAAGTGGAGTGCGAAGCACAAAAGAAGATAAAACTTATCATGGGTTCGGAACACAGATTGTATCGAGAATTGCCGAAAAATACAATGGCTGTGCAGAATATAAGATTGAGAACGGCAGCTTTGTAGCAAAAGTATTGATGGAAATGAGGGGAGAAGATGATCAGAGTAGCGTTATGTGATGATGATGCAGGTGCACTTCCTGTCATAGCGGGAGCGGCACAGTCGGCCTTCGCGGCACAGGGGCTGCAGGTGAAAATTGAGCGGTATCTGTCTGGCAGGGAATTGATGTGCGCCATGGAGGAAATGACGTTTCAGATCATAATGCTGGATATCGATATGCCTGATCTGAATGGTATCGAGCTTGGTAAACGAATTCGAAATCGAAATGAAACGGTGGAGATCGTATATGTATCGGAGTGCGAAGAACGTGTATTTGAAGCCTTTGCAGTGTACCCCCTTGGATTTGTAAGAAAAAGTAATTTCCTGAATGATATTACAGATGTGGCGAGGCTGTACATTCGTAAGTATGTGAAAAATCAGAAATCGGAACATCTTAAATTCACGACACGGACTGCGGTACAGGTCTTGAAACGGAAGCAGATCCGCTATATCGAAGGAAGTGGAAATTACCAGTTGGTATATCTGAATGATCAGGCTCAGCCTGTGGAAATCAAAATGACGATGGACCGGCTTGAGGAGCAGACAGAGCCGCTGGGATTTATCCGTATCCACAAGGGGTATCTTGTGAATTATCTGTATATTCAGCGGATACAGACCAACCAGGTGATTTTAAAAGGCGGAGAAAACCTGCCAATCGGCAGAAGTAAAGTAAAAGAGGTAAAAAGTAAGTATCTGTCACTGCTGGACAGTTGAAACAAAATTCGGTGTAGTGCCGTTCATCCTTTGATGAACGGCATTTTTGCGTTGACTTGCAGCTTATCCTTTTGAAAAAGCTGTTTTTCACTGCGAAATGACGATGGTCATAGAAGTATTGTCGGATAGTATCCGCCATGTTTTAATGGTATGAGAGAAATAAAATATAATTAATGGAGGGAAGAACAATGATTCAGTTTCTGGTAGATCTTTTGACGCCTGTTTTTATTCCTATGGGTGTCAGCACTGCCGATTTGACCTCGTATCTGACCATGTGCAGCAAGTATGTATATATTGTGCTGGCACTGGTTCTGGCATTGATCGTGGTCATGATAGGCGCTCATTTTGTAGTGAAGAAAGGGAAACGACATCTGGTTCGCTGGACTGGCGTACTGGCGTTTGTACTTGCAATGGTTCTTGTCGTGAACCTGGTCTGCTTTGGCCCACTGTATAACAATATTTCAGGAGCCTTGAATGCGGTCAGCATTGATCTGAATGAGGACACAGAGCAGCAGAGTAAGGATACCATCAAGCAGATTGGAGAAGAAGGACTGGTTCTGGTGAAAAATGACGGATTGCTGCCGCTTTCTTCTGACACACAGAACTTGAATGTATTTGGATGGGATTCCAGCAATCCACTCTTTGGAGGAGTCGGTTCGGGGGCTTCTGATGGTTCTTCGGCAGTCGGCATTCTGCAGTCTCTTCAGGATGCAGGATATGCGACCAATGAAGAACTGAGCAAAATGTATACGGACTACTGTGCAGAGCGTCCGGGCATCTCCATGAGCGCACAGGACTGGACACTTCCGGAACCGACGGCGGAGTACTATACGGATGAATTGATGGCAAATGCGGAGGAGTTTTCCGATACAGCAGTGATTGCAATCGGACGAAGCGGCGGCGAGGGTGCCGACCTGCCTACGGATATGAAGGCAGTCATAGACGGAGAATGGAGCCTGGCAAAAGAAGTCAGCATCAACGCAAAAGGCAAGGAGAACCTGAACTATCAGTATACGAACGGAACCTATACGAATAATGGCGATTATGATGATTTCGATGAGGGAGAGCATTACCTGCAGCTTTCGAATACAGAGGAAGCGATGATTGATCTGGTATGTTCTAAATTTGAACATGTCATCGTAGTCATAAACGCAAGCAATACCATGGAACTGGGCTGGGTGGATGAATACGATTCCATCGGTGCTGTCATTCTGGCACCGGGCACCGGTGAGACCGGTATGTCTGCACTGGGCGAGATCATCAATGGTACGGTGAACCCATCCGGAAAAACAGCGGATACCTTTGTAAAAGATCTGACCACCACACCGACTTATCAAAATGCAGGAAACTTCTCCTACACAAATGTGGATGATCTGAAAAAAGAAATTGCAAAAGCAGATGGCGCGTATCAGGGAAATATAGCTTTTGTCAATTATGTGGAAAGCATCTATGTTGGATACAAATTCTATGAGACGGCGCAGGAAGAGGGCCTGATCACTTACGAAGATTATGTGCAGTATCCGTTTGGATATGGACTGAGCTATACCGAATTCACACAGGAAATCACTGATTTCTCTGCGGGAGATGAAATGGTATCCTTTAATGTCAAGGTCACAAACACAGGTGATGTGGCAGGCAAGGATGTAGTAGAAATCTATTACACACCTCCATACAACAATGGAGGAATCGAAAAGGCATCCGTGAATCTGGTGCAGTATGGCAAAACAGAACTGCTTGAGCCAGGAAAGAGTGAGACGCTTACGTTCACAATTGCTCTGGAAGATATGGTATCCTATGACAGCCAATGCATCAAAACGGAGAATGGCGGCTATATTCTGGAAGCAGGCGAATATAAGATTTCCCTTCGCTCGGATTCCCATACGGTTCTTGCGGAAGAGAGCTTCACATTAGATGCAGATAAGGACTACAGCAAAGAGGGACGTTCCACCGATGAGGCCGTGGCTACCAACCAGTTTGCGGATTATTCCACAGGAACAGCGACCTATCTGTCACGTGCAGATGGATTTGCCAATTATGCAGAAGCCACAGCAGCTCCTTTGGAAGAAGCCTATGTGATGGATGATGAAACCCGCGGGGTGGTAGAAGCAAATTCAACGGCCCATTATGACGGAACCCAGTATGACAATGAGTCAGATGAAATGCCGGCCATGGATGCGGATAAGGGATTGCAGCTGTCCGATCTGACCGGGAAAACGTATGATGATCCGGATTGGGACAAGCTGCTGGATCAGATGAGCTTTGATGATATGGTGACTCTGATCAATGTTGGCGGATGGCAGACTGCGGAGATTACTTCCGTAGGAAAGATTGCGACCTCTGACTGCGATGGACCAGCCGGTGTCAGCAATTTTGTAACCGGTGTTTACGGTACTGCCTATCCGTCTGAGATATTGATGGCACAGACCTGGAATCAGGATCTGCTTTATCTGATCGGTGCATCCATGGGACAGGAATATGCGGAAGCAAACAACTACGGCTGGTATGGACCGGCGATGAATACCCACCGCAGCGCCTTTGGCGGAAGAAACTTTGAATATTACTCAGAAGATGGTGTGCTGGCAGGTTATCTGGCATCTGCAGAAGTAAATGGTGCGGCAACTCAGGGCGTGTATGCTTATATCAAGCATTTTGCGGTCAATGATCAGGAAACGAACCGCTGCTCCTTCCTGATGACTTACGCAACAGAGCAGACGATCCGTGAAACCTATTTGAAACCATTTGAAATCGCTGTCAAGAATTTTGAAGGAACTGCACAGGCAGTGATGTCCGCCTATAACTGGATCGGAACGGTGGCCTGCTGCAACAATTCAAATCTGTTAAACAATGTACTGCGTGAGGAATGGGGCTTTGTCGGTGTGGTCATCACAGACTACAATGGCTCTTATGGTTATATGAGTACGGATAACAGTATCCGAAACGGCAATGACCTGATGCTAGGCTATAGCAAGGCAGAATCCAACAAGCTGGAAGACCAGAGCGCAACAGCGGTACTGGCAATGCGCCAGGCCTGCAAGAACATACTGTATACCGTGGGAAACAGCGGCTACTACGTAGACGGAACAGAAGTTACCACAGGTGGAATCAACAAAATGCAGAAACTGTTCTATATGGCAGATATCGTGGCGGTGGCAGTGGTACTTCTGCTGGCAGCAGCAGTATTTGGCCGGTATTTCTGGAAAAAGAAACGCCAGGGAACGGTAGAAGTGGTAGAGACCACCGAAGAAAAAGAATAGAACTGCAGTAATACATCACATATCATACAGCAGCTCCTCAAAAGAATAAAACGGAGGAGCTGCGTTTTGCATCTGGCAATTAGGAGAATAAGAGAGCCAAAAGAAACTTGTAAAGTTTAATGAAAGGTGATATATTTAATTCAAAATGGTTTTAATCAAAACGAACTGAATAAAAACAATTTGAATTAAATGGAGACATACTATGTTCATTGGACGAGAAAAAGAGATAGCTTCGTTAGAAAATTTATACAATAAGAAAAAGTTTGGAATGTCGGTCATATATGGCAGGAGACGTATTGGTAAATCAACGTTAATAACGCAATTTCTGCAAGGAAAGAAAGCAATCTTCTATACAGCAACAAAAGTTGGCAGCGAAAGAAATTTTGCACTATTTACAAGACAGGTAATAGCAGCATTAGATCCAGAATTAGAGGATGTGGCATTTTCATCATTAGAGATGCTCTTTGATTATATAACCAGAAAATTAACAGATGAAAAGTTAATTATAGCAATTGATGAATTGCCGTATTGGGCAGAAAAAGACGAAGCTTTTCTTTCTGTGCTGCAGAAATATATTGATACAAAATGGTTAGATAAGAACCTGATGCTTATTTTATGCGGATCTGCATTAAGCTTCATGGAAAAAAAGGTATTAAGTGAAAAAAGCCCATTGTTTGGAAGAAGGGATAATCAAATCAGATTAGAAGCCTTTAACTACAGGGATTCTGCACTTTTTGTTCCTGATTATTCCTATGAAGATAAGGCCATTTGCTATGGCATAACAGGTGGCGTGGCAAAGTATTTATCCATGATAGATCCGGCTCTTAGTTTGGACGAAAATATTAAAAGTTTATTCTTTCAAAAAGACGGTTATTTATTTGATGAAACAAGAAATTTGCTGATACAGGAATTTACGGATATTACGCCGGTCAATAACATTATTGAGCAGATTGCCAATGGAGAAAATACCATAAACACCATTGCAGGTAAGATGAAAGAGAATAATACAACCGTATTATATTCGCTGGACAGATTGATTGGTGTTGGGCTTGTTGAGAAGAAAAAGTGCATAACGGAAGAGAAAAATAAGAAGAAAACACAATATGTATTAAAAGACAGTATGTTCAAATTCTGGTATGAATTTATTCCAAAAGCATACAGTGTCATTGAATTAGGAGAAGGCGAAATCTATTATGAAAGGGTTGTGAGACCATTACTGCATTCCTTTATGGGAAGTGTTTTTGAAGAAATGTGCAGATACTATACATTGGAACGAGGTGTACGTAGTGAGTTTGATTCTTTTATAACAAATGTGGGTACCTGGTGGGGAGCAGAAACAGTGACGGATGATAATGGAAAAAAAAGAAACCAGTCCACAGACATTGATGTCGTTGGTATTTCTGAGATAGATAAGACTGCCGTGATCGGAGAATGCAAATTTAAGAATGAAAAAATTGATAAAGGGATATATGATACGATTCAGAGAAGAGCAGCTCTGATTTCAGGAAAATACAGGGTAAAGACCATACTTCTTTTTTCACTGGCTGGATATACCGATTGGGTTATTGAGAACAGGGGGAAAGATACAAAACTAATTACACTGGAAGAATTATATAAACAGGTACAATGAGAAGCGGTGGCATCGTCTGCAAAATCAGGATATGAGTCTGTTGCCTGACCCTACATGACAAATGTGCATGTAGGGTTCAAAATCATGTTTAAAGCGTGACAGCAGCGAAGCATCAGGAACTTTGGAAACTTTCGTTAAACTGCACCAGCCGGCTGGCCATGCGTTTGCAGGTCAGGCGTTTTCCGGATGAATAATAAAAACAGGATTGGAAAATATGGTGCAATCTGCTATCATCTTATCAGAAGATAAAAACAGAGGGGAGCTGGGTGTATGAACATAGATGCATTTTCAGACAGGTACAAGGTTCGTTTGCTGACAGAGGCAGATGCAGGCGCAGTTTTTGAACTGTGTAAAAATAATACGATATACTATAAATACTGTCCTCCATTTGTGACGGTGCAGAGTGTATTGGCGGATATGAAAGCTCTGCCGCCCAGAAAGACAGCGAAGGACAAATATTACATTGGATTTTATGAAGAAAAGAAATTAACTGCAGTCATGGATTTTATAGATGACTATCCAGAGCCAAAGATTGCATTTATAGGTTTTTTTATGACAGATGTCTCGGTACAGAACAAAGGGCTGGGGACGGAAATTATCTCTTGTCTGTGTGATTATTTGACAACTCTTTCTTATTCGGCGGTGCGCTTGTGCTGGGTGAAAGGCAATCCTCAGGCGGAACATTTCTGGGTGAAAAATTATTTTGTTCCCGTCTCAGAGACCAAAAGCAGTGCTGCGGACAGGGTGATCATGGCGGAGCGCAGGCTTTTGCGTACATAATACATCTGGGCCGCTCTGCAATACCCCCTTGAAGTACAGCGGATAGAATATTCTATCCCGGTTCTTCGAGGGGGATTTTTGCGAATTAATTCAGAAGATAGACCGACAGATTTAAATACGCTGCGAACAGGCACCAGAGGAGGCTCTTTCCCTCCACTTTTGCTGTTCTGTCTCGGGTGAGACGAAAGAATCGTCCCCAAAAACATTATTGAAGGTTTACACTTAAACAAGTATAATGAAAATACTGGATGCAGCAGCATCGGGATAAAATGTTAATACAGAGTTTGGGGAATATTGATTTTCTTGAATTGGTAAATACCAGGGTGTGAAATTCGAAATTGGACAATCAATACCAATTTTCTTTGTGCAGGAAAAAGAGCAAGAATTTATTGGAGAAAAAAATCTGCGTAGCAGGGAAGCTGAGAGGTGTAATATGGCGATTGAAAAAATAAGCATAGAAAATTTCACTGTTTTTGAAAAAACAGAATTGGAATTTACACAAGGAATTAATATTTTAATTGGCGAGAATGGAACCGGTAAAACGCATTTGATGAAAGTTTTGTATTCTGCCTGTCAGGCTACAAAGCAAAATGTTGATTTCGGACAGAAACTGGTTAGAGTTATGCTTCCGGATGATTATAAAATTGCACGTTTGGTCAGGCGTAAACCTGGAAATAATACTGCAAAAATAAAGATTGTGGGCGTATCGAATCAAAAAAGAAAAAGTTTGGAAACCCAGTTTAGTATAAAAACAAAAAAATGGGATGCGGAAATACATGGAAAGGATGGCTGGGAAAGCGAATTAAGTGATTTGAGCGGCATCTTTATACCGGCAAAGGAAATATTGTCAAATAGCTATAATTTAAATGCAGCAGTCCAGATGAATAATGTGAAGTTTGATGATACGTATCTTGATATTATCAATTCTTCAAAGATCGATATATCTGCTGGGAGAAATACATTTGATAAGGAAAATAAATTGAAAATGATGGAATGCATTACGGAAGGAAAAACGGTGTATGAGGCAAAGGCTGATGAATTTTATTTAAAGGTTGGCAATTCCAAACAAGAGTTTAACTTGGTGGCAGAGGGAATCAGAAAAGTAGCTTTGATATGGCAGTTGATAAAAAATGGGGCTCTTGAAAAAGGGGCAGTGCTTTTTTGGGATGAGCCAGAGGCAAATTTGAATCCGGTTCATATTCCAATTATTGTTGAATTATTGTTGATGCTGCAAAGGAACGGTGTTCAGGTTTTTGTGGCAACGCATGATTATATTATGGCAAAATATTTTGAAGTAAAAAGAGAGAAAGAAGATAAAATCATGTTTTTCTCTTTTGATCCACGAGAAAAAGAAAAAAAAGGGATATGCTATGAGAAAAAAGAGATATTTGGCGATTTGAAGTATAATGCTATTGCAAGCTCATTTAATACGCTATTAGATGAAATTTATGATATGGGGGATTAAATTGGAGACAAAAGTATTTACTGAGGAAAATGGAGTATATTGTCTGGATTGTCGTAAGGCATTGTGGGCAGAGGGAAATTTACATGATAAGTATCGATGTATAAAAAATGTTATTGCAGATGTGGACTTTATATTTGAAGATGATAGGAATATATACTTGATGGAATACAAGAATGCCTCTGCCCCCAATGCTGTAAATCCATCAGCTTTTAATCCTTTGAGTGGTGGTAAAATAGAAAATGTCAGCAGAAAATTTTATGATTCGCTGCATTATCTGATGATTCAGAATAAAGGAAAACCGAAAAAATACGTATATGTTCTGCAATATCCAAATGGAGATGCGACATCACGAAGAATGGTAAGAAATAAATTGAAGGAAAGATTGCCATTTCAAATGCAGAAAAAAAATAAAAAGTTGATAGAATCTGTTGAAGTGTTATCAATAAAGGAATGGAATGAACATTTGATATACAAGGATTATCCTTTGATAAAGGTTGAAGAATACTCGGAAACGGCTGCAGAAGCTCCTGATGAAACGGAGGAATAGATAGTGAGTTTCGGTAAAAGGTGATACTGGGATACGGATCGGAACGGATTGGGAATAACAGACAGACTATGTGGGAGCTTTATGCGAAGAAATCATATTTGACAGCAGTGTAAAAAAACAGAAGGGAGCCGGGCGAATGAAAAGGAATTGGAATGACAGGTCAGGAGAGCCCATGAAAAATAATCGGAAGTATGCGTATCGGCTGTGTGCCGCATTAGCCTGTGTCCTGTCCCTGGCGGCGGGGAGCGGGGCTTTGGCGGAAGCGGCAAAGCTGTCTTATTATACGCCCAGCTATGGGTATGACACTTATATCGGGATAGAAATTCTGGAAAAAGTGATGGGGGAGGTTCCTGAGATTACGGTGATTCCCACCTGTTCGGCGGAGGAACAGTATTATGCTACGCTGAAGACGCTGCTGGCGACGGGGAAAGGACCGGATCTGTTTTTTGTACAGGCGGAATATGCGGGCTTCAACGGGATCAATGAGCTGGCAGAAGCAGGCTATCTGGCGGATCTGTCCGATCTGGAAACTGTGAAAGGGCTGCAGAAGGAAATGCCCGGGAGTCTGCTGCAGCATGAGGGGAAGATCTATAGCGTGTCCGTCGGAGAACAGCTTTTCGGGGTGCGTTATCATAAGAAAATGTTTGAAGAATGCAGACTGGACGTTCCAAAGAACTGGGATGAATTTCTGGATTGCTGCCAGACACTGCAGGAGGCCGGGCATACTCCGTTTCTTTTATTCACCCATACGGCGCTTTATCAGATCGCGGCCAATCAGCTTTACCGGGATAATCCGGACTATGGGAACCAACTGCTTTCCGGAGCGGTGAAATTCACGGATGAGGGTACCTGGGATAAAGTGTTGGAACAGTATTTTGAAGTATATGAAAAAGGCTATGTGCAGGAAACGCCGGTTACCATGAGCATGGTGGAGATGATGGATCAGTTTTCTGCCGGAAACTGTGCCATGATGCAGGTGACATTAAGAAGTGAAACGGTGCCGGAGGAGGACGAAGAAGAATACGGATATTTTGTTATCCCAGGGAATACGGAAGGAACTTCGCCATACTACATGATGGGACAGGTCGGCGGTATGGCAATGTATGCAAAAACAGAATATCCGGAAGAGTCCAGTAAAGTGTTGGATCGGTTTATTGGTGAAATGGGATTTGGGAAGACGGAGAACCTGACAAAATTTTACCCGGAACTGGAACAGGCTCTGAATGAGGTACGCGTGGTTCATCCCTGCAATTATGACTGGAAGAATGAAGTGGAGACGATTGTTCAGAAGAAAATAAATGAGTATCTGATGAAGGGAAAGCTGTCAATAGACGATATCACGGCTGCGATGCAGGAGGAATTTGACAGGCGCAGTTGAGGAGGCTTTCCAAAGCCGGATTTTCTGAGAGCCATGTGATGCACAGCTAACAAATTGGCACCATAAAAGAAACAAAACGTCATTCCGGAATCGTTACAATAACAGTAACAAGAGGACAATCACAAGGAGGAATGAACGTGAGAAAGAACACAACAAAAATATGCAGTATGGCATTGGCCGCATCTATGATCTGCAGTCTTGGACTGAGCGCACCGGTCATGGCAGAAGAAGTGGCTACAGAAGCAGCGGCGGAGGAAGCTTCCACAGGGGCGGCAGAAGAGACTTCTGCGGAGGCAGTGGAGGAAACTGCACAGGAGAAGGTACGCACTATCATCACTACAGATGGTGAGGAGGACGATCAGTGTTCACTGATACGTTATTTCCTGTACGCAAACGAATTTGAGCTGGAGGGAATTGTATCCACCTCTTCTAATTTCCATTTTACGGATCAGGGAGAAGGCAAATTTAAAGGCAAAGATTCTAATCAGGTGTATATTGACGGCTATGCCCAGGTATACGAAAATCTCTGTCAGCATGCAGAGGGTTATCCAACCCCGGAATTTCTGACAGAACACAATTTTGAAGGAAATGTGACACTTCCGGGAGAAATGGACACAGATACGGAAGGATCTCTGTTTATCAGGGACTGCCTCCTGGATGAAAGAGAAGACCGCCTTCTGCTGCAGGCATGGGGCGGAACCAACACCATTGCTGCAGCACTGCGTTCGATTGAGGATGAGTATAAAGATACCGAAGAATGGGAAGTGATTTACCAGAAAATATGTAATAAGGCAGTGATCGTCAATGACCTGGATCAGGATGACACCATCAGCAATTATCTGTTGATTAACTGGCCGAATCTTCCGGTTCTGCTGACCTATACACAGTATGTCTCAATGGCATATCCGTGGGATCGTATCACAAAGAATCCTGCAGGAATCGAGGAACAGTATTATTCCGCGGACTGGATTCAGGAAAATCTGGAAGGCAAAGGAGTTCTGGCTGATCTGTATATCGCAAACCTGGAACGGTCAGAAGGTGCATTCCTTTCAGAAGGAGATACCCCATGCTATTTCTATGGGATGGATGTGGGACTGAGATCATTCGAAGATCCTTCCTATGGTGGCTGGGGCGGCCGTTACGAGCAGGTGATCAATTCCGGCAGTCATCAGGGAAAAGGCGGATATTATACCGAAGGAAGCATGTGGTCCGGTGCGAAACTGAACGGCTTCTATGTGGCTACCGATGATGACGGCGATTATTTCAAACCGCTGTATCGCTGGATTGGCGCATTTCAGAATGATTTTGCAGCAAGAATGGAATGGTGCACCAATTCTTACGAAGAGGCAAACCATGAGCCGGAGATTACACTGGAAGAAGGCGTGGATATCATTGCAAAACCGGGAGAAACCGTGACACTGACAGCAAAGGCATCCGATCCGGACGGAGATGATGTGGCAGTATCCTTCTGGCAGTATACAGGTGCTGATACCTATGGCGGAGCAGTGGAACTTACCGCAGGAGAGGCAGAAAATCAGATTACCTTTGTGGTTCCGGAAGATGCAAAAGCATATGATACGATCCATGTCATCGCAGAAGTCACAGACAGTGCTGAAAAATCAATTACAAGATATCAGCGTGCAATTATTGTAGTAAAGACAGATGAAGCGATTGCCAGAGAAGAAGCAGCGGCGGCAGAAGCTGCGGCTGCGGCAGCAGAGTCAGAGGCAGAGACAGGAGCAGAAGCGGAGTCAGCAGAGTAAGAGACAGGAGCAGAAGCAGAGACAAGCAGAGTAAGAGGCAGGAGCAGAGGCGGAGGCAAGCAGAGTAAGAGGAAGGAGCAGAGGCGGAGGCAGCCGGGCCAGAGGCAGGAGCAGAGGCGGGGGCAGAAGAGTCAGAGGCGGGGGCAGAAGAGTCAGAGGCAGGAGCAGAAGCGGAGGCAGCCGGGCCAGAGGCAGGTACAGAAGCTGCGGCAGCCGAGCCAGGGACAGGGACAGGTACAGAAGCTGCGGCAGCCGGGCCAGAGGCAGGAGCAGAAGCGGAGGCAAGCCGGGCCAGCTATAGAATAAAGACCAGTTTTAAGAACACCTCTGCGTCCTTGCTGCGCTGCTGAGGGACAGTGGCACTCGTTTAGCAACGACCGAAGGAGCGCAGGCGGTTCGTCAGTTTTGCGTACACAATACATCTGAGCCACTCTGCAATACCCCCTTGAAGTACAGCGGATAGAATATTCTATCCCGGTTCTTCGAGGGGGATTTTTGCGAATTAATTCAGAAGATAGACCGACAGATTTAAATACGCTGCGAACAGGCACCAGAGGAGATACGGAATCTGCAGAAAAGCGGCTGCCGGATCAATTTTATAAAAAAAGAAAATCATCAGTATAATCAGAAGGATCATGATAATGAGCCATACAAAAGCAAATAAATAGGCAGAAAATGAAAAAAAGATAATACTCCAGAAAAAATTAAAAAGCAGTTGTATTGCGTAAACAGTAAGGGCTGTATTGCGATAGGGGCTGTCTGAACGATAGATGAGATAAGAGGAAATTCCCATAAGAAGATACAGCACGGTCCAGACAATGGGAAAGAGATAAGCCGGGGGACTGGCAGCAGGTTTTTCCATCATGGCATACGCCTGCACTGCGCTGTCCGAAAAAAGGGAGGAAAGAATCCCGACGGCCAGTGGCAAAAGCATGGCAATAATCAGATTATTTGAAACTTTCGGTTTCATAAGAGCAACTCCGGGAGCGTTTGTTATATTATTATATGAAGGAACAAGATGAGGATATGTTAAATCGGAGACCGTTCTTTCCCGCCACTTTTGCCGTTCTGTTTCAGGCGGGACGAAGTGCTCTCTTAAAACGTGTCTCGGGCGGGGCGAAGGGTTCATAGAACGCGTCTCGGGCGGGAAGAACCGTCCCCATCTCAGGTGGGAAGAAGCGCTCTCATAAAACACCGTTCTGCTTCAGGTGGGACGAAGCGCCCTCATGAAATGTGCCTCAGGCGGGACGAAGCGTCCTCATGTAATGTGTCTCAGGCGGGACGAAAGAACCGTCCCCATAAAACATTGACTTTTTTCCGGCAGTTAACTTATAATGATGAAAATAGATTTAAAAGGCAGGTGTATCTGATGGCAAATGGACAGGAGCGGCTTCTATATGAAGTCGGTGATATCGTAAAACTAAAAAAACAGCATCCCTGCGGCAGCAGCGAATGGGAAATCCTGCGGGTAGGAGCGGACTTCCGGCTGAAATGCCTGGGATGTGGGCACCAGATCATGGTAGCGCGTAAATTGGTGGAAAAGAATACCAGAGGGCTGCGCAAACCGGAGAATGGAAGCAGCCGTCATACAGAAACGGGAAATAAGTAAAACATATCGGGATGTCAATGGCGAAGGAGAGAGAACCACAGAAAAAAATATGGGCCGTATCTCGAGCAGCACCCTCACTTCAAAGCTGTATTGTAACAAATCTGGTTACAGTTCAGCCTTGGAATGAGGACGCTTTCCGGGTGGCTGCCCCAGGTATGCTGCTGGTGCTGTTTCGAAAGCCAAGAGCATCTAAGGCTTCCGCAAGGTGTTCCATAGGAATTGGGAGCCATAACTCACCTTCGGTTCAAACAAATGACTCCCAATTCCTATGGAACATCTTGTGGAACCCAAGATGCTTAGGCTTTCTGCAAATGCACCTGCAGCATACCTGGGGCAGCCTCCCGGAAGCTGTGCGTCAAGTAAAAGGCTGAATTGTAACAAATCTGTAAAAAATCTTGGAAAACCGCTTGCAATCCAAAACCAGGTATGTTAAAGTAATATTTCGTGATATATTTTATTTAATTCCTTGCTCTTTCCATAGTGAGAGGGCCAGAGACCACAAGGAGGTGCGAAAAGCATGAACAAATATGAATTAGCCGTTGTTGTCAACGCTAAACTCGAAGATGAAGAAAGAGCAGCAGCGATCGAAAAGGTAAAAGAACAGATTGCCCGTTTCGGCGGTACTGTGACAGATGTGGATGATTGGGGCAAGAGAAAACTTGCTTATGAAATCCAGAAAATGCATGAAGGTTTTTATTACTTCATTCACTTCGAATCTGATTCAGCATGCCCGGCAGAAGTTGAAAAACGTATCCGGATCATGGAAGATGTAATCAGATATTTGTGCGTTAGACAGGATGCATAGATAGAGAAGAGGAGAATTATATATGAATAAAGTCATCTTAATGGGACGTTTGACCAGAGATCCGGAGGTTCGTTATTCCGCAGGGGATAATTCCATGGCAATTGCCAGATACACATTAGCAGTAGACCGCAGATTTAATAAGCGTGATGGAGAAGCCACCGCAGATTTTATCGGTTGCGTCGCTTTTGGAAGAAGTGCAGAATTTGCAGAGAAGTATTTTCGCCAGGGCCTGAAAATTGTTGTAACAGGTCGGATTCAGACGGGGAGTTATACGAACAAGGATGGCCAGAAAGTATATACCACAGACGTAGTTGTGGAAGATCAGGAATTTGCAGAGAGCAAGGCAGCATCCTCCGAGCATGGCGTTATGCCATCCGCGGGTATGTCCCGCCCGGCAGCAGCAGCTCCGGCACCCAGCCAGGCATCTGCAGGCGATGGTTTTATGAATATTCCGGATGGAATTGATGAAGAACTGCCGTTCAATTAAAAACAGAACTGTCCCCTTGGCAGCAATGTCAGGAACGGATTGAAACGATGAGAGAATAGGAGGAATTTATAATGGCTTATGATAAGAATAGAAGCGATTCTCCGATGAAGAGAAGAGGCGGCCGCAGAAGAAAAAAAGTTTGCGTATTCTGTGGAAAAGAAAATAATGAAATTGATTACAAGGATGTAAATAAATTAAAGAGATACGTATCTGAGAGAGGAAAAATCCTCCCGAGAAGAATCACAGGAAACTGTGCAAAACATCAGAGAGCTTTGACTGTTGCAATCAAGAGAGCACGTCATATCGCGCTGATGCCTTATGTTCAGGATTAGGCCTTGCAAATAGGGTGCTTGCGGACTATCGCATCCAATTTACACCAATTGTAAAAGTGTGTTGGATTTGAAAAATCAGCATCATTTAGAACCGTCATTACATTTGTAGTGGCGGTTTTTTGCCGTTCTTTTTATGTATCTGGAAAAGATGAAAGGGATTGGAACGGCATAGTTAATTATTTGACATGAAAAAATGGAAAATCGACAATGGTGACAAATAAAAAGTTTTGAAGAAATGCATAATATAAAGGACAATTATATTGAAGAAATGCACAAAACATAATATAATGAATTTGAAAAATGTATTAGAGCTGGAGAACTGGAGGGAAGGCTATGTATTTTAAAAGAAAAGCATACCAGGAATTGTTGAAATGGAAAGGAGAATATGCGGATCGATATGCGGTACTTCTGGAAGGGGCAAGACGAGTCGGAAAATCTACGATTGCAGAGCAATTTGCAGTGAATGAATATAAATCATATATATTAATTGATTTTTCAGAGGCTTCCAGTGAGATAAAAGACTGCTTTGATGACATTCATAATATGGATATGTTCTTTTTGCGATTGCAGGCTGTAACTGGAGTTAATTTGTTTACACATGAATCAGTTGTTATTTTTGATGAAGTTCAGTTGTTTCCCAGAGCGAGACAGGCAATTAAGCATTTGGTAAAGGATGGAAGATATCATTATATTGAGACAGGATCGCTGATTTCTATCAAAAAAAATGTAAAAGATATTTTGATACCATCAGAAGAAATGAAAATTCAAGTATATCCAATGGACTATGAAGAATTCTGTGATGCGACAGGGCAGAATTTTTCACTGCTGGAACATTTATTTGAGAGGAATCAAAGCATTGGCCAGTCGGTAAATCGGAAGCTTATGCGTGATATTAGATTATACATGGCAGTTGGTGGAATGCCACAGGCAGTGAAAGCGTATGTGAATGGTGATAACTTTTCGATGATAGACACGGTGAAACGTCAGATTATCAGATTGTATGAAGAGGATTTTAAAAAGATAGATCTATCTGGCAGTTTATCCGCGATGTACCATTCAATACCTGCACAATTATCAAAAGATGCAAAAAAATATCGTATAGCGGCAGCACTTGGCAGAAGAAAAACCACAAAGGATGATAAGCTCATATATGACTTAATTGACTCGAAAACTGTGCTGCCGTGTTATAACGCTACAGATCCAGGAACAAGTTTGTCTCTAACAAGAGATCTTGACAGTTATAAGCTGTATATAGCTGATACAGGATTATTTATTACGTTGATGTTCATAGACAGGAAAGTCACAGAGAATGAAATATATGCAAAGCTTTTATCAGATAAGCTTCCTGCAAATTTAGGCTATCTATATGAAAATCTGGTTGCTCAAATACTAGCGGCATCAGGAAGAGAATTGTATTATCATACATGGGAAAAGAAAGGAAGTACGCATTATTATGAAATAGACTTTTTGATATCGCAAAGCACAAAAGTATCTGCGCTTGAAGTTAAATCTGCTGGAACTGGAAAACATGAGTCACTGACAGAATTTAAACATAAGTATTCCAGGAATATAAAAGATTGCTATATTATTTCGCAAAAGGATATAGATAGAAAAGAGGATTTGAGATATCTGCCTGTTTATATGACATCTTTTCTTGGAAGGTAAGGAAGTACACAATCATAAGATATTTTTTATTCATACAGCACATATTAAATATGATAGATGAAGGCGGCGTATTTATAGTTGATTAAAGGTCCGCCAGATTGCATCCAATTCTTACGAAGTTTATTTGTGTAGATAGACGTGAGAGGTTAGACATGCTTACCAAAGACAGAAAATTTTATCATTCATTTTTAGTACTGATGACAGCACTGATGCTGCAGCAGGCAGTGGTGCTGAGTGTGAACCTGGCAGATAATATTATGCTGGGCGGATATTCGGAGACGGCACTGTCCGGAGTGGCTGCGGTGAACCAGATTCAGTTTATCCTGCAGCAGTTAGTTTTTGCAGTCAGCAATGGAGTGATCGTGCTGGGCAGTCAGTACTGGGGACAGGGAAACACGGAACCAATTCGAAAGCTGACCGCCAACGCATTCTGGTGCGCGGCTATTATTATTTTGATTTTGTTTGGATTTGTGAGTTTATCACCCCATACGGCGGTGGGATTATTTACAAAGGATGAAGCGATTATCTCTCAGGGAATGGATTATCTGGCTATTGTGCGGTTTACTTATCCGTTTTTTGCTGTTACAACAGTGCTGCTGGGCGGTCTGCGCAGTGTGGAAAAAGTAAAAATTGCACTGTATGTCTCGGTGATGGCCTTGATTGTGAACTGCTCTATTAATTATCTGCTGATTACGGGAAAATTTGGCTTTCCGGAAATGGGAGCCAGAGGCGCTGCGATTGGAACGCTGACCGCCCGTATTTTGGAGTGCGTGGTAGTCAGTGCCTATGCGCTGGGGAAAGACAGGCGGCTGCATTTTCAATTGGGGGATCTGCTGCGAATCGACCGTGATCTGCGGCAGCGTTATTTAAAAACTAGCATACCTTTGGTTTTCAGCGGATTTTTATGGGGCTGCAATACTGCCCTGCAAACCGTGATTTTGGGGCATATGTCCTCCAATGCGATCGCAGCCCATTCCATCTCATCGACGATTTTTCTGTTTCTGAAGGTTACCTCGGTGGGGGCAGCTTCAGCAGCGGCAGTATTGATCGGAAAAACCGTGGGCAGCGGTAATCTGAAAAAAGTGCAGGAATATACCAGGACACTGCAGGTGCTGTTTATCAGCATAGGCGTGGTGCTGGGAGCCATATTGTTCGCAGTCCGTATTCCTTTGCTGGGCCTGTATGCTCTTTCACCGGAAACACATCAGTTGGCGAATACTTTCATGATAATAGAAGCAACGGTGCTGGTAGTGACATCTTATCAGATGTGCATGAATACCGGTATTATCAGCGGTGGCGGTGATACGAAATTTGTAATGAAACAGGATCTGGTTGCGATCTGGTGCATTGTAGTGCCATTGTCCCTGGCGGCAGCCTTTTTGTGGAACTGGTCTCCGGTGGCGGTGCTGCTCTGCCTGAACCTGGATCAGTATCTGAAATGCATTCCGGCATTTTTGTATGGAAACAGCTATCGGTGGGTGAAGAAGCTGACGTAACCACCGAAGTGGAATGCAGATGCAGAGCATGTCAAGCCTCGCAGCAAGAACGCCGGGGTGTTCCTGGATTTTTAAATGAGGATGCAGAGTCGGCGGCCGGCTTTGAAAAAGGCATCAAAGGCTGAGCTTTGGAAACATAATTCACCTTTGGCTCAAGCAGATAAAAAGCGGAACTGTGACGAAAAGCGCAGAAAAAAGTGAAAGAAATGCTACGCTTGTGTGCGTCAGCATGTTATAATCAAAGAAGGGCGCTTAAGGTGCGCGCAGGTCATCTGCCTTTGGCAGATGACAAGTTAAAAAGAGGAAGGGCACTTAAGGTGCGCACCTGTCATCTGCCTTCGGCAGGTGACAAGTTAAAAAGAGAAAGCGCACTTGAAGTGCGCGCAGGTCATCTGCCTTCGGCAGGTGACAAGTTAAAAAGAGGAAGCGCACTTGAGGTGCGCGCAGGTCATCCGCCTTTGGCAGATGACAAGTTATAATAAGGAAGTTGAAATGGTCTGCTTTATGGGTAAAATTGGAGGAAAAGACAGATGAGTGAAAAAGTGAAAATAAGGAAAAAAACCGGGATGCTGATGGGACTGATGCTGTTGGCGGCATTATTTTTGGGGATGAGTGCGCAGGCGGAGATGACTGCGGCGGGCAGCCAGAATGTGAGCACGACGGGGCTGAACATCAGGAGCATTACAGGGCAGATTTATACGACAGCCAGTTTTTCCAAAGGGATTACAGCACTGTTTTTTGGAAATATAAATTGTCCTGACACCAGAAATATGATAGCCAGAGCAAATGAAATGAGAGCGTCCGGCAATGGAAAACTGACCATTGTGCTGATGGATAAAGACAGTACAGCAGCGGATCGTGCAGCATTTGCAAGTAATAATCCATCAGTGATCGTTGCAGATGGTTCTTCTGACCGGGAACAGATATTGGACCTGATGAGAAACTGCGGACTGAGTACCGGCGGCGAGATAGCGCTTCCGGTCACTTTCCTCGTAGACAGTTCTCAGAAAATACAGTATGCCTCCGCCGGTTTGCAGGAGGATCTGGGGGCAAAGCTTATGGCCATGCTGCAGAAATTAGATTCAGAGACGGAGAAAGAAACCGAAAAAGAGACGGAACCGGAAACCGAACCGGCAAAGGCAGAACTGAATCTGACGCTTAAGGTAATATATAAGAAAAAGCCGGTTGAAGTGACGAACACTTATTACATAGGTCTGTTTGATGATGAGGAGCTGACGAGACTTCGTTACAGAATTCCCATGATTGTTGTGGAGGAGGGCGGCACTACAAAGAAACTGAAAGTAGATGTAAGTAAAATGCCCTCAGGAGAGGCTACCTTTTATTTGGCGGAACTGGATCAGAATAAGCGAGTGATGCTCAGCGGAAATGTATCCGGATATAATATCAAGCTGAGCAGAAAATCAGTTACGTTAAAATCAAATACATCGGTTTCCGCGACAGTGACCAATACAGTGCTTGTGGGAGGCCAGGCGATCCTTGACCTTAAAATTGATCAGAAAAATATTTATAAAGTCGTATATAAATTAAATGGCGGAAAAAACAACAGTGATAACCCGGTATCTTATGCAAAGGGTAAAAAGGTCGTATTGAAAAAGCCGTCCAGAAAGGGATACGCATTTGCTGGCTGGTACTCTGATTCTAAGCTGACGAAAAAAGTTTCGGGGATTTCGACGAAGGACACCAAGAAAAAAACATTTTATGCAAAATGGAAGAAAATTATCGTAGACAAGGCTTCTGTCGCGGGTGTGTCCAGCAGTCAATCCGGGAAAATTGCGGTTTCACTGAAAAAGATGAGCAGCGTAAAGGGGTATCAGATTGTTGTGGCATCGGATTCGAAATTTAAAAAAGTGGTGAAGAAAATTACGGTGAGCAAAACGAAGACGTCCATTACCTCGCTGCCAAAGGGAAAGACAGTCTATGTCAGAGCCAGGGCTTATACCAGAGATTCTTCAGGAGGCACGGTATACGGTAAATACAGTGCTGTCACCAAAATTAAGGTAAAAAAATAACTCCCCGGATAAGTAAACAACAAAGCATTTTTAAGAGTTGCAGTTCAGCCTTGAAATGAGGACGCTTTCCGGGCAGCCGCCCGGAAGCTGTGCGTCAAGTAAAAAGCTGAACTGTAATCTTTAAGAAAATATTTAAGGAAATCTTAGTTTACATCCGAAATAGAAAAGTTTATACTAAGACCATATGCAGACACTGTCTGCTCTGTTTTAGGGGAGAGCAATATACGTCCCGATAATAGAAGAAACGTACAGAACGAAAGTACAGAGGCGTTCCCGGAATGTTTCGTGAACCGATACATCAATCCGTTATAAGGGGGATATCATATTATGAAAAAAAGAAGCAGAAAAATAATGGCTCTGCTGATGGCAGCATCTATGCTGGCAGGTCAGAGCGGATTTAGCGCTTTTGCTGAGGGTGAGACACAGGAAGCTGCTGAGACACTCACAGTAACGGAAGCACCGACGGAAGCACCTACTGAGGCGCCGACGGAAGCTCCTACTGAGGCACCGACGGAAGCTCCTACTGAGGCACCGACGGAAGCACCCACTGAGGCACCGACAGAACCGCCTACGGAAGCACCGACGGAACCGCCCACCGAAGCACCGACGGAAACGCCCACTGAGGCACCGACCGAAGCACCGACCGAAAAGCCAACAGAGAAACTCACAGAAAAGGCTACCGAAGCGCTCACGGAGAAAGTGACCGAGACGGAAGCTAAAAGTGATACATTTACCTGGTCTGATGATACCATGGAAGTCACAGTGAAGCTGGATACGAAAAATGCTTTGGCGGCCGATACGGAGTTTTCTGTCAGCAGTATTACAGAAAAGGCTTCCCGGGACGTATATCAGGATGCAAAAAAGAAACTGCAGGAACTGACAGAACAGGATCACCGTGAACTGGCAGATGAATTGTTTTATCAGCTTACCTTTACGAAAGATGGACAGGCAGTAAATCCTTCCGGCAAGATAAAGGTGACCATTAAATGGAAAGACGGACTGGAACTTGGGCTGCAGGAATATGCCCAGGGAGAGGCAGACGTCTATACGATCGGGAAAAAAGAAGCGGTCAGTGCAGTTGAACTGAAATTAGATGATACGCGCAAAGTATGGGATGCTGAATTTTCGCTGGAGGATGGAAAAACTGTTTTCGGCATAGCAGGACTTCAGAACCGTCAAAATGATGGAGCTGTGCTCACGGGAACGGATTTGCTCAGCGGATTGGGCGGCGCTGTGGAGTATGCGGTAGCAGCCAATGATTACGCAGGAGAGGAGTCACCGGAGGTGGCCGGAGATGCCAGTGCTTCTATCTTAGCCAGCCTGTCAGGTTATGCATTGACTCTGGCGAATGCTCAGGGGTCGGCTGATGTTGCGGTTGTGAACCTCTATACGGATGAGGATGGAACTGTAAATACAGAACCGCTGAAGGCTGTCCTGACAGATGGAAGCATCGATGTGACAGACTCCTATGTGGTAGTAAATATAGCGGCCGGCGAAGCAGGAGCAGCGCTGACACTTCCGGTATACGAGGCTGTATACGATGGCAATGCGGTGACAGGAGAGTATGCGTCCTATGCCGGAAAGGTCATATATAATGTAGTAGCGGAAAATGGAACTTCTTTTGCTGCATATACCGGAAATGCATCACTGGATAGCGAAGGCCTGGGAACTTATCTGATACCGGACGGAACTTTGGAGGCATTTGGCGGACTTCTTGGTGCTGCTTATGCCGATACAGTAAAGGCAGATAATGTGACCGGTGCAGTGGCCGGTAAAGAAGGAAAGACACCGGAAACGGAAGAAACCACCGAAGAAGCCACCGAAGCGGCTACAGATAAAACAACCGAAAAAGCCACCGAAGCGGCTACAGATAAAACAACGGAAGAAGCCACGGAAGAGGCGACAGATAAAACAACAGAAGAAGCCACCGAAACGGCGACAGATAAAACAACAGAAGAAGCCACCGAAGCGGCTACAGATAAAACAACGGAAGAAGCCACGGAAGCGGCTACAGATAAAACAACGGAAGAAGCCATTGAAAAGATAACAGAGAAAACAAACGGCGAGAAAGCAACGGAAGAAGATACCGAAGCGGGTTCCGATAAGACAACAGAAGAAACAACAGAAGAAACAACCGAAGGAACTACCGAGGCAGGTTCCGGGGAAGCAACAGAATCGGCCACCGAAGAATCGGAAACAGAACTGACCAGCGAGACAGAGGCACTGAGCGAAACGGAAACATCCCCTGAGACTCTTCCGGAGACCGAAGAAGCCACGGAAGCGGTGACAGAGGAACTTCTGGAAAGCGAAGGAGAGACAGAGACGGAAACCGAGACAGAGGAAGAGATCTCGATGCAGACTGAGACAGGAGCACTGGCAGGGGAGACGAGAGCAGCCTCCGTTACGGTCAATGCATTCCCTGTGTCTAAATTGGATCAGAATAGTGAGCCGGTGGAGGGAGCGGTTCTTGCGCTGTTTGCAGCAGCGGATATCGTTCCGAAGGAAGATGTGACGATTAAAAACCAGGCGGAACAGGACGCTGCTTATACAAAGGGAAGCACTGCATTTGCGAAAGGTGCAGAGATTTACCGCTGGACCACAGCAGCAGCGACTCCGGCAGTAGACATCAGTACCCGGCTGATCCCGGGGGGCTCTTATGTCATCCGTGAATTGACCACACCTTCCGGTTATGCCATGGCAGCAGATTTCTATTTCAGCGCTGCGATCGAAACGGACAACAGCAAGGCAGTGATGAAAAACGCGGCAAATCAGACGATAACAGACATTACAATGATAGATCAGAAAGCGGATCCTGAGAATGTAGGCCTGATGCTGTCTCTGGAAGTACAGGACAGTGAGTCAGAGACTACTTATCTGGATGGAGCAGAATTTGTCATTAAGGATGCAGCAGGTGCGGTTCTCAAGGATGCCAGCGGCAATCCCTATACCTTTGTATCTCAGGCACAGCATATGAGCCTGAGCCTGGATTCCACTCTGTATGCAGCATTGATCAAGGATCTGACCGCCGGAGGTACCAAGCCCTTCGTGATAGCGGAGATTAAGACGAAAACGGGATACACCTTTGACGGATACTCCGAACTGAAAATTGTAGTGGCAATGGATCAGGACAAAAAAGTAACGGTTGCGGCGGATGCTGCTGATCCGAATACGGCAGCCCATGTGGGGGCAGACGGTACTCTGATCTTTAAAAATAAAAAAGTGAGTACAGTGGCCGGCGGCACAATCACAGTGCAGAAGCAGAATTACCATGACAGCAGCGAAATCTATGCAACAAACGGAGCAGTCTATTATGCGGCACTGTTCAGCGATGCGGCAAAGACAAAACGTGTCAGCGATGTAAATGCCATTACGATAGCGAAAAAGAAAGTATCCGGCAGTACAAAGTTTGAAAAGCTGGAAAACGGAACCTATTATGTGGGAGAAACCGATCAGTATGGAAAGCTGGTGGGACTGGAAAAGGACAGCAAGACTGCTGTGGACAAGTTCTATGTGACGTATCAGCATGGCGGCACTGCAACAGAGAAGGTAGTGATCAAATCAAATACAGACGGTGCCTTACCGGCAGATCCGGAATACGTCACAATGCAGAATAATTATTTTGAAAAGCCGGGCGGCTTCACCTATACCGGTGGTTTCAATGTAACCATCGTAACTCAGGATGCTTCAGGTGCGGCGGCGGTCAGCAATGAGACATTTTATGTACATGTCTACCGGAAAAGCACCACCGGCGGCAAGGATGTGAGCTGCGGAAGACAGGCATTTAAGATGAATGGAAAATCTTCTGTCACATCCGGCATTAAAGTGACTCTGCAAAGCGATGCTTCTCAGACCTATTACTTCGTAGAAGAAGATGCAAACGGAAACAGCATTGCAGGCGGAAACAGCTATACAGTTACCATGAATCCCACTCAGATCACGCTGAACAGAAAAGACACTGCAACACAGTCTTTGACGATTACAAATAAAAAAATAACACAGGCTACAGAATCTGAGACAGCGACGGAGAGTGAAACCGGAATTGATCTGGAGAAAAACAAGGCAACCCTGACTCTGACAAAGAAGGTAACCTATAACGGATCCGCAATTCGTGTCAATTCCGTATATTACATCGGTATTTTTGATGATGCGGCTCTGAAGACGCTGCGGTATAAGAAAGCAATGACCTTCAGCGATGCCAGTGAATTGTCAGCATCCCTGAAAGTGAATCTGAGCAAGGTTGCTTCCAAAGAAGTTACGTTCTATTTCGCGGAAGTGGACGAGAACGGAAAAGTGCTCACCGGCGGAGAGGAATTTGGCTATAATATCAGCCTGAATAAGAGCTCCGTGACGCTGAACGCAAAGAATATGACAAATGAAGTGGTAGTCACCAATGATGTCATCAGCGGCGGTAAAGTGGCACAGCAGCTCGCAGATCCTACCAGCGGAATGGCTGGTGACGGCTCTGCTCTGGCAGCCGCTCAGTCAGCAGCAAATGATGGAAACAGCGGCAGCAGCACCAAGACCGGAGACAACACACCGATTACCATACTGCTGATCGTTCTCATCGCAGCAGCGATCGTGATTATCATTCTGGTGGTTGTCATGATAAGAAGAAGGAAGAACAGACGTTAATGCCGGCACATATCCATATACCAAAAGCTGTTCTCGAATAAAAGTACACGAATCCTATGATGCAAAACAACGGCCCTGCAAGAGTATTTCTGCTCTTGCAGGGCCGTTTGCAAATGGCTGTAAACATGCCTTTCTGTCTCAGCGGAGACTTATGTTAACTATTATCCCCGCATAAACCGGCTCAGAAAATCCTTTGTCTGAGGATTTTGAGGGGTTTCAAAAATCTGAGAGGGCTGTCCTTCTTCTGCGATCACACCGTCGGCCATGAATACTACGTGGCTGGATACGTCGCGGGCAAAGGCCATTTCATGGGTGACGATGATCATGGTCAGGCCCTCATGGGCCAGGGTACGCATAACTTCCAGTACCTCGCCTACCATCTGGGGATCCAGTGCGGAGGTGGGTTCATCAAAAAGCAGCACTTCGGGCTCCATGGCCAGGGCTCGGGCGATTGCCACACGCTGTTTCTGACCGCCGGAGAGCTGGCGGGGCTTGGCATTGATATAAGGGGCCATGCCCACCTTTTCCAGGAAGAATAAGGCAGATTTTCTGGCATCTTCTTCACTTTTTTTCAGTACCTTGGTCTGCCCGACCATGCAGTTTTTCAGCACGTTCATATTGTTAAATAAATTAAAACTCTGAAATACCATGCCCACATGGGAACGGTAGCTTGCTGCATTTACCTTGCTGCCGGTAATATCCTCTCCGTGGTAGAGCACTTCGCCGGAGGTAGGTGTCTCCAGCAGGTTCAGACAGCGGAGCAGGGTGGATTTTCCGGAACCGGAGGCCCCGATGATACAGGTCACATCTCCCTGGTGCACGGAAAAATCAATATCCTTTAACACCACATTGGTACCAAAGGCTTTACTGAGATGATGAATGTCAAGAATGGTGTCCTGATTACTCATTGTCGCTGCCTCCCTTCTTATCCGGATACTTGCTCATGCCGCTGGTGTGCGCCAGAGTATCGGTGGTAGCCAGGTCAAAATTGTCCGGGCCATCCAGCTTTCCTTCAAAATGCCGCAGAATCCGGGAACAGGTAAAGGTCATGATAAAGTAAATGACCATGGCAATGGTAAAGGATTCAAAATAAGTATAATAGGAGCCTGCCGTGCCCTTTGCAGCATAGAACAGCTCCACCGTTCCAATGATGGAAAGAACACAGGTATCCTTGATATTGATGATCAGGTTGTTTCCAATCTGAGGCATGATATTTCGCAGGGCCTGGGGAAGGATTACATTGAGCATGGTCTGAAAGTGAGTCATGCCAATGGCTTTTGCTCCTTCTGTCTGTCCGGTATCGATGGAGAGGATACCGCCCCGGACGGTTTCCGCCATGTAAGCCCCGGTATTAATGGACACAATAAAAACAGCGGCGAAGAAAGTGGACATGTGGATATTAAACAAGGCGGTAGAACCGTAAAAAATCAGCATGGCCTGAGCCATCATGGGGGTTCCGCGGAAAATTTCCACATAGGCGTTTAAAATAAATTTTAAAATATGAAGCAGTATTTTTTTTACTGGATGGTCTTTTTTGGCAATGGGGATGGTCTGGACGATGCCGACGGCAAAGCCGATAATACAGCCGATCAGCGTACCGATCAGGGCCAGGATCAGAGAAATTCCGGCCCCGCGAACAAAAGACCAGCCAGATTTTTGCAGCAGAAAAACAATTCTGCCGCCAAACGTATCTGGCATAAATATTCAACTCCTTTTATCTTGAAAGAAGATAAGACTCTCACCTTGACAGGCGGAGAGAAAGTAACAGGTTTGTTCCGGCAGGAGTCTGATCTCCTGCCAAGAACGCAGAGGCGTTGGTGAAATTATTCCTGGGAAAGAGGCTGTACGGAAATTGCTTCATCCATCATGGCTTTGAAGTCATCTTCTGTCATCTTTTCCAGTACACTGTTGATCTCATCCTTAAGTTCTGTGTTGCCCTTCTGCAGGGAAATTCCGATGTTGATATCTTCGTCAGATACCTGGAAAGCATCGTCGGTACCCGTGAAATCCAGCAGCTTCAGCGTATCATCAGATGCACATGCAGCAGTTCCGGTAGGCATATCAGTCACGACCAGATCACATCCGCCTGTCTTTAATGCCATGACCATGGCGGGAGCGGATTCCTGAGCCGGAAGAATGTTGGCATCCGGGATCTGAGGCAGACAGGTATCATACCAGATCGTGTTCTGCTGTGAGGTACAGGATGCGCCTGCCAGATCAGAGACACCGGCAGCATTGGCATAGTTGCTGTCAGCTTTCACCAGAGTCACGATGGTAGCATAGTAATACGGAGAAGTGAAATCTACCATTTCCTGGCGCGGAGCGGTGATGGACTGGCCTGCGATGACACAGTCAACCGTACCGGACTGAACCGCCGGAACCAGTGAATCCCAGTCCAGCTTCATGATTTCCAGATTATATCCCAATTCCTCAGCAATATGCTTTGCCATCATAACATCATAGCCATAAGCATAATCAGGGCTTCCGGAGATCTCAACTGCGCCGTTGGAATCGTCGGACTGTGTCCAGTTGTATGGAGCGTAGCTGCATTCCATGGCCACTGTCAGAGTCTTGGCTTCCTCTGCAGAAGCAGTCACAGCCATAGCGGCCATCGTGGTGGCTGCCAGTAAAATACTTACGGTTTTCTTTGCATTGTTTTTCATACTCTTTTTCCTCCTGTTGGGTGAAGTATCTTGAAAAAGAGCGCAAAAGAGCGAAGCTCGCTCCTTTGCGTTCCCTGATGTATAATTATAAGGAAAGAAAAGGATAAAGTCAATTGTTTCAGGCGCTTACTGAGAAATTTATGTAAAATTTAGGTATTTTTTAAAACTTCAAGAATTCCCAGGTTGCCAATTCGGAAAAAAGCGGTTATAATATTGTACATAGAAGCGGCAAAGTGCCGTTTCGGTTTTTCAAATGAGTTCCCAAAAGAAAGGAAGGAAAAACAATTATGTCATTAGTTACCACAACAGAAATGTTCAAAAAAGCTTATGAAGGCGGATACGCAATCGGTGCATTCAATGTAAACAACATGGAGATCGTTCAGGCTATCACAGAGGCAGCCGGAGAACTGAATTCCCCAATTATTCTTCAGGTATCAGCAGGTGCAAGAAAGTATGCTAACCATACTTACCTGACTAAACTGGTTGAAGCAGCTATCATTGAAAACCCTAACATCCCGATCGCTCTGCATCTGGATCACGGCGCTGATTTCGAAATCTGCAAATCCTGTATCGATGGTGGTTTCTCCTCAGTTATGATCGACGGATCTCACTATGACTTCAAAGAAAACATCGAAGTAACCAAGAAAGTAGTAGAATATGCTCACGCTCATGGCGTAGTAGTAGAAGCAGAACTTGGTAAACTGGCTGGTATCGAGGATGACGTTAAAGTATCAGCAGAAGATTCTTCTTACACTCAGCCGGATGAAGTAGAAGAATTTGTAAGCAAGACCGGTGTAGATTCCCTGGCAATCGCTATCGGAACCAGCCATGGCGCATTCAAATTCAAACCGGGCACAAAGCCACAGCTTCGTTTCGACATTCTTCATGAGATCGAGCAGAGAATCCCGGGATTCCCAATCGTTCTTCATGGTGCATCTTCTGTTCCTCAGGAATATGTTAAGATCATCAATGACAACGGCGGAAAACTGCAGGATGCAATCGGTGTTCCGGAAGATCAGCTTCGTGAAGCAGCAAGATCTGCAGTTTGCAAGATCAACATCGACTCCGATCTTCGTCTGGGCCTGACTGCCGGTATCCGTGAAGTGATGAATCAGCATCCGGATTATTTTGATCCGAGACAGTACCTGACCGTTGGCCGTGCTAACGTAAAAGCTGTTGTAGCTCATAAGATCAAAGAAGTACTGGGCAGCGAAGGAAAAGCTTGAGAATTAAATTCAATAAAATGAAATAGAAGGAGCTGTTGCTCCGGCTGACAATCGGCCGGGCAGCAGCTCTTATTTTTGCGGGAAGTTTTTTCTATGGACTAAACTTTCAAGTTGTGCTAAACTTTCTATATCTTAGTTTAAAATGTGAAACAATGGATTTGTATGAATTGAATGGCTGAGAGAAGGAAAAAATTATGAATAGAGAAAAGATGCAGGCAATAGGGATTGATTATGATGAAGGCGTGAAAAGATTTGCAGGTCATACGAATTTATACGAAAAATTTGTGATCAAATTTATTGATGATCCGTCCTATCAGGCTTTGATACAGGCTATGGATGCGGATGATGTGGAAAATGCATTTAGAGCGGCACACACATTAAAGGGGATCGCGGGCAATCTGAGCTTTCACTGTATCACGGAGCCCCTGACACCGATGGTAGAAGCGCTTCGCACAGGCAATCTGGAAGCGGCAAAGGAAAAATACCCTGCATTGAAGTTTGAGTACGAGAAGGTGTGCGCCTGTATTCGGGCATCAGCAGATGAAGGATGAAATAAAAGGAGTACGGAATGGGCAAAATTGCAATTGTGACAGACAGTAACAGCGGCATTACGCAGGCTCAGGGCAGAGAGCTGGGAATACATGTGGTCCCGATGCCATTTTATATTGACGGGGAACTGTATTTTGAAGATTTGACATTGACACAGGCAGAATTCTATCAGAAACTGATGGATGATGCTGATATTTCCACCTCCATGCCGGCGGTGGGCGATGTGATGGAGCTGTGGGACAGGCTGTTGCAGGAGAATGACGAGATTGTCTATATTCCCATGTCCAGCGGATTATCCAGCTCCTGTGAGACGGCCATGGCACTGTCCCGGGAATATGACGGGAAGGTTCAGGTAGTGAACAACCAGAGAATCTCCATCACCCAGAGGCGGACGGTTCTGGATGCAAAAGAACTGGCCGGTCGGGGGATGGATGCAGCCGGGATCAGAGAATATCTGGAGAAAACCAAATATGATTCCAGCATTTATATTACGTTGGATACCTTAAAATATCTGAAAAAGGGCGGACGCATCACACCGGCCGCCGCAGCGCTTGGCACCCTGCTCCGCCTGAAACCGGTACTGCAGATCCAGGGAGAAAAACTGGATGCTTTCGCAAAATGCCGTACGCTGAAAGCAGCGAAAAACACCATGCTGGATGCGATCGCGAAAGACTTCAGAGACCGTTTTCAGGTGAAGGAAGACGGAAGCTGTATGTGGATCGACGTGGCGTATTCCGGCGATGACAAAGAAGCACAGGTATGGAAGGAAGAGGTTCAAAAGGTTTATCCGGATCATGAAATCGTGATGAATCCCCTTTCCCTCAGCGTATCCTGCCACATCGGACCGGGCTCGATCGCCATCGCATGCTCCAAAAAGCTGCCGGAGCAGATCTGAGAGCGCAGCAGAAGCAGAAGCGTGCAGAACATGGCCTCGCAGCGAACGCAGAGGCATTCCTGAAGCTTACGCAATGCTGCGCAGATACGCCCCATTCATCAGATATTCTTTCAGAACAGAAAAGCTGCAGGGGCCGATATTCAGCACCCGGGCATGATATTCCTTCAGGGAAAAAGAGTCCCCGAGCTGCTGTCTCATCCAGGTCTGCAGATCCAGAAAGTTCAGATATCCCACATAATATTTCAGATAATTGGCGGGCGCTTCCAGGATGTTGTCGTACAATGCATTGGAATTTTCCTCCAGGATGCCAAAGCGGCCCAGAAAGCCGGCTACTTCGCTGCGGCTGTAGCCGTGGTAATGGATGCCGATGTCCAGGAGAGAGGCCAGCCCCAGCATAAAGGAACGGTCCTTCTGATATAATTGAGCCAGACCGGGATTCTGGTTCCAGGTGGAATAGGAATACATTTCCACATAGGTGGCCCAGCCCTCCGTGTACCCGCCAAAGTTCAGAATACTGCGCAGGGGACTGGGATTTGTGGCTTCGAAGGTGGTGGTCTGGTAGAGATGGCCGGGATAGCCTTCGTGAGCCAGGGTGGTGTAGAGCTCCAGAGCATTATAATTGCTGGCCGGATTGATATAGATTACGTTGTTGGCGTAATCATCAATGGGCGGGATCAGATAAAAAGCGGGACTTAAATAGTTTTGCAGCGCTTCCGGAACATATTTGACTTCGCAGGACACCTGGGGAGCAGCCGGGAAATCAGCACCGATCTTCTGCTGAAGGCCGGAGAGGATTTCGGCCGGAGGCTGGCCGGAGGTATCCTCCAGGGCGGCGGAGCCTGTGCTGGAATTCATAAGCTGCTGGATATCCTGATAAACGGAAATGATTTCCTTTTTGATGCGCGCTTCGATATCTTCGATAGAAGAAGCATCCCCGGTCTCGCTATGTACCAGATAAGTATAATAGGCTTTGCCCTTCGGAAAAGAGCACAGTCCGCCTTTGTTGGTGCCGCTGCCCAGCAGCTTTGCCAGCTCCTGCACCAGATTCTGATAAGCAGGCAGTACATAGGCTTCCAGAATTTCTTCATTTTGTTTTTTAAAGGAGATCTTTTCATCGGCGGTCAGATTGGTAAAGGCATCGATTTCCTCCTTGAAAGTCTGGCGCAGACAGTTTTCACTGCCGCTCTGGAGAAAGGCGCTGCACTGTTCCAAAACTGCGTTGACACAACTGTCATTCATAAAAAGTCCGGCTTTTGATTTCTCCTTTTCATAATGGATGATGGATTGAAAATAATCCGGGATCCGCGTCAGGAGAGCCAGATAATCTTCGATATCCTGTCTGGTACGGAAGGTATATTCCGCCAGAAGCACCGGAAGCTGGGCCTGAATGCCCAGGGCAGGACTCAGCGGCTCATCATAGAGATAAAAATCCGCTCCTTCTTTTTCGGTCTTCAGATATTCGGTCAGAATATCAAAAGTCAGTTGATTTTCCGGGGACAGCTCCTCCCGGTTAAAGTTCTGCAGCGCATTCAGGTAATTTTCCAGAGTGGCCGAAGAGGCGGTGTAAGTGGCTGCGTCCAGACTCCCGAGGGTGATGGGATATTCCTCTATCCCATAGGAGGAAGGATTGGACAGTGTATAGTGGAGACTGATGGTATTGCCGCAGACTTCGGAACGGAAAATCTGGTCTGTATATTGATCAAAACGGTCATTCTGCGTGAGCGGGGCAGGAGAAAATATCACAAGCATACAGATCAGCGCCGCCAGAAGAAGAGAGCTCAGACCGATCATGGCCTTTCGATGAAAGAAAGCAGGCATAGTGGAAAAAAGAGGGGTTTTCATGATAAGCTCCAGAGGAAGGTCTCATCAGTAGTTTATTTGGAAAGCCCGGAATTTAGAACAGAACATATAAAAACATGTTACAGCTCAGCCTTGGCATGAGGACGCTTTTCGGGCTGCTGCCCCAGGTATGCTGCCTGTGCTGTTTCGAAAGCCAAGAGCATCTAAGGCTTCCGCAAGGTGTTCCAAAAGCAGGAATTGGGAGCCATAACTCACCTTCGGTTCAAACAAATGGCTCCCAATTCCCATGGAACACCTTGTGGAACCCAAGATGCTTAGCCTTTCTGCAAATGCACCTGCAGCATACCTGGGGCAGCCGCCCGAAAGCTGTGAGTCAAGTAAAAGGCTGAACGGTAACAGAACATGCGAACAGAACATGCGAAATAACAGGTGGAATCACCTTGACAGAAAATGGCGGATGTGTTAGCCTTGAAACAATTAAAAGCTTCACAACCCGGTGATGAAAAGAGTATATTTTCGGACCTGTTACAGAGAATTCCCGTCAGATGAGAGGGATACAGAGAAGGAAATAGAACATGGCTTCGGAGGGGTGTATCTGAGCCTGATCAGGTAAGGATATGACAGGATTCGCCTGTTACAGCGAAAGATGCAGAACAGGGCCCGCACCTGCGGCCGATGCATAAGCCTTGCGGCTTTGTGCAGAGAAAGAACCGGTCTGTATTCAATGAGGTTTTCGGCAGTCAGCAGTATTGCGGCCTGGCGAAAATAAAGAGAAGTGGTACCACGGGACGAAAAGCCTGTCTTCTGATGTTAAGATTAGAAGGCAGGCTTTGTTAGATTCAAGGATTGTGTCAGACCATTTGCCGAAGGCAAATTCAGGATGGGCTGATGATTTTAGCAGAAAGAAGAGGACTGAAAAAGATGGAAAAGAAAAAATACTATATGACTACCGCAATTGCCTACGCATCCGGCAAACCCCATATCGGAAACACCTATGAGATTGTGCTGGCGGACAGCATTGCCCGTTTTCACAGAGAACAGGGCTATGATGTGTTCTTTCAGACCGGTACGGATGAGCACGGACAGAAAATTGAACTGAAGGCGAAGGAAGCCGGGGTGACACCGAAGGAGTTCGTGGATCAGGCAGCAGGAGAGATCCGGCGGATCTGGGATCTGATGAACACCTCTTATGATAAATTTATGCGCACTACCGACGAGGAGCATGAAAGACAGGTTCAGAAGATCTTCAAAAAGCTGTACGATCAGGGGGATATCTACAAGGGATATTATGAAGGAATGTACTGTATGCCCTGTGAGTCCTTTTTTACCGAGTCTCAGCTCGTGGACGGAAAATGTCCGGACTGCGGACGCCCAGTGACTCCGGCCAGGGAAGAGGCTTATTTCTTCAAAATGAGCAAATATGCGGATCGGCTGATTGAGCACATCAACACCCATCCGGAATTTATCCAGCCGGTATCCAGAAAAAATGAAATGATGAACAACTTCCTGCTTCCTGGACTGCAGGATCTGTGTGTATCCAGAACTACGTTCCAGTGGGGAATTCCGGTTACCTTTGATCCGAAGCATGTGACCTATGTATGGCTGGATGCGCTGACCAACTACATCACCGGAATTGGATATGACTGCGGCGGCAGTTCTACAGAGCAGTTCGTTAAGGACTGGCCCGCTGACCTGCATCTGATCGGAAAGGATATTATCCGTTTCCATACGATTTACTGGCCGATTTTCCTGATGGCGCTGGATCTGCCGCTGCCAAAGCAGGTATTTGGACATCCGTGGCTGCTTCAGGGTGACGGAAAGATGAGCAAATCCAAGGGGAATGTGCTGTATGCAGATGAACTGGTGGACTTTTTCGGCGTGGACGCGGTGCGTTATTTCGTGCTGCATGAGATGCCGTTTGAAAATGACGGCGTGATTTCCTGGGAGCTGATGGTGGAGCGTCTGAATTCAGACCTGGCAAACACCCTGGGCAATCTGGTGAACCGTACCATTTCCATGACCAATAAGTATTTCGGCGGTGTGGTAAAACGGACCGGTGCCATCGGGGAGGTGGACGCACAACTGCAGGAGACTGCACTGGAGACACCAAAGAAGGTGGCGGCCAGCATGGATGAGCTGCGTGTGGCAGATGCGATCACAGAAATTTTTGTACTGTTCAAACGCTGCAACAAATATATTGATGAGACGATGCCATGGGCTCTGGCGAAGGACGAGGCAAAGCAGGACCGCCTGGCAGAAGTGCTGTATAACCTGACGGAATGCATTGCCATTGGCGCAGAGCTGCTGGAAGCCTTTATGCCGGAAACCTCAGAAAAGATCCTGGCTCAGATCAATGGGAAAAAGCGTGGGCTGGATGCCATGGGCGAATATGGTCAGTACGTATCCGGTACCAAAGTGACTGAAAAACCGGAAATTCTCTTTGCAAGACTGGACTTGAGGGAAGTGCTGGCGAAGGTGGAGGAGCTGCATCCCCAGGCGCCGGAGGAAAAAGCGGAGGAGCCGGAAGGTGACAGCCTGATCGATATTGAGGCGAAGCCGGAAATTACCTTTGATGATTTTGAAAAGCTTCAGTTCCAGGTGGGCGAGATCATTGCCTGCGAGGAAGTGAAAAAATCCAAAAAGCTTCTGTGCTCTCAGGTGAGAATCGGCAGCCAGGTAAAGCAGATCGTATCCGGCATCAAGGGGCACTACAGCGCGGAAGAGATGGTAGGAAAGAAGGTAATGGTTCTGGTGAACCTGAAACCGGCAAAGCTAGCAGGTGTGCTCTCAGAAGGGATGCTGCTGTGCGCAGAGGATGAGCAGGGAGAACTGGCGCTGATGACGCCGGAGAAGAAAATGCCTGCCGGCGCAGAAATCTGCTGAAGCAGGAGCTGGCCGCTTTCTGTGATGATGACAGCAAAAGCAGAAACAAAAAAATTTAAATATTAGTGACGTGAATCGAGGAAAACAATCATGATATTTGATACGCATGCCCATTATGATGATGAGGCATTTGATGGGGACAGAGAAGAAGTCCTGTCTTCAATGAGAGATAATAATGTGGGCTGCATCGTGAATGTAGGTGCCAGCCTGAAGGGGGTAAAGGAGAGCGTGGCGCTTTCCTCCCGTTATTCTTTTATCTACGCGGCAGCAGGAATCCATCCGGATGAGGCGGGCAGCATGAGCGGGGAAGTGCTGGAATTTCTGCACAGCCAGTGTATGCTGGAAAAGACCGTGGCTGTGGGAGAGATCGGGCTGGATTATCACTGGGACGTTGAGCCCAGAGAGGATCAGCAGAAATGGTTCATAGAACAGCTTCATCTGGCAAAGGAAGTGGACCTTCCGGTGAATATTCACAGCCGTGAAGCGGCCCGGGATACCTTTGATATTATGAAAAGGGAACATGCAGGCAGTACCGGCGGCGTGATCCACTGTTTTTCCGGCTCCCTGGAAATGGCCCGGGAATATGTGAGAATGGGCTATTATATCGGCATCGGCGGTGTGGTGACCTTCAAAAATTCCAGGATGCTGAAGCAGATTGTTATGGATATTCCGCTGGAGTATCTGGTGACAGAGACGGACAGTCCTTATCTGGCGCCGGAGCCGTTTCGGGGGGAGCGCAACGATTCCAGAAATCTAAGCTATGTCCTGGAAGAGATTGCCAGGATCAAAGGCCTGACAGTACAGCGTGTGGAAGATATCGTATATGAAAATGCAAAGAATCTGTACCGGCTTTGAGCTTTCCCGGTGAAGTCAGGCGGTCAGGAGGCTTCCTCTGCGCAGGGGCGTCCTTGACACGACCGCCGGGACAAGGGGCAGGAGAAACGGCACCCTGGGGCAAACGCGCAGAGGTGTTCAAGAAAAACAGTAAGGGGATATATGGAGAAATTATCGAATCCACAGAAAACAATAGAAGTAATTAAAAAATATGAATTTGCTTTTCAGAAAAAATTTGGTCAGAATTTTCTGATCGATGCAAGAGTGCTGGATAAGATTATCGCGGCGGCGGAAATTACTAAGGATGACTGCGTTGTGGAAATCGGACCGGGGATCGGGACACTGACTCAGTATCTGGCAGAGGCGGCCGGGGAAGTCATATCGGTGGAAATCGATAAAATGCTGATTCCTATTCTGGAGGATACCCTGAAGGAATATCCCAATGTGACAGTGATCAATCAGGATATTCTGAAGGTGGATCTGGAGGAGATCGTCCGGAAGCACAACAATGGAAGGCCAGTAAAGATCGTGGCGAATCTGCCCTATTATATTACCACTCCCATTATCATGAGCCTTTTTGAAAAGCATGTCCCGGTGACCAGCATTACGGTCATGGTGCAGAAGGAAGTGGCAGAGCGGATGCAGGCAGGGCCGGGGACCAAGGATTACGGTGCGTTGTCTCTGGCTGTGCAGTATTACGCAGTACCGTATATCGCTGCCAATGTACCGCCCAACTGTTTTATGCCCAGGCCCAAGATTGGCAGCGCGGTAATTCGCCTGACAAAACATGAGATACCTCCGGTTCAGGTGAAAAATGAAAATATGCTTTTTAAAATGATTCGCGCTTCTTTTAATCAGAGAAGAAAAACCCTGGTGAACGGACTGAACAATTCACCGGAGATTCCCTATTCTAAGGCTGAGATTATCGAGGCGCTGCACAGCGCCGGATTTTCAGAGAATATACGGGGAGAGGCACTGACACTGGAACAGTTTGCAAAGCTCACTGATTTATTGTGCTGAGTTTTAAGGAGGAAAATTCATGTCCGAAGTCAGACATTTTACCTACCCATCGGCAGATGGTGTGACAAAGATCCATGCGATCGAATGGATACCGGAGGGAGAACTCCGGGGGATTCTTCAGATTTCCCACGGTATGCTGGAATTTATCGACCGCTATGATCATTTTGCTAAATTCATGAATACCAGGGGTATTCTGGTGGTTGGCAATGATCATCTGGGGCATGGCGCTTCTGTCCGGTCAGATTCCTGCTATGGATATTTTGCAGAAAAAAACGGAAACAAAATGCTGATCGCGGATATCCGGGAGCTGCAGCTTATGATGCAGGAAAAATATCCGGGACTGCCCTATTTCCTTCTTGGGCACAGCATGGGATCTTTTCTGGCGAGACAGTATCTGTGCATGTATGGAAGCAAACTGACCGGTGCCGTCATCTGCGGAACGGCATGGCATTCGAAGCTGGAGGTGCGTTTTGGTATGCTGCTGTGCAAGGTTCTGGCACAGTTCAAGGGCTGGAACTACCGCAGCAGCTTTGTGAACCGGCAGGCATTGGGAAGCTACAACAAAAAATTTGAGCCGGGGCGCACCCCCGATGACTGGCTTACCAGGGATGCTGCAGCGGTGGATGCTTACCGGAGGGACAGACGGACTCAGTTCATATTTACTTTGAACGCGTACTACAATCTGTTTCTGGGACTGAATTACTTATGCGATACGAAAAATCTGCTGAAAATGCCAAAGGGGCTTCCGGTGCTGTTTGTGGCGGGGGAAGAGGATCCTGTGGGCAATTTTGGACTTGGCGTGAAGAGAACGGCGGTAGCGTTTCGCGCTGTCGGGATGAAGCTGGTAGAATGCAGGCTTTATCCCAATGACCGCCATGAAATCCTGAATGAACTGAATCGTCAGGATGTTTATCAGGATATATGGAACTGGCTTTCCGCCAGTCTGAAAAAATAAGCCGCCGCCCCATTTGTCGAAGACAAATTTAGGATGGGACGAAGCTCAAGTACGGGAGGTACTCTATGAAAAATTTGTTTAGTATGGATGGCGGACTTTTCCGTTTCCTTTCCGGATTGGCAGATATGATGATTTTAAATATTATTTTCCTGATCTGCTGCATTCCGGTGGTGACCATTGGTGCGGCGGTGACTTCACTTTCTTATGTGATGTTAAAAATGAGGGACAATGAAGAAGGCTACATTGTAAGATCCTTTTTCAAGGCATTTAAGATGAACTTTAAGCAGTCCACCCTGATCTGGCTTATGCTTCTGTTTTTTGCCGTAGTGCTGGGATTGGATTTTTACCTGCTGTCGAATATGACGGGGATGCTGGCTCAGGTGATGCGGGTTCTGGTGTATATGGGCGGAATTATCTGGCTGATGATTTTTCTTTATGTATTTCCGCTCCAGTCCAGATTTTATAATTCTATCCGCAACACGCTGAAAAATGCGGTGCTTCTTTCCCTGGCCAACTTCCCGAAGACGCTGAGCATGATCGTGCTGGTGGTGGCAGCCGTTGTGGTCACTATGTGGAATGGAACTACCTTCTGGTATGGCCTGCTGTTCTGGTTCATGTTTGGATTTGCCACGATTGCATTCCTCAACAGTTTTCTTCTGCACGGAATTTTGAAAAAAATGATGCCGAAAGAGGAAGACGAAGCGGAAGCGGGAAAAGAAGAGCGTATCTGAAGAAAAAGGCTGAAGAAGCCGGGGAAATAAGGGAGGAATTGATGTATGAGCAGAAAACATATAAAAGTTCTGATGGTGATACTGGGATGTCTGATCTGTTTGTGGGCGCTTCCGGCAGCGGCGCAGGTGCAGACTGATGCAGCAGATTCGGTGACGGCGGCATTGAGTCCGCATACGGCAGTGAAAACAGGGGCATCGAAGCCGGCAAGCTCACTGAAATTAAATCAGACTTCGATTATTATGGTAAAGGGAAAAACCTATACCTTAAAAGCCACTGCAGTCAATATTTCGGGAAAACGAATCTGGGGAAGCAGCAGAAAATCTGTGGCCGCAGTAAACAGCAATGGAAAAGTCACGGCTCAGGGCAAGGGAACGGCTACGATCACCGTCAAGATAGGAAAGAAAAAAGCCTCCTGTAAGGTGAAGGTCATCGCCCCTTCCCTCAGCAAGACGTATGTGACGCTGAAAAAAGGGAAAAGCACTGCGCTGAAGGTCACGGGAACCACCTCTGCCCTTACCTGGAGCAGCAGCAACACGGCGGTGGCAGCCGTGAGCAGCAGCGGCAAGGTAAAAGCAAAGGCGGAGGGAACCGCAGTGATCAAGGTTAAGATTGGAGTGCATACCCTGAAATGCAAAGTGACCGTCACTGAGACCAAATGGCAAAAGCTGCTGGATCAGTACCGTAATGACAAAAAGACGAAACAGCTCATCTTTGTGCAGTATACCGGAGGATCCAGTGCCGATGTATACCTGTATACTAAATCGGGCACTACCTGGAAGCAGACACTTAGCTGCAGCGGCGAAGTGGGAAAAAACGGTATTGACAAAGTAAGGGAGGGTGACAAAAAAACACCTACCGGAACCTTCAACCTGACCAGTGCCTATGGAATCGCCAATGATCCCGGGGCAAAGATGGACTATGTCAAGATAAACAATAATCTGTACTGGTGCGGTGACGAACTCTATTATAACCAGTTGGTTGATATTACGAAAAAGCCTCATAACTGCTACAATGGAGAGCATCTGATCGAATATACCCAGTGCTACGCTTACGGCATGTTCCTGGACTACAACAAAGAGTGCATCTATAAAAAGGGTTCCGCCATTTTCCTTCACTGCAAAGGAAACAGCGGCTACACTGCGGGCTGCATTGCCGTCAGCCGGTCCAACATGATCAAGATCATCCGTGCCGCCGAACCCGGCGCCAAGATCTGCATTTATCCAAAGTAATGCTGGCGGCAATTTACCGTTACGATTCACGGCTCATAGGAGAACGCCGCCGTGTGGGCTGGGTATCTCACGGAAACGCGTGCAGCACTCTGGTGAGCTAACCGTTAACTCCAACCTAAGATGCTCAGGAAAGCCTTCGCGTCTAAGTTTTCGTAAACGGTGGATCTCACCGCCGTTAAAAGCGCCCGCCCATGGTTTTCTTTGAGATACCCAGCCCACACGGCGGCTGTTTTTCAAATTAGCCATGAATAGTAATAATTTACCGCATTTCCGGCAAAACACAATTTGACAAATGAAAAAGTTTGTGTATATAATTAAAACCGTATGTAAATTGCGCGGGCTGCGCCTGCGATAAGACAGTGTTCCAAATGATCTTCTGAAGGAGGAAGCTATCATGTTATATGATAAAGTATCGGCAGACCTGAATTTTGTAGACCGTGAGAAAAACACGGAAAAATTCTGGAAAGAGAATGAAATATTCAAAAAAAGCATGGAACAGCGGGAAGGCTGTGAGACTTATACATTTTATGACGGACCGCCTACGGCCAATGGCAAGCCACACATTGGCCATGTGCTGACCCGTGTCATTAAGGATATGATCCCGAGATACCAGACCATGAAGGGCAGGATGGTTCCCAGGAAAGCAGGCTGGGATACCCATGGACTTCCGGTGGAGCTGGAGGTGGAGAAAAAGCTGGGGCTGGACGGAAAAGAACAGATTGAAGAATACGGCCTGATCCCGTTTATCGACCAGTGTAAGGAAAGTGTCTGGAAATATAAAGGCATGTGGGAGGATTTTTCCGGAACGGTTGGTTTCTGGGCCGATATGGACAATCCTTACGTAACCTATCATGATGATTATATTGAGTCGGAATGGTGGGCGCTGAAGCAGATCTGGGATAAGGGCCTGCTTTACAAGGGCTTTAAGGTAGTGCCTTACTGCCCGCGCTGCGGGACTCCCCTGTCAGCCCAGGAGGTAGCTCAGGGCTATAAGACGGTAAAAGAGCGTTCGGCTATCGTGCGTTTCAAAGCGGTGGGAGAGGATGCCTATTTCCTGGCATGGACCACTACGCCATGGACGCTGCCATCTAATACGGCACTCTGCGTCAATCCGGAGGAAACTTACTGCAAGGTAAAGGCCGGTGACGGATATACTTATTATATGGCGCAGGCTCTGCTGGATACGGTGCTTGGAAAACTGGCAGATGAGGAAAAAGGAATCAAGGCATACGAGATCCTGGAAACCTATACCGGTAAAGACCTGGAATACAAAGAATATGTACCGCTGTTTGAATGCACCGGAGAAGCAGCAGAAAAACAGCATAAAAAAGCACATTTTTTGACCTGCGACGGTTACGTTACCATGTCAGACGGTACCGGTATTGTTCATATCGCACCTGCTTTTGGTGAGGATGACGGACGAATTGGCCGCAATTATGACCTGCCGTTTATCCAGTTTGTGGATGGCAAGGGAAATATGACAAAAGAGACTCCATATGAAGGCGTCTTTGTCAAAGATGCGGATAAACTTGTTCTGGCGGATCTGGAAAAAAACGGACAGTTGTATGATGCGCCGAAATTCGAGCATGAATACCCTCACTGCTGGAGATGTGATACTCCGCTGATCTACTACGCAAGAGAATCCTGGTTCATTAAGATGACCGCAGTCAGAGACGATCTGATTGCCAACAACAATACCATCAACTGGATTCCGGAGAACATTGGCAAGGGCCGTTTCGGTGACTGGATTGAAAATGTTCAGGACTGGGGAATTTCCAGAAACCGTTACTGGGGCACTCCGCTGAATATCTGGGAATGTGAAGACTGCGGACATCAGCAGTCCGTAGGCAGCAGACAGGAATTATTTGAACTGAGCGGCGATGAGGCGGCAAAGACCGTAGAGCTGCATCGTCCGTATATTGATGCATTCACGATCAAATGCCCGAAATGCGGCAAGCTGATGCATCGTGTGCCGGAGGTGATTGACTGCTGGTTTGACTCAGGAGCGATGCCATTTGCACAGCATCATTATCCGTTTGAAAATAAGGAACTGTTTGAGCAGCAGTTCCCGGCACAGTTTATTTCAGAGGCAGTGGATCAGACCCGCGGATGGTTCTATTCCCTGCTGGCAGAATCCACGCTGCTGTTTAACAAAGCTCCCTATGAAAATGTAATCGTGCTGGGCCACGTACAGGATGAAAATGGTCAGAAGATGAGCAAGTCCAAAGGAAACGCGGTGGATCCTTTCGATGCGTTAAAGACCTACGGCGCCGATGCCATCCGCTGGTATTTCTACGTGAACAGCGCACCATGGCTGCCGAACCGCTTCCATGGCAAGGCGGTACAGGAAGGCCAGCGTAAATTCATGGGCACCCTGTGGAATACCTATGCATTCTATGTACTGTATGCGAATATTGACAATTTTAATCCGACGGAATACACTCTGGATTATGACAAGCTTCCGGTCATGGACAAATGGCTTCTTTCCAAGATGAATACCATGATCAGCGAGGTGGATGCAGATCTGGGCGGATATAAGATCCCGGAAGCGGCCAGAGCCCTGGAGAGCTTCGTAGATGATATGAGCAACTGGTATGTGCGCCGGAGCAGGGAACGCTTCTGGGCAAAGGGAATGGAGCAGGATAAGATTAACGCTTATATGACGCTCTATACCGCATTGGTAAATGTCTGCAAAGCAGCAGCACCGATGATCCCGTTTATGACCGATGATATTTATCAGAATATTGTCCGCAAAGTGGACGCTTCTGCGCCGGAGAGCATTCATCTGTGTGATTTCCCCACAGCAGACAGCGCTCATATGGATAAAGAGCTGGAAGAAAATATGGATGAGGTGCTGAAGATCGTAGTGATGGGACGTGCCTGCAGAAATACAGCCAATATCAAGAACAGACAGCCCATCGGCCAGATGTTTGTAAAAGCGGATCATGAGCTTCCGCAGTTCTTTGCAGATATTGTGAAGGACGAGCTGAATGTGAAGAAAGTCACTTTCACAGATGATGTGAGAGCATTTACTTCCTACAGCTTCAAACCTCAGTTAAAGACGGTGGGGCCCAAATACGGCAAGCTGCTGGGCGGCATCCGCCAGGCACTGAGTGCGCTGGACGGCAACTCGGCCATGGATGCACTGAAAGCAGAGGGAGCTCTGAAGCTGGATATCAATGGTACAGAGGTATCGCTGGCAGAAGAGGATTTATTAATTGACGCGGCTCAGATGGAGGGATATGTATCAGAAAATAACGGGGATATGACTGTAGTTCTGGACACCAATCTGACCGCTGAACTGATAGAAGAAGGCTTTGTAAAGGAATTGATCAGCAAGATCCAGACCATGAGAAAAGAAGCCGGGTTCGAGGTAATGGACAAAATCAAGGTCTATGCAGAGGGCAATGAAAAAATTGCCGAAATTTTGACTCGTTTTGAAGATGACATCAAGAGTGCGGTTCTGGCGCAAGCCATTGAACTTGGCACTGTGAAGGGCTACGAAAAAGACTGGAGTATCAATGGAGAAGCGGTGACTATGGGGGTAGAGCGCCTGTAATCCGGGGACAAATATACAAAAGAGGCAGCAACCGCATAATAGGCAGCCATCAAAAAAGGAGAATTGTATGAACAGATTATATGACAAAGAAACTTTCAAAGAGCAGGTAAAAGAGAATGTGAAAACTCTTTACCGCAAGACCTTAAAAGAGGCAACCAGACAGCAGGTGTTTCAGGCAGCTTCCTATGCTGTAAAGGACATCATCATTGACAACTGGATGGCTTCTCAGCAGGAATTCAAGGAAGAAGATCCTAAAATGGTCTATTACATGTCCATGGAATTCCTGATGGGACGCGCACTGGGAAATAACCTGATCAACCTGACCGCTTATAAAGAAGTGAAGGAAGCTCTGGAAGAACTGGGCTTTGACCTGAATGTGATTGAGGACGAGGAGCCGGATGCAGCGCTGGGAAATGGCGGCCTGGGACGTTTGGCAGCATGTTTCATGGATTCTCTGGCTACTTTGGGCTATCCGGCATACGGCTGCGGTATCCGCTACCGCTATGGTATGTTCAAGCAGAAAATTGAAAACGGCTGTCAGATCGAAGTGCCGGACAACTGGCTGAAGGATGGCAATCCATTCGAACTTCGCCGTCCGGAATATGCGAAAGAAGTAAAATTCGGCGGTTATGTAAAGACCGAATATGATGAAGCAACCAAACGGAACCGTTTTATCCAGGATGGCTATCAGTCTGTCCGTGCTGTCCCGTTTGATATTCCTATTGTTGGATATAACAATAATGTGGTAAATACGCTGCGTGTATGGGATGCAGAAGCAATCAATGATTTCCAGCTTGACGCATTCGACAAGGGCGATTATCAGAAATCAGTAGAGCAGGAGAATCTGGCGAAAAATATCGTAGAAGTTCTCTACCCGAATGACAATCATTATGCAGGAAAAGAGCTGCGTCTGAAACAGCAGTATTTCTTCATTTCTGCAAGCGTGCAGTCTGCGATTGAAAAATATAAGAAGAATCATACGGATATCCGCAAGTTCTATGAAAAAGCTACCTTCCAGATGAATGATACTCATCCTACCGTAGCAGTGGCAGAGCTGATGCGTATCCTGCTGGATGAAGAAGGTCTGGAATGGGATGCGGCATGGGAAGTGACCACCAAAACCGTGGCTTACACCAATCACACCATCATGTCCGAGGCTCTGGAAAAATGGCCGATCGAGCTGTTCTCCAGACTGCTGCCCCGTATCTATCAGATCGTGGAAGAAATCAACCGCAGATTTGTGGAACAGGTTCAGAAGAAATATCCGGGCAACCAGGAAAAAGTTGCGAAAATGGCAATCATTTATGACGGCCAGGTCAAGATGGCTCATCTGGCTATCGTGGCAGGATACTCCGTTAACGGTGTAGCCAGACTGCATACCGAGATCCTGAAGAAACAGGAGCTGAAGGACTTTTACGAGATGTTCCCGAACAAATTCAATAATAAGACCAACGGCATCACCCAGAGACGTTTCCTGCTTCACGGGAATCCTCTGCTGGCAGACTGGGTAACCGCTCATATCGGGGACGAATGGATCACAGATCTTCCTCAGATTGCCAAGATGAAAGTATATGCAGAGGACAAACAGGCACAGCAGGAGTTTATGAACATTAAATATCAGAACAAACTGCGTCTGGCAAAATATATCAAAGAACATAACAATGTAGAGGTAGATCCCCGCTCCATCTTTGATGTACAGGTAAAGAGACTGCATGAATACAAACGTCAGCTGCTGAATATTCTTCACGTAATGTATCTGTATAACAGCATCAAGGATCATCCGGAAATGGATTTTTATCCAAGAACATTTATCTTTGGTGCAAAGGCGGCAGCCGGATACCGCCGTGCGAAGCTGACCATCAAGCTGATCAACAACGTGGCAGATGTGATCAACAACGACAAATCCATCAATGGCAAACTGAAGGTGGTATTTATCGAGGATTACCGTGTATCCAACGCAGAGATCATCTTTGCGGCAGCGGATGTATCTGAGCAGATTTCCACGGCCAGCAAGGAAGCTTCCGGAACCGGCAATATGAAATTCATGCTCAACGGTGCACCTACCCTGGGCACCATGGACGGAGCCAATGTAGAGATTGTAGAGGAAGTGGGCGAAGAGAATGCATTTATCTTCGGTCTGTCTTCTGACGAAGTCATCAACTACGAAAACAATGGCGGCTACGATCCTGCTTATTATTTCAACAATGACCAGGATATCCGCCGTGTGCTGATGCAGCTCATCAACGGAGAATATTCCAACGGCGACATGAATATGTTCCGCGAGATCTATGATTCTCTGCTGAACACCAACTGCAGCGACCGCGCAGATACTTACTTCATTCTGGCTGATTTCAAGTCTTATGCAGCAGCACAGAAAAAAGTGGAAGAAGCATACAGGGACGAAGCAGGCTGGGCGAAGATGGCTATGCTGAATATGGCATGCAGCGGCAAATTCACTTCAGACCGTACCATCCAGCAGTATGTGGATGAAATCTGGCATCTGAATAAGATCACTGTGGACATGGACAGCCTGGATGCCTAAAAGATAAACCGGTTTTCGCCGACAGATAGAAGACAGTACGAACAGACTCTTTGGTGGAATTTATTATCAGAGAGGCCGGGAGTGCTGTCTTTTTTAGTGGCGGGAGTGTTATAACGCTAAAAATCGGGGAAATCAGCGAAAAGAGGAATGAAATCAGGACGGCGTGCATAGAATGAAAGTAAGCTATCAGATTAAAAAAAATAATGCTTTGAAATAGCAGAAGCACGCAAGGGACTTTCTGTGGATTTAGGGGTGAGAAAGACATGAGGGACAAGAAGTATTTCATATCAGAGGTTGCCAGAATGGTGGGGGTAGAGCCTCATGTACTGCGGTATTGGGAAGAGGAACTGGGAATGGAAATTAAACGTGATCATCAGGGAAAACGATGTTATGGTGCAGAAGATGTGGAAATACTGAAGAATGTGAAGATGTGGAAGGACAAGGGAATGCAGCTTCGGGCGGTAAAGGAATTTATGCCGGAAGGGATGCCGGAGGTATCCGGGAGAGTGGACATCCCTTCGATGCCGGATCTGCCAGACCTCCCGGGAGAATCCGGGCCGCTGAGTGCGCCGGGGCGCCCGGGAGAACCTGGCGTTCCGGACAGACCGGAGTATCCGGGAGAACCTGGATTCCCGGACAGACCGATGTATCCGGGAGAATCTGGTTCCCCGGACAGAGCGAGGTATCCGGGAGAACCTGGGTTTCCGGACAGACCGGGGTATCCGGGAGAACCTGGCTTTCCGGATCGTCCCATCATGCCGGATTTGCCGCAGATACCGGGCGAGCCAAATGAACCTGGCCTGCCGGAGCGGACGGAGATGCCGGAGGGACCGATTATGCCGGAACTTCCGGGCCAGCCAAATGAGGCGGCATTGCCGGAAAAACAGCAGATATCAGACAGCATTCAGAAATTTGAGGATCTGCTGGATGCAATTTTGGAGCGCGCGCTGGAAAAGAACAATGAAAGAGTGGTGCGTAAAATCTGTGATGAGGTGGTGCAGGAGCTGGATCGCAGAATGTTCCAGTGGCAGCAGGAGAGGCAGGAATGTGCCGCCGCCATCCAGCCGGAAAAGGGAAAGATGGGGCTGAAAATTCGAAAATGGCTGGAACGCCTGGAGCTTTAATTTCCTTTCCGGATGATTGCATATTATCTATCCCGGAGAAATGGAAGTCCTGTTTCAATTTAAATATAAAAATCCCCCCGAGCCAGATTGGCGGCCGGGGGGATTTTTTGTACCATAGGGAAATTCGTCCTATGGTACAAAAGCACTTCGTGCACAGGATGCGCAAAGCACACTTTTGTTAATTATTCAGCGGAAATAGCGCCGGTAGGACATGAAGCTTCGCATGTACCACAATCGAGACAAGCATCAGCATCGATTACATATTTGCCATCGCCTTCGTGAATAGCCTCTGCAGGACATTCTTCTGCACAAGTTCCACATGCAACACATTCATCAGAAATTACGTATGCCATAGTAGTGATCCTCCTTCATTGTAATAGGCGGCTGCACTTTGCAGCCTTTACGTTATTTTAATACATGGGCGGTAATTATACAAGTGAAAAATTTGTAAATAAAAATTATCTGTAAGGAATTGTAAAATATCCATATGGCAGTGATGGCTGCGTGGGGAGGTTTTTTGCATTCTTTCAAGAAAAGCTTCCTGTAAGCTTCGCAAACAAAATCCATGGAAACACTTCATGAAACAACCCTGTGTGCATATATTTTTGCAGTAGAACTAATTTTTGGAATATGATACAATTCTTTAATATGGATGAGGAAGTAAGTAAGCGTTACCCGGAAGGAGAGAGATTATGTTCGCGGCTGGAGGTGGAATATGAAGCTTGCAATTGTTGATGATGATGAGCAGTGTCGAAGGCAAGTGGTAGAATTTGTGCGTACATATATGAAGAATACAAAACAGGATATTGAAGTAGAAGCGTATTCTCTGGCCATCAATTTTATCAGTGAATACCGGTCTGATTGTGATGTCATATTTCTGGATGTTGAAATGCCTCATATGGACGGAATTTCGGCTGCAAAAAAAATTCGTGAAGTGGATAAATATGTTCCCATTATTTTTCTTACCAGCTATTCCCAGTATGCTATCAATGGATATGAGGTGAATGCCATCGATTATGTAATGAAACCGCTCACTTATTTTGTGTTTGAGATGAAGTTAAAAAAAGCACTGAAATTTACGCAGAGGCGCGTTAATGAGGATGTGGTAATTGTTACAAAACAGGGAGTGCTTCGCTTGCCAAACAGTGAAATCATGTTTGCCTGCTCAGAGGGAAATAATACAGCATACCATACGGTAAACGGAATTTACAGGGAGAGAATGACTATGCGGGATACGGCAAAGAAATTTAAGGGTTCTAATATAGCGTTCTGCTCCAGCGGCTGCTTAATTAATCTGTCTTTTGTTACGAGGGTGGTAAAGGATGTGGTTTATTTGGGCGATATACAACTGCAGATCAGTCGTTCGAAACGGAAAGAATTTATTGATCGGTGTATTAATTCTTTGAGTGAAGGAGGCTGATTATGATACCATTTACATTTATGCCGCAGTTAATTATCCTGTTCCAGCTTATTTTGCCGGTAATGTTATTCCTTATGGGTGTGGAACGAAAGAGTCATTTTCTGCTGCGTGTGATGGGCAGCCTGTTGTTTAGTGTGCTGCTGCTTGATTTGTATATAACGCTTCCTGTGATTATTAACTCAATGGTAAAAAGCATTTTGAGTTATTTTATTACCTATTTTATGGTTGTACTGTTCGCATGGTTTGCATACAAAATTTCTGTTGTGACTGTTATTTTTATATCCTCCTGCAGTTATGCACTTCAGCATATTTCTTTCTGTTTAAGCAGGATGCTGCTTGAAAATACCAATTATGAAACAGCAGCTATATTGTTTAGTGTGGTGCTGCAGGTGTTTTTATGCTTGATTTTCTACTTTGCAGTACTGCGCAAAAATGAATACGTTTATCGGAATGCAGATTACAGGCAAGTGTTTTTATCAATGGTACTTTTATTTATTTGTATTATGTTAAATTCTCTTCGCAGTAAAGAAGCGGGGGGAGTGATTTATGCGAATCTATATGATCTCCTGCTTTGCGGCTGCTGTCTCATGCTTCAGTTTAGTATGTCCTATTCAACAAAAATTTATGAAGAAAATAAAACTTTGGAACTACTTATTAATCAACAGCATGAACAGCATAAGCTGTCAAAACAGGCATTTGATATGATGAACCTTAAAATTCATAATATTCGTCATCAGCTGACTGACATACAGCGGATGATGGAAGAAAAAGACGGTGAGAAACTTCGGCCATTCATGAGGACGTTGCAGATTTATGATACAATGGCTAATACAGGTAATGCTACTTTGGATGCAGTGTTGATGGAGAAGGGATTGATGTGTGAAATCAATGATATCCGTTTTAGCTTTATTGTGGATGGAAAGCAGTTGGGATTTATGGAAACTGCGGATTTGTTTTCTATGATTAATAATATTTTAGACAATGCTATTGAAAACGAGATGAAAGAAGAGAAGCGAGAGAGGCGTATTATTAATCTTCGTATTGTCCGCAGCCATGATATGATCTTATTGGATGCTGAAAATTACTGCAGATATCCTGTAGATATGCAGGATGATATAATCCAAACAACGAAATCGGATAAAGAAAATCATGGTTTGGGTATACGCGGAATAGAATATGTGGTTAAAAAATATGATGGAAATCTGACATTTTCACAGGAAGATAATATTTTTCGAGTGGGTATTATACTCCCAATTCGAAATTGAATAGAATGATTATAAAAAGACTGCCAAATTTGGTGGTCTTTTTATATTACTTTACCAATTTTCACAGAATACAGGTAGTTTTTCACAAAAATCTCTTTTCTTCATGAAGATATATATAATAAAGCTCAACAATGCTTGGAAACCGGGCAAAGAAAGGAGAAAAGGGTATGAGAACAAAAAAAATTGGCCGTTGTCTGACTGCGTTTGCACTAAGTGGAGCTATGTGTGCATTACCAACAGTGACAACTATGGCAGGGACAATGGAGGATGGCAAGTATTTTAATGATTATTCTTCCTATGAGGAAGCAGAAGCGGCTGCAGATGAACTGAACAAAGACCTTTCGCGGGAAGGTAATGTACTGCTAAAGAATGATGGAACATTGCCGTTAACTGGTGATGAGTGGATTAGCGTGTTTGGTGCAGGATCTGATTCTTTGATTAGTGTACGAGAAGATGCAACCAATGCCAGTGGTACGATTGCAGACAGCCTGGAATTGGCCGGATTTAATGTGAATCCAGCGTTGGTGCGTTATTATGGAGCCGAGGGCACAGAAATCGGTAATGAGACCTATGATTTTGACCGGGAGGTGGAAGAATCTCTTAAGGTTTATGATGGTGCAGCCGTTGTGGTATTTACCAGAGCAGCTGGAGAAGGGAGTGATACTGCCCGGGTTTTAAATGAGGAAGAAGATAATTTGTATGGTGATGAGGAAGCTGCATTTACTCATAAGGCGCTGGCGACTGGATCCTGGGAGGATGAACAGTTTACATATGATGCAGAAAGCGATACGGAATATAAGCATTATCAACAGCTGACGGACTCGGAAGAGATGCTGCTGAAATATGTGGAGTCAAAGTTTGACAAAGTAATTGTTGTTCTGAATACGGCGAATGCTATGGAAATGTATAATCTGGAACAGGATGAAAATATTAATGCAATTCTGCAGATGGAACGTCCGGGAGAGACTGGACATGTAGCAGTAGGCGAAATTCTCAGCGGCGAAGTGAATCCTTCGGGACGTTTGGTGGATGAGTGGACTGTAGATTTCACATCTGATCCTACCTGGTATAATTTCGGTAATAATGAACAGACAGGATCTTCCAATATAATATGTAACGAGGACGGAGAGCCTACAGGTGAAGGTCAGACAGGACCTACAGATCCTGGATATTATATGGTGGATTATGAGGAAGATATTTATCTGGGTTATCGTTATTATGAAACTTACTATTATGAAACTTACCTTGGCAATACTGCAGCTTCAGCTCCGGAAGGAGCATCGGAGGAAGAAAAAATTGCCGCAGCAAATGCCTGGTATGCAAAGAATGTCTTGTATCCCTTTGGCTCAGGTCTGTCATACACCAATTTCAGCATGAATATTCAGGGTGTATACACAGATGCGGAATGTACTCAGTCCCTTGGTGAGTCGGTGAATCAAAGTTTGTTTGCATCATCTGAAAATAGTCCCGCTCAGGTTGAGACACTCTACATTCCCGTTGATGTAACTAATACGGGTGATGTGGCAGGCAAGCAGGTTGTGGAATTATATATGACGGCTCCTTATTCACAGGGGGGTGTGGAGAAATCTTACATGACTCTGGCAGGATATGCAAAGAGCAGTTTACTGGAACCTGGCAAGACTGAAACGGTCATGGTTTCCATTCATGTGCAGGACTTTGCATCTTATGATTATACCAATAAGAGCGGACTGGCAGAAAATGGCGGCTATGTACTTGAGAGCGGTGAATATACTGTTCATGCGATGTCCACCTCTCATTTTGATCTGGCAACAGATATCAGTGATACTTCTGACAGCTATGATGAGCAGAAATTTATGCTGACAGATGGGGCGCTGCTTGCATTAGATGATTATAGTCACAACGTAGTTGATAATTTGTTTTCAACCCCAATTGAAGAATATTGTGATGCTGCAGAAGGTGAATATGAATTATACAGTGAATCCATTAGGACGCCAGCTTTGTCTGCAGATGGTACATCCTCTATGACAGTGATGAGCCGTGCAGATTTAGACGGGACTTTTCCAACATCACCTACAACCGGTGATTTGACAGTAAAAGATGATGTGATTGCAAACTGGAATTACTGGAACACCTTTGGCTGGAATGAAAGCCAGAGCAAACAAACGGATTATACTTATTCGGATGAAGGACAGGCCTGGTCGAATGTAGAAATACCGGATGACTGGACACAGGCAGGTACAACTGCAGAGGTAAATGAAATCCTTCTTGCAGATATGGCCGGTATTGATCCATATGATGACAGCTTTACGCTGCAGACTACGGATCCTGCATCAGAACATTACACAGCAGTTGCTGCATTCGAGGGAAAGACAGCGAATGAGGCATGGCAGATTTTCATGAACCAGCTGTCATTTGAAGAACTTATTACAATTGTTGAAACTGGCGGACACAGCACAGCCGAAATCCCATCTATTGGTAAGGTGGCTGGGGTTGAAGCAGATTCCCCCAATAATTTATCAAATACTCATTCCTGGTGTGATGAATCTACAGTTGCTTCTACCTGGAATGTGGAATTAGCTCGTAAGCAGGGTATTATTGTTGGCGATATGGCTATGTACAAAGGTGTAAACGGCTGGTGGGGCCCAGGTATGGATACTCATCGCTCACCATTCTCCGGACGTAATAATGAATACTATTCACAGGATGGAATCCAGGGCGGCTATATCGCTGCAGCAGTAGTTTCCGGAGCAGAAGCAAGAGGACTAAAGGTTTATATAAAACATTTTGCATTAAATGATCAGGAAACCAGCCGTGATGGAATGAATAATAATTCCTTTATTTCTGAGCAGGCAATGCGTGAAAACAATCTGAAAGTATTTCAGATGGCTATGCAGGAAGGCGGAGCTGCAGCAGCTATGTGTGCATTTGCGCGTATCAGCGGTATTCCTACAGCGGTTAACTATGACTTCTTAGTTCGTTTGGCTGATGAACAGTGGGATTGGAATGGTGTATTTTTGACTGACGGCTACATGGGTGTGGCATCTTGTACCACAGGTGACTATATGGTTCGTACCGGTTGTATTCAGTTGAGCCTGGGCGGTTCCACTACTGTCTCTGGTCTGTGGGATGCATCTTTACGCGATGGCAAAGGTGCTGTAGCCGTGGACGATGTTCAGAATGATGTACAGTATTATTACATTCGTCAGTTTGCAATCTGTCTGCTGGCAGAAGAAGCGAACAGTACGGCGAATGAAAATGGCTTCACTTTGGTATCTTTGGAAGGAAAAGCATTAGAAGGTACACAGGCAGCAGAAGAAGCAGACACGGTAGCATTTTCAGCGGATGTACTTGGAACTTCAACCGCAGCTTATACTGTTACGGATGGTGAATTACCTGAGGGAGTTACACTTGGAACGGATGGCTCAGTGACAGGTGCACCGGTAAAAGCTGGTTCTTATAGCTTTGAAGTAACTGCTGCAATCGATCAGTGGGTACAGCGGAGTGCATCTTTTACCATGAATGTGGTTTCTGCATTTACCACAGAAGGAGATGCTTTGGACGGCTTGACAGCAGGAAGCGTTATGCGTTCTGCAATTGTGTCAGATACGGTTAGTGTTGATGCCGGATATACTTCTGTTACCTATGCTCTTGAAGAGGGCGCTTTGCCAGAGGGGGTAACTTTGAATGAGGATGGAACCATCACTGGTACTCCGGCTGAAGCAGGCACTTATGACTTTACAGTAGCTGTTAATGCCAGCAAACAGGCAGAGAATCAGTTCCCGGGGCCGGGAGCAGCAGAAGAGACCTCTTCCGTGTACACTTACACAGGAACGATTGTAGTTGGAGAATAATGGATGTAGAAGAATGGATGTAGAAGAAACAATTTGACGGAGGAAGACATGAAGAAAAAATTAGGAATTGCCGTTCTCGTGGCAGGCGCATTGTTGACAATGTCAGGGATGACAGCCATGGCGGAAGAGAAAGGAACTGCTGTTTTTTATATGAATGCAGAGGATAACACAGAAGTATATGCAGAGAACAGTTTTAACCTTGGTGAATGGGTGGAAGAGCCAGAAGCTCCTGTTCTGGAGGACAAGGTATTTAGTGGCTGGTATACGGATGCGGACTGTTCAGAAAAGTTCAACTTTAATGATCGGGTAAATGAAGACGTGGATATTTATGCATCGTGGAAAAATTCTTTTGTTTTTGAAGCGGAGTACGTAAATCTGGATGGTGTACCGGGACAGGGATATTCGGGAAACACCAGCGGTACAGGACTGATCATGAAGGATAAGAGTGATGCAGGTGCAAGCAATGGTTATTATGTGTCTTGTCTGTATTACGATGGTGCGTATCTGAGCTTTGAAATTACATCAGATCGAGATGTGGAAGATGTAACAATGGTTTTAAACTTGTCTGCAGAGTTTGATGATATGATTTTTACCGGAGATGAGTATTTGGCTGTAGTCAATGGTGAGGAATATAATGTGGAAGCTGAACTGACGGGTGCGTATGCGGTCACGGAAGACGGCGAGAACACAAAACGGCCATTTACACAACATGTGGTTGCTAATAATATTTCTCTGAATGAGGGCGTGAATGTGATTGAACTGGTAACAAATAATGACGAACACATGAGCGGAGCTACAATGGAGGCAAAGGCACCGATGGTTGACTGTATATATCTCTATACATCAGCGGAACTTACATGGGATCCGGTATTGGATAATATTAAATAAGAAAAAGCTATGCAGTTGTAAAAGCGCGACGGAGAACTGCGCCGCCGCGCTTTTTTAAAAATGTATTATTTTATTTATGGAAGAGAGTGATGAAAAAATGGAAAATTTGAATTTCAGAAGACGGGCAGATGTAAAAGGTTTTGTACCACTGATCTTTGCCTGTGTATTATTTCTGGCTGAGATTTTTATTTACAGGGCATATGGAAAGAATGAATTTGCTCCCACGCTTTCAGGCAAGGCATTGGGGGGCTGGATTGCAGCAGTAGTAATCTGCGGCATATTAATTATTTGGAAAAATAAGGCCCTGACTTATGGGGCATATCTTTGCGGATTATATGCATGGCTGGAGTTTTTAACGAGCCAGATTAATTATATCGCAAATGTATTTGTGGCTATAGATGGTTCCAGATTTTCTATATCATTCATAGTGCTTGTGCTTGTCGGTCTGGCTGCATGGGCTATGGCACTGGTTTCTGCTATGAGGAATCCGTCTGTATTCAGCAAAGAAATTAAAAAACAGGAAAAAGGGAGTGAGGAGGCATGAAGAAGAAAAGGAATATGGGGGCATTTTCTCGCAGCATGACAGTAGTTTTTTCCACCTTGCTGGTTGTATTAATCGTGGGAAATGAATTGGCAAATGCAAATGGTTCTCTGATTAATTCTACTCTCAAATGCACTACATATAAAATAATTGAGGACGAAAACAGTACATCTGAAGTGATTGAGTATCCGACGACCTATACTACATCTGATGAGGTAAAAGACTATGGATTTTCTGTCGTAGAAGAGGCGGAGGGCGAAGGAATTGTGCTGCTGAAGAATGAAAACAATGTGCTTCCGCTCACTAAGGGAGGAAAAGTCAGCTGTTTTTTAAATGGATCTGTTAATTTAAATTATTCTACTTCTGGCTCTTCCGCAGCGGATATCTCCGGATACAGTACCTTAAGAGATGCGCTGGAAGGTGATGATGTGCAGCTGACAGTAAATCCTGAATTATGGGATTTTTACAGCGAAGGGGAAGGGTCTGAGTATACCCCCAAAAAAAAGCTGAACCGCGATCTGGGTATGCAGGTATATTCGGCGAATGCTGCACCGTGGAGTACTTACAGTGACGTGGAGGCTTCCTTTGCTGATTATTCCGATGCGGCTATCGTGGTGATAAGTCGGAGCAGCGGAGAGGGAATGGATATTTCTACCGCTGAGAGTGATGGAACGGATGGCAGTTATCTGACTCTTTCAGAAGAAGAACTGGATGTGCTCACACATTTGGAAGAATGTAAAGAGAAGGGGACTATTAAATCTATTGTGGTTCTGTTAAATACTGCTTTAGCTTTGCGTGCGGATTTTATTGATGATGAAAAGTATGGAATTGATGCCTGTATGTGGATTGGAAATGTTGGATGTGCTGGTGTAAATGCTGTGGCAGATGTACTGGTAGGCAATATTGTGCCATCTGGACGGTTATCTGATACATATGTGAACGATAATTTTTCTTCGCCGGCTATGGCATCCTGGATGTTAAATCAAAATGGTGTTTTTAATCAGGAATATACAAATAGTGAAGAGTTAGAACTGAATAGTACACAGATGTACTATGGGATTTATCAGGAAGGAATCTATGTAGGATACCGATATTACGAAACCCGCTATGAAGACACCATATTGAAGGCGGATGGTGTGGGAAACTACATATACGATGATGAGGTTGCGTATCCTTTTGGATACGGCTTATCTTATACGACGTTCCAGTATTCTGATATGTCTGTAACAGAAAATAAAAATGGCGATTATGATGTGAGTATTACAGTAACTAATACAGGAAATACTTATTCTGGAAAAGAAGTTGTTCAGGTCTATTTACAGAAACCCTATACGGAATATGATCAGGTAAATGGTGTTGAAAAAGCATCCGTTGAACTGGGCGGTTTTGCAAAAACTGGATTATTGGCACCAGGTGAAAGTGAGAAGGTAACAGTTACGGTAGAACGCAGCAGCTTTAAATCCTATGATGCAGAAGGCTGTGGAACGTACATTCTGGATGCGGGTAACTACTATCTGGCTGTTGGAACAGATTCCCATAATGCATTGAACAATATTCTTGCACTGAAGGGCTATGGAGAGTCAGATGGTATGGATGCCGATGGTCAAAAGGAAATGGCTGCAATAGCCCTGGAACAGGCTGAATTGGATGATACCACCTATGCAGTGTCCGCTGAGACGGGAGAAGCGATCACGAATCAATTAGACTTTGCAGATATAAATAAATACTCCGGAAACGAAGACGCTCAGGTAACATATGTCTCCAGAAGTGACTGGGAGGGTACCTGGCCTGCAGAAGCGGTGCAGTTGACAGCAGGGGCTGAATTGCTGGCTGATCTGGGAAGCAATAAAGAGATTGTGGAGGATGAAAGTATGACCGCCCCGAAATACAGTGAAGGTTCCGGGCTTATGGTGGCTATGCTCCGCGGTGAAGAATATAGCAGTGAGAAGTGGGAGCAGCTGTTAGATCAGATGACGTTTTCAGAACAGGCACTTCTGGTTTCAGATGGTTCTTTTAGTACTCATTCCATAGGATCAGTTGGCATCGGAAGTACTTATGAGCAGGATGGACCTACTGGCGTTGTTGGCAGCGCTACAGGAATTTCTTTCCCAAGTGAAGGCATCTGGGCATCCAGTTTCAATACAGAACTGGCTGGAAGGATTGGTGATGCTTTAGGTGAGGATGCGCGACTCAATAATATTCAGGGGTTATATTTACCAGGGATTAATATTCACAGAAGCCCTTATGGCGGAAGAACAAATGAATATTTTTCAGAGGATCCGTTGCTAACAGGACTGATGTGTGAATCTGAGATCACGGGAGTACAGGAAAACGGTGTGATCGCCCATGTAAAGCATTTTATTTTTAATGATGAAGAAGCTCAGCGAAACGGGATCTGTATCTGGCTGAATGAGCAGGCGGCCCGTGAAATCTATTTACGCCCATGGGAATATGCGGTAAATCCATCTCGTGGCAATGCCCATGCGGTTATGAGCTCTTTCAATAGAGCAGGTGCACTGTGGACCAGTGCCAGCGAAAATCTCGTTCAAAGTATTTTAAGGGGGGAGTTCGGATTTGACGGTTATGTGATTACGGATATGGCCTCGTCGAATGCGGCGCTGTTTATGACCTATGTAGATGGATTTATGAATGGAACAGATCTTTATTTAGGATCTGGCAGCGAGAGCGCATTGAATGAATATAAAGCCAGTGCGACATTTGCGAATCGCATTCGTGAGAGTGTCCATCGTATTCTATATGTTTTAAGTAATTACAGTGCGGTTATGAACGGAATATCTACTTCGCAGCAATTTGTGAATATAACACCATGGTGGCAGACAGTGATATATGCATTGATCGGTGTGAGCGGAGCAGGAACGGTAGGTTTCGGTGCACTGGTGGTACTTTGCATTATGAAAAAAAGAAAACGAGAAGCCAAAGTTTAAAAAGGAGATACCCATGAAACAGGTGAAGCGAAGGCAGCATGATAGTGGCAGCCATTGATTGCAACGATTTAAGTGGTCTGCATCATGAAGCCGCTCCGCCAGGGGCATTTTCCAGCTTGCATATTTCCCGGAAAGGGACTATAATGTAAACCACATTAATTCTAAGGAGGTATAACCTGATGGCTACAAAAATCACTAAGGATATGACAATTGGTGAGATTTTACAGATTAATCAGAATATGGCAGGTGTCCTGATGGCAGGCGGAATGCATTGTGTTGGATGCCCATCTTCTCAGGGAGAATCACTGGAAGAAGCAGCTATGGTGCATGGAATTGAAACCGACGTACTGCTTGCCAGACTGAATGCTTTTATGGAAGCGATGGAGAAATAAAATCCATATAAAAAAGAAGAGGCCGTCACCTTTATTCGGGAGACGGCCTCTTCTTTAAATTCCACCAAGCTGCTGCATCGCCTGCTGGGGAACGATCACATCCATGTGTTCTGTAAAATATTCTTCCATGCCGGCAGTATAATTGACCTGAAGGGCATATTCAGAGAGAATGTTGCAGATTTTGTTGAAATGCTCCGGATCGGTGTCGGCTTTCGTCAAAATCAGGTAATAATTGTTATCGTCCGGATTCTTGAACAGGGCATTGGGACCGGCGTAATTGCCGCCTGCCACGCGGGAGGCCCGGATGACGGTATCCAGATCCCGGAAAAGATAAAAACGGGTAAGGCGGAAAATCTCATCGCTGTCTTCCATATCTTCCGGAATGGAAGGAATTTCCTCCTGCTGAATCTCAGTCCGGCGATCGGAAACGCTGTCTTCTTCTACTTCAGACTTTTTGACTGATTTTTTACGGGCACTGCTGATTTTTTGGATCAGATCCAGGATATCATCGGCACCGGTAATGCTCTCGGCCAGGCTGGCCGTCCCCCGTCCGGAACCGGGAGAAGCATCTTCTGAGGAAAATCTGGAAAAACGGGTATCCAGTTCATCCGGATCCTCCACTTTGGTCACAATCAAAATCACAGAATCGGCAGAAACGGGGATGGCTTCAATCATCAAAGGAATATTATTCGCTTCAAAGCCAAACTCACGGGCCGCCTGCTGCATCATATCCTGAAACAGTGATTTTGCCTTGTCACTGCCATATGCTAATTCGCTGAGTTTGATTTTCCGGTTAGCCAGATCTTCTCTTGTGAGAGTACAGCGAATTTGGTTATCATTAATTTTTTCTATTTTCATAGCATCACTTCCCATCTGTCATAATGTGGCTTCTATATCTTATTATATTATATCCAAAATGCAGAAATCTGTAAAGTGGATAAAAAACCCTTGCAAAGTGGTAACATATTGTATATAATAGAGCTGAAAAGAAGTATACAAGGCACCCGGAAAGGAGGGACACCATTGCACAGTCACTGAATTGAATTACAATGCTTCTATTCTTATAGTCTTTAGCGGAAATCCCGCTGCAATTCGAGGTTTTTGATTTTTTTACGGAACCACTCCATGCACAATCCCCAGGAAATTGATAAAAAGATAACATGAAAAGCTTCTTTTCGCAACTTATTAATTCTTAAAATTTTAGAAAATTTATTTTCTGCAGGTCAGAAATAAAATATATCACGAAAAATACCTCCGCAGAGAGTAAAAAGGGGCAATAATGAAAAGAAAAAAAGAAAAGTTGAATGTGGTAAAGCCCAAAAAACAGTTATTTTATGAACTGAAAGAGTATGAAAAAAAGGGCTGCCGGCTTTACCTGAACGGAAAACCCAGCGTACCGGAAAAAATTGTCTCTGCCTGCCTGAGGGAAAAGACCGATTATATGCGGGATTTTATCAGCGATGAGCAGGAACGGATTCAGAAAGTGGATTTTATCAGAGTAAAAGAAAAATGACGAAGCCGCATGATACCGGCTGTTAAAGTGATTGCAGGTCTCTGAAACCCGATTTTCCCCGTGGTGCAGAAGCTCTAAAAATGAATCTTTTATGAATCTTTTCGGAAAATGCTGACGAAACGAAATTTTGCTGATATACTTACGAAGTATATGGCATAGGAAAAAGCAGGCAAAAATATAATTAATGGATTGCTTTGATGTGTATGTCAGGTAACTGAAAGTGAACTTGAGCCAGAAAAGGGTGTGACCACCTGGGGAGGTGCAACTGGTGAAAAATAAGAACAGATCTAAAAAAGCAGGGCCGGTGCTGATCGCACTGGGACTGATCGTGATTGCAGCAGTGGTACTGCTGGTGCAGCGATATACGCCATCAAAGGAACGGATGGATCAGACAGCATATTTTGGAAGTATGCAGGAGAATGAGGTCGCAGTGGTGCTGCAGGATCAGATTTCAGAGAAAAGGGGGCTTATGAATAATGGGGCTCTGTATCTGGATTATGACCTGGTGCGCCAGAACATCAATGCCAGATTTTACTGGGATTCGGAAAACAGCCAGATGCTGTATACTACGGCGCTGGAGACTTTCGAGATACCGGTGGACAGTGCCGCTTATACTGTGGACGGTGCAGCGCAGACCTATTCCGTGCCCATCGTGCTGCAGCAGAATTCCGGACTGTATCTGTCAATCGGTTTCCTGCAGCAGTATACGAACCTGGAGTATACGCTGACAGGGGCTGTGGAGAGCGCGGGGGCATCCGGCACTGCGGACAAAAGTGCAGATGTGGCAGAGAATAACACAGAGAATGCGGCAGGAACGGAGGGAGCAGTTCCTCATGTGCTGATCACCTGTCAATGGGGCAGCAGAACCAGCGGCATTGTAAAAAAGAGTACGGCAGTCCGTTATCAGGGCGGGATCAAAAGTCCTGTTTTGACGGAGACGGCAAAAGGCGATACGGTCTATGTGCTGGAAGAACTGGAAGCCTGGTCCAAAGTGCTGACCGTGGATGGCTACATTGGCTATGTGCAGAGCAAACGCCTGCAGGATGTCCAGGCGACTGAGGTTACCAGAGACTTTATTGAACCGGAATACAGCAGTCTGACAAAGGATAAAAAGATAAGTCTGGTGTGGCATCAGATTGATAATTCCGATGCAAATGCCTATCTGGAAGAGGATATTGCAGATATGACCGGGATTGACGTGATTTCGCCCACCTGGTTTTCTGTGACGGATAACAGCGGTACCATCACTTCCCTGGCCAGCGAGGATTATGTGACGAAAGCACATGCGGCAGGTCTGGAGGTATGGGGCCTGGTCAGCAATTTCAGCAAAGAAGTGGATACCACTTCACTGCTGGCATCTACCACCGCCCGCAGAAAGATGACGGACTACCTGGTGACGGAAGCGCTGCGGCTGGGGCTGGAAGGAATCAATCTGGATTTTGAAGCGATTACCGAGGAGACCGGCTACAGCTATGTACAGTTTGTACGGGAGCTGTCGGTTGCCTGCCGGAAGAATCAGCTTGTTTTTTCTATTGATGTTCCGGTGCCCATGGATTTCAACCGGCACTTTGACCGGAAAGAACTGGGAACTGTGGCGGACTATCTTATCATTATGGGATACGATGAACACTATGCAGGCTCTGAGGCTGCGGGCAGTGTTGCATCCCTGAGCTTTGAAGAAAATGGAATTACAGGAACACTGGAGGATGTGCCGGCGAATAAGATCATCAGCGGTGTGCCTTTCTATACCAGGATCTGGTATACCGTGACCAATGCGGACGGATCTGCCTCTGTTACCAGCGAGGCTATCAGTATGAATAATGCAGAAAAAACACTGGAGACCTATGGGGTTACACCGGTCTGGAGTGATGAGACGGAACAGGATTATGCTTCCTGGACGGCGGAGGACGGGACATTTTGTGAAATTTGGCTGGAAAATGAAGCGTCCCTGACGAAAAAGGCGCAGCTTGTGAAAAAGTATGAACTGGGAGGTATTGCGGCCTGGGTTCTCGGATTTGAACGAAATTCCATATGGTCCGTTTTATCGGAGAATATTTGAGGAGGAAAAGAAAAACGGTGGAATACCTCTATGACTTATTAAAGGAGCACTGTGGGCAGGATTATTATCCATTTCATATGCCGGGGCATAAGCGCCGGCTTCACTCCATACAGGAGCATCCTTTTGCCATCGATATCACGGAGATCGATGGCTTTGATAATCTTCATCATCCGGAGGATATTCTGAAGGAAGCGCAGCAGCGGGCAGCAAGGCTCTACGGTTCCGAAGAGTCTCATTTTCTGATTAATGGAAGCACGGCAGGGATTCTTAGCGCAGTCAGCGCCTGTGCCTTTGGCGGGCGCACCGAGATATTGATGGCGCGCAACAGCCATAAAGCAGCCTATCATGCAGTGTATCTGAACCGGCTTTCCCCAGTTTACCTCTATCCGGAGCCGGGAGAAGTGAATGGCCCCATTGGGCCGGAGCAGGTAAAAGCAGCTTTGGAAGCGCATCCGCAGGTCTGCTGTGTGTTTCTGACTTCCCCCACCTACGATGGAATTGTTTCCGATATCAATGCCATTGCGGATATAGCACACGCCAGGCAGATACCACTGATTGTGGATGAGGCTCATGGCGCCCATTTTGGCATGCACCCGGACTTCCCGGAAAATTCGGTGAAGCTGGGCGCGGATTATGTGATCCACAGCCTCCATAAAACCCTTCCTTCGCTGACGCAGACGGCACTTTTACATGTAAATGGCGCTCTGGCCGACCGGAGGAGACTGAGACGTTTCCTTGGCATCTATCAGACCAGCAGCCCCAGCTATGTGCTGATGGCATCCATAGATGAATGCATCCGAATGCTGGAGGAGAAGGGAGACGCACTGTTTGGACAATTTTTTGACTGCAGGAGGGATTTTTCAAAGTCAGTATCGGATCTGAACTGTCTGAGAATGCTGGATACGGATGATGTGTCCAAAATTCTGATTCAGGATGGAACCGGGCGGCTGAGCGGGCTGGAATTATATCAGCTTCTGCTCCGAAAATATCATCTGCAGCCGGAGATGGCAGCAGGCAGTTATGTGCTGATGCTGTGCTCCGTGGGCGATACCCGGGAAGGGTTCAAACGGCTGGCCGAGGCTCTGCATGAGGTAGACCGGACATTGGATGGACATACTGAGTGCATGGGACAGGCAGAGGGGATGAAGCGGGCGGACTCGCGGATGCAGGCAGAAGGGATGAAACGGGCGGACTCGCGGATACAGGCAGAGGAGACGTATGAACGGCCCAAGGTCAGGATGAGCATCGCCGGTGCACAGGACAGCGAGGCACATCCGGTACAGTTAGAAGATTGTGCTGATCTGATCTCGGCAGAATATATCTATCTTTATCCGCCGGGGATTCCGCTGGTGGTGCCGGGGGAAGTGATTACAGAACAACTGCTGGAACGGCTGCTGCAGTACCGGAGCCGGGGGTATTCGCTGCAGGGGATGGAAGATTATGAGATGAATACGCTGCTGGTGGTTTAGCCGGTTTCAACCTGCTAAGTGCCGGCGGCAATTGTTTCGCAGCGACTGAAGTGGGATGCACAAGAGCTCAGTTTTTCATGTCATGCGAAGCATCGGACCTGGCAGCAGGAACGCAGGGACGTTCTTGAAATCGGGATAGAAAAAAGGGAAGGAATGGAAGATAGATGGGACGCATTTTTTACATTATGGGAAAAAGTTCATCCGGGAAGGATACGATTTTTGAAGAACTGAAAAACAGACAGGATCTGAATCTGCACCAGATAATTTTATATACAACCCGGCCAATTCGGGCAAAAGAGACAGACGGGGTTGAATATCATTTTACGGATGAAGCTGGCCTTGCACACTGGATAGCACAGGGGAAGGTAATTGAACTGCGGGAATATCATACGGTTCATGGAATCTGGAAATACTTTACGGTGGATGATGATCAGATACGGCTGGACAGCGGGAATTATCTTGCGATCGGGGTACCGGAATCCTATCAGAAGGTTCGTGCATACTTTGGAACTGAGAAGGTGGTTCCTATTTATATAGAAGTGGAAGATGGCGTTCGCCTGGAGCGGGCCATGAAACGGGAACGAAAACAGGCAGTTCCCAGCTATGAGGAGATGTGCCGCCGTTTCCTGGCAGATCAGGCTGATTTTTCCGAAGAAAATCTTCAAAAAGCAGGCATCACGAAACGATTTGCAAATAATGGAAATCGTCTGGAGTGCATGGCCGAGGTGGCGGATTATATATCAGGATTTATGGGAGAATCATAAAACACTCCTATTTTTGCCCGTTTACTTTATTTCCGCAATATGTTATTCTTTATATGAGTTAAAGGGTGTTCTCCGCAGAGAATGCCGGGAGGTGACGAAAGATGTCGGGATTTAAAATGATAATAGGACATGAACAGACGAAAGAGCATTTACAGAATGCAATAAAATCTGGAAAAGTGAGTCATGCTTATTTATTGAATGGAGAAAAGGGTTCCGGAAAAAGAACTGTGGCGGATGCATTTGCCATGACACTGCAGTGTGAACAGGGGGGAACTGAGGTCTGCGGCACCTGCCATTCCTGCAAACAGGCAGAGAGCCATAATCATCCGGATATTATATATGTTGCCCATGAGAAACCAAACAGCATCGGTGTGGATGAGATACGGGATCAACTGGTGAATGATGTTCAGATCAGGCCGTATAATGGAAAATATAAGATTTATATTGTGCCGGAAGCGGAGAAAATGACGGTTCAGGCACAGAATGCACTGCTCAAGACCTTAGAAGAGCCGCCTGCCTATGCTGTGATTATTCTGCTGACGGAGAATGCTCAGGTATTTCTGGATACGATCCGTTCCAGGTGCGTGCTTTTAAATCTGAAGCCGGTGCCGGATGAACTGGTAAAGCAGTACCTGATGGAGCATCAGCAGATACCGGATTATCAGGCAGACGTATGCGTGGCATTTGCCCAGGGAAGTATCGGACAGGCGATTTCGCTGGCTTCTTCGGAGAATTTTACTGAGATTAAATCCACTGCAATTCATCTGCTGCGCCATGTAAAGGAAATGGATCTGAATGAGATTATTGCAGCCGTAAAGAGTGCGTCCCAGTTTAAGATCACGATTTCCGATTATCTGGATATTCTGGCCATCTGGTTTCGGGATGTGCTGTATTTCAAGGCGACCAGGGATGTGGATGGCGTTATTTTTAAGGATCAGATCAAAGATGTCCGCAGTAATGCAAGAACCAGTTCTTATGAAGGAATTGAACAGATTCTGACTGCGATTCAGACTGCCAAAACCCGTCTGAAGGCAAATGTAAATTTTGATCTGACTATGGAACTTCTGTTCCTGACGATAAAGGAAAACTAGGAGATAAAAATAAATGATTAGAATTATCGGTGTTCGCTTTCGGAATGCGGGAAAGGTATATTATTTCGATCCGAAAGAGTATAAAATAAAACCTACAGATCATGTGATCGTAGAAACGGCCCGCGGAGTGGAATACGGCACGGTACTGGGACATATCCAGGAGGTGCCCGAGGAGAAGGTGATACAGCCGCTGAAGCCGGTGCTGCGCGTGGCTACTGCGGAAGATGATGCAAAGGTATCCCATAACCGGGAACGGGAAAAGGAAGCGATGCGCATCTGCAAAGAAAAGATCCGTAAGCATAAGCTGGATATGAAGCTGATTGATGCTGAATACACATTTGACAACAACAAAGTATTGTTTTATTTTACAGCGGATGGAAGAATTGACTTCCGGGAGCTGGTAAAGGATCTTGCAGCAGTATTCCGCACCAGGATCGAACTGCGGCAGATCGGTGTCCGGGATGAGACAAAGATATTAGGCGGAGTGGGAATCTGCGGAAGACAACTGTGCTGCAACACATTTTTATCTGAGTTTGCCCCGGTATCCATCAGGATGGCAAAAGAACAGAATCTTTCTCTGAATCCAACGAAAATATCCGGCGTCTGCGGACGGCTGATGTGCTGCCTGAAAAATGAAGAGGAAACCTACGAATATCTGAATGGCAAGCTACCGGGTATCGGAGATACGGTCACTACAGCCACCGGCCTGACCGGAGATGTGACCAGCGTCAGTGTGCTGCGCCAGAAGGTCAAGGTGCTGGTCAACGTGGACGGAGAAAAAGAAATACAGGAATATGACGTGAATGATCTGAAGTTCCATCCGAAGAAAAAGAAAGAAAAGGGTGGGGACAAGTCCGGTGAAAAGTCTCATGATAAGTCCGGCGAGTGGTCTCATGACAAAAACGGTGAAAAGCCTCATGATAAGACCGGCGAGTGGTCTCGTGACAAGACCGGTGAAAAGTCACATGACAAGTCCGGCGAATGGCCTCGTGACAAGTCCGGTGAAAAAGGAAATGAAAGATCCCGTGACCGGGGAAATGACAGAGGCCGTGGAAAGCCAGAGCGGTCCGCAAGACCGGAAAAGACCGGAAAATACGAGAAAAAAGAGTCCTCTGAGGAATGGGAACTGAAGCAGTTGGAGGCCCTGGAGAAACGAGAAGGAAAATCCCGGCTGGAGGATGACTAAAGTGTCGGAAGGACAGAGAAATCCGCGCGATGGAGAAACCAATATGGAAGTGAAAATACTGCCGGGAGAACGTTTGGATGACCTGCAGAGAAACGGATATAAAATCATACAGAATGAGCGCCTGTTCTGTTTTGGAATGGATGCTGTACTTCTGTCCGCTTTTGCTGATGCAAAAGAGGGGGAGCGGCTGCTTGATCTGGGAACCGGCACCGGAGTGATCCCCATTCTTATGGAAGCCAGGACAGCAGGCAGAGAGTTTGTCGGCCTGGAGATATCAACACTGAGTGCAGATATGGCATCCCGCAGTGTTTTGTATAACCGCCTGGAAGGCAAAGTGCGAATTATTCAGGGAGATATAAAAGAGGCCGACAGGATTTTTCCACCGGCTTCTTTTGACGTGGTGATCAGCAATCCTCCCTACATGACGGCAAAGCATGGACTGGTCAATCCGGATCCGGACAAAGCGGCAGCCCGGCATGAGATTTTCTGCACGCTGGAGGATGTGGTGAGCCAGGCGGCCAGAGCTCTGCGTCCGGGCGGAAGGTTCTATCTGGTGCACCGGCCATTCCGCATGGCTGAAATCATCCGGGTGCTGAGCCGGTACAAGCTGGAGCCAAAGCGGATCCGCATGGTCTATCCCTTTGTGGACAAGGAGCCCAATATGATCCTGATCGAAGCGGTCCGGGGCGGAAAACCCAGAGTGACAGTGGAACCGCCGCTGATTGTCTATGAAAAACCGGGCATCTATACCGAAGAAGTGCGGGTGCTGTATGATATGCAGCAGGAGAAAGACCGGAAATGACGGCGCACAGCGAAGGAAGATGTGAGCCGCCGGCAGCCGCGTGGCATACAGGCAGGAGAAAGAACGGAAATGACGGCGCACAGCGAAAGAAGCGGGGAAGAGGAAAAGGAGATTCAACATGCCAGGAAAATTATATTTATGTGCCACTCCCATCGGAAATCTGGAAGATATGACATTCCGGGCGGTGCGTATATTACAGGAAGTGGATCTGATCGCGGCAGAGGATACCCGCAACAGCATTAAACTTCTGAATCATTTTGAAATCAGAACACCCATGACCAGTTATCATGAGTTTAATAAAATAGAGAAGGCCCATTATCTGATCGGGCAGATGCAGGAGGGAAAGAATATTGCACTGATCACAGATGCGGGGACACCGGGAATCTCTGATCCGGGGGAGGACTTGGTACGGCTTTCTTACGAAGCCGGTATTGAGGTGACTTCCCTGCCGGGAGCCTGTGCCTGCGTGACAGCACTGACTCTTTCCGGTCTGTCCACCAGACGGTTCTGCTTTGAGGCATTTCTGCCTGCGGACAAAAAGGAAAAACAGGAAATTCTGGAGGAGCTAAAGACGGAGATCCGCACAATTATTATTTATGAAGCGCCTCATCGTCTGGTCAGGACGCTGAAAGAACTGGAAACGGCACTGGGCAATCGCAGAATTACCATTTGCAGAGAGCTGACGAAGAAACATGAGACTGCGTTTGCCACCACCCTGACGGATGCGCTGGAGTTCTACACGAAAGAGGATCCCAGGGGAGAGTGTGTGATTGTAATAGAAGGCCGCAGCCGCCGGGAAATGAAGGCGGAGCAGCAAAAATCCTGGGAAGAGATGGACATTTCGGAGCATATGGAGCTTTATCTGGGGCAGGGTATGGATCAGAAAGAAGCGATGAAAGCAGTGGCCCGCGACCGGGGAATTGGAAAGAGGGATGTATATGGGATGCTGCTGGAGCGTAAGGAATGAATGCCTCCGGCCGCTAAGGGTTCACAAGACCGGAATATTGTGATAGAATAAAGCAGTTTCATTGAAAAGCACGGTTCGGGTGCGCTGTTAATTAGAGAGAGGAATTATTTGTTATGGCAGATAAACCATCAGTCAAGATCAAGGTATATGAGACAAAGGAAGCCTTATATGAGAAAGCAGTAGAAACTTTGAAAGCCTGTGACGATATTATTCAGTATGAGTATAAAGTGGAAATGCTGAACAAGACAATTGCCATGCTGGATGAGGTGGGAGATTACAGTGATTCCGCACAACTGGCCGGGCGGTGCCGCAGCATGATAGAAGAAGCGGGCAGAGAAAATTTGGCCAGCCGGCATGGGAAGGCAAAAAGGCGTCTGGAGTCAGCGGTGACGCTGGAGGAATATCAGCAGGCGGAGAACGAATTCTCTTCTCTGAAGGATTACAGTGATTCAGCCGGGATGGCAGAAAAATGCAAAAAGCAGATCAAGTCCATTCTGAACAGGCGAAAACGCAACCGGGTGATTTTTGCTCTGGTCGTATTGGCGGTAGCCGGAGGAGCTGTCGGCATTGGCGTGACCGGGACTTATCGCTATGGCGAGGGATGGCTGTATGAACAGGCCGGCGATTATAAAAAAGCAGGACAACTGTATTTGGGGCTCAATGGTTTCCTGGACAGTGAAAAACGGGCTCAGGACTGCGAGGCGAAGGTTCAGGCTGCACTGGCGGTACAGGAACAGGCCGGTCTGAGCAGTGCGAAGACAGGAGATACCCTGAATTATGGAAATTATAAATGGAAAGTGCTGAACCGGGAAGCAGATAAACTTTATGTCATTGCAGTAGAGACAAATAAATATGAAGAACTGACAAATGTGCAGTATCATACGGAACAGACGGCGGTTACCTGGGCGGCTTCTTCCCTGCGGCAGTGGCTGAATGGAGAATTTCTGCAGAATGGCTTTACCGAAGAAGAACGGGCCAGACTGGTTCTCATGCAGGATGCGAACGGTGAAAATGAAGCATACAAAACCGCAGGCGGCGAGGACACACAGGATTATGTGACGCTGCTGAGCCTTTCGGAAGCAGAAGCTTACCGGGAGGTACTGGACACGATGAAGCTGGATATGTGGCTGCGCAGCCCGGGAAGTCAGCCGGATACGGCAGCGTATGTTACGGCTGGAAGCAGCATCATAGATTATGGCTGCCCGGTGACACAGACCGGACTCTATATCCGGCCCGTGATTTTGATTGACTGCACAGGAAGCGCCGCAGAGGAGGAAAGTGAATGAGCACGTTTCAATATCGAATTCGAACGTTGATTCAATACAAAGATCTGATCAAGGAACTGGTTGGCAGAGATCTGAAGCTGAAATACCGCAGAAGCTTTCTGGGATATGTGTGGAGCGTATTGAATCCTCTGCTGATCATGATTGTCATGACGGTTGTATTTTCCGCCATGTTCAAAAAAAATATCGAAAACTATCCGGTTTACCTGCTGATTGGCCGCATGACCTTTGATTTTCTGACCAACAGCACAAATACGGCTATGCGTTCGGTCACAGGAAACGCGGCGCTGCTGAAAAAGACCTATATTCCGAAATATATTTTTACCTTATCCAAAGTAACCAGCGGTCTGGTGGATTTTATACTTTCGCTGGGGGCGCTGCTGATCGTTATGGTGGCTACCCGTTCCAGCTTTCACTGGCAGATGATCATGATTCCTCTGGTATTGATTCAGTTATATGTATTCTGCCTCGGCCTGGGCTTTTTGCTGGCTTCCCTGAATGTATTTTTCCGGGATATTCAGTATATATATAAGGCAGTCACCACGGCATGGATGTATCTGACTCCGATTTTTTATCCGCTGGAGCAGTTGCCGGGAGCACTTCAGCTTCTGATTAAAGTATTTAACCCCATGTATTATTATGTATCACAGTTTCGAGATATGGTGCTTTACGGACGGATCCCGGGCCCCCGTATTTTCTGGGGCGGCTGGTTCATCGCATTTTTGATGCTGCTGATCGGTGTCTGGTGTTTTCAGAAGCAGAAAGACAAATTCATTTTGTATATTTAGAGGCTGCTTAGTATATTTATGATAGATACGGTGTGTATAAAATGAAAACAGTCCGCAAAAGGATGTTAAAATTACTGGGAATGAAGTCGAAACATCAAAAAATCACGGATATCAGGTATAAAATGCCTTATATCGGCTGGAAGGGGATATAATGGAAAAAAATATTATCGATGTGGATCATGTTTCCATTCGATTTAATCTGGCAAATCAGAAGGTTAATAATTTAAAAGAATATGCGATCAAGCTGGTCAAGCACGAGCTGATGTTTCAGGAGTTTCTGGCATTAAAGGATGTAAACTTTCACGTAAAAAAGGGAGAGGCCTGGGGGCTGATCGGAACGAACGGTTCCGGAAAATCCACCCTGCTCAAGACCATCACAGGCATTTTAAAGCCGTACCAGGGGACGGTCAAGGTCCGCGGCAAGATCGCACCGATGATCGAGCTGGGGGCCGGCTTTGATATGGAGCTGACCGCCAGGGAAAATATTTTCCTGAACGGGGCAGTGCTGGGACACTCCAATGAATTTATGGAAGCTCATTTTGATGATATCGTAAAATTTGCCGGACTGGGCAAATTTCTGGATTCACCGATTAAGAACTATTCCTCCGGAATGAAAGCCAGACTGGGCTTTGCCGTGGCTACCATGGTGGATCCGGAAATCCTGATCGTGGATGAAGTGCTGTCCGTGGGTGACTACCAGTTCCGAAAAAAATGCAACGAACGTATGGAGGAGATGCTTTCAGGGGGCACTACGCTGCTCTATGTCTCCCACAATATTGAATCCGTAAAGAAGCTGTGCGATCATGCGCTCTGGCTGGATCACGGAGAAGTGATTATGGCAGGCGATTCGGCTACCGTCTGTGATGCCTATAATTCCAGGCAGGAGCAGATATTTAAAATAGAACGAAAAGAAGAAGATGAGAAGAAAACCCAGGACAAGGGAAATAAATATGATTATCTGGTGGTGGGAGCAGGCCTGTATGGGGCGGTATTTGCCCATGAGGCATATCAGGCGGGCAAACGCTGCCTTGTGATTGACAAACGGGATCACATCGGCGGCAATATCTATACGGAGCTGCAAAGCGGCATCAACGTGCATAAGTATGGAGCGCATATCTTCCACACCAGTGACAAAGAAGTCTGGAATTATGTGAACAGTTTTGCGGAGTTCAATCATTATATCAACTCTCCTGTGGCGGTTTACAAGGACGAATTATACAACCTGCCGTTCAATATGAATACCTTCAGCAAAATGTGGAAGCTGTACACACCGGAGGAAGTAAAGAAACAGATCGCCGAACAGATCGCCGAGCTGGGCATCGAAGAACCGCAGAATCTGGAGGAACAGGCATTGTCCCTGGTGGGAAAAGATGTCTATGAGAAATTAATCAAAGGCTATACTGAAAAGCAGTGGGGCAGAGACTGTAAAGACCTTCCGGCCTTTATTATCAAGCGTCTTCCTCTGCGCTTTACCTATGACAATAACTATTTTAACGATAAGTACCAGGGAATTCCGGAAGGCGGCTACACGAAGATCATCGATGCTTTGCTGGAAGGCGTGGATGTAAAGCTGGAGACCGACTATAAGACTTTCATCAAAGAAAATCCGGAGGTGGCAGTCAGGACAGTCTATACCGGCCCCATTGATGAGTATTTTGACTATCGTCTGGGACATCTGGAATACCGTTCCGTCCGCTTCGAGACAGAAGAACTGGATAAATCCAACTATCAGGGCAATGCGGTTGTGAACTATACGGACAGAGAGGTTCCCTATACCCGCATCATAGAGCACAAGCATTTTGAATTCGGGCAGCAGCCCACCACTATCATCTCCCGGGAATATTCCCAGGAATGGAAACCGGGCCTGGAACCCTACTATCCGGTTAACAACGAGAAGAACAGTGCGCTGTACGATCAATACCGGAAGCTGGCGGAAAAGGAGCCGGACGTGATCTTCGGCGGACGCCTGGGAACCTACAAATACTACAATATGGATCAGGTAATCAAAGAAGCCCTGACCGCGGCCCGGAAGGTTCTGCAGAGACGCAGTGTCGGGATCGGAAATGTGGATGTGGCAGTGGACGTGGCGGGAGATGCGTAAAAATCAGAAATAAAATTGAGGTAAACAATGAGCATATTATATATGATATTAGCCTTATTAATTATTATGGGACTTGCAATGCTTTTATACTGTGTTTTGAAAATAAGAGGCGGCGAAGCAATTGCACTGGCAGTCATTCTGGATGTGCTGCTGATGTACATCGGCGGGTGCATGCAATGGTTTGATTTTGGCATCATTGTGGCAGAACTGCTGGCCGGCGCCGGTCTGCTCTGTATGGTGTACGGCTGGTTTCGCAGCCGTGACAGAAAACAGTTTTTGGGAGCATTCTTTTCCCCCTCATTTATTATTCTGATTTTGCTTTTTGCTGTATCGGTGATCGGATTTTACGGAGATTTTATTCAGACCATAGATGACTTCCATCAATGGGCCGCAGCGGTCCGGTATATGATGGAGAAGGGCACATTTCCACAGCCGGCTGACTTTATCGGCAGCAGCAGCCTTCCGGTGACAACAGGACTTTTTCATTTGTTCTTTCAGCTTATCGGCGGCTATAATGAAGGGAACATGTTTGTTTCCAGCTTGTGGCTGACCTGGGTGGGGATGATGCTTCCTATGAGCAGTTATACCTGGAAGGACTGGAAAAAGGCGGCTTTTTACTTTGTTTTGGTATTCACTGCGGTGTATTCCCTATATAACCATCCTTATAAATCGCTGTATGTGGACATTCCGGTAGCCGGGTGGAGTGCAGGTCTGATTGGATGGTGGATGCTGGGACGAAAGGGCTTTCAGGAAAAACGTCAAAAGGCAGCAGCGGCTTTGCTTCTGGCAGCAGGTCTGGTATTTACGGCAAATATCAAATGGGCAGTAGGTTTTCTCTTTGATGCATTTATTCTGTTTTATATATTAATACAGTATATTTGTGATTACGGGCTCCAAAGAATCTGGCTGTGGATCAGGAAATATGCTAAAGTGATGATAGTTCTCCTGATCGGCGGAATTGGCGGTCTGGCGGCCTGGCAGTATGCTACACCCTATTCGATTATCCCGGGCAGCATCTCAGGGACGGCAGAAGCACTGACCATGTCTTCCATGAAGGCAAGGCAGACATTTCTGGCATTAATCACAAATGTATTTGGGAAAAATTTAAATGGCGGTTCTTCCCTTCTGATCAAGATAGGACCCTTGATTGCAGCAATCTGCCTGATTTTTCTGCTGATTGGCCACTATGAGAAGAAGACAGAAAAAAAGAACTATTTTATGAAAGCAGGTTTTATTTTTATCTGCGGGCTTGGATACCTTGCCGTTTTATATGTGACCTATGTATCGACATTTCCGGAGGCAGAGAGTATTTCCAATGCTGCCGTACACCGGTATTTTGCAATTTATGCCGTATTTGCATTTGCTATACTGGCCAGCAGCCTGCTGGATAATACGGTGAAGAAAAAATTTAATTATTTGCCATTGATAGCTGCAGCACTCCTGCTTGTTTTTGGATATGGAATTAATAAGAAGTTTGTGAGCCAGGTTTCGTCCATAGACAGTGAGAGCATTCCCGGATATGATTCTATTCAGGAGGCACAAAAGGCTTCAAAGAAGCTGGACGGACTGGTGGCAGAAAATGAAAAGATGTATTTCCTGTCTCAGGCAGATGAACTGGGAGATGTTGACGAAATCTTTATGGCTGCTGTGTTATACTATGAAGAAGGACGAATCAGCAATTACATTACAGAACCCTGGAAGTACATGGAGGATGGGAGCCTGTGGGGAGTGAGAAACAGTGAAGAAACCATCAGCGGTCTGGCACCCAGACTATATGGAGGAGGATATACGTATCTTTGGCTGCACACGAAGGATGACTATATCGAAACAGTATTGGAAGAGCAGTATAATTGTGATAAAGTAGTAGAAGATGGTCTGTATCGAATACAATACGAAGGCGAGGCTGTGACCGGGCTGGAATTAGTGGATGAATTATAGATGAGGTTCTTTTGGCACGAGCTTCATCTCAGGGAGAGAGACTCCCGTCTCTGTAGGCGGTGAGAAACAACGTCCAGGCGTTTTTGAATGGAATTATGCGGTGCAGAAGGTATTCTGGATATGCTGCCAAATGAGCAGGAGTAAGGTATTCCAACATGAAATACGCTCCGAAAATGGAAAACAGGATGTAAAAGGAGAACAGCATGCATCAACACACGTTTGTCATATGCGCATATAAAAAAAGTCCATATTTAGAAGCATGCATTCAGTCACTGAAGAAGCAGACCGTCCCCAGTGAAATTATTATGGTAACTTCTACGCCCAATGAACATATCTCGGAGATGTCAGTGAAATATGGGATTCCATTGTATATCAGTGAGGGGGGAGGCAGTATCACCAGGGATTGGAATTTTGGCTATGCAAAAGCAGACGCAGCATATGTGACCATCACACATCAGGACGATATCTATCTGGAGCATTACGCGGAGAATGTGCTGCAGCATATGAACAGCAGCAAAAGACCGCTGATCTATTTCAGTGATTATTATGAACTGAGAGGCAGCAAGGTAGAAAAATCGAACACACTGCTCCGGGTAAAACGTCTGATGCTGCTGCCCCTTCGAATCAAAGGGCTGCAGAACAGCCGCTTTGTCAGAAGAAGAATTTTATCTTTTGGTTCCCCCATCTGCTGTCCATCCGTTGCCTATGCAAAAGAAAATCTTCCCGGGGTGGTGTTCCGGGAGGGATTTTGGAGCTGTGAGGACTGGGAAGCATGGGAGATGATATCCCGGCGTAAGGGCAGCTTCCTATATGAAAGCAGACCGATGATGTATCACCGAATCCATGAAGATTCGGCCACGACCTCAATCATAGAAGGGAACGCCCGCAGCAGAGAAGAATATCAGATGTACTGTAAGTTTTGGCCAAAGTGGTTTGCGCAGATCATTACGAAGACTTATGCAGAAGGGCAGAAATCAAATTCACTGGATCGATAGAAAAGGGAAGAACAGATGAAAGTATTAGTAATTATTCCAGCATTTAATGAAGAGGAGAGCATACTAAAGACGGTGGCGGATATTAAAGAACACGCACCGGACTATGACTATGTGATCATCAATGATGCATCCAAGGACAATACGCTGAAGCTATGCGAGGACAATGGACTGCATGTAATTAATCTTCCTGTAAATCTGGGCATTGGAGGAGCCGTTCAGACCGGATATCTGTATGCCTACAAAAATGGTTATGATCTGGCGGTTCAGTTTGATGGGGATGGGCAGCACGATGCCCGTTTTCTGAAGGACCTGGAGAAAACATTAGTGGAAGAAAATATGGATATGGTGATTGGCTCCCGCTTCCTGGAGCGTCAGGGATATCAGTCTCATGGCTTCCGGCGGGCCGGAATTAAATTTTTTCGTTTTCTGCTTCGGCTCTTCTTCGGACGCCGCATCACAGATGCCACCTCGGGTATGCGTATGTGCAACCGAAAAGTAATGGCGCTTTTTATCAAGGACTATCCCAGGGACTATCCGGAGCCGGAAACGGTGGCCAGGCTGCTGCGGCACAAGTACCGGGTAAAAGAAATTCCGGTGGAGATGAAGGCACGGGAAGCAGGGGTTTCCTCCATTTCTCCGTGGATTGCGGTTTACTATATGGTAAAAGTAACGTTGGCGATTTTTATTGAACGATTGAGATGAGGTGAGAGGTATGCTGATAAAGGCACAGGTGATTATAGGAGTTATTCTGATCCTTTTTTTGATGGCAATTATCAATATGGTGCGCAGACGTACCCTTGAATTGAAATATGTACTGGCATGGATGATCTGTGACATCGTACTGCTGATCTTTATCTGCATCCCGGACACGATGGAGAAGGTAGCGGATTTCCTGGGCATCTACTCCCCGGTAAATATGATCTTTTTCTGTGGCTTTGTATTTTCCCTGGTTATCATTTTTTCCCTGACGGTAGCTCTGTCCCGTGTAACCGCCAAAGTAAGGCGGCTGGCCCAGTATGTGGCGCTGGATGAGGTGGAGAAGCAGATAGAGAAGGAAGAGACAGACAGGGCGATATGAGTTACTGGTCACGGAGTGAACGGTAACCGATAGGAATTCGATGAAAGCAAGAGTTTATTTTTTTCTTGCATTAAGATAATGTTCGCTTTATAATTAGTATGTGAACCGGATTGATTGATAAAGGTGTCATGTTTCAGAAATGGAGGAACTATGGCACATAAGAAATATCAGGATTTAGATTTAACAGATGCTTTTTTATTTGCATCAGCGATGGAAGACCCGGAGACATGTCAGATAGTGTTGGAACTGATCCTGGGAAGAAGTATCGGGCCTGTGCAGGTGCAGGTGGAGCGCAGTTTCCTGTTTTCCAAAGATTACCGATATGTGAGATTTGACGTATTTGCAAAAGATACCACAGAGGTTTCTTATGATGTGGAAATGCAGAATTCACATAAAGAAGAGCTTCCTAAGAGGGCCAGATATCATCAGGCTGAGATGGATGCAGTTTGCCTGCAGCCCGGCCAGGATTTTACCGATCTGCCGGATTGCTTTGTGGTTTTTATCTGTTCTTTTGATCCGTTCTCATCTCAGCTATACAGGTATACCTATGAGGAAATCTGCCGTGAGACCGGCGAAGCCCTGGGAGACAGAACCTGTAAGATTTTTTTGAGCACAAAAGGAACCAATGAAGCTGATGTACCCAGGGAATTGGTGGATTTTCTCAAGTATGTCGAGGATTCTACAGACAGTTGTGCAGCAAAGACCAAGAATGTACAGATCAAGCGTCTAAATCAGAAACTGACATCATTGAAAAAGAGTCGCAGACTGGAGGAGAGATATATGACACTGCAGGAAATGCTGGATGATCAGAGAGCGGAAGGAAAAGCGGAAGGAAGTCAGCGTATACTTAGCCTTGTGGCGCGGATGCTGCAGGACGGATTGTCTGAGGACATTGCCAGGCTGAATACGGATGAACCGTTTCTCCGGAGTATGCTGGAAAAATATCATATTGAATAAAAAGCACATCTACATAATACATGAAAACATTTCGTAATGGTGAATCAACCAGAGGATCCCAATAATCAGAAAATATGAATAGTGAGATATGACATCAAAGGATCAGTCTGGTTCGCTGTTTTGATATGTCATATTGTGAAGAGAAGCCGTTTGTAAAATGGAAATGGAATTTATAATCACAGCAGGGCATTACATGAAAAGACATAAGAAACTGCGTTTGGAAAATCAGTATCGGCATAGAAAAAAACAGATTCTTAAAGCAATTTCGCCGCCCAGTGCAGGGCGAAAGCGTACCGGGCAGGTAAGACGTTTCCACCAGATGACAGGAGAGTGCCGGTAAGCTGCAAAAAGCGCAAGAAGCTTCTGGTCACCTGGCTTTAGGACAGAACCATATTCCTGATAAAAACGTTTCAGAACATAATGAGTATTTTTCATCTCATTGCCAAAGATTTCATTTGATATCCAATTTTTGACTGCTGATAAGATATCTCTGTTGCCGGCAGTGACAGCGGTGCCATGTCTTCGGTAAAGCGCGGTACACGTTTCGTCATACATAATTTGACCATTAGAAGCAGCCAGTTTTTGAATCCAGCCATCATGTGGAAGACGGGTTTTGTCAGATATGGCCAGAGCCGCCTGACGCAAGGTTTCATTTATCATGATAGAGAAGCCAAAGGCAGGTGTATAGAACAGGACATCTTTAAATTCAATGGGAAGCTTGACGGCAGGCGCCGGATGAAGATAATTCATATCCTGATCATGATAATTATAATTGGAAAAATATAAGAGGGGAGCAGCGCTGTCGCCCTCTTCCAGAAAGGTCACACCGGACTGCAATTTTTCGGGCAGCCAGATATCATCCTGATCGCAGAAGGCATAGTAATCAGCTCCACCACTTTTTTCGAGTAAAGTCCAAAAACTCTCCATGTAGCCCAGGTTCTTGCGGGTTGGATTTGGAAGCAGTTTTATCTGGGGACAGTATTGCGGATGGTTTTTCATAAATGCGGATAATACATCCAGAGTGGCATCAGTCGAACCATCATCACGGATGTAAAGGGTAAAATTTTGGCAGGTTTGCCGAAAAATACTCATAAGCTGATCAATCAGATATTTTTCTCCATTATAGGTAGATAATAAAATATGAATCCTGGGTGATAAATTCATGACGGACACATTCCCTTCATTTCTTTTTTGCTATCGTATAATAATGAATCCCGATCAGACGCGTAAAAGCCTGGCGGAACCAGGGGCAGATTAAAGTAATACAATTTAAAATATGGTAACAGAATAAAAAGAATTCTCGTCCTTTTACAGTTGGTTCATTTTTCCAGGGTGAAATGGACTTATAATAATTATAAATTTTTCGATAGTAGTTAAAATTTCCATGCATCCAGGGACGTTCCTCCCCAAGAAAGTGGATAATAGAGGGCTGTTTTAAAATATCATAATATTCGGCCGAGCTGCTGCAATAGTAGGCAGGCTGATATTTTTTGATAAAATAGCGGGGAAAATATGGAAGCCCCGGAGAAAGATTGTATCGGTGTGACAGCTCCAGAATGTTTCCCCTGCAGCAATGGTTCAGGATATCCTGATCATTATATAGAAGTTTTCCGCGCATCGTACTGTAATAATCAAGAAATTTTTTGTGCATCTGATGTGAACGCCAGTATTGCAGATTAATCAGAAGAACGCCTGCATTAAAATAGGGATCATTTTTGGATAGACCCAGCCGTTTTTTCTGAGCTTCCGGCATACAGAGTTCCGGTACGGCAGCAAAGGCGCAGTTCAACACGGAAACCGCTTCTAATGGAAGCAGAGAACCATGGACAATTACATCACAATCAAGGTATAATATAGTCTTGACATGTGCAGGAAGGTAGCTGCCTAAAAACAGCCGTGCCAATACGATAGGATGGAAACCGGAGGTACTGAAAGAAAAGGAAATTTTTTCATTAAAATCCGATATATCAATATAGTGGACGCTGTGATTTTCCTCCTTTACAAGACCGGAGATAAGCTTTTTGCTTTTATCGGTCAAATCCGGGGATAATATATATATATCCAGTGTGGCCAGGTCTTTGGAGTTATTTATAAGAGAAAGCATAGAGATTCCAAGCATTGAGGTGTAGGAATCCGTAGCAATATATACAATGTTCATAAGGATACCATCTTTCATACGGTTTTGCTTTATTATAAACGAAATACGGGGCAATGTAAAAGGAAATAAAACAATAAATTGAAATTAGCTATTACTTGTCCTTATTTGCATTATATGGTATGATAGCTAAAAATGATTAATCTCACAGGAAAGATATAATGAACAACGAAGTTAAAAAAAAGACTGTTTTATGGGTTTCGCCTTATGCACCATATGATCGGGTTTTTCATGGTGGTGGTAAAACACATAATTTTTATATAAAATATTTAAAAAAGAGTAATGAATTTGATATTACTCTTGTTTCTTTGTGTCTAAAGGAAGAAGTGCCGAATCTGGATTTGGATAAGTACGGAATAAAGAATTTAATAGCTGTAACGAATCCCAATTTTGTAACAGCCCAGTTTCGAAGAATTTTAAATGAGGTTTCTTATGTAAATCCATGGAACAAATATGGTGGTATCTGCCTTAATTATGAACGATGGAAAATAAATGAATTATTGGGACTATATATACGGGAAGGTAATGAACCAGATATAGTAATATTACAATGGACTTTTGCTGTTCTATATGCGAAAAAGTTGAGAAGTATTTTCCCAGATGCTGTTATAGTTGCTATTGAAGAAGATGTTACCTTCCTTAATTATCAAAGGAAAATATCAAAGGCATCATCGAAGTTTGGCAGTTTGTTTTGGAAAAAAAGATATAAAATAGGAAAACAGATTGAATTGGATGCATTAGACAAGGCAGATATTGTTGTCACAAATAATCCAAAAGATACCAATTTATTATTAGAGAATGGAGTATCAGAAAAGCGGATTTTTACATCGGCGCCATATTTTGATGATTATTCTTTTGTGCAAAGAGATAAACCATGCAAAGATATTATTTTTTGGGGTGCAATGTATCGCCCGGAAAACTATAAAAGTGCAATATGGTTTATAAAGCAAGTGCTTCCATTGCTCAAGGATAAAGAGCTTCGATTTATTATTATAGGGGGGCAGCCTAATAATTCCCTATATAAATATGAAAGTGAACATGTTATAATAACCGGATATGTAGAAAAACCAGAGGAATGGTTTGGCAGTTGTAAGTGTATGGTTGCACCTTTAGTAGGCGGTGCAGGGATTAAGATCAAGATACTGGAAGCATTATCGGCAGGTATTCCCGTACTGACAAATACGATTGGAATAGAAGGAATTGAAGCAACAGATCAGAAAGAGTTTTTTTATTGTAAAACACCGCAGGAATATGCGGACTGTATTAATAAGGGGATGGTAGATGAGAAAAGGTTTGAAGATGTAGGGTTAAATGCAAAAAAATTTATAAAGGCTAACTATTCATTAGAGATAAAGCTGAATGCTTTAATAGATAGATTAACTGATACTCGAGTAAAAGAAAAAGGAGAGATTGACCGCTGTGATACAGAGAATAAAAGATATATATGAATATAGAGATATGGTTTTTAGTTTAGTTAAAAGAGAATTGAGAGGAAGGTATCAGAAGTCTGTACTAGGGATGCTGTGGACGTTTTTAAATCCTTTGTGTCAGATCATAGTTTATACGTTTGTTTTTTCAGTTATTTTTGAAAATAATATGGAGAATTATTATATTTATCTGACGGTGGGGATGATACCATGGACCTTTTTTAATGAGGCAGTAGGACAAGGGGCGGGGAGTATTGTTAACAATGCAGATATGACAAAGAAAATCTACTTTCCTCGGGAAGTGCTGACCATCGCTTCGGTTACATCAAAATTTGTAAACATGCTGCTGTCTTTTGTAATTGTATTTTTGTTTATATTCATTTCGGGGATTGGTGTAAACCCGGCTGCTTTGCTCTGGCTTATTCCTGTCATGATAGCAGAGTATTTGGTGGCTTTGGGCTTTACATTGTTTTTCTCAGCAATCACAGTATACCTGCGAGATATGGAATATATTGTTGGGGTACTGATGATGGCCTGGATTTGGGCAACACCAATTATGTATACATTAGATGGGCGGTCAGAAGCAGTAATTACTCTTTTAAAAATTAATCCAATGACTAATATTATTTTAGCATATCATGACATTTTATATTATAAGGTAATACCTTCTATCGGAGCACTGGGAATTGGCCTGCTGGTTGGATTTATTTTATTGGTGATTGGTGAGATTGTATTTATTCGATTAGAGGGAAATTTTGCGGAGGAACTGTAATGAAACCAGAAAATGTTATTGAAGTAAGAGATGTGCGTAAGCATTTTAAAGTATATTATGATAAGGGGCATATGCTTCGAGAAAGAGTTATTTCATTTTATCGCAATAAATATGAAAGACGTGAGGTACTAAAAGGTATCAGCTTTGACGTTAAAAAGAGTGAATCCGTGGGGCTGATCGGAAAGAATGGCTGTGGAAAAAGTACTACTTTGAAACTTTTGACTAAAATTTTGCGTCCAAACGGAGGCACAATAGAGACTAAAGGCCGCGTTTGCAGCCTTATCGAGCTGGGAGCGGGTTTTCATCCGGATATGAGCGGCAGAGAAAACATCTACATTAATGCTTCTATTTTTGGTATTAAGGCTAAGGAAGTGGACCGCAGACTGGCAGATATTGTTCGTTTTTCTGAATTGGAGGATTATATTGATAATCCGGTAAGGACATATTCTTCTGGTATGTATATGAGATTGGCATTTTCTGTAGCAATTAATGTGGATGCTGATATCCTGCTGATCGATGAAATTTTGGCAGTAGGAGATTCTTCTTTTCAGACCAAATGTTTTAATAAATTAAAGAGTCTAAAAGAGGCGGGGACAACTATTGTGATTGTCTCTCATTCGCTGGGGCAGATTGAAAAATTATGTGATAGGGCTATTTGGATTGATAAAGGAGAAATAAGAAAAGAGGGGCCATCACGTCAGATTTGTAAGGAATATTTGGACAATATGGAAACTGCCCGCCTGGAACGGGCGGAGCTGGAATATCGGATGCAGCTAGAGGACGAAAAAAAGAGGGAAGAGCAGAGAAAAGAAGAAGAAAAAAGGCGTAATGAAGAGGAAAAGAAGGCAAAGGCAGAACTAAGTGTTCGTAGACAAGAGGAAGAACGTAAGCGAAGGGAAGAAGAAGCGCGTCACCAGGAAGAAGCGGAAAGGGAACAGAGAAAACGAGAGGAAACAAAACGGAGAAATGCAAGCTGTAGAGAAATAGCTACACAATGTGGTCCGGACGCACGGAGGGAAGGAAAAGGAATTGTTCAGTTTACTGAGGTGAAGATGCTCAATGAAAAGGGAGAAGAATGTACAAAATTCTGTACTGGTGAAGATATTTTTATTAAAATGAAATATATAAGTGAACAGCCAGGACTGAAAATAAATTTTGCAATTGGCATAACCAGAAGTGATTGGGTATTTTGTTATGGAACATCATGTAAATATTTGTTGAATGGCTTTCTCATTTCACAAAGCAAGGGCGAAATTGTGTTAAAGTTAAAAGATATTCATTTATTAAAAAATACGTATTATCTAGACGTACGTATACAAGATGAAGAAAATGAAAAGTATGATAATATATTTAATATAATTGAATTCAAGGTATTACCTGTAGCGAAAAAAGACGTGGGTGTTCTTTTGATTGATACAGAGTGGAATGTCACAAAATAATTACCAGGAGATTAACAAATGGAAAAAGAAAAAATCTATTCTGATGGCAGCATTGAGGAAGAAGTCCTTACTGAATTAAAAAATGGTAATGAGTTCGTTTCCGGTACATTAAAGGATGGTGCGATTTTTCATAATTTTACAGACAGCAGAGAAAATCTGTTAAATTGGTATCCTTTTCGTTCCCAGGCATCTGTTTTAGAAATAGGTGCCGGAATGGGGGCATTAACAGGATTATTGTGCAGAAAATGTATGAAAGTAGACGCATTTGAACATTCTGAAATTCGGTCAGAGATAATAAAAGAGCGTCATAAAAAATATCATAATCTGGATGTAATCAGTGGAAATATTTTTGAATATTCATTTGGTGAAAAAAAATATGATTATGTAATTTTGGCCGGGGTATTAGAGTATGCAGCAATGAATGACAAAAATGGAAACCCATATTTAGATCTGCTTAAAAAGTCGGAGAGCTTGCTGGGACCGAGAGGTATTATTCTGGTTGCAATAGAAAACCGGTTTGGGATGAAATATTGGTGTGGAGCATCAGAAGATCATACAGGAATTCCATTTGATGGGATAGCAGGATATGAGGAAGGATATACCACGCGTTATTCTTCTGGAGGTGTGCGTACATTTGATAGAGAAGAACTGGGACAAATGATGCGTATGGCTGGCTTTACATATCAGAGATGGTACTATCCACTCCCAGATTATAAATTTCCAACAGCAGTTTTTTCGGATGAAAAATTGCCTGCAATATCAGATATTGATGGAATAAAATTTGGATATTCTCAAGAGTCGGAGCTTATTGCGGACGAAAGGAAATTATATAAAGATATTATTTCAAATCAAGTCTTTCCTTTTTTTGCAAATTCTTTTTTGATAGAAGCTTCTAAATTTGAATTGGAAGACAAACATATTATATATGCATCATTAAAGAGAGATTATAGAAAAGATTATCGTGTTATGACTTGTCTTGATTCAGATAATTTATATCAGAAAACAGCAATACAGGAAAATGCAAATGAACATTTACAACAAAGTCAGAAATATTTGAATGAGTTGAGAAATAGTGGATTAGCGACTGTTCCAATAGTTGAAGATCACGGAAAATTAAAATTAAAATATTATGAAGGTATTTTAGCTGCTTCAGCATTTAGAGAATATTTGGAAAATGGGAATTTTCCTCAGATAATACAAATGATAATTTGTCTGAAGAAAGATATTCTTAGATGCAGTGAAGTGAAGTATATGAGACATAACCAGAACAATATAGAAAAAAAATTAAATATTGCACCCGGTGAGGTTGCAATGGGGGTTATATTGGAGTACGGATATACAGATATGGTTTTTGTCAATAGCTTCTGGGAGAAGGATCATCTTGTTTACTTCGATCAGGAATGGAAGTATAAAGATATACCGTTAAATTATATATTATACCGTGCTATTAAATATGGATATGGTGATGTAAACAGCTCTATTTTACAATTGGATATATTCAATTATTTTTCAATATCTAAAGAACAAAGAGCGGTATATGAGCGCTTTGAAACGGAACTTCTAAAATCAATGATGGATGCGGAAAAATGCAAAATATTTGATCCTAAAATGTACCATGATGGTTTGAACGCAATTTCCGGACACCGACAAATGATGAAAGAAATGGATTTACATAATCAAAAATTGCAAGAAAAAATAGAGAGTATTGAACAAGAAAAACAATGCATTTTGGAAGAAAAAAGAAATATTTTGGAAGAAAAAAAAGTTTTGGAAAAGAGATTGCAGGATCAAACAGAGGAGTTATCACTTTGCATAAAACAAGAAGAAGATAAAGAAATCAGAATTCAAAAATTACTAAATGAAGAAAAAGAATTAAATGAGAAAATAATAGAATTAAAACAGGAAGTTCTCAATAAAGAAGGACATATTCAGTTATTGCTACCGCCTGAACGAGAGTATAAGGCTATAATTAACTCTAAGATGTATAAAATCATGAGATTTTTCTGCAGAATAATAGATAGTTGTTTAATTATTCCGCGTTTTTTGATACGCAACATTGCTGCATTTTGTAGAATGATGACTCATGTTAATGTTAAGGAACTGAAAATCGCCTGGGGCTATGTTCGCGAGGAAGGTGTTCGGGGAGCATATCGTCATCTGATGAAAGATTATCATCAGGGACAATTAAAGAAGATACAGGTAGATGTTCAGATACCAGAAAAAGACGAAAAGAAGAGTATAGAGGAATATTTAACTCTTGAAATTCCATTTGCAGAAAATCCATTAGTTTCAATTGTGATTCCAGCGTATAATCAATTTTATTATACATATCATTGCATTGAATCAATTATAAAGAATAGTGGAAACGTTTCATATGAAATAATCTTGGCGGATGACTGTTCGAATGATTTGACAATACAGATAAACCAGGCAGTGAAAAACCTTATTGTTGCAAAAACATCAGAGAATTTACTTTTCTTACGTAATTGTAATAATGCAGCAAAAAAAGCCAATGGAGAATTTATACTGTTTTTGAATAATGATACTCAGGTTCAGGAGAATTGGCTGGAGCCTTTAGTGACACTTTGTCAAAACGATTCTTCCATAGGAATGGTAGGCTCAAAACTGGTATATGCAGATGGAACACTTCAGGAAGCTGGCGGAATTATCTGGAAAGATGGATCTGGCTGGAATTATGGGCGGAATATGGATGCTATGCTGCCTGAATATAATTATGTAAAAGAAGTTGATTATATATCTGGCGCTGCCATTATGATAAGAACGGAATTGTGGAAACAGATAGGCGGTTTTGATGATCTGTATACACCAGCATACTGTGAAGATTCAGATCTGGCCTTTGAGGTTAGAAAAGCCGGATATAAAGTGGTATATCAGCCGCTGTCAGTAGTTGTACATTTTGAAGGAAAATCAAACGGAACAGATTTGCAGTCTGGAATTAAGAAATATCAGGTTGAGAATAATCTTAAGCTGCAGAAAAAATGGAAAACAGAGTTCGAAAATGCATATGTGAATGGTACTCATGTATTTCGGGCACGGGAACGCAGCAAAGGGAAAAAAGTAATTCTTGTTATTGATCACTACGTTCCTCAATTTGATAAAGATGCAGGTTCCAAAACAACGTTTCAATATTTGAAAATGTTTGTGAAAGAGGGGTATAGTGTTAAGTTCCTTGGAGATAATTTTTATCAGGAAGAACCTTATACCAGAGTTTTGCAGCAAATGGGCATAGAAGTGCTGTATGGACCATGGTATGCTCAGCATTGGAAGGAATGGATACTGGATAATAAAGAAGAGATAGATTTTGCATATTTAAATCGTCCCCACATCACAATCAAGTATATTGACTTCTTGAAAGAAAATACAAGGATTAAGTGTATTTATTATGGACATGATCTTCATTTTCTGCGATTGAAACGAGAATATGAGCTGACAGGTGATAAAACAAAACTGGAAGAATCAAAAGAGTGGATGGAAAAAGAACTATATATTATGCGAAAGGCAGATATCAGTTATTATCCGTCTTACATTGAAGAAGAGGAAATCCATGGCATAGATCCAGATATCCGGGTAAAAGCGATTACTGCTTATGTCTATGAGCATTTCAAGGAAGATATTTCCTTAGATTTTTCTAAAAAAGAAGGAATTGTATTTGTGGGGGGATTCGGCCATCCACCAAATACGGATGCGGTACTTTGGTTTGCAAAAGAAATTTATCCTGATATCTGGGAAAAAGAAAAAATTCCTTTCTATATTGTTGGTTCTCATCCGACACCAGAAGTAGAAAAACTTAATGACATAGATGGAATTATAGTAAAAGGATTTGTATCAGAAGAGGAACTTGAAAATTTATATTATAACTGCAGGATTGTAGTCGTTCCTTTGCGTTATGGAGCTGGAGTAAAGGGGAAAGTAGTAGAAGCGATTTACTATGGCACACCTATGGTTACTACATCTGTTGGAGCAGAGGGAATTCAGGGAGCAGACAAAATACTGGAAATAGTAGATGATGCAAAAGCGTTTGCTGACAGCGTTTTACAGTTATATCATGATGAGGCAAGACTGAAGGAAACCGTACAGAACTACCAGAGCTTTATTCGTGATAATTTCAGTGTGGATGCAGTCTGGAACATTATTAAGGAAGATTTTTAGAGGTGATAATATGCAGGCAATCTTGCTGGCGGGTGGTCTTGGAACGAGACTTCGAAAGGTAGTGAATGATCGACCAAAACCAATGGCGTTGGTCAATGAAAAACCGTTTATTGAGTATTTATTAAATAATCTGAAGGCAAATGGTTTTTCAAATATCATAATGGCAGTGGGATATAAGGGCAGTATGATAGAGGATTACTTTAGCACGGGAGAGCAGTTAGGACTTTCTATTCAGTACTCTTATGAAAAAGAACAATTAGGAACTGCTGGTGCTATAAAAAATGCTGAATCATTCATAGAGGATGAAACTTTTCTGGTGTTAAATGCTGATACGTATTATAATGTAGCATATACAGAACTGTTGGAGTTGTATCGAAAAGAAGATATAGACATGGCACTGGTACTTCGGCGGGTTACTGATGTTTCCAGGTATGGGAAGGTTACGATGGAAGACGGACTTGTAACTGGTTTTAATGAAAAAGAAACCAGGCCAGAGTCTGGACTTATTAATGGCGGTGTATACTTGATGAAGCATCAGATATTGGATATGATCCCGGCTGGGCAGAAAGTGTCCTTGGAAAATGAAACGATTCCTGCATTGTTAGAGAAGGGGTATCCTATTGGTGCAATTGAAAATCGTGGTTATTTTATTGATATAGGAATTCCGGAAGATTATCAGCGTTTTATAGATGATGTGACGGAGGGGCGGATATAATAGAAAGCAAACTGAAGGAGAAATCATATGGTTATCAGGGGGAGAGCGCCACTGCGTGTCAGCTTTGGCGGAGGTGGAACAGATGTAGCGCCGTTTTGTACAGAACATGGTGGTGCCATTATTGGAAGCACTATTAATAAGTATGCATATTGTACGATCATTCCGAAAGATGAAGATAAAATTACGGTACATTCTTTTGATTTTGATATGACAGTTAAATATAATGCCCATGAGAATTATGTGTACGATGGAAAGCTGGATCTCGTAAAAGCAGCCTTAAATGCATTGGAAATAGATCAGGGATGTGATGTGTATCTGCAGTGCGATGCGCCTCCCGGATCAGGATTAGGTACTTCATCTACTGTAATGGTAGCATTACTGACTGCTATGGCAAAATGGAAAGGGATATCTTTGGATGCTTACGAAATGGCAGATCTGGCTTATCATGTTGAGAGAGAAGTATTGGGGATATCCGGAGGATATCAGGATCAGTACGCGGCTACGTTTGGCGGATTTAATTTTATTGAATTTCATGGGAGAAATGATGTGGTGGTAAATCCGCTTCGAATCAAGAAAGAGATAATTCATGAGTTAGAGTATAATTTATTACTTTGTTATACAGGAAATATACATGTGTCTGCGAATATTATTCAGGATCAGGTAGAAAATTTCAAAAAAGGTGAGACGGATGCCGTCAAAGCTATGGTAGAGGTAAAAGCTTTGGCCTATGCAATGAAAGATGAGTTACTCAAAGGAAATCTGCACAGCTTTGGGAAGCTGTTGAATTATGGCTGGCAAAGTAAGAAAAGGATGAGTAATAAGATTACGAATCCGAAGATCGACGAATTGTATGATGAAGCATTAAAAAATGGTGCCTTAGGTGGCAAACTTCTCGGCGCAGGCGGTGGAGGCTATCTTTTGCTGTACTGTCCATATACGGTAAAGCGTCAGGTGGCGAAACGTATGGAAGAAGTTGGAGGTCAGCTGGCTGACTGGAATTTTGAGTTCAGAGGGGCACAGGCTTGGATTATGGATGAAAACAGATGGCAGTATTCCGATATAAACGTACAACTGCCGGAGGGAAAGTATCGTTTTGAATTATAAATCGTATAGTGAAAAAGTTGTTTTTTTAGACCGAGATGGAACCATAAATATCGAAAAAAACTATTTATACAAAACAGAAGATTTTCAATTTGTGCCAGGAGCACCGCAGGCAATCGCCAGATTAAATACGTCTGGTTATAAAGTAATCGTTATTACTAATCAGGCAGGAGTAGCACGAGGGTATTACACGGAAGCGGATGTGCTGCGGCTGAATGCGTATATTAATCATAAACTGGCTGCATATAAAGGACATATTGATGATTTCTATTATTGCCCGCATCATCCCATAGCAGGAGTAGGAAAATATAAAATCGAATGTAACTGCAGGAAGCCGAAAATTGGATTATTTCTGGAAGCAGAAGAGAAATACAGCATTGATAAAAACAAGTCATGGATGATTGGAGATAACAAGGGAGACATTCTTGCAGGAAAAAAATATGGTGTTCGTACAATTCTGGTTAGGACAGGATATGGTTCACAGTTGGAAAAAGAAAAATTTAGACAATTTGATTTGATTTCAAATGATTTGACTGAGGCGGTTTTTATGTTATTGGAAAGAGAGGGAGACAGTGGACAAGCAGAAGATTATTCAGATATTAGATGAATTAGTAACCAGATACCCAATTTTACAGGAAAATCGGCAGAATATATATGATGCATATAAAATACTGGAAGAATGTTATGTGAATGGACATAAACTTTTAGTAGTGGGTAATGGTGGCAGTGCTGCGGATGCAGAGCATATTGTGGGCGAATTAATGAAAGGTTTCGTAAAAGAGAGAAAAATCAATCAGGAATTCATTGATAAAATGATATCATTGGATAAAACAAAAGGAAACTATATGGCGGACAAGTTACAGGGAACCTTGCCTGCATTATCTTTGAATGTGAATATAGGATTGAATACAGCATATTTAAACGATGTGGAAGGAAATTTGGTTCTGGCACAGGAAGTCTATGGATATGGAAAACCTGGCGATGTTTTTATGGGAATATCTACTTCAGGAAATTCAGTAAATATAAACTATGCTGTCATAGTGGCAAGAGCAAAAGGGCTGAAATGTATTGCATTGTCCGGAAAAGATGGTGGAGAACTGAAAAATCGAGTAGATACTGCTATTATTGTAAAAGAGAAAGAAACATTCAAAATACAGGAGCTTCATTTGCCCATTTATCATGCGTTATGTTTGATGCTGGAAGAGAGATTTTTTGTATGAGTTGGCACTGGGGAGATTGTAAAGAATAGTTAGAGGGAGATTTATTAGCAATGACTGCAGGTGTTTCAAATGTTGATTTTCAAAAAAGAATAGAATGGGTAGATATATTCAAGGCATTAGCAATCATATTAGTAGTAATTGGACATACTACGGGTGTATTTAATGGATACATTTATCAATTTCATATGGCGGCTTTCTTTTTTATATCAGGTTATACGGTTAAAATTGATAAAGATACACTTCTGCATTTTATATACAAGAAAATATATTCATTGTATTTGCCATTATTTAGTATGGTTATATTGGGACAGATATTTATGACAGCTTTACATTATTTGGGAATGTATACGATGTTATTCAATGAAAATCTTCCATATAACAGCTTTGTTTTTGTTTTGAAAGAATTTTTATTAAATGCAAATAATTACGTTTGGTGGCTAGGTGCAACTTGGTTCATAATTGTATTGTGTTTAATAGAGATTTTACATAAAATAATTTGTACTCTATTTAAGAATGCGATTTCAGTAAAACAGTTTTTAGTGAGCGTTTGCATGTTTTTGTTGGGATATTTTTGTGTTAATAAAGGATTATTTGGATGGTATTGTCTTGACTTAGTTTTGATTGGACAATTTTACTTTTATTTGGGCATAATTATCAGAAAGTCATTAATAATATCTGAGAATATAAAAATTAAGGGAATAATAATTAGATGTTTACTGTGTGGACTATGCATTTTTGCATTAGCATTTCTAAAGGATACATTTAAGTGTACAGTAGACTATCCATCTAGAGATTTTGGAAATCCAGGTATTAATTTATGTTCAGCTAGCATAGGTATTATTTTGTTGCTAATGATATCTCAAGTATTAGATATATTGACAAATAGGTGCAAGACGTTAAAAAATGGATTAATTATTGTAGGAAAAAACACGCTTGGGATTATTTTTTTTCATTTTTTGTTTTTCAAAGCAGCATTTGGAATCCTGATTTTGCAAGGTGTTGTTAATATAGATTATCTAAGGAACTTTCAACCATTAGAAAGTGAAAAACAAAAATATTGGGTAATGATTAGTCTTGTAGCTATATCTGGAAGTATAATACTTTGGAAGCTAATTTTGAAAATAAAAAATGCTGATATTATTTTTGGACAAAATAAATTATTTTTTGAAAATATATGGCAGAAAATGGATGAAAAAATTAGGCTTTCTAAGGGGATTAAAAATACAAATCTACAATTTTTAAAAATGAAATTTGAAATAGTTAATTATTTTAAAAAACAAAAATATTGGAAATTGAAGATTTTTTTGTTGATTATTTTATGTGTTACCTGGGGGAAGGTAGCTCAGAATAGTATTAGTAATGAACCGATCGATATTGTGTTTCCGAATCATGTAGATGGACGTGTAATATTTAAAGATGGGTGGTTGCCAGTGACAGAAGAATCCTATCGGTGGATAGAGCAAGAGGGAAGTTTTGAAGTGCAAATAGCAGAATGGACAACATGCATTATTCAGGGATTTGTACCCGATAATTTTACAGAAGTAAATACGGTAAAGTTGCTGATAGATAGTACAGAGATTATTTCGTATAATTTAGAGGATGAAAGAAGTTTTGAATTTAATGTTGATATTGAAAAATATCAGAAAAAGAAAATAAACGTAAATATTTATTTTGATGGCATACATGTTCCGGAAAGTACAGAAAGTGATACAAGAAAATTGAGTGGTTTAATTAGCAGCATAGTATTCAAGTGAGTCTTGAGGGAAAGTGATGAATAGTAAAAAATTTAGTCAATTTGAGGGTATGCGTGCATTGGCATGTATTGGTGTTTATTTATGTCATTTTAGTGGAGCCTTTTTTCCAAATTCAAAGATATTAGAAGGGATTCAAAAAACTCCTTTCAATATTATGTTATCTGGAAATACAATGGTTAGAATACTCTTTATTTTAAGCGGTTTTGTTGTTAGTATAAAATATATAGGGTATAAAAAATACGGATCTTTATCAGGAGATTGTGTAAAACGTTATTTTCGTCTAGTTTTTCCATTATTTATTGTTAATGTAGCAGTATATATTCTGATGAAAGAGCATCTTCTGTTTAACCAGATCGTCGGAAGCATGACAGGATCAGAAAATTTTTTGAGTATGTTTAATACTTTTGAACCAACATTTAAGCAAAGCCTATATGAAGGATTGTGGGGGAATTTATTCACAGGTGCGAATGGATATCTTGGACCCGCGTGGACTATGCAATATGAAATGTATGGTGTTTTATTGATACTGGCTGTATTGGCTATATTTCGTGACAAAGCATTAAGATATTGTTTTTCAGTTATATATTTAATCGCTTTTACAAGCTATTATAGATATTTTGTGTTGGGAATGTTGATATGTGATTTGTATTTTGATATAGAGGAGCGTGTCATAAAGAAACAGTGGGTGTTGGTTTTTTTATTTGTTGTATCTTTATCTGGAACTGAATATTTAGAAAATATTGATGGGAATACAATACAATCAGTACTGTACTCGGCAGGTATGATAATCATTTTTTTATGCATATTAAAATGCAAACTAATAGGAAGAATATTTTCAGCAAAGTTTCTGCAAAAAATAGGTTCGCATTCATATGCAATATATTTAATACATTGGCCTATAATAGAAAGTTTTTCATGCTGGTTTTACCTTACAATAGGGAGCAGTAGAGTTTTATTGATTTTAAATCTGATATTGAGTTTTTCTATTATTTTGGTCTTATCAACTACTTTAACAAAGTATTGTATTATTCCCATGAATATTTTGTCTAATTATATTGGAAATATAATTGTAGATAAGAAAGAATGTAATAAAGCTGAAAAATAATAGAAACAAATATGATAGAAGAAGTATAAAAGGGATGTGAGATGAGGGAAAATCAATGAGTGAAAAAAAATTAAAGAAATATGGGAAAAAAGAAGAAATATGCAATAAAATAACAATTAGTTCATATGCATTTATATTGTTTTTTGGGTATACTATTTTGGTTTGGCTGTGTGAAGTTGTGGATTTGTTTGCATTTGTTCTTAATTTACCTCAGACAACTCTTATTTCCAGAATTTTCGTATTAAGTATTTTTATATTATTTATTCTTAAAAATAAAAATAAGTTTATTGTTAGGAAGAATAATTATAGTTGGATTGCGATTGTGGGAATTACTATTATATTTAGTTTGGGAATTGCTAAGGGGATTATTCCTGATGGTGGATTTGATACAGGAAATTATCATCTTATAGCTCAGGAAGCGGGATTTAAAAATAATTTTTCTGCTAATTTTGGCTTGGGTAATTTTCAGGTGTGGGGATTTCGTCTTGCAGATAGGTTATTTTACGTAGCTCGTATGTTCTTAGGAATAAGGTTTGGAACACAAATAAATACAATTGTATTAATTATTTCATATTTGCAACTTTCACAAATTTTAAAATATATTCGAAATAGACTTAATAAAAGCTGTATAGATTTGAGTGAAGTATATGCTTTGATTATTATTTTAAGTAATAAGAACATAATGAATCTTGGATCATATTATGTAGACGTTATCGCATTTCCTGTTGGTTTAGAGATACTATATTTATTATTAAAAGCTAGGAATGAAAAAGTTGAAAAGAGAGAGATTGTATATTTTGCATTATTAAATGGATTTTGGTTTGCGTTTAAACTTACTAATGTTGTTTTTATTATTCCATCAATTGTGTTATTTATTTGCTATGTTAAAAAAATTAGTATTAAAACATGGATTTTATCTGGATTAGGTTGTTTGCTTCCTTGCTTAATATATTTAGTTTATAATTTTATTTGTACAGGAAACCCGGTATTTCCATATTTTAATCAGATTTTTAGGTCTCCATATTTTCATTTAGATAATTGGAAAGACTATAGATGGGGCCCTGAAACGTTGGTAGAAAAAATATTTTGGATTTTTCATGCAGTTTTTGATCCTCAAAATAGACAGAGTGAAATTCCAACACAGTTTACGATATTATTTGAAGTAGGCATAATTTCTGCAATTGTGTTGGTTATTATATATATCATTACCAGAATACGACATATTAAGAATGTAGATATAAATATTGGAATAATTATATGGTTTTTTATAAGCGCTTTATTATGGGGTATGACAACAGGATATGAAAGATACTTCATGTTTGGAACTTTAGTTTTAGCAATTATTGGATATGAGGGATTACTACGACTATCTGGAATTAAATACTTAAAAATTGTAATAGGTGTTGTTGTTGCTGTTCTCATTATGAATAGTTCATATGAAATTAATGAAGTAATAGGCGGAAGAGAATGGTCATATAGAAATTCGAAACCATTGTCTGAAACGATGAAAAAAAATTGGTCATATGTATTATGCGATCAATCATTTGATGGGACATTTGATGTGACGAAAGTAAAGGCATTTTTGGTGGCTGATCCATTTAGTATGGGATTTGCACATTGGATCAGCCCAAATACATATGTGTTTAATTTGTCATATCTAAATATTATCTCAAATGATGTAAATGAATACTACCGCAATATATTAAACGATTATATAATACAGGGGGATATATACGATGTTCAGGTAACAGATAGTTTTGATAAAACCACATACTCTCAAAAAATTTTAGAATATGGATTAGCTATTGATAGTATTGAAGAAGAGAATACAAATATAGGACATTGTGTTTTTATTAGATTAAAGGGTATAAATGATAAATGAAACCCAAATATAGTTTAGTATGCATATGTAAGATAATGAGGATAAAGAAAAATATATTTATTTAAGATAAAATGATATTTTTAAAAAAGGAGTAGAATATGGATAGAATTGCAGTGCTATTACCGTGTTATAATGAAAGTAACACAATTGAAAAGGTTGTTAAGGATTTTCATAACGTGCTGCCCGAAGCAGTAATATATGTATATGATAATAATTCAAGTGATGGGACAGACAACATTGCACGAAGTGCGGGGGCAATAGTTAGATATGAATATCAACAAGGAAAAGGAAATGTAATTCGACGTATGTTTCGTGATATTGATGCAGAATGTTATATTATGGCGGATGGTGATGACACTTATCCTGCAGAATTTGCTAGGGAGATGGTAGAAAAAGTATTACAACATAATGTTGATATGGTGGTTGGAGATCGATTGTCATCTACATATTTTATGGAAAATAAGAGGCCATTTCATAATTTTGGTAATAGCTTAGTAAGGGGGACGATAAATAATTTATTCAAAAGCAATATTAAAGATATTATGACTGGGTACAGAGCATTTAGTTATTTATTTGTCAAAACATTTCCTATATTGTCAAAAGGATTCGAAATTGAGACAGAAATGAGTATTCATGCGGTTGATAAAAATATGTTTGTGGAAAACGTGATTATTGAGTATCGAGATAGACCAGATGGTAGTGTGTCAAAATTAAATACATATTCAGATGGGGTTAAGGTTTTAAAAACGATTCTAAAATTATATAAAAACTATAAACCATTCGGTTTCTTTTTCGCGTTGGCATTAATTTTAACATTAATAGGAGGTATTTTCTTTACACCTGTTTTTGTCGAATTTCTAAAAACAGGTGTAGTTGAAAAAATTCCTACGTTAATTGTTTGCGGATTTACCATGCTGGCTGCTATTCAATCCTTTTTTGCGGGACTAATTTTATCGACCATGACTCAAAAGAATCGTCAGGATTTTGAAGTGGATTTACACCATATGTCTGATGAGTACAAAAAACTAACTAAAAACTAACTAATTAATTCTAATGCAAATTTAAAAACTTATTTTTGATCGCGTGCTATTGTTGGAATACAAAAAAATTATGTGTAAATATTAATACTTATAAAGCAGAATAATAATGCAAAAATTTGTCAATTGAAGGAAAGATAATTATGAAAAAAACAATAAGAAGCTTATGTAACAATGCCGTTATTCGCTATATTTTTTTCGGTGGCCTTGCAACCCTGGTCAATCTTGGGGTTTATTACATACTGCGGACTGCATTCAATATGAATCTGCTTCTTGCTAATATTTTTTCAGTAGCAACAGCAATTGTATTCGCATACTTTACTAATTCTCGTTTCGTATTCCACTCCATAGCTGACAATTTTCACCAGCGTTTTCAGGAGTTTGTAAAATTTGTCAGTGCCAGACTGTCTACGATGGTCATTGAGATAGGTGGCGTATGGTTCCTGGCGGAAGTGATTCACATGAACGATATGATAGGAAAATTAATTATTCAGTTCGTAGTTCTGGCGTTGAACTATCTGTTCAGCAAGTTCCTGGTTTTTACAAAGAATGGGGCGAAAGAATAGCGAAGACTCGCATGGAGATTTTTCCATTAATCAGGACATCGGACCTGAGATTTGAAACGCTATTTTATTCATCGCTTACTGAAGATTGATAGTATGTCTAAGTCTGTGGTTTATGCAGAAAATGATAATGAAGAAGAATTCGATATCGGTTTAACAGGAAAGTATGAATGGGACGATTGTAAATTGCTTTTGAATGGAGAAGAGGTTTCGTATATAAAAGGAAAGGATTTTATCTCCTTTAATATTCCCCAATATTTGCGGGTAAAGGGCGAAAAAATTCAAGTGTCGTTATTTAGTGAAGCTGCATGTGGGGAAGCCGAGAAGATGAGTATTAAAGTCAAATAATTGAAGATACAAAGGATATCAGGCTCCATATTTATACAATCAAATAAAGGATGGGGGGAAGATTTTGAAACCAACATTGTTTATTATAATACCGTGTTATAATGAAGAACAAGTTTTGCCTGTAACATCTTCAATGTTTTTAAATAAGGTAAAATATTTGTGTGAAACGGGTAAAATAAATAATAATAGTCGTATTCTATTTGTAAATGATGGTTCAAGGGACAAGACTTGGAATATAATTGAAAGTTTATCAGAAGAAGATGAACATTATATTGGTATCAGTCAAAGCAGGAACCGTGGGCATCAAAATGCAGTATTAGCTGGCCTTATGGAAGCCAAAGACAAATGCGATATCACGATTTCGATAGATTGTGATGGACAAGATGATATTGATGCCATGGATCAGATGGTCGATGCCTATTTAGATGGGTGTGAGGTGGTTTATGGTGTAAGAAGCAGGCGGGATACAGACACTTTTTTTAAAAGGTTTACGGCAGAGGGATTTTATAAAGTTTTAAATTGGATGGGTGCGGAAGTGGTATATAATCATGCAGATTATCGCTTGATTTCAAGTAAAGTGCTTCAAGAATTTGCAAATTTTAAAGAGGTAAATATTTTCTTGCGTGGAATGATACCACTAGTGGGATTTAAAAGTACAAGCGTTTTTTATGAACGCAAGGAACGCATGGCGGGAGAAAGTCATTACCCGTTAAAAAAGATGCTGGTACTCGCATTTGATGGTATTACCAGCCTGTCGGTCAAACCTATACGTATGATTACAGGGTTGGGTATAGTTATTGCGTTATTGAGTTTCCTTGGCGTAATTTGGGCGGTTATAGGCCAATTCACCGGCCATACTGTGTCTGGATGGGCAAGTACGGTATGCATTATCTGTTTTATGGGGGGAATACAACTGCTGTGTCTTGGTGTAATAGGAGAGTATATTGGAAAAATATATTTAGAGACAAAAGCAAGACCGAGATATATTATAAGTGAAAGAACGTGGGAGAAGCAGGGAGACAAGGATAATGCTGACGAATTCTAAGCCCATGTATTAAAAAAACATATAATTATGTTTTCGTTCTTTAGTAATATATTTGCTGAGTTTAGGTATTGTTGATAAATACTGTTGGGTTTCAAATAACAGATGAAGGGCAGTCAGCAGAGAAGCAGATATTATTTTTATATGTGTGAAAGCATGTCTGGCTTACAAAGTAAGGGTATGGCAAGCACAAAGAATATAGGGTATATTAACCGGAAAGATAAAGAACATATTATGAAAAAATAATAAAATCATTATACAACAACTCTGTTATCCGATATATCTTTTTTGGCGGACTGACAACCTTAGTTAATTTGGTTGTGTATTACATACTGCGAACAGCATTCGATATGAATCTGGTGATTGCTAATTTTATATCTGTAGCGACATCAATAATCTTCGCTTATTTTGTGAATTCCAGGTTTGTATTCTGTTCCATGGCTGAAAATTTTCACCAGCGTTTTCAGGAGTTTGTAAAATTTGTCAGTGCCAGACTGTCTACGATGGTTATTGAGATAGGGGGCGTATGGTTCCTGGCGGAAGTACTTCACATGAACGATATGATAGGAAAATTCATTATTCAGTTCGTAGTTCTGGCGTTGAACTATCTATTCAGCAAGTTCCTGGTTTTTACAAAGAATGGGGCGAAAGAATAGAGAAGACTGGCGCGTGTATTGCGGAATACTGGTATGGAAATCTGCCTTGTAATAAAAAAGCTCTCATGCTACAATCAAAGCATGAGAGCTTTTTTGCGCAGAAAAGTGAGGTGCGGACGGTTGAAACCATTGCCGATTGGAATTGAAAATTTTGAGGAAATTATTACTAATGATTACTATTATGTGGATAAGACATTGCTAATAAAGGATCTTCTTGATAAGCAGGGGAAGGTGAGTCTTTTTACCCGTCCCCGACGTTTTGGCAAGACATTGAATCTGAGTATGCTCCGCTATTTCTTTGAAAGGCCAGTCGATGGTGTGAGCCGCAGTCATTTGTTTGATGGACTGAAGATTATGGCGGCGGGAGAGAAGTACAGGGCGAGACAGGAGCAGTATCCCGTGATCATTCTCAGCTTGAAGTCGGCGAAGCAGCCAGATTATGAGATGGCTTATGCCAGTTTGATGGATGAGATTGCAAGAGAGTACAAAAAACATAATTATGTACTGGATAATCCGGTTATGCTTCAGGAGGAGAAAGAGCGCTTTTCTTTGCTCAGAGACAGGAAGGGAAGTAACGTCGATAATGCAAAATCCCTTCAGTTCTTGTCCGAATGCCTGGAGAAGTATCACCACAGGAAAACGGTGATTCTGATTGATGAGTACGATGTTCCGCTGGAGAATGCTTACTTCCGCGGATTTTATGGAGAAATGATTGACTTTATCCGTTCTTTATTTGAATCTGCCTTGAAAACAAATGAAAGTCTGGCATTTTCAGTGATTACCGGATGTCTGAGGATTAGTAAAGAAAGCATATTTACAGGGTTGAATAATCTCAAAATCATTTCTATTTTAAATGAAGATTATGGCGAGTACTTCGGCTTTGAAGAAGCAGAGGTGGAGCAGATGCTGAACTATTATGCCAGAGAAGATAAAATGGATACCATGAAGACCTGGTACGATGGCTACCGTTTCGGTCAGGCAGATGTGTATAATCCATGGAGTGTAATTAATTATGTTGATGCACTTGCTGCAAATGAAAATGCTTTCCCCAGGGCATCCTGGAGCAATACCAGTTCCAACAGTATTATTCGTGACCTGGTGGAGCAGGCTGATTTTGAGACAAAGGCGGAGATTGAGTCCCTGATCGCGGGAGAGAAGATTGAAAAACCGGTGCATGAGGAGATCACGTATGGAGATATCCATGATACGAGGGATAATTTGTGGAATTTCCTGTTTTTTACTGGATATTTAAAATGCGTAAGTCAGAGAATGGAACAGGAAACGATTTATCTGAGCCTGAAAATACCGAATGCGGAGGTCAGGTCTATCTACCGGAACACGATTTTGACCTGGTTTGATCAGAAGCTGAAAAAGACGAATCTTTCTGCACTATATACTGCGCTGGAGCAGGGGGACTGCGATACGATGGCAGATATCATTTCAGCTCAGTTGCTGGATACCATCAGCTTTTATGATTATAAAGAGGATTATTACCATGGCTTTTTGGCAGGACTCCTTTCCGGCAGTCAGAGGTATCTGGTGGGATCGAACCGGGAGAGCGGAAATGGCAGGCCGGATCTTTTGCTGGAAGCATACAGCCGTCGTGGAATGGCGATCATCATAGAGGTGAAGATTTCGGAACATTTTCGGGATTTGGAGAAGGACTGCAGAAGAGCATTGCAGCAGATTGAGGAACAGAATTATGAGGCGGGAGTCCGGGCGGAAGGGTATGAAAAAATCCACAGATATGGGATCAGCTTTTATAAGAAGGATTGTCTGGTGATGAAACTGTGAGATGCTGCTTCAAATAATTTGCAAAGTTTTTAATTGCATTTGATAACAAACACTGCTAAAATAATCAAAGGAGTAACCGTGTACGGGGTTGGTTATAAGACTTCCGGATTTTGCCTGCATTGATGGGCAGAAGAAGGGAGGTGGAGCGGATGGATACATATGAAGTCCTGACATTATTGTTTCTGGGCGGAACGTTTCTGATCGCACTGCTTGCCTATTTAGATAATAGGAATAGCAAACCAAAAAAATAATGCCTACCCTGTCGGCAAACAGGATAGGCGGCTCTCGCTGAGAGCTAAATAGAAGTCTTATCCGGAAGCATCCACCTTGTGGGCGGTTGCTCTTTCTAAAGAGAATATATCATTTTTTTGATGGAAAGTAAAGAAGAAGATGAAAAAAAGTGGTTGACGAAGGAAAAGGAATAAAATAAAGATGAAAAAGTGAGGTGCGGACGGTTGAAACCATTGCCGATTGGAATTGATGATTTTCAAAAACTTCGATTAAATGATTATTACTATGTGGATAAAACTCTATTGATAAAGGAGCTTATTGATAAGGGGGGCGAAGTATGTCTTTTTACCCGTCCCCGACGTTTTGGCAAGACATTGAATCTGAGTATGCTCCGCTATTTCTTTGAAATGCCAGTCGATGGTGTGAGCCGCAGTCATTTGTTTGATGGGCTGAAGATTATGGCGGCGGGAGAGAAGTACAGGGCGAGACAGGAGCAGTATCCCGTGGTCATTCTCAGCTTGAAGTCGGCGAAGCAGCCAGACTTTCGGCAGGCATATCTTAAGCTGATGCGCGAGATTGCTTCGGAATTTCGTCGTCACAGTTATTTGCTGGATGTCCCGGAACTTTTTGATGTGGAAAAGGAACGCTATGGCCGTATTATAAATGAAAGGGCGGATGTGGATGAGATATCTGGTGCTCTTCAGTTCTTGTCCGAATGCCTGGAGAAGCATCACCACAGGAAAACGGTGATTCTGATTGATGAGTACGATGTTCCGCTGGAGAATGCTTACTTCCGCGGATTTTACGGAGAAATGATTGACTTTATCCGTTCTTTATTTGAATCTGCCTTGAAAACAAATGAAAGTCTGGCATTTTCAGTGATTACCGGATGTCTGAGGATTAGTAAAGAAAGCATATTTACAGGGTTGAATAATCTCAAAATCATTTCTATTTTAAATGAAGATTATGGCGAGTACTTCGGCTTTGAAGAAGCAGAGGTGGAGCAGATGCTGAACTATTATGCCAGAGAAGATAAAATGGATACCATGAAGACCTGGTACGATGGCTACCGTTTCGGTCAGGCAGATGTGTATAATCCATGGAGTGTAATTAATTATGTTGATGCACTTGCTGCAAATGAAAATGCTTTCCCCAGGGCATCCTGGAGCAATACCAGTTCCAACAGTATTATTCGTGACCTGGTGGAGCAGGCTGATTTTGAGACAAAGGCGGAGATTGAGTCCCTGATCGCGGGAGAGAAGATTGAAAAACCGGTGCATGAGGAGATCACGTATGGAGATATCCATGATACGAGGGATAATTTGTGGAATTTCCTGTTTTTTACTGGATATTTAAAATGCGTAAGTCAGAGAATGGAACAGGAAACGATTTATCTGAGCCTGAAAATACCGAATGCGGAGGTCAGGTCTATCTACCGGAACACGATTTTGACCTGGTTTGATCAGAAGCTGAAAAAGACGAATCTTTCTGCACTATATACTGCGCTGGAGCAGGGGGACTGCGATACGATGGCAGATATCATTTCAGCTCAGTTGCTGGATACCATCAGCTTTTATGATTATAAAGAGGATTATTACCATGGCTTTTTGGCAGGACTCCTTTCCGGCAGTCAGAGGTATCTGGTGGGATCGAACCGGGAGAGCGGAAATGGCAGGCCGGATCTTTTGCTGGAAGCATACAGCCGTCGTGGAATGGCGATCATCATAGAGGTGAAGATTTCGGAACATTTTCGGGATTTGGAGAAGGACTGCAGAAGAGCATTGCAGCAGATTGAGGAACAGAATTATGAGGCGGGAGTCCGGGCGGAAGGGTATGAAAAAATCCACAGATATGGGATCAGCTTTTATAAGAAGGATTGTCTGGTGATGAAACTGTGAGATGCTGCTTCAAATAATTTGCAAAGTTTTTAATTGCATTTGATAACAAACACTGCTAAAATAATCAAAGGAGTAACCGTGTACGGGGTTGGTTATAAGACTTCCGGATTTTGCCTGCATTGATGGGCAGAAGAAGGGAGGTGGAGCGGATGGATACATATGAAGTCCTGACATTATTGTTTCTGGGCGGAACGTTTCTGATCGCACTGCTTGCCTATTTAGATAATAGGAACAGCAAACCAAAAAAATAATGCCTACCCTGTCTGCAAACAGGATAGGCGGCTCTCGCTGAGAGCTAAATAAATACCTTATCCGGAAGCATCCACCTTGTGGGCGGTTGCTCTTTCTAAAGAGAATATATCATTTTTTTGATGGAAAGTAAAGAAGAAGATGAATAAAAGTGGGAAATATGAGCTTTTCTTTCTTCTTAATGGAATATTATACTTCCGGTATTTTTAAAATATTGTGTACTTTTATATCTGATGTCTGGATGCAGTATTTTATGTTTTTTGCAGTGTTTGCGATAACTTATGTAATAAGTTATTTTACGTATATTATAATAGAAAAGAATAAATGGATATATCGAAAAACTTCAGCATGAAATACAATTACCGGGAAGGAATAATGTATCCGGGGCTGATTATCAATAGTGCCGGAAGCTGTGCGTCAAGTAAAAGGCTGAACTGTACGAGTTTTACCCCAATTTTACTTTTATTATTGCATTTTCGCAGGATAAAACTTATACTATTGAGATATATGAGGTTACAATGCAGCCCATGATAGAAAAAGTGGGGCTGCACTTAGCCTGGATGGCTGCGGGTATTTATGAAACACGGCAGTCCCATATTGGAATAATCCGGGCAACAGATAGAAACTGACAGAGAAAATAATCACAGATAGCTTGACAGAATCAGGAAAGGAAGTTGTATGTCCGTATTATCCGTAGTACTGCCTGCCTACAATGAAGAGGCGATGCTTCACAAGGCAGCAGACACATTGAAAACAGTATTAGAGGGAGAGAAGATAGAGTATGAGCTGGTCTTTGTGGATGACGGCTCAAAGGATGGAACCTGGCGGGAGATTGAGAAGGCTGCCGCGGGAGATCCACATGTGAGAGGGATTCATTTCTCCAGAAATTTTGGCAAGGAATCTGCGATATTTGCAGGGCTGGCCACAGCCTCCGGTGATTGTACTGCTGTCATGGATTGTGATCTGCAGCATCCGCCGGCGGCACTGGTGGAGATGTATCGGCAGTGGGAGCAGGGATATGAAGTGATCGAAGGGGTCAAGCGCAGCCGGGGGCAGGAGAGTATCCTTCATAAAGCCAGTGCAGGTTTGTTTTACAAGCTGATGTCTGAGGCTACTAAGGTGGATATGTCCCGGGCTTCTGATTTCAAGCTGCTGGACAGAAAAGCAGTGACTACATTGCTGGAAATGCCGGAGCGCAATGCATTTTTCCGTGCCATGTCTTCCTGGATCGGCTATCGTTCCAGTACCGTGGAGTTTGATGTACAGGATCGGGAGGCGGGAGAGTCCAAGTGGTCCACAAGATCTTTGATTCAATATGCAATTACGAATATTGTAGGATATTCTTCTGCACCAATGCAGTTGGTGACCGGTGCGGGACTTGTTGTGCTTGTGCTGGCGATTGTGCTGGGGATCCAGACTTTGATCCATTATTTTACCGGACATGCAGTGGAAGGGTTTACTACGGTCATCTTATTGATTTTACTGATTGGCAGCGTGATTATGATCAGTCTTGGGATTATCGGATATTATATCTCCCGGATCTATGAAGAGGTCAAGGGAAGACCTAAATATATTATTTCCAGGAAGATTTGACGGTTACTGGTCTGGCAGCGCAAAGTCACGGAAGACACCGTGTTCATGAAAACAAACTAAATTGGAAATGAACCATATAAAGGATGAACATGAATTTAAAATTATTTCTTAAGCAGTATATCAAGATGTTTTCTCAGAACTGTATGCTTCCGGTTTATTATGCAGGATATGCGAAAAAGCCGGTGAAGCCTGGCTTGACTGTATTTGCGGATGCCCATCACGATGCGCGGCCGGAGAATATGCAGTTGTTATATGAAGCTCTGGAGCAGAAAAAAAAGGAAAATCCAGAGTTGAATTTGGAAATCAGAGAGCTGTATCTGAATTATCAAAAGGCGTCCCCGGCTGCAGTCCTAAAGGCGATGTTTCAGTTTATGAAATGGTATGCACAGGCTGGCAGTGTGGTGATCTGCGATAATTTTCTTCCTGCGGCGTCCTGCAAAAAGAGAAAAGAAACGAAGGTCGTTCAGCTTTGGCATGCCTGCGGCTCCTTTAAAAAGTTTGGCTATGACACAGAGGATGATATTCCAAAGCAGTATCACGGCAATGTCTTTCAAAACACAGATCTGGTGACCGTGAGTGCACCGGGCTGTGTAAAACCTTTTGCTTCGGCCATGCGGCTGGAGGAGAAAAACGTGCAGCCAATAGGTGTTAGCAGGACTGATGTATATTATTCTTCTGATTGGAAAGAGAACTGCCGCAGAGAATTTTATTCCCTGTATCCGGAAGCTGCCGGCAAAAGAGTGATTCTATGGGCTCCTACTTTCCGCGGCAATCCTGGAGAGCCTCAGTTGGTTAAACTGAATCTGCAGCGGCTTCAGCAGAAGTTGGGGGATGAGTGGCTGGTAATCAGCCATGTGCATCCCCATATGCATGAGCAGTATAAGGACACAGACTGCAAAATGGCATCGGAGCGGCTGTTTCCGGTGACAGATGTGCTGATTGCAGATTATTCTTCCCTGATTTACGAGTATTTGCTGTTTGATGGCACCATGGTATTATATGTGCCGGATTTGGAGGAATACCAGAGTAAACGGGGATTTTATCTGGATTTTGATGAGATACCGGGTACGAAGGTATTTGATGAGGAAGAACTTCCGGAAGTGATTGAACGTCAGTATGAGAATTGGAAGCGCTATGGAGCGGACAAATCCGGAAACCGACCGGGAAAATCAGAGCCGAAACAGCCTTCGGCGAGCCAGCCAGAGCCAGCAGCGCAGAAATGGCTGAGGCAAACAGAATCAGATCCGGAAAAGCGGAAACAGTTCATCCACAAATATATGAGCAACTGCGATGGGCACGCCACAGAAAGGATTGTGGAATATATCCTGGAGGGAGTTAAGTCATGAGTAATGTTTATGGTGTAGTGCTGGCAGGCGGTATTGGTGCCAGGATGGGAAATATTGAGAAACCAAAACAGTTTTTGGAACTGGGCGGCAAGCCGGTGATTATCCACACGATTGAGAAGTTTGCGATCCACCCGGGCCTGACGGAGGTACTGGTACTGGCTCCCCGGGCCTGGATGACATATACCCAGGATATCATTCGGAAACATATTTCCGGCGGAACAAAGATTACGGTTCTGGAGGGCGGAACGAGCCGGAATGAGACGATTATGAATGCAGTACGCTATATTGAAAAGCAGGGCAATCTGAATGAGGATACCCTGATTGTGACTCATGATTCAGTCCGGCCCTTCGTGACCCACCGGATTATTGAGGAAAATATCCGTTTTGCAGGGGAATACGGTGCCTGCGATACGGTGATCCCGGCTTCCGATACCATAGTGGAGAGCAAAAGTCAGGAAAAGATCACCGATATTCCAAACCGGAAATATATGTATCAGGGACAGACGCCGCAGTCTTTTCGGGCAGTCGAGCTGAAAGAAGCTTATGAGGCGCTGTCAGAAGCGGAAAAGGCGATCCTTACGGATGCCTGCAAGATCATGGTCCTGAGAGGAAAGCATGTGCATCTGGTACAGGGAGAGGTATTTAACATAAAGATTACGTACCCGTATGATGTGGCGGTAGCGAAGGCTCTGCTGGGGATGGAACTGGACTAAAGATTTGTCCGGAGACGATGCACCACGGATCACAGTGAGAACACAGAGGCATTTTGGAACTTGGTGAGGAAGTATTCTCTCTGCGATAGACAGTGGGCAGCTAATCAGTCTTGGCGGCGGGTATCAATCTCCTGCGGAGCTATAAGCACTTCGCACTTGCAGGCGGTAAACGGAGGAAAAGAATGCTTAATACGATATATCAACTGGTGCGTCCCAGACAATTTGAAGTGGCATTTGAAGATATTACGATTGATCAGGAACATATCCTGGTGCGTCCAACCCATCTGTCTATCTGTAATGCAGATGAGCGGTATTATCAGGGAACCAGAGGAATGGAGATCCTGCAGCAGAAGCTGCCGATGGCGCTGATCCATGAAGGGATCGGAAAAGTGGTCCATGATCCGGCTGGGATGTATCCGGTGGGAACCAGGGTGGTGATGATTCCCAATGTGCCAATGGAAACGGATGAAGTGACTGCGGAGAATTATCTTCGTACCAGCAGATTTCGGGGCAGCAGTATGCACGGTTTTATGCAGGAATATATTCAGACCACGGCTGACCGGCTGATACCGCTGCCGGAGGGGATGAATGATTTGGTGGCAGCTTTTACGGAGATGATTTCGGTATGCTACCATGGGATTTCCAGATTTGATACGACGGCACACAGCAGAAGAGAGGCGGTCGGAGTCTGGGGCGATGGAAATATGGGATATCTTACCGCATTGCTGCTGAAAATGAGATTTCCCCAGACGAAGGTGTATGTATTTGGTGTGACGGATACGAAGCTGAGTGATTTCACTTTTGCGGATGAAACCTGGCGGATCAGTGAGATACCGGAAGAGCTGCAGATTGATCATGGATTTGAGTGCGTAGGCGGCAGCGCATCCGGCCGTGCGATCAATCAGATGATTGACCATCTGAACCCGGAGGGAACCATCGGGATTTTCGGAGTGTCTGAGGATCTTGTCCCGATCAACACCAGAATGATACTGGAAAAGGGCCTGAAGGTTCTGGGAACCAGCCGCAGCGGAAGAGCAGATTTCCTCGGATTATTCGAGCTGTACCAAAAACAGCCGGAGGTGCTGGAATATCTGGAGAAGCTGATCGGTGCCGTTGTGCCGGTCCGGGGGATTCCGGATATGGTAGAGGCATTCGAGATGGATATTCACAAAATAATGGGAAAGACTGTTATGGTGTGGGAATAAAATTCCAGATGCAAAACCATGGGTAAGTGATCGTAAAGCGCATACAGAAAACGTAAAAAACGCGTTTACGCTTTGCGTGGGTAATTGCCCAAGAGCAGGGCAATTACATGATATAATGAGCGCAAGAGAGCCAACACGCGTGCGTGATTGGCGAACGGCGAATGACGATCATGAAGCGGTTTTCTTCATGATATAATAAGGAGCAAAGATAACATGACGGTGACAGAGATTCGGTGGGAACACATTTATCTTCATGTGAAGATACAGGATGACCATCCGGAAGATTATGATTATCGGATCGATGATCTTTTGGGACATGCTTATCCGGTTGAATATGCACAGGGAGAGTTATGCATTAATATTATGAATATTCCGTCTGTGGAAGTACTCCCCCGAGGTAAGTGGTATCTGCTGGCGGAGAACAGATCCGGCAGTGGGGTTACACCGCTGCAGATTGTGCCGGACTGCGGCTACCAACTGGAAAATCTCGATAAGGTCTATCGCTACGGAGCAGGCACCTGGGCTTATGTGGTGACGATGCGGGTATGCGATGGAACTGCTTATGACCGGACGGAAGTATGGAAAAGGCAGAGAAAGATACCGGAAAACGGACAGAAAAAGACACCTGCACACAATGAGGATGTAAAGGGACCCGGAGGAAACGCTCAGGACAGCTTATATTTCTATATTCAGACTGATTATTTCCGGCAGAAAAACAGTGACGGCAGACATCATCCGGTGAGAGAGGCCAGGACGATACAGGAAGTTCTGAAAGGCCTGGCGGCGGATGCGGCCAGAGCACTGCTGAACGGAATTTATCAGATTCTGGCAGCCGGTTCCCACAGAGATGGGAAACATATTCTGCTTATGTCAGAGATGCGGGTTATGAATGGCGGCAATCTGGCAGCACTGGATGAAAGGCTTCGGGAGCGGGGGCTGGATCAGGAATACCATATTTCTTACTCTTTTTCCAAGACACTGGAAGGCACGGTACTGGGAAGCATGAAGAACTGGCTGCGTCTGATCCGGCTGACTGCGCGCCAGGATTTTATTTTTGTAGATGACTACGTGCCGATTTTCCAGACCATTCAGTTGAGAAAAGAAACGAAGCTGATTCAACTGTGGCATGCCGGAGTGGGGTTCAAGGCAGTGGGCTATGCCAGATTTGGCAGGGACGGTTCCCCCCATCCGCGCGGAACCTGCCATCGGCGTTATGATTATGTAGTGGTGGGAGCGAAAGGGCTGGTGCCGGTATATGAGGAAGTCTTTGGTGTTCCCAGGGAAAAAATATTGCCGCTGGGACTGCCCAGGATGGATCAGTATCTGAACGGGGAACGGTCGGAAGTTTTCCGAAGGGAGTTCTATCAGAGCCATCCGAAGCTTCGTTCCAGAAAGCTGATCTTGTTTGCCCCCACATATCGGGGAACAGGACAGAGAGACGCCTACTATCCGTGGGATAAAATAGATTTTAATGCTGTTTATGAGATGTGCGGTGAAACTTATGTATTTGCCCTGAAGATGCATCCCTTTGTCCGGGATCTGCCGGAGATTCCGGAGTCCATGCGGGATCGGGTGCTGACCTTTTCGGCGGAAGACAACATCAATGACCTGTTTTATGTGACGGAAATTCTGATTACGGATTTTTCATCCAACATATATGAATTTTCACTGCAGAATAAGCCCATGATCTTCTATGCTTTTGATAAGGATTATTATCAATTGATCCGCGGGGTACACCGCAGGCTGGAAGAGTTTGCACCGGGTAAGATCTGTGAGACTTTTGACGAAGTGGTACGGGCCATTGGGGCAGAGGATTTCGAACAGGAAAAGAGAGAACGGTTTATTCGGGATTCCTTTGAAGTGGAAGAGGGAAGAGCCGGCGACCGGATTATTGATCGGATTATTCTGGGGCATTCGTAAAGCCCTTGTTTTTATAAGTTGTGTGTATTGGGAAATATGCTGCTGGTCACAGAATGAACAGCAGTAAAATATAAAAAACAGAAGAAGGAGACAGGTATGAATATTGCATTGATTAAAGCAGGTGGGGTTGGAAATCGAATGGGAGCGGGTATCCCAAAGCAGTTTATTGAGGTCATGGGAAAGCCGGTTATTATCTACACGCTGGAAGCATTTGAAAAGCATCCGAATATTGATGCTATTGTAGTAGTCTGTGTAGACGGCTGGCATGAAATTCTTCGTTCTTATGCTGAAAAATATCATATTACAAAGCTGGTTCAGATTGTGAGCGGCGGAGAGACATCCTTAAAGTCGATCTATGCAGGACTGAAGGTGATCGGAGAAGCATATTCAAAGGATGATATTGTGCTGATCCATGACGGAAACCGCCCAATGGTATCTCAGGAGATTATTTCAGCGGTGCTGGCAGAGACTAAGCTGCACGGCGCAGCGGTAGCGGCCATGATCTGTACAGATGAGGTCATGGAGACGGATGGTGTTCACATGGAGACAGAAAAATATCTGAATCATAAGAAGCTGTATCGAATTCAGACTCCGGATGCGTATCGTCTGGGAGATGTGCTGACACTGTTTGAAAATGCCACGGAAGAACAGATGACAAAGCTGGGTGCAACCAATGTACTGATGGTGGACACCGGACATAAAGTATATCTGGCTCAGGGCTCAGAAATCAATATTCGTCTGACTACGCAGGAGGATATCCTGTTGTTTGAGACCTTGTTTATGATGAACCAGAAAGAGCAGTAAAGCGCTGTTTAAGATACAAGGGCTGTTTATGACTGGAAATGCTCCGGTCATAAATCGTTTGAAATTCAGAAAGAAAAAATAGAAAAACAGGGAGAATACACATGGAAAATAGTAAAAAACTGTCAAATTGCGGGCTGCCATGGGATAAGCTGAAAAAGGCGAATATTCTGATTACCGGAGCAAACGGTCTGATTGCGTCCAGTCTGGCAGAGGAACTTCTGGAAGTGAACCAGGAAAAGAAATTAGACTTGAATATATATGCACTTTGCAGAACGAAGGAAAAAGCGGAGAAGCGCTTTCGTGATCATCTGGAAGATCCGGCGTTTCATCTTCTGATCCAGGATGTGTGTGCGCCGCTGGAGTTTGATATTGAATTCCGCTATATTATTCATGCTGCCAGCTCGGCTCATCCGGGGGCGTTCAATACCTCGCCGGTAGATGTGATGAAGGCCAATTTCCTGGGTACGCTGAATCTGCTGGAATACGCAGTGAAATATAAAAATACCAGATTTCTTCTGGTATCCAGTTCAGAAGTATATGGAGAGAATGAAGCGGAAGTGCAGCTCTTTACGGAAGATATCAATGGAACCGTGGATTATACCAAGTTCCGGTCCTGTTATCCGGAGAGCAAACGTGCTGCCGAGACCTTGTGCATGAGCTTCAAAAAACAGTATGGTGCAGATGTGGTGATTGTGCGTCCAGCGTATATCTATGGCAAAAATATTCTGGATTCCAATACGAGAGCGGATGTATATTTCCTGCGTCAGGTTATGAATAAAAAGGATATTGTGATGTACAGCAAAGGGACTCAGGTGCGTTCATACTGCTATGTGAACGACTGTACCGCCGGAATGCTGTATGCTGCATTGGCGGGAGAGAGCGGAGAAATCTATAACATCGGTGATGAGAGCTGCGTTATTACATTATGGGATTATGCGCAGAAGCTGGCAGATATCGGCGGCGTAGAGCTTCGTTATGAGCCGGAGACTACACCGGCAGGGACAGTATTTTTAAAAACCACCCGCTGTATTCTGGATACCACGAAATTGAGAGGATTGGGCTGGAAACCACAGTATTCCCTGGAGGAAGGCATAAAGGATATGCTGCTGTAATATAAAATCAGAATTTTGGCTTGCGCAGGACTTTCGAAGAAGAGATAGAGTCCTGTCGGAAGGAGTATTAGAAAAAGTAACAAAAGATAGGAGAACTAAATGAACACGTTAGAACGAATATTGATAGAAGGCAGATTTTTTAAAGCGTTTTGGAATGGATTGGACCGCAGGATCGGCATCCTCTCCCGCAAAATCATGTGTAAGAGAACCCCGATCGATCCCAACAAGGTCTTTTTCTCCGCTCAGGAGAGCAGGTATACCTGCAATCCAAAATACATCAGCAGGGAGCTGGAAAAACGCAGGCCGGATCTGGATATCGTCTGGAGAAATCAGGGGACGGCGAATGATGATATTCCGGATCATGTCCGGACTGTGAAGCTGAATTCCTATGAATATTTTCATGAATTATTTTCTGCAAAGGTAATCGTGGCCAACTCATTCTTATATGTGGGACTGCCATTTATATTGAAGAAGGATCAGGTGCTGATTGAGACCTGGCATGGTTCTCTGGGTATCAAACGCCATGACAAAGCGGCGATGCAGGATAAGCAGCGTGAATATGCATTAGAGCAGACGGGCAAAATGACCACATACTGTATTTCCAACAGCAAGCTGGAAAATGGTTCATTAAGCAGTACTTATTGGCCGAATACTCCGATGCTGGAATATGGACATGCCAGAAATGATCTGTTTTTTGATAATCACAAAGAAGACCGCGAGAGGATTAAAAAACACATTTTCAGAGCGTATGGAATTGAGGCGGATACAAAGGTTGTGATGTATGCCCCTACCTTCCGAGACAGCAAGAGCTTTGAATTTTATGATATTGACTATGAACGTCTGCTGGATACTCTGACTGCAAGATTTGGCGGTAAATGGTGCCTGTTCCTGCGTTATCATCCATCCATGCGGTCCATGATACAGAAAATGGGCGGAGCGGCAATATCTGGAATGAAAGACATTTATGATATGACAGAATATACCGATATGCAGGAATTGATTTCTGTGACGGATATAGCGATTACCGATTATTCCAGTTGGATCTATGATTTTGTGCTCCTGCGGCGTCCTGGTTTTATCTTTGCGACTGATCTGAAAAAGTACAACAATGAAAGAGGACTTTATTATCCATTGGAAGAGACCCCGTTCCAGATTGCAAAGAATAATGATGAACTGATGGCGAATATCATGTCTTTTGATGATAAGACCTATCCAGCCAGGGTGGAGGCATTTCTGGACGATAAAGGCTGCATAGAGGACGGACATGCAAGCGAGCGTGTGGCGGACCTGATTGAGAAAGTCCTGAAGGAAGGCAGGTGAGTTATCCTCTGGCAGCGATGGCTGTCAGGGAATAGAGAACGTTGACCGGATGGCGGATATCCGCAAATGAATGGAGGTGTAACATGGTCTCGACAGTTATATTTGCAGGAGGTGTGGGCGCCCGGATGAATAACCGGGATATTCCAAAGCAGTTTCTGGTAGTAGATGGAAAACCGATCATTATACGGACACTGGAAGTATTTTCAGGCCATCCTGAGGTGGACGAGATTGTAGTTGCATGTCTGGAGAGCTGGATTGAGGAGCTGCAGCGGCTGATTGTGCAGTTTGGAGTGACCAAGGTGCGGGCTGTGGTCCCGGGAGGGGCGAATGGCTTTGCATCCATCCACAATGGCTTGATGGAGGCGGCACGTTCGGCGAAAGAGGATGATATCGTATTGATCTGCGATGGGGTAAGGCCCATGATTACCGGACAACTGGTTTCGGACTGTATCCGGGAGACCAGAATTTATGAGAATGCGGTGCCTGCAGTGAGCAGCATCGATTCTGTTCTGGAGAGCTTTGACGGAAGCAGTGTAAAGAAAAGCTACAACCGGCGTACTATGTTTATTACACAGGCGCCGCAGGGGTATACCTTCCGAAAAATTCTTTGGGCACATGAAGAGGCCTCCAGAAGGGGCATCACGAATCCCATATCCTCCTGTGAACTCCTGCTGGAGCTGGGAGAGGAGATCCATATTTTCCCGGGTGAACGGCAGAATATCAAGGTGACGACAAGGGAAGACCTGTATACCCTGCGTTCCGGCTATTATTATAATCGTTATCGGGCATTTGCGAAGGAGGAACTGGCATATGAACAGGAAGATTAGCGAACTGGTATCAGAACTGGTGGTATCAGATATCGCATCGATCGTGGAGCGGGATCTGCCCTGGGAAATGCTGGATCATAAGAGAATCCTGATCACAGGGGCAAACGGATTTATCAGCTATTACCTGGTGCTGTCCTGTTTGATGCGAAATGACCGGTTTCAGAGTGGAATTAAGGTTCTGGGGCTGGTACGGAATCTGGAACATGCCAGGAAAAAGTACGGGGCGGTACTGGAACGGGATGATCTGGAGCTCTGTGTCCAGGACGTGTGTGAACCCATACCGCTTTCGGAATTAGAACGTAAAGGGCCGGATGGAAACACTTTGGAACGTGAAAACGTGGATTATATCATTCATGCGGCCAGCCAGGCCAGTGCATGGCATTTTGAACATGATCCGGTGGGGACCATGAATGCCAATCTGCTGGGAACCGTACAGATTCTGGAACTGGCCAGAAAATGCAAAGCTCAGGTTTTATTAATCTCCAGTCTGAAGGTCTATGGAAGTTTTCCGGAAATCAGCAAATCTGAGATCAGAGAAGAAGAAGCGGGCTATATTGACCAGACCTCGTATAAAAACTGCTATGCCATGGGAAAGAGGGCGGCAGAAACTCTCTGCGCCAGCTATCACAGGCAGTATGGGGTGCCGGTTAAACTGGTCCGCCCAAGCTATATCTATGGTCCGGCCCGTCTGGACGATGACAGAGTATGGGCTCAGTTTATGGCAAATGTGATTCGTCATACAGATATTGAACTGCAAAGCAGCGGTGCAGTCTGCCGTTCTTACTGTTATGTGACAGATACGGCGGCTGCCATATTTACGGTATTATTAAAGGGAGAAGTAATGCAGCCTTATAATATTGCTGCCGGGATCAGCAATCTTACTATTCGGGATTTTGCAGCCACAGCCGCTGCCGCATTCCCGGAACGCAGCCTGAAGCTGAGGTTTGTGCATCCGGAGGATGAAAAGACCCCAGATCCGGCAGTGAGTCCCCGGGAAGTACTGGACAGCCGGAAGCTGCAGAAACTGGGCTGGCAGGGCCTTGTCCCCCCGGCGGAAGGAATCAGGCGCGCAGTACAGATCATGGAAGAAAATTTTTCCTGAAAAAGCTTTTCAGTTGAAAAGTCTGACACCATGAGAATCCTCAGTCTTCCGGTTGTACAAGATACATTTTCCATTTACGCCACAGCCTGCTGACCTTCTTTTGGAGCCAGTTCACCGTCTCGTTTAAAATCACACCGGAGACAAAGACGAGTATCAGGAAAAGAACAAATTTCTTATTCAATGCATTGAGCGGGTTGACAGGAAGATGGGCAAAGAACCATTTTATCATACCCTGCGTCAGATACATGGAAAAGCTCCACTGAGCCAGTTTGCGGGTGAAAGGGCAGTCCCGGAAGAGGTGACCGGAATAGCTGGCATTGGAAAAGGAAATTGCCACACTCAGAGTAAACAGCAGAATGGAGACATACTGGCTGTTTCTCGTAGGAGGATAAAGCATCATGATACAGCAGGTGAGGTAGCCGGCAAATTCCAGCACGGTAAGAAGCGCCCTCCCAATAGCGGTCCAATTCAGCTTTTTGATCCTCTGGCAGAGGAACCAGGTCAGGATACCGGTACAATAGCACAGGTAGATACGAAGAACGCCGAACGAGGTCCAGCCAAGCCAGTCCGCAGAGGAAGCACTTTTCAGGTTTTTCCAGTAGCCAAATCCAATAATCATGGAGAGCGGAAGCATTGTATATAGAAACCATTTTTTATTCCACAGCAGAAAACCAAGAATAATAATTTCCACTAAAAATAATGCACTGACGTACCAGGTCGGACCATTTACAAGCCCTTGTCCCGCATTCAGCCCGTTCATCTTTACTAACAGAATCTCCCAGATGGTATTTGACAGGCTTTCACATATATCAAGAAAAGACATCGCTTCTTTTTTGACTACCTTTATCATGGTGAAGTACATAATAAATACCGGAAAGGTGTAGATAAAAAGGCGGTGAAAACGCTGTTTGATATAACTCCAGTAATATTGTCCGTCCAATGCCGTATGATTCTGTTCCGCACGGATAAATTTTGCGAAAAAAGAGAAACTGGCAGTGATGGCAAAAAATTCTACAAAAAACTTTCCGCCCAGAAAATATTCGCCGCCACTGTTGAACCAGTGGTATACAGCGATATAAATAATTCCCACAAACTTCATAAAATCAATCAGGCCATTTCTCTGGCCGGTTTTCACTGCTGTATTCATAGACATTACCTCATGTTATAATTTGGATTGTGCCTCACAGATGTTTAAGGGCAGTATCTCTACTGCATTATAACAAATACCACCTCAATTGACAATAAAATTACTTTGGAAAACAGGGCTTTTGCATGAAAAGTAAGGCTTTTTCTTGCGTTCTTTTCGGAATAAGTGTAGAATAAAATTCTGACAGACAGTATAATTACGAGAATGCAGTGAAGTGGATAATGCTTCCGGGTTGTTTCATAGAATCGACCGCCCTGTATCGTTATGAACAGGAAGGAAAAGGAACAGCAGGTTTTGGAGGAGTGTGAATATCCGCTTTGAAATATTTTGAAATTCAAGGAGATAGAAAATGGGAAAAATAACAGTAGAAACATGTGAAATTGAAGGCTTAAAAGTAATCACCCCCGCCGTATTCGGCGATTCCAGAGGTTATTTCATGGAAACCTATAATTATAATGATTTTAAAGAAGCGGGTATTGACCAGACCTTTGTTCAGGACAACCAGTCCGCATCCAAAAAAGGTGTGCTCCGCGGCCTGCATTTCCAGATCAACTATCCGCAGGACAAACTGGTGCGTGTGGTCAGCGGAGAAGTGTATGACGTGGCGGTGGATCTGCGTCCGGGCTCGAAGACTTTTGGAAAATGGCATGGCGTGCTGCTGAGCGCGGAAAATAAAAAGCAGTTCTTTATCCCGAAGAATTTTGCCCATGGCTTTCTGGTGCTTTCTGATTATGCAGAATTTACTTACAAATGTACGGATTTCTATCATCCCAATGATGAGGGCGGCCTGATTTACAATGATCCAAAGATCGGTGTGGAATGGCCGATACCGGAAGGGATGGAACTGATTATGTCTGAGAAGGACAAAAATTGGAGCGGGCTGAAGGATTATATTGCAGCGAAAGAAGACTAAGACAGCATTTATCTGGTGCTGTTTGACCTGATATCATCAATACACTGGAGAATATGAGGGCTGTCGCACCAGACGGAAAACGAAGTGCGGCAGCCCCGCGTTTTTGATGAAGTGCGGCAGCCTGCGTTTTTGACGAAGTGCGGCAATCCCGCGTTTTTAACGAAGTGCGGCAGCCCCGCGTTCTTGACGAAGTGCGGAAGCCCTGCATTTTTATAGGAAGCAAAAAATGAACCTATACATTCTACTAATATTTGTCCTCATCCTTTACAAATTCAGCTTTGCCGGATGGAAGGGCCGTTTTCAGGATTACATGTGCATAGAGAAGACGAATTCCATCAAGGGAATCTTTATTCTCCTGGTGTTTCTTCGGCATATCTGTAGCTATGCGGATTATAATGGTCCCATGGATCAAGCGGCAGTCTGGATTGACCGTATGTCAAGGCAGTTGATTGTTGCCATGTTTTTGTTTTATTCCGGCTATGGCATTATGGAGGCCATTCGGCGGAAAGGCTATGATTATATAAAGGCGATGCCGGTGAAACGGATTGGAAGCGTATGGGCAGATTTTGCAGCAGCAGTTTCAGTATTTTGGATTTTGCGAACGCTGATGGGAAAAAAGTATGGATTTTCCAAAATTGTTCTGTCTTATCTTGGCTGGGATGGTCTTGGAAACAGTAACTGGTATCTGTTTTCAATTTTAGTGATGTATCTTTTGACTTATGTTTCCTTTCGGATTCTGCGGAAAAATCACTGGCATGCGGTCATTGGCGTGACCATTCTTTCAACAGGATATATTCTTGTGATGATGCAGTTCAAAGAGGGATACTGGTATAATACGGTGCTTTGTTATACTGCCGGGATGTGGTTTTCTCTTCTGAAAACCAGGATTGACCGCCGGCTGGAAACGTCGGGGGCAGCATATCTGTCCGGGCTGCTGGTGACTTCCGGCGTTATGCTGGCTGTCTGGCAGTTTGCAGAAAATCAGTGGGTATGCGAAGCAGGGGCCGTGGCATTTTCATTTTTTGTGGTGCTGTTGACGATGAAATTTGGTGTAAAGAATAAAATTCTGTGCTGGCTGGGACAAAATCTGTTTCCGTTATATATTTATCAGCGAATACCGATGATACTGCTGCGGCGGGCAGGATTGGCAGAGTGGAATGGATATGCCTACTTTGCGGCGTGCTTTGTGTGCATGATTGGAATAGTACCGATATACCAGTGTTGGAAGAGAAGAGGGAAGAGCCGGATGATTTAAAAGGCGCTTCCCTGTTTAGATAATACAGCCATGACAATACAGCCATAACAATACAGCAGACCGGGGATAAAGACAGACATGAATATAACAATAATGATAATGCTTCTGACAGCAGTTGCTCTGTTCGGTATTACTGTATTTATTAAGTACAGAAGAAAGCAAAAATACATTCGAAAAAAAGGGCAGGAAGGGGAGGAGGCGGTCGCACAGATACTTTTCGGTCTGCCGGATCGAAAATACATTGTATTTCACGATGTAATGCTGCATCGGGAAAACCGGACTTCTCAGATCGATCACGTAGTGATATCCCGATATGGTATTTTTGTAATAGAGACGAAAAACTACAGCGGTTATATTCGGGGCAAAGATAAGTGGGAAGAGTGGATACAGTTTGCGGGTCGTAAAAAGTACTTTTTCAGAAATCCTGTGAGACAGAATTACGGTCATATAAAAGCCTTGCAGGAACTGCTTGATTTCCCGGATAAAGTATTTTATTCTATCATTGTATTTCCGGATACCACAAGACTGAATGTGCGCAGCCGCAAAGCGGTCATTCCCATGTCCAGGCTGCGCCGGTATATTCGGTTTCGATGGTGGAGAAGGCTAAGTAAAAAGAAGCGGGAGGAAGCGGCGGAGCAGTTGAGGCTGCACAATGATTTATCCCGCGCAGCCAGGAAAGAGCATGTCAGGGAGGTAAAGAAAATTAAATAAAAATTAGTGACAAGTATGGTCATACCTCAGGCAGGAAAATCATAAATTGCAGAAAGAACTTTTATGGAATGGCGGTTATGCAAAATAATCTGCGTAAGATTCTGGAGTTTCTCATGGCAGCGGTGATTTTGCTGCTTTCTTATTATTTGCCCGGGAAATGTCTGGAAATGGCGGACATGGAGCTGGTGCGGGAGAGCATGGCAGAAGGGGGAAGCAGAGAGGCGGAAAATAAGGAAGAGGGGAATAAAGAAGAGGAAAATAAGGAAGATGCCGGAAATGGAAAGATGGAGAATGGAGCGGTAGATGATAATACTGCCGGAGGCACTTCGGGAATCATCTTGATCGATCCGGGACATGGCGGGGACGATCCCGGAATGGTGGGCATTGATGGCATCAAGGAGAAAACATTGAATTTGAAGATTGCGCAGAAGCTGGCAAACCTGCTGGAACAGAAGGGGTACACCGTGGTTTTGACCAGGGAAGAGGATGCGGGACTCTATGAGGAGGGAACCGCGAATCACAAAGCGCAGGATATGCAGCGCCGCTGCGCTTTGATAGAGGAACATAAGCCGCTGGTTACCGTCAGTATTCATCAAAACAGTTACACAGATGCCGCCGTTTATGGTCCCCAGGTCTTTTATTTTGAACATTCGCCGGAGGGGGAAAAACTGGCTGCCTGTATTCAGACCCAGATGAATACGCTGCTGGAGATAGAACGTCCCCGCAGCATTAAGGCAAATTTAAACTATTATATCCTGAAGCGCTCACCCAGCGTGACCGCTCTGGTGGAATGCGGTTTTCTTTCGAATCCGGGAGACGTATCGAAGCTGATTACGGAGGAATATCAGGACAGAGTGGCGGAGGCGGTCTGCGCAGGGATATTGGAGTATTTGCAGTGATTCGCAGACAGGATATATTGTTACAATTCAGCTTTTTACTTGACGCACAGCTTCCGGGCGGCATACCTGGGGCAGCCACCCGGAAAGCGTTCTCATTTCAAGGCTGAATTGTAACGATATATCCTGTTCTTTTTGATAATAAATTGACGATGCCCGCGTCCGATGGTATAATCTAAATAAGTACGCGTATGGCGTGGAATGATGTTCACTATGGAGGATAAAAAAATGAAGAAACTGGTAGTAACTGACAAAACAAAATGTATGGCATGTCTGGAATGTGTAAGAGCCTGTTCGATGGCTTTTTATAAGGAATTTGATCCGGATAAGTCCTGTATCCAGATTGTAGAGGGAAAGGATGGAAATCCAAAGCCGAATACCTGTATCCAGTGTGGAAAATGTGCAAGAACCTGTAAAGCAGGTGCGATTAAGCAGAACGCAAAGGGAGTATACATGATTGACAAGAAGCTGTGTACCGGCTGCGGCGAGTGCGTAGAAGTCTGTCCAATGCATGTTATGGTAAAAGTGGAGAGCTCACCGGTGTCCTCAAAATGTATTTCATGTGGTATCTGTGCTAAAGCCTGTCCTATGGATATTCTGGAAATTCAGGAAAAATAAGAAAAACCATAACATGGCAGCACCAACAAAGAAGCCGTGAAGGTAAATATCGTCAGCTCAAGACGGATGATCTGCGCACGCATCAGCGTGCTTCAAAGTGAAGAATGGTATCAGCCAAAGGCTGATATCTGCACACGCATCAGCGTGTTGCAAAATGCAATAGAAAAAAGCGCCGCGTCCGGCGCTTTTTTCACAGATAGGGCAAAAATTGGAATCGGAGTCAGTGCTGGGGCACCAATCTGACAGCCGCAGATTGCTTCTCTGCTGCATATGCTATTTCATTATAGTCTAATTTATTCTGACATAAAAGACACATTCTGTGGCTTTTTACAAAACGATACAGATTTGGTTACTGGTTCACTCCGTAACCAGAATTGCAGCAGCTTTGTTTATCATGGAAAATAATTAGTTCAATTTGATATTTGCGAACAGAGATCCCAGAGAGGTGGTGGCCGCTTCGGTTTCCGGCATTTCAAAAGTCTCTTCTACAATCTCGGAGGCGGATGCGTCTTCCAGAGCCTTCATGCTCAGGCTGATCTTGCCGTCTTTGATGCCGATGATCTTTACTTTGACTGTCTGGCCCTCTTTCAGCACAACACCGGGATGCTTAATGCGCTGCTGGCTGATCTGGGAAATATGGAGCAGGCCGGAAAGTCCGTTGCCCAGGTTCACAAATGCACCATAAGGCTTTAAGGTATCTACGGTCCCTTCGGTTACCAGACCGATTTCCACATTGGAAACCCGCTGTTTGCGTTCTTCGGCTTCAGCTTCCCGGAGGATTTCTTTTGCGGAGAGAACCAGGCGGTTTTCTTCTTCATCAGCAGTGATAACACGAACCTCCAGGCTCTTGTTCAGCCAGTCAGGAAGATCGTTTTCTTCCACATATCCCAATGCCAGCTTGGAAGCAGGGATAAATCCGCGAATGCCTTCTGCATAAGCGATAGCACCGCCTTTTGTGACACCGGAGATTTTTACAGTAATATTTTTCTGGCTCTTTTGCAGCTCTTCCAGACGCTCCCAGGCCATGACGGCAGCAGCTTCTTTCATGGAAAGAAGAATGTGACCGGCACCATCATCTCTGCGGATTACGGTAGCGGATAAGGTCTGCCCCGGTTCAATGCTGTTTTTGATTGAAAAAGTGGGATCATCGCTGGTGTCTTCCAGATGGATAATGCCATCAGTATAATAACCGAAATCCAGGGTAATTTCTGTCTCAGAGACACCGATTACGGTTCCGGTGAGGATATCTCCTTCGTGAATCTGCTTGAAGGAAGCTTCCAGTTCTTCGGCATAATCGGCCATGGTTTCTTCCGCCGCGCTGTCTGCCGGAGCTTCTTGCGCGTTTGCTGCTGTGTCACTCGCCGGGGCTTCTTCTGCTTTTTCCATGGAGTTGTCTGCCGGTATTTCTTCTGTTTTTTTCATTACGTCATCTGTCTGGATTTCTTTAAGTTCTTCTTTTGCTTCTGATACTGTGTTTTCTGCAATTTCCTGATTTTTTGTTTCTTCCATTTTGTCCTCCTGAAAATAATACAGCAAATACAGAAAGGGCTGAAGGATTTTATCAGCGTAAGATTCTGTAAAATGCTGGCGTTTCTAGCATGCGCTTTGCATCATATTATAACTTGTAATTGCCCAGCCATTGGGCAATTACCTGCGCAAAGCGCAAACGCGGTTTCTGCGTTTCTAGCATGCGCTTTGCTTCGTATTATAACTTGTAATTGCCCTGTCATTGGGCGATTACCTGCGCAAAGCGCAAACGCGGTTTCTGCGTTTCTAGTATGCGCTTTGCTTCGTATTATACCACAAAAACAGAAAAACCGTTAGTGCATATAACCCATAATATAAAAAAGAGTTTTCAAGACTGATCCATAGTGTTATAATATGAGCAAAGCGCATGCAGAAAACGCAAAAAGCGCGTTTGCGCTTTGCGTAGGTAATTGCCCGAAAACAGGGCAATTACAAGTTATAATATATGCCAAGAGACAGCAGCAGTGTTTAGAAAGGAAGCTATGTAATGCAGACAATCAAAATGGATATGACATCAGGTATTGATGCCGGGGCTATGAAAATGGCTGGACAAATTTTAAAGGACGGCGGACTGGTGGCATTTCCTACGGAGACGGTTTACGGATTGGGGGGCAATGCACTGGACGCGGCAGCTTCTGCGAAGATTTATGCTGCAAAAGGGAGACCTTCGGATAATCCGCTGATTGTCCATATTGCAGATTTTGATGCTTTGGATTCCATTGTGAAAGAAATTCCGGAAACAGCCAGGAAACTGGCGGAGGCTTTCTGGCCGGGACCACTGACCATGATTTTCAGGAAAAGTGATCTTGTGCCCTATGAGACTACCGGCGGACTGGAAACAGTGGCTGTCCGTATGCCGAATCATCCGGCAGCCCTGGCGCTGATACGGGAAGGCGGCGGTTATGTGGCGGCACCCAGTGCCAATACTTCCGGCAAGCCAAGCCCCACGAAGGCATCTCATGTGGCGGATGATCTGGACGGAAAGATTAATGCTATTATTGACGGAGGCGATGTAGGGATTGGTCTGGAGTCTACGATAGTAGATCTGACAGAAGCAGCCCCGGTGATCCTCCGCCCGGGATATGTGAACCAGGAAATGCTGCGTCAGGTCATTGGGGCGGTGGAACTGGATCAGGCGTTGCTGAGAGATGATCCGAACCTTCATCCAAAGGCACCGGGAATGAAATATCGTCATTATGCTCCGAAGGCCAGTCTGACTATAGTGGAAGGCACTTCAGAAGCTGTGACAGAGAAGATCAAAGCTCTGGCGGCGGCGGAAGAGGCGGCCGGTCACCGGGCAGGGATTATTGCCACGGATGAGACGGCGGCATTGTATCCGGATGGTATTGTGAAATCAGCAGGTACCAGAGCAGATGAGATTACCATTGCCATGCATTTGTACAATGTACTGCGTGAGTTTGATGAACTGGAGGTTTCAAAGATTTTTTCGGAAGCATTTGAGACACCGCAGATGGGACAGGCGATTATGAACCGCCTGATTAAAGCAGCAGGACATCAGATTATAAAAGTATAAGGAGCGAGATAACTTGAAACGGTATGATAAGCTTATTTTTGTGAGCGGAAGCGATACTTCCACGAGTCCGATGGCGGAAGCGATTTTGCAGAGCAAATATCTGTTGGAGGATATTTTGGTAGAATCACGGGGACTGGTAGTACTTTTTCCAGAACCGGTGAATCCAAAGGTTGAGGCGGTTCTGGTCAGCAATGGACTGACCATGAAGGAACATGCAAGTGAACCGTTGGAAAAGGTGGATTTTGATGAACGGACTTTGGTTCTGACGATGGACAGCAGTCAGAAAGAAAAAATCTTGTCAGAATATCCGGAGGCGGTGAATGTATATACACTGGCAGGATATATCAAACGGCAGGAAGATGTATCAGATCCCTGCGGCGGCGATCTGAGTGAATATGGAAAATGTTTTGAGCAGTTGAAAGAGCTGATTACTCAGTTGGTTATTGTATTAAATGAAGAAGAACTGATGTTATAACAAAGGAGGAGGCAGAAAATGTCAAAAGTAACAGTTTTAGATCATCCATTAATTCAGCATAAGGTGGGAGTGATCCGAAGGACGGATACCGGTTCCCGGGATTTTCGAGCAATCATCAGTGAGATCGCAAAGCTGATGTGCTACGAAGCAACCCGGGATCTGAAATTGGTGGATGTGGAGATTGAGACACCGATCTGCAAAACAACGGTAAAAGAACTGAGTGGGAAAAAACTGGCTGTAGTACCGATTCTGCGTGCGGGGCTTGGCATGGTGGATGGTATGCTGGCTATGATACCGGCAGCAAAGGTAGGGCATATTGGCCTGTACCGTGATCCGGAGACACTGAAACCGGTGGAATATTACTGCAAGCTGCCGGCGGACAGTGATGAGAGAGAAGTTTTTGTAGTGGATCCGATGCTGGCTACCGGCGGTTCTTCTGTAGCAGCGATTCAGATGCTGAAGGATAAGGGCTGTAAGCATATCCGTTTTATGTGCATCATTGCGGCACCGGAAGGGGTAAAGAAGATGCAGGAAATGCATCCGGATGTGGATATTTATATTGCTGCACTGGATGAAAGACTGAATGAACACGGATATATTGTACCGGGGCTGGGTGATGCAGGTGACCGTATTTTCGGTACGAAGTAGATTGAAAATCAAATGCGTCTCTTGGCATCTGTGGCAAGGTCCGCTTTATCAAAAAGGCAGAGAGACGTTCATTTTGAAAGAAGATGAGCCCACGACCTCTATAGGTGGTGAGTAAATAGCAAGTTTGTCTTGGCGGGATTCGAATCTCCTTCCAGGATAAAGCCTCCGGCGGTTGCTAAGTGCCAGTGGCACTTGTTTGGCAACGACCGAAGTGGAATGCAGATGCAGAGGCGCGCAGAGCCTGTCATGCGAAGTATGACGGGCCTCGCAGCAAGAATGCAGGGGTATTCTTGAAAAAGCCAGAGAAGGAGACTATGATGAGCGGAAAAAGACAAGACTATATTTCCTGGGATGAATATTTTATGGGAGTGGCCAAAATGTCCGGCATGCGTTCGAAGGATCCCAGTACTCAGGTGGGAGCCTGCATTGTCAGCCGGGACAATAAAATTCTGTCCATGGGCTACAATGGCTTCCCACTGGGGTGCTCCGATGATGATTTTCCCTGGGCCAGAGAGGGAGAGGATCTGGATAAGAAATACGTCTATACGGTACACAGCGAACTAAATGCGATTCTGAATTATCGCGGCGGAAGCCTGGAAGGGGCAAAACTGTACGTATCTCTCTTTCCGTGCAATGAATGTGCAAAGGCGATTATCCAGGCCGGGATCAAGACGATTATCTATGATCTGGATAAATATGCGGAATCTGCTTCTGTGCTTGCGTCAAAGCGAATGCTGGATGCGGCCGGAGTCCGGTATTACCGGTATCAGAGGACAGGACGGAAGATACAGGTGGATGTGTGAGACACAGGCAGGTTAGTGAGAATGAAAGACAGGTTGGGAAGAACAATTGATTATATGAGAATTTCCGTGACGGACCGATGTAATTTTCGGTGCGCTTATTGTATGCCGGCAGAAGGAGTGGAGCTGCTGGGGCATGAGGAGATACTTCGATTTGAAGAAATGCTGACGGTGGTCCGGGCGGCAGCCGGTCTTGGAATTTCCAAAATCAGAGTAACGGGCGGAGAACTTTTCGTGCGCCGCAAGGTTATGGATTTTCTGAAGGAATTGACGCGGATTCCGGGGATCGGGATGGTCTCTGTCACCACCAATGGCAGCCTGCTTTTGGAGCATCTGGAAGAACTGAAGCAGGCGGGAATCGGGGGAATTAATATCAGCCTGGATACGATGGAGCCGGGGCGCTTCCGGCAGCTCACCGGGAGAGATGAACTGGATCATGTACTTGCGGCGGTTAAACGGGCGGCGGAGATGAACTTTGCCAGAGTGAAAATCAACTGTGTTCCCATGAAGAATTACAATGAGAAGGATCTGGTTCCAATCACAGCGCTTGCCAGGGATTATCCGGTGGATGTGCGCTTTATTGAACTGATGCCGATGGGGCTTGGACGGCGGTTTCAGATGGTGTCCCAGGAACGGGTGATGGAGCTGTTGGAGCAGGAATATGGAAAATTAGAACCGGATACACGGGAAAAGGAACGGGCTGGACAGGCAGAAACGGTGAAAATGAACTGTGGAAACGGGCCGGCCGTATACTATCGTCTGCCCGGATTTACCGGAAGTATCGGTTTCATCAGTGCCCTCAGCCATGAATTCTGCGGAAGCTGCAACCGGATCCGGCTGCTGGCGGACGGCAGCCTGAAAGCATGTCTGAACTATGGAAGTACAGTAAATGTGAGAGATCTGCTGCGCAGCGGAGCAGACGAAGCCGAAATAAGGGAAGTGCTTCAAAAGGTTATCTGGGAAAAACCGGCTAGGCATGGTTTTGAGAATCAAGCTGTGCGGCCGGAGCGGGAAGATCATATGATGTCATCCATTGGAGGCTGATGAAACAAGGGGACGGTGAAATAAGGGGACGGTTCTTTGGTCCTGGCTTGGGGGAAAACAAGGGGACGGTTCTTTCGTCCCGCTCTGTGCAGAGCATTGCCAGGCAAAACAAGGGGACGGTTCTTTCGTCTCGCCCGGTGCAGAGCATTGCCGGGTGAAACAAGGGGACGGTTCTTTCGTCCCGCTCTATGTGCAGAGCATTGCCAGGTGAAACAAGGGGACGGTTCTTTCGTTCCACCCTATGTGCAGAGCATTTTGGGCAAAATCATAGTGGGACGAAAGAACCGTCCCCGTATTGACGAAACAGGAATAACGTGTTATAAATAAAAATATTCACCGGATTTCTATACCGGTTAATGATTCAATTCTGGCAGATCGCCATAAATTCTCTCAGCAAAAAAGTCAGTAAAGGGGTGGGCGCCTATGAAGTAGTAGCAATTTTTGTGTTATAAAATAGAAAACCCGTTGCAGGAAAATTATTCTATCAGTATAATAAAAGGAGAAGTGCATGACAGGAAAAATGCTTTCAAAAGCGCAGCGGATACAATGGCATCCGGCATTTGTGGCCTCTGTTCAAATTGAACTGGAAGGAGAGGGAGAAAATCTTGTATTCGAACCGGAACATTTACTGAGCAAAAAGCCACTGCAGATTGATCTTTTAATCATCAGAAAAAAGAAAGAAATACCGGTTAAAAAGAATATCGGAAAACGATTCCGGACACATAACATTATGGAATATAAAAGTCCGTCAGATTCCCTGAGCATCAATGACTTTTATAAGGTCTACGGTTATACCTGCTTTTACCAGTCTGATACGGAAAAGGTAGGAGAGATATCACCGGGGGAACTTACCATTACGTTTGTGTGCAGCAATTTTCCGGAAAAGCTGGTGCAGCATATCACACAGAAAAGAAAGGTTACGGTAACAGAGGCAGAGAAAGGGATCTACTACATGGACGGAGATGAATTTCCCATGCAGTTGATCATCACAAAACAGTTGTCAAAGGAAGCCAATTTCTGGCTGAGCAGGCTGCGGAATGATATTGAGACAGTGGATGACATTGATGAACTATCGATAGAGTATGGAAAACATAAAGAATCAAAATTGTATCAGGCTGCGATGGATGTAATCTTAAAAGCAAACTGGGAAAAAGCAGAGGAGGCGAAGGCAATGTGCGATGCATTAAATGAACTTTTTGCGAAGGAGCTGGAAGAAAAAGAAGCTCATGGTGAAGAAAAGGGCAAAGAGATCGGGAAAGAAATAGGTAAGGAAATAGGTAAAGAAATAGGGCAAAAAGCAATTTTAGTACTGATTTCTGCCATGAGTAAGGGCGGTGAAGCGGAGGCGATTCCAAGATTATCGGAGGATGAGGAATTTCTCAGAGAAATGTGTGTAAAGTATAAGATTGAACTTTGAAACAAGGGGACGGTTCTTTCGTCCTGCCCAGTGTAGAGCATTTTGGGCAAAATCGCAAGGGACGAAAGAACCGTCCCCGTATTGCCCCGAAAGAACCGTCCCCCCGAACCGTCCCCTTGTTTTTTCGAATTGTATTGAAAAAACATTCGCTATCCGTTAAAATGTAAGAAGAGCGTTTGGGATAAATGGAGAAGTTCAGGATGGAATTTGCCGGAGGGGAGAAGCACACGATGGGGTATATCAGAGGGATCTGTATCAGTGAGAAAAGAGGAACGCAGAAGACTCCGATTTTGGAAGCAGAGCTAAAGGAAGACTGGGGGATTGTCGGAGATGCCCATGCAGGGAACTGGCACCGGCAGGTGAGCCTGCTGTCGATGGAAAAGATTGAGGAATTTAAGGCACGGGGCGTTTCAGTAGAGCCGGGAGCTTTTGGTGAAAATATCATTGCAGAGGGGTATGATTTGAAAATGCTTCCCATAGGCACCAGATTTGTCACCGGCAGCGGGAGCGTATTGGAACTGACTCAGATTGGAAAGCAGTGTCACTCACATTGTGAGATCTATAAAGTGGTGGGTGACTGCATTATGCCGCGGGAGGGCGTATTTACGCGAGTGCTGCGGGGCGGAAAGATCAAAGTCGGAGATACCATAACGATAGCCGATGATTAGGAAAGCAGGTGCAGAAGGATGAAATTGATGAAGACAGAAGAGGCAGTTGGCCAGGTGCTCTGCCATGACATTACCCAGATTATCCGGGGAGTGACGAAAGATGCAGTATTTCGCAAGGGACATGTGATCACGCAGGAGGATATACCGGTGCTTTTGAGCGTGGGAAAAGAGAACATCTACATCTGGGAAAAGGACGAGACCAGGTACCATGAAAATGAGGCGGCCGAGATCCTGCGGGACATCTGCATGGGAGAGGGAATGCATCCTTCCGAAGCAAAGGAAGGGAAAATTGAACTGATCGCGGATCGGGACGGGCTGTTTCTGGTAGATGTGAAGCGGCTGGATGCAGTCAATTCTCTTGGCGAAATGATGATCGCCTCCAGATTGGGCGGTTTGCCTGTGAAGAAAGGCGATAAGCTGGCGGGAACAAGAATTATTCCCCTGGTGATCGAAAAAGAGAAAATGGAGCGGGCAAAAGCAATGGCAGGAGATACGCCGCTGCTGCAGGTGCTTCCAATGCAGAAGAAACGGGTTGGTCTGGTAACCACCGGCAATGAGGTGTATACCGGACGGATTCAGGATACGTTTACTCCGGTCATACAGGAAAAGATGGAAGAATACGGATGCGAGATCACAGAGCATGTGATTTTGGATGATAAGCCTAAGAAAATCACAGCGGCGATCACTCAGATGCTGGAAAATGGCGCGGATATGGTGCTTTGCACCGGAGGAATGAGCGTGGATCCGGATGATATGACTCCGCTGGCGATTAAAAATACTGCGGACCTTGTCAGCTACGGTGCGCCGGTGCTGCCGGGAGCCATGTTCCTGCTGGCCTATACAGGGGACGGGCGGCCGGTGATGGGCCTGCCGGGCTGCGTCATGTATGCGAAGAGAACTATATTTGATCTGGTGCTGCCCCGGATCCTGGCGGATGTGAAAGTGGACGGGGAACTGCTGGCCGGGATGGGGCAGGGAGGGCTCTGCCTGGGCTGCCGCGAATGCCGTTTTCCAAACTGCGGCTTTGCGTCAGCCGCCCGGTGCAGATAGATAATTTTGGTAATTGTTCAGCAGGAATGTGCATTCACTGCACAGACCGTAAGAAAGTGATGCAGAAGTGTCGAAATTCCATCTGCGAAGCAGATATGAAGTGAAGTACAAAATAGTTACAATTTTTGACATAAAACAGGATGTTCGGCTTAAGCCGCGCGTAAATTCAAACAGCAGAGGCGGCAGTAAGAAAGGAGAAAGAGATGAAAAGAACAAAATTATTTAGAGTATTGGCAGCAGTGACTGCGGCAGGAGCAGTGATGGGAGGAATGGTCTGCCATGCGGCCCAGGAAACGGAAATTCAGCTTTTTATTGCAGCCAGTCTGAATACGGTAATGACGGATCTGGTTGACCAGTATAAGGAAACGCATCCCGATGTAAAAATTACGGTGAATGCAGACAGCTCAGGAACCCTGCTGACGCAGATTGAGGAAGGCTATGAATGTGATATTTTCTTTTCCGCAGCGCAGAAGCAGATGAACACGCTGGAGGAGGATGGTCTGGTGGCAGACGGCACCCGCAGGAATGTGCTGAATAACCAGGTGGTGCTGATTTCTTTGAAAGACAGCGGTACGAAGGTGACCGGACTGAAGAACCTGAATGAGGCCGAGAGCATTGCGCTGGCGGACGGCAGCGTTCCGGTGGGCAAGTACACCCGCGTGGCTTTGATGAATCTGGGGATACTGGAAGAGACCGGGGAACCGGATAAGATCACTGCCGATGAGATTTCAAAAGTGCTGGGCGGTGTGGAAATCAGTGAGCAGTCCAACGTGAGCAAGGTGCTGCTGGCAGTGACAGAAGGCTCCTGTGAAGTGGGAACGACCTACTATTCAGATACCTATGGATATGAGGATGACCTGGATATTCTGGAAACGGTAAGCTATGAACTGACAGGAGACGTAATCTATCCGGTCTGCCGTGTGGCAAATGAAGAAGCGGATGAAGCGCAGAATGCGGCGGCAGATGAGTTTTACCGGTTTATTTTATCAGATGAAGCGAAGGCGGTATTTGACAGCTATTATTTTGATACTGACGTAGAGCAGAAGTAAAGCGGGTGCCCAAAATGATGGAATGGCTGCAAAATCTTGACTGGAGTCCCCTATGGATTTCCGTAAAAACCGGTCTGGCGGCTGCTGTAATCTGCTTTTTCCTGGGAATTTATGCGGCGGGGAAAATGATGCGCCTCCATGGAAAGACGAAGGCGGTGCTGGATGGAATTCTGACCTTGCCGATGGTATTGCCGCCTACAGTGGCAGGATTTTTTCTGCTGCTGCTGTTCAGCAAAAGGCGTCCCTTCGGTGCATTTTTATACAGTACCTTTGATATTAAAGTGGTACAGTCCTGGATGGGCTGCGTGATTGCGGCCGTGGTGATCGCGTTTCCGCTGATGTACCGCAATGCCCGTGCAGCTTTCGAGCAGATTGATGTGAATTTGATCTATGCGGGGCGGACGCTTGGCATGTCAGAAACAAAAATTTTCTGGAAGGTGGCTGTACCTGCGGCCGGACCGGGGATTGCCTCCGGCACGGTGCTGACTTTCGCAAGGGCTATGGGCGAGTACGGCGCCACCTCCATGCTGGCCGGAAATATTTCGGGGAAAACGGGAACCATCTCTCAGAAAATAGCCATGGTCATACAGGATGGAGATTATGGAACCGCAGGTTTCTGGGTGGTGATCGTACTGATCGCAGCATTGGGAATTGTGGTCATGATGAACCTGTTTGCTGCCAAAAAAATGAAGCAATTGAAAAAGTGGTGAAGGACGGAACATTACGATGGAGCTGGGGATAGATATTTCAAAAAAACTGGGCAGTTTTCATTTGAATCTGCAGATGCAGACGGAAGAACGCCGGATCGGTATTCTGGGCGCTTCCGGCTGCGGAAAGAGTATGACACTCAAATGTATTGCCGGCATTGAGACTCCGGATCGGGGAAAAATTCAGGCAGGACTTGACTGCCTTTTTGATTCGGCGGGAAAAATCAATGTAGCGCCCCAGCGCCGGAAAATAGGTTATCTGTTTCAGAATTATGCTTTGTTCCCGACGATGACAGTGGCGCAGAATGTGGCCGCCGGACTGAAGGGAAGCAGAGCGGAGATGGAAAAAAGAACTGCCGGGATGATTGAAAAATTTCAGCTTGCCGGTCTGGAGAAACGGCTGCCGGGAGAACTTTCCGGAGGTCAGCAGCAACGGGTGGCTCTGGCGCGGATCATGGCCTATGAGCCGGGAATGATTTTGCTGGACGAGCCATTTTCGGCACTGGATATTTATCTGAAGGAGCAGTTGATGCAGGAAATGAGGCAGCTTCTGAAGGACTATGACGGGACGGTTATTCTGGTATCCCACAGCAGAGATGAGATTTATCAGTTCTCGGATGCGCTGCTGACCATGGATCAGGGGAAGGCGGTGCGGTTTGGAAATACCAGGGAAGTGTTTGACAATCCCGGCAACCGGATGACGGCCCGTCTTACCGGCTGCAAAAATATATCGGCAGCCAAAAAGACGGGGCCCTGGGAGGTATATGCATCTGACTGGAATCTGACGCTGCGTACCGGACTGCCGGTTTCGGATACTCTGAGATATATTGGTATCCGGGCACATGATATCGAGGCAGCGGGACATGCTGGCTGCAATACGCTTCCATGCCATATTTCCTCTGTCACGGAGGCGCCTTTTGAGACAATATACATGGCGGCCTGTCAGGAGCGGGAGCAGGTATTGTGGTGGAAGCAGGCAAAAAACCGCATGGGATCCTCCGCCATGGCTCAGATCCCGGAATATTTGTATCTCCCGCCGGAACGGCTGCTGCAGTTGGAAGAATGAAAGCGGGCGGGTAAACCATGCACCAAAAGCGGAAACGGAGAGAAGAGGTAAGCCTCCGGCGGGATTGCAGAGCATACCATGCGAAGTATGACAGGCTTTGCAGCAGATATGCACAGGCATTTTCGAACCGGACTGGAAAAAACAACCGGGATATGAGCAGGATAGAGGAACAAAAGCAGGAGATGAGAAAAAATGGGTGAATTTACACATTTTGACGCGGATGGAAATGCAGTCATGGTAGACGTTTCAGAAAAGGAAGATACGAAACGCATCGCCAGAGCGGTGGGCAGGATCCGGGTGAATGAGGAGGTTATGAATGCGGTGCAGGCACAGACGGTAAAAAAGGGCGATGTGCTGGGAACCGCCAGAATTGCCGGGATTATGGCGGTGAAACGGACGGCGGAACTGATACCATTGTGCCATGTGCTGCCAATCCACAAATGTTCTGTAGATTTTTCACTGCGGCCCGGGGAAAATGAGATACTGGCATATTGTACGGTGAAGACAGAAGGAAAGACCGGCGTGGAAATGGAAGCGCTGACCGGCGTGAGTACAGCGCTGCTGACCATTTACGATATGTGCAAGGCCATTGACAAACGGATGGTGATCCTGGAAATTCACTTGGAGGAGAAATACGGAGGAAAGAGCGGAGAGTTTCATTTTGAAAAAAGATAAGACTCTCATTCGAGATGGGCTGATGTCCCATCTCAGTAAGAACGCAGAGGTGTTCTTGAATACAGGAGGCAGAAATGAGTATACGGGTAGCAATTATAACAAGCAGTGATACCGGCTATCGCGGTGAGCGGGAAGATCTGAGCCAACCGGCCGTGCGGGAAATTGTGGAGGCAGCAGGAGATACCGTGGTTTCTGCGGCGCTGCTTCCGGACAACCGGAAAATGCTGGCGGAAAAAATGAAAACAATCGCTGACTGGAAGGAGGCGGATCTGATCCTGACCACGGGCGGAACAGGTTTTTCACCCCGGGATATTACTCCGGAAGCTACTATGGATATAGCAGAACGGCTGGTTCCGGGTATCCCGGAAGCGATGCGGGCTTATTCGCTGCAATTTACCGGCCGGGCGATGCTGAGCCGGGCGGTCAGCGTGATCCGGAAACAGACTCTGATCGTGAATCTTCCCGGCAGTCCAAAAGCAGTCAAGGAGTGTCTGGAATCTATTTATCCTCAACTGCAGCATGGGATCGACATCCTGACAGGGAAAACCGGGGATTGTGGGAGAAAATAAGGCCGGCGGAGGAAAAAGATTTATGCAGTTTAACAATGGGATTCAGAAAGTACAGGAGAAAAGCAGCATAAAGTCCGGTGTCACACAAGCCGGCGGGAGGGAGTTATATCAGAAGGTAAGCCATGCAGAAGCGGCTGCTTTGAAAATAACGACAGTAGATTCCGAAGGGCTTCCGGCAGAATATACCAGAATTTTTCTTCCCCATCAGCGCCTTATTCTGCTGGGCGGAGGTTATATTTCATTTGAACTTTGCCGGTTTGCGGCGGAGCTGGACTTCGAGGTGATCGTGGTGGATGACCGGAAGGAGTTTGCCCGGCAGGGACGGTTTTTGGGGGCCAGCCAGGTGATCTGCGGTGATTATCCCACGGCAATACGTCAGCTTCAGATTACACCCTATGATTTTGTGGCAGTGATGACCAGAGGGCATGCTTATGACGGCTTCTGTCTGCGCAGTATTTTAGACGGAGGGATGCCTTATTATCTTGGACTGGTAGGCTCCCGGAAGCGGACTTCGCTTTTAAAGGAGTCACTGGAGGCGGAAGGATATGCGCAGGAAATGCTGGAGCAGATACATACCCCCATCGGACTGGACATCCGGGCACGGACACCGGCGGAAATCGGGATCTCTATTCTGGCCCAATTGATTGCCTGCCGCAACAGTCAGACTCCCAAAATAGAGGGAATGCTGGATTTTACGAATTCGGACCTGCAGCTATTGAAATTCATGGCAGAGACAGAAAAGCCGTACATGCTGGCGGTGGTGATTGCGAAAGAAGGATCTGCCCCGGTGTCCACCGGAGCCATGATGGCAGTGAACCGGGAGGGAATTGCAGGAGGCACCATCGGAGGAGGCAGCGGCGAATTTGAAATCGCCGGACGCGCGATGCATTTGCTGTCTCAGGGAAAATCAGCAATGCTGGAAGTGAATATGACAAATGAAGCCGCCGGAAATCTGGGAATGGTATGCGGAGGCGTAATGAAGGTGTGGCTGGAGTACGCAGGCTTCTGATAACGCCGCTTGGAAGCTGTGCGTCAAGTAAAAAGCTGAACTGTAAGCGGAATTAAATTATTTTTTAACAGGGCTGTCTTGCTATGAAGACAGCCCTGTGTTAAACTGAAAAAAAGTTCAGGAAAGAAATGAGATAAAAACCAATGAAACGAAATGTAGATATGAAAGAAATATCTGATGGCAGACTTTATACTGCCTCTGACATGGTAAAGGCGGATACCGGCGGCTGTCAGGGCTGTTCCGTCTGTTGTCATGGAATGGGAAATTCTATTATTCTGGATCCATACGATGGATATCGTCTGACAAAAGAATGTAAGGTCAGTATGGAGGAGCTTTTATCGAAGAATATCGAGTTGAATATGGTGGACGGATTGATTCTGCCCAATTTAAAAATGGCGGGAGATCAGGAGGCCTGTTCATTTCTGAATGAGCGGGGACGATGCAGCATCCACAGCGCCAGACCCGGTATCTGCAGGCTGTTTCCGCTGGGAAGATACTATGAGGGCAGGGAGTTCCGGTATTTCCTGCAGATTCACGAGTGCCCCAAAGCCGGAAGGACAAAGGTAAAGGTGAAAAAATGGCTGGATACACCGGATCTGGGCAGATATGAGGAATATATCCGGAGCTGGCACGGGTTTCTGGAGGATGTGCAGCATCTTCTGGATGGCAGCGAACAGAGAAATGCGGCTGAAGAGGGTGACAATGGCGGTCTGCGCAGGCAGCTCTGCATGTATCTTCTGAAGCAGTTTTTTTTGAAACCATGGGATATTGGGCAGGATTTTTATCCGCAGTATGAGCAGAGACTGGAGGATGGAAGGAAGCTATGCAGTCTACCGATATAATCATATTTATAATGGAAATCACCGGAACCATTGCGTTTGCCTCTTCCGGGACTATGCTGGCGATACAGCAGGAGATGGATTTGTTTGGCGTCTGTGTGCTGGGCGTCACCACTGCGGTGGGAGGCGGCCTGGTGCGGGATCTGATTTTGGGGATCATACCGCCGGGAATGTTCCGGAGCCCGGTCTATACGCTGGTGGCGGTGGGAGTTTCCATTCTTTTATTTATTGCAATCTATGTGAATCAAAATGGGAATGCCGGCATTTTGGGAAAAATTGTTATTCCCAGGAAAATGAAAGCCGGAGGTCACATTCCGGGCAGCAGGGGGGCTTCCTTTCCTCCGGAAAAGGTTGCTCAGGCCTATGACCGGATCATGCTGATTTTTGATGCGGTCGGCTTGGGGATTTTTACGGTGGTGGGGATCAATACCGCTGTGAGCGCCGGATACCGGCAGCGTTTTCTTCTTATTTTTGTGGGAGTGATCACGGGAGTTGGCGGCGGCCTGCTGCGGGATGTGATGGCACAGGTGAAGCCCTATATCCTGACAAGGCATGTATACGCCTGTGCTTCTCTGGCAGGAGCATTTGTCTGCGTGCTGGGATATCCATATCTTGGCAGGCTGGGCGCCATGCTGAGCGGGGCGGCGGTGGTCATGCTGATCCGTTTCCTGGCGGCACATTACCGCTGGAATTTACCCAGAATACGGAAAAGCTAGGGCATGAAAAGGTTACCATTCACGGCCAATTTACAGCGACATGCCTGCCAGGGCATCTGACCGTCTGCCGCAGGGAAAGACCGCAGCCGCACATTTACAGGAGTTCTAAGCATCTTGCTCTCTGGAATGCGGCGATGGAATAAGAGGGCCTTTGTCTGAGCCTGTGGCGAGTTAGGCCCTCTTATTCCTGTCTGAGCAGCATTTCAGAGAGCATAGATGCTCTTGGACTCCGAAACAGTGCTGCGCGGTCTTTTCCTGCGGCAGACGGTCAGATGCTCTGGCAGGCATGCCGCGTCTGCCGTGAATGGTAACATGAAAAGGCGGCACAGCGGAAAAAAAGATTGACAACCGTTTTTATAAGTGCTAATGTTATGAATATCAGAAGAACGAAGGTGTTCAAAGAGGCAGACTCTTTGGACACTTTTTTTGTATATTCAAAATTGAATTTGATGGATCGTGCCGTCCCTTTTGATAAATAAAAATTGTGACCGGTCAGGTACTGAACGGTTGCGGGAAATTTAAAATGGGCTGACGTTGCGAGGACAGGAGGCTGCTTTATGTACGATTTAGATGGCGTAGACTGCAAGATTATTGAACTGCTGCAGAATAACGCAAGGATATCCCTGAAAGATATTGCCGCAGAAGTTTTTCTTACATCCCCTGCCGTATCAGCCAGAATAGAGAAGCTGGAGCAAAACGGCGTAATTGAGGGATATCATGCACATGTCCGGAAAGAAGCTTTTTTGTATCAGATCAAAGCATTTATAAATTTGAAAATGGATCCGGTGCAGAAAAATGAATTGTATTCTTATGTAAAATCCATAAAAAATGTGTTACAATGCGATTGTGTGACAGGCGATTATGTGATTTTTCTGGAAGTGATTTTTCATAATACAGAAGAACTGGATCAGTTTATTGATGCACTGCAAAAATACGGTGAAACCAAGACGCAGATTGTATTTTCAACTGCGGTGGAGCATCGCGGCCTGCCTCTGGAAGTGAATTTTAAAACAGGTTCAAGGAGGATTGGATGAGATGAAGATTGGATTTATTGGATTTGGGAATATGGCTTCGGCGATGATAAATGGAATCCTGGAGAGCGGTGCTGCTTCCTGCCAGGAAGTGATGGCATCGGCAAAGTCTGAGAAAACCCGGGAGAGGATTGCAAAAGAACGTGGCATTCTGCCGGGCAGGACAAATCTGGAAGTGGTGGAGTTCGCGGATGTTTTATTTCTGGCGGTGAAGCCTTTGTATTATGCCGAGGTGATCGGACAGATCAAGGATGCGGTGAGACCGGAGCAGATCATCGTGACGATTGCTCCCGGAAAGACCTTGGAGTGGCTGGAGGAACAATTTGGAAAAGAGGTAAAGCTGGTACGCACCATGCCCAATACGCCTGCTATGGTGAAAGAAGGGATGATGGGGCTTTGCAGAAATGAGAATGTAACGGATGAACAGATGAAAACAGTGTGTGATCTTTGCAGCTCCTTTGGCAAGACGGAATGTATTCCGGAAAATCTGATGGATGTGGTGACTGGCGTTTCCGGCAGTTCACCTGCCTATGTATTTATGTTTATCGAAGCGATGGCAGACGCTGCGGTGGCAGATGGAATGCCCAGAGCGCAGGCGTATAAATTCGCAGCCCAGGCGGTGCTTGGCAGCGCGAAGATGGTACTGGAGACGGGAAAACATCCGGGAGAGCTGAAAGACATGGTCTGCTCACCGGGCGGGACTACGATAGAGGCAGTTCGCGTCCTGGAAGAAAAAGGGATGCGCAGCGCAGTATTTGAGGCCATGAAAGCCTGTGTGAAGAAATCCAGAGAAATGTAACAGGAAAATTGTGTGAAAAAATCAGCGGGATACGCAAAGAAGCCGGTGCGTTGACAGCGGCACAGTAATAAAAAAAGGCAGGGTATAATACTGGTTATGACCAGTATTGCATCCTGCCTTTTTTGTCGTTGTATCGTTTAGAAAATATGCCCATCGGGAGTTATCCGTTCTTCAGTGTTTTATTATGCCGTATCGCTCCAAGGGTGGCCTGGAGAACTTCTTTAACTACGCGGATTTCATATTCATCACATCCATTTAACAACTGCTGGATGTCATGTTCAAACTGGGCTTTTGTGTGGATTACGCTGTCACAGAGCAGATCATCTGCGGAGACGGACAGAGCATTGGCAATATTGATAATGGTAGTCAGGCTGACTCTGGTAGTTCCGGTTTCAATGTTGCTCATATGAGACGGAGAAAGATCAATGATGTCGGAAAGGTGCTCCTGAGTCATATCGGCCTTGATGCGTGCAATTTTAATTCGTTTTCCAATTGCTTTGTAATCCAGTTCCAAAATAGGTTCTCCTCCATTACAGAATATTCCTGGTTTTTGATTGAAAACTTAATATTTTTATTGTAACTACGGAAATATAATATTATAATAGTTTATAACCGTAGAATACGGTTTTAGACTATATTTCTGATATTTTGAGAAGGATGATAAGATGAAAATGAATAAAGCAAAACTGAGACAATGCGGAATTAATTATGATCAGGGTATGCTCTATTTTGCAGGGGATGAGGCATTATACCTGGAATATCTGGAAAAAATGCTGCACTATGATTTTTGTACGGATATGCGGGAAAAGCTTTCCGCAGAGAATCCGGAAGAGAGTATATATGCGGCAGATCGTTATAAAGCGCTGGCGAATTATATCTGCGCGCCTGAGATTGTGAATGCAGTCAGTTCAATTAGGATTGCACTGAAGGCAGGAAAGCCGGACCGGGTAGAGGAAAAGCTGGCCCGTATCGGGGGAGAGCTGGATAAAATGCGCTCAATCATGGGAGTTACTGAGATTTCCACGGAAGTAGAGGGAATTGATTTTTGAAAATGGCAGTATTTTGCGGAGGTTAACAGGGAAGGTTTTTTCGAAAAAATCAGACAATAAAAATAAATTATTTATAAAATACATAAAATAAAAGGGAGCAAAAAGTTAAAAACTGATATTTACTTGACGCTTCCGGATTTTTGTGTTAATATTTAACTATATTTGAGATGAAAAAGAACCGTCTTTTTAAAGAAGGGCTTTTAGTATCATGCCAGATGGCATGTTATGGAAAGCTCTTCTTTTTTTACACAGGAGGGGAAGTATATGAATATTATTGGAAAGAACGTAAAACATGTAAAGTATGGAATGGGAAAGATTGCTTCCGTAGATGATAATAAAATGAAAGTGGATTTTCCGGCATCCGTTAAGATTTTTGCTTATCCGGATGCATTTGAAACCTATTTTTCCATAGAGGATCCGCAGGCAAGAAAATATGTCTATCTGCTGCTGGAAGAGCGCAATCACATGAAGCGGGAAAAAAAGGTGCAGAAAGAAAAGGAAAGCCAGCGCCGTCTTTATGCGGAAAAGATGAAGATTAAAGTGAATTCCCATGGAGTATTTGCCATGCGGGAAAATTCGCTGAAGGAGGTTTTGGATACCGGGGAGATTTTTACAGGCTGCTATGCTTCGGGAAAAGATAAGGGAAATCCAAGGCTTCCAAAGAATCTGAACATGAATTCAGCCTGCCTTCTGACGATAAAGCCGGAAGAGGGAAAAGAAAAGGACCGGGTGATTGCCGGTGTTTTTATGACGGAAGAGGATTTTATCGGTGAAGAATGTGAAGACGGAAAAATCCGCCTCCATGAGAAATATGGGATCACCTGGGGAGCAGATCAGGACGAACTTTTGTTTTGGAAATATTTTCCTCAGGAGAGCAGACTGGCCCGGTGGCAGAGTGCGGAGATGAAATATATCCCCTCCGCTATTGTGCAAAGAGTGCTGGAGGATATGAGAAAACTGGCGTCAGAGGACGAGACGAGGCAGGAAATAAAGGAATTTCAGGAGTATTTTTGCCAGATGAATCATTTGTAAAACGGAGCAGAATGCTTTAACCATATCTTAAAGGGGGTGGTTGTTATGTACGGGGAAACAAAGGCCTTGCGGTCTGAACGTAAATGGAACCTGCTCATGTAGAAAACAGATTGTTACAGTTTGTGCGCGGACTGTAATTATAAATCAGAAAAGGAGTAAACGAATATGTATCAATTAGAGGTAAAAATCAGAGATAAGGCTGTGAAAGCGAAGAAACTGAGGAAGAATGGTATTGTGCCGGGAAGCATTGGCGGAGGCGGCCTGACAGAGACGATACTCATTCAGATGCCGGAGGGAGATGCCAAACGGCTGCTCAAATCCAAAGGCAAGGGAGGAAATCTTCTTCTGGTTTGTGAGGATAAAAAGTGGAATGTGCTGCTGAAAGAGGTTAAGCGGGATATTGCAACACAGCAGATTGAAGATCTGGTTTTCCAGAGTCTGGTGGAAACAGAACAGGTAGGCGGTACCGCTAAGATTATCCTGAAAAATAAGGATATGGTAGCGACCATGGTACAACTGCTGATCGAAGAGATCCCATATAAGGCCCTGCCCTCAAAATTGGTAGAGACGATAGAGATCGATCTTGGCGAACTCAAGCAGGGAGACAAGGTGAAGATCGAGGATCTGGAAATCTGGAAAAATCCGGACGTAGAGGTTCTGATGGAACCGGACAATCTGGTGCTGAATATAGTCACTGATTCCAAAATGAAGAACCATAACGTGGAAGAAAGCGAGTAAAATAATTCCAATTTCCTTCCGGGATAAAACCTCCGGAGGCTGCTAAGTGCCGGCGGCACTTGTCTGGCAGCCACCGAAGCAGAACGTAGACTGCGAAGTTTGTCATGGGAAGCAAGACAGGCCTCGCAGCAAGAACGCAGGGGCGTTCTTGAACAGCGCCTCGCGTTTTGAAAACGCAGAGGCGTTTTTGAATCTGAATTCCGATTTCGGCAAAAAGTCAGAACCGGGACTGGAAAGCATCCTTAATTTGTGCTACTATGTGAAGCAATGAGTAAAAGGATGTGACGGAAATGAGACAAAATAATCAGGACAAAAAGAACAGTCAGAACAATCAGAACAATCAGAATGAGGCGTACAAGAGCAACACAGAAAAGAATCAGGCATCCCAGAATGATTTTGCCAGAGGAACCATGGGCTCCAATATCATGAGGATGGCGGTTCCCATGACTCTGGCGCAGTTGATCAACGTGCTGTACAGCATTGTGGATCGTATTTATATCGGAAGGATAGAGGGGGCCTCTACGATGGCACTGACCGGAGTGGGGATCTGCTTTCCGATTATCACCATGCTCAGTGGTTTTGCCAATCTGTTTGGAACCGGGGGAGCACCGCTGTGTTCCATTGCCAGGGGAAAAAAGGATTATGAGCGGGCTGGCCGGATCATGGGAGTTTCTTTTTTTCTGCTGGTGGCGGCGGCTGCCGTGCTGACTGCGCTTCTGCAGATTAGCGAGGCTCCGCTTCTGCGGATGTTTGGTGCGAGTACAGAAACTTATTCGTACGCGTCAGATTATCTTCGCATTTATTCTGCGGGAACGATTTTTATGATGCTGAGCCTGGGTATGAACGCATTTATTAATGCCCAGGGATTTGGAAAGATGGGGATGCTGACCATCGCCATAGGAGCTGTGGTGAATATTATTCTGGATCCTGTTTTCATATTTGGGCTGGGGATGGGAGTAAAGGGCGCTGCGCTGGCTACCATTATTTCTCAGGCGGTATCTGCACTCTGGGTAATGCGGTTTTTGACCGGCAAAAAGGCGATTTTACGATTGCAGCGCTCCTGCATCCGTTTCGATTTTGGGCTGGCAAAGGAAATCTGCGGACTTGGTCTGACCGGTTTTATCGTCAGCTTCACAAATTCTGCGGTGCAGCTGGCCTGCAATAAGATGCTCAGCCTGTTTGGCGGGGATCTGTATGTGGCGGTTATGACCGTTCTGAATTCTGTCCGTGAAGTAGCCTCTCTTCCGGTGCAGGGCATTAACAATGGGGCCCAGCCGGTGCTTGGCTTTAACTACGGCGCCGGGAAGTACAGACGTGTCCGCCAGGGGATCCGCTTTCAGACCATAGTCTGCCTGACCTATACCTTTTCCATCTGGCTGTGCATTGTCATTTTTCCGTCGGCCTGGATTCGTCTTTTCAACAATGATGCGGCACTGCTGGCAAAAGGAGTACCTGCGCTGAAGCTGTATTTCTTCGGCTTCTTTATGATGGCCTTCCAGTTCGCGGGCCAGTCTGCCTTTGTAGCTTTAGGAAAAGCGAAACAATCCGTATTTTTCTCGCTGCTTCGCAAAATTTTGATTGTGGTTCCGCTGACGCTGCTCCTGCCCTATATTGGAAATCTGGGCACGATGGGGGTATTCCTGGCAGAGCCGATTTCGAATTTTATCGGCGGAACCGCCTGCTATGTGACGATGTACCTGACCGTATATCGCCGCCTGAAGGATTAAAACCGCATTTCATCTTGAAAAAAAGCCTTGAAAAATAGTTCGATTTTCTTCTCGATTCCCTTCAGTTGTGATAAAATGATTAAGTGAAGTACATGCAAAAAACGGCAAACCAAAAGAGAGGAGGGAGAAATCTATGTCACAGGGAGATAAAATCCGCCTGACACAATGGGCAAAGTCGGCGGGGTGAGCGGCGAAACTAAGTCCAACGACTCTTGCCCAGGTTCTGGGTAAGCTACCGAAGTTTCACGATGAAAATTTAATTGTAGGGATCGAAACCTCAGACGATGCGGCGGTATACCGTATTGATGAGCGGACGGCATTGATACAGACACTGGATTTCTTTACTCCTATTGTGGATGATCCATATACCTTCGGACAGATCGCGGCGGCCAATGCCCTCAGCGATGTGTACGCCATGGGAGGGGAACCCAGGATCGCACTGAATATTGCAGGCTTTCCAAGCTGTCTGTCTGCGGATATTCTTGAGGAAATTTTAAAAGGCGGCGCTTCCAAGGTGCAGGAGGCGGGAGCTCTGCTGGCGGGAGGCCATACGATACAGGACGAGGAGCCCAAATATGGTCTGAGCGTCACGGGCTTTGTGGACTTAAAACGGTTGTGGACCAATACCGGAGCGCAGCCGGGGGATGTACTGATTTTGACCAAACCACTGGGAGTGGGGATTATTACCACTGCCATAAAAGCAGAAATGGCAGAAGAGAAAACGATGGAAACAGCGATTGCCTCCATGAAGAGCCTGAATCAGAAAGCAAAGCGGGTTCTGGAGCAGTATGAAGTCCATGCCTGTACGGATGTGACCGGCTTTGGGCTGGCGGGACATGGACTGGAGCTGGCAAAGGGAAGCGGTGTGACTCTGGAGCTTTATTTATCCGGACTGCCGCTGATCGATGGCGCTAAGGAGCTGGCACAGATGGGACTGGTGCCTGCCGGTACCTATCAGAATCGCAGTTACATGCTGAATGATATTGATTTGGGAGATGCGAAAGAGTATGAGCTTGATTTGCTGATGGATCCGCAGACTTCCGGGGGCCTGCTGGCCAGTGTCAGCAGCAAGGATGTGGAGGCTGTCCTGCAGGGATTGACGCAGGCTGGCCTGGATACCCCGTTTGCAGTGGTAGGAGCAGTGCTTCCAAAGCAGGAAAAATATATGCGATTGCGGCGTGAAAGATAGAAATGGCCGGTGCAGTCAAAGAACCGGGGAGGATTGAAATTTAAAAATCCGAAATAAAAAAGACGCAGTTTCATAAAGATCCACTTTGGAGCATCAGCCGGAAAGGAGTAGTTATGCAGGAACTTTACCGAATGATTCCCAAAGTGGATATTTTTTTGAAAAATGAAACGATGACGATATTAATTGAGCAGTATGGGCAGACTGAGGTGACAGATGCAGTCCGGGAGGAGCTGCAGAGGCTTCGGGAACTGGCCGGTATTTTGGGACAGCGGCTGGAAGAGCGGCGGGGCAGCCGCCTGGAGGATCAGAGCAAGGGCAACAGTCAGGATAAGGATATTATTGGATTTCAGAAAAATGTCCGGGGATTGAACCGGTCTGTGGAGGACAATCTGAGAAAACGCCGTGCCCAGTTGTTTCATCATGTGATCAATGCCACCGGTACGGTGCTTCATACGAATCTGGGACGGGCTCCCCTCTCCTGCGGACAGGCGGAAAAGCTGGCGGAAAAAATGACCGGTTATTCCAACCTGGAGTATGATCTGGAAAAAGGAACCCGGGGGGAACGCAGCAGCCATTTTGAACAGCTTTTGACAAGACTGACCGGAGCAGAGGCAGCGGTGGCAGTGAACAACAATGCAGCGGCAGTGCTGCTGACCTTGAGCGCTCTGGCAAAGAACAGAGAAGTGGTTGTGTCCAGAGGAGAGCTGATTGAGATCGGCGGAAAATTCCGGATACCGGAGGTGGTCAGCCAGGGTGGGGCCATACTCCGGGAGGTGGGCACCACGAACAAGACGCACCGGGAGGATTACGAGGAGGCGGTGGGAGAAGAAACTGCCGCTATTTTGAAAGTACATACCAGCAATTACCGGATCAGCGGTTTTACAGAATCAGTTTCGGTCCGGGAACTGGCTGGACTGGGCGTTCCGGTGATCGTGGATCTGGGCAGCGGAGTGCTGGTCAATCTGGAAAAATTCGGAATCACCCATGAACCCACGGTGCAGGAAACCGTTGCAAACGGAGCGGATCTGGTCTGCTTTTCCGGTGATAAGCTGCTGGGAGGCCCTCAGGCCGGTATCATAGTTGGAAAAAAGGAACTGATCGATCAAATAAAAGTTCACCCGCTGATGCGTGCGGTGAGGATTGATAAATTTACTGCTGCGGCACTGGAGATGGTGCTGGAAAATTACCTGAATGAAGAAGGAGAATGGATCAGCCGGATCCCGGCACTGCGTATGCTTTCAGAGACCACGATACAGCTTGGGGAACGGGCGGAGCGGCTGCAAAAAATGCTGGTACGGCTGATGGGAAGACATATCCGCCGATGGGAAATCAGTGTGGAAGGCTGCATGTCTGAGGCGGGCGGAGGCGCCCTTCCGGGAGAACAGCTTCCAAGTGCAGCGGTGGTGATTGCCTCCAAAGGAATGCGCCCCCAGTGGGAACGGGAGCTGGGGATGGCGGAGAGAGGGCCCTGGTTTACGGATAATTATGGTGTCGCAGGGCTGCAGGAGCAGTTGCGCCTGCAGGAAGTTCCGGTCATTGGCCGGATCGCAAAGGACAAGCTGTGGCTGGATGTAAGAACGGTGTTTGAAGAAGAGATTCCGATACTCGCCAGGATGCTGGCGAAGGCAATGGGCGAGATAGAACGTTCAGGGGGAATGGATCAGGAGTGAAGCACGTTGTAATAGGGACCGCAGGACATATTGACCATGGAAAAACCACGTTGGTTCAGGCGCTCACCGGTATGGATACAGACCGCCTGAAGGAGGAAAAATGCCGGGGAATTTCCATCGAGCTTGGTTTTGCCAGCTTCACACTGACCGATGGAACCGTGGCTGATGTCATTGATGTGCCCGGACATGAAAAATTTGTGGGCAATATGGTGACCGGAGTGATGGGGATGGATCTGGTCCTGATTCTGATTGCGGCGGATGAGGGCATCATGCCTCAGACCAGGGAGCACATTGCTATTTTGCAGGAGCTGGGAGTAAAAAATGCGATCCTGGTGCTCAGCAAATGTGATCTGGCGGAGAAAGACTGGAGGGAACTGGTCCGGGAGGAGCTCCGGGCGGAACTGAAGGAAACCTGCTTTGCAGATTCTCCGATGGCAGAGATATCTGCTGTGACCGGGGAGGGCATCCCGCAGCTACGTCAATTGATTTTGCAGGAGCTGCAGAATCTGCCGGAACGGGAGAGGGGCGGTATTTTCCGCCTGCCGGTGGACCGCAGCTTTACCATGGATGGTTTTGGGACGGTGGTAACCGGGACTTTGATTTCAGGACAGCTAAACAAAGGTTCCAATGTGATGATTTATCCTTCTGGCAGCCGCACTCCTTTGACGGCAAAGGCGCGGGGATTACAGGTGCATGGCGAAGAGACAGAGGCGGTATACGCGGGACAGCGTGTGGCGGTAAATCTGATGAATATCACAAAAAAAGAAGTGCGCCGCGGGGATGTGCTGGCCCCGGAGAACAGCCTTGTGAGCAGCAGCGTACTGGATGTGAGGCTGCATTTGATGGGAGCGTTTTCGGAATACGGCGAAACTGGAAAAATGTCTTTTGCAGGCGGAAAAAGGGAGCTGAAGAACCGGGTGCGTCTGCATTTGTGTGCGGGTACAGCTCAGGTGCTGTGCCGCGCAATCTGGCTGGATCGGGATACGCTCAGGCCTGGCGAAAGCTGTTACGCACAGCTCCTGCTGGAAGAACCGCTGGCCCTGCTGCGGGGGGACCGGTTTATTGTGCGCTTTTATTCTCCGGTGGAAACCGTGGGCGGCGGAGTGATTTTGGATGCCGGCGCGAAGAAACACAAACGCTTTGCGGCGGAGACACTGGAAGAGCTGGAGAAGAAGGAAAACGGTTCTCCGGAGGATGTGCTGGAGCTGATGGCCAAAAAGGCGGGCAGAAAATTCTGCTGCAGCGCAGAACTATTAAAAGACGGACAGCAAACGAGAGAAGAACTGTATCAAACGGCGGAAAAACTGCGGTTACAGCAGAAAATTTCCACATTTCCGATGGGGGAGGAGTTCTATTTCATCGCCCGTGAGGAGGAAAGGAAGCTTCTGGAAGAGATATTTTCCTTTTTGGCTGAATTTCATCGGAATCATCCATATCAGTGGGGGGTGGCAAAAGCAGAATTTCTGCATCGCTTCCTGGACGGTCCTGGATCCGGGGCAGCTTCGCGGATATTAGAGCAGTGGGAAAGCCGGAAATTGCTCAGAAGGAAGCAGGATGCGATAGCGGAATTTGAGTTTCAAATCCGCCGGGATGCTGTTTTTGAAAAGATACGGCAGAAGCTGGCGGAGGAGTTTCAAAAGGCCGGATTCGATTTTATCTGTTATTCCAATCTGAAATTGGATGAGGGCGATGCCAGGGATATCCTGCGAATCTGTCTGGAAGAAGGATGGGTAGTCTGCCTTGCCGGGGATGTCTATACCCTGCCGGATATCCTGAGGGAGGCCCTGAAGCTCGTGCTGCCGGTTTTGAGGCAGGAGGGGAAGATCACGGTGGTGCAGGTGCGAGATCTGCTTTGCAGCAGCAGAAAAAGTGCAAAATATCTGTTGGAGTATATGGACGGTCAGCGGATCACAAAGAAAAACGGAACGGAGAGCGAGCGGGAAAAGCATGATTTATTTTGATAATGCAGCGACAACGCTGCAAAAGCCGGAGTGCGTAGCAGAGGCGGTCTGTCTTGCAATGCATTCACTGGGAAATTCCGGACGGGGAGCCTATGACGCATCTTTGGAAGCGGTGCGCTCAATCCATGAAGTCCGGGAGGCGGCGGCCGCTCTGCTGGGAGCGTCCGGCCCCTCCCGGATTGCATTTACAAAAAATGCGACAGAGGCATTAAATATGGCAATTAAGGGTCTGGCAGGGCCCAAAGACCATGTGATCACCACGGTTTTGGAGCATAATTCTGTGCTTCGCCCGCTGTATGAATTGGAAGCGGAAGGAACCCGTCTGTCATTTCTGCCCTGTGATTCCAAAGGGAGGCTGTGTCTGGAACAGCTAGAGGAACAGCTAGGACCAGATACGAGGGCGGTTGTCTGCACCCATGTCTCTAATCTGACAGGAAATGTGACAGATGCGGAGAAAATTGGAGCATTCTGCAGGAAACACGGACTGCTTTTTATTTTGGACGCATCCCAGTCCGCCGGAGTGCTGGAGGTGAACATGGAACGGCTGCAGGCGGATGTGATCTGCTTCACGGGCCATAAGAGCCTGTTCGGTCCTCAGGGGACCGGAGGTCTGTGTGTGCGGGAAGGGGTGGAGTTCCCGCCGATGTTAAGCGGCGGGAGCGGAAGTCACAGCTATGACCACCGCCAGCCCTCCCGGATGCCCGACAGGCTGGAGGCAGGGACGCTCAATGGCCACGGGCTGGCCGGACTGAAGGCCGGGATTGAATTTGTGCAGAGGACGGGACTGGAACGGATACGCGCCAGGGAACAGAAGCTGGTGCACCGGTTCTGCCGGGGGCTTCAGGATATCCGTGAAATTCGCATTTACGGAGATGTGTGGTCAAAATACCATACGGGCATCGTGGCGCTGAATCTGGGGGATCATGACTCTGCCCGGGTCAGTGATGAACTGGCGGTGCGCTTTGGAATTGCCACCAGGCCGGGAGCCCACTGTGCTCCGCTGATGCATCAGGCATTGGGAACGGAGAGGCAGGGGGCGGTGCGCTTTAGCTTTTCCTGGTTCAATACGGAGGATGAGATCGATGAGGGAATCCGGGCATTGAGACAATTGGCAGAAGAATAGAAGACAACGGGAAGGGTAAGACCGGAATGCGGCAAAAAGAAGAAAGATGTGTAATCACGTTTCATACAACGGAGGCGTCCATAGCGATGGAAAAAGCAGGCAGAGAAAAAGGAATACCGGGACGGCTGATCCCGGTGCCACAGGATCTGTCCGCCGGCTGCGGCTTCGCCTGGTGCAGTGAGCCAAAATGGCAGGAAGAACTGATCCGCCTGCTGGATGAAAAAAGGATTGAATATGAGGCTGTGGTGCAGAGGAAGGTTTAAGCTCATCTGGAACCCGGAGCAGACGGCTGTGCCGGCAGAGGCCTTGTTTTTATTTTTAAGGGGATAAAAAAAGGAGCGTGTCAGGCTCCATTGTGATCTGGCGGAAACATGTGGGAATCGAACCCACCCGGGATAGTGAATACCCCACACTGGTTTTGAAGACCAGGAGATACACCAGTACCTGTCTGCTCCCGGAAATTATATGTGTTCACCTGTTTTTGCGCATGAAAGATAGTCTTATGATATATGAGGAGCAAAGCGCATGCAAGAAACGCAAAAAGCGCGTTTGCGCTTTGCGTAGGTAATTGCCCAAGAGCGGGGCAATTACATGATATACTAAGGGGCAAAGCAGGCGGCACTTTTCTGATAATAACACGAAATGGGGAGAGAAGCAAATAATAATTGCTTTTAGTTAATGAAATGGCTGCCGTTCAGCCTTGGAATGAGGACGCTTTCGGGGCGGCTGCCTCAGGTATGCCGCAGGTGCTGTTTCGAAAGCCAAGAGCTTCTAAGGCTTCCGCAAGGTGTTCCAAAAGCAGGAATTGGGAGCCATAACTCACTTTCGGTTCAAACAAATGACTCCCAATTCTTATGGAACATCTTGTGGAACCCAAGATGCTTATGCTTTCTGCAAATGCACCTGTGGCATACCTGGGGCAGCCGCCCGGAAGCTGTGCGTCAAGTAAAAGGCTGAACTGTAAGTGCGCCCAGCTAATGAGATGGCTGTGGCAAAGAGGGCTGGAAAATAATTAGTACCGATGATATACTAGGAGCAAAGCGCATGCAAGAAACGCAAAAAGCGCGTTTGCGCTTTGCGTGGGTAATTGCCCAAGAGCGGGGCAATTACATGATATACTAGGAGCAAAGCGCATGCAAGAAACGCAAAAAGCGCGTTTGTGCTTTGCGCAGATAATGAATATTGTGGAAGAAAGAGGGCAGCTTTTGTGGGAACGGAACTGACGAAAAAAGATATTGATAAGATAGAGAAAGAAATCGAATACCGGAAGCTGGTGGTGCGCAAGGAAGCCATCGAGGCGGTAAAGGAAGCCAGGGCTCAGGGGGATCTGAGTGAGAATTTCGAGTATTATGCAGCAAAAAAGGATAAGAATCAGAATGAAAGCCGCATCCGTTATCTGGAGCGTATGGTAAAGACTGCGCGGGTGATCTCGGATACTTCGAAGGAAGATGAGGCGGGGCTGAATAATACGATTGAGGTTTATTTTGAAGAAGATGATATAACGGAGACCTATAAGCTGGTCACTTCTGTCCGCGGTAATTCCCTGAAAGGGCTGATCAGCATCGAATCACCATTGGGACGGGCTCTGCTGGGACATAAGGTGGATGATAAGGTGCATATCAAAGTAGATGATACTTATGGATATGATGTGGTGATAAGATCCATTGTGAATACAGAAGATGACGGAAGCGATGGCATCCGGAAATTCTGACCGTGAGACAAAAAGGAGAAGAGCTGTGGCAAAAACATTGATTAAATGGCCAGGGGGTAAAGCCAGTGAAATACAGCAGTTTGCGCCGTTAATACCGGAATTTGACCGTTATATTGAGCCTTTTGTGGGGGGCGGAGCGGTGCTGTTCTATCTGCAGCCGGAAAAGGCGGTGATCAACGATATTTCCTTTAACCTGATGGAATTGTATGAACTGGTAAAGGCGCAGGACTCGGAACTGTGCCGGCTTTTGCAGTTATACCATACCAGCTTTGAACGGCTGAAGGAACTGTGCGAACAGCATTTTGAAGAGATTCTGACCATGTATCAGATTTATGAGTGGACGGACCGGGAAAAGAGAGATATCAAAAAACTGCATCTGAATCGGGCTTTGGTGGAAGAAATTGCCAGGGACAGCCAGGTGAGGACGGAACTGGTCCTGGATGGAACTGCATTTGAAGAACAAATACTGCGTATGACAGAGGATAAGTTTCGAAGAACGGTAGTGAATGGCCGGAAGCAGGCATTTACGGAACAGGATCGGAAGGATAATCTGATCACCGGCTTTACCAGTGGCTTTTATATGTATTTCCGCAGTGTTTTAAATGAAATTGAAGCCGGAAAACGGGAAGTGAGCAGACCGTACCGGATTGCAAATTTTTATTTTATCCGGGAATACTGTTACGGTTCCATGTTCCGGTATAATAAAAAAGGGGAATTCAATATTCCTTACGGCGGCATCTCCTACAATAAAAAGAAGCTGAGCACGAAAATTTCCAGTCTGTTTTGCCCGGATATGGCGCGTGCCCTGAAGGGAACCCGGATCTGCTGCATGGATTTTGAAAATTTTCTGGCCGGGCTGGAATTGACGGATCGGGATTTTATTTTTCTGGATCCGCCTTATGATACAGAGTTTTCGGATTATGAAGGCAATTCTTTTGACAAAACAGACCAGAAACGCCTGGCGGATCTTCTGAAGCAGACGAAGGCAGGCTTTTTGCTGGTGATCAAGAATACGGACTATATCTATAGCCTGTATAAAGATCATTTCCGGATCATGTCGTTTGACAACCGCTATATTTACAACGTCCGCAGCCGGAATGACCGGATATCGCAGCATTTGATTGTGACAAATTTGCCGGATCCCATGGAGCAGATGGAAGCGGCGCTGGAGTACGGAGATGGAGGCGGCGCCGGAGCGCTGCGATGATGAAAACGGAGGCGGTGTCGGAGCGCTGCGATGATGAAAACGGAGGCGGTGTCGGAGTGCTGCGATGATGAAAATGGAAACAGCTCGGAGCGTTGGAGCGGCGGAATGGAATTTCAAACAGATGCCGGAGCATAAGAAACATTGAAACCGGTGGGGAATAGTAAGAGAACAGTTTTAGAAAAACGGGGCATTCACTCCATTTTTCTGAGGCTGTTTTTTCTTTTCCCTGTCATAATTTTGACTTTAGTTTAATAGGTATGAATTATACATAGAAACGTATGGTGCAAAATATGAAAAAATGGATTAGCAGCTCTTTCAAGTTATTTTTATCTGTTCTCTGCCTGGTGATTCTGGCGGCGCTTCTGCTGACCGGCTGTGGTCTGACCGATGGCGGCGGAGAACCCCGGACGCAGTTGGACTTTACGGTAGTGGAACAAAATGAAATTCCGGAGGAATTGAAGAAGGTAATTGAAAACCACAAAGAAGAGGAAATACAGGTGGCGTATACGGATCAGGGCAGCCTGTATGTGGTACGGGGATATGGAAAGCAGAGCAGCGGAGGGTACAGCATAGCGGTGGACGAGTGCGGAGAAGGGGAAAAGAAAATCTACGTAGCCACGACATTGATCGGACCGGCGGAGACGGATGCGCTGCAAAAGGATCCTTCCTATCCGGTTATCGTTCTTAAAATGGAAAACAGAGATAAGGAAGTGGTATTTGAGTGAGAAGGTGTGGGAGATGGGCGAAGCGGTAAGGAAATCAATTCAGAATGACGGTCAAGGCAGGAAGAGGTCAAAGCAGGAAGCATTTAGAAGCAGGAAGCAGTTCAAATAAAAAATCAGGAGGCAGTGCATGGAGGTTCTTAAAAAAAATATTCACATGTATCGTCAGGCAAGAAGGGCAGTGAGCCAGGCCACGCTGGAGGAAGATTTTAATGTGCCGGATGTCAGGCCGGATGTGGAGCAGATTATCCAGAGCAAAGAGAAAGTGGTGGTGGAGAGCACGCGGGCGGAGAGCGGGCGTCTGCTTTTGAAGGGATATCTTCAGGTCAGTGTGCTGTACATGGATGATGCAGAGGAGCATCAGATTCACCGTCTGGATTCCCGACTGAATTTTGATGAGTATATCAATATGGAGGGGCTTGAAGCGGGGGAAGCGGTACAGCTCAACTGCGATGTGGAAGATTTCAATGTGGTGATGATTAATTCCCGAAAGCTGAGTATGCGGGGCCTGCTGACCTTTACGGCGGTGATAGACGAAATCTATGATATGTCTGCCGCCACCGAAGCAAAAAGCGGCATAGAGTTATGTGAAAAGAAGAAAAAGCTGGAATATATGCAGTTAGAGGTTCAGAAAAAGGATATTATCCGAATCAAAGAAGAAATTCTGCTGTCCTCCAATAAACCGGATATTCAGGAAATTCTGTGGGAAAGCATCCAGCTTCGGGGATATGAAGTGCGCCTGCTGGATGGGAAAATTCTGGTGGAGGGAGAGCTGTTTGTATTTGTTCTTTACAGCAGTCAGGATGAAAACGGCACAAAGCAATGGCTGGAGCATGTGGTAAATTTCAGGGGAGAAATTGACTGCCCGGACTGTCTGGGTGAGCTGGTGCCGGATGTTACGGTGTCGCTGGGGCAGATGGAGGTGCAGGCCCGTCAGGATGTGGACGGGGAAGAAAGATTGATCCATCTGGAAGGAACGCTGAACGTGGATATCAAGCTCTATGCAAATGAAGAGGCGGAAATCCTGGAAGATATTTTTTCACCGGAAAAGGAACTGGAGATCTTTTCCAGGGAGGAGCAGTACGAAAGCATGGTAATGCGCAATAATTCCCGCCTGCGGGCTGTTGGGCGCATCCGTGCGGAAGGGACAAAGCCGAAGATCCTTCAGATCTGCAGCAGTCAGGGAAACATTAAGATCGATGATGTGGAGATTTCGGAAAACGGCCTTCAGATAGAGGGGGCAGTGCTGGTGGAAATTCTGTATGTGTCCGCGGAGGATACGATGCCGTTTGCGGTATTGGAAGGCAGCATTCCATTTTCCCACTTTGCGGATATCCCGGGACTGAATCCGGAGTGCCGCTACAGTCTGAACACCGGGCTGGAACAATTGTCGGCAACCATGGCGGACAGCGAGGAGATCGAGGTGCGGGCTGCCATCAGCCTGAATCTGTTTGTGGTCTGCCCCCACAGCCAGCAGTGCATTGCGGATATTACGGAAAAGGATCTGGACCTGGAAAAGGTGCAGGCGCTTCCGGGAATTGTGGGATATATTGTGCAGCAGGGAGACTGCCTCTGGGATATTGCGCGGAAATATTATACTACGCCAAAGCGGATCATGAATATGAACGGGCTGGACAGTGAAAAAATCCACAGAGGGGATCATTTGATTATTATGAAAGAGCTGAACGGGTGATGGGGACGGTTCTTTTGGGCGGGTGATGGGGACGGTTCCTTTTGCTGCGTGAAGCAAAAGAACCGTCCCCGCTGTCCGCAATAATTTTTGAATGGGAAGAATGCTGAAGAATCCAGTCCATCAGATCAATGCCGTCATGCAGCGGCATGACAATATCGGTAATTATAATTTCCGGGCTGTGGGGGATGATCTGTGTAATCGCTTCTTCGAAGTTCTCAGCTTCACAGATAAAATCAATTCCGGTTCTTTTCCGGTCAATCAAATGCTTGATGGAATTTCTTGTGGCGTATTCATCGTCTGTAATTAGTGATTTCACGAATATCACTTCCTCACAGTGCAAGTTTGATCAGATCTTAAATTCAAATTCCCTGAATGAAGAAAAAATTCGAATTATTCAGGGGATTTTTTGATTCTGTTACACGAGGTCAGTAAAGTCTATGATCATTACTTCAAATTATTCTATGGAAAAGACGGTATGCTGGCAACTATGCGAGAAAAATGTGATAAAAAGAGAGATGTCATTGTGTGTATACTTTGCAATTATTACATCATGCAAAGTGAGTATGAAAGATGCAATCCCTGGGGATGTGTGAAATTCAACAAATAAATTAATATTGGAAAAAAATGAGAAACATCTTGACATAAAAAATATACTCGAGTATATTATACGTGTGAGGTGTAATAGTATGGTTACAATGAAAGATATTGCGAAACAATTAAATATTTCCAGATGTACAGTATCTAATATACTGAATGATAAGCTGGAAGGAAAGTCTTATAAAAAAGAGACAATTGATCTGGTTTTACAGACAGCAAAGGAAATGGGGTATGTGTCCAACTCTATTGCGCAGTCATTAAAAACAGGAGTTACCAAGACGATTGCAGTGGTGCTGCCAGATTTTGCAAATCCCTATTATATTAATATTGTGAAGGAAATAGAGCAGGCCGCGGCAGAGGATGATTATAATTTAATTATCTGTATTGCAGAGGAAAAATTAGAAAAGGAAAATAAAATTTTACGGATGCTCAGGAGCAAAATGGTGGATGGTATTATTATTTCCCCTATTTCTTATAGAAAATCGCTGCAGAATATCCAAGGGATGAAAGTAGTATGTTTTGACCGTAAGGTGGAGGGAAAGGAAATACCTTATGTAGTTGCGGACAATGAGGAAGCAACAAGGATTATAACGCAAATGATGCTAAATGAAGGGGTGAAAAGGCCTTTATATATAGCGACATCCATTGATGATTACACGATTCGGTATCGGGTGGAAGGTTTTAAAAAAGCTTTACATGAGAATGGCCTTGAATTTCAGGAAGAGCAGATCTGTTATAATATTTATAATGAGAGTCAGGCATATGAATGTTTGACAGGTCTTGTCCAGGATAAAGGGATATTCTTTGATGGAATTATCCTTAGTACAAATTATGTTGTATATGGCATACGTGAAGCCATGATAGAATTGGGAATAGATATTCCATTGGCAGGGTTTGATAATTTTGCTGGTTCTAATCTTGAAAAGGACAGGATGCTGATTGCCATCTGGCCGGAAAAGGAGATGGCAAGAATGGCTTATAAACAACTTTCCAGACTGATACATAATCAGGCTGCTGAAAGTGCTATATTGCAGCATAAGCTTTTGTAATAATTTAATAATATAAGTATTTTTAAAACAAAGAGGTCTGATTTTGGATTGCCTCTTTGTTTTTTTGAAATAAAATGGCGTTTTTCGATTAAAAAAACAATATTTGGTATAAAAAATTTTGTTTTCATATTTCTTTGGCTAATTAGCACAAAACTATTGACAAATATACACGAGTATATTAAAATCATTACATAAGTTACTCGAGTATATAAAAGAAAGAGGGAAGGTTATGTCAGGAAAATCTTTTTTGAAAATGGAAAACGTCAGTATGACATTTCCAGGAATTAAAGCTTTGGATGATGTCCGGCTTGAGATTTTCGAAGGTGAAGTACATGCGTTGATGGGGGAAAATGGTGCTGGAAAATCTACATTGATTAAAATTATATCAGGTGTCCAGCAGCCGGATGAAGGCTCTAAAATTTTTCTGGACAACGTAGAAGTGAGATTTTCAAACGTGGGAGACAGTATAAAGCATGGCATTAATGCAATCCAACAGGATTTGAGTCTTTTTCCCAATATGTCGGTGGCAGAAAATATTTATCTGGGACGTTCCAAGAACGGCAGAGTGGATTGGAAGGAGTGTACCAGGATTGCGGAAGAGGCTATTGCAGTATTGGGGATTTCAATGAATGTGCAGGAGCAGCTGGGAAATTTGAGCATGGCCAAACAACAGATGGTGGCAATCGCCAGAGCGATTTCCTTTGAATCTCGTTTGCTTATTATGGATGAGCCTACGGCTACCTTGTCTTTTAGTGAAGTTAAAATGCTCTATTCTATTATCGAAAAACTAAAAAAGCAGAATATAGCAATTCTTTTTATTAGTCACAAGCTGAATGAGGTTTTTAAGGTATCTGACCGTGTGACAGTGCTTAAAGACGGAAAGTATGTTGGCTGTCGAAATATTGCTGAACTTGATGAAAACAAACTAGTTCAGATGATGGTGGGGCGTTCTGTGGCGTATGCCTCTTTAAATCAGGTATCTTATGCCGGAGAAAAAATACTTGAGGTAAATGATATAAGTAAAAAAGGAAACTATAAGAGTATTTCGTTTGATTTACATAAAGGGGAAATACTTGCATTTACCGGACTTGTGGGGGCAGGGAGAAGTGAGACGGTCAAGGCATTGTTTGGGTTAAATCCGCCGGATAGCGGCGAAATTTATCTTAAGGGAAAAAAAATAGAAATTAAAAATGTATCTCAGGCTATTAAAAATAAAATTGCATTTATACCGGAGAACCGTCATGAAGAAGGGCTTGTTTTAGCAATGACGATGAAGGATAATATAACACTTCCCATCTTGAAACGGCTTATGACCTCCCTTCAATTTATTAATCGAAGGTCCGTTAATGAGGAAACAGAAAATTATGTGAAAAAACTGAATATAAAACCACCGCAAATCAATAAATTAGCGGGAAATTTCAGCGGAGGCAATCAGCAGAAAATTGCAGTTGCCAAATGGCTGATTACGGATCCTGAAATATTGATTATTGACGAGCCAACACACGGAGTTGATATAGCATCCAAGACCGAAATTCACAGATTACTGAAGGATCTTGCAAAGGAGGGAATGGCAATCATAATGGTGTCCTCTGAATGGCAGGAGGTTTTTGCTTTAAGTGACAGGGTAATTGTAATGCGTCACGGGAGGATTGTACATGAAGATAATACGGCAACCGGAGATCAAAATCTGATGATGGAAAAAGCAATATTAGGGGGAAAATAGATGAAAAAAATATTAGAAAGACGGGAAACGGGAGTTTTTCTTATCCTTGCAATATTGTGTTTTATGCTTAGTATCATATCCCCTGCTTTTTTGTCCTACACCAACATTAAAAATGTTCTTGTGAATAATGTCCCGCTAGGGATAATGGCCGGAGGAATGACATTTGTGTTGATAACCGCAGGTATTGATACTTCAGTAGCTTCACAGATGATGTTCAGCGCGACATGGATTTCGATTTTTGTTACGAAGAGTCCATTGGCGAATCCTGTAACCGTATTGCTTTTAGCTGCGGTAATTGGACTTTGTACAGGTGCAGTAAATGGATTTTTGATTTCCAAATTTTCTATAGCGCCAATAATTGTAACCTTGGGAACCGCAAGTATATATCGCGGAATTATACTAGTCTATACAAATGGAACCTGGATCATGAATCTGCCGGATTGGTTTACAAATCTATGCAGAACGTGGAATATGATACCTCTTCCCGTTGTGTATACGATATTAATTTTTGTTATATCTGCTTATATTTTAAAACGTACATATTTTGGACGATCTGTCTATGCTATTGGTGGAAATCGAAATGCGGCAAAGTACGCCGGAGTAAATATCGGGAAGACAATTTTTCTTACTTATACTTATTGCGGCCTCATGTGTGGAATTGCAGGGCTTGTCATTGACAGCATTCTTGGTAATTGTCAGCCTTCTGGTTCCACAGGCTGGGAAATGAATGCGATTGCTGCGGCTGTAATAGGAGGAACTAATATTCTTGGAGGTTCGGGTACAATGGCAGGCACAGCAATTGGAGTGGTCATGATGGGAGTAATTGAAAACGGACTGGTAGTGGCCCATATTCCCACCTATTATCAAAAGCTTGTATATGGCCTGATCATATTAGTCACTGTTACATTTGATGTGATACGTAAAAATTTTGCGGATTCACGGAAGCAGACAATCGAAATGGACTAGGGGGAAGCGTATTATGATAGAAAAATTGAAAACGAAATTAACGTTAAATGAAATCGTCCTGTCTGGTGCGTTCCTGTTTATATTTTTGATAGGTATCTTTTCAAATGAAAATTTTTTATCAATTAGAAATATACTTTCCCTTTTTCAACAAATGTCTGAGATGGGAATTATGGCAATGGGACTCACATTGGTAATAATTACAGGCGGAATGGATCTGTCATCAGGGACTACTATGGGCCTTTGTGCGGTAGTGTCAGGACTTTGTCTGACACATGGCATAGGATTAGCACTGACTTTTGCAATCAGCCTGAGTGTTGCGGTGCTATGTGGAATACTGAATGGAGTATTGATTGCTGTAGTGAAGATACCACCGATGATTGCTACACTTGGTACCCAGATGTTTTTTAATGGTATTGCATTGGCATTGAGTCAGGGAAATTCGATATCAGGGATTCCTGAGAAATTTTATTTTCTGGGACAGGCTAAAGTGGCTGGGGTTCCTCTGCAGATGATACTGCTGTTTGCATTTGCGGCGATTTTATTCATAATATTGAAAAAGAAGGTAATCGGCCAGCAGATATATTCTATTGGAAATAATAGTAAAGCGTCATTGTATTCAGGTATCAGGACAACACGTGTAATCTTGTTTGTATATATTGTCTGTTCAGTTTTGTGCTGTTTTGCCGGTAATATACAAGTATCTCGTGTGGCTACGGCCAGAGCTGATATGGGCACATCGTTTTTAATGATTTGTATTTCTGCAGTCGTATTGGGAGGGACCAGCATTGATGGGGGTAATGGTGGTATTACAGGCACAGTTGTAGGAATTTTGATATTTGCAATGATAGGAAATATTATGAATTTGGTTGGGATTTCACCATTTTGGCAGCAGCTGGCAACAGGCAGCATTCTGGTTCTGGTAGTTGTTTTTAATAAGACAATAGAAATGCAGAAATATAAAATTAAGAGTAGAAAAGTATAAACTTTTCACAATAAAAGGAGGAAATTGAAATGAAGAAAAAATTAGTTATGTTTTTGACGGGTGTCGCAGCAATTACTTTTGGAATGACTGCTTATGCAGCCGGGGATGACTACACAATCGCATTGATTTCACAGCAGATTGGTATTCCTTACTTTGAAACATCAAATGTCTGGGGTATGGAGGCAGGAGAAGATCTGGGCTGCGAAGTGATTTATACTGGCCCAACGGCCAGTGATGCCGCGTCACAGGCAAATATTGTTCAGGATATGATTACAAAAGGTGTTGATTGTATCGCAATTTCTCCTCTGGATGCAAGCGCAATTGAGCCGGCCTTGAAACAGGCGCAAGAAGCAGGAATTCTTGTTATTACATGGGACTCAGATGTGACTGATACCTCTTTACGAAGCGTATATGTAAATGCAGCATCTTATCAGACGCTGGGAGAGCATCTTGGGGAACGTTTTGCAGAATATATGGGAGGAGAGGGGCAGTATGCAATAATTACCAGTGTATTGACTTCGCAGGCAAATTCAGAGTGGGCACGGTATGCTACAGAATATATGGAAGCAAATTTTCCGGATATGGAAAGAGTTGCTTATGAGCCGTGTGATGATGATCAGTCGAAAGCGTACTCTATTACCCAGAATCTGATGATCGCATATCCGGATTTGAAGGGAGTCCTTGGAGTTACCACTCCGGCTCCACCAGCAGCAGCGCAGGCTGTGGCAGAGGCCGGAAGGAATGGTGAAGTAGTTGTTACTGGTGTGGTGGAAGCATCAGTTGCAAAATCTTATCTGGAAGATGGATCTATGCAGGAAGCGAATATCTGGCATCCGGGAAAATTGGGGTATTTAGCAGTTTATACAGCGAAAACATTACTTGAGGGCAATGAAATGACAGATGACATGGAAGTACCAAAGGTTGGTACAATTGATGTTGAGGGCGATCAGGTTATTATGACAGAAATACTTGATATTACTGCACAAAATGTAAACGAATTTGATTTTTGATTTTGGAAAATAATTATAAAGTAAAAAACCAGGTCAGCTATATCCAAAGAAAGCTGTCAGCAGCTTTTGCAGGTTGCCAAGCATGTGTGAAAGGTCCGAAAGTTCCTTTCTGAATGTATTGCGTGCACTGGCCTGGTTTTTATTACCTAAAAACAGGTTGTTTTATCAGTTAATGATAGCTCCTGCAGATGGAAGAAGAAAAAATATCAAAATAAAAACGGAGAAATGGAGAACGATTATGAAAATCAAAATTAAAGATAGTGAATTTCAGGAACGTATCATGAAAACTCAGAAAAAGATGCAGGAAGAAGGGATGGATATATTGCTGGCATTTGGAAATGAAGCAGAGCCTCAGTATGTGAGATATTATAGCGATTATTGGCCCTCGTTTGAAGCGGCGGGGGTTTTAATTCCCGCAGAGGGAGAGGCTGTATTGATTATCGGACCAGAAAGCGAAACCTATTCTTCTCATGTTTCCAGAATACATAAAATCAGAAAAATCCTCGTGTTTCGGGAGTCTTCCGAACCGGAATATCCAGGAGCGGAGTTAGACACATTTGCTTCAGTTATGAAAGAAGTGAGCGGTGAAAAAGATATTTCCAAAATCGGTCTCGCAGGAAGCAGTTTAATACCTCATGTTATTTATGATGCTCTGGCAGACAGCTTGGCGGAGATGGGAAATCCAAAACTGGTAAAAGCAGATTTGCTGGTATCGAGGATTCGGGCGCAGAAATCTCCGACTGAAATCGCCTGTATGAGAGAAGCATATAGAATTACTCAACTGGCAATGAAAGCGATGGTGGAAAAAGTGCATGTAGGAATGACGGAAAACCAGCTGAAAGGCATCGCTATGTCGGTAATTTATGAAGAAGGTGGAGAAGGAGAAGCGTACCCATTTTGGATTTTGACTGGTAAAAATTCGAATCAGGCGATCAGCCGATGCAGAGATAAGGTAATTCAAGCGGGAGATATGATACAGCTTCAGGCAGGAACAAGATATGAAGGCTATGCCTCTACAATGGGCAGAGCTGTTGTTATGGGAAAGGCAACTACGGAACAGAGAGAAATGATAGAGGCAGCTTTGGCGGCACAGAAGGCTATTCTCAATACTGCAAAAGCGGGAGTAAATGCAAAAAAAGTAAGTGAAGTACATTATGATGTTCTAAAAAAACGGGGATACGAAACCTGTATTTTGTATGGACCCTGCCATGGAACGGGGTTGATGGAAGGAGAGTACCCATGGATTGAATCAAATTCTGATTATTTGTTAGAAGAAAATATGACTTTTTGTACTTGTGTTTATCTGGGAAATGATGACACAGAGATTGGATTGAGAATTGAAGATGGATTTTTGATCACAGCAGAAGGGACAGAATCATTCTCAGATTATCGACGTGAGGTAATAGAAATAGAAGTTTAGTTCAAAAGGACTTCGTTTCATGGGCCTGAGTTGTTGTATGATATTTCTGCTTGGGTTTGAAACCAGCGGCTTTTAGTGAACACTGCCGGAAATGGCAAAGGAACTTGGCCTTAATAGTACGTGAATGGGGACACTGGTATTGGTACATTTTTCTGCAATGATTATGAAGCTCGTTATTTTTGGATGGTTAGCAGATTTTCAGGAAAAGAAAAAATTATTAATCATTTTTGCAGTAATATAAACCGCAGGATGTTTTATAGCAGCTTTGGCATTAAGATATGCTGAAGCTGCTATCGGTATTTTTTGCATTGGAACCGATAATATGTAACTTACTGAATACAAATTATATTGGAGATTGGAAAAACATATTTTGGATTACTGCAGTTTTTTATTTGGTAAGTGTGATATTGCTTGCTATGTTTTTTGGCCATAACAATATTACTGCATGGCTGTCAGAATTGTAAAGGCGTAATTTTACTGGGGGGTATTATCTGCTGTCTTGGTAATGTCTGTGGAGCAATATAGCCACTGATTATGGGGATGGCAAACCGATATGCAGAAGAGAAAATGGGAGAGTTTTAGGTTTGAAGACTATGGGGAAGCGATATAGGGGGCTGATTTACCAGTTTTTCAGGAAGCGTTCGTGGATTTATACAATATTAGAAAAGCAATAAGGTTTTAACAGGTAGGTATTACTTGCATTGGAATTAATAATATGAAATAAAGACAAAATCAGTTAAAACACTTTTCTATCGATGCGCAAACGGAACGAGATAATTGGAAAATAACGTAGAGATGTTCTAGAATTGACTTTTGGAAGGGGCTATCTTTTTCCCCGCAGTTCCATCGTCTGAAACTACCGAAAAAGCAACTAAATTATAAGAAATATAAGGTGTCTGAATTGTACCATCAATTGTAAAGTGCATTGTAAAAACTGAACTGCTTTTTGTTTTTTGAATTTTTTTAAATTGAAACACCTTTTTCCATGACATAATTCTTTGTTTCTAATATTTTGTAAATATTTTTATAAAATATTAGATGCTTTCAGCTATTATCGCTATAATTATGCGATTGAATTGACATTTCAAAAGCGAATTAATATACTTGAGGCGAGTGTAAAAGCTTTGAGCCGTTTTTTGACAAATGCTGCATATTTTTAATTTAGAGATCTGGTGTGTGAGGCAGGAGCGAAGAGGGCGGCTGAGCTGCTAAAAAATCAAGGATAGAGGTCATAAAAGAGATTTCAGAAAAGGTGGGGAAATCTGAGCGGAAAAGCTTGGATTGTATACGGGGATGTTTTTTTGTTTCGCCAGCTTCGGTACTTTTTTTGAAGACCTTGCTGGCGCATTTTTTTGGCCTTGCCGGTGAGTTAACTGGCTGAGATGGGACAAAAGAACCGTCCCCGCTTCTATCACAGCAGCAGTGCTGAATTACCCTCCTTTTCTGCGTGCGTCAGATAGTAGGATTTGGGAGAGATTCCGCAGGTTCTTTTAAAAACGGTGCTGAAATATTTATCATCGGAAAAACCAACCATTTCAGATACTTCCGCAATCTTGATGCCGGGTACACTCAGCAGTTTTTTTGCTTTATCGATGCGGAGACGGTTGATATAATCCACCATGCTGATCTGAAATTCCTGCTTAAATTTACGTGAGAGATAGTCTTTGTTGATATAGAAATGATCAGCAATGTCCTGTTGGCGTAAATGCCCGGTAAAATGTTCTTTGATATAACGCTGTACCTCTAATATAACAGGATGGCACGGCAGAAGAGTTTCACTGGCTTCTGCAGTATCATTCTGTTTTTTTAGAGAATGATATTCCTGCTCTTTTTGATACTGTTTGGCGGCATGAGAAAGGGCGCGGTTTAATTCCTCCATATCCAGTGGTTTCAGCAGATAGTCGATTCCACCCTTTTGTATTGTCGATTTTACAAAGTGAAAGTCATCGTGCCCGCTGACCGCAATAATTTTTGAATGGGAAGAATGCTGAAGAATCCAGTCCATCAGATAAATGCCGTCATGCAGCGGCATGACAATATCGGTAATTATAATTTCCGGGCTGTGGTGGATGATCTGTGTAATTGCTTCTTCGAAGTTCTCAGCTTCACAGATAAAATCAATTCCGGTTCTCTTCCGGTCAATCAAATGCTTGATGGAGTTTCTTGTGGCATATTCATCGTCTGTAATTAGTAATTTCACGAATATCACTTCCTTTCACAGTACAAGTCTGATCAAATCTTAAATTCAAATTCCCTGAATGGAGGAAGGAATTCGAATCATCCCCCTTAAACCATGAGGCGCGGCATTTTCAAAATGAAACTGAAAATCCTGATTGTAAAATAATGACAATCTTTTGTAGGTATTTCGTATGCCGATTGACTTTGTGTAGGAAAGCGGCTGGTTCAGCATTTCCAAATGCTCAGGTGATACGCCGCTGCCGTTGTCAGTGACCACGATTTCAAGATAGCCATCATTCAGTAGTGTTTCAATTGAGAGATAAAATGCCTCTTTCTGGCCAGTGTATCCATGCATAACGCTGTTTTCCACCAGTGGCTGGATCAGCATCTTTGGAATCTGGCATTCAAGACTTTTGGGATCTGTTTGGATGGAAAAGTGAAATTTATCTCCAATTCGTTCTGCCTGGAAAATCAGGAACTGCTTCAGATAGTCCAGCTCTTCTTCCAGAAAGATGATGTTATGATCCGTGTGCATGGAGTATTTCATCATTTTCCCCAGGTTGGAAATCAGGTTATATACATACAAAGGCTCTTTCTCAAAGACCGCATTTCCAATTGCCTGCAGGGCGTTATTGATGAAATGCGGGTTGATCTGCGCCTGCAGCATCTTTATCTGAATTTCTTTGTTGCTTAGCAGCAACTGATACTTTTGATCCGTAAGATGGTTGATGCTTTCGATGGACTCTTCAAAGGATTTCGATAAAATCCCGATTTCATCTGTTTTTATCAGTGAGGGATAATCATTTATGGATGCCTGCAAATCTCCTTTTTTAACCCGCTTGATATAAGTGTTCAGGCAGGAAATTCTCTGGAACAGTTTTCCAAATATGATAAGCATTATTGCCAGCACCAGAAGCCAGGATACAACCAGACTGAAGGCGGATGCATGGAAGGACTGCAGTGCAGTGCGGTAAATGACTGCAGGATACGCAGTTTTGATAATGCGCAGTGACAGATCACCGACGGACACTGTACTTTGAAAAATCAGAATACCATCAGAGTGTTCGTAAAAGCCGTCTTTTTCACCTGTCAGCTCAAGCAGATCTGAGAGCGGAAGTGCATGCACGGTGGTATCGGATAGCAGGATTTGATCCTGATCATTCAGCAGATAAAAATCATCATCTCCGGAGGTAAAGAAAAACGCTGCTGCATCCATAAAAGAACTGGATTTAACATCAATGGAAAAATGCCCCAGAGGATTGGCACCCTGGCTGTGAATGGGATAAAGTGTCCTGGAAAAAGTGATTACAGATTCCTTTTGGGGAAGGGTGTCAAAAGTGATTTTGGCCAGATCCTCGTAGTCATAATTGGTGCTCAGCTTTTCGGGAGCAGAGTGTATCTGCCGATCGCTGTATACGGACAACTGGGGATTGATGGTCTGGGCAGCAATGGCAAAGGTAGTGTAGGTATTAGCAAGGAAGGAACGCCTGAGATTTGTGCACCATAAATAAATTTGATGAATATCAGAATCATTGCTGCAGTAGGATTGAAGAAGCTGTTTAAGGTAATTAAAATCACTGTAATCAAACTCGGACTGGCTCAGAAGCTGATAGAGCTTTTGTTCGGAATAGATATCCAGTGAAAGCTTGTAGAGATTCTGGCATTTGGTATGGAGGTGGTTATGTGTAACTTCCATTACGGACAGATTTTTTTCAATATAGGTCTTTTTTAACTGCTGTTTATTAAAATGATAGGAAAGTGCTGTGGAAAACATGCCGATCAGAAGTACAACGCTTGTGATGTATAGTATGGATTTAAATTTGATGCTTTGATAAAAACGAACCATCTGCATGCCCTCCAATGTCGTCATTATTTATTGAAACATTATAGTTCGGACAGGAAAATATGTCAATAAGACAAAAATGAAATAAAAAATAGACAAAAAATTAAACAAAAACACAAAAAATTGAGTGTAAATGGACAGAACAAAAATGATAAGATAAATCAACAGGAAACGAGAAGGGAGAAGCAAAATGATAAGCAAATCAAAGAAAAAAAATGTGTGGAATGCGTTGATTTTTCTGGGACCAATGATCCTGCTGTTTGTAATTATTAAAATCCTGCCATTGATTTTGGGTGCGATGTATTCCTTTACAAACTGGAATGGAATATCCAGCGATTATGATTTCATTGGAATTCAGAATTACATTACAATGTTTCAGGATTCTCAGACATGGACTTCCATCAAATTTACTTTGCTTTATGTAATCGTGCGGGTGGTATTAATTAATGTTCTGGGGTTTTTCCTGGCATACTGTCTCTGTAAAAAATTAAAGGGTGTAAATTTTCTGAGGGCATCTTTTTACATCCCGAATGTCATAGGCGGATTGATCCTGGGTTTTATCTGGAAATTCATTTTCCTTCAGACTTTTCCGCAGATTGCAGAAGCTACCGGAATTAAGTTTTTTGCCCTCTCCTGGCTGGGCACAGAGGCCACGGCATTCTGGGGAACTATTATTGTAGATATCTGGCAGAATTTGGGATACATGATGGTGATTTATATTGCAGGGCTTATGGCAGTCTCTCGGGATTACATGGAAGCGGCCAGCATCGACGGAGCCAATTCTTTCCAGACTCTTCGCCATATTTTGATCCCGTTGGTTATGCCGGCGATCACCCAGTGCCTGTTTATGAGTACCTTGAATGCTTTTAAAATATACGATCTGAATGTATCGCTGACGGGCGGCGGTCCCTATCGGACATCAGAAGCATTTACCATGAATATTTATAATACGGCATTTACCAGCAGACAGATGGGACTTGGCGCGGCAAAATCCATTCTCTTTATTCTGATGATCGTGGTAATCACAGAAGTGCAGGTAAACCTGACCAGACGCAAGGAGGTGCAGATGTGATTAAGAGGAAAAGAACAACAGGAGATGTTATACTGAATATATTGCTGATTTTTCTTGCAGTTATATTTTTAATTCCATTTTATTTTGTAATAGTGAACTCTTTTAAGACCATGGGAGAAATCACAGCAAATAATGCGGCGCTTCCGGCAGGCCTGTATCTGGATAATTTTGTGGCAGCGCTGAAATCCATTCGCTATGGAGAATCGCTTCGAAATACTCTGCTGATTACAGTATTCAGCAACCTGGGCTGGATTATTGTGGCACCGATGGGAGCCTATTACATCAGCCGGGTTGAAAACAAACTCTGCAAGGCCTTGTTTGCACTGATTATTGCATCCATGTCCATCCCGTTTCAGGCGGTCATGATTCCGATGGTGGTAGTAGGGAAGACCTTCCATCTGATCAACAGTATTCCGGGAGTGGTGGTAATTTATGTAGGACTGGCCATTCCATTTGCGGTATTTATGTGCTGCGGTTCCCTGCGATATGTGCCGAAAGAGATTGAAGAGTCCGCGTTTATTGATGGCTGCAGTCCGTTTCAGACTTTCTGGAAAATTGTATTTCCGTTAATGCAGAGTACCATTGTCACTGTTACGATCCTGAACACATTCTGGTTCTGGAATGATTTTCTTCTTCCGCAGATACTGCTTCAGAATAAAAATGCAAGAACACTGCAGCTGGCGATTTACCAGTTGTTTGGAGAGAATGTTTATCAGTGGAATATTATTATGCCTGCATTATTGCTGGCAATTCTGCCAATCGTTATTTTCTTTATTGTGATGCAGAAAAAAATTGTGGAGGGGGTAGCTGCCGGTGCAGTAAAAGCATAGGAAGGAGGGATATATTTTGAGGCAGACTGTCACTTTTAGGATAGAAGATACAGAAGAGGAGATTTTTCTGATATAAAAGTCAGGACAGGAAATGAAAATAGAAAAAAGGTATCTGAAACATTAAAACAAAAAACAATTAAAATCAAAGGAGAAATGGTATGAAACTAAGAAAAGTATTTGGGACATTATTAGCAGCAGCACTTTGTTTTACCGCATTTACCGGAACTGCATCAGCAGAAGAGAGCAGTGAGGAGCCGGTAACGCTTACTTTTTTCCACTATAAAAGTGAATGGGCGGATGCATTTCAGGAGGTTTTTGATGCGCTGGAGGCGGATTGCAATATCCGCGTGGTGCAGGAAAGCGCCAGCTCTACTGTTTATTTTGAAACACTGCAGGCAAAGCTGATTTCAGGTGAAATGCCGGATATTTTCCATATGCTGGTAGGAAAATCAAACTTTGATGCATGGAATACGGAATGTGCGGATCTGTCCGGTGAAGAGTGGGTATCCAAGGTGCCGTCCAGCATAATCGAAATGTGTGATTACGATGGCAAGCTGTTGGCAATGCCTCTGGCAATGGAAGGATATTCTATTGCTTATAATAAAGACTTATTTGCACAGGCTGGCATAGAAGAGCTTCCGACTACCATTACGGAACTTCGGGAGGCATGTGAAAAGCTGGAGGCAGCAGGAATCCAGCCATTTGTAAATGCATATACGGATGTTGCTCATGTGGTTCGCAGAATGTTTACAACACCATTTGCACATCGCGAAAATGCAATGGAGTATTTCAATGATGTACTGGAAAATGGAGGAGACTTTACACAAGATGCGTCTTTCAATGCATACTATGACTTCCTGGATCTGACAATGGAATATGGAAATGAGGATGCCCTGACGATGGACTTTAATACAGAGCGTTCTGCATTTATTAATGGAGAAGCAGCGATGGTGGCCGGAGAAGGCATGTGGATGAAATCAATCGCTGAAAATGCGGGAATTGATATCAATATGGGGCTGATGCCTATTTTGACCAGCGACAATGAAGAAATTGAAAATGTTTTGTTTAATATTCCTCAGAGCTTTTGCGTATATAACGGATCCGAACATGTGGAAGAAGCCAAGATCGCTTTGAATTATATGCTGACCTCAGATGCAGCAGACAAGTTCTTTACCGTAATGGGAGCATATCCGGCTTACAGCGAGAGCAGTGTGGATATCAGCGCTATGGGTGATATGGCAATGGATTTCCAGTCCTATCTGGATGAGGACAAAACCTTCGTTATGTTTGGACCGTCTTTCCCGGCTGCGGCGCAGGAAGATATTTTCGCTTCCGTACAGAAATATCTGGCTGGAAAGTGCACCAGGGAAGAGAGTTTGCAGGAAATCACAGACTCTTGGAACAGAAATATCAATCAGTAAATAATACCTTTAAGGGGATTATAAGTAAAGGCAGGTATCAATTTCTATGCAGGCATTATTGAATAATTTTATCGGTGAAACCACAAAAGCGGATATAAATGTAAACTATGTTCAGATCTGGGAAAAAAATCAGCTGGCGGCCTGGTATCAGCGTGTCAGTACAAAGGCCAGGCTGAATATGTGGTCGGTTTCAAAGGGGTTCGTATCCTGCGCAGCAGGGATAGCAATTTCGGAAAATCTGCTGGATCTGAAGGAGAAAATCGTAGATATCTTTCCAGAATATGTGCCTGAGAATGCCAGTGAATATCTGAAAAGTGTAACGATTGAACATCTGCTGACGATGACAAGCGGTCTGGCCTCTCCTCTTTTCTTTGCAGACTCACGAGAGTTTTATGAAGAACAGGATTGGATTGCATACTTCTTTCACGCCTCTTTTGAGCAAAAACCGGGAACCGTCTGGCTTTACAGCAATTTTAATACTTACATGGTGAGCTGCGCAATTGAAAAAAGAGCCGGAATGAATCTCACAGAATATCTGACTCCGCGGCTGTTTACACCGCTGGGGATCGGAAATCCGATCTGGACCTGCTGCCCCAAAGGGCATGTGCATGCGGCAAATGGACTCTATCTTAACATTGATGAACTATCTGCATATGGAAAAATGCTGCTGAATAAAGGCAGTTATCAGGGCAGGAAAATTGTACCGGAGAATTATATAGAGAAGGCTGCTTCCAAAATAATAGACAATTCGGAACAGAAAAACGAAAAGCAGGTCTGCAAGGGATATGGCTACGGATACCAGTTTCTCATGAATCCGGAAGAAGGTTCTTTCCGAAGCGATGGAAAATATGGGCAGTATTGTCTTGTATATCCGGAAAAAGAAGTGGTAATCGCGATTATGTCATTTGAAGAAAATACGGATCTGCTGGAGAAGCTGATTTGGGAGAATATCATTAGGCATATTTGCAAAGCGGATAAAAACGTTAGAGTGTAGCTATTAGAAAATGGATATATGGAATTTTTTTAACACAGTGTCAAACCGGTATTATATTGGATAGAAGTTTATCTGATAATCGGTTTGGCATTGTGTTTTTTTTGCTTTTTTTGAGTTAGAAAATTTTGAACCGTCCCCGCTTCTAAATTAAAATCTAAATATTTATATAAATAATTTATATTATATTTAATTCCGAAATCCAGATAATTCGAAAAATATTGAAAACTTATAGTAAATATATACAAAAAATGGATGTTAAAATTAGTAAACCATACAAAACAATCAAGAAAATGCAAAAAACTATTGAAAAAATAATATAAACGTTTATAATGAAAATCACAAAACAGAGATCGATTTGATCTTACAACAGTAAAACTATTTGATTTAAAGGAGGAAAAAACATGAAATCGAAAAAGGTATTAGCAGGTCTGATGACAGCAGCTATGGTGAGCAGTATGTTTGCAGGAGCAGTATTTGCAGATGAGACAGAAGCAGCTACTGAGGCTGCGGCAGAAGCTGCAGGTGAACTGCTTCCGGGCGGAGGATCCAAGATCATTTACTGTATTACACCATCTACTTCTAATGTATATTTCAAGACCGTTCAGGACCTGGCTACTTCCACTGGTGAAGAACTGGGATACGAAGTAAAATGTTTCTCACATGATGATGATGCAGCAGCACAGCTTGAGCTGTTCGAAGCAGCGATCGCTGATGGCGCAGCAGCTATTGTCTGTGATAATGCAGGAGCTGATGCTTCCGTAGAAGCAGTTCAGAAAGCATATGATGCAGGAATTCCTACCTTCCTGGTAGACCGTGAGATCAATCAGAGTGGTCTGGCAGCAGCACAGTTGGTAGCAGACAATGCACAGGGTGCAGCAGCTATCGCAGAAGCATGGGTAGAAGCTATGAATTATGAAGGAAAATACGCAGAGCTGCTTGGCCTGGAAACAGATACCAACTGCCAGGTTCGTTCCGAGAACTTCCATTCCGTTATTGATGAATATCCTGACCTTGAGATGGTAGCTCAGCAGTCCGCTAACTGGGATCAGACAGAAGCTTATTCCAAGACAGAAGCAATCCTTCAGTCCAATCCGGAAATCACCGGTATCATCTGTGGTAATGACACCATGGCATGCGGCGCTGTTCAGGCTTGCCTGGATGCAGGACGCGATGATATCAAGATCATCGGTGTAGATGGTTCTGATGATGCAGCAGCTTATATCAAATCCGGCAATATGGTAGGTACCGCGCTTCAGCAGATCGCTCTGATCACTCAGACCGCAGTAGAAGAAGCAGATGCATATCTGAACGGCACCGCTCCGGCAGAAGAAAAACAGTTGATCCCTTGTGTAGCTGTTACCGCTGAAAACGTTGATAAACTGGCTGGATTTGTTTATACCGAATAATCTGGAAATACAGTGAGGTAATCGGAACCAAAAATCTGGTAATGGGACAAACCCATGAGATAAATTACCTGTGAGTTTAATAAAAATATTGCCAAAAGGCGGTGCTATGCGCCGCCTTTTGATATAAAGTGGCAAGGAGAAGATAAATATGAAAAAGAGAACATCCCTTATTGCTGTATCGGCATTGATCGCAGTATCCCTCACCGGATGCGGTTTTGTGAAGGTGGTTCCTATCGGAGAAGAGGGACAGTACACAGGCAAAACGACCTTTGATTCAGGCGCGGAATCCAGCAGTGACTGGACCAGCGTATCAGAAGAGATTACAAATACAGCCACGGACCTGACTGAATTACTGAATGGAGACGGCATAGCATCGCCTGCGTCCGCAGTCAGTGGCAAAGCAACGATTGTAGAATTTAATACAGAGACCCCGAAACATTATTTACTGGTCACAGTAGAGGGCTATACTGGTGACGAAGAGATCCGGATTCAGGCTGGCGGTGTATATTCCGGCACGGCGATCCGTGATGCACAGACGCTGAAAGCATTTGAGGATTTTACCAACCAGACAGAGTGGTCACAGTACGCAAAATCTCTGAATGGAGAGGCAGATACTCAGGTAGTGGCTCCGCTGGCACTGGATGACAGTGTTGCCGGGAAAACAGTTACGTTTGCAGGTGCGGCAGCAGAGAGTACAGGTAAAGTGACGATCACACCGGTATCATTAACGATAGAATAAAAAGGAGGAGCATTATGTTTGATAATCCAAATGTTGTTCTCCATTGCGAAAAAATAGATAAGATTTATCCAGGTACCAAGGCACTGGACAACGTATCCTTTGATTTGCTAAAGGGGAAAGTAAACGTGCTGATTGGAGAAAACGGTGCCGGAAAATCTACTTTGATGAAGATGATTGCAGGCATTGAGCAGCCGTCCGCGGGCAAGATGTATATGGGCGGAGAAGAGGTATACTTTAAAGATACCAATGCTGCCAAGGCAAAAGGGATTGGAATTATCCATCAGGAACTGAGCCTGTTTCCCAATATGACGGTTTTTCAGAATATCTTTGTGGGCCATGAGTTCAAAAAGGGCCTGTTTCTGGATGACAAGTCCCATGTGAAGGGCGCGGAGAAAATTTTGAAACGTCTGGAATATGAGATTCCGCCGGAAACTCTGGTGGGAGATCTGCGGGTAGGACAGCAGCAGATGGTGGAGATCGCCCGTAATTTACTGCAGGCGGATCTGAAGGTGCTGATCATGGATGAACCTACCTCTTCTTTATCAGCGGCGGAGGTTAAAGTTCTGTTCAAGATCATGCGGGAGCTCCTGGAAGAGGGGATTTCCATTGTGTACATATCTCACCGTCTGGAGGAGATCATGGAGATCGGAGATCATGTCACCATTCTCCGGGATGGAAAATATGTGGCGGATGCGGATGTAAATGATATTGAGCTGAGCTGGATCGTGGAGAACATGGTAGGAAAGAATACTCAGTACCATCGTTTTGAACGTACGGTTGATCTGAATAAGGCAGAGAAAATCCTGGAAGTAAACCACATGTATCTGCCAAAGAGCGGCGGCGGATGGCTGCTGGATGATGTGAACATGTATCTGAAAAAAGGAGAAGTGCTCGGTGTATACGGTCTGCTGGGAGCAGGGCGGAGTGAGTTCTTCGAATGTCTGATGGGGATGCATCCGGAACATACCGGAGAAGTGATCTTTGAGGGAAAAAAGATAAAGATTACATCTATTTCCGACCAGATCAAAAAGGGATTTGCACTGGTGCCGGAGGATCGTCAGAGACAGGGACTGATCCAGACACTGGATATCTGCAAAAATACCTCCATTGCTTCCATGCAGAAATATAAAAATGGTCCGTTTCTGAATAATAAGGCAGAGGAAGCGGCGGTAGATGAGCAGATTCGGGAGATCCAGATCAAAGTAGCTGACAAGAAACTGCCGATTTTATCTCTGTCCGGCGGCAATCAGCAGAAGGTAGTCATTGGCAAGGGACTGCTGACGAAGCCAACGGTGCTGCTTCTGGATGAACCTTCCAGGGGTATTGATATCGGAGCCAAGACAGAAGTATTTGAGATTATCCATACTTTAGCAGAACGCGGTCTTTCTATTGTAGTCATTTCTTCAGAACTGAAGGAGATCATGGCGATCGCAGACCGCATCTATGTGTTATCCAATGGAAAATGTACCGGGGAACTGGCCGGTGACGAAATTAACGAAGATACTCTTGTGCGCACATCCTATGCCGGACTTGGTACCGGTGCAAATGCATAAGGTTGGGGAAGGAGCAGTAATTCAATGAAGACAAATAATAAATCCACAAATTCAAACCAATGGCTCATGACGCTCTTGAAGGGCAGAACTTTTATTGTGCTGATTCTGCTGGTGATTTTTTTCAGCATAGCAAAAAAAAATTTCTTATCTGCTACCACATTGACGATGGTGGCAAAGCATGTAGCTTTGTACGGCATCCTGGCACTGGGAATGACATTTGTCATTATCACCGGAGGCATTGATCTTTCCGTAGGTTCCGTAGTCGGCCTGATCGGTATGCTGGCCGGAGGTCTGATCCAGGAAGGTCTTACCTTAAAATTTGCCGGTGTTACCCTGTATTTCAGCGTTCCGGTGATTGTGATCCTGATGCTGGTCGCAGGCTGTGTGATCGGAGCCATAAATGGTCTGATTGTCACAAAGCTGAATGTGGCACCGTTTATCGCTACCCTGGGCACGATGTACATCTGCCGCGGTTTCGCAAGTCTGCGTTCCGGCGGCGCTACCTTCTCAGACATTACAGGCTATGAAGGGCTTGGCAATACCGGCTTCAAGGTACTGGGCAGCAATATTGCCAATATTCCGGCCGGTGTTTATGTATTCGCGGTACTGGCGGTACTGGCAGTGATCCTGCTGAAAAAAATGCCGTTTGGATGGTATGTACTGGCAGTGGGCGGCAATGAAAAATCCGCACGTCTGTCCGGTATCAAAGCGGATAAGATCAAAATTCTGGTTTACATGATTTCCGGTTTCTGTGCAGCATGGGTAGGTATGATCAATACCGCACAGTTGTCCGCAGCGCATCCCGCATCCGGTGATGGTTGGGAAATGAACGCAATCGCAGCTACGGTGCTGGGCGGTACCTCTATGGCTGGCGGTTCCGGTACGATTCTGGGCACGGTAGTAGGCGCTTTCGTAATCGGTGTCATCAACGATGGTATGACCATGTGCGGTGTGTCCGAGTTCTGGCAGAAGGTAATCCGTGGTCTGGTTATTATCCTGGCAGTTGTGATTGACCAGACACAGAGAAATATGCAGGCGAAGATGGCACTGCAGGCGAGAAACGAAAACAAATAAGGGGGAAGCCTCGTGGCAATAAGGGAGGACGCTTCCACCGGCGGCAGGCTCCGGCCCACGCAAACGCGGGCAGCGCTCTGGTGAGCTAACTGTCAACTCCGACGTAAGGCGCTCAGGAGAGCCTTCGCGCCAAGTCTGCGTAGACAGTGGATCTCGCCGCCGCTAAGGGCGCCCGCCAATTGTTTGCTTTGGGACGGAACCTGCCGCCGGCGGAAGCTGTGCCTCGTGAGTGCTGCCGGGCTGTGGATGCTTCTTGGGGAAGAAATAGTAAAGGCAAAAGAATGTTAAAGGCAAAAGAGTGGCAAAGGCAAAAGAAGTGGGATGAAAGCTGTGCTTCGTGAGTGCTGCCGGACTGCGGTTGCTTCTTGGAAAAGAATAGTAAAGGAAAAAGAATGTTAAAGGCAAAAGAATGTTAAAGGCAAAGGAAGTGGGATGGAAGCTGTGCTTCATGAGTGATGCAAGGCTGCGGCTGCTTTTTGGGGAAGAATAGTAAAGGCAAGAGAATGGCAAGGGCAAAAGAAGTGGAATGGAAGCTGTGCTTTGTGAGTGCTGCCGGACTGCGGCTGCTTCTTGGAAAAGAATAGTAAAGGGAAAAGAATGTTAAAGGCAAAAGAATGACAAAGGCAAAAGAAGTGGGATGGAAGTTGTGTTTTGTGAGTGATGCAAGGTTGCGGCTGCTTTTGAGGAAAAATGGTAAAAGCAGGGCTGGGGCGAAGTAGGGAAGAATGAGATAAAAAGAGAAAAACAATGATTTAAGTGATGGAAATATATGGCTGGAAGAAAAGGCTGTGATTATGGTTTCGGAAAGGAGAAGCGGGAAATGAAGAAAAGCGGGATTTTGAATGCTCAACTGGCAGGTTATATTGCGGCGCTGGGACATAAGGATACGTTTATGATAGGGGATGCAGGGATGCCGATCCCGAAGGGAGTGCCGATCGTGGATCTGGTGCTTTGCGGCGGGGTTCCGACATTTCGTCAGGTAATGGATGCTGTTTTGGATGAGACGGTAGTAGAGGGATATGTTATTGCGGATGAGATCAAAGAAAAAAATCCGGTGCTGCTGCAGTACATTCAGGAAAAGCTGCCGGATGCCGAAGTGACCTGGGTTCCGCACGTAGAGCTGAAAGAGATGTCTGTAAATGTGAAGTTTGCGGTGCGTACAGGGGAATTTACACCTTACCCGAATATTATTCTGAGAGCCGGAGTTGCTTTCCCGGCATAAGGAATGACATGGCCCAAATTGCAGTGTGAACTGATCGGCAGGGAAAGGCTATTGTTTCATATTCAGTCCATTTGCCATCAGCAAATTTAAGCTGGGCTGATGTTCAAGAAGAAAAGCGGAAATAATGAAAGGAGATTTGACATGGCACATATTAAAATAGGATATGCTCCGACCAGAAGAAGTATTTTCAGCGCTCCGGATGCGATTAAGTACAGAGGCTTGACAGCGGACCGTCTGAAGGAGCTGGGCATCGATTTTGTGGATATTACAGATATTAATGAAGAAGGTCTTCTCTATAATGATGAGGATATGATGAAGATCGCAGAGAAGTTCAAAGCGGAAAAGATTGACGGCCTGTTTTTGCCCCACTGCAATTTTGGTACGGAATATGAGTGCGCGAGACTGGCAAAGGAACTGGGGGTTCCGGTATTGCTTTGGGGACCGCTGGATGAACGTCCGGAGCCGGATGGTGTCCGCCTGAGAGATACCCAGTGCGGCCTGTTTGCTACTGGAAAGGTATTGAGAAGATTCCAGATTCCGTTTACATATATGACCAACTGCCGTCTGAGCGATCCGGTATTTGAGCGGGGCATCAAGGATTTCCTGGCTGTCTGCAATGTGGTAAAGACCTTCCGTCATATGCGGATACTGCAGATTTCCACCAGACCGTTTGATTTCTGGACCACGATGTGCAATGAAGGAGAACTGCTGGAGAAATTCAACATTCAGTTGTCTCCGATTCCAATGCCGGAACTGACAGATGAAGTGAAAAAGGTAAAAGAAGAGGGCACAGAAGTAAAGAAGGTCATGGAATACTGCCGTGGAAACATGGAAATTATGATCAAGGATGATGAACTGGAAAATGTAGCCGCATTGAAGGTGGCTATGAAAAATCTGACCGTAAAATATGGCTGTCAGGCAGTGGCAATCCAGTGCTGGAACCAACTGCAGTCTGAACTGGGCATTATGCCCTGTGCGGCAAATTCTCTTCTGAATGAAGAAGGAATTCCGGTAGTCTGTGAGACGGATATTCACGGCGCAATTACGGCGCTTTTAGTAGAAGCAGCAGGCATGGATGACTGCAGAAGCTTTTTCGCAGACTGGACCATCCGCCATCCGGACATTGCAAATGGAGAACTGCTGCAGCACTGTGGACCATGGCCGATTTCGGTAGCAAAAGAGACGCCAAAGCTGACCTATCCGCTGGCATTTGATCATCCGGGAAGTATTACGGCTGAAGCAAAGCATGGTCAGGTGACGCTGGCGCGTTTTGATGGTGACAATGGAGAATATTCCATGCTGCTGGGCAGCGCAAAAGGGGTAGACGGACCGAAGGGTATGGGCACCTATCTCTGGGTAGAGGTGGACAACATCAAACGTCTGGAAGCCAAGATCGTGGAAGGACCCTACATTCACCATTGCGTAGGAATTCACAAGGATGTGGTTCCTGTATTATATGAAGCATGTAAATATATGGGTATCAAGCCTGATCTGTACGATCCGGTGGAAGAAGATGTAAAAGCATATCTTCGCGGTGAGTGAAGCCTTGAAATAAGCATGTCTTCGCGGAAAATAGGTTAATAAAAAAAGTTTGCGGAGAAAAATAAAAATAATAATTCGCCTTGCCGGAATGCGGCCTGTCTGGAAAGCAATGCTGCTGGAAGGATGGCCGCATTTCATTTTCGTATCGGAAAGTGCGCCGATACGAGAACAGCCTTCGGCATACGGATGCGCAGCTACGCGCGCGGAACGAAAGCTGTGCTTCTAAAGAAACTGGCATGCGAGGCGTGCGAAGCACACTTTCGTTCGGGAAGATGGGACTCCTGCCTTTGTGGGCGGTGAGTAAATAACAACTCTGCGTCCAACTACAGAAAATCAGGAAAGGAACGTATTTATGCGCAAATATGTATTAGGAATTGATCAAAGCACCCAGGGAACCAAGGCACTCCTGTTTGATGAGAGTGGAAAGCTTCTCTGCCGAAGCGACCTGCCTCATCGCCAGATTGTGAATGATAAGGGCTGGGTGGAGCATGATTTAAAGGAAATCTACGCAAATACAATACAGACAGTAAAAGATCTGGTGAAAAAGGCCGGAATTGATAAATCGGAGCTGGCGGTGCTGGGCATCAGCAATCAGAGAGAGACAGCGGCCTGCTGGAACAAAGAGACCGGAGAACCGGTGTACAACGCCATTGTATGGCAGTGCGCCAGAGGAGCAGCCATCTGTGAAGAAATTGAAAAACAGGGGCATGCCACGCTGATAAAGGATCATACGGGACTGCAGCTTTCCCCCTATTTTTCCGCGGCAAAGCTGGCGTGGATCTTCCAAAATGTGGATGGGGTAAAGAAACTGGCACAAGAGGGGAAGATCGCCTGCGGCACGATAGACAGTTGGCTGGTATACTGTCTGACGGGCGGAAATAATTTTCAAACAGATTATTCCAATGCTTCCAGAACCCAGTTGTTTCATATCGGGACACTGAGCTGGGATGAGGAGATTTTGAACCTGTTTGGCATTGACCGAAGCTGTATGGCAGCCGTGACGGATTCGGATGGTGATTACGGTATGACCGATTTTGACGGATACCTGGATCAGCCCATACCAATTCGCGGCGTATTGGGAGATTCTCATGGTGCGCTGTTTGGACAGGGCTGCCTAGAAAAAGGTATGATCAAAACCACTTATGGTACGGGTTCTTCTATTATGATGAATATTGGGGAAACACCGGTATTCAGTGACCTTGGGGTGGTGACTTCCCTGGCCTGGTCCATGGGCGGAAAGGTAAACTATGTATTAGAAGGAAATATTAATTATACCGGTGCGGTGATTTCCTGGCTGAAGAACGATCTGAAGCTGATTGGCTCTGCCGGAGAGACGGAAGAACTGGCAAAAAAGGCCCATCCGCAGGACAGGACTTATCTGGTTCCGGCATTTTCAGGACTGGGTGCGCCCTATTGGGACAGCAAGGCGGCCGGGATCATCTGCGGGATGACCAGAACGACAGGTCAGGCAGAGGTGGTACGGGCGGCACTAGACTGCATCGTGTATCAGATTACGGATATTATTCGTCTGATGAGCGAGGCTTCGGGAGTGACGATTGAAGAGCTCCGGGTGGATGGCGGCCCGACAAAAAATGGCTATCTGATGCAGTTTCAAAGTGATATGCTGGATATCCCGGTCAAGATACCGGATGCGGAAGAACTGTCGGGAATTGGCGCGGCATATGCGGCAGGACTGTCAGCCGGGATCTATGATCAGAGCATCTTCAGCAGACTGAAGCGGACCTCCTACGAGCCGGACATGGAGGAAGAGACGCGAAACAGCAAATATCAGGGCTGGAAGGAAGCAGTGCAGATGGTTCGGAGCGGCCATTGAAAAAGCGGCGTTACAGTTCAGCTTTGAAATGAGGACGCTTTCCGGGCAGCAGCCCCTGCAGCATACCTGGGGCAGCCACCCGGAAGCTGTGCGTCAAGTAAAAAGCGGAACTGTAACAAGGCGGCCTCATATTTTTAGAAAAAGGTTGAATTTAGCGAGAAAAAGGATTACACTGAAATATAAATATTTACATAAATATTTATATTTTAGCAGGGAAGTGATGCCCGCCTCGCAGAAGGAATGCAGAGTGTTTTTGAACAAATAAGCGTAAAATATAAATTAATATTGGCTGCAGAAAGAAGAGATTCGCAGCAGCAGCGTATTTAGAATAGAAGAAGTCAACAAAGCGGAGGCAGTTATGAAGGTTAGCGTGAAAAAGATCAGTGAGATTACGGGGTTTTCACCGGCAACGGTATCCAATGCGATTAATTATAAACGTGGAGTGAATGCAGACACTGCCGCTAAAATTTTGAAGACTGCACAGGATCTGGGGTACTTTGAAGAAAATCGAATTACAAAAGTGAAATTTGTCATGTTTAAGCGAAATGGCGTAGTTGTGGAAGATACTCCCTTTTTTCCGCTGCTGACCACGGGAGTGGAGCATGAGTGCCGTGCCTGCGGAATGGAAATGATCATGTGTAATCTGGATAAGAGGGACAGTAATTATGAGGAGCAGGCCCGCTGGCTGCTGAACGATAAGGCATCCGCTGTAATTTTGCAGGGAACGGAACTGATGGATGAAGACATTGATCTGATCCGCGGCATGACCAGCCCCTACGTGATACTGGACTATTGGAAGGAAGATATGTCCTTCGATGCGGTGCTGATCAACAACGCAGATTCTGCCCGCATGGCTACCGAATATCTGATCGGAAAAGGGCATCAGCAGATCGGTTATCTGCGGGGGAGCTTCCGCATTAAACCGTTTCGCTCCAGAGCAGTGGGGTATCAGACAGCGCTTCAAAAGGCAAAGCTGCCTCAGGCCAATGATTATGTCATTACGCTGTCCACCACTATGGATGGGGCCTATGCGGATATGAAACGCTATCTGGCAGCACGGCCAAAGCTTCCTACCGCCTTTTTTGCGGACAACGATATGATTGCCCTTGGAGCCATGAAAGCCATGTCAGAGTGCGGAATCCGGGTGCCGGAGGATATCTCTGTGGTCGGCTTCGATGACCTGTCCTTTTCTTCTATCTCCAATCCGCCGCTGACCACGCTGAGAGTGCCAAAACAGGAAATGGGACGGATCGCGGTGCGCCGCCTGCGGGACATTATCAAGGATAATGACGGCCTGAAGCTCAAGACTCAGGTATGCACCCAGTTTATCGAGAGGGACAGTGTGAGAGCTGTCTGACAGCAGAAATAGCAGGACAGCCGCTTTGCGCCAAGAACCGCAGGACGGCTGTTTCTTGCTGTCCTCAGATTGCGATGGAACAGTAATTTTTAAAAAATATAAAAATAAGAAATCATCAAAGATGCACTTGCATTCAATCTGGATTTTGTATACAATGAGCGTATAGAGAGCAAAATGCTGCGTAGCAGAGGTATTTTCGAATAGATAAAGAGGCGCATTTAAGATGAAAGAGATAAAACTAAAAGCCATGGCAAAGATCAATCTTGGCCTGGATGTGTTGAGAAAAAGAGAAGACGGGTATCATGAGCTCAGGATGATCATGCAGACCATTCGCCTATATGACAGAGTGCAGTTGACAGTTACGGAGACACCGGGCATCCGGGTGAAAACCAATCTGTGTTTTCTGCCTGCGAATGAGGATAATCTGGTGTATAAGGCGGCTCATCTGCTGATGGAAGAATTTCAGGTGCAAAAGGGGCTGTTTATTAATCTGGAAAAGCATATTCCGGTGGCGGCAGGGCTGGCAGGCGGCAGCTCGGATGCGGCGGCGGTGCTGGTGGGGGTGAACCGGCTGTTCCGTCTGGGGCTGACTTCCCGGGAACTGATGGAACGGGGCGTGAAGCTGGGAGCTGATATTCCATATTGTATTATGCGCGGAACTGCGCTGGCAGAGGGGATAGGGGAGAAACTCACACCATTGATGCCTCCGCCCAGGTGCCAGATTCTGATTGCGAAGCCGAAGATTCATGTCTCCACCAAATTCGTATATGGCAATCTGAAGGCCAATGAACTGAAAGAGCATCCGGATATCGATGGTCAGATAGCAGCCCTGGCGGAGGGCGATCTGCGCGGCATGGCGGAGCGGATGGGAAATGTGCTGGAGACGGTGACGATTCCGGCCTATCCGGTGATTGAAGAGATCAAAAATGAGATGAAAGAAATGGGAGCGCTGAACGCGATGATGAGCGGCAGCGGCCCCACTGTATTTGGTCTGTTTGAAGATAAGGCAAAGGCCAGAAAAGCTTATGAAAGGCTGAAAAAAGGAAGTATTGCAAAACAGGTTTATCTGACGGATTTCTTTTACAACAGCGGCGGACGCTCTAACGGAAGGAACGGAGCAAAGCCGAATGATAATGGAAGGAACGGAGCAAAGCCGAATAATAAGGGAGGGATAGAAAATGACAGGTGAATTTCAATTGGAAATGAGTGAGTACCTTCCATTAAGAGATGTGGTATTTCAGACACTTCGCCAGGCGATCCTGCGGGGCAATCTGCAGCCGGGAGAGCGGCTGATGGAAATTCATCTGGCACAGCGCCTGGGAGTGAGCAGAACTCCGGTCCGGGAGGCTATCCGGATGCTTCAGTTGGACGGTCTGGTTACCATGGTTCCCCGAAAAGGCGCTATTGTGGCGGAGATTACGGTCTCTGATCTGGAGGATGTTCTGGAGGTGAGGGCTGCGCTGGAGGAGCTGGCGGTGAAGAAAGCCTGCCGGATGATGGGAGAACAGCAGTTGGAGGAATTGAGAAATGCGGCAGACCGGTTCGTGGAAAGTCTGAAGCAGGAGGATCTGCTGGCCTGTGCCCAGGCGGATGTGAACTTTCATGAAATCATCTGCGAATCCACGGGGAACCGTCGGCTGATACAGATTTTAAACAACATCCGGGAGCAGATTTACCGGTACCGCCTGGAGAATTTGAAAGATAAGAGCAGCCATGAAAATCTGGTGCAGGAGCATATGGCTATCTGCAGAGCTCTGGAGGAGCACTCCGAGGAAAAAGCGGGTGAAGCCATTATGATTCATATTGAACATCAGAAAGAATGTATTATTGAAAGTCTGCACATGAAATAAAAATATCGGGAAACACTAAAAGGGATAAGGATGACTTATTCCTTTTTTTTACGTTCTTGAATTGCTGAAAGCAGATTCAGAATGGGTGATGCTTTGTTGTCCGGGGATAGTGTCAGGTGAAATATGTGAAAAAGATGGATATCAAACAGCGGCCATTTCATAACATTTGGAAAGGAGGGCGCGGCATGCCGGAAATGATTTCAGGGAAGATCGGGGAAGTGGAAGAACGGATAAAAAATAGCTGCAGTGGCTGCGATGATATTATTCTGCGCAGGATGCGGCTGGGAACCGGGGAACAGGTGGAATGTCTGGTGGTCTATGTGGAGGCGGCGGTCAGCAACATGATGCTGGAGGATTCCGTGATCGGAAAGCTTCTGAACCATCTGTGGGAGCTGGATGCAGAAAAGATCCGTCAGGCAGTGCTGGAAAATGGACTGGGCATTTCGGATGTAAAGGAGCTGGAAACCATGGAAGAAGCCATGGCGGCTCTGATGGCGGGAAATGCCATTTTTTTTCTGGAGGGCTATACCAGAGCACTGAAAATCAGCAGCAAGGGCTATCCGGGAATGGGCGTTGTGAAGGCAGAATCGGAGAAGGTACTGAGAGGATCCAGAGAAGCTTTCAGTGAGGCGCTCAAAATAAATACGGCATTGATCCGGAAAAGGATCCGCACTTCGGAGCTGAAGGTGGAAGAAATGTTTCTGGGAAGACGTTCACAAACTTTGCTGGCCTTGGTCTATCTGGAAGAACTGGCCTATCCGGGACTGCTCGATGAGGTGAGAGGACGGCTGCAGGCATTCGAGATCGATGGCATCATGGACAGCGGGATGATAGAGCAGTTGACTTCGGACGTCTGGTATTCCCCCTTTCCCCAGTTTCAGACAACGGAGCGCCCGGATCGGGCGGCAGCGGCTGTGCTGGATGGGCGTGTAGTACTGCTGTGTGATAATTCTCCGGTGGCGCTGCTGCTGCCGACCACATTGAACAGCCTGGTACAGACCGGGGATGATTATTACGGCCATTTTGAGATCGCTTCGCTGCTGCGCTGCATCCGCTATCTGGCTGTCTTTCTGGCATTTTCCCTGCCGGGGCTGTATCTGGCGGTGACCGGATTCCATCCTCAGATTCTGCCTACTAATCTGGTGCTGTCCATGGCGGAAGCCAGAAGGGGAGTGCCGTTTCCCGGAATGGTGGAGGTCCTGCTGATGGAGGTGTCCTTTGAACTGATGAGGGAAGCCGGGCTGCGGATGCCGGGGCCTATTGGAAATATGATTGGTATTGTGGGCGGCCTGATCATCGGCCAGTCGGCGGTGGCGGCGAATCTGATCAGTCCCGTGATCGTAATTGTGGAGGCATTGACAGCGCTTGGTTCTTTCTCTATTCCGAATGAGGAGCTTTCGGAAGCGTTTCGGATCCTGAAATACGGAATGATTTTTCTGTGCGGATTTTTTGGATTTTACGGATTTGTCACAGGATGGCTGCTGCTGATCATCCATCTTGCCGGGCTGAAAAGCTTTGGGATCCCTTATCTGATGCCCTTTGCAGCGGGGAGCCGGGACGGGATATCCCTGTGGAGTGACGGTGTGTTCCGTGCTCCCGCCCGCCGCATGAAGCACAGACCGGTCTACACAAGACGAAATGCACGCACCAGAATGCGTGTGAAGGCGCAGAGTGAGGAGGAAAAAGATAATGTTCTCAGATAATCAGAAAATATCCGGCCGTCAGCTAAAGGCGCTTCTCCTGATGGACTGGCTGGGAAAGACAATTCTTCTTCTGCCGGGCTATCACAGGAAAATGAATTTCCAGACAGTGATGCTGGGAGCTCTGGCCGGAAGCCTGCTGGCAGCCGGCTTCCTCTGGCTTGTCTGCGGGGTAATGCGGGAAGCAAAAGGCAGCTATTTTACTTATGTGCAGGAACGCCTGGGAAAGGGAGCAGCGGCGCTGATCTATCTGGTTTACAGTGTTTATTTTCTGACAAATTTAATTCTGCTGCTGGCCTTCTGCGGCAGGCTGGCTAAGGATAATCTGCTGCCGGAGCTTCCCCTTTGGCTTCTGGTACTGCTGCCGGCGGCGACGGGAATTTATCTGGCCGGCGGCGGTCTGGAGGTAAGAGGGCGGGTGAGCGAACTGCTGGCCCCGGTCGTTATGGGATTTTTTCTGCTTCTGCTGATCCTGACGGTTCCGGGAATTAAGATGGCACACTTTATGGATGGCGAAGTGCCATATACCGGCAGCGGGACGGGCGGAATGGCCTTTGTACCGGGAGAGTTTCTGGAGAGCAGTTTTCTGGTGCTGGCAGGCTTTGGAGGAATCGGGACACTTCCCCTGGCGCTGGACGGGATCAGGCACAGGAAATCCTTTGGCCGCCAGGCGTTTCGTGCTCTGCGGGGAATGGCGCTGGTGCTGCTGGCGGTAATTTTCATTGGATTTGGCGTATTTGGCATACAGGGAATGGAGCGGCTGGAATGGCCGGTAATCTCTCTGATGAGCGGAGTAAAGCTGCCGGGTGTCTTTTTGCAGCGTTGGGATGTGCTCTTTATTGCGCTGCTTATGATCAGCCTTTTTCTTGCTGCGGGCAGTGGGATTTACTATGCGGGTGTGATCGGAAATGCATTTGGTGTGCCAAAATGGATCGGACGTATTCTGATTCTGGTTTCAGGCTTTGTCCTGTTTCTGTTCCCGTTTCAGTGGGAATGGCTGCTGAGCTGGTATCGGAAAATAAACTTTTTTTTCTGTGTCCCGGTGATGATTTTTTTTATTTTTCTGCTGTTTTTTGTGGAACGGATCCGGAGCGGAAAAAGAAAGACGGTGCTGGCGGGGCTGCTGCTTTTGAGCGCGGGTATTTTACTTGGACTGACCGGATGCACGGCGAAGGATCTGGAGGTCAGACGTTTTCCTCTGGTGCTGGAAATCGGGGTAAAGGAGGGCCGCCTGGAAGTGGCCTGCGCCTGGCCGGAGGATGGCGGTGCCATGCAGGAGGAAAGCGGGAGTGAGGCGGAAGAAAGTGGGGGCGAGACAGAAGAAAGCGGGAGTGAGGCGGAAGAAAGCGGGAGCGAGGCGGGAGAAAGCGGGAGTGAGGCAGAAGAAAACGGGAGTGAGGCGCAAGAAAGCGGGAGTGAGGCGCAAGAAAGCCAAGAGACAGACATCAAAGAGACAGAGGCCAAAGTGACAGAAATCAAAGAGACGGAGAGGATAAATGTGTCAGGTGAAAACAGGGGAAACATCACCAGGGTGACGGCAGGCGGGATGGAAGAGGCGATACTGGAAATCCAGGCACTGCAGGACAGATATGTGGATTACAGCCATGTCAAAGCCATTCTCTGGCAGGACAGCCTGCATCGGGAGGAGCAGCAGGAGACAAAGGTGCTGGAGTGGCTGGAGACAGAACCGGATTTTGCCCGGAATATTTTGATTTTTCAGACAGAAGAGGAGGGGCTGACACTGGAGGAAGTACAGCGCCAGTCTAAGGGGCAGCCGGGAGCATATCTGGAAAATCTGTATCAGAATAATCCATTGTATCAGGAAAAAACCGGTACACTGGAGCAGTTTTTGTATGCAGTCAAAGAATAAAAAAATGCAGAAACGGCCGGACAATCCTGTTTTTACTGTTACTGGAAAGCGATGGAGCAAAGGCAGACGGGAAATCTGGCTAAGACATGGTTAAGATAATATAAAAAACGCGGATATCTGATTGACTAAAAAATAACAATGTGGTATAGTCTAAATGATTATCAGATATGAACAAACAGTTAAGATACATTTTGGGCAGGATACTGAGAGGAGAATGGAAATGAGAAATAAGATTACAATTATTGGTGCAGGATCTGTGGGAGCAACGATTGCATACACACTGGCACAGGATACCATTGCAAATGAATTGCTTTTGATCGATATTAATAAAAATAAAGCAGAGGGCGAAGTCATGGATATCATGCAGAGTACCGCCTTCCGTGATCCGATTACCGTTAAGACAGGTGATTATGAGGATGCAAAGGGTTCCAACATCGTTATCATTACTTCCGGCGTAGCCAGAAAACCTGGTCAGACCAGACTGGATCTTACTAAGATCAACGTAGGAATTACAAAGGATATCGCAAAAAATATTGCAAAAGCAGCTCCGGACGCTATGTATATTATCGTAAGTAACCCGGTTGATATTCTGACCTATATTTTCATTAAGGAATCTGGTATTCCGGAAAATCAGATCATTGGTTCCGGTACTTCTCTGGATACCGCAAGACTGCGTTCCCTGCTGGCAGAGGAATGTTCCGTTTCTCAGAAAAATGTACATGCCTACATCTTTGGCGAGCACGGCGATTCTTCTTTCGTACCGTGGTCCAAAGCACATATTGCCGGCGTTTCCGTTGAAGAATACTATGCGAAATACAGCCCGAATAAAGATATTACCTTTGATTCAGAGCGTATCATTGACTATGTAAGAACTTCCGGCGGAGTGATTATTGCAAATAAAGGAGCTACTTTCTATGCAATTGCCATTTCTGTAGTCCGTCTTTGCAAACTGATTTTGAGTGCTCACAGTTCAGCTTCTACCGTTTCCACTATGATGCATGGTGAATATGGCCTGAATGATGTCTGCCTGAGTATTTCCAGCATCATTGGACCGAAGGGACTTCAGGACCGGATCGTTCTGGATCTGACGGACGAAGAAGTAGCCAAGCTGAAAAAGAGCGCAGACAGCCTGAAAGAAATTATTGCGCAGATATAATTTATAGTTCAATTTAAAATGAAGAGGGAAGACCTGTTCTATTGTTAAGCAATGGAGTGGGTCTTTTTTTATATCATACCGAAAGCACATTTTCATTACCCTCTGAATCTGCATGAAAATACAGCTTATAAAATAAAAGCACCTTATAAATAACAAAAAAATCACCCGTTTGGGGATATCATTAATGAAAAAATATAGATATAATATATAAAACAAAATCACAGGAGAGAAACACTGTCGTTATGGGCGGAAGAATGGACAAAATGGGGGTGACAGCATGCCACAGGACGAAAAGATAGTTCCCAAAAAAGCGTTGCTTCAGAAATATCGTGATTTTCTGGAACAATATAAAGTGATTTATGTGCAGGCGCATACAGGCTGGGGCAAGACATCAGTTATAGCAAATGGTTTTGCAAAAACTCAGATGGGCTGCGATATTATTAATGGAGGTCAGGAAGATTTTTCAGAAGCACTGCGGAATTTATCCAAACCGCTGTGTATTGTGGATGATATGCACAGGCTGAAAACTACTGTTTTGCAGAATGAACTCGTTCAGGGTATTATTCATTCGCCGCCGGAACAGCGGTTTATTTTGCTGTCCAGAATTCCAATTCCAGGATATCTGCGGCCATTTGAGCTGACGGGGCAGCTCCTGCAGAGAAATTCTGACGATCTGAAGCTGACTGCGGCAGAGATAGGAGATCTTCTGCTGCGGATGAATATTTCGTTTAATTCGGATACGCCGCTGCTGATGCTGGAAGCAGTGGGGGGATATCCCCTGCGGATAAAGATGCTGGCTCTGCATATGGCCAGGGGAGAAAGCCTGAATCAGCAGTTGTATGAAGTGATAAAGCAGGAATTATTTTCCTGGTATGATATCCATCTGATGGAAACCTGGAGTGATAATGTAAAGAATGCGCTGCTTTATCTGGCGCCCTTTGAACGGTTTGATACAGGTCTGGTTCTGATGCTGGTAGGCAGCCTGGACATTAAAAAAACCATGGGTGAAATTATGGATACCAGCGGTTTTCTTCAGTATGATACGGTGAAAAGGGAGTATTTTTTTCTGGATATCTTTCATGAGTACCTTGTATCCAGGCAGCAGCTATTGTGGAGTGAAGAAAAGCGAAACCGCAATGATGAAAATGCAGGATTGTATTTTGAACTGACCGGTGATGTGATGCAGGCGCTGAAGTGCTACAGCAGAGCAGGGTTTAGCGAAAAGGTGGCGGAACTGCTGATTCAGGATACCAGAGATTCCATTGGATTTATTCAGTATCATAACACCAGAGAATATTATCTGTCTTTATCCAGAGAACAGATCCTGTCTTCGCCGGAGCTGATTACCGCGATGAGCATGATCAGCTCGCTGTGGTGCCGCCGGGAAGAAAGCAATGAGTGGCTGAAATGTCTGAAAGACTACGCGGGACAAAAAAATCTGAGTGAAAAAAAGAGGATTAATGCAGAAGAATGGCTGTTTCATCTGCGCCTGTCTCTGCCCCATCTGACACAGCATGATTTTTCGAAGACATTGGAAGAGGCAAGAAAACAATGCCAGAAACGGCATTTGGTAATACCGCAAATAGATGTTACCGGCGGGCAGCCGGGGATATTGAACGGGCGGAGAGATCTGATTGAACTGACCAGAATGGATTCTGCCTATTTCCGAAGGCTGGAAAAAACTCTGGATGTGGTGATGGGAGCCGGCGGAAAAGGGCTGGTTGAGATCATTCAGGGAGAAATTCTGTTTGAAAAATGGAAGGATGCGAACAGTACCGAGGCACTGATGCTGCTGACTGCCGGGATCCGGAAGGCAGAAGTCACGGACAATCTGTTTCTGCGTTTTGCCGGTGCGGCTACTATGGCCAAAATCTTTCTGGCACAGGGGAAATCAGCAATGGCAATGGATTATCTGAAGTCTTTTAATCTGCATATTCCGGAGCATCCCAAATTGCTGAAAAAAAATCTTCAGGCAATACTGACACAGATGGCTATGTGTACGGGAGCGGCCGGGGAAGTGGAAGAATGGATGGAGGAGGAAGCTCCGGATGAGCAGCAGCCTCTGTACATCGCCTATGGTCACTGCTATATGGTAAAGGCCAGAGGATATCTGCGTCAGGGAAGAAATGCGAATGCGCTGACGCTGCTGACCGATATGCACAATTACTGCATAGAGTATCATCGAATCAGAGGAATCATCGAGACGGAGCTGCTGCTGGCAATCACTTTTTACCGGCTGGGCGAAGAGGAAAAATGGCAGCGCTGTTTTAAAAACGCGGTGGAGAAGGCGGCAAAGTACGATGATATCCGGGTGATCAGTGCGGAAGGGGCGGCAGTGTTTCCACTGGCGGAACAGATGCTGGAGAAGTGCGATATTGGTACAGAGCAGTACCGGAAACGCCTTATGGAGACCATCCGTGAACAGGCGGTGTACTATCCCGGCTATTTAAAATCCACAAGAGGAACCGGGGAAACACTCAGGGAGAATGAAAGAAAGATTTTGCGTCTGGTGGCACAGGGGCTGAATAATGAAGAGATAGGAAAGCTTCTTGGACTGAGCCTGAACACGATTAAGACATATCTGAAAAATATGTATCACAAGCTGGGCGTAAAGAACCGGGTGGAGTGCAGCAAAAAGGCGGCAGAGCTGTTTGGAAATTGGGAGAACTGATTAATTATGTTACCGTTCAGCCTTGGAATGAGGACGCTTGCCGGGCGGCTGCCCGGAAGCTGTGCGTTAAGTAAAAGGCTGAATTGCAACTTGACAATATGTGGAAATAAAAATAAGAATTGACATGCTACAGATAATATGTTAATATAAAAATAACATATATACAAAATCTGGGATGCTGTTTTCTGTGATTTCACACATATTATTCACATAGATGCTGGTCAGGCTGCTTTGATACAGAAGTTTGAAGTTTGAAGTTTGAAGTTTGAAGTTTGGAATTTGAGAGGCTATTGGAAGGGGGGAGGAGATATCGAATTGGAGAGGTGATAGAAGAACGCAGAATTGCGCATGGAACAAAAGCTGTGATGCCGGAAAAACTGGTTCGCGGGGTGTACGAAGCGCAAAGTATGAAACAGCAAAAAAAATGAATGGAATGGGTTACAAGAGAAGGAAAAAAAGGTTAGAGATTTACGATACTGCATAATTTTGAAAAAAATGGTCACACTTTCAGACAGAATAAAACATGGTGCATTAAAGATAGGGAAGGAAAAAGTGTGAAGACCAGAATAAGTGCAGAAAAAGATGTATGGAAGATGAAGTTAGGATTATTGATTTGTGTGATGCTGTTCGCTTGCTTTCTGAGCGCCGGCGTACATAAGATAGAAGCGATTTCCCTGCAGAGAGGGATCCAAAAAGAAGTTCTGAGGTTTCATGTGCTGGCAAACAGTGACAGCGAGGAGGATCAGGCAGTTAAACTGAAGGTAAGGGATGATATATTAAACTGGCTGGAAAAAAATCTGAGTGAAACAGAGCAGAACGATTTAATACAAATGAAGAAAAAAGTAAAAGTGCTTCTTCCGCAGATAGAACAGGAAGCGGCTAAAATAATAAAAGAAAACGGGATGGATTATGAGGCAGAAGCAGAGCTTGCCACCAGCATGTTCCCAGCGAAAAGCTATGGAGACTGTACTTTCCCGGCCGGGAAATACAGCGCTTTGAAAATCAGGCTGGGAGATGCAAAAGGACATAACTGGTGGTGTGTTTTATTCCCGCGGCTGTGTTTTATGGACTGTGTGGAGGCGGTAGTCCCCGAACAGAGCCAGCAACTGCTGCAGAAGGTGCTGACGGAAGAAGAATATGAAAGTCTGTTTGATCCGGCCGAGGATGAATACCGCATTGAGTTTCGCTATTTTTAAAAAGTTTGGTTTTGGCCGTATCCTTTTGGCAGGTTAGGCGTGAGGCGCATCCATATACAGAAGCGCTTTTGCCATACAGGGACACATTTTGGCACGGCAAAAAAGGCCGTTCCCCATATCGGGAGAACAGCCTTGAGTGACAGGATATCTGTTTAGTTTAGTTTTGTTTTCATACTGGCACGTTTTCTCATGGTAGGATCCAGAATTTTTTTACGGATACGCAGGCTCTTTGGAGTAACCTCCAGAAGTTCATCCGTGTCGATGAATTCAAGTGCCTCTTCCAGACTCAGGATCTTCGGTGTGGTCAGTTTCAAAGCATCATCTGCACCGGAAGAGCGGGTGTTGGTCAGATGTTTGGTCTTACAGACATTCAGTTCGATGTCTTCGGTTTTACCGCTCTGTCCGATTATCATACCGGCATAGACTTTTTCACCGGCTCCGATAAAGAGGGTACCGCGTTCCTGGGCATTGAACAGACCATAGGTAACGGATTCACCGGTCTCGAAGGAAATCAGGGATCCCTGGGAACGATAGTTCATATCTCCCTTGTAAGGGCCGTATTCATCAAAAATAGTATTGATGATGCCGTTTCCTTTTGTATCGGTCATGAAGTCATTGCGGAAACCGATCAGGCCACGGGATGGAATGGCGAATTCCAGGCGGGTATTGCCGCCGCTGGTTTTGCTCATACCCTGCAGCTCACCTTTACGAAGGCTCAGCTTCTGGATAACAGTACCGGCGAATTCTTCCGGAACATCGATATAAGCCAGCTCCATTGGTTCCAGTTTTTTATTTCGTTCATCATATTTGTAAATGACTTCCGCTTTGCTGACGGCGAATTCATAGCCTTCACGGCGCATCGTCTCGATCAGGATCGACAGATGAAGCTCACCACGGCCGGACACCTTGAAGGTATCGGTATCTTCGGTATCTTCCACACGGAGGCTGACATCCGTATTCAATTCACGGAACAGTCTTTCACGGAGATGACGGGAGGTAACAAATTTTCCTTCTTTACCCGCCAGCGGACTGTTGTTGACGATGAAGTTCATGGAAATCGTAGGTTCTGATATCTTCTGGAACGGTATAGCATCCGGACAGTCAGGAGAGCAGATCGTATCACCGATGTGCAGATCCGCAATACCGGAAATTGCTACAATAGAACCGATGGTAGCAGAAGGCACATCCACTTTATTCAGACCGTCGAATTCGTAAAGCTTACTGATTTTGACACGCTGTTTCTTAGAAGAATCGTGATGGTTCACAAGAACAGCATCCTGATTTATCTTTATGGTACCGCGGTCCACTTTTCCTACGCCGATACGTCCTACATATTCGTTGTAGTCGATGGTGCTGATCAGTACCTGAACCGGTCCCTCCGGATCACCTTCCGGAGCCGGAATATAATTCATAATTGTTTCAAACAGAGGGCTCATATCCTTTGGTTCATCTGTCAGGTTTTTAAGCGCATAGCCGGCCTTGGCAGAAGCAAACAGGAACGGGCAGTCCAACTGCTCATCGGATGCATCCAGATCAATGAGAAGTTCCAGAACTTCATCGATGACTTCCACAGGTCTGGCTTCCGGACGATCAATTTTATTGATACAGACAATTACAGGGAGACTTAACTCCAAAGCTTTTTTCAGAACGAATCTGGTCTGTGGCATGGAGCCTTCAAAGGCATCCACTACAAGAACAACGCCGTTGACCATTTTCAGAACACGTTCTACTTCACCACCGAAGTCGGCGTGTCCCGGGGTATCAATAATATTGATTTTAGTATCTTTATAATATACAGCGGTATTTTTAGATAGAATAGTGATTCCCCGCTCCCTTTCCAGGTCGCTGGAGTCCATGACACGTTCCGCTACTTCCTGATTAGCACGGAACACGCCGCTTTGTTTTAAAAGTTCATCCACCAGTGTAGTTTTACCATGATCTACGTGGGCGATGATTGCTATGTTACGAATATCTTCTCTAACCATGTTTTCTTTCCCTTCTTAGAGACTGTAAGCCCATTCAATTATGGCTTATTTCTTGTGTTTTTTCGCATTTGTCCTTTGCCATTCTATCACACTTTTTCAATAAAACAAGCAGTCTGAGATAATTTTTTTTAAAAACGATTAAATTTTCGGTTCTAATGGGGAGATTTACAGAATACACATAGTATATACCAAAAATACAAAAAGAGATACTTCGACAGAAGAAGGGAGAACAGTATTATGACGGATAAGATTATTGAAAATAATCAGGCCTCAATTATGGGGGAAATAGTTTCGGGTTTCGTGTTCAGCCATGAGGTATACGGAGAAGGTTTCTACATGGTAGATATTTCCGTAAAAAGGCTCAGCGATTCTTATGATATCATCCCGGTGATGATATCGGAACGTCTGATCCACGTTACACAGGATTATCGGGGAGAGCTGATACAGATCTTTGGTCAGTTCCGTTCCTACAACCGGCATGAAGAAAAGAAAAACCGGCTGGTATTATCTATCTTCGCCAGAGAGATCAATTTTGTGGAGGAAGAGAGTGATAAGGTCAAGAGCAATCAGATCTTTCTGGATGGATATATCTGCAAAAATCCGGTCTATCGCCGTACCCCTCTGGGGCGTGAGATCGCAGATATGCTGCTGGCGGTGAACCGTCCGTATGGGAAATCGGATTATATTCCCTGCATCTGCTGGGGGCGGAATGCCAGATTTGCATCCAATTTTCAAGTGGGAGATCATGTCCAGGTATGGGGACGGATCCAGAGCCGGGAATATGTGAAAAAACTGGATGAGGAGACCACTCAGAAACGAATTGCTTATGAGGTATCGGTCAGTAAACTGGAACATTTGGAGGGTTAAAACTTGCATTTATGGGCTTTGGGTGTTATAACTTAGGGAGGCGGTGCTTCTGCCTTCAAAAGGGATTATCAGGGAGCGCATTTTGAAAAATATTTTTGAAATGAGTTTCGAGAAAGAGTGGAATGTGAGATGGATAAAAAATATGTACATATGTACTGCGGCACCGGAGGAGGAAAATCTTCAGCAGCCATAGGGCGTGGGATCAAATCCGCCTGTGCGGGAAAGACAGTATTTGTAGTGCAGTTTTTAAAGGGTAAGGCAGGGATGGAACTGGATTTTCTGAAACGCCTGGAGCCGGAGATCAAGGTATTCAACTTTGACAAGTTTCAGGAGCAGTTCTCAGAACTGAATGAGGATGAAAAGCAGGAAGAAATCATGCATATCCGGAATGGTCTGAATTTTGCAAAAAAAGTCCTGGTCACATCTGAATGCGATGTGCTGATCCTGGACGAGATTCTGGGGCTTCCGCAGAAGGGTATCATTGCAGTGGAGGATATGATTCCACTGATTGAAGCCGTGGGAGACGGAGTGGAGTTGATCATGACCGGTATCAGCAGATGCAAAGAACTGTGGCCTTATGTAGATGAGGTGACAGAGGTGCTGACGGATTACCGGGCAGATACGGATCAGTTGAGCTAAACCGGACAGAGGGGGAAATCTGCTTTGCGCAGATGGCTTTCCCTCTGGTTTTTGCGGTCTTTTTGAAAGCAAGACAGAATATTTCATTGACAAGTATTTTTTATGATGCTATAGTAAAAAAAGCTGATAATAAAAAAGTTAATAATAAAGAGATAGAGGTTGCGTGTTTCATGAGTAGGCGACGGGATGTGTTCAGGCACAGAGGAAGGTTGCTAAAAGGGAAGGACGCCGAAAGGATTCAGTTCTGAGACTGTGTTCTTGGGCATAGGGTGAATAATTCTATGACTGTCATCAATGAGATGGAGTGCTATCTGAAGAATGAATGCAATGGAGTATTCTTTGGAGCGGGCACTTGTGTGTCTGCTTTTTTTATGGGGACGGTTCTTTCGCCCCAAATGAGCACTTTATCGCAGAAAGAAAGCATCTGCCTGATGGCGGGGGCCGGAAGTTTATCATAAGATAGCTTATAAGAAATACGTTTTATCCTGAAGCTTTTGGTAAATGGATATAACAGCAGGAAGCGTTGCAGAAACTGGTCAGGTACTGAACAGTTAGGCATTGTAAATAAAATCATCATATAGGAGGAAAAGAAGATGGCAATTTTTAAAGGATCTGGAGTGGCAATTGTGACACCGATGCAGGATAATGGAAACGTAAATTATGAAAAACTGGGAGAAATGCTGGAGGAGCAGATTGCAGGAGGAACCGATGCAATTATTATCTGCGGAACCACGGGAGAGGCTTCCACATTAAGCCATGAAGAGCATCTGGAAACCATCCGGTATGCAGTGGAGAAGGTGGCAAAGCGAATTCCGGTCATTGCAGGTACTGGTTCAAACTGTACGGAAACTGCAGTTTATCTTTCAAAAGAAGCAGAAAAATATGGAGCGGATGGGCTTTTGCAGGTTACACCATATTACAACAAAGCCACTCAGAAAGGCCTGATCCGTCATTTTACCGCAGTGGCAGAGGCAGTGAACATTCCTATTATATTGTATAACGTACCAAGCAGAACCGGCTGCAATATCCTTCCGGAAACAGTGGCTTATCTGGTAGAGCATGTGAGAAACATTGTGGGAATCAAGGAAGCTTCCGGAAACATTTCCCAGGTGGCGAAGCTGATGAGCCTGGTGGGGGATAAGATTGAACTGTATTCCGGCAATGACGATCAGATCGTTCCGCTGCTGTCTCTTGGCGGAAACGGAGTGATTTCTGTGCTGGCGAATGTGGCTCCGAGACAGACTCATGATATTGTGGCATCTTTCCTGGAAGGAGATGTACAAAAGAGCTGCCGGCTGCAGTTGGAAGCCATTGACCTGATCGATGCGCTTTTCTGTGAAGTGAACCCGATCCCGGTAAAGACCGCATTGAACCTGATGGGCAAAGAGGTTGGACCGCTGCGCGGGCCAATGTGTGAGATGGAAGAAGAACATGTGGAACGGCTGAGAAAAGCAATGAAAAACTATGATATATTATAGAAGGGGATGGGATGATGATCAGAATAATTATGAATGGCTGCAATGGCCATATGGGGCAGGTGATTTCCGGTATCGTGGCGGAGGATGCCCAGGTGGAGATCGCAGCAGGTATTGATTTGAGAGACGATGGGAAAAACGATTACCCGGTATTTGCAAGTCTGCAGGAATGTACAGTGGAAGCGGATGTACTGATTGATTTTTCTTCTCCTAAGGCATTTGCTGCCATGATGGACGGGGCCGTGGAAAAGAAACTGCCGGTAGTTGTATGCACCACAGGATTGGATGAGGCGCAATTAGTCCGACTGAAAGCGGATTCGGAAAAGATACCGGTGCTTCGTTCTGCTAATATGTCTCTTGGAGTCAATCTTCTGCTGAAGCTTTTGAAAGAAGCGGCGCAGACACTGGCACCGGCCGGATTTGATATTGAGATCATTGAGAAGCATCATAATCTGAAAAAAGATGCACCCAGTGGGACTGCACTGGCTATGGCAGACAGTATCAATGAAGCTTTGGATAATGAATATACCTATAAATATGACCGCAGCCAGGACTATGCTCCAAGAGAGAAAAAGGAAATCGGCATTTCGGCGGTGCGGGGCGGCACCATTGTGGGAACTCATGAAGTGCTGTTTGCAGGAAATGATGAGATCATTGAATTCAATCATATGGCTTATTCCAAAGCCGTTTTTGCAAAAGGTGCAGTTCAGGCAGCGAAATTTCTTGCAGGAAAGCCCGCAGGATATTATAATATGAGCAGCGTAATTGAGGGCTAACCCATAGAAAGGAACGGGGAGCGCATTCCCTGAGGAGTCAAACGATGAAAATAGTAGCGAAATTTGGTGGGAGTTCACTGGCCAGTGCTGGACAGATGAAGAAAGTAGCGGATATTATACATGAAGATGAAGCGAGGAGATACGTGATCCCTTCCGCACCGGGAAGACGGTTTTCTGATGATACGAAAGTAACGGATATGCTGTATCAATGTTATGATGCGGCAGCAGCCGGAGAAGAAATTGATGAAAAACTCCAGCAGATTAAGAGCAGATATCAGGAGATTATTGACGGCCTGGCACTGGAACTGAGCCTGGAGGAAGAATTTGATGTCATTGGCGATTATTTTAAACGTCAGGCGGGCAGGGATTATGCTGCTTCCCGCGGCGAATATCTGAATGGTATGGTTCTGGCTGCTTATCTGGATTACAAATTTCTGGATGCAGCGGAAGTGGTCATGTTTGATGAAAAGGGAAGCTTTGATTCAGAAAAGACCAATGAAGTGATGCGGGAACGTCTGAAAAATATGGAGAACGTGGTCATTCCCGGCTTTTATGGAGCGATGCCGGATGGCAGCGTGAAGACCTTCTCCAGAGGCGGTTCTGATATTACGGGCTCTATCGTAGCACGGGCAGTCAGGGCAGACGTGTATGAGAACTGGACAGATGTATCCGGTGTTCTGGTGACGGATCCCCATGTCGTAGCGAATCCGGAGCCGATTGAGACAATTACCTATCGTGAGCTTCGTGAGTTATCCTATATGGGAGCTACCGTAATGCATGAAGAGGCAATTTTTCCGGTTCGTCAGGAAGGGATTCCCATCAATATCCGCAATACCAACCGTCCGCAGGATAAGGGAACGCTGATTGTGGAGAGCACCTGCCGCCAGCCCAAATACATCATTACAGGTATCGCCGGAAAAAAAGGCTTCTGTGCTATTAACATTGAAAAAGAAATGATGAATACAGAAATCGGTTTTGGACGCAAGGTGCTGCAGGTATTTGAAGAGAATGACATTTCCTTTGAGCATACCCCTTCCGGTATCGACACCTTTACCGTACTGGTTCATCAGTCTGAGTTCATGGAGAAGGAGCAGAGCGTGATTTCCGGTCTGCATCGTGCGGTGAGTCCGGACTCCATCGATCTGGAATCCAATCTGGCGCTGATCGCCATCGTGGGCCGTGGAATGAAGGCTACAAAGGGAACGGCAGGCCGCATTTTTTCTGCGCTGGCTCATGCCAATGTGAATATTAAGATGATCGATCAGGGTTCCAGCGAGCTGAATATTATCATCGGTGTAAGAAATGAAGATTTTGATGCGGCAATTAGGGCAATTTACGATATTTTTGTAACAATACAGTTATAGACGATCCAAAAGCTGATGAGCGGGACGATAGAAACCCGCTGGAATAGGCGGGGCTGTCGCACGAAGAGGCGAGGGGCATTTCCTCATCCATGTACGGCTATGCCTGGACAGGCATCTTCCATAATCGGACATAAAGTCCGCCGATGGAAGACACCAGTTCAGGCAATGCAGTACATTTGGATTGAGGAAATGCCCCTCGCCCCTTCGTACGACAGCCCCAGAGTGGCTCCGCTTTTTTTCATCGTAATTACTTTTAGATAAACATTTTTATATTCCGGTTGTTATTCTTTCCGGTTAGGAATATAATAGCGTTTGGAAAAAAATGAAAAAAGGATATGAGATATTATGAGGATACAAAAATCCGGAGAAATGGATATGTGCAGGGGACCGCTGCTTCGAAAGATCATACTATTCGCGGTACCGGTCATGCTGTCAAGCATTCTTCAACTATTATTTAATGCGGCAGATATTATTGTGGTGGGAAGATTTACAGGCAGTGATGCTATGGCGGCCGTTGGCTCAACCTCATCACTGGTTGCATTATTTACCAATTTATTTATCGGATTGTCAGTGGGAACCAACGTAGTGGTTGCCCAGTTCTATGGAGCGAAAGATGAAAAAGCAGTGGGGGAAGCGGTACATACAGCGATTCTTACCAGCATGATAAGCGGCGCTTTACTGATCGTGATCGGGATCTTCCTGTCCGGGCCAATGCTGATTCTGATGGGAGCGCCGGAAAATGTGATGGAGCAGTCCGTGCTTTATATGACGATTTATTTTTTTGGAATGCCGGGCAATATGATCTACAATTTTGGAAGCGCTGTCCTGCGCGCTGTGGGAAATACCAGAAAACCCTTGTATTATCTGGTGACAGCGGGTGTGATCAACGTGATTTTAAATCTTGTACTGGTTGTTGGGTTTCATCTTGGGGTTGCCGGAGTTGGCATTGCCACCGCTGTATCGGAATGCATCTCCGCCCTTTTGATTCTCCGCTGCCTGATGAAGTATGATGGAATGATCCATTTGAATTTGAAAAAACTGAGAATTGTTCCAAACAAGCTGAAAAAGATCCTCAGGATAGGGATCCCGGCAGGGATGCAGGGGGTTATTTTTTCCGTATCCAATGTATTGATTCAATCGTCTATAAACTCCTTTGGCGCTGTGGCTATGGCGGGCAATTCGGCGGCGGGCAACCTGGAAGGATTTGTTTACGCTTCCATGAATGCGCTGCATCAGACGGCAATCAGTTTCACCAGCCAGAATTATGGGGGCGGACAGTACGGAAGAATTAAAAAAATTATGGGTTATTGTCTGATCTGTGTAACAGTTACCGGAATTGTACTGGGAGGAGGCGCCTATCTGCTGAATCCATTTCTTCTTCAAATTTATTCCTCAGATGCACAGGTGATCCGGTACGGAGCCAGGAGAATGCTGCTTATCTGCGTTCCCTATTTTCTGTGCGGTATCATGGATGTCATGGCAGGAATGCTTCGGGGACTTGGCTACTCGGTGGTTCCGATGATAGTTTCACTTCTTGGGGCCTGCGGCTTTCGGGTAGTGTGGATTTTCACGATATTTCAAATGCACCGTACCCTGGACTGTCTGTATTTATCTTATCCGATCTCCTGGGTGCTGACCGGATGTGTGCATCTGCTCTGTTTTTTCCTGATATGGAGGAAACATGGAGCAGATATCACCCGGCAATAAATCCGGTTCCGGCATGGAACCGGCATCTTAAGTTCTTTTCTGGTCTTTGCGGTATTCGCCTTTTCCAAAGCGATTGCTGCATTTGCCTGTTTATTCACTTCCTTTGGCTAATCAATTCAGCTTCGATACTTATCCAGCGGTAATTCTATGGCACCATCTAAAAGTTCGCGCATATTTTCATAACCTTCCAACTCTTCGCAGTGCTGGTAGATATGCTGATACAACTGGGATGTGTCATTCTGTATAATATTGCCTGCCCGCAAGTGGGTATCTCATCCTCGATCAGAGAGCGCAATATCTGAAAATTTTCAAAGAATGGATTTTTTGCAATCCCCTTATGCAGCTTTGTACGAAAAAAAATACTTGATTTATTTTTAAAACATGATATATTAACACCTAAATAGTTTTATGATAAAACAAATTTAAGCCAAAATATATTTAAAGTGAAATATTACAGCGGAGGTACTATGGAGGTAAATATTGCAGGAACGGGTGCCTGTGTGCCGGAGCGGGTCCTGGACAATGTGGAGCTGTCAGCAATGGTGGACACTTCGGATGAATGGATCCGTACCAGAACGGGAATTGCCAGAAGACACATAGCCACCTGGGAAACTACAGTGGATCTGGCAGCAGCCGCGGCAGAGAAAGCGCTGCTAAATGCCGGGATGGAAGCAGAGAAGCTACAGATGATTATAGCAGCTTCCTCTTCCGCGGAAATGGCCATGCCCGGAGTAGCCTGTATGGTCCAGGAAAGGATTCAGGCGGTAAATGCTTCCTGCTTTGATATCAATGCGGCCTGCAGCGGATTTATTGCAGCATTTCAGACAGCGCAGGCGATGGCAAATGCAGGAATGGCAGGGACGGTTCTGATTATCGGAGCGGAGCGGATGTCTTCGCTGGTGGATTGGAAAGACCGGAGCACCTGTGTTCTCTTTGGAGATGGAGCAGGGGCGGCGGTGCTGACGGCAGGCGGTGGAGAAAATAATACTGCGGAGAAAAAAATGGCCTCTGTTTTCCATACGGATGGTACAAAGGGGAAATATCTGAACTGCAGAGCAGGCCAGGTATCGTCCGGCCCCGTGCTCCATACAGAAAACAGCGAAGAGAAGCCTGCAGAGAACCTGATAGAAGGATGTGCCAGGATGGAGACAACCGGAGAATATCTTCGGATGGACGGTAAGGAAGTATTTGAATTTGCAGTGAAGAAGGTGCCGGAATGCATACGGGAAGTGTTGAAAAAAGCGGAGGTTTCGATTGATGATGTGGATTATTTCATTCTGCATCAGGCGAACCGGAGAATTATAGAGTCCGCAGCCAGGCGTTTGGGCGTGGATATCCGTAAATTCCCCATGAATATGGAAGCTTACGGAAATATGTCTTCCGCCAGCATTCCAATCTTACTGGATGAACTGAACCGGGAAGGAAAATTGAAGCCCGGAATGAAGCTGGTACTGGCCGGGTTTGGCGCAGGACTGACCTGGGGAGCCTCCTATCTGGTATGGACGAAGTAATTACCGGAATAATCCGGATTACATAAAAGTAACAAATAAAGAAAAACAAAGGCAGAGCGCCTGGACAAAAAAGAAAAAGTGAGGAAAATAAAATGTTAGAAAAAATGAAAGATTTATTAGTTGAAAGCACTGGAGTAGAAGCAGATAAAATCACATTGGAGGCTTCTTTCAAAGATGATCTTGGAATCGATTCCCTGGATATGTTTGAACTGGTAATGGCTTTGGAGGAAGAGTTCAATCTGGAAATCCCGACAGAAGATCTGGAAGGAATGCTTACCGTAGGAGATGTAATCAGCTATATCGAAGCGCATCAATAAAAACCGAAGACAGGGGCACAGAGAATGAAAACAGAGATTACAGAACTTTTAGATATTAAATATCCATTTATTCAAGGCGGAATGGCCTGGGTGGCTACGTATGAACTGGCAGCAGCAGTGTCAGAAGCAGGCAGTCTTGGAATTATCGGTTCCGGCGGGGCCCCGGCTCAGTGGGTAAGAGAACAGATTGCAGAAGTGAAAAAAAGGACCCAAAAGCCATTTGGCGTGAATTTGATGCTGATGAATCCGGAAGCAGACGAAATTGCCGAAATACTGGCAGAGGAAAAAATAAAAGTGGTGACCACTGGCGCCGGCAATCCGGAGAAATACATGAGCCTCTGGAAAAAGGCAGGAGTGAAGGTCATTCCTGTGGTGGCCAGCGTAGCCATGGCAAAGCGGATGGAGCGCTGCGGCGCAGATGCTGTGGTAGCGGAAGGCTGCGAATCAGGAGGGCATATCGGAGAAACCACTACGATGGCTCTGGTTCCACAGGTAGTGGATGCAGTGCAGATCCCAGTCATCGCTGCGGGTGGTATCGCAGATGGCAGAGGAGCAGCGGCGGCATTTATGCTGGGGGCGAAGGCAGTGCAGATGGGAACCCGGTTTGTGGTAGCTGAAGAATGTCCGGTACATCAGAATTATAAGGATATTATATTTAAATCCAAGGATATAGATACGAGAGTGACAGGAAGAACTACAGGACATCCGGTGCGTACCATCCGCAATCAGCAGACAAGAGAATATCTGCGATTGGAGAAAGAAGGAGCTTCCCTGGAAGAACTGGAACGGCTCAGCCTTGGCGGCCTGCGCCGGGCTGTTGTGGAAGGTGATGTGACCGGTGGAAGCGTAATGGCAGGCCAGATCGCCGGATTGGTGAAAAAGGGCGGAACCTGCGCAGAGATTTTGGAGGAGCTGGAGTCAGAGACTCTGGCAGTGATTAATAAAACAATGGATATGCTGATTAAGATGGGCAGAGGTTCAAACGAGGAGAAATAAAACATGGGAAAAATAGCATTTTTATATCCTGGGCAGGGCGCTCAGAAAACCGGTATGGGAAAAGATTTTTATGAGCAGTGTCAGGCATCCAAAGCAGTCTATGACCGCATTTCCAGTATGCTGAATCTGGATATGACTGCAATCTGCTTTGAGGAAAATGATCTTCTGGATCAGACGGAATATACCCAGGCAGCACTGGCGACTACCTGTCTGGCCATGAATGAAATGATAAAAGAGCTTGGCCTGATCCCATCAGTGACAGCGGGCCTGAGCCTGGGCGAATACTGCGCGATTGCTGCAGCGGGTGGTATGGATTATGAAGATGCAGTGATGACTGTGCGAAAAAGGGGCATTTTAATGGAAAAGGCGATTCCGAAGGGCCGCGGTACCATGGCTGCTGTTTTGGGAATGCCGGTGGAAAAAATTGAAACTGTGCTGGATGGCAGAGCAAATGTGACCGTGGCAAATTATAACTGTCCGGGGCAGGTTGTGATCACAGGTCTGAAGGAAGCGGTGGAAGAGGCGGCGGAGGAACTGAAACAGGCAGGGGCACGCAAACTGATCTGGCTGAATGTCAGCGGTCCTTTCCATTCCCCTCTGCTGAAGCGGGCCGGAGAAAAACTGGCTGATATTTTAAAGACGGTAAAACTGCACCCTCTTCGTATTCCATATGTGACAAATGTTACCGCAGATTTTATACAGGAAGATGAAAAAATCAAAAATCTGCTCACAAAACAGGTGACATCATCGGTACGCTGGGAGCAGAGCATCCGAAAAATGATCGCTGACGGAGTGGATACTTTTGTGGAGATAGGACCGGGTACGACGCTGACCGGATTTGTGAAAAAGATTGACCGCGGAGTAAAAACGTACCATATCGGAACGGTGGAGGAAGCTTACCAGACGGTGGAAGCGATGAAGAAGGCACAGTGAAGCGGCTACAGTAAAGCAGCCACAGTGCTTATTGGATATGAGAAGCGGATAGAAAAATAGTTGTAAAGGACATGTCGTAAGCAGGCATGGTGAAAACGGACATGCCGGAAGTGAATACGGTGGAAGTGGGTACGGTGGAAATGAATATGGCGGAGACTAATATGGTGGAAAGAAAGACAGACAATAACATAATGACTGGAACGGACAGAAGCACGGACAGAAGCATGGAAGGAAAAACTGCTGTTGTGACAGGGGCTTCCAGAGGAATAGGAAAAGCTATTGCAAAAAAGCTGGCGAGTCAGGGAGCCTGTGTGGTAATTAACTATCGGGGCAATCGGGATAAAGCAGAAGAGGTGCGAAATGAGATTGAAGCCGCAGGCGGGAAGGCAATGCTGTTTCCCTGTGATGTGTCTGATTTTGCACAATGTGAGAAGCTGATAAAAGAGGTAATGAAAACTACAGGCAGAATTGATATTCTGGTGAATAATGCCGGAATTACCAGGGACGGTCTGATTATGAATATGAAGGAAGAGGATTTTGACAGTGTCATATCCACGAACCTGAAAGGCGCATTTAACTGCATCCGTTTTGTATCCCGTATTATGCTGAAACAGCGCAGTGGACATATCGTCAATATTGCATCGGTATCCGGCGTGATGGGAAATGCAGGACAGACAAATTATTCGGCTTCTAAAGCAGGCATTATCGGCCTGACAAAAGCAGCGGCCAGAGAACTGGCTTCCAGAGGCATTACAGTAAATGCAGTGGCTCCCGGATTCATCAAAACGGATATGACGGATCTGCTGCCGGATAAGGTGAAGGAAAATGTAATACCTCAGATCCCTCTCGGCGCATTCGGCGCTCCGGAGGATGTGGCCAATGCAGTGGAATTTCTGGCATCGGATGCAGCCAACTATATTACGGGACAGATATTGTGCGTAGACGGCGGGATGGCAATGTAAAGTAAAGAACGGCACAGCAGATATTCACAGGAAAGGCATCAGGATGAAAAGACGAGTAGTGGTGACAGGCATGGGAGCAGTGACTCCCATTGGAAATACAGTAGAGGAATTCTGGCAGGGAATTCTGGAAAACAAGGTGGGAATTGGTCCCATTACAAAATTTGATACCACAGAGTATAAGGTGAAGCTGGCAGCGGAAGTGAAAGGCTTTATTCCGTCGGAGCGGATGGATTTCAAGGCGGCTAAGCGGATGGAGAGCTTTTCTCAGTATGCGGTGGCGGCTGCGAAGGAGGCTTTTGCAATGTCCGGACTTTCTATGGCAGAGGAAGATCCTTATCGTGTGGGCGTAATTATCGGATCCGGAATTGGCGGATTGTCCGTCATGGAGCGCGAACATGAGAAAATCATCACCAGAGGTCCGGGCCGGGTCAATCCGCTGCTGATCCCCTTGATGATTTCAAATATGGCTGCCGGAAACGTGTCGATTCATTTTGGCTGCAAAGGAAAAAGCGCCAGTGTGGTATCGGCCTGTGCTTCAGCGGCCCATTCCATCGGAGATGCGATGCGCAGCATTCAGTTCGGAGATGCAGATATAATGGTGGCCGGAGGCACAGAAAGCAGTATTACTCCGGTAGCGGTAGCTGGCTTTACAAATCTGACTGCGCTCTCTACGCAGACAGACAGTCAGAAAGCGTCTCTTCCATTTGATCAAAACCGCAGTGGTTTTGTGATCGGGGAAGGCGCCGGTATCGTGATACTGGAGGAGCTACAGCATGCACTGCAGCGAAATGCCAGGATCTATGCGGAACTGGTGGGATATGGAGCCACCAGTGACGCTTATCATATCACTTCCCCGGCGGAAGACGGAGAGGGTGCGGCCAAAGCCATGGAGCTTGCGATGGAAGAGGCCGGGGCTGCGCCGGAACAGATAGATTATATCAATGCACACGGAACAGGGACTCATCACAATGATCTTTTCGAAACCAGGGCAATTCACAAAGCATTCGGGCCGGCAGCCGATAAGATCAAGGTCAGCTCCACAAAATCCATGATAGGACATTTGCTGGGAGCGGCAGGCGGTGTAGAACTGATTGCCTGCATTCAGACCATTTTGAATGATTATATTCATCCAACGGTGGGAACTACGCAGCCGGGAGAAGAATGCGACCTTGACTATGTGCTGGGCGATGGAATCCACCAGAAAGTAAATTATGCGATGAGCAATTCCCTGGGATTTGGCGGGCATAATGCATCGCTGCTGGTAAAACGGTTCGAGGGCTGAATATGAGAGGGCCCTCCCAGAGCCACGGTGCTTTCAGTAACAGGAAGCAAAACAGACGGTAAAAACAGAAGGTATCAAAAAAGGAGATCACACATGAAATTCGAACATTTACTGGAACTGGTGAATGCAGTAGCAAAATCCGGTTTGACAGATTTTGAATATGAAGAAGGAGATACCAGAATCTCCATGGCGCGGGAACGAAAAAACAGCCAAAACAATAGGAATGCAGAGCTGACGGAAAGAAATCAAATGGAATCCGGAGAAGGTTTTGGCGGCAGTGTATCGGATCAGCAAAATTACGGGACAGAAGGAGCCATCCTGCAGGCAGAGGAAGACGGGCGGAAAACTTCTATAAAAATGTTCCCTTCTTCAAAAGAAGCGGAAGCATCCGAAAGCGGAAAAGTGGTAGCTTCGCCTCTGGTTGGTATTTTTTACACGGCGCCTTCGGAAGATGCACAGGTGTATGTGAAAATTGGAGATACGGTTAAGAAGGGCCAGACCCTGGCTATCGTAGAAGCGATGAAGCTAATGAATGAAATTGAGAGTGACTATGACGGCGTGGTGGAAGAAATTCTGGTAAAGAATGGTCAGGGCGTGGAATATGGTCAGCCCCTGTTTCGCATTGCGTAGGCTGATGTTAGAGAGAGGAAATTAAATTATGAAACTGGGAATTAAAGAGATAGAGGAAATTTTGCCGCATCGCCATCCCTTTCTGCTGGTAGACTATATCGAAGACTATGAACCGGGGCAGTATGCGGTGGGCTATAAATGTGTGACATTTCATGAGGATTTTTTTCGGGGCCATTTTCCCCAGGAACCGGTGATGCCGGGAGTGCTGACAGTGGAAGCTCTGGCGCAGACCGGAGCGGTGGCTATTCTCAGTCTGGAAGAAAATCGTGGAAAAACCGCATATTTTGGCGGTATCAACCGGTGTAAATTCAGAGGAAAGGTCGTGCCCGGAGACAAGGTCCGGCTGGAAGTGCGCATTATTCGCCAGAAAGGTCCGGTGGGAGTGGGCGAAGCGACTGCCAGTGTGGACGGAAAAATGGTGGTGAGCGCAGAGCTGACTTTTATGCTGGGCTAAGATATGCAGGAAATGCGGTGCCGGAGGAAGCATCAAAGCCTGAAGACGCCATGAAAAAACAGGAGGAAACAAGTTCATGATTCGAAAAGTTTTAATAGCAAACCGGGGAGAAATTGCGGTGCGCATTATCCGGGCCTGCCGGGAAATGGGCATACGCACTGTTGCGGTCTATTCCGAAGCGGACCGGAGCGCTCTGCATACCCAGCTTGCGGATGAAGCGGTCTGTATCGGGCCTGCTCCTGCCAGGGACAGCTATCTGAATATGGAGCAGATTATCAGTGCCACTCTGATTTCAGGAGCGGATTCCATTCATCCTGGCGTGGGGTTTTTATCAGAAAACAGCAATTTTGCCAGACTGTGCGAACATTGCAATATCACATTTATCGGGCCGGATTCTCAGGTGATGGAACGGCTGGGAAATAAAGTGACTGCAAAGCAGACCATGCAGGCGGCCGGAGTTCCGGTAATTCCGGGAACGGAGGAACCGGTGCTGGATGCACAAGAAGGGCTGGCTGCCGCCAAGAGAGTAGGATATCCGGTAATGATCAAGGCGGCGCTGGGAGGCGGCGGCAAAGGAATGCGCGTGGCAGAAAATGCGGAAGAATTTGAGGCATCATTTCAGACAGCGCAGACAGAAGCCAGGCAGGCATTTGGAGATGGAACCATGTATCTGGAGCATTTTGTCCGCAATCCAAGACATATTGAATTTCAAATTCTGGCGGATCGGCATGGCCATGTGGTTCATCTCGGGGAGAGGGACTGCTCCATGCAGCGGGGGCACCAGAAGGTGATAGAGGAATCTCCTTCTCCTGCACTGGATGAAGAGCTGCGCAGCGCCATGGGCAAAGCGGCGGTGGCGGCGGCAAAGGCGGCTGGCTATCAAAATGCGGGCACCATAGAATTCCTGCTGACAAAAGAGAAAAATTTTTATTTTATGGAAATGAACACCAGAATCCAGGTGGAGCATCCGGTGACGGAATGGGTGACGGGGATTGATCTGATCAAAGAGCAGATTCGGATTGCAGACGGAGAAGAGCTGCCGTTTGCGCAGGAGGACATTCAGATACAGGGGCATGCGATCGAATGCAGAATTAATGCGGAGGATCCTGCCAGAGGTTTTCTGCCGTCTCCCGGAACCATTGAGGAATTGTATCTTCCGGGCGGAAAAGGAGTACGGATTGATTCTGCCATCTACAGCGGTTATACGGTGCCGCCCTATTATGATTCCATGCTGGCAAAACTGATTGTCCATGCCAGGACCAGGCAGGGGGCAATCCGGAAAATGAAGCGGGCCCTGGGGGAGATTATTATAGAAGGAATTTGTACGAATGTGGATTTTCAGTATGAGCTGATGGAGGATGACAGATTTCTGGAAGGAAATTTTGATATCAATTATCTGGAGCGGAGAAACGTAAAATGACAGGATTGAATTTAGCACATCGTTTTAAAAAGACAACGGATCTGCCGAACCGGGCGGATGAGGGGAATGCAGGGGACAAGAATCAGGCACCTGCCGTGCCGGATGGCCTTTTGTCAAGATGTAACAAATGCAGGAAGAGCATTTATACGGCGCAGGTGAAAGAAGCAGGTTATATCTGCCCTCACTGCGGAGGTTATTTTCGTATGCCGGTTCGGAAGCGGATTGCACTGCTGACAGAACCGGATGGTTTTGAAGAATGGGATATCGGGATGGCAGTGGAAAATCCACTGAATTATAAAGGGTATCCGGAAAAAGTGCAGATGCTTCGGGAAAAATATGATCTGGATGAAGCGGTTCTTACGGGACTGGCACAGATCGGAAGCCAGAAGGCGGCACTGGCAGTCATGGACGGACGGTTTCTGATGGGAAGCATGGGCCACATTGTGGGGGAAAAAATCACCCGGGCAGTGGAACGGGCCACCAGAATGAAATTGCCGGTGATCATTTTATCCTGTTCCGGCGGAGCCAGAATGCAGGAGGGGATGACTTCTCTGATGCAGATGGCCAAGACCTCGGCAGCATTGAAGCGGCATAGTGATGCCGGACTTCTCTACATTTCGGTGCTGACGGATCCCACAATGGGCGGGGTGACGGCCAGCTTTGCCATGCTGGGAGATGTGATACTGGCAGAGCCAAAGGCGCTGATCGGATTTGCCGGACCAAGGGTCATCGAGCAGACGATAGGCCAAAAGCTGCCGAAAGGATTTCAAAAGGCAGAATTTTTGCTGGAGCATGGATTTCTGGATGGAATCGTGCCCAGGATGGAAATGAAAAATGAACTGGAACGCCTGCTGAAGCTGCATGAGAATTTGGCGGAAGGCCAGAGGGCATTCCATGTAAAGCCGATACAAAAGTCAAAGCGGGAGCAGAAGGAAGCGCTTTTGGCAGGGGAAGGAAGTCCGGAAACGGAAGAGACACCCGCAGCGCAGAAGAAAATCACTTCAACGCTCACCCCCTGGGAGCGCGTGCAGATATCCAGAAAAAAAGACCGGCCGGTGGGCAGAGATTATCTGAATAAATTATTTACCGGTTTTATGGAGCTGCATGGAGACCGGTGCGGCGGGGATGATCCGGCACTGACCGGAGGAATTGCTTTATTCCGTGGCTGTCCGGTGACGGTCCTGGTGCAGAAAAAGGGGAAGAGCACAACGGAAAATGTGGATTGCCGGTTTGGAATGATGTCTCCGGAAGGATACCGGAAGGCACTGCGCCTGATGAAGGAAGCAGAGAAATTTCACCGTCCGGTTATTTGCCTTGTGGACACACCAGGGGCTTTTTGCGGAATGGAAGCGGAAGAACGGGGACAGGGCGAAGCGATTGCACGAAATTTATTTGAACTGTCCGGACTGAAAGTGCCGGTATTATCACTGAACATAGGGGAGGGCGGAAGCGGCGGTGCACTGGCACTGGCGCTGGCGGATGAAGTCTGGATGCTGGAAAATTCAGTGTACTCCGTTCTTTCTCCGGAAGGCTATGCTGCGATCCTGTGGAAGGATGCAAGTCTGGCAGAGGAAGCGGCGAATTTGATGAAGATGACCGCACCGCAGCTAAAGGCAGCAGGTGTAGTAGAGCGCGTTTTTGCAGAGCCAAAGCAGTATACAACGGATACAATGGAGACGGTATGCCGTCAGATCCGTCAGGAAATCGGCCGGTTTCTTGCGGAAAAATCCGATATGACAGAAAAGGAATTGCTGGAACAGCGCTATGAGCGATACCGAAAATTTTAGCATGCGCCGCTTTCATTGAGCAGAAAAGAGTAAAATTATGAAAATAGGAAGAAAAGAGATCAGAGTGCCGATTATTCAGGGAGGCATGGGTGTGGGTATCAGTCTGGGAGGATTGGCGGGAGCAGTGGCGAAAGAGGGAGCGGTAGGAATCATTTCCGCAGCACAGACCGGCTTTCGGGAAGCTGATTTTTACGAAAACACGCTGCAGGCGAATCTGCGTGCCATGGGAAAAGAATGGAACAAGGCAAGAAATACGGCAGAGCATGGCGTGATTGGTTTCAATATCATGGTGGCGATGAACCATTATAAAGAATATGTGCAGGAGGCGGTTCGCCTGGGTGCGGATATCATCATATCCGGTGCCGGGCTGCCGACGGAGCTGCCCAAATATGTGCGGGAGGCAGCGGCTGAAATTGGCGGGGAAACTCTTGGCGGTGCAGAACCTGACGCTGCTGTCTGGAAGAAGTCAATCGATGAAAAGCCTGACGCCGCTGTCCGGAAGAAGGCAATCAGTGAAAAGCCTGGCGCAGCCTGCTGCAGGCAGCCTGCTCTGGCTCCCATCGTATCCTCTGAAAAATCCGCTCAGGTTATTTTGAAATACTGGGACCGCAAATATAACTGTACCGCAGATGTGATTGTGATCGAAGGCCCTCTGGCGGGAGGCCATCTTGGTTTTTCCATGGAAAAGCTGGAGGAATACCAGAAATTGGGCGTACAGCCCTATGAAGAGGAAATTGGGCGTATTCTGACGGTAATCCGCTCCTATGAAGAAAAATATGAAAAGAAAATTCCGGTATTTGTGGCCGGAGGAATGGACAGCGGTGCCTGCCTGAAAAGGATGCAGCAGCTTGGTGCGGATGGGATTCAGACGGCCAGCCGTTTTGCGGTCACAGAAGAGTGCGATGCGGCTTTGACCTATAAGCAAAGCTATCTGAACGCACAGCCACAGGATATTGTTTTGATTCAGAGCCCGGTGGGAATGCCGGGAAGGGCGATCAATAATCATTTTGCAAGAGAGACCGGAGCAGGAAAACGCAGGCCGCCTTCCCGCTGCACGAGATGTCTGGCAAAATGTAATCCAAAGGAAACACCCTACTGCATTACAGAAGCCCTGATCAAAGCCGCAAATGGTGATGTAGAGGAAGGCCTGCTGTTTTGCGGAGGAAATATCGGAAAGCTGAAAAAGATAGAAACAGTGAAAGAAGTGATTGATTCTTTGATGGAAGTAAGCTTATAATAACATCAGATAAAACGGAATCAGGCCAAACGGGAGATACCGCCGTAGAAAGTGTGGAAATAGTGTATGGACGCGAAAAAAACAATCAATGATACTCTGGTAGTGTTAATTAATGAAATATGGGATCTGGAGAAAAAGGCTATCATCACGCCGGAATTTGCGGATATCACCAGCAATGATATTCATATCATTGAAGCGATAGGACCGGATGAAGGCAGGAAGATGACCGATATTGCGAAACGCCTGAACATTACCGTAGGTGCGCTGACCACATCCATGAACAGCCTGGTAAAGAAAGACTATGTAATTCGGGAGCGCAGTGAGGAAGACCGCCGTATTGTAAATATCCGCCTGCTGGATAAGGGGCTGGCGGCCTATGCTCATCATGCCGACTTTCATCAGAAGATGACAGAATCCATTGTGAACTCGCTTTCAGAGGAAGAACTGGCAGTCTGGAATAAATCATTGCATGCAGTGACGGATTTTTTCCGAAATTATGGAAAATGATTTTATCCATAGGCCAGCATAGCGTTTTGAAATATAAAATACAGACAGCTCTCTCGTCAAACAACGGGTGGGCTTTTTTTACTGACACAAATAACAGCCCTCAAATCAACAGTTGCAGGATGGTTCCAAGTTTGCTATAGTGAAACGGACAGGAATAACCAAAAGGGAGAGGAAACGATGAGTCTTACAGTATCGAATTTGTATAAAAAATATGGTGAGAAAACAGTAGTGGATCATCTTAGCTTTGAAATGCCAAAGCCGGGGGTATATGCGCTGCTGGGGACCAATGGGGCAGGAAAGACTACATCCATCCGGATGATGCTGGGAATGCTGGCAAAGGATGGCGGGGAGGCTCTATGGAACGAAAAGCCGCTGAATACAGCGACCTGCAATGTGGGGTATTTGGCAGAGGAGCGGGGACTGTATCCGAAGTATGCGCTGATGGATCAGTTGATTTACTTTGCCGGTCTGCGCGGTGTGTCAAAGGCAGATGCTAAGAAGCGGATTGCATTCTGGGCAAAACGTCTGGAGGCGGAAGAATATCTGTACCCCAATGCGGGGGAGGAGAAAAAAACGGCTTCCGGAAAAGGAAAAAAAGGGAAGCGCCAGAAACCAAAGCTGGCGGATCAGCTTTCGAAGGGAAATCAGCAGAAAATCCAGTTTATGATCGCGCTGCTGTCTGATCCGGAGCTGATTATTCTGGATGAACCGCTGTCTGGTCTGGATCCTGTGAATACCGATCTGTTTAAAAATGTGATTCGGGAGGAAATTGCCAAGGGGAAATATCTGATCATGTCCAGTCATCAGATGGCTACGGTCGAAGAATTCTGCACGGACATCACAATTTTGGACCGGGCAAAGCCAATCGCCCAGGGAAATCTGAATGAGATCAAAAAAAGCTATGGCCGGGTGAATCTGAGGCTGAAAACGGAACAGGATGTGACCGCCTATATCCAGGCGGCCGGAGTGCAGCTCCTTGGAGAAAAAGAATTTGAATATCAGCTAAAGGTTACCGGTGAGGAACAGGCCAATTGTCTTCTGGCCGCATTGATCTCCAATCAGGTGCCGGTGATCACATTTGACCTGCGGGAGCCTTCTCTTCATGAGATTTTTGTGGAGAAGGTGGGACATGCCAGTGAAGGGGAGTGATCAGATGGGACGAGAATTGGTGGGAACCGGGAAGGTATTTTCATTTTCCCTGCTCCAGCAGTTAAAAAGCAAGGTAAATACGATTTCCCTTATTATTTTCTTCTTGCTGTCCGCAGCATCTGTTCCGGTGATGATTCTGATGTCCGGCGGCGGAGAAAAGGTTGCAATGTCCGATATTTCCACGGTATATGTACAAAACGGAACGGATTATTCGTTAAATCCTGACCGCGCTGCGCAGATAAATCCGTCATTTGCGAAGACTGTTTTTCAGACAGCGGATTTTACGCTGGAAAATTATAAAGAGCATCTGAAAGAAGAGGAAGTTTTTGTGAACATAGAAGCTTCTGAGACCGGATATCTTATTGATACTTATACTTTAGAGGAAAGTACGCTGGAGGAAGAGGATACAGATGCACTGGGACAGGTGGTGTACCAGTTGTTTTCTGATGCAAAGATAGAAAGCGTGGGCGCTTCCGGGCAGCAGATGGAGACGCTGGGCAAAGCGGTGCAGACACAGGTAATGGCGGCAGAGGATTATCTGAATCCGAATACCGCAGACTGGAGCGCTCAGTTCGCAGTGCAGTATGCTTATTCGATTCTGGTGATGATGATCTGCATGATCTCAGCTTCTTATGTGGTGCAGGCCATTGCAGAAGAAAAATCCTCCAAGCTGGTGGAGCTGCTGATGGTGAGTGTGCGTCCGCTGGCATTATTACTGGGGAAAATCCTGGCGATGATGGCCTATATCCTGATCATGATCGGAGTATTGATCCTGGGCTTTGGGGTATCCTATGCCATATCGGGTGTATTTCTGGATGTGTCCGTGCTGAGTGCCGGGGGAGCGATGCTTGGCATCAGCTTTGGCAGCTTCCATCTTGGTGTGGCGGAAGCAGTGATTATTGTGATATCTCTGCTTCTGGGGTATCTGACATTTTCCATTGTGGCAGGTTTGGCAGGATGCTGCTGTGCTTCCATTGAAGATGTGCAGGGAGCCAATATGACGGTAGTTATGATCGTGATGGCCGGATATCTGGCAGCCTGTATTGTCAGCGCTTTTACATCCGAACCGGTTTATGTGGCCAGCAGTCTGATTCCGGTCATCTCAGTGTTCTGTGCCCCGGTGCAGTATGTGATGGGAAATATCGGACTGGGCGTATTGCTGCTGTCCTGGCTGCTTCAGCTTGTGGTGATCGCAGGTCTGTCCCTGTTTTCTTCCAGAGTATACAACAGTCTGATTATTTACCGCGGCAGCCGGGTGAAATTCAGACAACTGCTGTCTATGGTGAAAAAGAATGGAGGGCTGAAGGCATGAAACGTCAATCCCCAAATAAATACAAGGGCTTCGGCCGGATTTTTAAATTTACGTTCGCCCAGCGGGCAAAGATGCCGGGATACCGCCGTGCCACCATCGGAGGGGCGCTGCTGTGCTTCCTGCTTCCGCTGATCATCATGGGCTGTGTGGAGGCATTCAGCGGAAATGACCAAAAGAAACAGAATCAGGTGACCACAGTTTATGTGACGGATGAGACCGGTCAGGAAGCGGACTACAATATCTTAAATGAAATCGGCAGAGAAGGCTATACTGAGATTAACTATATTGCCAGTCCGGACTTTGAAACGGCAAATGACCAGGCAGGTTCTGTGGAAAATTCCGCTGTACTTGTGGTGAAAAGCAGTGAAGAGGCGGAGCAGTTGAGCATTGTACTGCCTTCCGTTTCCAATTTGTCACAGGATGATCTGCAGGGCCTGAAGGATTTTCTGACCAGTGCCTATCCCTATGTGCAGATGCAGAAGACGGGGCTGGATCCGGAGGAGCTGACTGCGCTGACCGCTCCGGTGCAGGTATCCAGTCACAAGGCGGTGGACGAAAAAGAAGACAGCCTTGCCCAGATACGGGAGATTATGGCTTATGTTTTTCCATACATGAACGTAATGGTGCTGTATTTCCTGGTGCTGTTCTATGGACAGGGGGTATCCGCCAGCGTACTGATGGAAAAGACCTCTAAACTAATGGATACTTTTCTGCTGTATGTACAGCCGGGAGGCATGGTGCTTGGAAAAGTGCTGGCGAATGTACTGGCGGCCGTGATTCAGATTGGTTCCTGGCTTGTAGGGCTGGCGGCTGGATTTGCAGGAGGCACGATGCTGGTGAGGGCAATTCATCCGGACACGCAGATGGCACTGCTCCAGTTCTTTGACAGCTTTGGTTCCCTCAGCGGATTGTTTACTCTGCCGGGCATCATTGCGGCCGTGCTGCAGATTATGGGGGGATTTCTGCTTTACTGTTCTCTGGCAGCCATTGGCGGTGCAATCGCAGCCAAACAGGAAGAACTGTCTACCACCAACCTGCTCTTTACCATGGCGCTGGTGCTCAGTTTCATGGCAGTGATTTTCTCCGGCGGCCTTGGTACGGTTACCGATTCCTCACTCTGGATGAACTGGGTGCCGTTCTCTGCGGTTCTGGTGGTTCCCAGCCGGGTACTGCTGGGGCAGATACCGATCTGGGAGGCATATGCGTCCCTAGTGGTTGTGCTGGTGGTTTCCGTGGTGATCTCACTGGCAGCAGGCAGGCTGTATCAGGCGATGGCGCTGTATAAAGGCAAGCTGCCGTCGGCAGGCGAACTGGTGAAGATGCTGAGACAGAAGGAATAAGTGGACGAACCGGTGAAGATGCCGGGGCAGAAAGAATGAGATAGAAGAAATGCGCTGTGTATACCTGAGTAAAGCAGGGATATATGGCGCATGTTTTGTGAAAAGGATTTTCCGCCACAACCCGGAAAGCGTCTTCATTCCAAGGCTGAATTGTAATCTTATCCGGTGTGGAATGCAAAATAAAATTGAGTTTATCCACCAAAACAAGTATAATGGAAGAGATTTCGTTTGCCAGAAAGAAGGTTTTATCTATTATGAAAAAAATACTTGCAATTGCCACCGGCGGAACTATCGCATCCGAATCTTCTGAAACAGGGCTGACTCCTCAGATTTCCCTGGAAGATTTCCTGCATTATGTACCGCAGATAGAGCAGATTTGTGATTTATACGCAGTGCAGATCATGAATCTGGACAGCACGAATCTGCAGCCGTCCGACTGGCTGAACATTGCGGAAAAAATCTGCAGTGAATATGAAAATTATGACGGCTTTGTTGTGCTGCATGGGACAGATACCATGTCCTTTACGGCGGCGGCTCTTTCCTATCTGATCCAGAACAGCCCGAAGCCCATTGTGCTTACCGGGGCCCAGAAGCCCATCGATCAGGATATCACCGATGCCCGCAGCAATGTGATCCAGAGCATTCTCTATGCCTGCGATGACCACGCCTCAGAAGTGAGCATTGTGTTTAATGGAGAGGTAATTGCCGGGACCAGAAGCCGCAAGCAGAGGACAAAAAGCTTCAATGCGTTTACCAGTGTGGATTTCCCTCACAAAGCGGTGATCAGAGACAACCGGATTATTCATTATATAGAACCGGAGATTACAGAATCCATGCGGTGCTTCCATGAATTAAATCAGAGGGTATTTGTGCTGAAGCTGATCCCGGGACTGAAGGCCGATATTCTGGATTATCTGAAAAATCAGTATGATGCGGTAGTGATTGAAGGCTTTGGCGTGGGCGGCATTCCAAATACGGAAGAGCTGCATTTTCAGGAGAAGATCAGTGAATTGCTGGATGCGGGAAAATTGGTGGTGGTCACCACCCAGGTTCCGCTGGAGGGCAGTGATATGAATATCTATGAAGTGGGGAAGCAATTCCGCCAGGACAAGAGAATCGTGGAAGCTTACAATATGACGCTGGAGGCTATCGTAACGAAGCTGATGTGGCTTCTGGCTCGGACAGAGGTGCTGGAAGAACGCCAGAAATTATTTTATCAGCCGGTCAATTTTGATCTTTATATCTGAATGGAAAGTGACTTTCACCGCAAGAACGCAGAAGCGTTCCTGAAAGGAGGAAACGACGATGGACATCATCTTTACGCACGATATTCATTCGTACCTGGACAGCTACGAAGTGACGGAACAGGGAAATACAATAGACGTGGGCGGCATGGCCAGACTGAAGACGCTGCTGGAGGAGAGACGCAGTGAGAATCCGGATACTCTGGTGGTGGATGCCGGCGATTTTTCCATGGGTACCCTGTACCATACCGTATTTTCTTCAGAGGCGCTGGAGTATCGGATGCTGGGGCAGCTTGGTTTCGATGTGGTGACGCTGGGAAATCATGAATTTGATTTTGGATCAAAGGGGCTGGCGGACATGCTGGAAGCGGCCGCGGCGTCAGGGGATCCCCTGGCACCGCTGGTAATCTGCAATGTGGACTGGGGGCGGCAGCCCCAGGCTGCCAGTGCAAAGCCCAGGGCCGGGAGTACGATTGCGGAAGCGGTCAGTGCAAAGCCCAGGGGCGGGAGCACGACTGCGGAAGCTGCCAGCGCAAAGCCCAGGGCCGGGAGTACGACTGCGGAAGCTGCCAGCGCAAAGCCCGGGGCCGGGAGTACGACTGCCCAAGCGGTCAGTGCAAAGCCCGGGGCCGGGACTACGACTGCGGAAGCGGTCAGTGCAAAGCCCGGGGCCGGGAGTACGACTGCCCAAGCGGTCAGTGCAATGGCCCAGGCGGTCAGTCCGGCTGCGGTGCCTGCCGGAAAAAGGTCAGATTCCGCAGCCGGAACCATCCGGGCTGCGGCTGAAAAATGCGGGCTGGCCGATTATGTGATTCTGCAGAAGGGTACCGTAAGAGTGGCGGTGACCGGGGTTTTGGGCAAAGATGCGCTGGACTGCGCCCCCACCTGTGAGCTGACGTTCAAAGATCCGATCGAGAGCGTAAAAGAGACGGTATCCCGGATAAAAGAAAACGAAGCCGTGGACCTGATCGTCTGCCTGTCCCATTGCGGGACCTGGACAGATCCGAAATTATCAGAGGATGAGCAGCTTGCAAAGGCGGTGCCGGAACTGGACGTGATTATCAGCGGTCATACCCATACCACGCTGGAAGAACCCATTGTCTGGGGCAGCACATATATCGTAAGCTGCGGCGCCTATGGAAGAAATACAGGGAGCCTGTCACTGACGCAGACCGGGGACGGGCGCTGGCGGCTGGAAAAATATGAGCTGGTTTCCATGGACGAGAGGATTGAAAAAGAAGCAGGGATACGAAAGCTGCTGAACGGATTTCGGGACGAGATTGATGCAAAATATCTGAAGCAGTTTGGATATTTTGCGGATCAGGTGCTGGCGGTCAATCCGATAGAATTCGGCCCGATTACAGATCTGGAGCAGGTTCATACGGAGCACTCCCTTGGAAATATTATGGCGGATGCCTACCGGTATACCCTAAATCATCTGGCCGCCGGGAGGAAAATGGTGGATGTGGCAGTGATCCCTTCCGGTATTATCCGCGGAACCTATCTGCCGGGAAACATTACCGCAGAGAATGTATTCAATTCTTTTTCACTGGGCAGCGGTCCGGATCATATTCCGGGCTATCCTTTGATTCAGGTTTATCTGACGGGAGAGGAACTGCGGACGGCGGCTGAAATAGATGCAACTATTTCTGATTTTATGATTACGGCCCGGTTATATATGAGCGGCCTGTCTTTTGCCTACAATTCCAATCGCATGTTATTAGACCGGGTGACGGATATCTGGCTGAATGCAAAGGTGATGGAGGATACCAGGACAGAGCTGGAGAATGACCGGCTCTACAGCGTGGTGGCTGACCTTTATACCGGACAGATGCTGAGCGCAGTGGCGGAAAAATCCCTTGGCATCCTGAAGCTGGTTCCAAAAACAGCAAACGGCACTCCGGTGAAAAATTTTGAGGATTACATTGTGCGGGATAAAGAAGGCAGAGAAGTGAAAGCCTGGTCTGCCATTGCCTTCTATCTTCAGAGCTTTCCGAAAAATTCAGATGGAGTCAGCGAGGTGCCTGCATATTATGGAGAAATTCATGATCGGAAAATTGTGGATTCGAGCAAAGAGATCAGGGATATTTTGAAGAAGCCGGGAAAGTATGGAAGGATGATTTACGGTGCACTGTCGGCGGCCGCGGCAGTGACAGGAGTGACAATAACGATGATCCTAAAGACGATAAAAAAGCGGCGCAGGAAGCGGTCGTGATGCAGAGGCGTTGCGAGGTTTTATCATGCGAAGCATGACAAACCTCGCAGCAACAACGCAGAGGGGTCCTTGAACAAATATAGATAAAAATACAGCAGATACATGACAAACAGATACTATAGCAGTCTTCAAAAATACCGACACAGTTCAGCTACACAGACAAACACACAGACAAATACACAGACAAACATACAGACAAACACACACAGACAAACATACAGAAGGATAGATATCACATGGAACAGCAGAGAAAAAAAGAATCACCCTTAGCAACAGAAAAAATCAGCAAATTACTTAAACAATTTGCGATCCCCAGTATCATTGCAATGCTGGTCAGCGCTATCTATAATATCGTGGATCAGTTTTTCATCGGCCATTCTGTGGGGGCGCTTGGAAATGCAGCCACGAATATCGCTTTTCCGCTGTCCATGATGTGCACTGCACTGGCACTGATGTTTGGAATCGGCGGAGCATCCTGTTTTAACCTGATCATGGGAGAAGGACAGAAAGAGAAAGCAGCTTATTTTATCGGAAACTCTGTTGTGATGCTGCTGGGAAGCGGTACACTGCTGTGCATTTTGACAGAAGTGTTCCTCGCTCCCATGCTGCAGGCTTTTGGATCACCGGCAGAGGTTCTTCCCTATGCAAAAGAATATGTGATGATTACCGCCATTGGCTTTCCGTTTCTGATTATCACTATCGGAGGCGGGAATCTGATCCGGGCGGATGGCAGCCCGCGCATGACCATGATCTGCAATCTGTCAGGAGCCGTGATCAATACGATACTGGATGCAATTTTTGTCATGGGATTTGGCTGGGGAATGAAGGGCGCAGCCATTGCTACCATCATCGGCCAGATATTTTCCGGAATACTGGTTATCCGCTATCTGATGCATTTTAAAACCATGAAGCTGACCAGAAAGCATTTTATGCTGCAGAAATCCTGTCTTGGGCGCATTATTTCCCTGGGAGCTGCATCCTGCTTCAACCAGCTTGCGATGATGGTGGTGCAGATCGCATTAAATAATCTGCTGAAATATTATGGGGCGCTGTCCGCGTATGGAGAAGCGATTCCCATCGCCTGCGCAGGCATTGTGACAAAGGTAAATCAACTGTTTTTCTCCATTATCATTGGTATTTCTCAGGGAACCCAGCCGATCGAAGGCTACAATTACGGAGCAAGAAATTATCGCAGGGTGCGGGATACCTATGCACTGGCAATGAAGACGGGAATGGCCTGTGCCCTGGGTGCATTTCTGATCTTCCAGATCTTCCCGAGACAGTTACTGGGCCTGTTCGGAGATGGAAGCGAGAGCTACTATCAGTTTGGTATCAGTTATTTCCGGGTATTTCTTGCCGGAACTATTATTAATTTTATGCAGCCGCTGACCTCTTCCTTTTTTACCTCCATCGGAAAAGCTTACAAGGGCATGTTTTTGTCGCTGACCAGGCAGATTATTTTTCTGCTTCCCCTGCTGTTTGCATTTTCAGCGTGGCTGGGTATAGACGGAATACTCTATGCAGGCCCGGTGGCGGACTTTATGGCATTTGCAGTGGCCGCTGTTATGGTAAAAAAGGAATTTAAGACGATGAAAAATTTGGAAATGAATATTAACTGCAGTGAATAAAGGTGATCTGGGGCTATGATGAACAGAAAGAAGGAAATTACAGATGAAAATTACATGGAAAGGCACTGCGTCCATTATAATAGAGGCAGCAGGCGAGCGGATATTATTTGATCCGTTTGTTCAATTGATCGGAGGGGCGCATCCGAATGTACTGGAAGATTTTCTGCCCGAAGAAACCATTTTTATCACTCATGGTCATTTTGACCACCTGTTTTATCTGCCGGAAATTCTGGAGCAGGGAGATGCCACCGTATTTTGTACGGCCTGTCCTGCCCGTACTCTGGCGGACTTTATGGAAGACACCAGCAATGTGGCAGAGATCCGTCCTGGGGATGCTCTGCACATCGGAGGTGTGTCTGTAAAAGCGTATCAGGCAAAGCACATCCATTTTGACCGAAGGTTGTTTTGCAAAACATTGAGTCTGAAACGGATGCTGAAATACTGGCGCAATGTGCCGTTTCTCATTTATGCGAACCGCAGATTTCAGGAAGGCGGTGAGACGGTGGCCTACGAAGTGAAGGCAGAGGGCAAAAGCGTATTTTTGCTGGGGAGTCTGAGCCTGGCAGAGCATGTGGCCTACCCGTCGGGAATGGATCTTCTCATTCTGCCGTTTCAGGGAAACAGCGATCTGGAGAGGGCAGCGCTGGATATCATCCGCCAGTTAAAACCAAAGCGTATTCTGCTGTCTCACTTTGACGATGCTTTTCCGCCTATTTCCCGGAATGTGGACACCAGACTGCTGAAGAAAAAAATGATGGAGGAATTTCCGGGGATCGCGGCAGTGAAGCCGAAGGCTGGCAAGGAGGTCCTGATTCCGTAGAAATCCGGCACCCGGCTGCTATTTGCGGCGCACATCCCGCCGTTGCTTTTCGCTGCGAATAGCAGATGATCCTGAAAAAAATTCTGCCCGCTGGGGTTGACAACTCAAAAAAGAATGTTATACTCAAGTTAAATCTGTGATATCGACAACACAATGACAGGAAGAGTAAAACGAGGAAACCATTCAGAGAGGAATGCACAGGGTGCAAGCATTCTATGGGAGAATTGTTTGAAGACCACCCTGGAGCGGCTCTAATAAAGTCCGGCAGACACCGTTATTCGTCTAATGAAGTGGTACTACATGCAAGCAGGGTGGGACCGCGGTATTTTTGTATATCGTCCCTGAACAATGATTGATTTCGTTGTTCAGGGTTTTTTTGCGTTATGAGGAATGAATGTAACTGATACTGAACAGTTACGATTTTTTATAACAGGTGATACAAAACTGAATACGCGGTATATCACAGACAACAGCAAAGAGTATAGCACAGAGAGCGAACGCTTTCCGTAAATAGGCATGGAGGAGAATGAAAATGAAAATTACTTTAAAAGATGGTTCTGTAAAAGAATATGCAGAAAGCAAATCTGTCATTGATATTGCATTTGATATCAGTGAAGGTCTGGCAAGAATGGCCTGCGCAGGTGAGGTGGACGGACAGACAGTAGATCTGCGCACCGTGATCGACAAAGACTGTAATCTGAATATCCTGACTGCAAAGGATGAAAAAGGACTTCGGGTAGTTCGTCATACCTGTTCCCATGTACTGGCAGAAGCAGTGAAAAACCTGTTCCCGAATGTGAAGCTTGCAATTGGACCGTCCATCGATACCGGCTACTATTACGATTTTGAGGCAGAGCCATTTTCCAGAGAAGATCTGGATAAAATCGAAAAAGAGATGAAAAAGATTATCAAAAAAGGCGCAAAGCTGGAGCGCTACACTTTGCCAAGAGCAGAAGCCATCAAATTCATGGAAGAAAAGGGTGAGCCTTACAAAGTAGAACTGATCCGGGATCTTCCGGAAGATGCGGAGATTTCTTTTTACAATCAGGGAGAATTCACAGATCTGTGTGCAGGCCCTCATCTGATGAGCACCAAGGGCATCAAAGCATTTAAACTGACTGCTTCTTCCGGTGCTTACTGGAGAGGAGATTCCAACAAGGCGATGCTCCAGAGAATTTACGGCAGTGCATTTGCGACGAAAGAAGAACTGGCTGAGTATCTGGAATATCTGGAGAATATTAAAAAACGGGATCACAATAAACTGGGCCGTGAGATGGAATTATTTACTACGGTAGACGTGATTGGACAGGGGCTTCCCCTGCTGATGCCCAAGGGAGCCAAGATCATCCAGACACTTCAAAGATGGATCGAAGATGAAGAAGATAACAACTGGGGTTATATCCGTACCAAGACTCCGCTGATGGCAAAGAGCGATCTGTACAAGATTTCCGGCCATTGGGATCATTACAAAGACGGCATGTTTGTGCTGGGAGATGAGGAAAAGGACAAAGAGGTATTTGCACTTCGTCCGATGACCTGCCCATTCCAGTATTATGTATACAAAGCAAGCCAGAAATCCTACCGTGATCTGCCGCTGCGTTACAGCGAGACTTCTACCCTGTTCCGTAACGAAGATTCCGGTGAGATGCACGGCCTGACCCGTGTCCGCCAGTTTACGATTTCCGAAGGTCATCTGATCGTTCGTCCCGATCAGATGGTAAAGGAATTCAAAGACTGTCTGGCTCTGGCAAAACAGACGCTGACGACCCTTGGACTACAGGATGATGTAACCTATCATCTGTCCAAATGGGATCCGGATAATACAGCAAAATATATCGGAGATGCTGCAACATGGCATCAGACCGAGGCTCATATCCGCCAGATCCTGACGGAACTGGAAGTTCCGTTCGTAGAGGATGTGGGTGAAGCCGCATTCTATGGTCCGAAGGTAGATATCAACGCAAAGAACGTATATGGCAAGGAAGATACCATGATCACCGTTCAGTGGGATGCCCTGCTGGCAGAGCAGTTCGATATGTATTATATCGATCAGAACGGCGATAAAGTCCGTCCGTATATCATTCACAGAACTTCTCTTGGCTGTTATGAGAGAACACTGGCATGGCTGATTGAGAAATATGCAGGCCAGTTCCCGACCTGGCTGTGCCCCGAGCAGGTACGTGTACTGCCGATTTCTGATAAATACATGGATTATGCAGATAAGGTTCAGAAAGAATTAAAAGCAAACGGTGTTCTCAGCACCGTAGATACCAGATCTGAAAAGATCGGCTACAAGATCAGAGAAGCCAGAATGGCAAAGATCCCTTATATGCTGATTGTGGGAGAAAAGGAAGAGGCGGAAGGAAAAGTATCCGTCAGAAGCCGTTTCCTGGGAGATGAAGGCCAGAAAGAAATCGGAGGATTCATCGATGCAATCACAAAAGAAATCCGGACGAAGGAAATCCGCAAGATCGAAGTGGAAGAGCAGAAATAGGAAGAAATAGGAAGAAATAGGAAGAAATAGGCAGGAAGCTGGCAGATTTGAAAAAGAACTGTTTTGAAGGACCGGAGTGCCGGCGGCAAAAACGAAGAGGAAAGAAAAAAGAGAAAAGAAAGAAAAAAGAGAAAAGAAAGAAGAGAAAAGAAAAAAGAGGAAAGAAAAAAGAGGAAAGAAAAAAGAGGAAAGAAAGAGCAGATAAAAAGCAGTTAAAGAATAGTAGGAAAATAATAGCAGGAAAATAATGTAAGATCCCGCAGTTACAAGCTGTCATATGGCTTTGCCATATGGAGGGCTGTAGCGGCGGGATTTTTTTCTATCATAAAAAGATGGCTTATAATTGAAAAGTATTTCGGGCACAGATGCGCTGCCGCGCGCGGAACAAACGTCGTACTGCCGAAAAAATGGTTTTTTTGATATGAGAAGCACACTTGAGTAATCAAATTCACACTTGAGCAGTCAAATTTACACTTGAGTAGCCAAATTTACATGTGAGTAATTAAATTTACACTTGAGTAGCCAAATTCACACTTGAGCAGTTAAATTTACACTTGAGCAGTCAAATTCACACTTGAGTAGTCAAATTCACACTTGAGTAATCAAATTCACATGCGAGTAATCAAATTTATACACAAAAGACAACACATTGGATGAAATACATCTTGAAAAGAATGAGAATATATGATAGGATTAAAAAATCAATTCAAATTTGAAAGTTCTATATAACATGCTGCCGCTCATTTTCAAGAATGCCTCTGCGTTCTTGCTGCGAGGCGCATGTCACTCTCTCACTGAGTTTTGAGTACGCAGCAGGGCAGGCAGCATATCATGGATGGGTGCTGCTCCGTACAGTACAGACACTATTCGGAGACTGCCGTCTGTCCGGGGTCCTCACTTAGCGAAGAACAGAAGCTTTACTCCGGCATTTCTGCCAAAACAATCTGCCAAAACAATTCACTCATTTATTTACAAAGAATGCGCAGTCCGTTATACTAAAGGAAACGTAGTATTTCTTTTTTCCTTGTGTAGGCTAAGCTGTGCATAGGGAAGGAGAGCCTATGGTATTATTACAGGAATTGGATTTAATTGACCGCTTTTTGTTTGATGAGGTGATGGAGGACCCAGAGGTACATCAGGCCGTGTTGGAGATTATCATGAATAGCCCAATTCAATTGCTGATGGAGAATGAGGTGGAAAAGCAGCTCCAGACATCGCAGTATCTGAAAGCAGTGCGCCTTGATGTATTCGCCATGGATGCAGATGAGACAGTGTATAACACAGAAATGCAGAAAACCAGAAAGACAGATCTGCTGAAACGGTCCAGATTTTATCAGGCATTGATTGATTCGGGATTGCTGCCTGCCGGGACAGTTAATTACAATCGGCTTAAGGACTCCTGCATTATCATGATTACACCGTATGATCTGTTTGGCTATGGCAAGTATCGGTATACTTTCCAACCGGTGTGCAAAGAAGCTCCAGGACTTCAGTTAGAGGATGGAACGAAGCGGATTTTTCTGAATACAAAAGGAAAGAATCCGGAGGATGTCAGTGAAGAACTGGTGGAATTCTTAAAGTATGTGGAGCAGTCAACCGATCAGGCGGCAGCAAAGTCCAAAAGTGAGCGGATCAAAAAAATCCATGAACGTGTACGGCAAGTCAAATCCAGTGAAGAAATCGGGGTGAAGTATATGCAGGCATGGGAAGAAAAAATATATGAGAGGGAAGAAGGGCGCGAAGAGGGAAGAGTAGAAGGAAGAGAAGAAGGAAGAGAAGAAGGAAGAGTAGAAGGAAGGGAAGAAGGAAGGGAAGAAGGAAGAGAAGAGGGGCGTGGGGAGAAATTAATCGAACAGATAAAAAAGAAGATGGAAAAAGGCCTTTCAGTGCAGACGATTGCAGAGCATGTAGAAGAGGCAGCGGAGTATGTGGAGTCTATATGCAAACTGCTTCAGGAACATCCGGAGTGGACACCAGAGGAAATCTGCAAATATAGGAAGGAAAATGGGAAGACTCAGGAGTAGAACTGCAGGATCCAAATTTAAAAAGCTCTTTGTAAGAGTTACTTTGAAGACAGTGAAGAACTGGTGGAATTCTTAAAGTATGTGGAGCAGTCAACCGATCAGGTGGCAGCAAATTCCAAAAGTGAGCGGATCAAGAAAATCCATGAACGTGTACGGCAAGTCAAATCCAGTGAAGAAATCGGGGTGAAGTATATGCAGGCATGGGAAGAAAAAATATATGAGAGAGAAGAAGGGCGCGAAGAGGGAAGAGAAGAAGGAAGAGAAGAGGGGCGCGGGGAAAAATTAATCGAACAGATAAAAAAGAAGATGGAAAAAGGCCTTTCAGTGCAGACGATTGCAGAGCATATAGAAGAGGCAGCGGAGTATGTGGAGTCTATATGTAAACTGCTTCAGGAACATCCGGAGTGGACACCGGAGGAAATCTGCAAATACAGGAAGGGAAATGGGAAGACTCAGGAGTAGAACTGTAGGATCTAAATTTAAAAAGCTCTTTGTAAGAGTTACTTTGAAGAAAACGGGTTTCAGGTTGAATCTGCCAATCTATAGCAGTCTGCGCCAGTAGATAAAAAGCTTCTGGCGCAGCGGTGCTTAGTGCATCTGCAAAAACCAGAAGTTTTTTGTGTTAAACGAAAGAGAAGCTGCTTTATAAATCTACATAGAATTTTATTTTTTCACTTTCTAATTCAGATTTGGAAAATCTTTACTCTGGCATTTCTGCCAAAACAATTCACTCATTTATTTACAAAAAATGCGCAGTCCGTTATACTAAAGGAAACGTGGTATTTCTTTTTTCCTTGTGTAGGCTAAGCTGTGCATAGGGAAGGAGAACCTATGGTATTATTACAGGAATTGGATTTAATTGACCGCTTTTTATTTGATGAGGTGATGGAAGATCCTGAGGTACACCAGGCCGTATTGGAGATCATTATGAATAGCCCAGTTCAATTGCTGATGGAGAATGAGGTGGAAAAGCAGCTCCAGACATCGCAGTATCTGAAAGCAGTACGCCTTGATGTATTCGCCATGGATGCAGATGAGACAGTGTATAACACAGAAATGCAGAAAACCAGAAAGACAGATCTGCTGAAACGGTCCAGATTTTATCAGGCATTGATTGATTCCGGATTGCTGCCTGCCGGGACAGTTAATTACAATCAGCTTAAGGACTCCTGCATTATCATGATTACACCGTATGACCTGTTTGGCTATGGGAAGTATCAGTATACTTTCCAACCGGTGTGCAAAGAAGCTCCAGGACTTCAGTTAGAGGATGGAACGAAGCGGATTTTTCTGAATACAAAAGGAAAGAATCCGGAGGATGTCAGTGAAGAGCTGGTGGAATTCTTAAAGTATGTGGAGCAGTCAACCGATCAGGCGGCAGCAAATTCCAAAAGTGAGCGGATCAAGAAAATCCATGAACGTGTACGGCAAGTTAAATCCAGTGAAGAAATCGGGGTGAAGTATATGCAGGCATGGGAAGAAAAAATATATGAGAGGGAAGAAGGGCGCGAAGAAGGAAGAGAAGAAGGGCGCGGGGAGAAATTAATCGAACAGATAAAAAAGAAGATGGAGAAAGGCCTTTCGGTGCAGACAATTGCAGAGCATGTAGAAGAGACAGAGGAGTATGTGGAGTCTATATGTAAACTGCTTCAGGAACATCCGGAATGGACACCGGAGGCAATCTGCCAATACAGGAAGGAAAATGGAAAGACTCAGGAGTAGAATTTTAGAATCCAAGAGGCAATATAGCACCGCAGCAATCAGTACCGGCTTAGTCGGTACTGATTATGGACTTTGATTTTTGCTGTCTTGCGGATATACTGGTTTTAAGATGATATTCCCGACAGGTAAAAAGGAAAAAGAAAATGACAATAGGGAAAAAGATATTGCTGGCCTGCGCACTGCTTCTGCTGATGGGTATTTCAGCTACGGGAATTGTGTTAAATACCATGTATTATCAGACGCTTGTGAACTCCACAAGTGCGTATACTGCTATGCTGGTAGAGCAGATTGCGGTCAATCTGAGTACCAGGACAAAGGAGTTTGAGGACAGTATTTACAATACGGTTCAGCAGTGGGATTTATTTGGGGAATATTTTAATGATGGAAACAGTCTGGAGTATCATAAAAGGGGAATGCTTTCCAGCTTTGTAAATACCCGCAACACGACGGCTTCGCCGGTTCTGGATCTGTATCTGATGGATGAAAAGGATGATTTTTACTATTATAATTACCAGTCCCAGAGCTTCCGGGGCGGCCTTGAGTCGGTAAAAGCCTATATGACATCAGTAGAAACAGCGCTTCCCGAGGGAACGAGAGCGGAATGGTTCACTGTTCCGGAGGAAGATGGAATCGTGTATTTGATGCGCCATATTTATGACGTTTCCACACTGCGTTATGTGGGAATGGTGGCAGTGGGGATTGAACGGAGTCTGATCCAGAATCAGTTTGAAAAACTGGAGACGAGTCAGAACGGTCACCTGATCATTTTCGGGCAGGAGAAAACTCCGGTTTTTGGCAGCCTGGAGGGCCTGCCGGACGGGAATGCTCTGCTGAAGCTGGGCGAAAGAGTCCAGCCGGAGGCAAAACTGGTGGAAATCAGGAACAGTAAATATGTTTTTCAGTGCAAGGGCACAGAAGATGAAAAATAGAAAATCATGTACCTGGTGTCAGAGGAGGAGGTGCTGGGGCAGGCACAGAAGGTAAAAAGCGCGATTCTTACCATTTGTATCATAGCCATTCTTGCAGCGCTGCTGTGCGCTACAGGAATTTCCAGAGGAATTACAAAAGAAATCAGATATCTGATCCGGCACATGCAGCAGATGAAAACAGGAAAATGGCAGAAAGTACTGCCGCCGTTTCCCAGGGATGAAATCGGGGAAATTACAAGAACCTATAATCAGATGGTGGATGATCTGCAGGGAGTGGTACAGCAGCTTGCACAGCAGATGCTTCTGGCGGAGCAGGCACAGTACCGGGCCTTGCAGGCAGAATTTATGGAACTGCAGGCAATGGTCAATCCTCATTTTATTTATAATGCGATGGAGACGATCAACGCCAGGGCAAAACTGACCGGACAGAGTGAGATCTCACAGCTCTGCACCAGGCTCGGGCGGCTGATGCGTGCGGCAATACAGCCGGGAACAAGGCTCATTCCGCTGAAAATGGAGCTGCAGTATGTAGAGGCTTATTTGGATATTCAGAAATCTATCATGAAAGACCGTCTGGAGGTATTTTATGATTTTGAGGAAGGGCTGGAGGAATACGAAATACCGGCTCTGCTGCTGCAGCCTTTGGCTGAAAATGCGATCATTCATGGAATAGAGCATATGAAGGACGATGCGGTAATTGTGGTAGGAGTCAGCAGGGAAGAGCGCTTTCAAAGAGACTGCCTTGTGATCCGGGTATCCGATAACGGCGCTGGAATGGACGAAGAAACCATGGAAAAACTGGACCGGATCCCTCAGGAGGAGAAAGTAATTCATTATGGAATTCAGAGCGTGAAGAAGCGGATTCAGATCTGCTACGGAGAGCCTTATGGAGTATTTGTGGAGAGCAGTCTTGGACATGGAACTACGTTTACGGTAGTCATACCTGCCGGCAGAGACGAAAATCAACTGGCTGATGTCCCAGGAGGAGAAAGATGAAACAGGTTGTATTGATCGATGATAATCCTTTAATTCTTGCTTCTTTGGAAAAGACAATAGACTGGGCTTTACTGGACTGCCGTGTGGCGGGCGTATTTCCCCATGCGGAGGAAGGCAGAAGTTATTGCCTGAAAAATCCGGTGGATCTTGTGATTACGGATATTAAAATGCCGGAAATTACAGGACTGGAGATTTTGGAGGAGCTGCGCAGGAAAAAGCCGCAGACAAAAGGAATTGTAATTACCGGGTTTAATGAATTTGAATATGCCAGAAGCGCACTTCGGATCGGAGTTATTGATCTGATTTTAAAGCCCATTGATAATGAAGAGCTGGCAGAGGCAGTCAAACGGACCTTCGGAATTGCAGAGGAAGAAGCTGCGGCGGAAGAACAGAGAGAAAAGGCGGAAAATCATTTTTCTAAAATTGAGATTGAAAAGCAGAAGAACTGTTCGGTGCGCAGGGCCCTGGCCTATATGAAGGAAAACAGTGACAAAAAACTCAGTCTTGGAGAGCTGGCTGATTATGTGGGACTGAGCGCAGCTCATTTGAGCCGTCTGCTGAAAAAAGAAACCGGAAAAAATTTTGTGGATATTAATAATGAATTTAAAATAGAAAAGTCGCTGGAACTGCTGAAAGAAGGGAAGTATAAGATTTATGAAATATCAAATATAGTCGGTATCGACAATTATGCATACTTTTACCAACTGTTCAAAAAGATAACTGGAAAGTCACCGAAAGAATATCAAAATAGCTAATAAAATGCTTGATTTGTCTCATAGAATGCCTCCCTTGTATTTGTTATAATGTACTTACAAAATAACAAAGAGGGAGGTTTTAATATGTTTAGAAAACGAGGTAAGGCATGGACCGCTATCGGACTGTCTGCAGCAATGGTATTGGGATCGTCTGCAGTGAGTGCTATGGCAGAACAGGTAAAGACAAAATCATCGGAAGAGGTAACACTCACTTTTCTTCATCACATGGGAGAGCAGGGAAAGAAGGATGGCCTGCTTGCATTGGCAGAAGCGTTTACAGCAAAGTATCCCAATATTAAGGTGGAGGTAGAATTTCTGTCCAGAGATGATTTTGTGAATCAGTACAAACAGAGAGTAGCTGCGGATAATGCTCCGGATCTGATTAATTACCGGCCATTTGAGGTGCCGGAGGTGATCGAAGCAGGTCTGATCAAAGCAATCGATCCGGAGGTATTTCCAGATACCATAGACGCGGAATGCATTGAATCCATTTCCATGAATGGAAATATCTACGGAATACCGCTGGATCGGGGCGGATACGGCTTCTATTACAATAAAAATATGCTGCAGGAGGCCGGCGTGGAGGAAAGCGAATTGGAGACCATATCTGGAGTGCTGTCCGCACTGCAGAAAATCAAGGATGCAGGGATGACGCCACTGGCTTCCGGTTATGCAGAATCATGGACGGAAAATATTGTGCTGGAAGGACAGACCTGGGCAGGGCTGATGGTACAGGAACCAAATCTGTGCCAAAATCTGGTCAGCGGCGAAAAGAGCTTTACAGATTATCCGGAATTTATTGATATTATTACCCATGGACAGCAGTTGGTCAGAGATTACGCACTGGTAGATGAAAAGGCTGCCAGCCAGCAGGCATCAGATCAGTATGCGCAGTTCGGACGCGGAGATGCAGCGATGATGCTTCAGGGAACCTGGGCAATCTCGGACATTCGCATCGCTCAGGAAGCAGCAGGGAATACGGATGAATTTGGCTTTACCTATTATCCTTGGAGTGATGATGTGACGAAAAACTATATGCCATGCAATGCGGATGATGCATTTATGGTATCAGAAGGCAGTAAGCATATGGAAGAAGCAATGCTGTTTGCAGAATTCTGCCTGACAGAAGAAGCGGGAAAAATCTGGAGTAATGCCAGCGGCTGTATCAGTGCTATTTCAGGTGTGTCCGCGGACAATCCGGATCCGCTGCAGGCTATATTCAGCCAGGTGATGGACGAACATGCCTATTTCTTTGAGAAAAATCCGGGAATGACAGGGCAGTATTATCAGGATTTTGTGAAGATTTATATCGAAGGACGAATTTCCGGTCAGTCACCGGAGGAAGTGGTAGAAGCATGGCAGCAGTCGTTTGAAAACATCCGTGCAACCGGAGGCTGAAATTTAAATTGAGCAGGCAGGATCAAAGACAGGAACGCTTCGGCGTTCCTGCTGAGATAATGTCAGGCGAAATATGAGAAAAGGTGGTTGGCAGGGCTCCATCCGCTCCGCAGCCACCTCATAATGTTCAAAGGGGAGAGTGATGAGATGAAAAAATATAAGCGCAGGCAGCAGATCGCATGGTTTTCTTTTCTGGCCCCGGCAATGTTTATTTTCTGCCTGGTGGTGGCTGTTCCGTTTCTCCAGGGAATCGGGATCGCATTTACAGACTGGAACGGCCTTTCCAAGGATTCCAACTTTATCGGATTAACAAATTTAAAATATCTGGTGGAGGATAGTCAGACCAGAAATGCGGTGAAAAATACGCTGTGGTATACCGTAATTACCTGTGTGGGTGTTAATTTGCTGGCATTGGCGATTACGGTGGGGCTGGACAGCAAGGTCTGGGGAAAACGATTCTTGCGGAGCGTGATGTTTCTTCCAATCATTACCAGCCTTGTAATTGCTGCTTTTGTCTGGGGAAGAATTTACAGTGATATATTTCCGGTAAACTTTGGACTGGCAAGCCCTCTCACCAGCACCACACTGGTTATTCCGGGGATCGCGCTTATGTGTATCTGGAGGGACACGGGACTGGCCATGGTGATTTATAATGCAGGCATCCAGTCCGTGCCGGAGGAATTGAAGGAAGCAGCCCGGATTGATGGGGCAAATGCAGTGCAGACTTTCTGGAATGTGACATTTCCGCTTCTTGCGCCCGCTTTTACCACCTGCGTTACATTGTGGCTGGGATATGGACTGAAGATATTTGACTACCCCAGTGTAGCAACCAATGGAGGGCCTGGAAAAGCCAGCGAGACAGTTGCAATCTTTGTATATAATCATTTTTTTGCGAATAACAGGGCCGGATACGGACAAATGGCAGCGATCGTCATGCTCATCATGGTAGTTCTGATTACAGGCATAACGACCAGACTGCTCCGCAGAAGAGAGGTGCAATTATGAGCAGACGCAAGAAAGGAAAACAGTATTTTATTACTGCACTGCTCTGGGCGGTGACACTGTTATTTGCTGCACCATTCTACATCCTGATTATTTATGCCTTCAAGCCGAGGGAAGCTACTATGCTGAAATCTCCGCTGGCTTTTCCGGATCAGCTTTATCTGGATAATTTTTCAGAAGCCATTGAGAAATCAAAGTTCTTTTCGGCATTTAAGAATTCTTTGATCAGCACGACGGTGGGAGTTATCCTTCTCGTTTTGATCTGCAGTATGGCAGCGTATGTTATTATCCGAAAAGGCAGCAGCTTTTTTTATGCAGCATGGCAGTACGTCTTTCTGGCAGCGATCATGCTCCCGTTTCAGACGGTCATGTTTCCGCTGTATAAAAATCTCGTAAAGCTTGGAATACTGAATACTCTTTTTGCTTACATACTGGTTTCCGTAGGATTTCAAATGGGATTTGCTATATTTTTATACTGCGGCTTCATTAAAACGGTTCCCATTGAACTGGAGGAGGCTGCCAGAATTGATGGCTGCGGAGTTTTTTCTTCCTTTTGGAAAATTGTATTTCCACTGTTAAAGCCGGTGACAATGACCGTGGTGGTGCTGTCCGCTCTGGGCATCTGGAACGACTATCAGATTGCGCTGGTGGTAATCATGAAGGATTCGGTCCGGACTCTTCCGGTGGCGCAGCAGTCGTTTATCGGCCAGCAGATTTCCTATCTGAATTTGGCTTCGGCAGCGTGCCTGCTGTCCATTATTCCAATGTTCCTGCTGTATCTGTTTCTGCAGAAATTTATTGTGAAAGGAATTGTGGCCGGAGCCGTGAAAGGGTGAAGAAAAATGAGTGAGATGGCTGAGAAAATGGGCCTTCGTCTGGCCGAGGACCTTATAAAAAGGTATCCGTCGGCAGATCAGTACCCGTATAAATCCTGGAGTTACCCGCAGGGATATTTGCTGATGGGGATGGCTCATTTATATAAAATCACAAAAAATAAAAAATATTATGACTACATTTACGATTATGGAAACACACATGTGACCGAGGATGGAACTGTGAATGGTTTTACGGGCTGCAGTATGGATGATATGATGCCGGGAGCGGTTCTGGTATGGCTGTATGAGCAGACGAAGGAAGAAAGATTCGCAAAGGCATGCCATCAGATCTGTGCTTCTTTTTTGGATTACCCCAGGACAAGAGAGGGCGGCTTCCTGCATGACAGGATCAGGTACCCGGGGCAGATGTGGGTGGACGGCGTATTTATGGGACAAATGTTTTACTGCGCCTATGGAAAAGCCTTTCAGAAACCGGAGTGCTATGAAGAGGCAGTGGGGCAGCTTCAGTTGATTTACCGGTATTGTCATGTACATGACGGATTACTGGTACACGCTTACAGCGAAGTGGATTACGGCAAAGAGAATTACGGTAAAGAGAATTATGGTAAAGAGAATTATGGTAAAGATAATTGCAGCGGAAACAATAAGCCGCCATGGGCCGGTCCGGATGGCCGCTCCACCAGCGTGTGGAGTGAAGGGCTGGGATGGTATGCCTTGATCCTCGTAGAATTATTAAAGACCATTCCAGAGAGTATGCAGTTGAGAAAAGTGCCGGAACGCTATCTTCGTGAACTGCTGTATGGTCTGAAAAAATATCAGAATCCGGAAACTGGACTGTGGTATCAGGTGGTGGACAAACCGGACGATGGCCGCAACTGGTGTGAAACTTCCGGAAGCGGAATGTTTTTATATGCCATGGCGAATGGAATCCGACTGGGAGTGATTACGAAAGAAGAATTTGAGGAAAACGTCCGGCTGGCAGCGAAAGGACTTCACACGAAAATGGTTCCCAATATGGAAACAGGTCATTATGATATTATTTCCTGCTGTAATGGGCTGTGTGTACAGAATAAAGAAGAGGATTACTATTTTTATCCTCAGCAGATCAATGCACAGGAAGCAGTCTGCAGTGTGTTATGGGGATTGGGAGCGGTGATGGAATGGGATGACTGAATGCAAGGAAACTGCTTCAGGAATAACCGAAATGGACACCGGGGGAAATACGCAGTTATATGAAAAAAGACTGTTTGAATGTTTAAAAAAATTGTGCTTTCACGCCTTATGGGCAAGTCTCTATGAAAGCACAATTTCTCTAAGGCGCGCGCTGCACTCTGGCTGGTGTGCGTCTTCTGTTTAGATTTCTCTCGTTGCTTCTCTCAGCCATGCCTTCTCTTCCTCTGGCAGATACGGAGAGATTTTTTCAAATACCGTCTTGTGATACTGATTCAGCAGTGCCCGTTCTTTTTCTGACATCTGATCCGCAAGTACGGCTTCCAGGTCAAAAGGAACCAGAGTAAGGGTGTCAAATTCCATAAACTGTCCACATGGTCTTTTCTCCGCTTTTTTGCAGAGCATCAGGTTTTCGTGGCGAATACCGAATTCCCCTTCCAGATAAAAACCGGGCTCATCCGAGGTAAGCATTCCTTCTTCAAATACAGCCACTTCATTGCGGTTGGGAAGGGATTTCCAGCGGAAGCCCTGAGGGCCTTCATGGACATTCAGCAGATAGCCTACACCGTGTCCGGTTCCGTGATTATAATCTTCGCCCACCTCCCATAAAGGTTCGCGTGCCAGATAGTCCAGATTTCTGCCATTGCAGCCGTAGAGGAATTTGGCAGCGGCCAGATTCAGATTGCCGCGCAGGACGCGGGTGAAAAATTCCTTTTCCTTGTCAGTGGTTTCGCCCAGCACAATGGTACGGGTGACATCGGTGGTTCCTTCCAGATACTGACCGCCGGTGTCCGCCAGCAGCAGACCATGAGGTTTTAGCGGAATATCCGTTTCGGGCGTGGCGCTGTAGTGGACGATAGCCGCATGAGTACCGTAAGAAAGAATAGGATCAAAGCTTGGGCCCTGGTAGTTTTCCCCCTCTGCCCGGAAGGCTTCCAGCTTTGCAGACGCAGACAGCTCTGTGATTTCCGTTTTCCCAATATTTTGCTTCAGCCAGTAAATAAAGCGGGTTAGAGCAACCCCGTCTTTGATATGTGCTTTTTTCACATTTGCCATTTCTACGGAGTTTTTGATGGCCTTTGGCAGTTGGGTTGGATTAGTCTCATTGAAAAGTACGGTCTGACCGGACAGAGCTCTTTTCAGCGTATAGTTGGCAGAAGAGCAGTCCATCCAGACGGTTTTTCCCTGGGGAATGCCGGCTGCGTAAGCATAGATACCATCATAAGGCTGTAAAGCAATGCCGTCTTTTTTCAGCTCAGACTGGAGCTTTGGTGAAACGGCAGCTTCCTGTGCAAAGAGCAGAACCTGGCTCTGGGTCATGGCAAGGTAGGAAAGTACTACCGGATTGCAGGACACATCATTGCCCCGCAAATTTAACAGCCATGCGATATCATCCAGAGAGGTAAGCAGAAAATAATCTGCTTTCTTCTCAGCCATCGCTTTGCGGATCTGAGATATCTTTTCATTTCTTGGTTTTCCGGCATACTTAAGCTCCAGTGTCCAGGCAGGTTCGGCGGAGAGGGCAGGCCGGTCCGTCCAGATCTCATCGATCAGATCCAACTGGCAGGAAATGGATACCTGCTGTTTTTTCATCAATTCCTCCAGGGCCAGCCCTTCTTTTGCGGTCATGGTGCGGCCGTCAAAGCCAAGACACTGGCCGGATTTCAGGTGAGACTGAAGAAATTCATCTGTGGCAGGCACGCCCTCTTCGCCGGATTTGTAAAGGGTGATGGTGCTGCCCTCCAACTGGCTGGCAGCCTGAAGAAAGTAGCGGCCATCGGTCCAGAGACCTGCCTGATCCTGCAGAATGATGGCAGTGCCGGCGGAACCGGTAAAACCGGTGATAAATTCCCGGCATTTAAAATGATCTCCCACATATTCAGAACAGTGGAAATCGTCGGTTGGAACAAGATAAGCATCGATATGATGTTCTTTCATAAGGCGGCGCAGGGCAGCCAGTCTTTCAGTTATCATAATTTTATCCTTCCTTATTTTGAATTTTTGTTTTCATACACGCTTCGGGAAACAAAAAAGACACTGCCTCTTTTGTTTCCCGAACCCATATGTTTTATATATTCTTCTTATAAATCAGCAGCAGTCCCTTTAACAGCAGTTCATCATCCAGAATGATGTTATGCCTGCAGAGGGGAACAATGGCAGCGGCCAAGCCGCCGGTAGCTACTGCAGTGGCAGACTGCCCAAGATCTTCTTCAATCCGGCTGATCATGCCATCAATACAGGAAGCATTGCCATAGAGGATACCGCTTTTCATGCATTCAATGGTATTTTTTCCAATCAGGCGCTTCGGGGGTTCCAGACTGATCTTCGGAAGCTGTGAAGTGCGGCTGGTGAGAGAATCCAGAGAAACTCTGAGTCCCGGTAAAATCATACCGCCAATATAATTTTTGTTCTCATCAATCACGCAGATTGTGGTAGCAGTTCCCATATCAATCAGAATCAACGGCAGCGGATATTCAGCGATGCCGGCCACCGCCCCCACAATCAAATCGCTTCCAACCTGGGCAGGATTGTCCATGAGGATATTTAATCCGGTCTTCACACCGGGGCCGACCACTATGGCAGGGCAGCCGGTAATCTTATACAGAGCATCCCGGATCAGAGCAGTAATGGGCGGAACCACGGAACCAATAATGGCTCCCGTTACCTCACGCGGGTTAATATTGTGCAGTTCCAGCACAATTTTAATGGAAATGGCATGTTCCAGGTCCGTTTTGGCATGATCGGTGGAGAGCCGTTCCGTGAATAATATTTTATTTTCCTGGATACAGCCCAGGACAATATTGGTGTTTCCGATGTCAATTGCTAAAATCATATTTGTAAATCCCCTTTGCTGGAGTTTGGTTATTTTTTCTCTGGGGCAGCAACCAGTCCGGCTTTGTACAGCGCGAAGCCTACTGCGCCGGTAATCAGTGTGGATGAGATCATTTCGCACACCGCATTGATGCCTACAAATGTACAGATAAATACCAGAATATTTTTTCCGCCCATCAGTCCCTGGATGTATTCCGTATTCCCGAACAGCACCACCAGTAAGGTCATAAAGAATGCGGTGTTCAGAAAAGCGGAGAAGAAACCGGTAATAGCACATGCTGCGGATATGTTCCCTTTTTTTCTTGCAAACCGAAAAATATAGCCCAGCAGAAATCCGTCCAGAAGGCGGGGGATAAAACGCTGGATAAATGCAAAAAACGGGCTGATGTTAAAGAGCATGACGCCCATGGCGCTGGAACCGCCTACACCGATGCACTGCAAAAAACTGGTCAGGCCGAATACTGCTCCGGCAAATGCTCCGCCGGCAGGCCCGATGGCAATGGCTGCGATGGCTACGGGGATCACATTGAACGTAATGGCCAGAGGCCCAATGTTCAGATATCCAAGAGGGGTGTAGGCCATCAGCAGGAGAATCCCTGTCATTAAGCCCAGCAGGACGAGTTGGGTGGTGTTGATCTTTCTTTTCATATTCAATTTTCCTCCTTGTTATTATTCCCTTTTTTCCGGCCGATGGTGTGCAATGCGTGCTTTTATGTTGTCTGCCTGTTCATAGCCCTGGCGGCGTTTTATGAGAAACGATATCTGGCTGCCGTCCCCTCCGGGTACGGCTCCTTTTTTCTCGTAAAGGAAAAAGCGCCTATACGAGAAAGCCTTCGGCATATGAATGCGCACCGATTATCTGACTGTGGAATTTGGGATACAATACAATTACTTAAGCAGTATATCATGTTCTTTAAAATGGAACAATAAGGGCATTGTATTTTTTATGAAACTATGTTACCGTTCAGCCTTGAAATGAGGACGATTTCCGGGCGGATGCCCCAGGTATACCGCAGGTGCTGTTTTGAAAGCCAAGAGCATCTAAGGCTTGGGCAAGGTGTTCCAAAAGCAGGGAGCCATAACTCACCTTCGGTTCAAACAAGTATGTACAACACTGTGAGATTAGACAGTTCCTTTTACATCAAAGGTGAATTTTCCGGAAATAGCATCTATTATTTTGGAGCATATTTTGATAAACTATATGGAGCAAAGAGAATGGGAGGATGGTAATCATGCTGAAAGGAAAAACAGTCATTCTGGGTGTGACCGGAAGCATTGCAGCATATAAGGCAGCAAATTTAGCCAGTCTGCTGATGAAGCAGCACGCAAAGGTGCAGGTGATTATGACGGGAAATGCGGTCAATTTTATTAATCCGATCACATTTGAGGAATTGACCGGTCAAAAATGCCTGACGGATACCTTTGACCGGAATTTTGAATTTAAAGTAGAACATATTGCGCTGGCGAAAGCGGCGGATCTGGCAATCGTGGCTCCGGCTACGGCAAATGTGCTGGCAAAGCTGGCTCATGGAATTGCAGACGATATGCTGACCACGACTTTACTGGCTTGTACCTGCCCAAAGCTGGCAGCCCCGGCCATGAATACCAGGATGTATGAAAATCCGGTGACTCAGGATAATATAAAGCAGCTGAAGCATTATGGATATACTGTCATTGAACCGGCCATGGGACGGCTGGCCTGCGGTGACATTGGGCGGGGAAAGTTTCCTGATGAGAAGATAATTTTGGATTATATCCTGAGGGAAGTTGCGCTGCCGAAAGATATGGCCGGAAAAAAGGTGCTGATTACGGCAGGACCTACTCAGGAGGATATTGATCCGGTGCGCTATATTACCAATCATTCTTCCGGAAAGATGGGGTATGCCCTGGCTAAGATGGCTATGTTGCGGGGAGCGGAGGTGACGCTGGTGAGCGGGCCCACAGCCTTGACACCGCCGCCATTTGTGATCGTGGTTCCGATAAGCAGTGCCAGGGAACTGTTTGAAGCAGTGACCTCGCGGAGTCAAAAACAGGATATTATTATCAAAGCGGCCGCTGTGGCGGATTATCGTCCTGCTGAGGTTTCTGCGGAAAAAGTGCATAAAAAAGACGGTGAGCTGAGTCTGGAACTGGAGCGCACCGAGGATACACTGCAGTATCTGGGACAGCATAAAAAGCCGGGGCAGCTTCTCTGCGGATTTGCCATGGAGACTTCCGATATGGAGGAACGGGCAAAAGCAAAGCTGCAAAAAAAGAACCTGGACCTGATTGTGGGAAATAATGTAAAGGTGGCCGGAGCAGGATTTGGTACGGATACCAATGTGGTGACGCTGATTACAAAGACGGACTGCAGCCGGCTGGAAATCATGAGTAAGGAAGAAGTCGCAATGGCGATCCTGGATAAACTCAGCCTTATCTTGAAAGCGGATAGGACGTCCGCCTTTGCAGGCGGTGAATAAGTGACAAGTTCATTCTGGTGGGAGTCCAATCTCTTTTTAAGATAAAGCTTCCGTCGGCTTGCTGAGCGGCTCAGATGAATTATGTCAGCAAAGCTGATGAGCCGTCTGCGTCAGAGATGTTCCTGAACTTAGGATAAGAAAGGAAACAGAGACTATGAAAAGCTATGAAACGGTCTGGGAGATTTATAATAAATGCGCGAACAATCAAATGCGGGATATCTTCATTGACGAGATTGAGACAGAAGATACGGATGCATACGTCAGAAATAAATTCAAAGATAAAGAGATTACCTTTGAAAAGACAGTATTGGAAAATGGAACAATTGTATATGATATTACGGCAACTGGGATGAAGGAACGGCTTTCTTTTACAGAAATTGAATGAAGCAGGGCATAGAATGCCGTGACAGGAGAAAAAATGGACGAAATAATTAGGTGTATGCAGGAGCAGCAGGTCAATCCTGCCCTTCTGAAGGAAATAGAAAAATTCAGGATGGATCATCCGGTGGAGGAAAAACTGCGCGGCCGCCTGATGCGCCCGGAAATCCCGTTTTATGGGAAAGAAGTGTTTGAGATGGCAGCTACAGCGCTGCTTCAGGGAGAAAATATTCTTCTGACCGGAACAAAGGCCACCGGAAAAAATGTGCTGGCGGAGAATCTGGCCTGGCTGTTTGGCCGTCCTGTTTATAACATATCGTTTCACGTAAATACGGACAGCAGTTCTCTGATCGGAACAGATACATTTCGGAATAATGAGGTACAGCTTCGGACAGGCCCTGTCTATGACAGCGCCGTGAATGGCGGTTTCGCCATTCTGGATGAAGTGAATATGGCAAAAAATGATGCTGTATCAGTGCTTCATGCGGCACTGGATTACCGGCGGGAAATCGATGTCCCGGGATATGATAAAATAAAACTGGATGATGCGGCCCGTTTTATCGGAACCATGAACTACGGTTATGCCGGGACAAAAGAACTGAATGAAGCGCTTGTCTCCAGATTTCTTGTGATTGACATGCCATCAGCCACGGAAGAAACTCTTGGGAAGGTGGTGGATACCATATTCCCGGATATGAAGCCGGAAGGGAAAAAGCAGATCTGCGGTCTGTTCCTGGATCTGCAGACAAAAGCGTCAAATAATGAAATATCCACAAAACCCCTGGATCTGAGGGGACTGATCGGAGCGTTAAAAACGATCCAGGCCGGACTTTCGCCGCGGCTGGCGATCCGCATGGGGATTGTAAATAAGAGTTTTGATTTATTTGAACGGGAACTGGTGGAGGATATCGTGATGACCAGAATCCCGTCGGATTGGACCAGCCGGGAGATCTTTTGAATGGGTTGAATGGGGACGGTTCTTCAGTTGCAGGGGGACGGTTCTTCCAAGGGGCTTGCAGGGGGACGGTTCTTCAGGTGGAATGGGGACGGTTCCGAGGAAAACGGGGAATTGCAGGGGGACGGTTCTTCTGGTGAAATGGGGACGGTTCCGGGGTGAGACAAGACGGGGAATAGGGACGGTTCTGTGGTGAGACAATAGAACCGTCCCTAGGAAGACAGAACCGTCCCCATCCCCCGCGGGGTGAGACAAAGGAACCGTCCCCCCGGAAGAACCGTCCCCCGGAAGAACCGTCCCCCGGAAGAACCGTCCCCCGGAAGAACCGTCCCCCGGAAGAACCGTCCCCCCGGAAGAACCGTCCCCCGGAAGAACCGTCCCCCCGGAAGAACCGTCCCCCGAAGGAACCGTCCCCCGGAAGAACCCGGGAAGCAGGAAAAAGAGCAGGAAAAAAGAACCGTCCCCGGGAACGCCCGGGAAGAACCCAGGAAGGAAAAGTGAATGGACACAGAATGGTATGACTCACAGGAAAACGAGCTGGAGACAGAGAACCGAATCAAGAATCTCATGTGGACGATCAGCGGAGACTATGCATTGAATACAAAACTGGATGTGGCTTCTTTTTCCCGATCCAAATATATTTCCATGTATGATGCGGTGAAGCAGGGGGCTTTTGCGCGGTTTTTTGACAAAGATCAGTTTGCCATGTACCTGGTGAAAAAGGTATTCTGCGGTGCAGAGGAAGGACCTTTGATGAACCTGGCCCAGATGTGCGTGGAGACAGCCGTTTATCCGAAAATCCTGCCGGAACGGCCGGGAGTGAAGGAAATCAGGGAGAAAGCATTTGAAGCTCTTCTGGATGGAAATTTCAAAAAGCTGAGTGAAACGCTGCTGGGACAGATTAAACTGGCATTGATGCGGGGAACCTTAGATGGAAAGTGGGACTGTGTAAATAAAGTAGGCGGTCCGCTGAGCCTGATCCGCAGCCTGGAGCAGGCGGCGGATGCGATGAAGCTGATTGAGACGGTGGATCAATTGTATAATACGGTGATTGACCGAAATTTCGAGAAAAAACATGGCTCACTGCGACAGGTACTGAATACATCGCTGGAGGATTTAAAGGAATTTAACTGGCAGGATTTTCTGAATGAGGAAATGTATGAAGATGTGATGGAACAGTACGTCAGTCAGATGGCCAATCAGCTCACCTCCTTTGACCAGTTGGAACAGGAACCGGAGGAGAAGAAAAGTTCCGGGGGCGGCAAAAAGATAGTGGTGCTGGATGAGGAAGCCATTTCTAAAATGTACGGTTATATGGAATTGAATTACGGGAAATCCTATCTAACAGAGCAGGAACAGAAGAGTGTCAATTACCGCCTGTGCCGCGGGGCGCATGCGGGCTGCAGCCTGTACTATACGGATGGCATCCTGACTAATCCGGTGCTGTCCAATGCCCAGTATGTCAATGCAAAAAAACATGCGGAAAAGAATCGTCTGGCCTATCGCAATCATCAGAATATGATAAAGCGCAGTATTGAATATATGACGGACAGCCTGCGCAGATCGCTGGTACTGCGTTCCCAGAAGGATCAGATTTTAGCCAGGGACGGAACAATTATTCCAAAATATCTGTGGAAAATCGGACGAACGGATCCGGGAAAGCTGTTTTTCCGCACTACGAGACAGAACAGCAGTGAATTTGTAGTGGATGTTCTGATGGATGCCAGTGGTTCTCAGCGTGACAGACAGAGCCAGGTGGCGCTGCAGGCATATATTATCAGCGAAGCGCTGAGCAGCATTCAAATTCCCCACCGGATCATGAGTTTTTGTACGTTTTGGGATTATACGGTAATGCAGCGCTTTCGGGAGTACGATGCTCCCCGTCTGGAAAACAGGAAGGTGCTGGAATATACCACTTCTTCCAATAACAGGGATGGCCTGGCAATCCGGGCAGCGGGGGACACTCTCTGTCAGCGTCCGGAAGAAAATAAAATTCTTATTGTATTGAGTGACGGACGGCCCAACGATATGACTGTAAATCGTCCTAACAGCCGCAACCCGGAGCCCTATTTCGGGGATTACGCCGTGCGGGATACTGCATTTGAAGTGCGAAAGCTGCGGGGGCAGGGGATTTTTGTGCTGGGGGTGTTTTCGGGGAAAGAAAAGGATCTGCCGGCAGAAAAAATCATCTTTGGTAAAGATTTTGCCTATATTCACCGGATACAGAATTTTTCCAGAGTCGTGAGCAGTTATCTGCAAAAGCTTCTGGAGCAGGATGCAGAGGAATAAAAGGAGATGTGATGGTATGAATATTTTTGATATATTAGGACCGGTGATGGTGGGGCCATCCAGTTCCCATACGGCAGGAGCTGCAAAAATCGGTTATGTTTCCAGAGCATTACTGGGAGAAAAGCCGGTGGAAGCGGAGATTTTTCTTCATGGTTCTTTTGCACTGACCGGAAAGGGGCATGGAACGGACCGGGCGCTGATCGCAGGATTATTAGGAATGAAGCCGGATGATGGAAGAATACCGGACAGTTTTGAAGCGGCCGAAGAAGAAGGACTTCAGTTTACCATAGGAACCATGGCGCTGAAAGAAGTGCATCCAAATTCCGTTTTGCTGAGGCTGAAAGGGGAAAAAGGAAGGGCACTGGAAATTGTAGCCTCATCGCTGGGCGGCGGCAGGATCCGCATCGTTCAGATCGATGGAATTAATACGGATTTTTCCGGTGATTACCCTACGCTGATCGTTCACAATCTGGATCAGCCGGGGTATGTGGCGGAAGTGGCATCCATGCTGTCTCATAAATCGGTAAACATCGCTACATTGAATCTATACCGGAATAAGCGGGGCGGTTATGCGGTCATGGTCATTGAGACGGATCAGCCTGTGCCGGAAGAAGTACTGAAATGGCTGGCTCATCTGGAGGGGATCATTAAAGTGACTTACCTGCAGCCGGTTTAGAAACTGCGGCGGGCTGTGCATGGCTGCAAGTCAGACACAAGGCGTGCCCGAATTTATAAATAATTTTTATTCTCAGCAGAAAAGGAGCGAAAAAATGATATTTTCCGGTTATGCAGATTTGATACAGGAGAGCAGAGAAAAGGGAGAAGAACTGTGGCATTATATTCTTCTGGCGGATGCCAATGAAAAAGGAATTTCCGAGGAAGAATCCATGGAAATGATGAATCATCTGTGGGAAGCCATGAAAATGGCCAGCGATAACTACGATGGAACGAGAAAGTCTGCCAGTGGACTGTCCGGTGGCAATGGGGCCAAAATGAAGGCTTATAAAGAAAAGTGCATAAGCGGTGAATTTATCGGAGAAGTCATAGCAGAAGCGATTTCCATGGGAGAATCCAATGCCTGTATGCGGCGGATCGTGGCGGCTCCCACTGCTGGCTCCTGCGGAGTGCTGCCGGCTGTGCTCATCCCTTATTGCCGTAAATATCAGGTTCCGGATCAAAAAGTAATAGAAGCCCTGTATCTGACGGCAGGTATGGGGGGCGTGATTGCTACACGCGCCTCCATCGCCGGGGCGGAAGGCGGATGTCAGGCGGAAATCGGATCAGCCAGCGCCATGGCGGCGGCAGCGTTGGTTTATCTTGCAGGCGGCACTTTGGAACAGACCGCGGATGCGGCAGCGCTGGCACTGAAAGGACTGCTCGGCCTGGTCTGCGACCCCATTGCCGGTCTGGTGGAGGTGCCCTGTGTAAAACGAAATGTAATAGGAGCGGTAAATGCCATTACGGCAGTGGATATGGTGATGGCAGGTGTGACGAGCTTCGTTCCGGTGGACCAGGTGATCGATGCCATGGGAGAAATAGGACGTAACATGCTCCCCATGTACCGGGAGACCGGGGAAGGCGGACTGGCAGCGACACCGGCGGCACGGAAGGTGAAGCAGCAGGATTTTAGAAAAGCTTGAAATTTACGAAACATGGAAAATGATGAGAAAATAAAAAATGTCCTCTCTCAGATGACGGGGGAAAGAGGGACGGTTCTTTTGCTCTGGATAATTGGGCAGAAGAACCGTCCCTCCTTTTGTCATGCGAAGCATGACGGGCCCTGCGGTAAGAATGCAGAGGCGTTCTTGAATTTGAAGATGGGGCAGAAGAACCGTCCCTCTTCAGGAGAAGAACCGTCCCCCTTCAGAACCCCCCTTCAGGAGAAAGAAAAACAGCGAAAATCAATGTAACCGGTTCCTTCATAGCCAAACCAGAGTGCTGACACACCGGAGGGCAGAGATGTCCGAACCGAAGAGGCCTGCCAGCCAGGGGACGGCCAAATCGGAACGAGAGCCATCGGTTCAGCCTCCGGATCAGTCAAAATCAGCATCCGTCCGGTTCCTGTTCCACGGGTAGTAAGTGTCAGAGTGCAGGCTCCGTTTAGATCAAAGTATTTATAGCCGGCGATGGCACCATCTTTCATGTTTGTGATGTAAGAATCCGGACTTTCCTCCCTGTCTGTTCCACTTTGGGTGAAAAAGGGATGCTCTGGCGCCGCCTGCTGTTTGGGCGTATAAGGGACAGCACCGTTTTTGCTCATCAGAGCGCAGGCAATCGTGGCATTGTATTCGCCCTTTGCCTCGAGAGGACCATTGTTTAATCCGCAGGAGGTCATCTCGGTCTGCGGGATATAACCGTTCTCCCAAACCTCGATCGGATCCGCACAGCCCTGGCGGGAGTAGGGATTGCCGTTGGTCTGGCGGTGATAGAATACGTACCATCTGTCATTGATGCACTCAATGCTTCCGTGGTTCGTTCCTGTATAGTTCAGCGGAGCCGTTCTGCCGTGATAACCGATATCTCCATTAGAAATAAGGACTCCGCCGTAGACATAGCCGTGATCCGGATAATCAGAGATGGCATAACACAGTTCATGACTGTTTTCAGAGGAATAAATATAGTAGAACCTGTTATTTATTTTCCGAAGGGATGGTGCCTCAAAAAAGGCATGCTGTGCAAAACTGGTATCAGACGCAAAATCAGGATTTGGGATCACCACTGCTGGCTCCTTTTTTATCGTGAGCATATCTTTCTCCAGTTCGATGATCATGCCGCCGTCGGATATGGACTTCGGAAGATGGGAAAAGCGCTCTCGAAACTTCCCCATAGGACAGAAGCCGGTGGCCAGATAGATACGGCCGTTATCTGCCAGTACTCCGGGATCGTACTGAAATACATCATCCGGCCGGGTTCCGAGGAGGGTACCATCCGCATAATGCACACGTCCGTAATATTCATATTTGCCGCCAGGTGTATCGCATACAGCTACAGCAATAGTTCCGGAAAAGTCAAATGCATAATAGAGATAGAAACGTCCGTCACAGCCGCGGGCCATATCCGGTGCAAACATTCTGCGGCTGGCTGCATCCGGCAGGCAGGGATCCTGCGTCCTGCCGTAAATCGTACCTTCACATTCCCAATTAGAAAGATTATCCACTGGCGCGGACCAACATACATAATTATTAATGCAGAAGTCGCTTCCATTAAATTTATCATGGCTGCCATAGATATAGACCCGGCCGTCAACGACGTAGGGTTCACCATCGGGTACATATTCGTATCCTGGCAGATAGGGGTTAAAAGCCTGCTGTTTTGACATAATTCCTCCTGAGTATTTGATAAGTATATGTTTTCATTCTTTTTTGCTGCTACTATCATACTATGATTTTTAAATAAATTCTATTGATGAATATGTAATATTTACACATTAAAATTTGTGCAATATGTAAAAATTACACATGGATATAGAAAAAAATAAAAAGAAATACAAAGAAAAAACACTATTTCCTAAAATTTACATTTTTAGAAAAAAGAAAAAGGAGGAAAAACAAACGCGGTTAAACTGCACAAAAAGCGAATGTAAAAACTGTAAGAAACTTACAATATTAGGGAAAACAAGACTTTTTACGTTGACATTATATGACTGACATGATATTATCACGTCAATAAGAGCTGTGCGATAAACGTTTGAAACATGCATTTTCTGCTAATTCCACACAGCAGTTATTTACAGAACAAAACATGAAAAATTACACAACAAAAGGAGAAGAAAAATGAATAAGATGAAAAAATTACTTACTGTATCAGCAGCTGCGGCTATGACACTTTCCTGCGCAGCACTTTGCAGCGCAAACACAACAACCGACTATGCTGGGATTGATGAAGTGAAGATAGCTCTGGTCGGCAGTGCATCGGGGGGAAATTTCTGGGGGAATATAGAGACTGGTTTTACAGCCGAAGTAGAAGCGCGCGGCTGGGAAGGCGTTTACTGGGCACCGTCCAGCGGAGCTACCGGTGATGCAGGCGTTTTGGATCTGGCTGAGACAGCACTGACCCAGGGCTACAATGTAATCTGTCCGGTTATGAATGATATCTCTATTTTTGAAGATTTCCTGAACCGTGCAAAAGAGGCGGGCGTTCTGGTTCTTGCTTACAACTCCAACCCTGGCGAAGAATATGTCATCGCTCAGGTCGGCATTGACAGTGCTGAGTCCGGCAAGCAGCAGGGACAGCAGATCGGAAACTTTGCGACAGAAAGCGGTCTGGAAGAGATCAAATATGTGAATATGTGTTCTGCACTGAGCAATACGAACCAGCAGACCACAAAGGCCGGTGCACTGGAAGGCATGGCGGAGAATTTCTCCGGTACTGTTACAGAGATTGGCGAAGGTGAGTCCGAGGATAATGCTGCAACTGCCCAGGATGCACTGAGCGCTCTGTTCATCGCACATCCGGATATCAACACTATCATCTGCTGTGACCAGTACAGCGCAGTAGGAGCTTCTGCATATATTGAAGAGAATGGCCTGCAGGGTAAGGTGATTGCATGCGGCCTTTCACTGGACGAAGATGCACTGCGCCGTGTAAAAGAAGGCGCACTGAGTGCAACCTCATCTATTGACTCCATTTACATGGGCGGCGAAGAACTCTGCGGTGTGGTTGCGAATATTATTGCAGGGGAAGAATTCGAATACAAAAACTTCCCGCCGAAAATCTGGGTTCTTCCGGAAGATGTAGATACCTATGCGGCTGAAAACGGTATTGACATCGGCTGATGAGAAGTAATACAGGAAACACAGCGGGAGATGAAAATTTTGCAGTCTATGCATACGGTAAGGTGCGTTAACGGGTACCGGGTGCACAGCGGCAGATAATTTGAGAAAACAATACAGAGGCCAGGCTTCCGTCTGGTCTCTGCCTGTATAAATGCAGGCGGTGAGTTGGATCACAAATATTCAATTTAACTCTGCAAAACAACACAAGCTGCTGGGCACGGAGTGAGCAGTAAACAATACAATTTAGATCGATGAAAAGGATGATAAGTCATGAATAATTCCAAGTTTTCAATGAAAGACGTGATGAAAGTAAAAGAGCTGGGTGCATTGCTTCCGCTGATTCTCCTGGTTGTGGTGGCATCTGTCATTAATCCGGCTTTTATGGGATCAAACAACCTGTTTGATATTCTGAAGACCACAAGCTATACTACGATCCTGGCTGTTCCGCTGACCATGCTGATGTCCTCCGGACGTATGGACATGTCTATTGCGGCGGCCACTGCCCTGGGTGGTATCATCGTAGCCATGGCTGAGACCAATGGCGTTCCGCTGCCATTCGCTATTCTGCTTGGCATTCTGGCAGGAGCACTGATCGGTGTCTGCAATGCAATTCTGGTTGATTATTTCAAATTGCCGGGCTTTATTGCAACCCTGGCAGTATCCAATATCGTGGACGGCATTTCCGCAGTAGTGACCAACAACAATCCGATCCCGGGTATTTCCGGAGCATTTAAGGCTATTGCACAGACACGTCTGGCCGGACAGGTTACCATTACTGTTGTCTATGCGCTGATCCTGGCAGCAGCAGGATTTGTTGTAATGAACCGCATGAAGATCGGACGTATGATACTGGCAGTTGGCGGCAATGCAGAAGCCGCAAATCTGGCGGGTATTGATGTAAAGAAAATCCATACGGGGCTGTTTATTCTGGTTGGCGTGTTCGGTGCTCTTTCCGGTGTGCTTTACTGCTCCCGTTTTTCCAGTGCACAGCTGACTGCAGGTGCAGGAACTTCTTTGACCATCATGTCCTCCGTTATCATCGGCGGTACTGCGATGCGCGGCGGTTCCGGCACGATCATTGGTTCTGTTCTTGGGTGTATGCTGTTTGCAGTGATAACCAATGCTCTGGTAGTTATGGGTATTTCCACCAACTGGCAGAATGTTGTATACGGTCTTATTCTGGTAGCTGCCCTGCTGATTGACTACTTCCGCCAGAAGAGCGCCCGCAGAGCGTAAGAAGGAGGATGAAAAATGAGTGAAGTTCTTCTTGAAATGCGGCATGTCACCAAGAAATTTCCCGGTGTCATTGCATTAAATGACGTATCGATTGACCTGCGAAAAGGGGAAATCCTGGGTATCGTAGGTGAAAATGGTGCGGGAAAATCTACTCTGATGAAAGTGCTCAGCGGTACTTATACCAGCAGAGAGTATGAAGGTGAAGTGTGGCTGGAAGGAAAAAAACAGGAATTTAATTCTGTTGCAGATGGGCAGAACACCGGTATTGCCATGATTTATCAGGAAGTAAATGCATTTATGGATTCTTCAATTGCAGAAAATATCTATGTGAGCAATCAGCCGGGAAATATGTTTGTCGATTATAAAAAAATGTATCAGGATACACAGAAACTTCTGGATATGGTAGGCATCGAAGCGAATCCGAAGACAATTGTCCGGAAACTGAACAGCGGACAGCTGCAGATGCTGGCAATTCTGCGTGGGATGGCGAACAATCCCAAAATTCTGGTTCTGGATGAGCCCACGACGGCTTTGACTGACAAGGAAGTGGATGTGCTGATGGATTTCCTGACAAATCTGAAAAAGCAGGGAGTGTCCTGTATCTATATCTCACATAAGATGGAAGAAATCTACCGGATCTGTGATCGTGTCACCGTAATCCGGGATGGAAATGTGATCGAGACAAGAGAGACAAAGGACTGGAGCAATCAGGATGAACTGATCCAGGCCATGATCGGCCGCAAGATCGAGAACATGTATGTGAAGACTCCCAGAAAAGCAGGTGTTCCGGTGCTGGAGGTAGAGAATCTGACCGTACCCCATCCCACCATCCGCAACAGAAATATCGTAAACCATGTAAGCTTTACGCTGCGCAAAGGGGAAATCCTCGGAATCGGCGGTCTGGTCGGTGCAGGACGAAGCGAGATTCTGGAAGCGATTTTCGGAAAACTGACAGAGGGAGTGACAAAAAAAATAAAGGTAAATGGAAAAGAAGTGAATATCACTTCACCAAAGGTGGCAATTGAAAACGGACTTGGGTTTGTGACAGAGGAACGTAAGCTGACCGGCTTTGTAGATACCATGTCCATTCTGCATAATACCAGCCTTCCATCCCTGCGCTACCTTCCGAAAAAGTTATTTATTGATACGAAGACAGAGAAAGAACTGGTTCAGAAACAGTTTGATGATATGCGTGTAAAAGCACCTTCCATGAATTCGCTGGTTGCAAACCTGTCCGGTGGAAACCAGCAGAAGGTTATTCTCGGCAAATGGCTGATGAAGAATCCGGGCATTTTATTTATCGATGAGCCGACTAAGGGTATCGATGTGGGAACCAAAGCGGATTTCTATAAAATTCTGGATGATCTGGCTAACGAAGGAATATCCATCGTCATGGTATCTTCGGATATGCCGGAGCTGGTATCGGTCAGTGACCGTGTGCTGGTCATGAGCAACGGAAATATGACCGGTGAATTAAACGGAGATGAAATTAATCAGGCAAATGTAATGCGTATGGCCATTGCAGAAGACTAAGATTTGAGTTGGAAAGAGCACTCTGCCATCAGACGGCAGGGTGCTTTTATCGTGGAAGGATGATACGAAAAGGAAAGTGGAAACTGGTGAGCTTTCCGGACTATCCAGAAGAAGATATGCTTACCGTGCAGGAAGAAGATGTTTGGGATCTGCAGCAGAGAGGATGGAATAAATGAAAGCAGTAAAAATAAACTGTCTTTGTGAATATCGGATCAATCCGGTAGGAATCGACCTTGCCAGGCCGGGGTTTCTCTGGTATCTGTCAGAGCCTTTGGATGAGTATGAAGGCTATCGAATTATCGTGTCGGATCGTCCGGAACTGACAGAGCCGGTCTGGGACAGCGGAAGAATTTCAGAGTTTCCAAAGGTTCAGGCGATTTATAATGGAAAGAAGTTAAAAAGTGGTATATGTTATTATTATCGGGTGACGGTGTATGGGGATGGAAAATGCCTGTGCAGTGAAATTCAGACATTTGTAACCGGAATCCTCGAAGAGAGGCTTTGGGCAGAAAATGGTTTGCATGATTTCCGGCAGACAGGCTCCTGGATGGAACCGGAGGGCAAAGCGAAGAAGAGACAATCCGGTGATGATACGAGAATACATCTCAGTGAGGGAGTGGCCCTGGCCTCACAGCAAGAATGCAGAGGCGTTCTTAAAATGTCGGATCTCTGGGATCAAAGCTGGATTGGCGGTGCCGGACTGCGCAGCCATTCTTATCTGATCCGGTGGCCGGTCACTGTGAAGAAGAAGGTGAAGGCAGCAGCAGCATTTGCAGCCAGTCCCAATTATTATCGGCTGTATCTGGATGGGCGACCCGTTTCGGATACCAGACTGAACAATGCATTTACCGATCCTTCAAAAACGCTGCTGTATGCCACTTATCCCCTGAAATGTTGTGACTTCTCCGCATGCTTTTTGGGAGAAGCCCAACCCTTCCACACGGAGACAGACCAGGAAGCCCATGTGCTGGAGATAGAGATTGGAAATGGCTGGTATGCCAGAGAACGGGCAGAGCGGGGCGTCTCCAAAGGAGAGCATCTGGCAGCGGTGCTGATGAGGATTGAGTATGAGGATGGTGAGACGGAGTGGCTCCATACTTCGCCGGAGAACTGCTGTTATACGGAGCGGGCCCCCAGAGTACGGAATGATGTGTATACCGGAGAAACCTATGATGCGAGGCTGGAAGTTCCGGACCGGTCGGAAAGCCGGGAGAAACTGGAAGGGCGGCAGAAGCAGGAAGAAGATCCGGCTTCTGATTTGGCACGAAAGCAGGTGAAAGGTTTGGCCTCTGGAGACTGGCATCGGGCTTTCTGGCTGGATCCTCCGGGCGGTGTCCTTCGGTCCCAGATGGTGGAACCGATCCGCATTGTGGAGGAACTGGAACCGATTACCATATGGACACTGGAGGATGATTCTTATACCGTTGATTTCGGACAGAACTTTGCGGGATGGATACGCCTGAGCGCTATGGGCCGGACCGGTGATGTGATTACCATGCGATATGGAGAACTTCTGCATGAGGATGGAAGTATCAATGAATGCTCTCTGAATGGTATTTCTTCTATTGATACTTATATCAGAAAGGGGGAAGAAACGGAGACTTATGAGCCGGAGTTTACTTACCATGGGTTTCGTTATGTGCAGATTACCGGACTGAGGAGCAGGCCGGAAAAGGCTCAGATCCAGGGATGTGTGGTATGCAGCTCCGTAGATCAGATCGGAGAATTCCAATCTGACCATGAATTGCTGAATCGCTATTACCGGGCAATGGTGTGGACGGAGAAAAGTAATCTGCACGGAATTCCCACCGACTGCCCCCAGCGGGCGGAGCGGATGGGATGGCTGAATGATATGACCGTGCGAAATGAAAGTGCATTGTATCTGTTCCGCCTGCACCAGTTTTACCGGAAATGGTTGGGAGATATCCGGGATACCCAGGGGAAGATCACAGGGGCGATTGCGGATACTGCACCATTTTTCCGAATGGGACAGAAACCGGCGGATCCGGTAAGTTCCTGCTATCTGATGATACCGTGGAATACCTATGTATTTTACGGAGATAAGCGGATTTTGGAAGAAAATTATGAAGGATGCAGACGGTGGGTATCCTATCTGGACAGACATTCCGAGAACGGAATCCTATCCTATTCTCCCATGGGAGACTGGGCCAGCCCGGTTCGCTGGTGTGATCCGACCAGCATTGGAGCCGGTTCCGTTTCACGCATGACACCTGCCAGGCTGATGGCAACCGGTTTTCAGTATTATAATTACTGCCTGCTGGAAAAAATGGCGGCAGTGCTGGAACGGCCGGAGGATGCAGCGGTGTTCCGGGAAAAGGGGGTGCAGATCCGGCGTGCATTCCTGGATGTATTTTATCAGAAGGAAGAGGGCTTCTTTGCCGGAAACAGTCAGGCATCCAATGCTTTTTCGCTATATCTGGGAATGCCGGAGAGTGGGGAAGAACAGAGGGTTCTGGAAAATCTATTGGAAGATATCCGCGGAGAAGAGTTTCATTTGACTACGGGAAATCTCGGCAGTAAGTATGTGCTGGAAACCCTGTTTCAGTATGGATATGTGGATGAGGCATTTGCCATATTGACTCAGACAACTTATCCCAGTTGGGGATATATGCTGGAAAATGGTGCAACTACGCTGTGGGAACGCTGGGAAAAAGTGGATTCATATGAAGGGGTGTCCAAAATGGCATCCAGAAATCACCCAATGGCGGGAGCTGCAGGCGTCTGCCTTACAAAATATCTGGCGGGGATCCGGCCGGATGAAGCACATCCTGGTTTTATTCACAGTAAGATTCGACCTTCCATACCGAAGAAACTTTCAAGGGTGAGCGCTTCTCTGGAAACTGTTCATGGACCGATAAAAAGCGAGTGGCGGAAAGAAAGCACAGACACGTTTTACATGAAGACCGTGATTCCCACCGGCTGTAGTGCCTGGGTGGACGTGCCTGTAAGCTGGTGCGCAGGGCATTCCTATCAGATCAGGATATCGCGTGGAGAAAACGGGACATCATGTGGAGAGGGAACGGCATCATATGGAGAGGTCAGGGCAGATGCATTGGGAAAAGTGATGTTAAAAGAAGGCTGTTTTGAAAGATTTCGGATAGAAAGCGGAACATACATTTTTATCTTGAAAGCAGATAAGACTCTAAACCAGTGCTGCTTGACAGCGCAGCAAGTACGCTAAGACGCACTTGAATAATAGACAGGGGGTGCCATATGGCGCAGAAAAAACCACATATTATTATATTTAATCCGGATCAGATGCGGGCTGACTCGTTGGGGCATCTGGGAAATCCGGCATCCGTGACACCACATCTGGATCGTTTTGCACAGCGTGACGCAATATCGTTTTCAAATGCATATTGTCAGAATCCGGTATGTGTACCCTCTCGGTGCAGCTTTTTTACAGGGCTGTATCCCCATACCAGGGGGCATCGGACCATGGCACATCTGCTGCATCCGGGAGAAACGAGCCTGCTTCAAGAACTGAAAGAAAATGGTTATTATGTGTGGATGAATGACAGAAATGATCTGACTGCAGGCCAGATACCGGGCTGGACCGAATCACATGCGGATGAAATTTATTATTGCGGCCAGGTAAAACGTGCGCCGGGACCGATAAAACCCCTGAGGGGGAAGCCGGGAGAAAAGTATTATTATTCGCACTATGAAGGGCAGTTGGGACTGGACGAAAAACAACAGAACTATAACAGCGATGATGAAGCCGTAGATGCGGCGATTCACCGGATTCAGAATCCGGCAGATGACAGGGCACTGTGTATGTTTTTGGGCCTGTTTTATCCCCATCCTCCTTATCAGGTGGAGGAGCCATTTTTTACAGACATCGACCGGGCGAAGCTGCCCAAACGAATCAGGGCGGAGGATTGCACCCGGAAGGCAAAAATTCTGGATGTGATACGCGGATATCAGGGAATGGAGCGGTTTACTGAAACGGATTATGCTGAACTGAGAGCGGTATATCTGGGAATGTGCAAAAAAATAGATGCCCAGTTCGGACGTCTGATACAGGCGCTGAAGAATCGGGGAATATATGATGACTGCGCAATTTTTTTTCTCAGTGATCACGGGGATTTCACCGGAGATTATGATCTTGTGGAGAAATGCCAGAACAGCTTTGAGGACTGTCTGACCAGGGTGCCCCTGCTGATTAAACCGCCACAGGGAACGAAGTATACACCGGGTATTACACCGGCGCTGACGGAACTGGTAGATTTCTATGCGACTGTCATGGATCTGGCTGGAACAGAGCCGTCACACACCCAGTTTGGCCACAGCCTCCGTCCGGTACTGTCGGATCATGGGCTGGAGCACAGAAAATATGTGTTCTGCGAAGGCGGCCGGATGCCGGGGGAGTACCACTGCGATGAATATCATGAATATGGAGAACAGGGAGCATCCCCGGCATCGGTCTATTGGCCGAAAATGAAGGCACAGACGGATGACGAGGCACACAGCAAAGGGATTATGATACGGGATCATGAGTATAAATACGTCAGCCGGAGCCTGGGGCAGGACGAATTTTATGATCTGAAAGCGGATCTGCATGAGACAAAAAACGAAATAGACAATCCGGATTATCAGAATAAGATCATAGAAATGCGCCTTGCGATGCTGAAATGGCTGCAGGCTACCGATGATATCGTTCCTTACGAATATGACAGACGATTTACTCCGGAGATGACCTGGGCCAGAGTACGCAATCTGGTTCTGCCGGAGGATGTGGAACGGGTAAAACAGATGATTGCGGAAGGCAGGAAACTTCCGGAGATTATGCAGTACTGCCGGAGCAGACGGTGATGAATATATTAATCAAATCGGCTTCGTGGAAAACATAATGTGGTTCAGAGCCCCCGCAGCACCAGCTTTGGCTCCAGGTTAATGGTCCGTACAAAATGTTCCGTGGATCCATCCTGCCACTCTTCAATGACTGTGATGGCGGCTTTGGCCATTTCTTCGAATGGAAGCTGAACGCTGCTGACAGGAGGCGCAAGCAGTGAGGAGTAAGTATCGTCATGTCCGATGACTTCTACCTGGTCAGGTACCCGCAGGCCCTTTTCGTACAGATACTGCAGCACGCCGATGGCATATCCGTCATACCAGGTCTGAACTCCCGTGAAACCGGGCAGCTCCTTGTCGGCTTCCTGCATGGCACGATAGCTTTCGGAAACATCCGGTGAGGAACATTCTTTGATCAGATATTCCGGCGGATTCTCAGCTTCTTTGATGGCACGCAGGAATCCCTGAAAACGCCGGCTTCCGCTGTCATTATCCAGATAGCCGCGGCCGATATACACGATTCTGCGGTGACCGCGTTCAATCAGATGCCTGGCGGCCAGATAACCGCCCAGAGAGTTGTCGATACAGACCTGATTGAAACCACGGCTGTCAGCCAGACGTTCTACGAACACCACGGGAATACCGCAGTGAAGAAGAAAGGAGCGGGCTTCTGCGGTCAGCCGGGCCTCTTCAAATCCGCTGACGATAATGCCGCAGACTCCATATGCAAGCAGCTTTTCCGCATAGGTATTGAGCACTGCGCTGTTGACATGATCACAGAATATGGTGATGGCCTGCATGCCTTTTTTCTCAGCTTCCCGAAGGAGCGCAGCATTCATTGTTTCAAAAAACATATTGACTGGCAGTCGTTTCAGTATAATGCCTACCAGTTTCTCACGCTGTGGGGATACGGGTTCCTTTTTTACCTGATAGCCGGTGGTTCGGATGGCATTCCAGACGATATCCTTAACTTCAGATGAAACATAACCGTTTGCGTGAATGACTCTGGAAATAGTGGCGACAGACACACCGGCAACCTGTGCTACATCAATCAATTTTACTTTTTTCTCTTTTTTCATGTGATACCTCGATTTTCGTCAGTATTATTAATATGTATATTATCATACTATTTTTGACCGAATTTTGCTATTGACAAATTTGAGAATTTTTGTGATTGTTATTTGTGTAAAATTACATATATAGAATGAAAAAATATCAGGAAGGGGATTTTAAATGAAAAACTATTATACACACGAGCGTATATTGCCAACAGTGATGCGGATTGATTCGCGGAATGAATCTGCTTATCTGGTGGAGGGGAGCAGACAGGCGGCATTGATTGATGCCTGCTCCGGTGCGGGCAATATCGGTGACTATGCCAGAAGTCTGACCTGTCTTCCGTTAATTCTTATTTTGACGCATGGTCATGTAGATCACCTGGGCGGTGCCATGAGTGTGAAAAAACGATATTTAAGCAGGCTGGACTGGGAGCTGGCAGAAGAACATGGGAGCTATGAGGTGAGAAAAGCCCATCTGCTCAGAAGGCCGGAGGATGGTGTCAAAATTGAAGATATTATGCCGGAACAGGTCTGCGGTTTTGAACCTTTGGAGGATGAGCAGGAATTTGACCTGGGCGGTATTCATTTGAAGGCATTGCCGCTGCCGGGGCACACACCGGGCAGTATGGCTGTCCTGCACGAAGAGGAACGGGTGCTTTTGCTGGGAGATGCCTGCAATACGCTGACCTTTCTTTTTCTTCCGGCTTCTTCCACGGTGGAAGCATATGAAAAAACATTGCAAAATTTTTGGGAAAAGTGGTCGGATGCCTTTGATCATGTAATATTTTCACATTTTGAAAAGGCTTCACGGGAAATCATAAAGGAGAATATGAAGCTCTGCCGGGACATTCTGGATGGAAAGTCAGACGAGCAGCCATTTCAGTCATGGCACAACAATTTGGGAGAGGAACTGCCGCTGATTGCAAAGCGGCTGACAGGACATCCCAGAAACCGTCAGCGGGAAGATGGCGGAGAGGGAAACATTATTTACAGGAGGACAGCACTTTGGTCCTCATATTAGAATGGGTGCGGTTCTGAGGGGAGGAAAGGATATGCCGATAGGAGTAATAACAGACTGCCTCTGCGTATTGGCGGGGGCACTGGCAGGGTGCGCAGCCGGGCATCTGCTGCCGGAAAAATTGAGAACGGATCTAAATGTTTTGCTGGGATTTTGTTCCATTGCAATTGGGATCATTTCGATTATTAAGGTGTCGGCCATGGCACCGGTGGCGGTCGCTGTGCTGCTTGGCTACGTGATCGGTGCTGTCCTGAAGCTGGAAGACCGGCTGACGGTGCTGATGGGAGGCATACTGCGCCGACTGCCTATACCGGTCAGTCAGGATTTTTCCATGGAACGCTATATCACAGTAATGGTTCTGTTCTGTGCCAGCGGTTTTGGCATTTATGGTACCTTTGTGGAGGCGATGAGCGGTGACAGTTCTATTCTTCTGTCTAAATCCGTGCTGGATGCTGTGACAGCCCTGATCTTTGCAATCACACTGCGTTATGCCGTAGTGATTGTTCCGGCGTTTATGCTGGTGGTACTTTTAATTATGTCGGGGATCGGAAGCCTGATTGCTCCGATTGTGACGCCGTCCATGCTGCTTGATTTTACTGCATGCGGAGGCATTCTGACGATGGCAGCCGGGCTGCGGGTATCCGGTATCAAGGTCATGGCAATTACGAATCTGATACCAGCCCTGATTCTGGTGATGCCATTATCCTGGCTCTGGGACATGGGGACGGTTCTTCTGCCCCGGATTTAGGGGGCAGGAATGGTTCGTCTTTCCCGGAAATGGGGGCAGAAGAACTGTCCCCATGGCAAACAAAAAAGGAGGGTTATATCATGTTAAAGAAAAGACCATTTTCATTTCCACAGGATCAGTCGATCCGCGTAATCTGCGATACAGATGCCTGCAATGAGGCAGATGATCAGTATTGTATTGCACATTTGCTGATGACACCCAGATTTGAAGTAAGGGGACTTATCGCAGCGCACTATGGAACAGCCAAAGCACCGGATTCAGAACAGAGAAGCTACGAAGAAATTGAACGGGTGGTGGCTCTGATGGGCCTGAACGGGGAAGTGAATATTCTGCATGGAGCAAAAGGCTGTCTTGCAGATGAACATACTCCACAGGAGAGCGAGGGTGCCCGGTTCATTGTGGAGGAGGCGATGAGGGAGGATCCAAGGCCTTTATTTATCTGCTGCATCGGTGCAATCACCAATCTGGCCTGCGCATATCTGATGGAGCCGCGGATCGCAGGGAAGATCACTGTAATCTGGGTGGGCGGGGGCGCATATCCCAAGGGAGAATTTGAATACAATCTGTACAATGATCTGGCCGCTGCGAATGTGGTCTTCCGGTCAGATATGGAACTCTGGCAGGTGCCAAAGCCAGTGTATATCACGATGAAGGTCAGCTATTTTGAATTAATGAATCATGTATTTCCCTGCGGTAAGCTGGGAAAGTATTTGGTGGAAAACACCATGCGGATCGCAGAATATGAAGCAAAAATGATGGAAGATCATACGACGCCGTTAGGCAGCCGGTATCTGACTATGTCCCGCGCGGCTGCGGCAACCAGCTTTGCCGGAGAGCTCTGGTCACTGGGGGACTCACCGGTGGTGGGGCTGATGATCAACCATACGCTGGGGCATTTTCATGCAGAATCACCCTGCGGCTTCTGTCAGGACTTCACCTATGATTATTCTGTTCCGGGAAGCCGAGAGATCCGGGTGTATGACGATATCGATAATCATTTTATCGTACAGGATCTTTTTGAAAAATTGAATTATTATTTTTGTGACTGATGAAGAATAGCTGCCTTATTTTTGGGATTAAACCGAACGCGGTGGAATTGATTGTAAGGCATTTCTGAATTGAATAAAAGAAAAACTTATTTTAGGAAGGGAAAATATGGAGATTGTAAAAGCGAAAATCGGTGACAGAGGCGCATACCTGACTGCTTACATTCAGCAGCCATCCTCTGAAATGAAAGAAAATGAAGTGAAACCGGGAATTCTGGTTCTTCCGGGAGGCGCTTATGTATTCTGCTCAGACAGAGAGGCGGAGCCGGTAGCACTGGCATATGCAGCAAAAGGCTTTCAGGTGTTTGTACTGAATTACTCTACCAGCGAGAGCGCAGTGGAGTATCAGCCGCTGGCGGAGGCCAGTGAAGCGATGGGCCTGATCAGAAAAAAAGAAAAGGAATGGTATACCGATCCGGATAAAATAGCAGCCTGCGGGTTTTCTGCCGGCGGACATCTGGCAGCCTGGACGGGGCTTTGCGGAGAAAACCGTCCGAATGCACTGGTCTTATGTTATCCAGCTGTAAAATTATACTCAGGGGATAAAAACCATGGCATGCCGCTGTTTGCCCTGTTGGGAAAGGAGGGGGTTACCGAAGAGAGAGCTTCCATATTAAACTTGACTCAGTATGTGAGTGAACAGGCACCGCCTGTATTCGCCTGGGGAACCAGTGAGGATTCTGTGGTGGGAATACGGGATCTGCTTATGTTTGCGGATGCCTATGCAGCCTGCGGTGCAGGATTTGAACTTCATGTATATCAGAGAGGAAAACATGGAATTTCTCTGGGAACAGATTATATCGCAGATGGGGATGCTTCTAATGTAAATGCCCACGCAGCCAAATGGCTGGAGCAGAGCATCGAGTGGCTGTATCTGACTTTTGGTTCCGGAGCACTGCGGGAAAAGGCGCCGGCGATCCCGGAAAAAGCCAGAGCATTTCGGGGACGTATGCTGGGATAGCGCTTTGTAAATTCGGAATAGATTGATGTATGACACGAATGCATGGAGTGCATGAGGTACCATACAGTGGAATATGAGTAAAAGGTGGTTATCAGGGTTTCGTGGCCACCTCATAACATCCAATACGGAGGGATTTCATATGAATGAGAAGAATAGTTATCGCATTTATTCCAACAAAAACGGCCCGGCAATCGGCACGACCGTGGCTCCGGTGCTGGAAATTGATGGTCAGTATTTTAAACACGCATCAGGCAGCGGGACACTGCTTCCTTACGAGGACTGGCGGCTGGATGCCAGGACGAGGGCAAAAGATCTGGCTTCCCGCCTGTCGATTCCGGAAATTGCCGGTCTGATGCTGTATTCGCCTCACCAGGCGGTGCCGTTTTTGGCCGGCAGCCCGTTTCGTGCCACCTATGATGGCGGGGTATTTGAAGAGAGCGGGCGGGAAGCCTGGGAGCTGACTGATCAGCAGAAGGAATTTCTGAAAAAGGATCATGTGCGCCATGTGCTGATTCAGTACCTGAAGAATACGGATACTGCTGCGCGCTGGAATAACAAAATGCAGAGTTATGCGGAAAGCCTTCCCTGGGGTATTCCTGTCAATTTTTCCAGTGACCCGAGGCATGGAGCGGGGAACAGCGGTGCGGAATTTAAAAGTTCGGCCGATGATGTTTCAAAATGGCCTGAGGGCATGGGAATTGCAGCCGCCTTTGACCCGGAGGTCTGCCGGAAGTTTGCAGATACCGTGTCGAAGGAATATAGGGCCCTTGGGATTACTATGGCCTTGTCTCCCCAGGTGGATTTGGCCACAGAACCACGCTGGATGCGGTTTGAGGATACATTTGGGACGCATCCTGATATGGTGGCTGAACTGGGACGCATCTATTGCGACGGGCTGCAGACCACTGTGAGCAGTCCGGATGGCTGGGGGAGAGATAGTGTGGGTACGATGGCGAAGCACTGGCCAGGAGGCGGCCCCTGTGAAGGAGGCCGGGATGCGCATTATCCGTTTGGAAAGTATGCGGTATATCCGGGGGACAATTTCACAGAGCATTTAAAACCATTTACGGAAGGGGTATTTCAGTTGTCAGGGGCGACCGGTGCTGCTTGTGCCGTGATGCCATACTATACGGTCTCCTGGGATACCGATTTAAAATACCATAAAAATGTGGGCAATTCCTACAGCGAATACCTGATCAAAGACCTCCTGCGGGAAAAATATGGTTATGATGGGGTTGTATGTACGGATTGGCGTATTACTGCGGATCCGGAAAAAAAGATGGATTCCTTTGGGAGCAGGTGCTACGGTGTGGAGAAATTAAGCGAAGCCGAACGCCATCTGCTGGCGATTGAGAACGGAGTGGACCAGTTTGGAGGCAATTCCCAGGTGGCACCTGTTCTGGAAGCTTACCGTATCGGATGCGAGAAGTATGGAGAGACAGCCATACGGCAGCGGATGGAAACATCCGCAGTCCGGCTCCTGATCAATATTTTTCGCTGCGGGTTATTTGAAAATCCTTATCTGGATCCAAAAGAGAGCTGCAGGATTACCGGATGCGGTGAGTTTTGTCAGGCTGGATATGAGGCACAGAAAAAGTCTCTGGTTTTGATTAAAAATAAAAATGTCCTGCCGATGAAGCGCGGCAAAAAAATCTATATTCCCAAAAGGACGATCCGGGCCAGAAAGAATTTCTTCCGGGGAATGGATGCGGAGAAAACGCTTCTTCCAATTTCGGAGGAATTGGTCAGTCCATATTATGTCGTGGCCAGGAAACTGGAGGAGGCGGATTTTGCGCTGGTATTTATTGAAAGTCCGCTTTCAGACGGATATGAGGAAAAGGATGCTGCGCAGGGCGGAAATGGATATGTGCCGATTTCCCTGCAGTATCGGCCATATACCGCACTGACTGCCAGAGAGATCAGCATTGCCGGCGGCGATTTCAGGGAAGCTTCTGCCAACCGCAGCTATCGAAATAAAACAGGTACTGCAGCCAATGAAGCGGATCTGGATCTTGTTTTGGAAACCAGGAAAGCGATGCCGGATAAACCGCTGATCGTCTGTATACGTCTGCACAATCCGGCTGTACTGTCGGAACTGGAACCTTATGCGGATGGAATTATTGTTGATTTTGGTGTGCAGAAGCAGGCGGTGCTGGATCTGGTCAGCGGTGGATTTGAACCCTCCGGCCTTTTGCCGATCCAGCTGCCCGCAGATATGAAGACGGTGGAGAGGCATTGTGAAGATATGCCCTTTGACCTGGAAGTGTATCAGGACGAACTGGGAAACCGCTATGATTTTGCCTTTGGGCTGAACTGGAGCGGAGTGATAGAGGATACGAGGGTCAGGCGTTACGGCCGCTCATAGAGAAAACGGATGTGCTCGTACACCTCTTTAAAATCAATGAGACATTCGCCCTCCCAGATCTGAACCGGGACTTTGTCGTCGAAGCTGTATAACACAGGGTAATCGTCATGTGCAAAGTCATAGACGATTACCCTTTTCTTTTTCGGATCAATCATCCAGTATTCCTGAACACCGGCATTCTGGTATTTATTTAATTTGATAAAAGCGTCTTTTTTCTTGGTGGAGGGAGAGAGCACCTCAATCACAAAATCAGGAGCACCGTAGACACAGTGCCGGATGACCTTGTCACGGTCGCATACGATAATGACATCCGGTTCCACCATAGTCTTATCATCGCAGTCCAACTGCACATCCACCGGAGACACCATAGGAAGACAGTCACCGCCGTGAGATTTCGTATGGAATAAAAGTTCGGAATAAATATATCCGGTAATGAGCTGGTGAACGGATGCAGGAGCGGTCATATCATAGATCACACCGTCAATCAGCTCGACGCGGATATCCTCTGGAATCTTATAATAATCCTCCAGCGTGTATTCTCCCTGACGCTTCGTCATATAATCCGACTGTGCTTCACGCAGATAATTGGAATTTGGCTCACAGACGTAATCCGCCCGTGTTTCCGGAGCGGGCTGCGTCCGTTCGGTGAAAATCTTTGAAAGAGCCTGCAGAGTTTCGTAGCGGGGAGAAGAGGTTGTTCCGTTAAAAATTTTCTGTACCGTGCCCAGAGGAACTCCGGACAAATCGGAAATCTGGGCATAGGTGTATCCCAGTTCTTTTTTTAGTTCTTTCATTTCGGCAATTGTCATACTCATCCATCCCTCCTGATTTGCTGCTGTTACTTCCCGTGGGGACTTTGATTTCGTGTTCATGATCAGTATTGATAATAAAAGTATTATAACAGAAGAAAAATCAAAAATCAACCGAAAAACAGCCGAAATAAAACAAAATACCCATAAAACATCCGAAAAACAACCATAAAAAACAACCATAAAGAACAATCATAAAGAACAACGGAAGATGCATCTCAATAGTGGTAGAATCCGGAAACAGCAGGCGGCAACTCGGCCGGCGAAGGGGGACACGCTGCGCGGATGCTTATTTTTCAACAGACCTGATTTATATGGGTCTCCACCTGCCTAGTTTCCGGATTTACGATGAGGATTTCTTTTCCCAGATCGACCGCTGCCTGGATACTTTCTTCCGGCGCTTTGTTGTCTGTGATGATGATGTCAATATGGTCCAGAGTGACGCTGCTGCAGATAGAGCTGACGTTCCATTTGGAATAATCCAGCAGCAGGATCCGGCGGGTGGCGATGGAAGCCAGTGCCCGCTTCGTGGTGGTCAGAGTCTGGGAATGCTCAAAGGTGCCGCCCGGGATACGGAAGGAACGGCAGGAGAGAAATGCCAGATCTACCTGGTATTTTTGCAGGGCAGCGATATCATCCAGCAGCAGAGAACGGTTGCTGTGATGAAGGAAACCTCCGGGAAGCAGCACTTGTACCTCCTTTTTTCCGGACAGAGACATGGCGGCGGTCAGGCTGGGAGTGATGACGGACAGCGGAAGGTTGTCCGGGATCAGATCCACCAGCTCCTGCACCGTAGTCCCGGAATCCAGACAGATGCTGGCGTGAGGCTGCAGATAGGTAAAGGCAGCGGCAGCAATCGCTTTTTTCTCTTTGGAATTCTCCTGAATTTCCACGTAATAATCGGTGGACTGAGCGGGGGACAGCAGGTAGGCATAGCCATGCTCCCGTTTTACAAAGTTCATTTTCTGCAGTTCGTCCAGGTTGCGGCGGACGGTCATTTCTGTACATTCCAGCTTTTCGGCCAGTTCTTTGATGCTTATTACATTTTTATTTTCCATTAATTCTATTATTTTTGAATGACGTGCCAGGTTCATACGGTACCTCCGGAGTTTATCATGTCGGTTTGCAAATCAGGGGGACGGTTCTTTTGGCCCAAGCGAGGCAGGGGGGCGGTTCTTTTAGCCCAAGGACGAGGCAGGGGGCGGTTCTTTTAGCCTAAATGTTGATTTTGGGACAAAAGAACCGTCCCCCCTGCCTCCTTGGCCTGAGTGTTGGCTTTGGGACAAAAGAACCGTCCCCCTGTCTCCTGCTCTTATTTCCTGAATTTTCAAATTCGAACATTTTATTTCTCTTAGTATAGAATAATTCCTTTTCAAAAGCAATGTGAAAATTAAAAATGTTCGAAATAGAACACGAAACGAATATAAAACGAATAAAGTATAAGAAATTATGTTGACAAACGATAAAAATAGGGATATAATGCAAATATAGAAAACAAAAAACGTTCCGAACAGAAAAAAATGGGACGGAGGGACGGTTCTTTTGTCCCGAAACAACACCTGGGACAAAAGAACTGTCCCATACAAAATAAAAGGAGGCAGTGTATGAGCTTAACTCAGGAACACAAAAAGCAGTTGATGCTGCAGGCCGCAGACATCCGCGAGAAAACAGTGGAAATCATTATTCAGGGCAATGGCGGTCATATCGGCGGGGATTTGTCAGAGACAGATGTTTTAGTAAATTTGTTTGATTATATGAAACACGACCCGAAGAACCCGAAGTGGGAAGGCAGAGATTATTTTGTGCTGAGCAAAGGCCATTCAGCGGAAGCGCTGTATGCGATCCTGAACTACTATGGGTATCTGGCGCAGGAAGATCTGGATCAGTTCGGAAAATTTGGTTCCAGGCTGGGCGGACATCCGACCAAGAAGGTAAATGGCGTAGAAGCGAACACCGGTTCTCTGGGACATGGACTTGGCCTGGCTGCCGGCATGGCACTGGCTTTACAGAAGAATAAAAAATCCAACCGTGTATTTGTCATGACCGGTGACGGCGAACTGGCAGAAGGAAGCAACTGGGAAGCAGCTATGTCCGCAGCCAAATTCGGTCTGACAAATCTGACCTGGATCATTGACCGCAATCATCTGCAGATCAGCGGAAATACCGAGGATGTAATGCCGCTGGAGAATCTGCACCAGAAGGCAGAAGCATTTGGCTTCCATGTGATCGAGATCGACGGACATGATATGGATGCGATTCGTGCAGCATTGGAAAATCAGACAGAAGGTATCCCTACCTGCATTATTTCAAATACAACAAAGGGCAAGGGACTCTACTGTGCAGAAAATCAGGCGGGATGGCATCATAAGACCCCGACCGCAGAACAGTTCGAGCAGATGAAGAAGGATCTGGATCAGTTCAGAAAGGAGATGGAATAATGGAAAAAACAACGTGCAGAGGTGCATTTTCAACGAAGATTTTACAGGAAGCAAAGAAGGATAAGGATATCATTGTAGTGTGTACAGACTCCAGAGGAAGCGCTTCCCTGGGCAGCTACCCGGATGAGCTGCCGGAGCAGTTCGTAGAGATGGGCATCGCAGAGCAGAATTCCGTGACCGTATCTGCAGGCATGGCCAGCATGGGCAAAAAAGTATATGCAATCGGACCGGCCAGCTTCTACAGCATGCGTTCCGCAGAGCAGGTAAAAGTAGACATGGCATATTCTCATAATAATGTAAAAGTCATTGGCATCAGCGGCGGGATCAGCTATGGTGCACTGGGTGCCACCCATCATTCTCTTCAGGATATTGCGCTGATGCGTGCAATCCCGGATCTGATCGTAGAGATTCCGTCTGATGCGAATCAGATGACCGGTCTGGTAGACGCAATGCTGGCTACTGAGACACCGGCCTATATCAGAATCGGGCGCGGCGCAGTTCCGGTGATCTATCCGGAAGGCGTGAAGGTAGAGATCGGCAAAGCAGTAAAATGGGGCGAAGGCAAAGATGCCGGCATCATCGTATGCGGCCAGTTGGTTTCCCGTGCGCTGGATGCAGCGAAGCTTCTGGAAGCAGAAGGGATCCATGTAACCGTACTGGATATGCATACCATCAAACCGCTGGATGAAGCAGCCATCATTGAGCTGGCAGAAAACTGCGGATGCATCCTTACCCTGGAAGAACACAGCATCTACGGCGGTCTGGGCGGTGCAGTGGCAGAAGTAGTCGCTGTGAACAAGCCAGTCCCGATGTCCATCGCCGGCATCCCGGATCAGGACGCTCCAAATGGCTCCGATGCAGAGGTATTTGATTATCTGAAGCTGAATGCAGAGGGGATCAGTGAGAGAGTAAAAGAATTGATCAAGAAAAAATAAAGGCGGGGACGGTTCTTCGGAAAGGCGAGGACGGTTCGCTCGGATTAAGGGGGACGGTTCTCACGTTCCAAATAAATGGGATGTGAGAACCGTCCCCCTTAATCCGAGAACCGTCCCCCTTAATCCGAGAACCGTCCCCCTTAATCCGAGAACCGTCCCCCTTAATCCGAGAACCGTCCCCCTTAATCCGAGAACCGTCCCCCTTAATCCGAGAACCGTCCCCCTTAATCCG
>JAQVCW010000033.1 GCA_028689585.1 Lachnospiraceae bacterium | reverse complement strand
TTTTGGTGTTGGTGCCGGAAATGCCGTCATCTGCAAATATGCCTGCCAGTTCCCACTCCGGGTTCTTTTTAATAAAAGCCGTATAATGCTCAATCTGTGTCTCATAACTGCTGGCCTGCTCATCGCTGTCTGTAGATACCCGGCAATAAGCAGCAACCCTTAGCCTCTGTTTTTCTTCCTGCTGTCTGCGATTTCCCAAGTGCTGTCTTGCCGGGATAACCGTTACATTTTGATTTATCAGCATTAGCCTATCCCTCACTTTCAATCAGACTGTACTGATACTCTGCCAGTCGGAATGGATCATCCGGTTCTGCTTCCGCTTCTTTCATATGGAAGGAATGGGGAACAGCAATCTCTTCCTGCTCCTGCGGCTCCCGAACCCTGCCCAGGGACTTTGCCCGCCGCCTGCGTTCCTCTTTTGCTCTTTCAAAAGTCTCCTTATCAATGATTGCCGGATAATATGCATCTCCCAGATAATGCTGGTTACTCAGCATTCGAGCAGCTCCGCCGTGAAACAGAAGAATGCGCCTTGGTTTTTCATTTCTTGTAACATCTTATAATATGATCGTCCAATATAGTTAAGAACAGTATCAATGAAATCGTTAGATGAAAAGATTGAAAAACAACAGGAAGTCTTGGCAAAATCAAAAGAACGCTATGAAAAAGACAAGGCTGAACTGGCACAACTTCTGAAAGCAAGAAATGAATTCCGAAAGAATGAACTAATGGATGCGATTGTTAAGAGCGACAAATCATTTGATGAAATCATGGCATTCATCAGCGGAAGCTCGCGAAAGGAATAGATCGGGGGGACCAAAATGCCAGAATACTCAAGAATACTAATTGAAGAATACTGTATGAACCATACTAAAACAAAGAAGGGAACTTTCTTATGGGATATGGTTCATAAATCATATGACATAGCATACGAATCAACGGATTATGAAATATTGTATCTGGAACAATTGATTTCCAGAGAAAAAAATCCTGAATTAAAAGAAGCATTACAGGATTTGGATGATTTTATGTGTGGTTATTGATCAAAAGCTCCTGGTTGTCAGTTATACTGTCACCCGGAGCTTTCATTATTTGAGTGTTAAAATCTCTGGAAGTTAAGAATCAGCGGAATATTTACAACCGACCTTTTTACATACCATTTTTTCAACTTCATGAATATTATCTCTGATTGTTGATATCCAGTTTGTATCATATGCTCAGGGCATAGTTTTAAATTCATCACCATGCATGGAAGAACTGCTAAGATAAATCTTATTTTTTAATTTAAGAACCTTATTAAATCCAAAATCAAACATTTTAAATACCTCTCTATTTCATCGTATGTTCTTCCTCGGAAATCATAAATTCCCCGGTTTTATATTGCAGAAAGGTGAGCCAATATATAAAAAAATCAGGATATGCCAAGTAAAACTTCATCCTGTTCCGCTTTACTTGGCTTTATCCATACATATTTCCTTTTGTTCCGCTTATCTTCTTAGAAGACACGAATAAATCTTAACACATCCCCTGTGTTTTGTCATTCTGAATTTGCTCTGCCGTGATCGCAACTTCTTTTTCAAACTGTTTCAGTGTTTTATAGCTCTCTTCTCCGGTTGGCTTATTCCCCACCGGATGGAATGTGGGCACAATTCTTTCTACCATTTCCACAATTTGATCGCTGTTTGCATAGCTGGCCTTTGCCAAATCCTCAAGTTGTTTTAAGAAAACGTGGATATCAAAGGGAATTGGTTTTCCAATATGTATTAATTTGTTGTCGGTCTTCGTCAGGCCCTCTTCCGCCATCAGTTTTTCTTCAAATAATTTTTCCCCCGGCCGAAGTCCCGTATAAACAATTTTAATTTCCTCATCCGGCTTATATCCTGACAGCTTTATCAGATTGCGGGCAAGGGTATCTATCTTCATCGGCAGCCCCATATCCAGGACAAAAATAGTTCCGCCTGCTGCCTGTACTCCTGCCTGCAGCACAAGGCTCACCGCCTCCGGTATCGTCATAAAATAACGGATGATATCCGGATGGGTGACGGTCACCGGTCCGCCCGCCTCTATTTGTTTCTTGAACAGCGGAATTACGGAACCATTGCTGCCCAGTACATTGCCGAAACGCACTGCAACAAACTGTGTTCCTTTTCGCTCTTTATCTGCTGTGGGTTTAAATGTCAGATTAAGTGAAGCAAAATCCGCATCCTCCGCTGCCATGTGATACATTGGATCCGCAACCGCCTGACCATCCAGCATCATATCCATATGTGCATGAAGAAATGGAAGCATATCCATTCTCCCTTCTCTGCTGATGGCATCCATACTCTGAATGACCATCTCACACAGCCGCTTACTTGCACCCATGATATTCGTTGGATTTACCGCTTTATCTGTACTGATTAGCAGAAAACGCTGAGCACCATTTTTCATGGCTGCGTACGCTGTCTTATAGGTACCTATTACATTATTTTTAATGGCCTCGTTTGGACTGTTCTCCATCAATGGTACATGCTTGTGCGCTGCAGCATGGTATACAATCTCGGGCTTATAATGTTCAAACACCCAGTTAATTCTTCTGCTGTCCCGCACCGAGCCAATCAGCACCACCAGATTTAATTCCGGATATTTTCTTCGAAGTTCCTGCTCAATGTCATAGGCATTATTCTCATAGATATCTAAAATAATCAACTGTTTCGGCTCATGTTCCGCGATCTGTCTGCACAGCTCACTGCCAATCGAGCCACCGCCGCCGGTTACTAAAATGGTCTTTCCCTTTAAAAATCCAAAAATCTCTTCCAGATTAACTTTGATTGGATCTCTTCCCAGCAGATCTTCTATCACTACCGGCCGCATTTTGCTCAATGTCACTTCTCCGTTTACCAATTGATAAACACCCGGAAGCAATTTTAATTCACATCCTGTTTCCTTACAGAGATTCAAAAGATCTCTTCTTTGTTCTACCGTTGCAGCCGGAATAGCAAAGAGAATTTGATTGATATGATATTTTTGGACAGATTCCATGATGGAGTCTCTTCCGCCAACAATCGGTACCCCCTCAAGGAACCGTCCCCATTTGTTTGAATTATCATCAATCACGCAACAGGGCTTTGCATCCGTTTCCGTAGAACTGTTCAATTCTCTGATAATCACCCGTCCCGCAGCCCCGGCACCGATTATCATTGCCCGCTTGATCACATTATTGTCACGTTCTCTTTTTATACGTTCCAAAGTAATGTAACGATAGCCAAATCGAACAATTGTAATAAGGCAAAACTGCATCAATGCACCCACCAAATAATATGATGCAGGCATTCTTCGGAAAAACACTGTAATTCCTATCACTTGAAATAAGGTTGTAATAATTGAAACGGCAAAAATACGATTCAGTTCGCTAAAGCTTGCAAATCGCCAAATACTTTTATACAATCGCAAAACAAAAAAAACTGCAACACAGAAGATTGTATAAATCGGAGCAAATTTCAGAAATGCCTGTAGATATTCTTCTGGTATCTGCGAGAATTTCATATCAAAACGTACCAGTAGTGCTGCAAAATATGAAAAATTAATGGCTACCACATCATAAGCTATCAGATATAAAGCAATAATTTCCCAATGCTCCAAACGTTTCCGTTTTCTACGCCCTTTGTCAGCAAATGTTGAATCTTCGGAATTAGTTTTATCAATATTCATATTATCACTCATCCTGTTTTTTCACTCTTATTCCCCCAAAAATCTCTCGGGATTTTTGTACTGCTTTCTTTTTATCTTTCTCAATTAATACTCTGGAATTTTTCATCTGTAAATATTTTTTCATTTCGCTTCGATATTCAGCAGATCCCTCGCATTCCCTGCCAACAGCGCTCTCCCATACCCCGCCGGAAGCTTCTGTGTGATCCAGTTCACCGCCCGTTCTCCAATCGGTCCCCGATCCTGCAGGTTGTGCATATCTGAGGAAATGAACTGTATCTTCTGTTTTTTTATCAATTCCCGACACCAGTGGGCTTTTTCATCCAACAGGCCGCCTTCCAGGGAATGGCTGTTCATCTGGAACAGAGTTCCGGCATATTCCAGTTCCTCCAGGTGTTCCATATTGTGATACAGTACGCGATACCGTTCTACGTGTGCCAGCACCGGGATACACCCAAAGTTCCGCACAGTACGCATCACCCGGAACAGGTCCATAAAGGCTGCCGATGGCTGCAGCTCCAGCAGCACATATCTGCTGTCCGCCAGCGTCAGCAGCTTTCCCTGCTCCAGCAGTTCCAAATTCTCTGAGGTTGCAAAGATCTCCTGCCCCGGGTAGATCGGAAATTCTGTATTCAGCATCCCGGATGCCTTTTGCCCAAGTACACGGCACATTCTGCGGATCGTCTCCGTACTGGTGCTCTGAAATAATGGTGAGGCATGAGGAGTCGCGATCAATCCCCGTACTCCACGCTTATATGCCTGAGCAATCATAGCCAGACTCATCTCTTCCGTTTCAGAACCATCATCCAGCCCCGGAAGAATATGGCAATGCATATCTATTATTTCCAACATAATTTTCTCTTTCTCATCTGCTGTTTAAACAAAACCCATTCCACTCCGTTTCCGATTTTCTACTATAGCATAGTTTCTATTTTGATACAATGTTTTTCAGTGAAACTTTGACGCGCTCTTTGCGTTTTTCTGCACGCGCTTTGCTCCTTAGTATATCATGTAATTGCCCTGCTTTTGGGCAATTACCTACGCAAAGCGCAAACGCGCTCCTTGCGTTTTTCTGCACGCGCTTTGCTCCTTATTATATCATATTTTTTTAATTTTTGTAAAAAATTACATGTTTTACACGTATTTTGTAATATTTAGTCATTTCCACTTTAATTCTCACCCCAGTATAGTAACTAATTAGCTAAAACCTTTCTGACGATGTCCATGAGATATGCTCACATCCCTTTTTATCAGTATAGCAAAAAAAACGTCTCGAATCTAAATTCAGGACGAATGTACTCTAATTCAGGACGAAAAACAATCTATATTTCTTATCTGGTACAGGCTGCTGCAAGAACAGGGACGGGAATTGTATGGGCGACGGGGTCACTGTTTTGGTTTTCCCTGTTTACTTTCTCTTTTTTTTCGTCTATACTATTTGAAGCATTTATTTTTCAGGAAAGGTATGACTTTTGATGAATACAATTGATTTGCATGTCCACTCGGTATGCTCTGACGGTACCTTCACACCTGCGCAGTTGGTGGAATATGCCAGGCAAAAAGGGTTACGGGCATTTGCATTGACGGATCATGATACGATCAGCGGTCTGGCGGAAGCTTTTCTGGCGGCGAGAAATGATTCCGGAACTTCTGTTTCTTCTTTGGAAGTGATTGCGGGGATCGAATTTTCCACTGAATATCTGGGCAGGGACGTCCACATTGTGGGATTGGACATGGATTATCGAACCCCTGCTTTTCTGGCAGAGGTGACCAGACGGCAGGAGGAACGGGTGCACCGCAATCAGAAAATCTTTGCCAAGATGGCTGCGGACGGCATTGCAATCTCCGAAGAGCAGATGCGGGCTGAGTTTGGGGATACGATCTGGACCAGAGCCCATATTGCAAGATATCTGGCGGAGCATGGATATGTCCCCAGTATGCAGGATGCTTTTCTGACTCATGTGGGTGATCACTGTAAATATTTTGTCCCCAGGGAGAAAAGTTCTCCGGAACAGACGGCAGCTTTTATCCGGCAGAACCATGGTATTCCGATTCTGGCCCACCCTTTTCAATATCGGCTGGGTGAAGATGGACTGAATACGCTGGTGCATTCCCTGAAAGCTTCTGGTTTAATTGGCATTGAGGCCATTTATTCCTGTCATTCTCAGGAGCAGGAGCGCTATATTCGTCAGCTTTGCCGCCGTCTTGGGCTGTGCATTTCCGGCGGTTCGGATTTTCACGGAACAAACAAACCGGATATTGACCTTGGCACCGGAATGGGAGGACTGCAGATTCCCTATGAGGTACTGGAGAAGCTGCGGAATGCGAGACAGCGTTGAACCATTCGATCTGATTCTTCCTTATTATATTGCACACATACACAAAGTGCCTGTAAGACCGCAAAAACATTTTAACTATTTTAAGTACAGAAAGGATATCACTTTATGACATTCAGAGAACGCTACATGATGGGAGATACGGAATTTGATGAGATTTTTGATTTAACCGGAAAGTGGAATTTCAGCGATGATCCGCGGACACTTCGGGAATATCTGGGACTGACTGCCAGAGAAGAGGATGTGTGGATTTCAGAAAGCGATGAAGCTCTGGAGGAATTGATGGAAAAAGAACGGAATACAAAAATCTTTTTCACCGATCTGGACGGCACTCTGCTGGACGATGAGAAGCATATTTCTGCCGGTAACCAGCAGGCTATCGATGAACTGCTGCACCGCGGACATGTTGTGGTGATCTCCACCGGCCGGGCGCTGGCCAGCGCCAAAATCCAGGCTCAGCGGCTGGGTCTGACGAAGGAAAACTGCTATATTATCTGTTTTAATGGCGGTCAGGTCTATGATGCTTATCATCAGAAGCTGATTTATCAAAAATCGGTTCCAATGGAATATGTGCGGACTGTTTTCGACTGGGCAAGGGACTTTGGCATCAGTGTCCAGACCTACAGTGATACCCATGTCATTTCCGAAACAGACAATGAGCAGCTCCACGCCTATTCTTTGATGCAAAAAATCCCCTGTCAGGTGGCAGATGATATCACCAAAGCGCTTCCCCATGATCCGGCCAAGATTTTGGTTTTAGATTTTGACCGTCCAGACAGGGTTCAGGAATTTCGCGATAGCATCCGTGACTGGTGTCAGGGCAAACTGGATATCTTCCTCTCACACCCATCTTTGCTGGAGATGGTATCTCCCGGTGTCAGCAAGGGAAGTGCCGTTCGTTTTCTCTGTGATTATCTCGGAATTCCTATCGCCAATTCGGTAGCTGCCGGTGATGCGGAGAATGATCTGCCGATGATCGAAGCCTGCGGTATCGGTGCTGTGATGTGCAATGGTGAACAGCAGTTGAAGAATAAAGCGGACTATGTGACCGAAGCGGACAATAATCATGATGGAGTGGCTGAGATCTTACGAAAGTTTGTACTTAAATAACGCTTGGGCTGATTGTTTTTTAATTAAAACTCAGATGCATCCTATTCTTTAATCAAAATTCAGATGCATCCTATTCAGATAGTTTTGCAGGGCAGCATAGCGTTTTGCTATGCTGTCTTGATTTTTCTTTGTCGTTCAATGGTCTGCTCGGTGTCCGCCGGGCTTGTCTGTGGCGTGAATGATTGTCTTCTTCACAAACTCCGTCAGTTCGTTTTGCTCCGCTTCATACTCAGCGGACAGTTTCAAAAACCGTTCATGAGAAACCGCATACCGGGTGCAGCAAATTTTAGCCGTATGTGGCTGATACCAGAGAACGGGGAGGAACCTGGTGACGGACGGAAAAAAATGTTAGGAAAACGCGCAAAAACAGCAAATGCAGTTGATTGAGTTTATCTCCGTCAAACGATATAATAATGCTATCAACTAACATGGAGGAATATATTATGAATTTAGGAAATAATTTGTTCCACGCAAGAAAAAAATGTGGACTTTCGCAAGAAGTTGTGGCGGAGAAGCTAGGAGTAAGCAGACAAACCATTTCAAAATGGGAAACAGATGAAACGGTTCCCGATATTCGTCAGTCAAAACGAATGGCTGTACTATACAATATGTCATTGGACGAATTGATTGATTTTGACATTGATATAAAGGAAATCCAGGAGATTATTGATAAAACCAGTGAAAAAACAGAAGAAAAAATTGACTGGACAAATGCGTGGGGCAAAAAATATCCTATCTTGACCAGCTATCAAAATGAAGTTAATATCCCTAACTACGCCAGAAGAATAACTGTGATGTTGGATGAATTAAAACAGGAATATCAGTATAGCGAATTAGACACAATGCTGGTTCTGAAAGATATTTTATACAACGTCTGGAAAGGCCGAAAAGCTAGATAAGAGGTGGTGTATGGAATAAGGAGAAATGGATACTCCTCCCCATTCGAAATAATAAAACACGGATTAAAACAACTCCGAATGCTGTTTCACATTCGGAGTTGTTTGCAGCCTGTCTGTCAGCCGTTAAGTTTATTTGTAACTGTTTGGTACTTCAACCGTTATCTTCTGCGTTTTCTCATAAACACTACCACTGCAATGATGACAAGCAATGCCACTACTGCTGCGACTGCCAGCGGGATGATCGGGCTGCTGTCGCCGGTCTGTACGGAAAGTGCATTTACTACATAGAATTTTACTGATTTTGTCACTGTGCTTCCATCTGCGTTCCAGGTATTTCCATCGAATACATCTTTGCTGTAGGTTACGGTCAGAGTATATTCTCCGGTAGCATTAATCGCCATTGAGGTGGTGTATGGAGCCTTGCTCCAGCCGCCTGTCACACTGCCGATCTGGTATCCGCTCGGTCTGTAACGGTAATCGCCCGGGTTCGGGTTGCCGTTGGACATCCCGTTGCCAACTGCGGTGAAAGTAATGGTCTGACCCTTGAGATATTCTCCGCCCCATGCAATGTTCTGAATCTCATTGGCATCCGGTGACGGGCCATCTTTATAGGTAGCTTCTACCGTCACATCCGCTGCCGGCATGGTGAGACTGGAGTAATAACGATCCGGTGAGGTTACGGTAGCATTGCCTGTAGTAACATTCCAGGATGCAAATTCTTTTCCGGATGCCGGCCAGTTTGCACTCAGGCTGGCAGAACTGTTATACAGGTAGCTTCCGCTGCCGTCTCCGCTGTTTACAGTCAATTTGTAAGTGATCTGTTCATATACTGCTTTTACCTGAACTGCGCCTGCCGGCATGGTGAAGCCGGTGGAAGCTTCTGTTTCGTCATCCAGTTCCACGTCTCCCGTAACTACGATCCACTGTTTGAAGCGGTAACCGGCAGGTGCTTTGTTTGCTGTAATCTCTACGTAATCGCCTTCGGTATAGGTGCCGCTTCCGGTTCCGTCCACGATCTGCACCTGATTGCTTTCCAGTGCTTCATAAATAGCCTCTACATAGACATCAGAGTCCGGCATGGTGAAAGTAGCCACCAGGTAATTCTCTGCATTTTCCTGTACTGCTACCTGGCTCTTGTCATCCGTTCTCGTCAACTGCCAGTTCTGGAAAAACTTATCATCATATTCTTTTGCAGTCAGCGTGACTGTCTTGCCTGCCGGTGCGTACAGAATGCCGTTGGCATCTGCTGTCACGTCTTCCCCGGTCACTGTGACTGCATCTATATCGGAAAGCTGGATCTGATTCGGCTCTTCTGCTGTCTGGTCCGTATCCGCTTCTGTAGCTGTCTCGGTCTCAGTGACTGCTTCTGTAGGAGCTTCTGTGGGAGCTTCTGTCACCGGAACAGTCTCTGACTCAGTTACCGGAGCCTCAGTTACCGGAGCTTCTGTTGCCGGAGCTTCTGTTACCGGAGCCTCTGTTATCGGAGCTTCTGTCACTGCCGGAGTTTCCGTGGTGACGTTGCTTTCTGTTTCTGACCCGGAAGCTTCTGTACCGTTCACTTCACTCTGTTCTGTGTGAGGTTCTTCGTCTACAGTTTCAATCTCTTCGCTCTCATCAGGATAAGTTTCCGGCTCCGCTGCCACAAAGTTCGCAGTCAGCGTCACATTGGAAGCCGGCATTACAAAACTGGCTACTGAATTGGTGCTGTCTTCCAGTACCACATTATCGGAGGTAGTCCAGTTCTGGAACTGCTGTCCTTCCTCTGCATCTCCTGCATATACGTTCACAGTGTATCCTGCTTCATATGTGCCGGTGCCTTCGCCGTTCTCCACCGTCACCGTATAAAGATCCGGATATACCGGCTCGGAAGCACCGCCTTCCGCAGGCTGTCCTGCTCCTGCCTCTGTCGTCTGCAGGGAGCCTGTCTCAGGCTGAACTGCTGTATCGCCAGCTTCTGTCTCGGAAGGAATTGTCTCATCTTCCATGACCGGTGCTTCAGTCAATGGCGCTTCGGTCTGCGGTGCTTCGGTTCCATCTTCAAGAATATCTTGTGAAGCAGGCTCTGCCGGTACATAATTTGCAGTCACGGTCACAGGCTCTGCCGGCATGGAAAAGGTTGTCTGCGGGCTGCTGCTGTTCTCCAGCCATACGGTATCCGCTTCTGTCGTCCAGCCGCCAAATACCATGCCTTCCTTATCCTCTGCTGAAATGCTGACAATCGTTCCAAGAGTATATTCTCCGCTGCCGATGCCATTTTCTACGGTCAGTGTATATGTTGCCTCCGGGTTATTGTCCCCGATCACAATCATTCCCTCTCCGCCGCCGGCAGCTTCCGTAGTGCCTCCTGACAGGTCAATCACTGCTTCTGTCTGTCCCTCTGTCGGCGCTTCCGTGGGAGCCTCTGTCACCTCTGCCGGTGCTTCCGTGGGTGCCTCTGTCACCTCTGCCGGTACTTCCGCGGGAGCCTCTGTCACTTCTGCCGGCGCTTCGGTCTGCGGCGCTTCGGTTTGCGGTGCTTCTGTCTGCGGTGCTTCTGTCTGTGGTGCTGCATCTGCGTATACTGCGGTCAGTGTCACTGCAGCTTCAATCATGGTAAAGGAAGTCTCCGCTGCTGCCGGATCCGCCAGAGTCACATCCGCACTGCTGACCTCCCAGTGGTCAAATGCCTTTCCTTCTTCGGCATCCGCCGCGGTCACCCTCACGGTGCCCCATGCTTCGTAATATGCGATATCGCCTTCCGAAGTGCCGCTCCCGTCTTTGGGCGCAAAGTGATTCGTTCCGTCCGAACTGTCGGAGCTGCTGGTGCCGCCCTTCACTGTGAGCACATACCCCTTCGGCTCCAGCCAGAGCCCGCCTTCTTCAAGGCCGCTCATGGAGTATGCCTGAGATGTGTTATTCACCCATCTGCCCTCTGTCAGCTCCTGCTGGGTACCATCCGGCCCCAGATAAACCGGATCAATACCTGATATACTGTCTCCCGGGAATAAAATCTTTCCGGTCACATCTTCTGCCTCGACGCTGAACTGATTCGCCGCTATAGCCTCCATCACAGGGCTCATTACCATCGTTGCACTCAGCATCAGTGCTGCTGCTTTTTGAATGCTTTTCATGCTTTTTTTCATAATAGCCATCCCCTTCCTTTTATCTGTCTCGAGTATAACACATTCATTTTTTTTTAACAATTAATGTTTCCTTAAGGTTGTATTAGAAATAAATAAGCAAACCGCATTACAGTTTAGCAAAGTAATCAATCTCCAATTTTTATTGCAAAAAAAGCACCCTTTTCAGGTGCTTTCTTTATTTATTATTTTCTTTGAGATGTAAGCAGGACGATAAGCCGGGTTATGTCGTGAATGATCATCTATCCAGACCTGCTGTCGCCAGCAGGTTCCAGCGACCTACCTAAAGCTGACGGGCCGCCATATGCTTTGTTTCGGTCTTGCTTCGAATGGGGTTTACATGTGCCCTCCCTGTTACCAGCGAGGCGGTAGTCTCTTACACTGCCCTTCCACCCTTACCAGTCCAAGACTGGCGGTTCATTTCTGTTGCACTGTCCTTGGAGTCACCTCCACCGGATGTTATCCGGCATCCTGCCCTTTGAAGCCCGGACTTTCCTCGTCTGGCACCTTTCGGCCCGCCAGCCGCGATCATTTATCCTACTTACGATTTTCTATTCTAACATGCAAAACCCTAATTGTCCACTCATTTTTAATTCACACGTCACGTTCAGCCTTGAAATGGGGACGCTTTCCGATCGGCTGCCCCAGGTATGCCACATGTGCGGTTTCGAAAGCCAAGAGCATCTAAGGCTTCCGCAAGACGTTCCAAAAGCAGGAATTGGGAGCCGACCGGAAAGCTGTGCGTCAAGTAAAAGGCTGAACTATAGCCACGTTTTTAGTTCACCTCTCAAAACTCACACATCAAAACAGCTTCCCCCTATAAATTCCCGCACCAGAGAATTCATCGGGATACTGTCCGCCGGAATCGGCACAAAATAATCCAGGAACTTCAGAAGACGTTTTGCCTCTACGTACTCCGGCGCTTCTTTGCTGATGCCAAACAGCAGCGGCTCCGCATATACTTTCAGCACTGCCAGTTCATAGATCAGCGCCGAGTTGAACATTACATCGCAGCTTTCCTGATAAGGAAAGATATGCTCTTCTTCGCCCCTGCGCACAGAAGGCCACATGGAAATGGTTTTCTGGGCCGTGATTCCTCTGGTGCGGGCATCCCGTACAATCCGGCGCAGCAGTCTTCCGTCCGTGGTGGGAATCCGGTTGTGCTCATCCACATTTAGCTGCGTCAGAGCGCTGATATAGATTTTGAACTTGTTTTCTCTGGGCAGCGCATAGGATAATTCATCGTTCAGGCCATGGATCCCTTCAATAACAAGAATGTCATTTTTTCCCAGTTGTTTGTATTTTCCCTTGTATTCCCGCTTGCCGGTCTTGAAATTGAAGCTGGGAAGCTCCACCCGTTCTCCGGCCAGCAGCCGTCCCATATCCTCATTAAACTGCTTTGCATCAATTGCAGCCAGACATTCGAAATTGTATTCCCCATTTTCATCCCTGGGGGTCAGTTCCCGGTTCACAAAATAATCATCCACCGGAATCGGATGGGGTTTCAGACCATAAACGGACAACTGAGTGGACAGCCGATGGGAAAAGGTGGTCTTGCCGGAAGAAGAAGGGCCGGCGATCATTACCAGCTTTTTCTCCGGATGGGCCGCAATCTCCGCCGCAATCTCCGCCAGTTGTTTCTCATGATATGCTTCCTGGGTGAGAATCAGTTCCTTTGTCTGTCCCTGTACCACCCGGTCATTCAGATCCGCCACGGTGAAAATGTCCATATTGGCGCCCCATTTCAGCGACCGGTTCTGAACCTGGAACAGTTTCTCTTCCGGAATAAATGCCGGAATGCTCTCCGGATCCTCCATAGAGGGCAGACAGAGCACAAATCCTTCCTTGTACAGCTTCAGATCAAAGCGCTTCAAATAGGAAGTATTGGGAACCATACAGCCGTAATAATAGTCTTCAAAGCCCCCCATACTGTAAATATTGGCCTTGGATACACGGCGGTAGCGGAACAGATTTTCCTTATCATACATATGATGCGCATGAAACAGCTTCACTGCATCATAGGTATCCATGCTGCGTTTTTCGATAGGGACTGCCTCTTCGCACAGCTTTTGCATGTATTCCTTTACCTGTTTTAAAAATTCTTCATTTACTGTAATGCCGTTTTGCAGAGTGCAGTACAGTCCGTCGCTGACTACAAAGTGAATCCCCACTTTATAAGTCTCATCATGCTCCATGATATTGTGGATCGCCTTGAGCATCATCAGGCAGAGACTTCTGCGGTAAGCATTGTAACCGACTTTGTCCTGCATCGTGAGAAACCGGATCGTGGTGCTCTCCTTTGCACTGCGGCCAAGCTCCCTCAGGCGATTGCCCGCCATCACCATGAGAATGGGATATTTCTCATCTTTCTGATACTCTGCCGCAATTTCCCCATATAAAATTCCATAGGGATATTCTTTTTCCGTTCCATTTATCGTCAATGTAAGTGTTTTTGGTTCTGCCATAATTTCCTGCCTTTCTAATAATTCCTTTCTAACGGTTCCGTACTCCTGCCTGGAAGCTCTCTCCCGCTTCGAACTCAGTCACAGCACCTCAAACGGTGCCCTTATCGGTTCCGTGCCGATCTCCAGCTCCGGAAATACCGTTTTTAGATATTGTTCCATCTGGGGAATAAATACGTGCTCCAGACCGTAATGGCCTGCATCAATCACTGCCATGCCCTGTTCTGCCGCATCCAGTCCGTCATGATGCCCCACATCACCGGTAATATACACGTCTGCTTTCTTCGCAAGCGCCAGTGGAATCAGGCTCTTTCCGGAACCGGGGCAGAGGGCGGCACGGCTTACCTTGCTGTCCAGACTGCCAAATACCTGTACGCTGTTCAGTGAAAATGCCTGCTTTACATATTCGCAGCATTCCCGCAGTGTCATGCATTCCGGCAGTGTGCCTGCCGTGCCGATCCCCACCGGAATCGCCTGTTTTTTATCTCCATCTGCCAGACCGGTGTCCGTGCCTGTGATCTCCAAAATCTCCAGATCCGTCATTTTTAAATAATCACTGCACAATCTGCCCATCTTCGCCACATCGTAATTTGTGTGCATGGCAAAATGGGACAGATGATTTTCTGCCATTTTCAATATTTTTCTTCCATGCAGATCCCGGTCATTGATCTGCTTAATCCCGCTGATCAGCAATGGATGATGAGTGAGCAGCAGATCCGCCTTCCAGTCCACGCAATGCTCCAGCACCTCGTCTGATGCATCCAGAGCCACATAAATCTTATGTATATCCTGCTCCCAGTGCCCCGTCTGTAGTCCTGGATTATCCCAGTCTTCCGCCAGAGACGGAGGGTAATCTGACTCCAGCCGCTGTATGATATGATTTAATTTCAAAATTTATTCCTCCTGTGTCAGAAACGATTTTCTTTTTCCCTCTGAAAATGCGCTCTCCATTCTTCCTGTACTATATAATCCTCTTTCGTAACACCGTCCCTGTTTTCTCTGGCATATTCCAGAGCATCCTCCTGGCAGTCAAATAAACCCAGATTACAGATTGCCCGGTCTGACTCAGCCGCATACAAAACATAATTTTTCATCTTCTGTCCACACCCCTTATTTTTTTCAAATTCCAACTGCGCCTCCTGATTCCATCTCAGGGCCTGCTCCACCTCCAGCATTCTCTGGGCTGCGCTGTCACCGCCCGACTGCTGCAGCCGCTCTTTTACCTGTTCCTTTATCCCCGCTTCCCATCGAAGAAATTCTAAAAGGCAGGAATTTTTATTATGTAAAAGCACCGGTCCATACTTTGCATCAATCTCTCCTGACAGCCGCATGGAACCGTGCACCGCCCGCATCATGGGATAAAACTTGCCATCCTCCAGCACCATGTCTTCCTCCTGTATCGAAAAATCATGGTTCTCCAGCCATCGTCTCACCTTTTCAATCTCGGATTGAGGCTGCAGGATCAATTCCTTCAGAGAGGGCAGAATTTCTTCCCCTCTCTCCAGGATCTGTATCGTAAGGCCGCCTCCCATCCCTGCGATCACCACTGAATCCGCTTCCTGCACCCGCACCTTCGCCAGTCCGTCCGACAGCCTTGTCTCTATCTGCTTCTCCAGACCCTCCCTGCGGATATGTTCCGCTGCCCGCTGCAAAGGTCCCTTATTGATATCCAATGCGGCTGCCCATGGAATCCGTCCTGCTTTTATCAGTTCGATGGGAATGTACCCATGATCCGTCCCCACATCCGCCAGCCGATTTCCCGGCGTCACCAGATTTGCAACTGCATTTAATCTTTTTGATAAATTCATACTCGGCAGTTTCCCCTTTTCTCCTCACAAATAATCTCTGAGCTTCCGGCTTCTGCTGGGATGCCTCAGCTTTCTCAGCGCCTTCGCCTCAATCTGGCGGATCCGCTCCCTGGTTACGTGAAACTCCTGCCCCACATTTTCCAGGGTATGCACTTCTCCGTCTCTTAACCCGAACCGCAGCTCCAGCACCTGACGTTCCCGCTCAGTCAATGTAGCCAGCACCTCCTGAAGCTGTGTCCGCATCATCCGGCAGGTCACTTCCTCTGCCGGTGACGGAAACACGGCATCCTGCATAAAATCTCCCAGATGGGTATCCTCTTCCTCTCCCACCGGTGTTTCCAGGGATATGGGATCCAGCATCATCCGGCGGATTTCCAGCAGCTGCTCCACCGTCAATTCCATCTCTTCTGCCAGTTCCTCCGGATAGGGCTCCCGCCCCAGCTCCAGCACCATTCTGCGGGATGTTTTTCTCAGCCGGTTCACCGTCTCCACCATATGCACCGGTATCCGGATGGTTCTCCCCTGATCCGCAATGGCCCGAGTGATTGCCTGTCTTATCCACCAGGTAGCATAGGTGCTGAACCGGTATCCCTTCTGATAATCGAATTTCTCCACCGCTTTCATCAGCCCAAGATTGCCCTCCTGAATCAGATCCAGAAGAAGCATCCCGCGGCCCATATAATGCTTGGCAATGCTGACTACCAGACGCAGATTTGCCTCCGCCAGCCTCCTTGCCGCAGCTTCATCCCCGTTCCCGATGCGGACAGCCAGTTCTTTCTCTTCTGCCTGTGTCAGCAGCGGAACCGTTCCGATTTCCCGCAGGTACATCTGCACCGGATCCTCCTGCATTATATTCTCTGTATCAAGTGCGGCTGTTTTCCATCCTTCCGTCTGTACCGGTCTCTCTGTCTCCATCTGGCGGCCTCCTGTTTTTCACATCAGCCCATACGAAATCTGCTGATCGCAAATGGACAGAATGTTTATCCTAAGTTTTGCCTTATTCCAGAGAAATATGCAGCTTCTGCAGTTCCTGCAGCCGTCTTTTTCCTTCTATCACCTGCTGAAGCGCCCCCATATCGGCAGGATCCATGGTCGCACTGCGCTGTTCCAGAGATGCTTCCATTACTTTTCCAATGGTTTCTTTCATGGCCTTTTTCATCTCTTCTTCCTTTTCCACGGGCACCATGGTGTGGAACAGCTCCGCAGCCTGGCGCTGCTCCTCGGCGTCAGTGAAGCAGTCAATGATCCTGGCCGGGTTCAGGGTGCCCTCTTCCAACTGGGCAAACAGAATACCGGCCACCTTCCGGTAAAAATCATTGGTAAAATCCTCCGGACCGATATAGGGCTTCAGCACGGCATAAAAACTCTTGTACTCCGTCAGCCAGGTGAGCAGCATCCGCTGGGATTTTTTCAGACCGTCATCTTTTTCTGTATTTCTTCTGGTCCGGACCACCTCCGGTTTGGCCGGCAGACCCTGCATCAGACAGCGCAGCACCATCTTTCTGAGCCCTTCAAAGCTGGTGTGGTATTGCTCCGCCACCGCTTCGATATAATTCTCCCGCTCCACTTCCAGTTCAAATTCAGAAATCTTTTTGGCCGCTTCTTTAAAAAATGCCGTCTTGCTCTCAGGATCCTGCATATCATGCTGCTTTTCCAGAATGGACAGCTCAAACAGAAAGCTGTTCTGCGCCTGATCCAGCCGCTCCTGAAATGCTTCCGCCCCCAGCGCCTTCATAAATTCATCCGGATCCTTATAAGGCTCCAGATGCAGCACCCTCGCCCGGATCCCCGCCTCTTTCATCATGGGAATGGCACGCAGCGCCGCCTTGACACCGGCTTCATCACTGTCATAGCTGAGAATGACCTCATCCGTATAGCGCTTCAGCAGAGATGCATGCTGACTGGTCAGCGCCGTTCCAAGAGATGCCACTGCATTGTTAAAGCCGGCCTGATGCATGGCAATCACATCCATATAGCCCTCACAGACTATGATCTTCTTTTTCCGCGAGGTACGGGCTATGTTCAGGCCGTAAAGATTCCGGCTTTTGTCAAACACCTTGGTCTCCGGTGAGTTCAGATATTTCGGTTTTCCGTCTCCCATGACACGGCCGCCAAATCCGATCACCCGGTTGTTCACATCCATGATGGGAAAGATCACTCGGTTCCAGAACTTATCGTACATGCCCCGCTTTTCGTCCACATTCATCAGGCCGGACTGGTGCAGCAGTTCATCGCCGATCCCCTTCTGCTTCAGATAATGGTACAGACCATCGCTGAATTTTCCTGCGTACCCAAGGCCAAACTGGCGCATGGTGTCCTCGCTGAGCTGACGGGCCCTGAGATATTCCATTCCCTGTGCCCCCGCGCTGGTGCGCAACTGATAATAGTAATATTTAGCCGCTATTTTATTCACTTCCAGAATGGAGGCCCGTAAATCCTGCTGCGCTCTGGCTTCTTTGGAATATTCCTGCTCCGGCAGGTCCATCCCCACCCGGTCCGCCAGAAATCTCAGCGCCTCCGGAAAGCTGTAATTTTCATATTCCATGATAAAGGTAATTATATTTCCCCCGGCCCCGCAGCCAAAGCAGTAATACATCTGTTTGGACGGACTCACGGAAAAAGAAGGGGATTTTTCATTATGAAAAGGACAGAGTCCAAAGTAGGAACTGCCCTTTCGCTGCAGCTTTACATAACCGGAAATCACATCCACTATGTCATTTTTTGTTCGAACTTCTTCTATCAGATCTTCCGGGTAATACATTTTGTTCTCCTTATTCAGCCGCCTGGAATACCAGGTTAAATCCTTCGGCAGTTTTTCTTTCATTCTGATTTATTCTGATTTCAATGTTTCTTTTACTTTGATATTTTCTCACCTTCGGCTCAGACAAATGATGCCCGGATTTTCCGGGTTTCCTGTTAAAATCCGGATGCTGACACGCCTCAGTACTGCCATGCCTTTGGAATAAACAGCTCAGAAAACTTCTGAACAGAATACTGGTCTGTCATGCCTGCAATATAATCGCAGACCACCCGTTCTTCCTCTTCGCCTCTGTTTTCAATCAGATCTATGTATTCCGCCGGAAGCAGCTCAATGTGATGTACATAATAATCATACAGCTCCTGCAGGAGACGAATGGCTTTCTTCTCTTCTCCTTTGGCAGAAGGATTGCCGTAGACATTGGAAAACATAAATTTCCGCAGCCCCTGCATCGCCTGCTCCATACCCGATGACATGACGATCTGGGGCTCATCCTGACTGTTATAGATCACATCATGGATCAGCGTATTCAGCCGCTCCCTGGTGCTGTAGCCCATGGCCTGCCGGTATATGACCGGAATATCTTCTTCCTTCAAAATACCTGCCCGTTCCGCATCGTCGATATCATGATTGATATAAGCTATTTTATCACAGAACCGTACAATCTGTCCCTCCAGTGTATGAGGCGTGCCGGAAGTACGGTGATTGAGGATCCCATCGCGCACCTCCCATGTCAGATTCAGTCCGGCGCCTTTCTTTTCCAGCAGTTTCACCACCCGCACGCTCTGCTCAAAATGCGCGAAGCCATAGGGGCACACTGAATCCAGCGCCCGTTCTCCCGCATGACCGAAGGGCGTATGCCCAAGATCATGACCAAGGGCAATGGCATCCACCAGATCATCGTTCAGCCTCAGTGCCTTGGCAATGGTCCGGGCCAGTTGGGATACCTCCAGTGTATGCGTCAGTCTGGTCCGGTAATGATCTCCCTGCGGGCTTAAAAATACCTGCGTCTTATGCTTCAGGCGGCGAAACGATTTACTGTGCAGAATCCGATCCCGGTCCCGCTGGTAAACCGTTCGAATATCACACGGTTCTTCATATCGCTCCCTGCCTTTGGAATCCCTGCTAAAGGAAGCAAATGGGCTGAAATATTCCAGTTCTCTCTGCTCCGCCTGTTCTCTGATTGTCATGTGAGCACCTCCCCCGCATGTGAGCCTCTGTTTTCTTTACTTTTACAATAAATATAACATATTGACAATCATTTTACAATTATTGCTTTCTATTCACAGAAAAAACTTGTTGCAGTTCAGCTTTTTACTTGACGCACAGCTTTCGGTTCATGAAATCATTGACCGGGCACACTATAAACAGCAGATTGCACCCTCACCTCGCCGGCTCCGTCCGCCCGGATCACAACAGCGCCATTTTCTGCTGTATTGTAAATGACGCAGCCGGCCGCCTCCAGGCGCTGCAGTGTTTCCCCGGCCGGGTGCCCGTAGCGGTTATCTCTGCCGCAGGAAATAACTGCATACCCGGCCGGAAACTTCCGCAGAAATTCCTCCGTGGTTGCGTTTTTAGATCCATGATGAGCTACCTTCAGGACTGTTACGGGAGCCGGCTCTGCCTGCTGCAGCAGCGCTTCTTCCCCCTGGCCCTCCAGATCGCCGGTCAGCAGCGTGGAAAAGGTTCCGTAATTCAGGCGCAGCACCATAGAATTTTCATTTGCATCTTCTGTTATCCTTTTTTTCTGCGGAGCCAGAACCGTTATTTCAAGTTCCGGCCCTCCTGTTCTCTTTCGCCCTGCCTCTTCTGCTCTTATCATCGCTCCGGCCGAAGCGGTCCATATCTTTATATTCTGCTTCTGCGCCAGCTCTTTGACATGCTCCAGTTTATCATCCCCGGCTCCGGTATCCGGCAGTACCAGATTTTTCAGCGTAATTCCTCCGATATTTCTGCCCCAGTTATTCTGCTCATACTCCTCCAGCATCTGCTCAATTCCATTGATGTGATCCTTATCCCCATGGGAAAGAAATACGTAATCCAGCTCTGATATTCCATAGCATTTCAACGTGCGCTCAATCCGGTTTCCCCAGATATCATTCACCGAACTGCTGCCGCCATCGGCCAATGCCGTAAATCCGCCATTTTCTATCACAATCCCATCCCCCTGCCCCACATCCAGGAACGTCAGGCGCAGTTTCTGAACCGGGCGCGGGAATAAAATCACGATTGCGGCGATTATCATTATGAGCTGAACGAATGTTTCTCTTTTTTTCAGCCAGCCGAATACAGCCAGTTGATTATTAATGTGCCGGATGCGCCTTTTGTCAGACCGCTTCTTCATCCGCGCTACGACAGCCGGCAGTAATCCAGCCAGCATCAGCAGGGCATAATATCCCCAGATCTGCTGCATTCCCGGCCTTCCCGTGATCAGCACAGCACCGGGCAGCCTCCGTTCCAGACAGCACAGCTTTTCAAACAGCCAGAGCAGATAATGGCAGGGCGCTGCGGCCAGCGTTCCAAGAGGAATGCAGAATATGCCAAGGAAACCGCCCAGCAGACCTGCCCCCATCAGCAATGTCATAAGCGGAACCACGATCAGATTCAGCAAAATTCCATAGGGTGTAATCTGATTAAAAAAATACATCACAATGGGCATTGTGCCAAGCTGCAGCGCGGCTCCTGCCAGCAGAGATTTTTTCAGGCTGATTAAAAATGCATTCCGGCATTTTTCCTTTCCGGGATACAGCCGTTTCCGGCAAAATACCTGTTCACAGAATGGCACCGCCAGGATCAGGGACAAAATGCATCCAAAGGAAAGCAGAAATCCGCTGTCCCACAGGTATTCCGGTGATCTCAGCAAAATTACCAGCATGGCAAAAGCGGCTGAAATCGGCCGGTCACAGGTTCTTCCCGTGATCTGGCTCCCGAGCCAGATAAAAAACATGATGCAGGCCCGCTGCGCCGATACGCTCATCCCTGACATAATGCAGAAGCTGAGCATGAAAAATGCGGAAGCTCCTCCCGCGGCCAAAAAGGAAAGCTTCCCTCTGCGCAGCATACGGTAACAGACCATCCCAAGCATCGTCACATGCAGTGATGAAATGGCAAGAATGTGGGCGATGCCGCCCTCCTGATACAGCTTTTTCTTTTCCGGTGTGAGCGCTGATTTTTCACCCAGACTGATAGCAGAGAGCATGGCACCGTCTGTTTCTCCCAGCACATCATAATAGGAAGATTTCATGCGGTCCTTCAGTTCTTCCAGAAAATTGCGATAATGATCTCTGGATGCATTTTTCTTTATCACCGTGCTGTCCTTTAAAAACAGCATGACATGCCGTGCCTGATAATAACTGCGCGCGTCAAACTGCCCCGGATTCGTCGCCGCGTCCGGAATCTGGCCTTTTCCGGATACCAGAAGCCACTGGCCAATAGGATATGTATTTAATTGTATATTTAGGGAATTTTTCAGATATACCAAAACTTGATTTTCTTTTTTGAAATGCTGTGTATTTTCTGCCGGAAGTGTGTTCTCTTTTGAATGTGTGTTCTCTTTTGAAGCTGTGTTCTCTTTTGAAGCTGTGTTCTCTTCTGAATCTGTGTTCTCTTCTGAATGTATACTCTCTTTTGAAGCTGTGTTCTCTTCTGAATGTATGCTCTCTTCTGAATATATATCCTTTGTCTGGCTTTCCTCTTCTTTTTCCATAATCTGGCCGGGAAAGGAAATGTCTCTCAGGTACAGCCTCATTCCGTAAGCAGTCTTTTCTCTGCCGGATATCTGGCCCAGTACCTGTATGGTCTGGCCGCTTTTGGGGTACGATAAGGGCACCGTTTCCGATGCCCTCATATCATACCAGCAGACCAGAAGCAACACCCAGAGCGCTGCCGCAATACACATAGGTCGTTTTATCATGAATGATCCTCAGCCAGCACCGGATCAATGCCGATTCCATTTCCTCCGGAGCTGTTTCCCAAACTGGCATTTGAAGTTCCTTCTGTCTCATTCTCCAGACTGCTGTCCGTATTTTCTTCTGTATCTGTTTCTTCCATATCACTTGTCTGCTCTGTGTCCGTCTCGCGGGCTTCAGTCAAAGGCTGCAGATTTGTCAGTACCGTATCCCCAGTGTCCTCCAGGGCGGCCTCTGTCTGCATGGCTGACGCTGCACCGTTTGTGGCTGTCTCTGCCCCGTTCTCATCCAGGAATACCTCCGTCAGAGGTTCTGACAATCCGGAAGCTTCTATGATATCAGCGTCCCGATTAAACACCTGATTCAGACTGATCTCATTGCGGAAACGCACATCCGTCTCTCCCTCGATTTCAAACTGAACCCCTTCCACATCGCAGGCATCACAGATCGCATTGACAAACGCATACAGACTGGCGGTGGCATCTGTTTTTCCTTCCAGCGGAACCGTATTGAACGCACTGTTCAGATCAATGATGCAGATATTATTGACGATCTGCACATTCCGCACCTTTACGGAGGTATCCACCACCGGAAGCAGATTTTCATTCACAGGTCCGCGGATGATCTGCTCTACGATCACCTTTTCCACGATCATATTGCTGGAATAGAAGACATTCCTCATCTCCTTCACCACCTTGTCCCCGGCAGCGCTGGCAAAATACAGGTTCAGCGTGATGTAATGGTAAGAATTGATCCCTTCGCCTCTGGCATCAATAAAGGTATCTTCATTCATCGCATCCACGGTTCTGCCATCATCATCGGTCAAAGGCTGCCCGTCCACCGTAATCGTCAGGCGGAGCACTCCCGGAAGCTGTACCAGCGTCTTCACCAGCGAAGCACGGAGCAAAACCTCCTGAATATTGGAAATACTCAGATATGCCGCATTAAAATCCACCTGCAGCTCATCAATCCCCATGGAATATCCGTTGATCTCCACCCCCACCGGCATAGCACATTTCATATCGTCATACGGCGGATTCTCGTACTGATCCAGCAGCTCCCGCAGCAGGCCATCAAACTTGTCAGCCGTGGGATGATAGCTTTTTTCTTCCAGCCTGGAACCGGCTAAATTGCTGTAATAAATTTTGTATTCCTTTTCTTCGCTTTTTTCTGCCGTACTGCCGCAGCCGGTAAGGCACAGGACAAACAGCAAAAAGAGCAGAAAATATATCATTTTCTTATGCATATTATCCCTCCTACGGCACATATTTCAGAGGAATACGGACGGTAAACGTGGTCCCTTCCCCTTCTTTACTGTATACACGCACCGCTCCGTGATGCATCAGCACTGCACTTCTTGTAATCGCAAGGCCCAGGCCGGTGCCTCCGATCTCCCTGGAATGTGACTTGTCCACACGATAAAAACGTTCAAAAATATTTTCCTGGTCCTCCTGTGGAATTCCCATGCCGGAATCTTCCACTTTTACATAGAAAAATTTGTTATCTATATTCAGTGATACATGAACCCAGCCTTTTTCTTTGTTATATTTAATTCCGTTTTCCACCAGATTAGACAGAGCCAGCGTCAGCTTGGTCTCATCCACCTCTGCCAGTATGGGCTTGAAGCTGTCCAGCACCAGCTCGATCTCACGCTTCGCCGCAATGGGACGCAGACGCTTCAATATCAATTCGATCAGATCATTGATATTTGTCTCTTTGATCGTGATATCGGAAGATTTCTTATCCATCTTCACCAGAGAGAGCAGATCCGTAATGATCTTATTTTCCCGGTCGATTTCTTCTGCAATATCCCCCATAAACTCCTTGTACAGCTCATTCGGCACTTCCTCCTGAGCCAGCAGGGAATCCGCCAGCACCTTCATTGAGGTCAAAGGTGTCTTCAGCTCATGAGACACATTGGAAACGAACTCCTGTCTGGAATCCTCCTGCACCTTCATTCGCTTCAGCATCCGGTTGTATGCCTCTGACAGCAGTCTGGTCTCCGTATAATCCGGAATGGAAATCTCCTCTTCCATAAAACTGCCCTGCATCTCTTCCATGGATGCCGTCACCTTGCCAAACGGCTTCACCAGCAGACGGGCAACATAAAAAGCCACCGCCAGTACCACCAGCGTCAGCGCGATCTGTAAGACAAGCACCGTGGAACTCAGCGCTTCTTTCCCCTCCCGGATATCGGTGGTAGGCACGCTGATGATCATGGCCCCTGTCATATCTTTTGTCACCGAATCCCGTACCGGAACTGTAACCTCCAGGAATTCATCTCTTCTGTTGTAATTGGTGGTATCCGTCCCCTGAAAGCACTGGATGACCTCTTCCGCCACGATCACTTTATCTTCATCAATTCCATAAGTATCTTTGATTATTCTGAAATTGCCGTTCACGATCACGACTCTGCCACTGTACAGTGCCCCAAGCTGGCTCAGTTCTGACTCGATCAGATCGGAAGCCTGTCCTCTTATATAATCGGATTCACACAACTGGCTCACGATCAATTGGCACTGGCTTCGAATAGTTGCCGCACGCTGATTCACCGTCTGAGTCTCATAATTTTCCAGAATGCCGAACTTCAAAAGGCTCATAGGAATAAATCCCACCAGAAAAAATATGATAAACAGCCGCAGATGCAGGCTCTTCGCATAGCGTTTCAGATTTTCTTTAATGTTGGAAATAGTAACCCACTCCCCACTTTGTATGAACGTACTTAGGCTCGCTTGGATTTAATTCTATCTTCTCACGAAGTCTCCGGATATGCACATCCACAGTCCGCACATCTCCCGGATATTCATAGCCCCAGACAATATTCAGCAGATTCTCCCTGCTGTAGACCTTGTTTGGATTAAATACCAGCAGCTCCAGAACATCAAATTCTTTTGCAGTCAGATTGATTTCTTTTCCTGCGATACTCACTCTTCTGCCTTCACAGTCCAGCACAAGATCTCCCACCTCTACGGTCTTCCCCTTCGGCTCCGGCGCTGCTTTCTGGGTAGTACGGCGGATAATTGCCTTTAATCTGGCTTTTACTTCCAGAATATTAAATGGCTTCGTAATATAATCATCTGCGCCGTATTCCAGCCCCATGATCTTATCCATATCATCCCCTTTGGCAGTCAGCATCACAATGGGGACATCTGAAAAGTCCCGTATCTGCTGGCATACCTGCAGTCCGTCCAGCTTCGGCAGCATAAGATCCAGCAGAATGATATCATATGCATTCTCTCTGGCTTTATTCACCGCCTCTTCTCCGTCGTAGGCACAATCTACTTCCATATCATCCTGCTCCAGGCTAAAGCGAATTCCTTTTACAATCAGTTTTTCATCATCGACTACCAGAACTTTTTTTCCCATTTCAAACTCCTTTGACATCCTGTAACTACCACGAGTCTTTTCAAATTGCTATTTTATCTTTCATTTTCGTAAAAACTGCTTCTTTAATGCCACTGATATTCATAATATCTTCTATCCTTTGAAAACCACCGTGTTCTTCCCTGTACTGTATCACCGCATCCGCCCGGCTCTCACCGATCCCGGGCAGCGTCATAAGCTGCGTCTTATCCGCTGTATTGAGATTGACCAGTCCTGCGGTCTGAGTGTCCGCTCCGGACGCACTTTCTCCGGTCCGGCCAATCGCTTCCGACACGCTTTGTCCTGTCTGGTCATTGTCTCCGGGCTGCTTTGTCCCGTAACCATTTTCTTTCATGGCATCGGTTTCTTCTCTGGTATAAATCTTCAGCTTCTGTCCATCCTGCAGATACTCTGCCTGATTCAGCCATTCCAAATCTGCCTGGCCGGTAAATCCCCCTGCGCGCTCCACAGCTTCACATACTCTGGCCCCCGCATCAAAATAATAAACACCCGGCTTTTGTACTGCACCACAGATAAACACGGCCATCGTTTCCGTGTCTGCTTCTGTCCCGCTCTCCGGCTGTGCTGCTCCCGGATCCGATGACTTAGAAGCCGTGACTTCCGAATAAAATGTCTCCGTATCTGCCGTCCCGGCAGCCGCCATATCAGAAACCACTTCCGACATGCCCAGCATTTCCTGATCAGCTTCTCTTCCGCAGCCGCTTAAAAACAGAACCAATATTGTAGTTAAAATAAATTTTTTCAAGATGCACCACCCCTGACCGTCTCTGACCGCCGGGTTCCCCGTTGTGCAAGTATTCATTTTAACAAATGCGTAACTCATTTGCAATATTTATTTAGAAATTATTTCTTTAAACTTTATTAATATTTATTATTTTCCCTTACTCTCTGGCCCAGTCAAAGGAACATTTTACCGCTTTTTTCCAGCGGCTTCTGATCTTATCGCGGTGCTCTGAGGGCATATCCGGGTAAAACGTGCGCTCCAGAGCCCAGTTGCTGCGCACATCCTCCCTGTCCTTCCAGTATCCCACTGCCAGCCCGGCCAGATAGGCGGCTCCCAGGGCAGTTGTCTCGATACACTCCGGACGGCAGACCTGAGCCGGGAGAATATCAGCCTGAAACTGCATCAGGAAATCATTGGCACAGGCTCCGCCATCCACCTTCAGCGTCTTCAGGCGAATCCCGGAATCTCCTTCCATTGCTTCGATTACATCAGCGGTCTGATAGGCCAGAGATTCCACCGCCGCCCGAATCAGATGGGTCTTGCCCGCTCCTCTGGTCAGCCCCACAATGGTTCCTCTTGCATACTGATCCCAGTAAGGCGCTCCCAGTCCGGTAAAGGCCGGCACCACATAGACACCGTTGGTATCTTCCACCGCACGGCAAAACTCCTCCGATTGGGCCGCACTGGTCAGCAGGCCCATCTCATCCCGCAGCCACTGTATCACCGCTCCCGCCACAAACACACTGCCTTCCAGGGCATAGTCCACCTTTCCCTCCTCCAGCCCCACTGCAATCGTAGTCAGAAGGCCGTTATTGGATTCTACCGCTTTCGCTCCGGTATTCATCAGCAGAAAGCAGCCGGTGCCGTAAGTATTTTTCACATCTCCCGCATCAAAGCAGCACTGCCCGAACAGCGCCGCCTGCTGATCTCCTGCCGCCCCTGCGATGGGAATATGATCTCCGATCAGGCAGTCCTTCGTCTCACCGTAAATATAGCTGGATGGCATGACCATGGGGAGTATTTCTTCCGGTATATCCAGCTTTTCCAGTATCTCTTTGTCCCAGACAAGCTGATGGATGTCAAACAGCATCGTCCTGGAGGCATTGGTATAATCCGTCACATGGGCCTGTCCTCCGGTCAGGTTCCAGATCAGCCAGGTATCAACGGTGCCAAACAGCAGCTCACCCCTGCGTGCCCGCTCTCTGGCTCCCTCTATGTGATCCAGGATCCATTTCAGCTTCGTTCCCGAAAAATATGCATCCGGAATCAGTCCCGTTTTTCTATGTATGATTTCATCAAAGCCCTCCGCCTTCAATCCGTCGATCATCTCCGAGGTTCTGCGGCACTGCCATACGATGGCATTGTAAATGGGCTTTCCGGTACTTTTTTCCCATACGATCGTTGTCTCTCTCTGATTCGTAATGCCGATCGATGCGATATCATCTGCCGACGCCCCGATCTTGCTCATGGCCTCTGCCGCCACCCCGATCTGGGTGGACCAGATATCCATAGGATCATGCTCCACCCAGCCCGGCTGAGGATAAATCTGTTCAAATTCCCGCTGCGCCATGCTGCAGATATTCCCCTTTTTATCAAACAGAATGCACCGTGAGCTGGTCGTCCCCTGATCCAGTGCGAGTACGTATTTTTTCATCGATTTTTCCTTTCCGCTTTGAACATCAGCTCATCCTGGGTTGTTATTTGTCGGTAGGATAAAGCTGCATGATGCATTTCTTGCCTTTAAATGCAATACCATAGCATACTACCGTTTCAAATTCGTCAATGCCCTCAAGGTAGCGTTTTTCCTCAATCTGAGCAATCGCCTCCTGTAGAGCATATTCTATTGTTTCGTTTTTATCTGCATGTTTTACTTCGAAAAGCATCACCCGATCGTTGTCACCGTCGTTGACCACAATATCCGGTCTGCCATCTCCATATTCATAATTTGATTCAACCGGATAGTCCGCACCGGCAAACATTCCCGCCACAAAGGCGTGGTAAAAACTTTCTTTGAAATCATGATAGCTGATTGACTTCAGCAGCAGCTTTGATATCTCTGCCTGTGCCGTATCAGCATCCTGCTTCCATAGCGCTTCAAACATCTTACTTCTGTCTATTTTGCTTACGGTCCTTTCAAACCAATCAATAATCGCATTCTTAAAGACATATTTTAGCTCTTCATTCGGTATCCGCAATGTCACAACGTTATCCTTAATTGGCATCTGCTTGTCCTGTGTCAGGTAACCTGTCATGAAAAGCAGACTCCACAGATTCTTATCATCAGCAGTCAAGGTATCATAGGTCAACTCCTCAGTGATAACCTCTTGAATCGATTCACCTCTCATTAAAGCTTCAAACTTGCCTTTCATTCCATATTTTTTGTAGGAAAAAAGATTATAAATCACATCGTTATGACTTGTTCCGGCCCAGTAGCTTTTGGGTTTTGTTTTAGAATTCTCCATCAATGCCGCCACATGATTCAGTACATCCCATGGGCAATAAACATCGACCTGTCCGAATCGGTAACCATCATACCAGTCTCGTATTTCCTGGGCATGATCCGTAAATCCGGTGTCTTTCAAGAGGTTCTGTACCTCTTCTTCTGTAAATCCAATGTATTCATCAAAACGATCTGTTGTGATTGAGTTAATCACAAGATTGTTAAGTCCTGTAAAAATGCTCTCCTTTGAAATACGAAGACAACCGGTTACGATTCCAAATTCCAGATCGTCGTTTGTTTTCAAAGCCGTACTCAACATTGCCCTAATTACTTCAAGCATTTCCTTATAATATCCATTCGCATTCGCTTTCGCAAGAGGAACATCATATTCATCAACCAGAAGGATTGTCTTTTTGCCATAATGTGCTGATAACATTCTTGTTAAGAGAAGTAAACTTCTTTTGACATTTTCCGGTGTTGATTCTTGATATTGAAGCTCAATAAATATCTTTTTATCCGCGGCATTTAATTGATTACTTTCCATTAAAAATGAATATTTTTTGCACATATCAGCCACAAATGCCTTCATCATACCATAGGCAGATTCAAAGGTATTACCATCAATATCTTTAAATGAAATGAATACAACCGGATACTGATTCATCCATTTTTCACAAATTTCAGTTTCCTTTGAAATTGCCAATCCATCAAAATGTGCCCTGCTTTCCTTCGAAATATCGAAGAAGTCGTCCAGCATACTCATAGTCAAAGACTTACCGAATCTTCTAGGTCTTGTGATCAGGTTTGCAATGAAATCTTTACTCAGCAGTTCTTTTATAAAATTTGTTTTATCTATATAGTAATAATCATTTTCGCGCATTCTTGCGAACGATTCTACGCCAAGTGGTATCTTTACTCCCATAAAAACACGCTCCTTTCCAGGCTTGAACCACAGTGCAGTTCATCAGCCGCATTCGGTGTTACGCTCTGACAGAGTATAATGCACCTATTATCTGTTAGTTTACCACAAACCCGCCTGTTTATCAATCGAGTGCCGAACATCCAGCACCTGCAATTAACGATATGATATTGGCATTTCCATTTTGTATGTGATAAACTTCTATTGTCCATATGGACCACCTCCTGTGAAATAGTGAAAATATAGTGAAATTTAGTGAAAATTATAGTATAATATTTCTTAGGCAGGAGACATTATTTTAGGGAAAAGAGGCTATGATAGATGATTAAATCAGTCATAACAAACGAGATTTTAAGACAGATTACAGCAATAGAAGAAAATCGCTTTCGAGTTTCAAATGTGGAACTTCCAACAATCGTAATGAACAAATTAAGAAAAAATTCCAAGAAAAAAAGTTCTTATGCTTCTAATAAGATTGAAGGGAATCCTTTGACGGAGAAGCAGGTAGATGAAGCAATAGAAAGTGATCCACACAAACATTTCTTAAAGCCTGAACAGGAAGTTAGGAACTATTTTATGGCACTTTCATTTTTGGAAACGAAACTGCAGGAAAAAGAAAAAGTCGATGTGAAAATGATTATGGATGTGCAGGCTATTGTAGAAAAAGGTGCATCAAAGGAAAAAATCGGATTAAGAGGATCAATGCCGCCAGGCTTTCTGTTTGCAGTATATGATGCACAAAATGGAAACGCAGATTATATTCCGCCAGAGAATATCGATATTCCGGAATTGTTGAATGAGTTAGAAACTTATATTAATACAACTGATGATCATCCTCTAATAATTGCAGCTATTGTACATTATCAGCTTGTAACAATACATCCATTTGAAGATGGAAATGGAAGAACAGCAAGATTGATATCCGGATATATTTTGGATTACTATGGATATGGATTTCAGGGAATTGGCTCGTTAGAAGAATATTTTGCTTATGATTCAGATGAATACTATAATTCATTGCAAATGGGATTACCTGCATTATATTATTCAGGAAGAGATAATCCACCTCATCCTGAGATTTGGATTGGATATTTTCTCAGAATGATGGAATTGTATTCGAAGAAAATCTGTGAAATTTCAACTACAACGAGGGAAAATAATATTCAGATAAGTCTTTCCTATTTGAATGCAAAAGAAAGAGAGCTGCTTTTGTTTTTGATTCAGAATCGGATGAATGCGTTTACTCCCATAGAGGCAGGAAAACTGCTTGGCGTAACAAACAGGACAATTATTAATCGAACAGCAAACTTGGTAAAAAATGGTTTCATTGTTCCAGTTATTGTGAAAGAAAGAATTCGTTCCTATCAACTCAGCAGTTACTCAAAAGAAAACGCAAACGAAATATGTGAAATAGAAATATAACGAACTATTTCTGCCATCTGTTCCTGTGCAAGCCTTGTGATTTTCACCTCGTAGTATTCATGCACGATCACCTGCCCAGTTTGATTCCCAGGCAGGCTGTAAAATTAAACTTTTTCAAAGAATGTATCAGGGTGAAAAGTATTGAAAATCTCGTTGCAGTTCATTACCGTTACGAGGTTCTCTGTCTCACTCAGATTGCTGATATTAATGGATACCTGACCGCAATCTTCTGTATGAACCAGTTCTGTGAAAGAACCTCTGTCATCCACGTTCATCTTCATCGCATACTTGAAAACTCTGCAATCATAAGCGTCAAATCGTTTGCTCCCCATTAAATTAAGCGCCGCCTATTTGCGACGCTTGCTGTAACAATCTGCCAGATGCCATGGCTCTTCATCTGCTCCTGTGCCTGCTTTGTAATCTTCACCTTGTAAGTTTCAGACATTTGAAATCTCCATTCTCAGATTCTGGAACACCTCAGAAGCAGATAAAGAATCATCCTTTTTTGCCTGCTCCAATCCGGTCCGCATCATTGTATCAAATTCCACGGCAGATAAGGCATCCCTTGACGGTAAACTCTGTGGAATATCTACTGAAAAAGGAACACCATCATGCATAATTACCTGACGATAGGTCATATCAATAAAAACGGATACCGGGATTCCCAGTCTTTCCAGAATTGCCTCTGCAGTTTCTTTAATGTCCGGTTTAATACGGGCAGTAACATTTGCTGTTTTTCTTGCCATAGAAACACCACCATCTTTCTTTTGCCCTTATTATGTCCTTTTGTGTCGCAATCAGCAATACATTTTATTTACTTTTTATCCTTAACTTCCTGTCTTCTTCTCACTCAAAATGGCAAAAATGGATTTTCAGCATATGGATCATTATACCTCTCACACTCTGCCTGCCACCTGCACATGTTCTCCTTTATAGTTTCACACAAGTACTCATAATCTACTTTTTGTATCATCTCTTGTTTCAGCATACACTGATAAAATTTCTTAATACTTGCTGCTGTGCTTTTTATATTTCCCGGAGTCGACCACATACACTTTCGTATAAAGAAATATCCAAGATAATCATCTACTTTCCATATCCCCTGAGTAAAATCGCAGGCATCTTCACGAAGTAAATATGTGTTTATATAGAAATCTACATTAGACAAATGTCTATTGATTGTTTTCGAATTCAGCCCTTCTAAATCCTCCTCAAATAGTTCAAGGAGGCTTTCATTCTCTTCCTTTATTATTTTGCACTTTTCTTCATATTCCTTAAAATTAAATTCATTCATGCTATTTATCCCCACTTAAAAAGGCTATGATTTCTACATAAGTTTTCTCACTGCTTTCTACTGCCTTAAGCAGTTCTTTCTTCTTGATCTCATCTTTTTTCGTGTATAGGTCTTTCAGTTTTGCAACCTCTGTGTCATACTGTGCTTTTGCTTTCGCAACCTCAACTTCCTGTCTTTTTCTCACTCAAATGCTCTTTTATAGTGTTTTCCGGATTGCTCCTGCTCGTTTTGCATTCATGTACACATCCTTAAATGTTTTTTTCATATTGCTTCCTATCATCAGATTATAAGGCATGATCACCCCATCTGTAATGATTACATTTCTAAACGGCATCAGTGTCGCTTCTACCATAAGCGGCATGGGCGCATAATAAAACATTTCCTCTATGCTTGTTATAATCCCTACCACTTGATACACATTTCCATCTTCCATTGATATCATCATTGTTCCATCTTTTAAGTGACGTTCCATGATAAATCTGCCTCTTTTAAATCTTTGCCAGCTCTTGATAATACTTTTGTGTTCTTCTGGAAATTCTTTATGTTTCTGAAGATATTCATCAATAACTGATATTTCATCACAGAGCTTATCCGATACAGCTTTTACATCTTCAAGATTTAAGTTCCCTGCACCTTCCATTTTGCCGATTTCTTTTCTTACTTCATATTTCTCATTCACAAAATCCAACAGTGGAAGCCAGAGTGCATAAAACAGTTTTCCATCTTCTTTTGATAGGGTCATTTTGCTTGTCCTCCCAGAAATGCCATGATTTCCTCGTAGCTTCTCTCACTGTTTTCTACTGCCTTGAATAATTCTTTCTTTTTGATCTCATCTTTTTTCGCATACAGATCTTTCAGTTTTGCAACTTCTGTATCATACTTTGCTTTTGCTTCAATCCTCACATTTAATCCCTCCAGGGTTTTAAGCTGATGTGGTGGGGTTATTCTATTTATCCGTAGGATAGAGCTGCATGATGCATTTCTTACCTTTAAAGGCAATGCCGTAGCTCACCACAGTTTCGAACTCATCAATACCCTCTAAGTAGCGCTTTTTCGTAATCTGGTCGATAGCCTCCTGCAAAGCATATTCAATTGTTTCGTTTTTGTCTGCATGTTTTACTTCGAAAAGCATCACTCGATCATTGTCACCATCGTTAACCACAATATCTGGTCTGCCATCTCCATATTCATAGTTCGACTGTACTGGATAATCAGCACCGGCAAACATTCCTGCCACAAAGGCATGATAAAAGCTCTCCTTAAAATCATGGTAGCTGATTGATTTCAAAAGCAACTTGGAAATTTCTTTCTGAGCCGTGACAGCATCTTTATCCCACAATGCTTTGAACATCTTGCTTCTGTCTATTTTACTTACCGTCTTCTCAAACCAGTCAATAATTGCATTCTGAAATACATATTTTACTTCTTCGTTCGGAATACGTAGTGCCGCAACATTATTCTTAATCGGCATCTGTTTATCTTGTGTCAGATATCCTGTCATGAAGAGTAAACTCCACAGATTCTTTTCATCAGCAGTTAAGGTATCATAAGTTAACTCCTCAGTGATCGCCACATTAATCGATTCACCTCTCATTAAAGCTTCAAATACGTCTTTCATCCCAAACTTTTTAAAAGAAAAGAGATTATAAATCACTTGGTTATGGCTGGTTCCGACCCAATAACTCTTTGGTTCAATTTCAGGATTCTTCATCAAAGCAAATACATGGTTTAACACATCCCATGGACAATACACATCAACCTGCCCAAATCGATAGCCATCGTACCATTCACGAATCTCCTGTGTATGATCTGCAAATCCGGTGTCAGATAGTAGTTTCTGTACCTCTTCCTCTGTAAATCCAATAAACTCATCAAAATTATCGGTTGTAATTGAATTGATCACAAGATTATTAAGTCCAGTGAAAATGCTCTCCTTGGAAATTCGAAGGCATCCGGTTACAACTCCAAATTGCAAATAATCATTTGTTTTTAAAGCCGTACTCAGCATTGCTTTTATCACAGCAAGCATTTCCTTATAGTATCCATTGTCATTGGCCTTGGCAAGCGGAACATCATATTCGTCAACGAGAAGAATCGTCTTCTTGCCGTAGTGTACTGATAACATTCTGGTTAAGAGAAGCAGGCTGCCTTTTAAATCTTCTGGTGTTGACTCTTGGTATCTTAATTCCTTAAATACTTTTTTATCTGCCGTATCCGTCTTAGGGCTTTCCTCTAAACACACAATCTTTTTACAAACATTTGAAATAATCAGTTTCAGCATACCGTAAGCTTCCTCAAATGTATTTCCATCAATATCTTTAAATGAAATGAATACAACCGGATACTGGTTCATCCATTTTTTACACAGTTCTGTTTCTTCTGAAATCGCCAGTCCATCAAAATGTGCTTTGCTGTTCTTCGAAATATCAAAGAAATCATCCAACATGCTCATAGTCAAAGATTTACCAAAGCGTCTTGGTCTTGTGATCAGATTAGCTTTAAATTTAGTATTCAATAATTCTTTTATAAAACTTGTTTTATCTATATAGTAATAATCATCTTCGCGCATGTCTGCAAACGATTCTATACCAAGTGGAATATTAACTTTCATAAAAACACGCTCCTTTCCAGGCTTGAACCACAGCTCAGTTCATCAGCCATAAGCGGTGCTACACTCCGTCAGAGTATAATGCACTTATTCTCTGTTAGTTTACCACAAGCACGCTTTGTTTTCAATCGAATGGAGGTGCTCTCAACTGCAAAATTTCTGTGAACACACATCATTCCACCACAATCCTGCCATCCCCAAACACCGCTACTCATTCAACAAAAGTGAAAAATGGGTACAAAAAAAGCACCTACCGTTTCTGATAGATGCTTCGCTTGGAATGCCTGTGCATTGAAAATCACATAATGACCTCTGTGTTTCTCTTTGCGTTTTTCCTGTCGCAAGTCAAACTGCAGCTGCTTCTCTTCCTCCCGCTTTTCACGAGAACGAGATTTTCGTTCCAGCTTTCCTTGCTCCTGTTGAAGTTTCAATGCCTGCTGTGCTTTCGTACCAATACCGTGATCAGCCACCTGCTTATGTATCAGACGCTGCATTCGCTTTGGATTGACCCGCTTGTCCACAGTCATTTCAGCTTCTATGGATGGACTGAACCTAAGTATGTCCCAGTTCTTTAATAGGAACTCATACACCTCATAATCTTTAGGCTCTGCTCCGAATGTGATTTTACAGACTTCGTAACATCCGTTACCCTCTCGTTCGTACAAGCCAATCCAGAATGGGTCTTCAAAAAGAACTGTTAGTTTAGATACAACCGTACCCATGATGTTTCCCTTTAAATGCGATATTACAAAGAATGGACAACCAAAGGAGGTGTGATTATGCTATTCTTCCGTCAACTGCTGAACCAGACAATCCTTTCTTTTAAAGGCAATTCCGTAACAAATCACGGTCCTAAAGCCATCCAAACTTTCGGCATATCGTTTTACTTTAATCTGCTTCAATGCCTCTTTGCATGCATGTTCTATTGTCTCTCCATCACTTGCGTCCTTTTCGGTCTTTGCATGCTTTGTTTCCAACAGAATCACTCGACGTTTTTTCTTATCCATGACCACAATATCCGGTCTTCCAATACCCTTTTCATAGTTGGATTCTACGATGTATCCGGCACCGATCATAAGATCTGCCACGAATGCGTGGTAAAAGCTCGCCTTATAATCGTAATAACTGATTGTGTTGAAAAGAATATCTGACATTAACTCAGATGCCTTAGCTGCATCTCCATCCCAAAATGCCTGAATCAATTCTTTTCGATCAATCGTTTCCACTTCTTTCCTGAACCTGTCCACAATTGTTTTTCTGAAAATATCTTTAACTTCCTCATTCGGGATTTTCAAATCCAATATTTTCTTTGATTTCTCTCTACTACTGTTTCCCTGGGTCAAGTAGCCAGTCATGAAAAGCAAGCTCCACAAACCATCTTCACTTTGCATCATAGTGTCATAGGTTAGCTCCTCTGTTACGCTCTCGTAAATTGTCCCTCCACGCAGCAGCGTTTCAAATTTAGAGTTCACATTCGTTTCTGCATTCTCAAGAATCTGCAAAACGACATTGTTATGGCTAGTTCCTCCCCAGTAACTCTTTGGTTCGGTGTTCGGATTTTCCATCAATGCTGCCACATGGTTTAACACATCCCAAGGACAATACACGTCAACCTGACCGAAACGATAGCCATCATACCAATCACGGACTTCTTTGGCATGATCTGTAAATCCTGTGTCTGCCAAGAATTTCTGCACCTCTTCTTCTGTAAATCCAATGCACTCATCAAAACGTTCCGTTGTAATCGAGTTAATCACAAGATTGTTGAGTCCTGTAATAATGCTCTCTTTAGAAATTCTAAGGCATCCAGTTACGATTCCAAATTGTAGATCATCGTTCGTTTTTAATGCCGTACTCAGCATAGCCTTAATAACTGCAAGCATTTCTCTGTAGTAGCCGTTTGCATTCGCTTTCGCAAGCGGAACATCATATTCGTCAAGTGAACTACATCGGCAATTGAATTACCGAGCATCAGATATATATGGCTCCGCCATACAGTTTCTGGGTGCGTCCATAACACCTTTACTGCTACTTTTCAGTTACACAGCTACTTTCACTATGTTCG
>JAQVCW010000058.1 GCA_028689585.1 Lachnospiraceae bacterium | reverse complement strand
TACGTCATCGTTTGCTACCAGTGGTTTCAGTGTATTTACCAGTGCTACTGCTTCGCTTGGGGTCATGTTCATTTTCCAGTTTCCAGCGATAATTTTCTTTCTTGCCATTGTATTAATCTCCTTTAGTGAAATATTATACGGGTATATTCTCTGCATGGGATATGTTCCCACCACAAGTTGCTTTCGGGCTTCCGTGAGCAAGCTCCCTTTGCCCTCTGCCCCGCCATGCGTGTCATTTGTCGTTAGCTGCTACTACGCCGGGGAGTTCTTTGCCTTCCAGGAATTCCAGGGATGCTCCGCCGCCGGTGGAGATGTGGGACATCTGTGCGCCGAAGCCAAGCTGGTTGACTGCTGCTGCAGAATCACCGCCGCCGATGATGGTGGTCGCATCGGTATCAGCCAGAGCTTTCGCTACTGCGATGGTTCCTTTTGCCAGAATCGGGTTCTCAAATACGCCCATCGGGCCGTTCCATACTACGGTCTTGGCAGATTTTACTGCATCTGCAAACATGGCTGCGGTCTCGGTGCCGATGTCCAGGCCCATCTGATCTGCAGGAATCGCATCTGCCTTTACTACAGCCACTTCAATCTCTGCATCGATCGGGCTTGGGAATGCTTTTGCGATGGTGGTATCTACCGGAAGAAGAAGCTTCTTACCCAGTTTTTCTGCTTTTTCCATCATCTCTTTGCAATAGTCAATCTTGGTTTCATCTACCAGAGAGGTGCCTACTTCATATCCTTTTGCTTTCAGGAAAGTATAAGCCATACCGCCGCCAATGATCAGGGTATCGCATTTTTCCAGAAGGTTGGAGATTACGTTCAGCTTATCTGCCACTTTAGCTCCGCCAAGGATCGCTACAAAAGGTCTCACCGGGCTGTTGACTGCATTGCCCAGGAAGTCGATTTCCTTCTGCATCAGATAACCAACTGCACAGGTATCGATATATTCGGTCACACCCACGTTAGAGCAGTGTGCTCTGTGTGCGGTACCAAATGCATCATTTACAAATACATCTGCCAGAGAAGCCAGCTCTTTGCTGAATGCTTCGCCGTTTTTAGTCTCTTCCACTCTGTAACGGGTGTTCTCAAGAAGGATCACATCGCCGTCTTTCATAGCTGCTACTGCTGCCTTCGCGTTTGGTCCAACTACGTTGTCATCTGCTGCGAATTTCACTTCCTGTCCCAGCAGTTCGGAAAGACGTACTGCTACCGGTGCCAGAGATAATTCCGGCTTCGGTTCTCCCTTTGGTTTTCCAAGGTGAGAGCAGAGAATTACTTTTCCGCCGTCTGCGATCAGTTTCTTGATCGTAGGAAGTGCTGCCACCAGACGGTTCTCATCTGTAATCTTACCATCCTTCAATGGTACATTAAAATCGCAGCGAACCAGCACACGCTGGCCTTTTACCTGAATATCTTCTACTGTTTTCTTGTTCAGCATTCTATATCCCTCCGTTTTTTAAAGTGCATTTCATTCTGAAAGAAAACCGGATTTTATTTGCCGAAAATCCATTTTCTGTCAAGATAAAAAGGATCCGGTCCAACCAGACCGGACCCTTTTAGGTCTAAATAATTATCAGAAGAAATTAAGCTAATTCTGAGAAGTATTTGATTGTACGAACCATCTGGCTAACGTATGAATTTTCATTATCATACCAGGAAACAACTTCTACCTGAGTCTTTCCGCCATCCAGTTTGGAAACCATGGTCTGAGTAGCATCGAACAGAGAACCAAATCTCATACCAACTACGTCAGAAGAAACGATTTCGTCTTCGTTGTAACCGAAGGATTCTGTAGCTGCTGCTTTCATAGCTGCATTGATTTCTTCTTTGGTTACTTCTTTGTCAACTACTGCAAATAACAGTGTGGTTGATCCGGTAGGGGTCGGTACACGCTGAGCAGCGCCGATTAATTTGCCGTTCAGTTCCGGGATAACCAGACCGATTGCTTTTGCAGCACCGGTGCTGTTAGGAACGATATTAACAGCGCCTGCACGGGATCTTCTCAGATCGCCTTTTCTCTGAGGTCCGTCAAGGATCATCTGGTCACCGGTATAAGCATGGATGGTGCACATGATACCAGACTCGATAGGAGCCAGTTTGTTCAGAGCGTCAGCCATAGGTGCAAGGCAGTTTGTGGTACAGGAAGCTGCTGAAATAACAGTATCATCTGCTTTCAGAGTCTCATGGTTTACATTGTAAACGATGGTAGGAAGATCATTTCCTGCCGGTGCAGAGATAACAACTTTACGAGCGCCTGCTTTGATATGAGCAGATGCTTTTTCTTTGGAGGTATAGAAACCGGTACACTCCAGAACTACGTCAACACCGATCTCGCCCCAAGGAAGCTGAGAAGCGTCTGCCATAGCATAGATTTTGATTTCTTTTCCATCAACGGTGATGGAGTCTTCGCCTGCTGTTACTTTGTCAGCCAGAGCATATTTGCCCTGTGATGAATCATATTTTAATAAGTGAGCTAACATCTTCGGGGATGTTAAATCGTTGATCGCTACTACTTCGTATCCTTCAGCACCAAACATCTGTCTGAATGCCAGACGACCAATACGGCCAAAACCATTGATTGCAACTTTTACTGCCATAATTACAATTCCTCCTAATGTGTGTTTTTTAGGTAATATGTCGAGGCGCAGAAATAGATTAGAAAGTGTCCTCAACCTAGTTATTATTTTAACCAATTTGTCCCAAAAATTCAAGTATATTTTAAAAAATAGTAGACTTTTGGACAAGATTCCCTTAATATCGTATCTGAAAGATCGTTTTCCAGCATTATTTTGTCTGATCTGATCTGATTTACTGTTATTTTACGTTGGCGGCATCAAAACTGATGTTTTTTTGTCCCGGAAATTCTGTCCGGGCCTCAGAAACGCTTTTCCATTTTTTCACAAAAGGAGCATATTATGAGCATTCTCTGTGATTTTCACATGCATTCCTCTTTTTCCGAGGATTCAGATACCCCCATGGAAGCCATGGTTTTGCAAAGCATCCGGCTTGGACTGCAGCGCATCTGTTTTACAGAACATATGGATATGGATTATCCTGAGCAATACGGCACCTTTCAGGTCGATCTTCCGTCTTATTACGAGGAAGTAAAACGTCTGCAAAAAATCCATCAGGGCCGGATAGAAATTCTATTTGGAATAGAGCTTGGGATGCAGCCGCATCTGGCAGAGCCGTATTCTTCTATTATAAAACAATATCCTTTTGATTTTATCATCGCTTCTCAGCACCTGCTGGGCGGAGACGATCCTTATCAGCCCTGCTTCTGGAAGGGGCGGGACGAAGCTGACACTTACCGAAGTTATTTCGAAGAGCTCTTATCCAACCTGAAACAGATGGAAGACTACGATACCCTTGGGCATCTGGACTACGTGGTCCGTTACGGCCCCAATCAAAATCGTGATTACTCTTACGAGGCCTTTGCAGAATCAATTGATGCCATCTTAACCTATCTGATTGAACAGGGCAAATATCTGGAAGTAAATTCTGCGGGGCTCAAATACGGGCTGAGTCACCCCAATCCGGAGGAATCGGTTCTGAGGCGCTATCTGGAACTGGGCGGAACCAACATCACCATCGGTGCCGACGGCCACCGCCCGGAGCATATCGCCTACGACTTTCCCCTGCTGGAAAAACTTCTGACCGGCCTCGGCTTCACAGGCTACACCATATTCCGGCGGCGCCAGCCTGTATTTGTGCCCTTTAAGAGCCGATCGATAACCGTTTAATATTCTTCCTGCTCTGCCTCTTCACCCTCATGAATATCTGACTTTGGTTTCGTCAGACCGGTAATCTTGATATGATTTTTTTCTGCATAATCCCAGAGTGCCGCATGGATCGCCTCTTCTGCCAGCAGGGAACAGTGTACTTTCACTGGCGGAAGTCCGTCCAGCGCTTCCATCACTGCTTTATTGGTCACCTCCATGGCTTCCTGGATGGATTTTCCCTTTACCAGCTCCGTTGCCATACTGCTGGTAGCTACTGCTGCGCCGCAGCCAAAGGTCTTAAATTTACAGTCCCGGATGATGCCATTGTCATCGATATCCAGGTAAATCCTCATGATATCACCACATTTTGCATTGCCTACCGTACCCACTCCGCTGGGATTCTCTATCTCTCCTACATTTCTTGGATTCTGAAAATGATCCATTACTTTTTCACTGTACATATATTTTTCCTCCTGATTTGGAACACCACCTGCAGCGGCCAATTCCGTTATCCTGTCTATTTTTACTGTCTTACTTTAACTGTCCTGCTTTTGCAATTTATTTACCGGACTTTTTTATGAAGTCCTCATAGAGCGGAGACATACTTCTCATTCTCTCCACAATTTTCTTGATGGATTCTATCGTGAAATCAATATCCTCTTTTGTGGTCTCTTCACTCATGGTCAGTCTCAGAGAACCATGTGCGATCTCATGAGGCAGACCGATCGCCAGCAGAACATGAGACGGATCCAGAGATCCTGAGGTGCAGGCGGAGCCGCTGGATGCGCAGATGCCGTCCATATCCAGCATAATCAGAAGAGACTCTCCTTCTACGAACTGAAAGCTGAAATTAACATTGTTGGGAAGACGTTTTTTGGGGTGACCGTTCAATCTGGTGTAGGGAACCTCCTTCAGCACACGTCCGATCATGTAATCCCTTAATTCCGTTTCTTTTTTGATCCGCTCTTCCATGGTCGCTGCTGCGATCTCCGCTGCTTTTCCATAACCTGCGATACCCGGGATATTTTCGGTGCCTGCCCGGCGCTTTCTCTCCTGCGCTCCTCCATGGACAAAGGAACGAATCTTTACGCCCTTGCGGATATAGAGGAAACCAATGCCCTTCGGTCCGTGAAGCTTGTGGCCGCTAGAGCTGAGCATATCGATCTGCATCTCATCTACAGAAATCGGCACCTGTCCGAATGCCTGAACTGCATCGGTGTGAAATAAAATGCCGTGCTTGTGGGCAATTTCCCCGATTTCTCTGATCGGCTCTATGGTTCCAATCTCATTATTTGCAAACATGACAGAAATCAGGATCGTATCCGGACGGATGGCCTTCTCCAACTGATCCAGCTTTACCACTCCAAACTCATCCACATCCAGATAGGTTACCTCAAATCCTCTTTTTTCCAGATACTCACAGGTGTGAAGGATCGCATGATGTTCAATCTTCGTGGTGATGATATGTTTTCCTTTTTCCTGATATGCTTCTGCTGTCGCTTTCAGCGCCCAGTTATCCGCTTCGGAACCGCCCGCTGTGAAATAGATTTCATTTTCCTTCGCACCCAGCACATCTGCAATGGTCTTTCTGGCTGCATTCATCGGCTCCTTGCTGTCCCGTCCCAGACTGTAAATCGAAGATGCATTGCCATAATGCTCTGTAAAATATGGAAGCATGGCCTCCACAACCTCTGGTACTGTCTTTGTCGTAGCCGCATTATCTAAATAAATCAATCTGCTCATAAATAACACTCCTCTCTGTCTGCTCTCTATTTCTCTTTTTTTGCAGAGCAGCTTTCTCTTATATTTTTCTTTTCGGAAATCGTGCTGTGCTTTTCTCTGGCCTTTTTACTTTCCTTCACCAAAGTGCCCAGCAAAATTTCGTCCACGGTATCTGTAATGCTTTCATTTATCTTTTTCCAGACATACTTCGTTACGCATAAATCTCCGGTCTGGCAGCCCTCCGCAGAAAGTCCCGGACACTTTACCGCATCCAGATCCCCTTCCAGGGCTCTTAATATATCGCCAACCGAAATCGTGTCCGCAGGCCGCGCCAGTTGATAGCCTCCCTGCGCTCCCCGGCTGCTGATGATCAATCCTGCCTTTTTCAGCTTCGCCATCAACTGCTCCAGATATGCTTCGGAAATATCCTGTCTTGCTGCAATGCTGCTTAACGATACGGTTTCCTTCTCACTGTATAACGCAAGATCAACCATGGCCCTAAGACCATATCGTCCTTTCGTGGATAACTTCATCTTTTCACCTCTTTCCAGCCCGGCCCGCTGCGTCTGTCTTCATCTGCTTCTGTCTTCGTCTGCTTCTGTCTTCGTCTAATTCTGTCTGCATCTTCTTCTGTCTTCTGATATTCTGTATTTCACTCTTCTTTCTTCATTCCCGCTTTTCCGGAAATCATTTTATACAGCCATATTTCTGCTGTCCAATTTTTCAAACTTCTTTCTTTTTTAATTCCTGCTGCATTAATTCGCATTAATTCATACCATTTCCGTTTCAATTCATACCATTTTAATTCCAACCATTTTGCTTGGTTATGCTGCAATAAAAATATAGCACCATCCCAAAGTTCTGTCAAGAGGCTGCAGCACATATATTTAACTATATTTTGAAAATTTTTCCTTATGTGGCTCCCATGAATAAAAAAAATCCCATTTTAAAAAGTGCTGTGCTCCTCACTCTGGCAGGTCTGCTGGGAAAAGTAATCGGGTTCTATAATAAAATATTCCTGGCTTCTCTAATTGGTGCAGAGGGAATCGGAATCTATCAAATGGTTTTTCCCTTGTACGTTTTGTGTGTTTCCCTGGCCTCTTCCGGCATTCAGACTGCCATTTCCCGGTTCACAGCCCAAAAGCTGTCCACAGGGGATGCCCGCGGTGCAAGGAATCTTCTCTATACAGGACTGATGATGGCGGTGTCCCTGGCCAGCCTTATTGCCCTTCTGCTTTACCTGTTCTCCGAGCCCATTACCCGCCTGGTATTTCAGGAGCCCCGCTGCCTTCTCCTGCTTCAGATGATGGCCGCCGCAATTCCCTTTGAAGCCATACATTCCTGCATCACCGGCTACTACCTTGGTCAGAAAAAAGCTGCATTTCCGGCCTTTTCCGGTCTTTTGGAACAGCTTGTCCGCGTATTGTCCATTCTGCTCCTTTCTCTTATTTTGATCCAGAAAGGAATCGCGCCTTCTCCTCTGCTGGCCGCTGCAGGACTTTTGATTGCAGAGATTTTTGTCTCAGTTTTTTCCATTACCTGCATCACCTTTTCCAGGTCAGAGTCATCCGGACCGACAGCTTTCCGGGCGCGTGACTCCTTCCATCCGAATCTGCGGCTGATTGGCAGCATGGCTCTGCCGATTTCGGGCAACCGGCTCTGTCTGAATTTGTTTCAGAGTGCAGAAGCCATCCTTATCCCGCTGAAGCTGCAGACTTATTACGGAAATTCCACCGCAGCCCTCTCCTCCTACGGCATTCTCACCGGTATGGTACTTCCTCTCATTCTCTTTCCAAGCGCCATCACCGGTTCTCTCTCTCTTATACTGCTTCCTTCCATATCAGAAGCAAAGGCGCAGAAAAAAGACAAAAAAATAGCAGCCACAATTCAGGCTACACTGCATTTCTGTCTTCTGATGGGGATTGGTTTCACCGCCGGTTTTCTGCTGTTCGGACGGCAGGCCGGAATGCTCCTTTATCACAACGAAACTGTGGGCGATTATGTGCTGGCTCTGGCCTGGATCTGCCCTTTTCTCTATCTGACCACTACGCTGTCCGGCATTCTCCATGGACTGGGAAAATCCACAGCCATTTTCGTTCACAATATGGCCGGCCTGCTGATCCGCCTTTTCTTTGTGTTCTGCTCGATTCCCACACAGGGAATCCGGGGCTACCTCTTTAGTCTGCTGCTCAGTCAGATTGTCATCGCGCTGCTTGGCATCCTGACCTTAAGACACTGCATACCCTTTTCCTTTTCTGCAGTGGACAGTATTCTCAAACCGTTTTTCTCCTGCGCAATTGCGACAGGCATCCTGCGCTTTCTCCAGTGCCTGCTGCCCGTCCTCAAATCAGAACAAAACTGGATCGCCTTCCTGCTGTCCGGCGGAATCTGGGGGTGCTGCTTTCTTCTCTTTGGGGGACGGTTCTTCGCGCGCGGGGCGGGCGGAGGCGGGACGGTTCTCTGACGGAGCGGGGGCGGCCGGAGGGGACGGTTCTTTGACGGAGAGGGGCGGAGGGGGGACGGTTCTTTGACGGAGGGCGTGCCC
>JAQVCW010000007.1 GCA_028689585.1 Lachnospiraceae bacterium | reverse complement strand
ACCCAGAACCATCTACTTTCGTACCAGATACAGTGAAATGTCCATCCTCTTGGCTCATTGATCTGAGATATGGAATAAAAAAATCCTTGAAAAACAAGGAAAAAACACTTGACTATATAGGGAGGAACAGGTTCTTTCGGATCCACCGTATTAAACCGTTTCTTGACTTCAGATATTGGAGAAATTCGTATCTTCAGCCGTGATGAAAAGAAGCAAGATGATCTTCGCCATGATCTTCAGGCTAGATTCCCGGAGAATGCTGATAAGGTATCTTTTTACATAGGCGATGTAAGAGACATCCAGTCTGTCCGCTATGCAATGCATGGCGTGGATTTTATTTTTCATGCTGCGGCACTGAAGCAGGTTCCTTCCTGCGAATTCTTCCCTATTGAAGCAGTGAAGACGAATGTGTTGGGTACTGAAAATGTTTTGACTGCTGCAATTGAGGAAGGTGTTAAGACTGTGGTATGTCTGTCTACCGATAAAGCAGCTTACCCTGTTAATGCAATGGGTACATCCAAAGCAATGATGGAGAAGGTTATCGTTGCCAAAGCAAGAACAAGCAAGAATACAAAGATTTGCTGTACCCGTTACGGCAACGTTATGTGCTCCCGCGGCTCAGTTATTCCGCTCTGGATTGACCAGATTAAGGCAGGCAACTCGATTACAATCACCGAGCCTTTTATGACAAGATTTATAATGTCTCTTGATGAGGCTGTTGACCTGGTTCTCTTTGCATTTGAAAACGGTGTGGGTGGTGATATTCTTGTGCAGAAAGCACCTGCTTGTACCATCGAGACTCAGGCTAAGGCAGTTATGAAACTGTTTGGTGGCAAGGAAGAGGATATCAAAGTAATCGGTATTCGCCACGGTGAGAAGATGTATGAGACGCTTCTCACAAATGAAGAGTGTGCTCACGCTATTGATATGGGTAACTTCTATCGCGTACCTTGCGATACAAGAGGACTTAACTATGATAAGTATTTCAAGGATGGGGATGTTGAGAGAAATACATTAACAGAGTTCAATAGTAATAATACGGATCTGCTGGATGTGGAAAAGACAGTTGAAAAGATTAATAGTTTGGCTTATATCCAGGAAAGATTGGCCGAGGAGTAAGACACAATACATAACCATATTGGTTGATGTGTTGAATTATGTGAAAGAATTGTATTGAAGGAAGGGAGCACGAAATGAAAAGACTTATCATCCTAGGCTCAGGTGGTTATGGAAGAACCGTGGCAGACATAGCCACACAGTTAGGCTACGAGATCATCTTTCTAGATGACTCCATCCCAGATCATCTGCTTTCTTCATATATGGATTATATAGGAAAAGAAGGTGTGGAGTTTATCCCTGCCTTCGGGAATAACGTTTTTCGCCTTGAGTGGATAAATAAACTGCAAAATCACGGAGCCAAAATCGCTACCCTAATCCACCCAACCTCCTACATATCTCCAACAGCTTCAGTTGCTGAGGGATGCGTCATTCTCCCACACGCCATAATAAATACAGATACAACAATAGAAAAAGGTTGTATAATAAATCTAGGTGCAATAGTAGATCATGGCTGTGTGCTCGAAGAAGGCTGCCATATCTGCTTGGGTGCCATAGTGAAAGGTGAAAACCGTGTAGAACGGCTTACTAAAATAGAAGCCGGAGAAGTAATAGAGGCCAGAAGGTGGCCAACCAAATAAGAGAAATGCAGCAATACAAGAGATAAAAACAACTCCTGTGTAAGAACATAGGCAGGCAATGGATACACAGGAGCCAGTAAAATCAATAGATTTGGGCTTGACAGAACAGGGAGGAAGCAAAAATGGATTTTAAATGGCAAGAGAACGGCCGCACGAAGCTGGCTATCGGCTTAGGAACACGCCCAGAAATTATTCGCCTGGCAGCAGTTATTAAGCGTTGCAGAGAATATTTCGACGTTTGTGTGGTTTATTATAACCAGAACTGGGATAAAAATTTGAGCACAGTCTTCTGGGAAGATTTTGAACTAAAAAACAATGCGGGTGAATTTGGTCCGGATATGATCGTTCCGGTTGTGGGAGACAACCTTGGTGTCACTTGTGGAAATATCATGGCTGGTTCCTACGAGATTCTTTCAGAGCTTCAGCCAGATGCTTACCTGGTGCTTGGAGATACCAACTCTTGTCTCTCCGCTATCTCTGCAAAGCGTCTTCACATTCCACTGTTCCATATGGAAGCCGGCAACCGCTGCAAGGACGAGTGCCTTCCGGAGGAAACAAACAGACGTATCGTGGATGTGATTTCAGATGTCAACCTTGCCTACTCTGAGTATGCCAGAAAGTATCTGGCAGATACAGGTTTGCCGAAAGAAAGAACTTACGTGACTGGTTCACCTATGGCAGAGGTACTTAGAGGCAATCTTGATAAGATTAAGGCTTCTGATGTTCTGGAGCGTCTGGAATTGGAGAAGAACAAGTATATCCTTCTTTCCGCCCACCGTGAGGAAAACATCGATACGGAGAAGAACTTCCTCTCTCTTTTCACCGCTATCAATGCATTGGCAGAAAAGTATGATATGCCGATTCTCTATTCTTGTCATCCACGCAGCAAGAACAGACTGGAAAAGAGTGGCTTCAAACTTGACCCGCGTGTGAGAGTCAACGAACCTCTTGGATTTAATGACTATAATTGCCTGCAGATGAACGCACTGGCTATCGTTTCGGATTCTGGTACACTTCCGGAGGAGAGCAGCTTCTACCTTTCCATCGGTCATCCAATCGCAGCAGTGTGCATCAGAACAAGTACAGAGAGACCTGAGGCACTGGAAGCCGGCGATTTTATCCTGGCTGGTATTACCGCAAAGGAACTTCTGAATGCCATAGAGATGGCTATCGACATGAAGCAGAAGGGTATTCTTGGCAAGCCGTGTCCTGATTACACTGATGAGACTGTTTCCATGAAGGTGGTTCGAATCATTCAGGGTTATGTAAATGTCGTGAATCGGTTTGTATGGAGGAAATCATGATCTTCTGATAATGGATGCTAAGTAAATGGCAGACTGGAAGTAAAAAAGCAACCCACGCAGAAAGCGTGGAAAGAGAACACGTAGTAAGCGAGGGAAGAAAATGAATATATTGGTTACTGGTGCAAAGGGTATGGTAGGAACCGCTCTTTGCAACAATCTGAAGAATATCAGAGACGGGAAAAATAGAACAAGGGATATCAAGATTGAGGAAATCTATGAGTACGATATGGACAGCACAAAGGAGCAGCTGGATGAATACTGCCAGAAGGCAGACTTCGTCTTCAACCTTGCCGGAGTGAACCGTCCGGAGAACCCGGAAGATTTTATGAAGGGGAACTTTGGGTTTGCAAGTGACCTGCTTGACGGACTGAAGAAATATAAAAATAAAGCCACAATCATGCTGAGTAGTAGTGTGCAGGCTACCCTTGCCGGAAGATTCGGTAATAGTGTATATGGCAGAAGCAAGAAAGCCGGAGAAGAACTGTTCTTTCAGTACGCAGAAGAGACTGGCGCTAAGGTTGCGGTATATCGTTTCGTGAATCTGATGGGGCACAGCAGACCAAAGTATAATAGTGCTATCAGCACTTTTTGCTGGGCTGTGGCGAACGATGAAGCGTTCACTGTGAATGATAGAAGTACAGAACTGGAAGTCCTTTACATCGATGACCTGGTCGAGGGAATGTTTGATCTTCTGGAAGGCAAAGAGCTGCGCTGCGAGTTTGATGGTGTGGAGACCGTGATTAAGGAAGATGGAAAGTATTGTTGTGTGCCTGTAACACACAAGGCTACCCTGGGAGAAATCGTTGACCTCTTGCAGCAGTTCAAAGACCAGCCGATGACTCTGATGATGCCGAAGATGCCAAACGGTTCCTTTGCCAAAAAACTCTATTCACTTTATCTCACCTACCTGCCAACTGAGAAGTTCAAGTATGCCATGAAGATGAATGTGGATGACAGAGGAAGTTTTACGGAATTGGTGCACACAGAGGACTGCGGTCAGGTAAGCATCAACATCAGCAGACCGGGTATCACAAAGGGGCAGCATTGGCACAATTCGAAGTGGGAGCTTTTCATCGTTGTTGCCGGTCATGGATTAATCCAGGAGAGAAACATCAATACCGGAGAGACGGTTGAGTTTGAAGTGACCGGAGATAAGATTGAAGCAATTCATATGATTCCTGGTTGGACTCATAATATCATCAATCTGAGTGAGACAGAAAATTTAGTTACTGTTATGACCTGCAATGAGGTTTTTAATCCTTCACACCCGGATACGTTCTTTGAAAAAGTCTTATTTTCCACCTGTCCAGTTTAGTAGCTGGGCAGGTAATTTTTTGAAAGCGGGTTAGCAGCAACTAAATAAAAGCGCTGCTACGAAGAGCTTCGAGGAACAGGTCCTGAATGGCACACATGAACAGTGATTAGCTCAGGTAGTTTCGGACATTTAATTCAAACAGGAAATATAGTTCACTGTCTGAGATATCAGATAGCAATGAAAGGCATCCACAAAAACGCCACAAAAATTTTGCAGTTAGAGAGCCGCCATTTAATTGAAAAAGGGGCGAGCTTGTGGTACCATATAAGACAATAGGTGGTTTATACTCTGGCGGAGTGTATCACCGAATGTGGCTAAACTTGTGGAGGGAAATCACGGTAGTTTATGTCGGAAGGAGCGTGTTTATAATGGGAGTTAATATTCCACTTGGCGTTGAATCGTTCGCTGATATGCGCGAAAATGATTATTACTATGTAGATAAAACAAGTTTTATAAAGGAATTATTAAGTAACAAGTTTATGGCAAACTTAATTACAAGACCGAGACGTTTTGGTAAGTCTTTGACCATGAGCATGTTGGACGATTTCTTTGATATTTCGAAGAATAGCAAGGCACATTTTGATGGCCTGGCTATTGCAAAAGAAACAGAGCTTTGCAAAAAGTGGATGAATCAGTATCCGGTTGTGTTTATTTCATTTAAGGATATTGCTGGAAATACATTTGAATCTGCTTATGGCATGATGAAGGTGCTTATTTCTAATGTTTGTAAAAAGTATTCATTTTTAAATGAAAGCAATAAGGTTGACGCTTATGATGTTGAACTCTTTAATCAACTAAAAGCATTGAATGGAACACCAGAAAATCTCAAAAGCAGTCTGCTTTTTCTGACAAGAATGCTAAGCGAACATTACGGCAAGAAGACAATCCTTCTTGTGGATGAATATGACGTTCCTCTTGCGAAAGCAAATGCGAATGGCTACTATAAGGAAATGCTTGAAGTGATCAGGGCAATGCTGAGTACGGCTTTGAAAACAAATGAATTCCTTGAATTTGGAATTGTAACCGGATGCCTGCGTATTTCAAAGGAGAGCATTTTTACAGGACTTAACAATCTTGTGGTGAATTCCATTACAACGGAGCGTTTTGATGAATACATTGGCTTTACAGAAGAAGAGGTACAGAAGTTGTTGTTAGATACTGGATTTTCTGAACATGCACAGGAGATTCGTGAATGGTACGACGGTTATCGGTTTGGGCAGGCAGATGTATACTGTCCATGGGATGTGCTCAATCATGTGGCAGCACTGATGGTAAATCCCGTAACAAAACCAAAAAGCTATTGGGTCGGAACAAGTCATAACGATGTGATTTATGATCTTTTTTCCTACAAAAAATTTGGGATGAAAGGCAAGCTTGAAGCCTTAATGAGAGGTGACTCTATTAGGGAGGTCATCACCGAGGATCTGACCTATGATACCTTGATTGCTGATGAGAAGAATCTGTGGAGTTTACTTTTCATGACAGGTTATCTGACTCAGGGAAAAGATATGCCTGTAACAGATAATATTGCATCATTACGCATTCCCAATGAGGAAGTGAAATATGTCTTTAAGAATGCAATTATTGATTGGTTTGAGAAGACAGTAAGCAAAATAGACAGAAGCAGGATGTTTGATGCTTTGTGGAAGAAAGATGCCGAAACTGCGCAGAAAGAAATTTCAAAGCTGCTTCTAAAGTCAATTAGTTATCATGACTTCAAAGAAAGCTTTTATCATGCGTTTGTAGCCGGAATGTTTGCCGGCGCTGATTATCCGGTTCAGTCCAATTATGAATACGGGGACGGCAGGCCGGATATTGTGGTCAACGATGGTGACAACGACAGAGTGATGCTTTTTGAAGTAAAACATGCGAAGGAAGAGAAAAAACTTGACGATGCTTTACGAGAGGCCATCGACCAGATTGAAAGAAAGCGCTATCTGGAAGGCATTGATGAATTTGAAACTGTGGTGAGCTACGGCATTGCATTTTACGGTAAGAAATGTGTGCTGCAGCCATATCCTACAGATAAATAGTATCACCGCACCCCATCAGCTTAAAACTCTGTCGGAGTGTAACACTGAATATGGCTGGACGAGTGTGGTAATAAAACACAGTAGTTAAAGCCAGGAAGGGAGCGTGATTTTATGGGAGTTTATATTCCACTTGGTATAGAATCGTTCGCAGATATGCGTGAAAATGACTACTACTATGTAGATAAAACAAGTTTTATAAAGGAATTATTGAGCAACAAGTTTAAAGTAAACCTGATTACAAGACCCAGAAGATTCGGTAAGTCTTTGACCATGAGCATGCTGGATGACTTCTTTGACATCTCAAAGAATAGCAAATCACATTTTGATGGACTGGCAATTTCAAGGGAAACAGAAATTTATGAGAAATGGATGAATCAGTATCCTGTTGTATCCATTTCTTTAAAAAGTATAAAGGGTGCGAATTACGAAAGAGCATTTAGTAAATTGGAGGTTTATATTTCAGAAGTATGTAAGAAATATGCATTTTTGGAAATTAGCGATAAGGCTGATGCCGATGATATTATATTATTTAAGAATCTTAAAGCCCAGACTGCAAAATCTGAAAATATCGAAACTAGTCTTCGATTACTAACCAGAATGTTAGCGGCACATTATGGAAAAAAAGTAATTTTGTTAATTGACGAGTATGATGTGCCTTTGGCAGAAGCACATAACAACGGCTATTATTCACAAATGCTTGAATGTATAAAATCATTGCTTGATGTTTTAAAAACAAACGATTATCTGGAATTTGGAATCGTAACTGGATGCCTTCGCATTTCGAAGGAGAGTATTTTTACAGGACTGAATAATCTTGTGGTTAGCTCAATTACAACACAACGTTTCGATGAGTGCATTGGCTTTACAGAAGAAGAGGTAGAGAAACTCTTAGCAGACACAGGATTTGCAGATCATGCACAGGAGATACGAGAGTGGTACGACGGCTATCGCTTCGGTCAGGTTGACGTGTATTGCCCTTGGGATGTACTCAATCATGTGGCGGCATTGATGGAAAATCCAAAGACGGAACCTAAGAGCTATTGGGGCGGAACTAGTCACAACAATGTTGTTTTACAGATTCTTGAGAACGCCCAAACAAACATAAACGCAAAGTTTGAAACGCTGCTGAGTGGGGAGACAATTCATGAAAGCGTAACCGAGGAACTAACCTATGATACAATGATGCAAAGTGAAGATGGTTTGTGGAGTCTGCTTTTCATGACTGGCTATCTGACACAGGGAAATAAAAATGAGACTGGTGGCAGCGAAGAAACAAATAGAACACTTGCTCTGAAAATCCCGAACGAGGAAGTGAAAGATATTTTCAGAAAAACAATTGTGGACAGGTTCAAGAAGGAAGTTGAAATAATTGATAGAAAAGATTTAATTCAGGCATTTTGGGATGGAGATGCAGCTAAGGCATCAGAGCTTATGTCAGATATTCTTTTCAATACAATCAGTTATTACGATTACAAGGAAAGCTATTACCACGCATTTGCAGCAGGACTTATGATTGGAGCCGGGTACATCGTAGAATCCAACTACGAAAAGGGTCTTGGAAGACCAGACATTGTGGTCATGGATAGGAAAAAACGTCGGGCAATACTGCTTGAAGCAAAGCATGCAGGTGATGGAGAAACAATCGAACATGCATGCAAAGAAGCTTTGAAACAGATAAAAGAAAAACGATATGCCGAAAGCCTGAACGGATTTCGCACGGTAATTTGTTATGGTATTGCCTTTGAAGGTAAAGATTGTCTGGTTCAGCAGTTGGCTGACAAATAATATCAGCACCCCATCAGTTTAAAAACTGGTGGGGATTTTGACCGCCTTTAATCCCGCTGAAATAAATCTCTCGTATACACCTTTTCTCTAACGTCATCTAACCGGCTGTCATATCTGTTTGCAATAATACTGTTGCTTATTTTCTTAAATTCTTCCAAATCATTGATTACTTTTGAACCGTAGAAGGTAGTACCGTTTTCAAGCGTGGGTTCGTAGATGACAACGGTGGCGCCTTTTGCTTTGATCCGCTTCATAACGCCCTGGATGCTGCTCTGGCGGAAGTTGTCGGAATTGCTTTTCATCGTCAGCCGGTATACTCCCACAATGACTTCTTTTTCTTTTGCTGCATCCCAGGTACTGTTGGCTTCATATGCGCCGGCCAGTTCCAGTACACGATCAGCGATAAATTCTTTTCTTGTCCGGTTGCTTTCGACAATCGCGCTCATCATGCTCTGGGGTACGTCATCATAATTTGCAAGGAGCTGTTTCGTGTCTTTGGGCAGGCAGTAGCCGCCATAACCAAAACTGGGGTTATTGTAATGAGATCCAATTCTGGGATCCAGACAAATTCCATCTATAATATCCTTTGTATCCAGCCCTTTTATTTCGGAATAGGTATCCAGCTCGTTGAAATAGGAAACTCGAAGAGCCAGATAGGTATTGGCAAAGAGTTTTACCGCCTCCGCTTCCGTAAACCCCATAAATAAGGTCTCAATGCTTTCTTTTAACGCACCTTCCTGCAAAAGAGAAGCGAAGGTATGGGAAGCTTTTACCAGCCGTTCGTCCGTTTTGTCCGTAGATACGATGATGCGGCTTGGATAGAGATTATCATATAATGCTTTGGATTCTCTCAAAAATTCCGGACTGAAGATAATGTTTTTTGTATTATATTTTTTTCGGATACTGGCAGTGTATCCCACCGGTATGGTGGATTTGATTACCATAATGGCGTCAGGATTCACTTTTAATACCAGCTCAATAACGGCTTCTACTGCAGAGGTATCAAAATAGTTTTTCTTGCTGTCATAATTGGTAGGAGCTGCAATAACTACAAAATCAGCATTTTTATAGGCGGCTTCACCGTCCAGGGTGGCGGTCAGATCAAGATATTTTTCGGCGAGATATTTTTCAATATATTCATCCTGAATCGGAGATTTTTTATGATTAATAAGTTCGATTTTTTCTGGAATAATGTCTACTGCGGTTACATGATTATGCTGGGCCAGCAGAACAGCAATAGAAAGTCCCACATAGCCGGTACCGGCAACTGCGATATTGAGAGGAGAACATTTTGTGAATAATTTTGCGGAACTGTCATTGACAAACAGAGAAACAGGTTCAAAATCAAGGACTTCCCCTAATTTTTCCAACTGCGAAATGGAGGGAATATAATCCTGAGATTCTAATCGGCTAAGCATTGCCCGGTTGATGCCGGTGAGTTCAGATAATTGTAACTGTGTTATTTTCCTCTCTTTGCGAGAATCTATGACTTGTTTTGATAAAAGTGATAAGGATAGTTTTTTCATTGACTCGGACTCCTTCTGCAAAATGTTGTTATAAATAACAGCATTAATACTTCTCTATTGCGGGAAACAGTGATATAATAACATACAATCAATAGAATGGCAATGAAAATAGAAAGAATTCATTGAAATAAAATACTTATGATGTTTTAAATAACATTCCGTATTCTGTTGAGATCCGGTTACAAAGAGCAGAAAATAAAAAACACAAGAGAGGGTATTCATTATGAAAATCACAGTAGCAGGCGTAGGCTATGTAGGACTGTCTCTGGCAGTGCTGCTGGCACAGAACAATGAGGTAACTGCAATTACAACCACTCCGGCCAAGGCGGAAAAATTGAACAAATTCATCAGCCCGATTCAGGATGATGAGATCGAGCGTTTCTTTCGGGAGGCCAAGGCAGGGGAGAGAGTTTTGAACCTGAAGACCACGGTAGACAAGGAGGCTGCATATCGTTCGGCTGAGCTTGTGATTATTGCCACACCTACCAACTATGATGATGTGGGACATTTCTTTGATACTTCCGCAGTGGAGGATGCCATTGAATGCACCCTGAAATACAATCCCAATGTGCTGATGGTGATTAAGTCCACGATCCCGGTGGGATATACCGAAAGTGTCCGCAAGAAATATGGCATTTCAAATATTATTTTCAGCCCGGAGTTTTTGAGGGAGTCGAAGGCACTGTATGACAATCTTCATCCCAGCCGTATTGTAGTGGGTGCTGACGAAAACCAGACAAAGGAAGCCCAGATGTTTGCAGGCCTTCTGCTGCAGGGTGCGCAGACGGAGCAGAAGCGGGCGGGTGGAGCAGACGAGCATATTAAGACGTTGATTGCTCCGCTGACGGAAGCAGAGGCAATCAAGCTGTTTGCCAATACGTATCTGGCTGTTCGCGTTGCATATTTCAACGAGCTGGATACCTATGCACAGGTGAACGGCCTAGATACCGGGAAAATTATTGAAGGAGTCTGCATGGATCCGCGGATTGGCAGCCATTACAACAATCCGAGCTTCGGATACGGTGGATACTGTCTGCCGAAGGATACAAAGCAGCTGCTGGCCAATTACAGGAATGTGCCGCAGAATATGATTGAAGCGGTGGTAAAGAGCAATACGACCAGAAAGGATTTCATTTCAGATGCAATTCTTGCGAAAAAACCGAAGACGGTGGGTGTATACCGTTTGACCATGAAGAGCAACAGTGACAATTTCCGTGCATCTGCAATCCAGGGGGTAATGAAGCGCATCAAGGCGAAGGGTATTCCGGTAATTATTTATGAGCCGACGCTGGAGGATGGCAGTACATTCTTCAATAGTGAGGTGGTAAATGATCTGGAGAAATTCAAAGGTCAGAGTGATGTGATACTTGCAAATCGATTCGATGAAGCACTTGCAGATGTGCAGGAAAAGGTTTATACGCGCGATCTTTACCGGAGAGACTAAAAGAATATGGATTTTTGGAGGAAACAGGGACGGAAACGGTGGAATTGTGATAAAGGGAGAAGAATAACGTGAATACATATGATTTAAAAGATAAGACAATTTTAGTGACAGGTGCGGCGGGCTTTATCGGATCTAATCTGGTTCTGGAGCTGCTGCGTGCCGTCTCGCCGGTACGGGTGATCGGTATCGATAATATGAACGATTATTATGATGTTTCCATCAAGGAATATCGTCTGGAGCAGATCGAAACCATGGCAGGACAGCATCTGGCATCGAAATGGACTTTTGTCAGAGGAAGCATTGCAGATAAGACCTTGATTGACCGTATTTTTGCGGAGCACACGCCGGATTTGGTAGTGAATCTGGCCGCGCAGGCAGGCGTTCGTTATTCCATTACCAATCCGGATGTCTATATTGAGTCGAATCTGATTGGATTTTACAATATTCTGGAGGCATGCCGCCATTCTTACGATGATGGTGCCAAAGGGGTGGAGCATCTGGTCTATGCGTCCAGTTCTTCTGTCTATGGGACAAATAAAAAGGTGCCCTATTCCACCGATGACAAGGTAGATAATCCGGTGAGTCTTTACGCAGCTACGAAGAAATCCAATGAACTGATGGCCCATGCGTACAGCAAACTTTACAATATCCCTTCCACCGGACTTCGTTTCTTTACGGTATATGGGCCGGCCGGCAGACCGGATATGGCATATTTTGGTTTTACGAACAAGCTGCGCAGGGGTGAGACCATCCAGATCTTTAACTATGGAAACTGCAAACGGGACTTTACCTATGTAGATGATATCGTAAAGGGCGTGATGCTTGTAATGCAGGCTCCGCCTGAAAAACAGAATGGAGAGGACGGCCTGCCGGTTCCGCCGTATGCACTTTACAACATTGGCAACAACCATCCGGAGAACCTCCTGGATTTTGTAGACATTCTGCAGCAGGAGCTGATCCGCGCAGGCGTACTGCCCGCCGACTATGACTTTGAAGCGCACAAGAAGCTGGTGGCGATGCAGCCGGGGGATGTGCCGGTGACCTATGCCGATACTTCGGCATTGGAGCGGGACTTTGGCTTTAAGCCCAGCACCAGCTTGAGGGATGGGCTGCGGAAATTTGCAAAATGGTATAAGGGGTTTTATCTGGAGTAGAGATATAGGATTGATTAAAACTGTTATAGATGTTAATATGAAAACATCCGTAACAGTTTTTGTATGCAAAAGGGAGGCCTTTCGATGACGATACCCCCGGTTCTCCTGGAACTGAAAATAGCGGATAAGTACAAAGATATGGAAGTGAATGCGGGGAAAGCGCTGGATCAGATTGAGGAAAAGCAATATGATGCCTGGCTTGTGGAGGAAGGCTATACGCAGAGTATCCGGTATGGAATTGCATTTTATAAGAAGAAATGCCGGATACAGATGATGAAAAAAGATCTGTGATATCTTTGGATTTATAAATTGTTTTTCGTCCTGAATTTGAGTACATTCGTCCTAAGTTTAGATTTAAACCGTTATTTTTGCTATACTGACAAAAAAAGATGCGGAACATATTTCATGGATTTCATCAGAAAGGTTTTGGTTAAAACCTGGTCTGAAGGGATTTAATTTACCCTTCGGATTTATTGAATTTAAAAAAAACTTGATTTTTGAATCACTTATGTTATTATTAAGAGGGCGTAGTTCGCTCAAAATAAGAATTTTATGTTAGGGGAAAATAAGATACTATGGAAAAAGTAATGGCCGAACAGGAACAGCTTCGCATGTTGAATGGACAAGAGGATGAGGTGGAAATCGATCTGAAGGAGATTTTTTTCCTGATTTTAAACAACTGGAAATCGGTGCTTCTGGCAGTTTTGATAGGAGCAGTCATTTTTACAGGATACAGAGTCTTTCTGATGAATCCGTCTTATCAGGCGGATACGAAGATTTATATCACCAATACGGATTCTATGATCAGCTTTTCGGATCTGCAGTTGAGTTCCGCACTGACAGAGGATTACGGAAATATCATTAAGAGCCGTACCGTATTGAATCGTGTGATCGAACAGCTTGATCTGAAGCTGGATTACAAACAGCTTGGAAAACTGGTGAGTGTGGAGAATCCTGATTCCACTCATATTATACATACTTTGGTGACCTGCGATGATCTGGAGCTGGGCCGCAATATTGCCAATGCCCTGATGTATGTGAGCATTGAACAGATCCAGCAGATCGTCGGCAGCAGCGAGCCGACGGTGATCGACTACTCAGAGGCAGAAGCGGTGCAGGATGTGACGCCCGGCCTGATACGGTATCCTGCCATGGGCGGAATGCTGGGGGGACTGCTGGTCTGTGCCGTGCTGATCGTGCGCATGCTGATGAATACCACCATGAAGACCGAAGAGGATATAACCAAATATCTGGGTATCCCGATGCTGGTAGCAGTACCGTACTTTAAAGAAAGATAGAGATTTTGATAAAGAAAGCGAGAAGAGAGATGGAACGACAGCAGCAATGGCAGCCGGGGATGCCGAATCCCGGAATAAAGAACACTGTATCGAATGCAGGAATGCCCAATCCGGCGATGGGAGCTCAGGTGAGAAAAAAAGTGACTCCGCAGATCAGTGAGATCCCGTTTCAGGCCAAAGAGGCGATTAATGTTCTGAGAGGAAATATTCAGCTCAGCGGATACGACCTGAAGGTGATTGCGATCACCAGTGCGTTGGCTCATGAAGGAAAGTCTTCGATTGCATTTCGTCTGGCGAAGAGCCTGGCGGGACTGAAAAAGAGAACCTTATATCTGGATTGTGATATCCGCAATTCCATGACGATATCCCGTTATAATATTCAGCAGAAGACGATTGGGCTCACGGAATTTCTCTGCGGCTCTGCATGGCTGAATGAAATTATCTATGAAACGGATGACCGATGGCTGGATATGATTTTTACCGGTGCGATAGCGCCCAATCCCAGTGAACTGGTTTCCGGCCCATTATTCGAACAGTTGATCACGCTGATGCGGGACAATTACGATTACGTTATCGTGGATACCCCTCCGGTCAATGCGGTGATTGACGGCACTCTGGTGGCGAAGCGCTGCGACGGCACTATTCTGGTGGTGGAGAGCGGGATCACAGAGCGGAAACAGTCTGTTCGGGCAAAAAAACAACTGGAGTATGCGGACATCAAAGTGTTGGGTGCAGTGCTGAATAAGGTTGGGACTAAAAAAGACGGTTATGGCTACGGTTAGGGCTATGGCTATGGTTACGGCTATGGTTACGGCTACGGAGAAAAAAAGCAGAAGCATAATAAAACTGAGAAACCAAGTGAAGTGGAGACACAGCAGGGTTAGATATGAACGAGAGCAGAAAAAGTACACACCATCACAGAAATGGGAAGGGACATCGGATCCGCCGATGGTTCCGTCACAATAAGACAATGATTTTAATTTGTTTTGTGGCCGGTCTGGCAGTGGCAGCACTCGGAGCATTTGGCATTTACCGTCTGCGCAGTATAGAAGCAGAGCGCCACGTGACGGCAGGAAATTCCGTGAATGTGGGCAGCGCTTATCGCAATATTTTATATGATGGTCAAAAATATCAGTATAATGCTCAGATCACGACGATTCTGTATGCAGGTATTGATTCCGAAGGAAAGCTCCAGCCTGGTGTGACTTATACGGATGCACCCAGAGCGGACAGTATATCCCTGGTCATTATGGATAAGAAGAATAAAAAGATGACCATTATGGCATTGAACCGGGATCTGATGACGGAGGTGCGAAGATATACGCTGAGCGGAAAAGACCGCGGGACTTATGTGACACATCTGGGATTTGCCTATACTTATGGAGAGGGCGGAGAAGTCAGTTGTGAGAACCTGAGAGAAGCGGTTTCCAATCTTCTGGGCGGTATCCCCATCAATGAATATGTGGTGACGAACCGGTCCTCCATGTCATTTATCAATAATCTGGTGGGCGGTGTCACAGTGACGGTGCCCAACAATGATCTGGCAGCCGATTATCCTGAGTTGCAGCAGGGAGCGGTGGTCACGCTGGATGACAGCAACATCGAAGCGTATATCCGCAGCAGGGATAGTGACACAGACTTCAGCAATGAGGGCAGGATAGCGCGTCAGCAGTCTTATATCACTTCCTACATCGGTCAGTTTCAGACGCTGGTACAGGAGGATCTGAGCGGTACCTGGGACCGGATGCAGGAGATGGATGAGTTTGTTCAGACCAGTATTACGAAAAATAAGTACCTCAATCTGGTAAATCTGCTGAATGCAGTGGATTTCACAGCAGGGGATTATTATATTCCGGCAGGGGAAGACGAAGCCGGGGAGCTCCATGATGAGTTCTATGTGGATGAGGCAGCATTGCAGGATAAGGTCATTGACCTGTTCTACACCGCAGTTTAGGCAGCGGAAGAAAGATGGCTGCTGTCGGTTAGGTTGGTTTAAGCTCCGTTGGAGTTTGAACATAGATTTTATTTAAAAATACGAAGGAAAGGAGGAGAGAAAATAATGAGAAAATTAACAGCAGCACTTTGTGCAGCGGCTATGGCTGTAAGCATGGCAGTTACCGCTCTGGCAGCTCCCAGCATCACTACGATTGCTCCGGAGACTCTGACTGAAGTGACTACATCTGTAGCTATTCCGGAAGGAAAAACTGTAGTAGTCCAGGCACCAGTCCCGGCTAGTTACAAGAGCAAAGAAGCAGCAGAAGTGGTTACAAAGCTTAATGATGATACCACAACGATCACAACCGCAGAGATTTTATCTGTTTTGAAAGTGGATACCACTAAGGAAATCAAGACGGAAAGTGGTACCGTGATCGATCCTACTGTATACGAGCCAATCACTAAATTCGCAGAACTGGCCATCACAGATGGTGCTACCGCAGAATACAGTGTGGATGGTAAAGTTGTGTCAGTAAAAGCTACAGTTACTGTAGAAGCACTGAAGGATCTGACTACGGAAGATCTGAAGAACATTGTTCTGATGCAGATCGATCCGGAAACCGGTGAAGTATACTTCATCGAGATCAGTGAGGATGATTTTGATCCGGCTACGGGCAAAATCACCGCTACCTTCCCTTGCATGGGACCTTTCACCGTTATGGAGAAAGCAGCTTAAGCAAGAGAGGTAATTCGCCGCATCTTGCGGCAGGGATACGGAAGAAGCAGGCCGGATGGCCTACTTTTTCTGTTTCCTCATAGAGATTTCTCATGGGGGAACAGCTTTGGTATACAGATACAGGCTGTGCAGAAGAAAAAGCGATCGGGAGGGCGAAGCGATGGCAAGGAACAGGAAAAAGAAATATGAAAATGAAAGAAATCCATTACGCATGGTTCTATATATAATTCTCGTGGCGGTGCTGATTGGATGTCTGGTATTTATGGCTTACTATAATCGCCGCAGACATAAGGAATATAATGAAAAAGTGGCGGAAGTGGCAGCGAATGAGACAGAGTATGTGGTGATCCGGAAGGATATCACGGAAAACAGTGAGACGGCCGGGGCAGAGGACGAGACTGCGAAAACCGGAAGCGGAAAGCAGTCATCCGATCAGAGTGTGGTTGGTGTGAGCAGTTTGGGAAGCCAGGCAGGAGAGACGAAAAGTAAGGGCACAAAGACGGAAACAGAAGCAGCATCGGAGAGCGAGGCAGAGACGGAGATCGGTACAGAGAGCGAGTCAGCATCGGAAGCAGAGACTGCGGTATCGGCAGCACTGAAAAAAATAAGTGTGGTAGTGCTGAACGGAACGGATCGATCCGGCGTGGCGGCTTATTGGAAAGCGCAGTTACAAGAGGATGGATATCAGAGTGTGACGGCAGGCACCTACACGCTGGGGACGCAGGAGAATACCACGATCTATACAAGCAATGCGGCGGCTACACGACAGTTAAAAAAAGTTTTTCCCAATGCCACATTTAAGGTAAAACGTCTGTCCGAGGGCATTGAACTGGCAGACGGAGAGGTTATGCCGGATCAGATCGATGTGGGAATCGTGGTCGGCAATGCGGACGCAGTGACAGAATAAGAGCAGAAACACAGGAGGACTTGAATTATGTGCGGAATTGTTGGTTATGTAGGTCGGGAGCAGTCAGCTCCCATTTTGCTTTCCGGATTGTCTAAGCTGGAGTATCGCGGCTATGATTCAGCCGGAATTTCGATTTATAATGAAGATACGGGAAAGATTGAGATTGTAAAAGCGAAAGGGCGTCTGAGGACACTGATTGAAAAGACCGATGAAGGAAACGCAGTGCCCGGCACCTGCGGCATCGGACACACGCGCTGGGCCACCCATGGGGAGCCTTCCGAGAACAACGCACATCCTCACTTCTCACAGGATCAGTCTGTAGTTCTGGTGCACAATGGCATCATAGAGAATTATCAGGAATTAAAAGAGAAGCTGCTGAAGTCCGGCTACAGCTTTTACTCTCAGACGGATACGGAAGTGGCGGCGAAGCTGATTGATTATTATTATAAAAAGACCGGGAACCCGCTGGAAGCTATCTCCAGAACCATGCTGCGTGTCAGAGGCTCCTATGCCTTTGGTATTATGTTCCATGATCTGCCGGGCAGATTGTTTGCAGCCCGCAAAGACAGCCCTCTGATTATCGGGAAAAGTGAACAGGGAAGTCTGATCGCATCTGACGTACCGGCCATTCTGGACCGCACCAGAAAGGTATATTATATTGGAAATCTGGAAATGGCGGAGCTGACCGGGGATGAAGTTCACTTTTACAACATAGACCGGGAAGAGATCCAAAAAGAAATGGTAGAGATTAAGTGGGATGCTGAAGCAGCAGAAAAAGGCGGCTATGAGCATTTCATGCTGAAGGAAATCCATGAACAGCCTAAGGCGGTGCAGGATACCCTGGGTGCATATTGCAAAGAGGGCAGGATCGATCTTTCTGAGACCGGTATGGGGGATGATTTTCTGAAGTCCCTGGAGCGCATCTACGTGGTGGCCTGCGGTTCCGCCTATCATGTGGGGATGGTGGGCAAGTATGTAATGGAAGAGCTGGCCCAGCTTCCGGTGGAGATTGATCTGGCATCTGAGTTCCGCTATCGGAATCCAAAGCTGGCGGCTAATTCCATGGTGGTGGTGGTCTCCCAGTCCGGTGAGACAGCAGACAGCCTGGCAGCCCTGCGGCTGGCAAAGGAAAAAGGCGTTCCGGTACTGAGCATTGTGAATGTGGTAGGCTCCAGCATTGCCCGTGAGAGTGACTACGTGCTGTATACCTATGCGGGACCGGAGATTTCGGTGGCAACTACCAAGGCCTACAGCACCCAGTTGATTGCATTCTATCTGTTGTCTATTCAGACGGCCATGGAGAAGGGGCAGATCTCAGAGGAACGCTATGAACAACTGCTGACGGAGCTGAATACCCTCCCCTGTAAGATCCAGAAGGTGCTGGATGACAAGGAAAGAATTCAGTGGTTTGCCAGCAAATATGCCAGTGCAAAGGATATTTTCTTTATCGGGCGCGGGATTGACTATGCCATCAGCATGGAAGGCAGCCTGAAGATGAAGGAGATCAGTTATATTCACTCAGAAGCATATGCGGCAGGAGAACTGAAGCACGGTACCATCAGCCTGATCGAGGATGGCACTCTGGTAGTCGGTGTGCTGACTCAGAAGAACCTGTATGAAAAGACCATCAGCAACATGGTGGAAGTAAAGAGCCGCGGAGCCTATCTGATGGGACTCACCAATTACGGCAATTACAGTATTGAAGATACTGCGGATTTTTCCGTATATGTTCCCAAGACAGAACAGTGCTTCACCACATCACTGGCGATTATCCCCCTGCAGTTGATGGGATATTATGTGAGCGTAGCGAAGGGACTGGATGTAGATAAGCCAAGAAATCTGGCGAAGAGTGTAACAGTGGAGTAGAAAGACAAAAAACGGGGCTGCCGCACCAAGAGGCCGGGGGCATCTTCTCAATCCAAATGTACTGCATTGCTTGAACCGGTGTCTTCCATCAGCGGACTTTATGTCCGATTATGGAAGATGCCTGTCCAAGCATAGCCGTACATGGATGAGGAGATGCCCCCGGCCTCTTGGTGCGGCAGCCCCGTTTTCGTTAGATGCCCCCGGCCTTTTAGTGTGGCAGCCCCGTTTTCGTTAGATTCAGAATTCCAATTCCTTCAGGTAACGCGCCACCGCATCCTGCCAGGACGGCAGAAGCGCAAATCCGTTTTCCGTCAGCTTGGATTTATCCAGACGGCTGTTGAAAGGACGTTTGGCTTTGGATGCACCATATTCTGCCGTGGTAACAGGAATGACGCTGATCTTAGCGTATTCTTCGTGACCGGCCGCTGCAGCCTGGCGGAAGATTTCTGTGGTGAAATCATACCAGCTAATATAACCGCCTTCATTGGTCGCATGGTAATAGCCGTATTTGTCGGTCTCAATCATGTCGATCAGGAGACGGGACAGATCGTAGGTGTAGGTAGGAGTGCCCACCTGATCGCTGACCACCCGGATTGTATCGTGGTTTTTCCCCAGGTTGATCATGGTTTTTATGAAGTTATTTCCATTTTTGCCAAATACCCAGGCGATACGAACGATAAAGTAGTTGTCCAGATTGCCTGATACCGCCAGCTCACCGGCCAGTTTTGTTTCGCCGTATACGTTCAGAGGCTTGTAGTCTTTGCAGTCGGGCTGCCAGGGTTCGCTGCCCTGGCCGTCGAAGACGTAATCGGTGGAGATATACATCATCTTACAGCCCAGTTCTTTGCATACCTTTGCGATATTTTCCGTACCGACAGCGTTGATCGCCAGTACCTTTGCTTTCTTATCCTCATCCTCTGCAGCGTCCACTGCGGTCCAGGCTGCACAGTGAATGACAGCATCCGGATTGATCTCTTTGATTACTTTTTCTACCGAAGCGGAATCGGTGATATCCATTTCCTGGATGTCCACACCGATGGCTTCGTGATTTCTCTTTTCCAGTTCGTTGACACAATCGTGTCCCAACTGTCCTTTTGCACCTGTTACTAATACTTTCATAATGTTTGAGCTCCTGATTTGATTCTGAAATATGATGGTTTTCGGCTGGTGAATAACTGCCTGCCGTCTAGCGATTCGTGTACATTTTTTCGTAATAGTTCTGGTATTCTCCAGAAATAATGGTTTCCCACCATTCTTTATTGTCCAGATACCACTGAATGGTTTTCTTGATGCCGTCTGCGAATTTTGTCTCCGGCAGCCAGCCCAGCTCTGAGTGGATCTTGGCAGGATCAATGGCATAGCGCATATCGTGTCCCTTGCGGTCGGTGACATAGGTGATCAGGCTTTCCGGTTTGTTCAGCTCCCGGCAGATGATCTTTACGATATCGATATTCTTCATTTCGTTGTGTCCGCCAATATTGTAAACCTCGCCCACACGGCCATTGTGAATGATTAGATCGATTGCTTTGCAGTGATCTTCCACATAGAGCCAGTCACGGACATTTTCTCCTTTGCCGTAAACCGGAAGCGGCTTGTCGTTCAGGGCATTGGCGATCATCAATGGAATTAATTTTTCCGGAAAATGATATGGTCCGTAGTTGTTGGAGCAGCGGCTGATGGTGACCGGCAGACCGTAGGTGCGGTAATAAGCCAGAACCAGAAGATCAGCACCGGCTTTGGAGGAGCTGTAAGGGCTGCTGGTGTGAATCGGGGTTTCTTCGGTAAAGAACAGGTCAGGACGGTCCAGCGGAAGATCTCCGTATACTTCATCGGTGGACACCTGATGATATCTCTGAATGCCGTACTTGCGGCAGGCATCCATCAGGACTGCGGTGCCCTTGATATTAGTATCCAGAAAAACCTCCGGATTTTCGATGGAACGGTCTACGTGGCTTTCGGCCGCGAAATTGACCACCATGTCGGGATGTTCTTCTTCAAATAACTGGTAAACAGCTTCTCTGTCGGTGATGCTGCTTTTTACAAAGCGAAAGTTCGGGTTATCCATGACAGGTGCCAGAGTAGACAGATTTCCTGCGTAGGTCAGGCAGTCCAGACATACGATACGGTAGTCAGGGTATTTTTTCATCATGTGGAAAATAAAGTTGCTTCCAATAAATCCGGCTCCTCCGGTTACAATAATGTTCATTCTGTAATTCTCCTTTTTCTGCTTTTATATTTTAGTTCAGGGCATCAAAATACTTGCCGTCCAGCACATCCTTCAGGTACTGGCCGTACTGGTTTTTCTTCAGAACCTCATAGACCTTTAACACATCCTCTTTGGAAATCCAGCCGTTCAGATAGGCGATCTCTTCCAGACATGCGATTTTACGGTGCTGATGTGTCTCCATGGTTTTGACAAAATTAGTGGCATCCACCAGGCTTTCATGAGTGCCGGTGTCCAGCCAGGTAAAGCCCTGTCCCAGCAGTTCCACGTTCAGGTCACCGTTTTCCAGGTAGATCCGGTTCAGATCGGTGATCTCCAGTTCGCCTCTGGCGCTTGGCTCCAGGTTCTTTGCATAGTCTACCACACGGTTATCGTAAAAATACAGACCGGTCACGCAGTAATTGCTTTTGGGCTTTTCCGGTTTTTCTTCAATGGAAACGGCCTTGCCGCTGTCATCAAATTCAACGATTCCGAAACGTTCCGGATCATCTACATAATAGCCGAAGACCGTGGCACCCTTTCCGGATTCCGCATTTTCCACTGCTGTTTTCAGCCGTCTGTTCAGGCCGTGGCCGGAGAAAATATTGTCTCCCAGCACCATGGCAGCCGTGTCATCACCGATGAAATCAGCGCCGATGATAAATGCCTGGGCCAGTCCGTCCGGGCTTGGCTGAACCTCATAGGAGAGCTGGACGCCGAACTGGTGGCCGTCCCCCAGCAGCTCCTTGAAACGGGGCGTATCCTGTGGCGTAGAAATGATCAGGATATCGCGGATGCCTGCATTCATCAGTACGGACATGGGGTAATAAATCATTGGTTTGTCATAAATTGGAAGCAGCTGCTTCGATGTGACCATGGTCAGAGGATAAAGGCGTGTGCCGGAACCTCCTGCTAATATAATTCCCTTCATGCATAACTCCTTTCTCATTTGAAAATACCTTTGCGTTATGATAGTGGCAATCCGCCAGAGGCATTTGTCTATAATAGCATTATAAAAGGTGACCTTAGGTCACCTTCAAGCACTTTTTGCGAAAAATAATAAATTTGGTAAATTTTACTGAAAATTCTTGGAAAGAAAGGAGAAAAGCAGTTCGTGAGGGATAAAATAGTCAAAATATATGTTAAAGGACATGGCTATGTGGTTTCACTGCACGTATTTTCCGGCTTGGCTGCCAGAAAGAGGCCTGCTTCTTTCGTGATGGAAAATCCCTTTGCCACTTTTTTCTTCACAAAAGAGCGGAATTCCTTATAATGATCCAGTATATATTGATTTTGATTTCCATGGCAGGAGAGCACATAGGAAATCAGGGGCTCCGGATCTGTGACCAGCAGGGAATCCTCGTACAGTATCCATGGGCTGTCCGGAAAGCTGGCCTGAAGAATGCGGGCGCCGTTTTCCTTTCCGAACCGTTCATACAGCTTGTCGGCGGACAGCACAATCCGTTCATCAAAATCCTGCACCAACCGGCTCACTTCTTTCATATGGCGGCTGCCGTAGGCGCTGCAGAGAAAGCGGCCGCCGGGTTTCAGGACACGCTGCACTTCCCGGCATACCCTGGGAATATCGCAGCAGTAAAACAGTACATGGTTGGCAATTACCAGGTCATAACGCTCATCCTCCAGTGGAATTTTATGGCAGTCAAAGGTCTGGAAGGAAAAGCGGCTGTCATTGCCGCCAATGGCCCGTCTGGCATCCCGAAGCATGCCCTCGGAGATATCGGACAGGGTAATATGTATGTCTGCCGGCAGCCGGGAAAGATTCTCGGTCCAGAGTGCGCCGTCACCGCAGCCCAGCTCCAGAATGTTCATGCCAAAACGAATCCGGCACTGCTGGAAAATCCAGGGAAACCAGCCCTGTTGGTTCTGGGAATAGAGGCTGTGCAGATTGATCCTTGCAGAAATATTGGAGGCATCCTGATACTGGTTTTTCATGCTTTTTTCCATGCCGGTGAGGTGAATCAGATTCAGCATCTGGCTCCAGTCGATGGTGTGCTGATTTTGAATGGCATGGGAGGTATCCTGGATCGCCTTTTCCACAAGCTGCATCTGTTCGATCCTATCCTGCACCAGCTTCAACTGGATGTTCAGAGAATTCAGCAAAAAGTGGTAATCGGAATCCACGATATTCATTTCCCGGATATCCTCCAGAGAAAATCCCAGGTATTTCAGGAGAAGAATCTGCTGCAGCCTGGCGAAATCCTCGTCCGTATAAAAACGGGCCCCGGATTCATTGACCAGGGAAGGCTTCAGAATATCATTTTTATCGTAAAAACGGATGGTGCGCAGCGTGACATGAGCCATGCGGGCGAACTCTCCGGAAGAATAATAGCCGTCTTTTTTCATGGGAGCAGTGCCTCATTTCTTTGTAAAATAGTTGCTGCAGGTAATCAATACATTGCTTATAGTATAAGTGTTTCTTATTTTTGTGGCAACCTAAAATTGTATGAAAAGTATCGGGCTGCCGTGTTCTGCTGCTTTATTGGCGGAAACATAAAAACAGCCACCGTGCGTGCCGGAATATCTCTAAGCAAACCATTGGCGGGTGCTTTTGGTGAAAGTGAGATATTCCGGCACACACGGTGGTGTCCTCAAATGCCGGATAAACAGAACAGTTTCGCAGCTTATAGCGTCAGCTTATTTGCAGCCTGCCTGGTATTTCTGCCTTGCTTCTGTTATTTTTTTCTCTTCCGCAGCCGGAGTCGGATAGAAGCCCTTTGCGGACATCATATGAAATACTTCATTCTGAATATCATGTTCATCATTCAGAATCTGCATCATGGCTGCCCGCACATTTTCATGGGCGCATTCGTTGGAAAAGGTGTTGTAGTTATCGGTGGAAAATTTGGCAGTTGCCAGAGCATCTCCCAAAATCTCTTTTTCGCTGTATACGGTGTTCATATCGGTTCCTCCTTAGCCCAGTAAAGAATAGAGTGTGTTGTAGTGACCTTGGTGTCTTTGAGAAATCTGCTGGAATTTACTGCTCATTTCCTTGTCCTGCGTCTGCTGTGCCAGCAATTGGTATTTTTTGACCAGCAGTTCTTCTTCTGACAGAGAATCGTTGAGAAGTGACAGTTCCTTTTCGGATAATTGTCCCATAATTTGTACCTCCTGATTAGTATGGTGATATATTATTTTCACGGTTACCGTTCGGCGCCTCATCTGGTGAACGAATAACCTTTCACGAATGTAGTATGCCCGCTTTTGGGAAAAGTATTGCTTAAACAGCATTGATTTGATAAAATAAAAATTGTGGAAAAAAATGGGACAGCAGGGTGAATAGAAAGGAAATGGACGTCATATGATTCGTAATATAATTTTTGATATAGGAAACGTGCTTGTGAAATATGACTGGAAAACCTATCTGGAGAGCTTTGGATTTTCAGAAGAGAAGAATGACAGGCTGGCACAGGCATTATTTTTGGGCGAAGAGTGGAAAGAGCTGGATCGGGGCGCTATACCGGAGGAGGAGATTAAAAGCCGGATTTTAGAGAAAAATAAGGAAGAAGCCGCTGATATCCTGACGCTGTATGCAAAACTGGAAGATACGATCCACAAAGAAGCTTTTGCAAAACCCTGGATCTATAAATACAGGGAAGAAGGATATCGGCTATATTATTTGTCTAATTATTCTGAGCGTATACGGCATTTGACGGAGGAAGCCCTCGATTTTATCCCGGAAATGGATGGAGGACTGTTCTCCTATGAAGTGAAGCTGATCAAGCCGGATCCGGCGATTTACCGGGAGTTTCTCAGACGTTATCCCGAAGTAAAGCCGGAGGAATCGGTATTCCTGGATGATACTTTACCAAATATAGAGACAGCACAAAAACTTGGATTTTATGGAATCCGGGTGAAAGATCACAAACAGGCGGCAGAAGAACTGAAGGAACTGCTGCAAATACATGGGAAGTAAGGACTGACCGGAAAGAAAATAGAAAAATCGAAAGTTTGCTCATCAGAAAATTGAAAAAGAATGAGGCATCAAACAGAAAAATCATATCAGGAGGCAGAAAACAATGTATAAAGAACAGATTGACGCATATCTCGACGGAAAAAAAGAAGAAATGCTGGAGGATTTAAAGGCACTGGTGCGCATCGACAGCCGGCGGAGCACAGCGAAAGAAGGGATGCCCTTTGGTGAGGGCCCGGCGAAGGCACTGAAGGCGGCGGGCGCTTTTATGGAGCGGTACGGTCTGACAGTAAAAAATTATGATAATTATGTGGTGACCGGGGATTATGGAACCGGAGAGAAGGTGCTGGACATCCTGGCTCATCTGGATGTGGTTCCCGTCACGGAGGATTGGACGGTGACACGCCCCTTTGAACCGCTGATTCAGGACGGAAACATCTATGGCCGGGGCACTGCAGATGATAAAGGCCCGGCGATTGCTGCACTGTATGCGATCCGTGCGGTCAAAGAGCTGAATATTCCGCTGAAGAACAGTGTCCGCCTTATTCTGGGATCAGATGAGGAATGCGGTTCTTCTGATCTGGAACATTATTACGGCATCGAAAAAGAAGCGAAGTATACCTTTACTCCGGATGGCGATTTCCCAGTCATTAATCTGGAAAAGGGCCGGCTCACAAAAAGCTTTGAGGCATCTTTTCCGCCATCGGAGGATCTTCCAAAGATCTGCTCACTGAAAGGCGGAGATAAGGAAAATGTGGTTCCTGGAAAAGCGGAAGCGATATTGGAAGGCCTGGAGGAGGAAGATCTCAAAAGAGCGGCGGACAAGGCAGCAGAAGCCACGAATGCGATCTTTCTGTGGAGCAGAGAGGGAAATCAGATCCATCTGAATGTAAAGGGCACCTCAGCACATGCCTCCACACCGGAAGCGGGCAACAATGCAGTGACGGCACTGCTCCATCTGATTTCCCTGCTGCCCATCGTTAATTGTGAAGGCTATCAGCGGCTCTGCGCACTGAGCCGGATGTTCCCTCATGGGTGCGGCGATGGAACGGGCCTGAATGTGGATATGGCGGATGAAGAATCCGGAGCATTGACGCTGACACTGGACGTATTGAATTATACAGAGACTTCCCTGAAGGGAGCCTTTGACTGCCGGGCACCGCTGTGCGCCACGGACGAAAATCTGACGGAGGAACTGAAGCAGGCATTTGAAAATGCAGGCATGACCATGGAGGGCGGAAAAATGGTGCCGGTTCATCATGTCCCGGCCAATTCATCATTTGTACAGACCCTGCTGGACAGCTACGAGTTCTATACTGGCATCAAGGGAAAACCGCTGGCCATCGGCGGCGGAACCTATGTCCATGAACTGGAGAGGGGAGTGGCTTTTGGCTGTATGAGTGAGGCTGTGGATAATCATATGCATGGGGATGATGAATTTATGGAGATCGATACGCTTATGATGAGCGCCAAGATATTTGCAGATGCAATTGTGAAGCTATGTAATTGAGATTTGGCAAAGGTTAGACAAAAAACAGGACCTGACAGATTTTGTCAGATCCTGTTTTTTGCATCATTCAAAGCTGGCTGATTACTGACCGGGGGATTAGAACCCGGCTTCTTTTAAAATGCTTTCGGCTTTGGCAGTGTCATCACAGACACAGAGCACCGCGTATTTGCCGGCGCTTTTGATGATCGCACTGTCTAACTTGGTGACTTCGCCTGCATTGTAGCTGGCGAACAGTTCAGACTGGTTGGCTACACGAGTCTTAAACAGCTTTTCTACGTCACCGGTCTGGGATGCTTCTTTGCATTCAATCACAACCACTTCACAGGCGGTAGCGCCGGAGCTCATATAAGCAGCTCCCTGAGCCAGTTGTTCGTCTGTCACGAAGTAGATCGAAGAGAGCATCTCGGATGCAGTAGCAGTCAGTGAGTCACTGGTTACTGCTTCTGCCTGAAGCTTCTGGGCAAGCGCATTTACATCTACGGTAATGTCTTTTCCCCCTTTGGAGCAGGCGGTCAGGCACAGGGCCAGCAAAACCATGCTCAGCAATAATCTTAAATATTTCATGTTTGAATTCTCCTTTCATTATTCTGTATTTGAAAGCCGGAAAAAACGGCTGTTTTGTGCTGTCAGGAAGCTTCCGCTGTCTCGGAGCTCTCTGTCATCTCGGAGCCCTCTGCCATCGACTCGGACTCGGTGACAGCTTCCGTATCCGGAGTGGTGATCGGCGCAGCATCAATGTAATGAGATTTCATATAGGTGAGCATCTGCTGACAGTAATTTTCATACAGATGGACACCATCGGAAGAGGCTCCCTCGATCAATGATCCATAGCCATTGCCCAGAATCTCGTTCAGATTCAGATAGTAGCAGTAATCCATTTGCTCACAGATATCCACCAGGTAGTTATTGATCTTAGCCACATTGTCGTTGTTGATATAACTGGTGGTCACCTTGGCTTCTTCCACATAAATAACGCTGCATACATAGATGATGGCATTTGGCTGCAGCTTGTGGAACTGTTCCACTACGGCAGTAAAGTTGGGTTCAAAAGTTTCCCAGGGATAATAGCCCAGGTCATTGGTTCCAAGCAGAAGATATATTTTACTATATTGTTCGCCGCTCAGCCCCTGATAGACAGAAATATTTCCCTCTGAGGTGGAGATGGAGGCATTGGCCATTCCATCGATTCCCAGCCCTATACTGGTCAAAAACGCGCCCTGCGTGATGCCGGAAGCATTTCGGAAGCCTTCCATTCGGGAATCGCCGATAAATACCGCATCACTGAAATAGGAATCGTCCACTGGAGGATCCGTCTCCGGAACAACTGCAGGACTGTTAATGGTATCCACAGGAGGTTCTGTCTCCGTCTCCGGTGTCACTGCAGCCGACTGCCGGGCCAGAATTGAGGTCATACCGGCCAGCGGAGCGGCAGCTACTGTATTTTGTGAAGAAACAGCAGAAGCGGTGCCGGCAGCTTCATTTTCGGTCTCATCAGTCTGTGAAGTGGAAGCGGTCGTACCGGAAGTGGAAGTCACTTCAATTTCACCCTGCTGGGTAAACATGGTTACGATCAGCCTGCCTTCAAAAATGACGAGCACAATAATAACCAGAATCAGCAGTTTCAGCACCAGAAGGTTGTTCTGCTGGTTTTTTCTACGTTTTTTGTTCTTTTTCCCCATGATTTTTCCTCTGCATTTTATTATAAGGCGGACACAAATCGGATGAAGCCCTGCTGCCCGCTGTTTTTTCATATTTTACCTGACGGTATTTTTATTTCAGCATTCCACATCAGCGGAACGGTATCCGTCCATGTTTGTAAAAATTAATTTGATTATCGCAATATAATATTATATAATAAACTGATTGATTGTAAAGCAGTTTTTTATTATTTCTGTAATTTTCAATCGCTCTATAACATCATACCGAACTTTAGGAGTAAATTCAAATGATTTTCAGTAGTTTATTATTTTTATTTCGTTTTTTACCGGCAGTGCTGCTTCTTTATTATTTTTTGGTTCCCAAACCGGCACGCAACTTTATCCTGTTCCTGGTCAGCCTGGTATTTTATGCCTGGGGAGAACCGGTCTATGTGCTTTTAATGATGGTGTCGATCCTGGTTTCCTATCTTGGCGGAAGGGCAGTCAGCTATTTCAGGGAAAATGGGGAGGACAAAAAGGCGAAGTGGTCGCTGTTTTTATCTGTGGGCATTGGTCTGGCACTGCTGGGTGTGTTCAAGTATGCGGATTTTGTGCTGAATACGGTAAATGAATTGACGGGAGCGGGCATTGGCCTGCTGGGCCTGGCTCTTCCAATTGGAATTTCATTTTATACCTTTCAGACCATTTCCTATATTATAGATGTTTACCGCGGGACGGCCAGGGTGCAGAAGAATATTATTTCTTATGGCGCCTATGTGACCATGTTTCCCCAACTGATCGCAGGACCGATCGTACAGTATAAGACCATTGATGCCCAGCTTCGAAAACGTCAGGTGACGCCGGAGCTGTTTGCGGATGGGGTTCACCGCTTCATGGTGGGCCTGGGAAAGAAGGTCCTGCTGGCAAATAATGCAGGTCTGCTCTGGGATTATGTCCGGGGCATGAGTGCAGGCAGCCTGCCGATGGTGACAGCATGGATGGGAATCGCGGCATATACGTTTCAGATTTATTTTGATTTTTCTGCTTATTCGGATATGGCCATCGGCCTTGGATATATGTTTGGCTTCCGCTTCCTGGAGAACTTCAATTATCCATATATCTCCAAAAGCATTACCGAGTTCTGGAGGCGGTGGCATATTTCTCTGGGGACCTGGTTCCGGGAATATGTGTATATTCCGCTGGGCGGCAACCGGGTGGGCGCAGCCAGACATGTACGCAACATCCTGATCGTATGGCTGCTGACCGGTATCTGGCACGGGGCTAACTGGCATTTTCTGCTGTGGGGACTTTATTATGGCGTTCTTCTACTGCTGGAAAAATACTTTCTGAACCGGTATCTGGAACGGATGCCAAAGATAGTGCAGCATATTTACTGCCTGTTCTTTGTGGTATTGGGCTGGTATATCTTTTCCTTCGATCAGATCGCTTCCGGTTTTGGATATCTGGGCTCCCTGTTCGGACTTGCCGGTGCGGGATTTGCCAATCGGGAGACGGTTTATCTGCTTTATAATAATGCCATTCTGCTGGTGCTTCTGATCCTGGGCAGCACAAGGCTGCCGAAAATACTGGCAGGGCGTATCATGGAGGTTCTGGCAGAGCGGGACTGGATCAGCATTCTGCTGAGAGGCATCTTCTATATTGGAGTATTTCTGCTGTCGGTGGCTTACCTGGTGGATGCATCCTACAATCCGTTCCTGTATTTCCGGTTTTAATGCACCCTGAGATAGCAGATACAAAGCTTATGCCAAAAACTCGAAAACAGAGCCGGGTCCTGACCATAGGCAGGACAATGACGGAAAACAGTACACAGCGGAATTTGACCTACTGATAAGATAGAATTTTGATAAGATAGAATGAGGAAATGACATGAACAAAAAACAATCCTGGAATATCAACACCTTATTTCTGGTGATGATTTTCGGTTTTACGGCGGCTTCTCTGCTGAAGCCGGATACGGAATTTTCCGACAATGAAAACAGGGCGCTGGCCCAGAGGCCGAAGCTGAGTGCGGAGACCCTGCTGGGCGGGCAGTTTTCTACGGACTACGAGAATTACCTGACGGATCAGTTTGTTCTGAGGGATCATTGGATTGGCCTGAAGACGGAGGCGGAGCGCGCCATGCTAAAGCAGGAGACCAACGATGTTTATTTTGCAGACGATGACTACCTGATTGAAAAGCATACCGGGAGCTTTGATACGGACCTGGCCGGGAGCAACATCGGCCTGCTGTCTTCTTTTTTTGAAAAGCTTGCGGGGCAGTACGACAGTCAGCATCTGACCGCCATGGTGGTGCCGAATGCAGTGGATATACTGAGAGATAAGCTGCCTGCATTTGCGGCTCCTTACGATGAAGAAGTATATCTGGATCAGATCCGGTCATCGCTGCCGGAGGGTGTCTGGCTGGATACGTCCGTTCTGCTGCAGGGACATAAAGAGGAAGAGCTCTATTACCGTACCGATCATCACTGGAAGACACTGTCTGCTTTTTATGCATATCAGCAATGGTGTACTAAGGCGGGGCTGAAGGCGGCGGTGCCGGAGGATTACACCATTCAGACGGTGACGGAGGAGTTTCAGGGAACGATATCGTCCAAAGTGGGAATGAAAGTGCCGTCGGATTCTATCCAGATCTATGAGCCGAAGGAGCCGGTTTCTTATACACTTACCTACAACCAGAGTGAGGATGTGAGAAGCAGTCTTTACGATATGACACAGTTGAACGGGAAAGATAAATATGCAGTATTTTTGGGCGGAAATTATGGACTGATCGAGTCAAAGACGGATGCGTCCGCGGGGCGCAGGCTCCTGGTGCTGAAAGATTCCTACGCTCACTGTTTTCTGCCTTTTGTCATACAGAACTTTGATCAGGTAGATATCGTGGATCTGAGATATTTTAATCAGAGCTTGTCGGAGTACATGGCATCGAAGGATTATACGGATGTCCTGTTTTTGTACAACGCATCTGGTTTTGCGGAGGACACCAGTCTGGCGAAGCTGGGGGTGTAGGCTCTGGCAGCAGGAAAGAAATAAATATGTAAATTTGTAAATACAGGAAAAGGATGAGGTGAACAGATGAGTTACGCGGACAAATTATTTATTGATATGTGTCAGGATATCATTGAAAACGGAACCAGCACGGAGGGAGAGAAGGTTCGCCCGAAATGGGAGGATGGAACCTCTGCCTATACGGTCAAACAGTTTGGAGTGGTGAACCGCTATGATCTGAGAAAAGAATTTCCGGCGCTGACGCTGCGGAAAACGGCGCTGAAGAGTGCATTTGATGAGATTTTATGGATCTGGCAGCACAAGTCCAACAACATTCACGATCTGCACAGTCACATCTGGGACAGTTGGGCGGATGAAACGGGAAGCATCGGCAAGGCTTACGGCTATCAGATGCAGGTGAAGCATCAGTATAAGGAAGGGATGATGGATCAGGTGGACCGGGTTCTCTATGATCTGAAGAACAATCCCTATAGCCGCAGAATCATGACAAATCTCTATGTGCACCAGGATCTTCATGAAATGAATCTGTATCCCTGCGCCTACAGCATGACCTTTAATGTAACAAAGGAAAAGGACAGTGACCGGCTGGTACTCAACGCAGTGCTGAATCAGCGCTCCAATGACGTGCTGGCGGCCAACAACTGGAACGTATGCCAGTATTCCCTGCTGCTCATGATGATGGCGCAGAGCTGTGATATGGCGGCAGGCAGGCTGCTTCATGTGATTGCCGATGCTCATATATATGACCGACATATTCCGCTGGTCAAAGAGCTGATCGCAAGGACACCGCTGACGGCGCCAAAGGTGTGGCTGAATCCGGAGGTGAAAGACTTCTATGCGTTTACGACAGAGGATCTTCATGTGGAAAATTATGAGGCCGGACCTCAGATCCGAAACATACCGATTGCCATCTGATGCAGTTTCTCAGTTTCCCGGCCGGAATGAAGGGATGAAAACCGAATAATAAAAAAACAGAAAGATAAAAACAGAAATATAAAAACAGAACGATAAAAACAGAACAATAAAGGCAAAACGATAATAGCAGAACGATAATAGCAAAATGATAAATGCAAAACGATAAAAGCAAAAAATTAGAACAAAAATTAATGCAAAAAATAAAATCAGAATTTTAGGAAAGCAAGAGAGGAACATGAATTATGAACATAATTGTAGCAGCAGATCGAAACTGGGCAATTGGACATGATAACAGGCTGCTGGTAAGTATCCCGTCGGATATGAAATTCTTCCGCGAGACCACCAGCGGAAAAGTGGTAGTGATGGGCAGAAAGACGCTGGAGAGCTTTCCGAACGGACTTCCGCTGAAGAACCGCACCAACATTGTCCTCACCGGCAACCGCAGCTATAAAGTAAAGGATGCAGTTCTCTGCTATAGCATGGAAGCGCTGTTAGAGGAACTGAAAAAATATAATTCAGAAGATATCTATGTGATCGGCGGTGACAGCATCTATCATCAGTTATTGTCATATTGTGATACTGCGCATGTCACCAAAATAGATCATGTCTACGAGGCAGACAGTTGGTTTCCGAATCTGGATCAAATGCCGGAATGGGAGATAACCGCTGACAGCGATGAACAGACGTACTTTGATCTGGAATTCCGGTTCCTGAAATATGAACGCAGGGAACCAAAAGAATAGACACACCCTGATCCCTAAAGACATCATTCCATAAATTATCAAAAAGGGGGCTGTCGCACTAAGGGGCGAGGGGCATTTCCTCATCCATGTACGGCTATGCCTGGACAGGCATCTTCCATAATCGGACATAAAGTCCGCTGATGGAAGACACCAGTTCAGGCAATGCAGTACATTTGGATTGAGGAAATGCCCCTCGCTCCTTAGTGCGACAGCCCCTCTTTTTACATCTGTTTATTTATTATTTTTTGCAGAACTCCGATATTTCTCTTCACAGTATTTGCAGCGGTATACTTCTTTCTCTTCATCTGCCAGGAAGAATATTTGCTCCAGCTCCTGTTCAATGGAGGAAATACATCTTGGATTTTTGCAGCGGATGATGTTGACCAACTGTTTTGGCAGAGTCAAATCTTTCTTCTGGACAATCTCTGCATCCTGAATGATATTGACCGTGATATTGTGATCCACGAAACCCAGCACATCCAGATTCAGTTCTTCAATCGGGCATTCGATTTTAATGATATCTTTTTTCCCCATTTTGTTGCTGCGCGCGTTTTTAATGATAGCCACGCAACTGTCCATCTTATCCAGCTTCAGATATTTGTAGATATCCATCGCTTTTCCGGCCTGGATATGATCCAGAACGACACCTTCATTTAACTGTCCGACATTTAACATACTTTCACCTCCAGTAAGGTAAGAATCAGAGCCATTCGTACATAGACGCCATACTGAGCCTGTCTGAAATATGCGGCTCTCGGATCATCGTCTATTTCTACTGAAATCTCATTGACGCGCGGAAGCGGATGGAGTACCATCATATCCGGTTTTGCCAGAGTCAGCTTCTGTTTGTCCAGGATGTAGAAATCCTTCATGCGGACGTAATCCTCTTCATTGAAGAAGCGTTCCTTCTGAACACGGGTCATGTACAGGATGTCCAGTTCCGGAAGGGCGTCTTCCAGACGCGTTACTTCTTTGAAATCCTGATTGTTTTTGCGGAGCACATCATCTCTCACATAATCCGGGATACGGAGCTCTTCCGGAGAAATCAGCACAAAGCGTACATTGGGATAGCGCACCATGGCTTCAATCAGAGAATGAACGGTACGGCCGAATTTCAGGTCACCGCAGATACCTACCGTGATATTGTCCAGCCTGCCCTTGAGAGAGCGGATGGTCAACAGGTCGGTCATGGTCTGGGTGGGATGCTGGTGGCCTCCGTCACCTGCGTTGATCACCGGGATCCCAGACTTCATGGAAGCCACCAGAGGCGCACCTTCTTTTGGATGACGCATAGCTGCGATATCCGCATAACAGGAGATCACCCGTATCGTGTCGGAAACGCTCTCACCTTTGGCAGCGGAACTGGAATCGGCCGAAGAAAAACCAAGTACGCTGCCACCCAGATTCAACATTGCAGCTTCGAAACTGAGTCTGGTTCTTGTACTTGGTTCATAAAATAAAGTAGCTAACTTCCTGCCGGCGCAGGCGTGTGCATATTTTTGGGGATTGGCTTCAATGTCACTGGCAAGATCAAGGATCTGTCCCAGCTCTTCGACAGAGAAATCCAAAGGGCTCATTACATGTCTCATAATTTCCTCCTTATGTGGTTGCTTCTTAACAACATTTTTACTATCATATACTAAGCGGAGAATAATTTCAAGATAATTTATAAAAAATGTTTGCTTTGCTTTTACAGGTTAATTGATTTATAATAAGTAAAATCAATATTCTTGTAATCGAAAATAAGGGAGGATTTTAGTATGGCATATACAGAAAAAAAGAGAAGTATGTTTTTTGGGCTTCCATGGACATTTACAACGTACCATATTACGGAAGAAGTGATCACTGTGAACAGCGGTTTTTTGAGGAGAACGGAAAATGACAGTTATTTGTATAAAATTGTAGATGTACGTCTGGAAACATCTTTGCTGGAGCGGATATTTGGGCTGGGGACAGTGCACTGCTTTGGCGGTGATGTGACGGATCCGGATCTGAGACTGATGCATATTAAAAACGCAAAAGAGGTCAAGGACTTTATTCTGCATTATTCAGAGGACCAGCGCCTGAAGCGGCGCACGCTGAATACGCAGAATATTGGCGGCGGCCCGGAGCTGGAGAATATGGCGGATCATGATCCCTGCATGTATTAACTAAAAGAAGGAGGGATCCGGTTCGGTTTCCTCCATTGCCGGAGCAGAACTCATTCAAGCAGCGTCCGTTTTTTTGCCGGAGCAGCACCCATTCAAGCAGCGTCCGTTTTTTTGCCGGAGCAGCACCCATTCAAGCAGCGTCCGTTTTTTTGCCGGAGCAGCACCCATTCAATCGTTGTCCGTTACTTTACCGGCGCAGCACCCATTCAAAGAAAAGCCCGACGGTGAACCACATCGGGGCATAGTCCAGCCGGATGACTCCGTGTACCTGAAAGCGGCATTCGCTGTAGTCCCAGGGGCATCGGCCCGTCATCATCAGGATGGAGCCGGTGATGTATTCCACAAGAAAGATGCAGATCATGTAAATCAGACCTCTGAACACAATATTCAGAGGTTTTATGATTTGATACAGCGGATTGATGGCTGCGGCCATTCCATAGATGGGAAACATCCATAAGGAAGAGTAGCCTGTCAGTTTTCCGTTTCCCACGATCAGGGAATGCATACCGGTCCAAAACAGTTCGATGCACCATCCCAGCATTCCGCATTTTAAAAAAGCATACATAGATCCAACCTCCGGCCAGTTTTTGATATTCCATGAAATTATTCTTTTCAAAATCATGAAAAATATACAAAAAACGGAATAGGGAACGGAAATATTTAAAAAGCCCTACTTTGGGTGATTTCTTTCTGACAGATTATCTGGTAGAATGTAAAATCAGAGTAGCTGTTTGGAAGGAACGATACGCAGGAGGAGAAAGAATAATTATGAACGGTATAATTTATGCAATTTTGGCGGCGATCCCGCTTTTGCTGGCTTTTTTGCTGATGGTTTTGATTAATGCACCGGCTTCCCGGTCAGTGCTGATCTCATTTGTACTTACCTGTATTCTGGCATTGTTTGTCTGGAAAATGGATTTGCTTTCGGTGGCAGGCTATACCATATACGGACTGTTAAAAGCGGTGGATCTGCTTTTGATCGTGGCGGGAGCTATTTTGTTGCAGAATACGATGAAGGCGAACGGCTATATGGCGGTGATCCGCAGCGGTTTTCAGAAAATTTCGCCGGACCCCAGGATTCAGGCCATCATCATCGCCTATCTATTCGGCGCTTTTATCGAAGGCTCTGCCGGTTTCGGAACTCCGGCGGCACTGGCGGCACCTTTGCTGGTGGGACTGGGATTTCCTCCGGTGGCTGCCTGTGCGGCGGCACTGATGGCGAACAGCACGCCGGTTCCCTTTGCTGCAGCGGGGACGCCTGCCCTGACCGCTATTTCCAATCTTTCCGCCAAATTAACCCAGTCAGGGCAGGGAATGGAACCCTTTATCCGGGATGTAACCGGGAAAGTCTGTATTTTTTTGGGAATTGGAGGAATTATTCTTCCGATTATGATCGTGGCGGTGCTGGTAATCTGTTTTGGAAAAAAGAGAAAACTGCGGAGTATTCTTGAGATGGTGCCCTTTTCCATTTTGTCCGCACTCACTTTTGTGGTGCCTTATTTTTTGCTGGGCACCTATCTGGGACCGGAGTTTGCGTCCATCATAGGTGCTATTGTGGGAATGCTCCTGACGGTAACAGCGGCACATTTCAAGGTGTTTGTGCCGGAATATATCTGGCAGTTTGATCCGGCCGCAGAAAAGAATAAAAAAAAGAAAGCACCGGTGCCGGAAATCAGTGTTTCTGTGAAATCACTCTTTATCGCATGGAGCCCCTATCTGGCGGTATCGGTACTGCTGCTTGTGACCAGAATCGGAGCCATTGGACTGAAATCCCAACTGCAGAGCATAGCGGTGGCCATTCCGAAAATACTCGGCATCGAGGGACTGGACTTTTCTTTCCAGTGGGCTTACAATCCGGGAATTTTCCCGTTTGCGCTGATTGCGGTGGTCACTGCCGTGTGCAGCAGAGTGAAGGGAAAGCAGATGAAGCAGGTCCTGATCAGCACGGGAAAGCAGATGAAAAACCTTACCATCGCGCTGATTGCAGGAGTCTGCATGGTGCAGATCATGATACATTCCGGCAGCAATGCATCCGGCCTGGAGGGAATGCTCACTCAGATCAGTACGGTGATGGTGGACGGCGTAGGAAGGGCATTTCCGTTTTTATCTCCGGTGATCGGCATTCTGGGAGCCTTTGTGTCGGGTTCCTGCACGGTGTCCAGCACCCTTTTCGGGCCGCTGCAGTTTGAGACAGCCCAGGGATTGGGTATCTCTACAGCAGTTATCATGGCCCTGCAGCTTTCCGGCGGCGCGCTGGGCAATATGATCTGCATCAACAATGTGGTGGCGGTGACCGGAACGAGCGGAGCCATCGGATTCGAGGGAAAAATAATACGAACCAACCTGATTCCATGCCTGATTTACTGCAGCGTGATCTGGCTGTTATATTTACTCTTTTTTTAAGGTATTTTTCCTTGCAATATAGACAAAATATGATATAATTCCTGTCTTTAGGAGTTGAATTAAAAAAATAGTGCTAAGCCCAGGATTAAAACCTATGGTTTAGCACTTTATTTATGTCTTCAGTTCCAAGAAAATACGATATTTCTTCCGTTCCATATTTATCTTCAAGAGCATAAATTTGGATCAGTCTTGTTAATAATACAGAAAGATAGCAGATGAGAAAATGCCCAATGATGGTATCTTCTTTTTGAAGATATACTGGCCTTGCATCAAGCTGTGACTTTATGATTTTGAAGGATTCTTCTATTCTTCAGAGATTGTGGTATGCGGTATCTATCTCAGCAGCAGACGTTTTGAATTGTTCTTTTTCTGCCATTCGCATCTGTATAAGCATAAGTGAAATCGTCTATGCATTCTTTGATACGATAAAGAACTTCATGCTTATCATTTTTAACATCAGTATAGTCGTTTGGAAGCAGAACCCATGTTTTTTCCGTTTCGGGAAGTGTTTTGACTGACTTAGAAAAGATATATCCATCACCGGCTTTTAAAGCATGGTTATTCTAAAAAAAGGACAGAATTATTGAAGAACTTAGGGCTAAGAATACAGATCTTGAAAATGAATGCAGACTGCTGAGGGGCAGAATATTTCTATTGATGCAGAAAAAATGATAAATTTCCTGATGCAAAAAGAGAAAAGATAATATTTTTAATAAAAAACAACATCTAATTTCATAAATTATAAAAATTAGATGTTGTTTTTTATTCAAAATGGTATATACTATAAGAGAAAGATATTATAGATGGTCAGAATGAGGAGATTATTATGCTGATACAATTTAACTTTAAAAATTTCAAATCATTTCGTGATGAAGTGTCGCTTGACTTGTCAGCGACTAAAATAACAGAGCATGAGGATCACGTTGTGGATATAGCAAATGATAAGTTGCTGAAGGTAGCTGCAATTTACGGTGCTAACGCAAGTGGTAAGTCAAATGTGTATGATGCATTTGACTACATGACCTATTATGTGGCAGAGTCGTTTAAATTTGGAGATGAGGATGAAAAACGCCGGAAAAAGGAGGCAGATTATCTGAAAGTAACACCGTTTCTGTTTGATGATAATAGCCGTAATGAAGAGACCACATTTGAGGTTTTCTTTGTTGACAATTCTGAAAATACCGGAAAGATATACCAATATGGTTTTTCTTTAAAAAAAGATGAGGTAGTGGAGGAATGGCTGTATTCGAAGGCTAAAACGGCAAGAAACAATTACAGGACTGTATTTTACCGTAAAAAAGGCGAAGAACTGGAAATGAGTGGGTTTTCAAAAAACCATGTGGAGAATATTAAAGCATCCTTGAATAAAGAAGCACTGATTGTTTCTCTGGGAGCAAAGCTGCGGGTTGCAAAACTAAAGAAGGTAAGGGACTGGTTCCTGAATAATGATATCATTGACTTCGGTGACCCGGCAGAAAACTTCTTTCGGTCCAGAGTTCTCCCGGATGAATTTACAGACAGCAAGGAAGTACAGAAGAACGTGGTAAAGTATTTTGCGTCCTTTGATGAGGCAATACAGGATTTTAAAGTGGAAGAGTTACCGCCAGAGGATGAAAAGGAGACGAGCCAGAGCTATACCATTGATGCTCTTCATAGAAAAGTGGGGAGTCAGGAGATGGCTTCCATTCCGTTGAAGCAGGAATCCAACGGCACACTGAAAATGTTTGCGCTTTATCCATCTTTGAAAGATGTACTGGATAACGGAGGAACATTGTTTGTAGATGAACTGAACGCCAGGCTGCATCCATTGCTGGTTCGGAATATTATACTGACCTTTTTATCTCCGGAGATTAATACCCAGAATGCCCAGCTTATTTTTACTACCCACGATATCTGGCAGTTTTCCAATGAACTGCTGCGCAGGGATGAAATCTGGATGGTAAACAAAAACAGAGATGGAGTATCAGAACTGTATTCGCTGGCTGAGTTTAAAGACGAGGACGGCAATAAAGTGCGCAGAGACGAGGCTTTGGCGAAGAATTACCTTACAGGAAATTATGGTGCTATTCCGGCATTAAAACCGATGAAGATGCTTACAGGGAGGGCTGCGGATGGCGAATAAAGGCGGAGAAAAACCCAGTGATCGCAGGGCCGGGAAAAGAAGAGACCGGAATCAGCGTGTGGGAACAAGAGTACCTGAGTTGGGATATTACCTGATCGTGACCGATACAGAAGAAACGGAGAAGAATTATTTTGAGGGGTTGCGGGACAGTATACCGACAGATTTAAAAGACCGCCTAGTGATAAAGGTGGAAAAGGCTAAGACGATAGAATTGGTGGAACGGGCGCTGGAGTTTGCAAATAAGGAACCACAGTACCGTATCCCCTGGATTGTATTTGACAGGGATCAGGTAAAGGATTTTGATGACATTATTCAGGCAGCGGAGAAAAGCGGTGTCGGTGCAGGCTGGTCCAATCCCTGCTTTGAGATTTGGATGTATGCCTATTTTGGTGAGATGCCGGCGATACGGGAGTCATATACTTGCTGTGACCGGTTTGCGGATAAGTTTGAGAAGATTACAGGACAGAAATATCTTAAGAAGGATAAGGATATTTATCGCAAGCTGGTGCAGTATGGAGATGAGAAAAAGGCTATCCCGATAGCGGAGCGATGCTATAAGAAGTGCGTTGATGATGGGAAGGAAAAGCCGTCGGAGATGTGGCCGGGATGTATGGTGCAGCGGTTGGTGGAAGAGATACAGAGTAAGAAAAGCGCTGTTTCCTCGGAGGGACCTTTTCTTCTGAAATCATCTTCGCGATCAATCTCAAAATAAAAGTTTGTGCAGTCGAAGCAGGTGTGTGATGTGTCAAATTTATATTTCTGTCCAATCTGATGGTTGTAGATTTCTATAATCTTCTCATACTCGGAACCAATATATTCCAGTCCGGAATAAAACTGGTCAAGGGAAAAGTCATATTTTTCAAACAGCTTAGGAATCACTTCATCGTAGGTTTTGGACTTCTTCAGAATAGACAGCGATCGGGTCATCTATTCCCTTCTGCTGTAATTCGTGAATATAGTCAATCGGTTTGTAAGAACGATGTGCTCCACCTTTACGCTCCGGATCATAATAGCGCTCATAAATTTGTAAATAAGTACCTTTTTTGTTGTTTGTTTTTTAGAAAATATGACATAAAATCACCCTCTTCTATTATAGCTATATAGTAAAGGAAAAAAAATATTTTTGTCAAGTTTTTTGGAACAAAAAAAGCCAGCAAATACGCTGGCTTGAGGGGAATATTAAAATTTAAAGTCTTAAAGAATTATAGTGCTAAATACTAAAGACGGGAACCTGATTCCATGCCTGATTTACTGCAGCGTGATCTGGCTGTTATATTTACTCTTTTTTTAAGGTATTTTTCCTTGCAATATAGACAAAATATGATATAATTGCGTTAAATAAATAATAGCGAAGTAGGAAATTGCGCGTTAAGTTGTCAGCGGCTGGGGAGTCGCCCTGAACCGAAAAATACCGAATTGAGAAAATTCAGTGTTTGTGATGCTTTTTCCGCACCCGTTGCTACATATGAGGACATCTCATAATGTGGAGGGATTATTATTTATCTTGTAATTGATTTTTTCTAATTACTTTATTAAATTCACATTATGGAGGTGTTTTGTTATGCAAAAAAATACGTACAAAACAAAATGGGACACTCATACGCTGGTGTTCATGGGACTGCTGGTAGCGATGAATCTGGTGCTTACCCGCGTGGCAGCTTTTCAGCTTGGCTTTGTCAGAATTACGGTGGGCAGTGTGTGCACGATTATGGCCGGATTATGGATGGGACCGCTGGCAGGCGGTATCTGCGGATTCTCAGCCGATATTCTGGGCTGTATTCTGACGGGACAGGCGATCAATCCGCTGATTACCATCGCTGCTATTCTCTGGGGCGTGATTCCGGCGCTGATGAAACCGCTGGCAACCGGAAAAAAGAGCCGGAAGATCGTAATGCTGAGCATATCGGTAATTATTACTTACCTGCTTAGTTCTGCTTTCTTTACCACACTGGGTCTGGTTTTATTTAACGGCTTTCAGCTTTTTGCCATTCTTCCGGGAAGGATGATGCAGTTGGCAGTGATGGCGCCGCTTTACTGTGTGCTGACCTGCTGCCTGTACATGAGCCCGATTACCGGGATGGTTATGAACGCTTCTGCGAAACGTCAGGAAAAGAAAGCAGCACGTACCGCATGAAACTGTGAAATAAGGTAAAGCTCAAGACCTTGATTCCCCAATGAGCAATGAGGCGCTGCACATGCAGCGCCTTAATCTTTGTAAAATGGAAAGTCAGACAGGACATATCCTGAAAAATATACGAGTGAGGTATGAGTATGAATTATGAAGAAGCGAGAGAATATCTGGCAGGGATCGCGGCCAAAGGCAATCTGCTGGGGCTGGAGCCCATCCGCTGTCTGCTGCAGGAGATGGGAAATCCACAGAACGATCTGAACTTTGTCCATATCGCAGGAACCAACGGCAAGGGCTCGGTGCTGGCCTATACGGCTTCCATTCTGGAGCAGGCGGGCTTACGGGTGGGACGCTATATTTCACCCACGTTGTTTTCTTATGAGGAAAAGATTCAGATCAATGAAGAATATATCACAAAAGAGGCGGTAGCCAGACTGGTGACGGAAATTCGCCGGGCCAGGGAGAGAGCGGCAGCGCAGGGAAAGCCGGAAACCACGATCTTCGAGGTGGAAACGGTACTGTCCTTCCTTTATTTTCGGGAGCAAATCTGTGATCTGGTGCTGCTGGAGACAGGCATGGGGGGCCGGGAGGATGCCACCAATGTGGTGGAACGGGTACTGGTGGAGATCATCGCTTCCATCAGCATGGATCATATGGAATTTCTGGGAAACACGCTGGAAGAAATTGCGTGGAATAAGGCGGGAATTATTAAAAAGAATACACAGGTCCTGTCTGACCTTCAGCAGCCGGAGGCTGAGGCGGTGCTGAGGCGTGTCTGCCGGCAGCAGCAGGCCACGCTGTATCTGGTGGATAAGGATCAGCTTGGATCCGTCCGGTATGGGCTAGAGGAGCAGAGCTTTGACTATAGGGGGCTGAAAAATCTGGTCATCCATTTGGCTGGAACCTGCCAGATTGGCAATGCGGCGCTGGCGCTGGAGACGATTTTTGCTCTGCAGAGAGAAGGATTTTCCATTTCGGAAGAAGCGATACGCACCGGGCTGGCAAAGACGCGCTGGCCGGGCCGGTTCCAACTGCTGCATAAAAATCCTCAGGTGATTGTGGATGGCGCTCATAATCCCCAGGCGGCTCAGGTTTTGATGGATGCGATAGAAAAGTATTTCCCGGATAAAAAAATTTATTATATTTTTGGAGTGTTTTCTGACAAGGAATATGATAAAATTATCAGAATAACAGCAAAACGGGCGGAAAAAATATTTACGGTAGAGACGAAAGAGAATCCAAGAGCCCTGCCTGCCCGGCTGCTGACAGAAGCAGTACAGAAAGTAAATCCTGCGGTGCTTACTGTCGGAGATGTTCCAAAGGCCATTGACCTCGCCCTGCAGGAAGCAGGAAAAGAGGACGTCATATTGATTTTTGGATCCTTATCCTTCCAGTGGGAAGTGAAAAATTATCCGTTTTAATTTAATTAATTTAAATGGAGAGAATGATAACGAAGATTGGAGCAGGCCCCATGAAAGATTTATTAGAACTGCGCGATGAGATCGATGAGATCGACAGCGCAATTGTAGACTTGTTTGAAAAGAGAATGGCCATCAGCGAAGCGGTGGCAGAATTTAAGATCAGTACCGGGAAAAAAGTATTTGACAAGGACAGAGAGCGTTCCAAGCTGGAAAAGCTCACCGCGCTGGCCCACAATGACTTCAACCGCCACGGGGTAGAAGAGCTGTTTCAGCAGATCATGTCCATGAGCCGGAAAAAACAGTACCAGCTTCTGGCACAGAACGGAGTGATGGGACGCCTTCCTTTTATTTCGGTGGATGCACTGGATACCAAAAATGTCCGCGTCGTCTATCAGGGCGTAGAAGGGGCTTACAGCCATGCGGCCATGCGCCGGTTTTTCGGAGAAGATGTAAACTGTTTTCATGTAGACCGCTGGAGAGATGCCATGGAAGCCATCGCAGAGGGAGCCGCGGATTATGCTGTGCTTCCCATCGAGAATTCTTCCGCAGGCATTGTGGCGGACAATTTTGATTTACTGGTGGATTTTGAAAATTATATCGTTGGTGAGCAGGTCATCCGCTGCGAGCACGTATTGATGGGAATGCCGGGGACAAAGCCGGAGGAGATCAGCACTGTTTATTCTCACCAGCAGGCCCTGTCTCAATGCGAGCAGTTTTTGAATGAACACAGGGACTGGAAGCAGATTCCTTACGACAATACGGCTATGGCGGCCCGCAAGGTATCCGAGGATCAGGATAAGAGCCAGGCGGCCATCGGAAGCGCATTTGCTGCCCAGCTATTCGGTCTGGAGATACTGGCGGATCACATTTACTACAATGAGGCAAACTCCACCCGCTTCATCATCGTGACCAACCAGCGCATTTTCCGGAAAGACGCGGGCAAGATCAGCATCTGCTTTGAACTGCCTCACCGCAGCGGTTCCCTGTACAATATGCTGTCCCACTTTATTTACAACAACCTGAACATGAACCGCATCGAATCCCGTCCCATCACCGGGAGAAACTGGGAATACCGTTTCTTCGTGGATTTTGACGGCAATCTCAATGACAGCAGCGTGAAAAATGCGCTGAGAGGGATTCGGGAAGAAGCAATCAATATGAAAATACTTGGAAATTACTGACATTTAACTTTACAGAGCAATACGAGAGGCACACAGATGAAAAAAATAGAAGAACTGATCTTATACCGGGGCAGGGAAGATGAACTGCTCACAAAGCTGGCTGAGCTGATGAATGAGCTGGAAAAATCAGAAGAACGGGAAACATTGAAAAACAGATATTTTGCCTGCATGCAGGAGCTTTTGGAAATCGGGGAATCCCACGGATTTGCAGGAAATCTGTGGCACTGCTACCTGACCTACCTGCTGGTCTACCATGAAAATGCGTACAGCAAGGCATGCGAGATCAGGGGAAGCGTGGAAGGCGGCATCAATCAGATCGCACTTCATGATTTTCAGATTTTCATGGGCTTATTCGCCACAAACTTTCATGAGATAGAAGAGAAGCTGCAGATTTTTGTCTATCCTATGATCGCGGATTATGGCAATGCCAGCGATGACCGGAAGATCTTTAACCGCCGTATCCGGGATCGGATCTGTACGCTCAGCGTAAAGCTGGCCCAGACAGAGACACCGGAGGAGTTCAAGAAAGAGATGGAGCAGTTCTACCGGGAATTCGGTGTGGGCAAATTCGGTCTGCATAAGGCTTTCCGTATCCAGCACACGGAGGAGGGCGCCAAGATCATACCGATTACCAATATCGCCCATGTCTATCTGGACGATCTGGTGGGATATGAGATCCCCAAGCAGAAGCTGATTGATAATACAGAGGCATTTGTCAATGGAAAAAGAGCGAATAACTGCCTGCTGTTTGGCGATGCGGGTACGGGAAAGTCCTCCAGCATCAAGGGCATCCTGAACCGCTATTACGACCGGGGGCTGCGCATCATTGAAGTATATAAGCACCAGTTCCAGGATCTGAATGATATTATTGCGCAGATCAAAAACAGAAACTATAAATTTATTATTTATATGGATGATTTATCTTTTGAGGAATTTGAGATAGAATATAAGTATCTGAAGGCGGTGATCGAGGGCGGCCTGGAAAAGAAGCCGGACAATATACTGATCTACGCCACTTCAAACAGACGCCATCTGATCAAAGAGAGCTTTGCCGATAAAGAAGGACGCAGGGCGGATATGCATTCTTCCGATACGGTACAGGAAAAATTATCTCTGGTTTACCGCTTTGGCGTCAGCATTTTCTTCTGTGCGCCGAACAAAAAGGAATTTCAGAATATTGTGAAGGTACTGGCAGAGAAATACCAGGTAACATTACCGGAAGAGGAGCTGCTGCAAAAGGCGAATCAGTGGGAACTGAGCCATGGCGGACTCTCAGGAAGAACGGCACAGCAGTTCATTGACCATCTGCTGGGAAAGCCGGAATAATCGAAAGCGGGGTGAAGGTATGGCGGTGAAGGTTTTTGCGGCGATCGTGATCGGATCCACAGAGACAGAGATGAAAATATTTGAGCTTTCTCCCAGAAAAGGGATGAAGGAGATTGACTGCATCAATACCAGAATCAATCTGGGACTGGAGGCCTACAGTCAGGGAAAGCTGGCGGTGGAAAAGGTAGAGGAATTGTGCCGCGTGCTGAAGGAATTCAAGGTCATCATGGAAGGCTATAAGACAGATAATTACCGTCTCTGCGGAACCAGCGCCCTGAGGGAAATCCGAAGTGCATTGATCACCAGGGACTATATTGAAAAACAGACTGGTCTGAAAATTGATATTCTGAGCAATTCAGAGCAGCGTTTTCTGGACTATAAATCGATCGCATCGGAGAGCAGCGCCTTCGAGACGATTATCCAGAACGGAACGGCCATTGTGGATATGGGAGGCAGCAGCATCCAGATCTCGGTGTTTGATAATGACAAGCTGATCACCACACAGAATATCCGGATGGGCAAGGTGAACACCAGGGAGCGGCTTTTGCCTCTGGCTAAGAACAATGCACATTTTGAAAAGCTGATAATAGAACAACTGGAGCACGAGCTGGATGGATTTGGCAAGCTTTATCAGAAGGACCGCCAGATCAACAACCTGATCGTGGTGGCCAGTGAGCTTCAGGAGCTGATGAAGTTCTGTCTTCAGGATGGAAATCCCATTGCTGTAGTGCCCAAAGAGACCTTTATGGAAATCTATCAGCAGATCATCTGCATGAATCCGGACGAGATCACGAGGCGGTTCCAACTGTCTGCGGATTCTGCGTATCTTGTGGTTCCGTCTGCTGTTTTCTGCCGATGTCTGCTGGAGAAGCTGGGAGCGGAGACCATCTGGATGCCGGCCATGAATCTGACGGACGGCATTTCTTTTGACTATGCGGAAAAAAATAAATTCATCAAATTCACCCATAGCTTTGATGAGGATATTATTGCTGCTGCGCGCAGTATTGCAAAGCGGTATAAAAGTAATCAGGCTCATATCCGGAACATGGAGGATATTACGCTCCAGATGTTTGATAAGATGAAGAGCATTCATGGAATGGGGACGCGGGAGCGCCTCCTTCTGCAGATTTCAGTGATACTGCATAACTGCGGCAAGTTTATCAGTCTGACCAACGTATCAGAGTGCGCGTTCAATATTATTATGGCCACGGAGATTATCGGACTTTCCCATGCAGAGCGGGAGATGGTGGCTTACGTGGTGAAATTTAATACCAGTGATTTCAGCTATTACAAAGAGCTGGCTATGGGCAGCAGCCTCAGCAGGGAAGAGTATCTGGTGATTGCAAAGCTGACTGCGATCCTGCGGGTTGCCAATGCTCTGGACCGCAGCCACAAACAAAAGTTTAAAAATGCGGTGGTCACTCTGCGGGGAGATGAGCTTTTGATTTCGGTAAACAGTCAGGAGGATCTTACGCTGGAAAAGGGAACTCTGGCGGATAAGACGGAATTTTTCGAAGAAGTATTTAACGTACATCCTGTGATCAGGCAAAAGAAAAAGATGTAGGAGGAGGGATCATATGGCTGAGATAGATTATACAAAACCGGAGTATTATACCAATCGGGAGCTGAGCTGGCTGGAGTTTAACCTGCGCATTCTGGGGGAGGCCAGGGATAAGGCCAATCCGCTGTTTGAACGGCTGAAGTTTTTAAGCATAACGGCGTCCAACCTGGATGAGTTTTTTATGATCCGGGTGGCATCTCTTCTGGATATGGTACATGCAAAATATCTGAAGGAGGACATCGCCGGACTGAACCCTCAGGCACAGCTTGACCTGATCCAGCAGAAGGCCCACAGTCTGGTGGCTCTTCAATATTCCACCTACAATCGTTCTCTGATTCCTGCACTGAAGCAGAACGGGCTGGAGCTGGTGACGGCACATGAAAATCTGAGCGGGGAGCAGCAAAAGTATGTGGACCGGTATTTTGAAGAAAACGTATATCCGGTGCTGACACCCATGGCGATGGATTCGTCCAGACCATTTCCGCTGATTCGCAACAAGACGCTGAATATCGGCGCCCTGATTTCCAGAAAGGGTGAGAAAAGCAGGGCGGAATTCGCTACAGTTCAGGTTCCGGCAGTTCTTCCCCGGGTGGTGGAGCTTCCGAAAGGAGAGGACGGCTGCCGGGTAGGTATTTTGCTGGAGGAGATCATTGAACATAACATTGACAAGCTGTTTCTGAATTATGATGTGGTCAGCGCCCACCCGTACCGGATCATGAGAAATGCGGATCTGACCATTGACGAGGAGGAGGCGGCGGATCTTCTGAAGGAGATCCAGAAGCAGTTGAAGATGCGGCAGTGGGGAGAGGTCATCCGTCTGGAGGTGGAAGACCGGATGAGCGAGAAGCTGCTGAAAATACTGAAAAAAGAATTTAATGTGAAGGATGAGGATATTTATCCCATCAATGGACCGCTGGATCTCACCTTTTTGATGAAGATGTACGGTATGGACGGATTCGATCATTTAAAGACTCCGCCTTATCATCCCCAGCCGGTTCCGGCGCTGCAGAAGGAGGCGGATATTTTTGAAGCCATCCGTAAAAAGGACATCCTGCTTCACCATCCCTATATGACCTTTGATCCGGTGGTGCAGTTTGTGCAGCAGGCGGCCAGAGATCCTCAGGTGCTGGCGATCAAGCAGACGCTGTACCGGGTGAGCGGACATTCCCCCATCGTGGCGGCGCTGGCCCAGGCGGCGGAGAATGGAAAGCAGGTCTCTGTTCTGGTGGAATTAAAGGCAAGATTCGATGAAGAAAATAATATTATCTGGGCGAAGATGCTGGAGAAAGCAGGCTGCCATGTCATCTACGGACTGGTGGGGCTGAAGACTCACAGCAAGATCACTCTGGTGGTCCGCAGGGAAGAAGACGGGATCCGCAGGTATGTTCATCTGGGAACCGGCAATTATAATGACACCACGGCAAAGCTGTATACGGACTGCGGTATTATGACCTGTTCAGAGGTGATCGGGGAGGATGCTACGGCAGTATTCAATATGCTGTCCGGCTATTCCGAGCCAAAGTCCTGGAATCGTCTGATCCTGGCGCCGATCTGGCTGAGAGACGGCTTTTTGAGACTGATCGGCAGGGAGGCGGATCATGCCAGAGAAGGCCAGCCGGCCAGAATCATTGCCAAGATGAATTCTCTCTGCGATCAGGAGATCATAGCGGCCCTGTATCAGGCTTCAGCGGCTGGAGTGAAGATTGACCTGATCATCCGGGGCATCTGCTGTCTGAAGGTGGGCATTCCCGGCATCAGTGAGAATATTACGGTCCGCTCCATCGTGGGCACCTTTTTGGAACACAGCCGTATTTTCTATTTCCAGAATGGCGGTCTGGAGGAGCTGTATATGGGCAGTGCAGACTGGATGCCGCGCAACCTGGATAAGCGGGTGGAGATCATGTTCCCGGTAGAGGACGCTGATCTGAAGGAAGAGGTAAAGCATATTCTGGAGGTGCAGCTTGCGGATACCCTCAAGGCCCATGAACTGAACGCGGATAATCATTACGAAAAGATAGATAAACGGGGCAAGGTTTTGCTCTGTGCACAGGATTATTTTTGCCGGGAGGCAAAAGAACGGGCGGAGAAGCCGGACGGACCGGCACAGACCAGAGTGTTTATTCCGGCAGAGCCGGCAGAAGACTAGAGCAGACACAAAAGGAGGAGACTGACATGTTCCGTGATTGTACAAGAGTGATTAAAATAGGTGACAAGGTGATCGGCGGGGGAAATCCAATCCTGATTCAATCCATGACAAATACCAGGACGGAGGATGCGGCGGCCACAGCGGCGCAGATTCAGAAGCTGGAGGCAGCAGGCTGCGATATCATCCGCTGTGCGGTGCCCACGATGGAAGCGGCAGCCGCGCTGGGGGAGATCAAACAGCAGATTTCCATCCCGCTGGTGGCGGATATCCATTTTGACTATAAGCTGGCGATTGCGGCCATTGAAAACGGTGCGGATAAAATCCGGATCAATCCAGGCAACATCGGAAGTCCGGAACGGGTGAGAGCCGTGGTGGACGCGGCCAGGGAACGCAGTATCCCCATTCGTGTGGGCGTGAACAGCGGTTCTCTGGAAAAGGAGCTGCTGGATAAGTATCATGGGGTGACGGCGGAAGGGCTGGTGGAGAGTGCGTTGCATAAGGTGAGCATGATCGAGGACATGGGCTATGATAATCTGGTGATCAGCATCAAGTCTTCCGATGTGCTGATGTGTGCCAAAGCGCATGAGCTGATCGCTCCCCAGACCGAATATCCGCTCCATGTGGGCATCACGGAAGCGGGAACCCTTCTGTCTGGAAACATTAAATCCGCCATTGGACTGGGGATGATTTTATCCCAGGGCATCGGAGATACCATCCGGGTGTCCCTGACCGGAGATCCTCTGGAGGAGATCAAATCTGCGAAGCTGATCCTGAAAACGCTGGGACTGCGCAGAGGAGGGATTGAAGTGGTCTCATGTCCCACCTGCGGAAGAACCCAGATTGATCTGATCGGTCTGGCAAATCAGGTGGAGGATATGGTAGCTGACATCCCGCTGAATCTGAAGGTGGCCGTGATGGGCTGCGTGGTCAACGGACCTGGCGAGGCGAAGGAAGCGGATATCGGCATCGCCGGCGGCAAAAAGGAAGGACTTCTGATCAAAAAAGGCGAAGTGATACGGAAGGTGCCGGAGGATCAGCTTCTTTCTGTGCTGCGGGAAGAATTGTTGAACTGGAGTGAATGATGATGGCAAAAGCTTTTTATGATGTCTTTCCCACACTGGATCTGGAGGGTGAACTGAAGGAACTGATGGGGCAGTCAATGGTCAGCAGAGTGACCATGACGCCCCGGAAGGACTTTATGCGAATTTATCTGGAAAGTGACGTTCTAATCTACAAAAAAAATATTTATGAAACAGAGCAGGCCATAAAAGACCAGCTCTTTTTTGACATCCCTGTCCGGGTGCAGATTATTGAGAAATTTCATCTGTCGGAACAGTACAATTCCAAGAAGCTGCTGCCCATCTACCGGGACAGCATATTACTGGAGCTGAAAAATTACAATATCTTTCTCTACAATCTGTTCCGGGGGGCAAAATGTGAGTTTTCCGATGCCGATACCCTGCACCTGACCATGGAGGACAATGTGGTAGCGCAGGGAAAAGAAGAGGAGCTGCTGAGCATTCTGGAGAAGATCTTCTGCGAACGGTGCGGTCAGCATCTGAAGATCGAAGCGAAGCTGACCGAAGCAAAGGAGAGTCAGAACCGCCGCTTTGCCAAGATTAAGCTGGAGCAGGAGGTGGAGGCGATTCAGATGCGACTTGCGAGGAACCGCACCGATGACGGGGAGGACGGCGGCGAATTTCTGGAAGGACCTGCAGAACAGGGCGATGCCGCTTTCCTGGCGGATGGATCAGAAAATCCCGGGGCACCTGCCGGCGGCAAAGCTTCGAAGGCAGAAGGGGCGGAATCGGACAGGGAAGTCAAAGAAGGTTCGGGCAGCAAAGCTGCTGGGGCATCTGCCGGCAGAAATGCCAAAAATGCAGCAGGATCCGGCAATGGAGGGCGAAATGGCGGTTTCCGTTCCAGAGGCGGAGGAAAATACCAGGGAAGGAACGACAGCCGTTTTGGCGGCTCTGTGAAGCGTTCCGACAACCCGGATGTGCTGGTGGGGCGTGACTTTGAAGAGGATGCCATGCCAATCGAACAGATTGCGGGCGAAATCGGAGAGGTGACCATCCGCGGCATGATCCAGAGCATGGAGACCAGAGAGATCCGGAATGAGAAGACCATCATTATGCTGGAAGTGACGGATTTTACAGACACCATCGTGGTGAAGATGTTTGCCCGCAACGATCAGATGGACGAGATCAAAGCAGGCGTTTCCAAGGGGATTTTTGTGAAGATCAGGGGTGTCACCACCATTGACAAATTTGACAGCCAGCTGACCATCGGCTCCGTGATGGGCATTAAAAAGATTGCCGATTTTCGGAAGGAGCGGATGGATACTTATCCGGAAAAAAGAGTGGAGCTTCACTGCCATACCAAGATGAGCGATATGGATGGCGTGTCCGAAGTTAAGGATATCATCGCCCAGGCTGTAAAATGGGGGCACCCGGCCATTGCGGTGACGGATCATGGCGATGTGCAGGCATTTCCGGATGCCAACCATGCGGTGCCGGGCGGTTCACCCTTTAAGGTGATTTACGGGGTAGAGGGTTATCTGGTGGATGATATGAGAGGGCTGGCGGTCAATGAAAAAGGTCAGAGTCTGCAGGAGACCTACGTGGTATTTGATCTGGAGACTACCGGCTTTAGTCCCATTCAGAACCGGATTATCGAAATCGGCGCTGTCCGGGTGGAAAAAGGAAAGATAACAGACCGGTTCAGTACTTTCGTGAATCCGGATGTGCCTATTCCCTACCGGATTGAGCAGTTGACCGGCATCAACGACAGTATGGTGCTGGAGGCGCCCAAGATCGATATCATACTGCCCCGGTTCCTGGATTTCTGCCGGGATGCGGTGATGGTGGCGCACAATGCTTCTTTTGATATGGGATTTATCGAAGAAAACTGTAGCCGCCTGGGCATTGAAAAAGAATTTACCTCTGTGGATACGGTGGGGCTGGCCCGGGTTCTGCTGCCCCAGTTGAACCGGTTTAAGCTGGATACGGTGGCGAAAGCACTGAATATTTCCCTGCTGAATCATCACAGAGCGGTGGATGATGCGGGATGTACCGCGGAGATTTTTGTGAAATTTGTGGAGATGCTGAAGGAGCGGGAGATCTATGACCTGACCGGAGTGAATAAGCTGGGACAGTCTTCCCCGCAGCAGATCAAAAAGCTGCCCACCTACCATGTGATCATACTGGCAAACAGCGATATCGGCCGGGTGAATTTATACCGCCTGATTTCCTGGTCCCACATCCAGTACTATAACCGGCGTCCCCGTATCCCGAAGAGTGTGCTGCAAAAGTACCGGGAGGGGCTGCTGATCGGTTCTGCCTGTGAGGCGGGAGAGCTGTTTCAGGCGCTTCTTCGGGGGGCTCCGGAAAAGGAACTGGCCCGTCTGGTCAATTTTTATGATTATCTGGAGATTCAGCCCCTGGGCAATAATATGTTCATGACCAGGGACGGCTACGATGATGTCAAGACGGTGGAAGACCTGCAGGAGTACAACCGAAAGATCGTGAAGCTGGGAGAGCAGTACAACAAGCCGGTGGCAGCTACCTGCGATGTTCATTTCCTGAATCCGGAGGATGAAGTCTACCGCCGGATCATTATGGCCGGAAAAGGATTTAAGGATGCGGATGAGCAGGCTCCCCTGTATCTGCGCACCACAGAAGAGATGCTGGAGGAATTTAAGTACCTGGGAGATGAAAAGGCCAGGGAAGTGGTCATTACCAATACGATAAAGATTGCCAATATGTGTGAAAGGATTTCGCCGGTCCGTCCGGATAAGTGTCCGCCGGTCATTGAAAATTCGGATCAGCTCCTGACGGATATCTGTTATAATAAAGCCCATGAGCTGTATGGGGAGAAGCTGCCGGAAATCGTGGAGGAGCGTCTTCAGAGAGAGCTGAATTCCATCATATCCAATGGCTTTGCCGTAATGTACATCATCGCCCAGAAGCTGGTGTGGAAATCCAACGCGGATGGCTATCTGGTGGGATCGAGAGGTTCGGTGGGATCCTCCTTTGTGGCTACGATGGCGGGGATTACCGAGGTAAATCCGCTGCATCCCCATTACTACTGCGAGAACTGTCATTACAGCGATTTTGATTCTCCGGACGTGCGGAAATTTGACGGTATGGCGGGCTGTGATATGCCGGATAAAAATTGTCCGGTGTGCGGGCAGAAGCTGAAAAAGGATGGGTTTGACATTCCGTTTGAGACCTTCCTGGGATTTAAAGGAAATAAAGAGCCGGATATCGACCTGAACTTTTCCGGAGAATATCAGAGTAAGGCCCACAAATATACGGAGGTGATTTTTGGGGCAGGTCAGACCTACCGTGCCGGAACCATCGGTACGCTGGCGGACAAGACGGCATTCGGATATGTGAAAAATTATTATGAAGAGCATGGGGTACATAAGAGAATCTGTGAGATCAACCGGATCGTATCCGGCTGTGTAGGCGTGCGCAGAACCACGGGACAGCATCCCGGCGGCATCATCGTGCTGCCTTACGGTGAGGAGATCTATTCCTTTACTCCGGTACAGCATCCGGCCAATGATATGACTACGGATATTATCACCACTCATTTTGACTACCATTCCATTGATCACAACCTGCTGAAGCTGGATATTCTGGGGCATGATGATCCTACCATGATCCGGATGCTGGAGGATCTGACCGGTCTGGATGCTCAGAAGATTCCGCTGGATGACAGAGAAGTAATGTCCCTGTTCCAGAACTTAAGTGCTCTGAAGCTGACTCCGGATCAGATCGGCGGATGCCAGCTTGGTTCCCTTGGCATCCCGGAGTTCGGCACCGAATTTGCAATCCAGATGCTGATCGACACCAAACCGCAGTATTTTTCCGATCTGGTGCGAATCGCCGGTCTGGCCCATGGCACCGATGTGTGGCTGGGAAATGCCCAGACGCTGATACAGGAAAAAAAGGCAACGATTTCCACTGCCATCTGTACCCGTGATGATATCATGATCTATCTGATCGAAAAGGGACTGGACAGTGAGCTGTCATTTACAATCATGGAGGCGGTCCGGAAGGGAAAAGGCCTGAAGCCGGAATGGGAGACGGAAATGACGGCCCATGGCGTGCCGGACTGGTATATCTGGTCCTGTAAGAAGATCAAATACATGTTCCCGAAGGCCCATGCGGCGGCCTATGTTATGATGGCCTACCGGATCGCCTGGTTTAAGATCAACCGGCCTCTGGCTTATTATGCGTCCTTTTTCAGCATCCGTGCTTCCGGCTTTGACTATGAGCTCATGTGTCTTGGTCAGGAACGTCTGCTGATGCACATTAAGGATTATGAAAAGCGGATGGATACACTGAGTAAAAAAGAACAGGACGAGTACAAGGACATGAAGGTGGTCCGGGAAATGTATGCAAGAGGCTTTGAGTTTACCCCCATCGATATCTATCAGGCGCAGGCCAACCGGTTCCAGATAGTGGACGGCAGGCTGATGCCTGCGCTGGATACCATAGACGGTCTGGGCGGCAAGGCGGCAGAGGGCGTGGTGGATGCGGTAAAGGATGGAAAATTTCTGTCTAAGGATGACTTCAGGGAGCGGACCAAGGTCAGCAAGACTGTGGTTGACCTGCTGGGAGATCTGGGAATTATGAAGGATCTGCCGGAGTCCAACCAGTTGTCGCTCTTTGATTTTGGATGATCCGAAGAAAATAGAAAAAGGATACGAAATAAATGGGAATCAGGAGAGAGTAGGATGCTGGAAATATTTTATCCGGATGAGTATCTGGATTCAACTTATGAGATTAATTTTGAGGCTCTTGCGAAAGAAGGATACCGGGGACTTATCTTTGATATAGACAATACGCTGGTTCCTCACGGCGCCCCGGCGGATGAACGGGCCAAAGCTTTATTTGCCAGGCTGAAGCGGCTGGGATATGAGTGCTGTCTCTTGTCCAACAATCAACTTCCCCGGGTGGAGATGTTCAATCAGGATGTTCAGGTTCATTTTATCGAAAATGCGCACAAACCCTCTGTCAAAAACTATCAGAGGGCAATGGAACGGATGGGAACCGATCTGAAAAATACGATTTTTATCGGGGATCAGATTTTTACGGACATCTATGGTGCAAACCGCGCAGGACTGCGCACGATACTGGTAAAACCGATTCATCCGAAGGAAGAAATTCAGATCGTGCTGAAGCGGTATCTGGAGAAGATCGTGCTGTTTTTTTACCGGAGAAGATGCAGGAAATTGTTATAACTAAAAAATAAATGAGGAAGAAACGAATGAACCATATCATATTGATCGGTTTTATGGGAGCAGGAAAGACCACGCTGGGCAGAAGGCTGGCCAAAAGAATGAATTTGAAATTTATCGACACCGATGATTACGTTGAAGCCAGAGCAGGAAAGAAAATTTCCGATATTTTTGCCGAACAGGGAGAAGCCTGTTTTCGCCAGATGGAGACCGATGCGCTGCGTCAGCTCATGAAGAGTGCAGAGCGCTGTGTCATAGCCGTGGGCGGCGGACTGCCCGTATTGGAATGCAACCGCAGACTGCTGAAGCAGTTGGGAACCGTGGTCTACCTTCAGACGGATATCGAGACACTGCTGAACCGGCTGCAGGGGGATACCAAGCGTCCCAAGCTCCAGGGCGGCGGGCTGCGGGAGAAGATAGAGGGACTGATGGCGCAGCGAAAAGAAATCTACGAAGAGACAGCGGATGCATTTGTGCGCACGGATCACCGCTCCTATGAGGAGATACTGCAGGAAATACAGGAGAGTGCCGCCCGGAAGCTGTGAGTCAAGTAAAAAGCGGAACAGGAGCATAAAAATCCTATATATCGGAAAAAAGTGTTGAAAAAAATTGAGTTTTAATATAAAATGTATAAAGATATGGGCATTTTGCAGATGCTTTGGCCTTTGGTCGGAATGAACAATCGGATAAATTTAAGGAGGAATATCATAATGATATCAGCAGGCGATTTTAGAAACGGCATTACAATAGAAATGGACAATAATATTTACCAGATTATTGAATTCCAGCATGTAAAACCAGGTAAGGGTGCAGCATTCGTAAGAACGAAATTAAAAAATATCATCAATGGCGGTGTGACAGAAAAAACCTTCCGTCCTACAGAAAAATTCCCGCAGGCACGTATTGAGCGTATCGATATGCAGTATCTGTATTCGGATGCTGATCTGTATTACTTCATGAATGTGGAGAACTACGAGCAGATCGCACTGAACAACGAGACAGTAGGAGAAACCCTGAAATTCGTAAAAGAAAACGAAATGGTAAAAGTATGTTCTCATAACAACAACGTATTCGCAATCGAGCCTCCACTCTTCGTAGAACTGGAAGTGACCGACACCGAGCCGGGCTTCAAAGGAGATACCGCACAGGGAGCAACCAAACCTGCAACCGTAGAGACCGGCGCAGTCGTATACGTACCGCTCTTCGTAGAGACCGGTGACAAACTTAAAATCGACACCAGAAGCGGAGAATATTTATCCAGAGTATAAAATAAAAACAGAAACAAAGACAATCAGTAAAGCCATGAGGTGCCTGGCTTACGAAGTAAGCACACGGCACACCTGCATAAATCAAAACAAAATAACCCCCGGGAACAGGCATACATTGCACTTCCCGGGGGTTTTATTTTTTTGACTTTTCAATATCCGGCTGTAAAAGCACAGCCGCCGCCAGCGGCGGCTGTCTTTTATAACCGCCATCATTTATTCATGTTCTTCACCGCGGTAGAGAGCATCAGCTTAATCCGGTTCAACTGATTCACTTCACTGGCTCCCGGATCGTAATCAATCGCTACGATATTGGCCAGAGGATGCTGCCGCCTCAGCTCTTTAATTACGCCTTTGCCTACCACATGATTGGGAAGGCAGCCAAAGGGCTGAGTGCAGACGATATTGCTGGTGCCGGAATGAATCAGCTCAAGCATTTCTCCGGTCAGGAACCATCCCTCACCAGTCTGATTGCCCAGGGAAACCACATCTTTCGCCATCTTTCCCAGATCCTCAATATGAGCAGGCGGATCAAAATGAGTGCTGTGTTCAAATTCATTTCGGGCAGTCTTTCGCAGACTCTCTAAAAATTTATTGGCGATGTTTGCCAGAGCCGCAGTGGATTTTTTCGTTCCCAGATTTTCCGCTTTGAAATTCTGGTTGTAGAAGCAGTAAAGCAGGAAGTCCATCAGATCCGGCACCACAGCTTCGGCACCCTCTGCTTCCAGCAGTTCCACCAGATGATTGTTGGCAGCCGGCAGGAATTTCACCAGAATCTCGCCTACCACGCCCACCTTTGGCTTCTTTTCATCCGTGACCGGAAGCCGGTCAAATTCCTGAATGATCCGTCGGCAGAGCTTTTTATACTCCCGGAAGGAGGGGCTGGGGCCGGATACAAAATCCATGCATTCCTTTTCCAGCTTCTGGTGCAGCTCGTCGGCAGAGCTCTTTACTTTCTCGTAAGGACGCATCCGGTAGAGACAGCGCATGAAAATATCACCGAATTCCAGACCAAACAGAGCTCTCTTTAGCAGAGAATATGTAATCTTAAAACCGGGATTCCCTTCCAGTCCGCTTAAATTCAGGGAGACAACAGGGATCTGTTCCATGTCAGCCTTGCGCAGCGCTCTGCGGATAAATCCGATGTAGTTGGAAGCACGGCAGCCGCCGCCGGTCTGCGACATGATGATCGCTGTTTTATTCAGGTCATATTTTCCGGAAAGCAGTGCGGACATCATCTGCCCCACCACGATCAGGGAAGGATAGCAGGCATCATTGTTCACATATTTCAGGCCCATATCCACTGCATGACGTTCATTGATCTTCGGCACCTCCAGATGATAACCGGAAGCGTTGAAGGCGGCTTCCAGAATGCCGAAATGGATGGGGGACATCTGGGGGCAGAGCACGGTGTAATTTTTACGCATCTCTACGGTAAAGGAAACCGGTGAAATGCTGGACGGATGAAGTGTCCGGGTGGTCTTTCGCTCTTCTCTGACGCGGAGGGCGGAGAGCAGGGAACGGATCCGGATCCGGGCGGCGCCCAGGTTGTTGACCTCATCGATCTTCAGGCAGGTGTAGATTTTGCCGGAGTCGGAAAGGATATCATTGACGCAGTCTGTAGTGACCGCGTCCAGACCGCAGCCAAAGGAATTGAGCTGGATCAGATCCAGATCCTCTCTGGTCTTGACAAAATTGGCGGCGCCGTAGAGACGGCTGTGATACATCCACTGATCCAGAACGATCAGGGGCCGTTCCACCGGACTCAAATTGGAAATGGAGTCTTCGGTAAGGACAGCGATGCCATAGGAATTGATCAATTCTGGAATTCCATGATTGATCTCGGAATCAATATGGTAGGGACGTCCCGCCAGCACAATGCCGCGGCGCCCGGTCTCTTCCAGATATTTCAGGGTTTCCTGTCCCTTTTGATACATGATATCACGGGTGTGCTGCATTTCATCCCAGCCGGCTCTGGCCGCTTCGGCGATTTCCGCTGCAGGAATATCCGGAAAAGATTTTTGAAGCTGTTTTGTGACCGTTTCCAGATTGGTAAAAGCAATAAACGGATTTTCAAAACGGATCTCTTCGGTGTGCAGGGACTCTACATTATTTTTAATATTCTCCGCATAGGAGGTTACAATCGGACAATTGTAGTGATTCTGCGCATCCGGAAACTCCTTGCGCTCATAGGGGATGCAGGGATAGAAGATAAAGCGGATCCCCTCCCGGATCAGCCATTCCACATGCCCGTGGGCCAGCTTGGCAGGATAGCATTCGGATTCACTTGGAATGGATTCGATGCCCAGCTCGTAAATCTTGCGGGAAGAGGACGGGGAAAGAACCACCCGGTACTTCAGCGTGGTGAAAAAACGGAACCAGAAGGGGTAGTTCTCATACATATTCAGAACCCTTGGAATACCCACGGTACCGCGGACTGCCTCATCCTCTTCCAGAGGCGGATAGGAGAACAGCAGCTTATTTTTAAAGTCAAACAGATTCGGAATATGATCCTTGTTGCGCTCTTTTCCGATACCGCGCTCACAGCGGTTGCCGCTGATAAACTGGCGTCCGCCGGAAAAACGGTTGACAGTCAGACGGCACTGGTTGGTGCAGCCCTTGCATTTTGCCATATGGGTGGTAAACTGCAGCGCATTGATCTGTTCGATGGTCAGCATGGTGCTGGTCATCTCCGGCTTGAACCGCTCTCTTGCGATCAGGGCGGCGCCAAAAGCCCCCATGATACCGGCGATATCAGGACGGATGGCTTCGCAGCCGGCAATCCGCTCAAAGCTGCGCAGAACTGCATCATTATAAAAGGTGCCGCCCTGCACGACGATATGTTTGCCAAGCTCGGCAGCATCGGACACCTTGATTACTTTATACAATGCATTTTTGATGACAGAATAAGCCAGTCCGGCAGAAATATCGGAAACCTCGGCTCCTTCTTTCTGGGCCTGCTTTACCTTGGAATTCATAAATACGGTGCAGCGGGTGCCCAGATCGATGGGATGCTCTGCAAAAAGAGCGGCTTTGGCAAAATCCTGTACGGTATAGTTCAGAGATTTGGCAAAGGTCTCAATAAAAGAGCCGCATCCGGAGGAACATGCTTCGTTGAGCTGTACGCTGTCCACGGTCTCATTCTTGATTTTAATGCATTTCATATCCTGACCGCCGATGTCCAGGATGCAGTCCACCTCAGGATCAAAGAAAGCGGCAGCATAATAATGAGAAACCGTCTCCACTTCCCCTTCATCCAGCATCAGTGCGGACTTGATCAGAGCCTCCCCATAACCGGTGGAGCAGGAATAGACGATCTGAGCCGTATCCGGCAGGAGAGAGTAGATTTCCTGGATGGCGCGGATGGTGGTCTTTAAGGGGCTTCCGTTGTTATTGCTGTAAAAGGAATACAGCAGGGAGCCGTCCTCGCCCACCAGAGCTGCCTTCGTGGTGGTGGAGCCGGCATCGACTCCCAGATAACAGTTGCCGGAGTAGGTCTCCAGGTCATCCGTCACCACATTGTAACCGTTCTGACGTTCAATAAAATCATCATAATCCTCCCTGGAGGCAAAGAGCGGTTCCATACGGGCTACCTCAAATTCCAGCTTGATGCTGCCGGAAAGCTTCTGAATCAGTGCACCCAGGGTGGTGTCTGTCTCCGGCTTTGCATTCAGAGCGGAGCCGATGGCAGCAAACAGATGAGAATTATCCGGAATAATGGAATGCTCCTCATCCAGCTTCAGCGTGCGGATAAAAGCGGCGCGCAGTTCGGAAAGAAAATGCAGGGGCCCTCCCAAAAATGCAACATGGCCGCGAATCGGTTTTCCGCAGGCCAGACCGCTGATGGTCTGATTGACCACGGCCTGGAAAATTGAAGCGGACAGATCTTCTTTGGTAGCCCCTTCATTGATCAGGGGCTGGATATCTGATTTTGCGAATACACCGCAGCGTGCGGCGATGGAATACAGAGATCCATAATTTTTGGCGTAATCATTGAGCCCGGAAGCATCTGTCTGCAGCAGGGAGGCCATCTGATCGATAAAAGAGCCGGTGCCCCCGGCGCAGATGCCATTCATCCGCTGCTCCACAGAGCCGCCCCCGAAATAAATGATTTTTGCATCCTCACCACCCAGCTCAATGGCCACATCAGTCTGTGGTGCATAGTGCTGCAGAGAAGAAGAAACGGCAATCACTTCCTGGACAAAAGGCACCTCCAGGTGGGTTGCCAGTGTGAGTCCGCCGGAACCGGTGATGACCGGAGAGACTTTTAAATCCCCAAGCTGATCCGAGGCTTTTGTAAGCAGAGAAGCCAGGGTTTCCTGAATATTTGCATAATGACGCTCGTAATCAGAAAACAGCAGCTCTTTTTTTGGATCAAGCAGGGCTATCTTAACTGTGGTGGAACCGATATCGATTCCAAGAGTATGTAAAGCGGTTGTATTCATAAGCTGTGCGCAGAGAAAACTCTGCAACCTCCTTTTATCATGTCAACTGTAAAAAAGACCGTGCCCTATGGCACAGTGTGAACAGTATCCTATATTATACGATAAGAATTAAAAAATATCAATTTCCTTGCAATATTAAAATTTTCCATATATACTAAAATAACTATGAATATTTCTGTGGAAACAGCCATTTCCCGGCGGTGAGATGGTAAAAACGAAAGAAAAGCGGATTTTTGCGGAAATACAATATAGGGGAAATAGACAGAAAGGTTTAAAAGTATGAGTGAAAATTATAAATTACTGAAAAAAGACGGCGGTGCAAAACGGGGAGAATTTCATACCGTGCATGGTGTCATCCAGACGCCGGTATTTATGAATGTGGGAACGGTGGCGGCCATCAAGGGGGCCGTATCTACCATGGACCTGAAAGAGATCGGAACACAGGTGGAGTTATCCAATACCTATCATCTCCATGTGAGAACAGGGGATACAGTGGTGAAGAAAATGGGAGGGCTGCATCAGTTCATGAACTGGGATCGTCCGATCCTGACGGATTCCGGCGGATTTCAGGTATTTTCCCTGGCCAGCCTGCGCAAGATTAAGGAAGAAGGTGTTTATTTCCAGTCTCATATTGATGGACGCAAGATTTTTATGGGCCCTGAGGAGAGTATGCAGATACAGTCCAATCTGGCATCCACCATCGCCATGGCTTTTGACGAATGCCCGTCCAGTGTGGCTGACCGCACTTATGTGCAGAATTCCGTAGACCGGACCACAAGATGGCTGGTGCGCTGCAAGGCCGAGATGCAGCGGCTCAATGGTCTGGAGGATACCATCAATCCTCATCAGATGCTGTTTGGCATCAACCAGGGAGCTGTTTATGAGGATATCCGTATCGAACATGCAAAACGGATCGCTGAGCTGGAGCTGGATGGATATGCGGTGGGCGGACTGGCAGTGGGGGAATCCCACGAAGAGATGTACCGGATCCTGGATGCCACCGTGCCTTATCTGCCGGAAGCAAAGCCTGCTTACCTGATGGGTGTGGGCACCCCGATCAATATCCTGGAGGGAGTGGACCGTGGAGTGGATTTTTTTGACTGTGTCTATCCCAGCCGGAATGGCCGTCACGGTCATGTCTATACCAACGATGGAAAATTAAATCTGTTCAATGCAAAATTCGAACTGGATCAAAGGCCCATTGAAGAGGACTGTCAGTGTCCTGCCTGCCGCAGCTACAGCAGGGGCTATATCCGCCATCTGCTGAAGGCGAAGGAGATGCTGGGCATGCGTCTGTGTGTGCTGCACAATCTTTATTTCTACAATCACATGATGGAAGAGATTCGGGATGCCATCGATGAGGGGCGGTATCAGTCCTATAAAAAAGCAAAAATTGACCGATTTGAGAACGGACAAAAATAATTTACAAAAAAGACTTGATGAATAGTGACAAATTGTGTATTATTGTAATAATGCCAACAGCTTGTAAGGCTGTTCAAGAAAGAATCTCAGGAGGAAGTTTAAATGATGAATTTATTAACTGAAGCAGCCAGCTCTGCTGGTGCAGGCGGAGGAATGATGCTGATGGTAGTTTATATCGCGATCATCGGCGGCGCAATGTATTTCTTTGCCATCAGACCACAGAAGAAAGAGCAGAAGAGACTGACTGCATTGCTTTCATCCATGGAAGTGGGCGATACCGTAGTGACTACCAGTGGATTTTACGGCGTGATCATCGATATTACCGATGAAGACTGTATCGTAGAGTTCGGAAGCAATAAGAACTGTCGTATCCCTATGAGAAAAACAGCAATCGCAGAAGTAGAAAAAGCGAATGCCGGAATTGAATAAAAAATAAAAAAGAGAACGGAGCCCAGCTTTGACCGCAGGCTCTGTTCTCTTTTTTGTCAGGCTAATCTGTTGTCTCCCGTGGACTGGAGGAATAGATATTTTTTATGGTGCGGAGCACGTAATGGGTTTTGGTCAGGCGCACTCCGGGACAGTCTTTGATATGACCGTGTATCTGCTCCAGATGTTCGGAGGACTGACAGCAGATTTTCAATAGGAAGTCAAATTCTCCGGTGAGATAGTAGCAGGCGATGATGTTGGGGTCTTCGTTGAGCTGCTGGATAAACGCTTCATTATAACGGGGGTGCTCCATGCTCACCTCCATCATGATCGTTAAATTATTTCCCAGCTTGGCATCATCGGTGATGACCGTATAGGCCTGAATCAGACCGGTTTTTTCCATCTTCTTGATCCGTTCGATGACGGTGGATACCGACAGATGGATGTTTTTGCTGATATCAGAAGCGGTCTGACGCGCATTCTTCTTTAGCTCATTCAAAATCTGCAAATCTAATTTATCCATTTTAAAGCCCTCATTAATCATTATTTTTCTTGAAACATTGTACTGTTTTTCGCTAAAACACAGTACATTTTTGTTAATTACATCTAAGTATAACATATTTTCGATACTTTGGGTTGAAATATCGCAAAAAATACATTAAGATATAGGATAACGCAGTTTTGGAGGCTGATGCCCCGGAGAACTGCCAGATAGAGAGTAATCCGGTGCCGGAGAGAAAAGAGACACCGGGGGGAAAGGATGAATGGAATGGGACATAAGATAGCAGTGATTTCGGGCGATGGGATTGGCCCGGAAATAGTAGCAGAAGCGAAAAAGGTGTTGGATACTGCAGGAAAGAAATATGGATTCGAACTGGATTATACCGAGGTACTGATGGGAGGAGCTTCCATTGATGTACACGGAGTGCCGCTGACCGAGGAAGCGATTGAGACGGCAAAGAGCAGCGAAGCGGTGCTGATGGGTTCCATCGGCGGAGATGCTAAGACCTCTCCGTGGTATCAGCTCCCGGCGAAACTGAGACCGGAGGCAGGACTTTTAAAGATCAGAAAGGCCCTGAATCTGTTTGCCAATCTGAGACCGGCTTATTTATATGAAGAGCTGAGAGCAGCCTGCCCTTTAAAAGAAGAGATCAGCGCAGCGGGATTTGATATGCTGATCATGCGGGAACTGACCGGTGGCCTTTACTTCGGAGCCCGTTCCACTACGGAAAAAGACGGTGTCAGGACTGCAGTGGATACCCTCTCCTACAATGAAAATGAAATTCGCAGAATTGCCATAAAGGGTTTTGATATTGCCCGCAAGAGACGCCGTAAGGTCTGCAGCGTGGACAAAGCCAACGTGCTGGATTCCTCCAGACTCTGGAGATCCGTAGTGGAGGAAGTGGCGAAGGATTACCCGGATGTGACACTGGAGCACATGCTGGTAGACAACTGCGCAATGCAGCTTGTGCGCGATCCTGCGCAGTTTGATGTTATTTTGACAGAAAACATGTTTGGTGATATTCTTTCAGATGAAGCAAGTATGGTGACCGGATCCATCGGTATGCTGTCCTCCGCTTCCCTGAACGAAACAAAATTCGGCCTGTATGAGCCCAGCCATGGTTCCGCCCCTGATATTGCCGGACAGAACATAGCCAACCCGATCGCCACCATCCTGTCTGCAGCCATGATGCTGCGCTATTCCCTGGATCTGGACGAAGCGGCAGATGCCATCGAGGGCGCTGTAAAGCAGGTGCTTGCCGACAATTACCGCACCGGAGATATCTGGTCCGAAGGGTGCACGAAAACAGGCACAAGGGAAATGGGTGACCTGATCGCTCAGCGGGTATGATGATACAGGCGCCCTATATCTGAAAGGAGATACTATGAAAAGTGATGCAGTAAAAAAAGGAATTCAGCAGGCTCCCCACCGTTCTCTCTTTAATGCTCTGGGAATGACAAAAGAAGAGATGGAAAAGCCGCTGATCGGTATCGTCAATTCCTATAACGAAATTGTTCCGGGACATATGAACCTGGATAAGATAACAGAAGCTGTGAAATTGGGGGTAGCCATGGCAGGCGGCGTTCCCAGAGTGTTTCCGGCTATCGCGGTCTGCGACGGAATCGCCATGGGACATGAAGGCATGAAATATTCCCTTGTGACCAGAGACCTGATCGCAGATTCCACAGAGTGCATGGCAAGAGCCCATCAGTTTGATGCGCTGGTCATGATCCCCAACTGCGATAAAAACGTGCCGGGGCTTTTGATGGCAGCGGCCAGACTGAATATTCCCACCATTTTTGTCAGCGGAGGCCCCATGCTGGCAGGACATCTGAAAGGGAAAAAACGCAGCCTTTCTTCCATGTTCGAAGCAGTAGGAGAACATGCAGCGGGCAAGATGACAGACGAAGAAGTAGAAGAATACGAAAATAAAGTATGTCCTACCTGCGGCTCCTGTTCCGGCATGTACACGGCGAACAGCATGAACTGCCTGACCGAAGTGCTGGGTATGGGACTGCAGGGGAATGGAACCATTCCTGCCGTATATTCGGAGCGGATCAAGCTGGCGAAGCATGCGGGCATGAAGATCATGGAGCTGCTGGAAAAGAACATCTGCCCAAGGGATATCATGACACAAAAGGCATTTATGAATGCACTGACCATGGATATGGCACTGGGCTGCTCCACCAACAGTATGCTTCATCTTCCGGCCATCGCCCGCGAGGCAGGAGTGGAGCTGAATGTGGATATCGCCAATGAAGTGAGCGAGCATACGCCGAACCTCTGCCATCTGGCTCCGGCAGGTCCTACTTATATGGAAGATTTGAATGAAGCCGGCGGCGTCTATGCAGTAATGAAAGAACTGACCAAAAAGAATCTGCTGAATCTGGACTGCATGACAGTCACCGGAAAGACAGTGGGTGAAAATATAGCGAACAGCGTAAATCTGAATCCGGAAGTCATTCGTCCGGTGGAGAATCCATACAGCCAGACCGGCGGGCTGGCAGCACTGAAGGGAAATCTGGCACCGGATTCCGGTATTGTCAAACGTTCCGCAGTGGCACCGGAGATGCTGGTGCACGAAGGACCGGCCAGAGTATATGACTGCGAAGATGATGCAATCGAAGCCATCCTGGGCGGACAGATCAAGTCCGGCGATGTGGTGGTGATCCGTTATGAAGGACCAAAAGGCGGACCGGGTATGCGTGAGATGTTAAATCCTACCTCAGCGATTGCAGGCATGGGACTTGGTTCCTCCGTGGCGCTGATCACGGACGGCCGTTTCAGCGGTGCCTCCAGGGGCGCTTCCATCGGGCATGTATCCCCGGAAGCAGCCGTGGGCGGACCGATCGCGCTGGTTGAAGAAGGAGATATCATTAAGATCAATATTCCGGAGCACAAGCTGGAGCTGGATGTGAGCGAAGCAGAACTGAAGCGCAGACGCAGCGAGTGGAAACCGAGAGAGCCGAAGATCACCACAGGTTATCTGGCAAGATACGCAGCCATGGTGACCTCAGGAAACCGCGGAGCGGTTCTGGAGATTCCGGGAAAATAAAGAGATTCAGAGGGCGAAGAGCTTCTGAAGGAAAAAAGTCCGGATGGACTGAGCGTCCCGCAGGGACGAAGAGCTCAGAAGGAATGACAAAGCAATTAGCTGAGAGGAGCAGAAAATATGAAACTGACAGGTTCACAGATTTTGATTGAATGCCTGAAGGAACAGGGTGTAGATACTGTGTTTGGCTATCCCGGCGGAGCGATTTTAAATGTATACGATGAACTGTACAAGCACAGTGATGAAATCCGCCATATCCTGACTTCCCATGAACAGGGAGCTTCCCATGCAGCGGACGGATATGCCAGAGCTACCGGCAAGGTGGGCGTATGTATGGCTACCTCTGGCCCTGGAGCGACCAATCTGGTGACCGGTATTGCTACGGCCTACATGGATTCCGTGCCTATCGTGGCAATCACGGCCAATGTAGGAGTTTCCCTGCTGGGAAAAGACAGTTTTCAGGAAATTGATATTTCCGGTGTTACAATGCCGATTACCAAGCATAATTATATTGTAAAGGATGTAAATCAACTGGCCAATACCATCCGCAGCGCATTTCACATTGCAAAAGAAGGAAGACCCGGTCCGGTCCTTATCGATATTACCAAGGATGCTACGGCAGATCCGGCGGAATATACGCCGGAAAAACCGGAACCGGTTCTGCCCAGCAGCAGCTATATCAAAGAAGCGGATCTGGATCAGGTGGTGAAACTGATCAACAAGTGCAAAAAACCCTTCGTCTTTGTAGGCGGAGGCGCTGTGATTTCCGATGCATCGGCAGAGCTGAAAAAATTTGTGGAAAAAGTACATGCACCGGTGGCAGATTCCCTAATGGGAAAAGGCGCCTTTGACGGCACCAGCGATCTTTACTGCGGCATGCTGGGCATGCACGGCACCAAAGCATCCAATTACGGAGTTTCCCAGTGTGACCTGCTGATCACCATAGGAGCTCGCTTCAGCGACCGTGTGACCGGCAATCCAAAGCGCTTTGCCAGCAAAGCCAAGATCGTTCAGATTGACGTGGATCCGGCAGAAATCAACAAAAATATTCTGGTGGATGCCAGCATTATCGGAGATGTCAATGAAGTCCTGAAACGTCTGAATGACCGCATTGAGGATCATCATCATGATGAGTGGGATGCTCATCTTGCAGAACTGAAGGAAAAATATCCTCTGAAATATGATCACGAGGCTCTGACCGGGCCTGGCATCATGGAAGAGATCTATCAGGAGACAAAGGGAGATGCGATCATTGTCACCGAGGTAGGACAGCATCAGATGTGGGCTGCCCAGTATTATAAATATTCCAAACCCCACACACTGCTGACTTCCGGCGGTCTGGGAACCATGGGCTACGGCCTGGGTGCCAGCATCGGAGCCAAGGTGGGATGCCCGGACAAGACAGTAATCAATATCGCAGGCGATGGCTGTTTCCGGATGAATATGAATGAGATCGCTACCGCAGCCCGTTATAATATTCCGATCATTGAAGTGGTGATCAACAATCATGTGCTGGGAATGGTGCGTCAGTGGCAGAATCTGTTCTACGGACAGAGATATGCCCAGACAATCTTAAATGATTCCGTGGATTTTGTGAAGCTGGCAGAGGCGATGGGCGCTGTTGGCATCCGCGTGACGAAAAAAGAAGAATTTGCTCCGGCACTGAAAAAAGCCATCGCGCTTGGCAAACCGGTGCTGCTGGATTGTGTGATCGACTGTGATGATAAAGTATTTCCCATGGTGCCGGCAGGCCATCCGATTGAGGAAGCCTTCGACCAGGATGATCTGAAAAAAGACAAGTAAATCCGAAGACGGAAAAGGAAGAAAGCGCAGGAAAGAGAGCGCAGATTATTTATCTTGAAATAATATGAGGAGGATTTAGAAATGAGCAGAGTGTACAATTTTTCAGCAGGACCGGCGGTTCTGCCGGAAGAGGTTCTGAGAGAAGCCGCGGAAGAGATGATGGATTACCGGGGATCTGGTATGTCCGTTATGGAAATGAGTCACCGCTCCAAAGTGTTTGATGACCTGATCAATGAGACGGAAGCTGATTTGAGAGAGCTGATGAATATCCCATCGAATTACAAGGTATTATTTTTACAGGGCGGTGCATCCCTGCAGTTTGCCATGCTCCCCATGAATCTGATGAAAAACAGAGTGGCAGATTACATAGTGACCGGTCAATGGGCAAAGAAGGCATATCAGGAAGCACAGATCTACGGAAAGGCGAATAAGATCGCCAGCAGCGAGGATCAGACCTTTTCCTATATTCCGGACTGCTCTGATCTGCCAATCAGCCCGGAGGCAGATTATGTCTATATCTGCGAGAACAACACCATCTATGGCACCAAGTACAAAAAACTGCCGGATACAAAGGGAAAACTGCTGGTGGCGGATGTATCCTCCTGTTTCTTATCGGAACCGGTGGATGTATCAAAATACGGTGTGATCTATGGCGGCGTTCAGAAAAATATCGGACCGGCCGGCATGGTGATTTCCATTGTCCGCGATGACCTGATCACCGATGATGTACTGCCGGGCACTCCTACCATGATGAAATTTAAAACCCATGCAGATGCCAATTCCCTCTACAATACGCCAAACTGCTACTGCATCTATGTCTGCGGCAAGGTGTTCAAATGGCTGAAATCCATGGGCGGTCTGGAAGTGATGAAGGAGCGCAATGAGAAAAAAGCAGGTATTCTTTATGATTTTCTGGATCAGAGCAGTCTGTTTGCCGGAACCGTGCGCAAAGAGGACCGTTCGCTGATGAATGTGCCGTTTGTGACCGGGGATAAAGAAATGGATGCAAAATTTGTGTCAGAAGCCACGAAGGCCGGTTTTGTGAACCTGAAAGGGCACAGAAGCGTAGGCGGCATGAGAGCCAGCATTTATAACGCTATGCCTATGGAAGGGGTAGAGAAGCTGACTGCTTTTATGAAACAATTTGAAGAGGAGAATAGAAAATAATGTATCAATATACTTGCTTAAATGCAATCTCACAGGTAGGTCTGAGCCGTTTTACCGCTGATTATACCATGACCGATGATAAAAATAAGGCAGATGCGATTCTGGTGCGCAGTGCCAATATGCATGAAATGGAACTTCCAAAACAGGTGCTGGCGATTGCCAGAGCAGGAGCAGGGGTAAATAACATTCCGCTGGATGCCTGTGCCAAGAAGGGCGTAGTAGTATTTAATACGCCAGGTGCCAATGCCAATGGCGTAAAAGAACTGGTATTTGCCGGTATGCTTCTGGCTTCCAGAGATATTGTGGGCGGTGTCAACTGGGCTGCTGCCCAGGCCGGCAATGAGTCCATTGCGAAGGACACGGAAAAAGAGAAAAAGAAATTTGCAGGAAGCGAGCTCTCCGGCAAAAAGCTGGGTATCATTGGTCTGGGGGCCATCGGCGTTCTGGTGGCGAATGCGGCCACTCATCTGGGGATAGAAGTATATGGCTATGATCCCTATATTTCAGTGGATGCCGCATGGAACCTGTCCCGCAGCATCAAGCACATCAGTGATGTAAATGAAATTTACAGGGAATGTGATTTTATCACCATTCATGTTCCGCTGATGGACAGCACAAAAGGCATGATCAATAAAGAAGCGGTGGATCAGATGAAGAGCAATGCCGTTATTCTGAACTTTGCCAGAGATCTTCTGGTGGATGAGGATGCCATTCTGGAAGCGCTGGATCAGGGAAAAATCAAAAAATATGTATCTGATTTTCCGAATACCAAAACAGTGGGGCACAAAGGAACGATCGTCATTCCTCATCTGGGTGCGTCTACTGAAGAATCAGAGGATAACTGTGCGGTGATGGCAGTAAACGAACTGCAGGATTTCCTGGAGAACGGTAATATCCGCAATTCCGTCAATTATCCAAACTGCAGCATGGGTGTGTGCGAGACTGCTGGCAGAGTTGCGATTTATCATAAAAATGTCAAGATGATGATCAGTCAGTTTACCACGATTCTGTCCGATACCAACATTGTGAACATGAGCAATACCAGCCGTGGAGAATATGCGTATACGCTGCTGGATCTGGAGGACACAGTCTGCCCGGATACTGCCCGGAAGCTGGAGAGTATAGAGGGCGTGATGAGAGTCCGGATCGTAAAATAGACTTTTCTGAAAGCGAAACGGAGCTGTCGCCTCTGAGTGCGGCAGCTTCTTCGATTCTTATATCAGAAGAAATATCAGAAAAATGCTGAAGGGAGAAGAAATAATTATGGCAGTTATTCGTCCGTTTTGCTGCATTCATCCGGCTAAGGGGCTGGAGAGCAGAATTGCAGCGCTTCCCTATGATGTGTACAGCCGCGGGGAGGCAAGAATAGAAGCAGAAAAAAATCCCCTGTCGTTTTTGAATATTGACAGACCGGAAACCCAGTTTGAAGAAACCCATGACATGTATGGGGCGGAGGTATATGAAAAGGCCCATGAGCTGCTGGGGGATCTTCAGAAAACCGGAAAAATGGTGCAGGAGAGCAGTCCCTGCTATTATCTGTACGAACTGACCATGAACGGCCGTTCCCAGACGGGTATCGCAGCGTGTGCTTCGATTGATGATTACCAGAACGGCATCATTAAAAAGCATGAAAATACCCGGGCGGAAAAGGAAGCGGACCGAATCCGGCACGTGGATATCTGCGATGCCCAGACAGGCCCCATCTTCCTGGCGTACCGGAAAAATCAGCAGATACAGGAAATTGTGCAGAAAACAAAAGAACTGGCTCCGGTATATTCGTTCACCTCCGAGGACGGGGTAACGCATCGGGGCTGGTGCATTTCTGAAACGGAACAGATTGAGAAAATTCAGAATGCCTTCCGTGAGATTCAGCAGATTTACATTGCGGATGGTCATCACAGAGCCGCTTCCGCAGTGAAGGTGGGATTAAAACGCAGAGAAGAGCATCCGGATTTTGATGGGACAGAGGAATTTAATTATTTTCTTTCGGTTTTATTCCCGGATGAAGAACTGATGATCCTGGATTATAACAGGGTGGTAAAAGACCTGAATGGTCTGACAGCGGAGACACTGCTGGAAAGGCTGCGGGAGAAGTTTGAAGTGACGCCGGAAACCGAAGCGGTCCATCCGGCAGCGAAGGGCCAGTTTGGCATGTATCTGGAGCATACCTGGTACCGCCTTGCGATCAGGCCTCAGTACTGTGTGCAGGATCCGGTGGAGGGACTGGATGTTTCTCTGCTTCAAAAGGAAGTGCTGGCGCCGCTTTTGGGCATTCAAAATCCCAAAACTGATAACCGGATTGATTTTGTCGGCGGAATCCGGGGCCTGCAGGAGCTGGAACGAAGAGTCCATACCGACTGCGCGGTGGCCTTCAGCATGTATCCGACTTCGATACAGGAACTTTTTTCTGTGGCAGATGCCGGTCTTCTCATGCCGCCCAAATCCACCTGGTTTGAACCGAAGCTGCGCAGCGGACTTTATATCCACAGTCTGCGTTAGATAACTACTTTCGTTCGTCAGGTGACTTTTTCGTTGTATTTTGGAGGCATAGATGGTAGAATAGACCTATACATCTCAGGGGAGGAGGACTCCCATCACTGAGATATAAGCCTCCGGCTGGATTGCAGAGGCGCTCAGATGTTTTGTCATGCAGAGCATGACAAACCTCGCAGCAGGAACGCGGAGGTGTTCTTGAAAGACATGGAGGGTGTACCATATGAATGACAAATTATATGATTTGATGGACTGGGCAGAGATTGAGGCAGTTGTGTATTCGGAAGAGGATAAGCCACATGATTTTCTGGGAGCACATGTGACAGAGGAAGGAGTTCTGGTTCAGACGTTTATTCCCACTGCCAAGTCAGTTGAAGTATCTGTGAAAGGGATTAACAAAACGTATCCTATGGTAGAGGAAGATGAGACCGGATTCTTTGCGGTGCTGCTTCCGAGAAAAAGGATTCCGGAATACAAATTCATCGTGACCTTTGACGATGACAGCGTTAAGGAATTGTATGATCCGTATATATTCGGCCCGCAGATTACAGAAAAAGAGACAAAGAAATTCAATGCGGGCATCTGTTATGATATCTATGAAAAGCTGGGCGCACATCCCATGACGATCAACGGAATTTCCGGAGTTTATTTTGCCGTATGGGCGCCGAATGCGCTGAGAGTCAGCGTAGTAGGTGATTTTGTTCTTTGGGACGGCAGAAGGCTTCCCATGCGCAGATTGTGGGATTCCGGTATTTTTGAGCTGTTTGTTCCCGGACTGACGGAAGGGACAATTTATAAATATGAGATAAAGGCGAAGGGCGGTCTGACCTATCTGAAGGCGGATCCCTATGCCAATGCGGCGGAGCTGAGACCAGATACCGCTTCTGTTGTGGCGGATATTGGCAGCTTTGACTGGTCAGATCAGAACTGGCTGGAAGAGAGAGAAGTGCTGGATACAAAATCCCGTCCCATGTTTATCTATGAGATGCATCTTGGTTCCTGGAAAAAGCCGGAAGACGGCAGAGAGTTTTACAATTATCGGGAACTGGCGCCGATGGTGGCGGATTACATAAAAGAAATGGGTTATACTCATATTGAACTGATGCCGATCATGGAACATCCTCTGGATGCTTCCTGGGGATATCAGGTGACCGGATACTATGCACCTACTTCCCGCTATGGTTCACCGGCGGATTTCATGTATTTTATGGATTATATGCATCAGCAGGGGATTGGAGTGATTCTGGACTGGGTACCGGCTCATTTTCCAAGGGATACTCATGGTCTGTGCGGTTTTGACGGCACCTGCCTCTATGAGCACCTGGATCCGAGACAGGGCTCCCATCCTCACTGGGGCACTCTGATTTACAACTACGGCCGGCCGGAGGTGAAGAACTTCCTGATTGCCAATGCGCTGTTCTGGGCGAAAAAATATCATGTGGACGGCATCCGCCTGGATGCGGTGGCCTCCATGCTCTATCTGGATTATGGAAAAAATGACGGAGAATGGGTCGCAAACCGATATGGCGGCAATGAAAACCTGGAAGCGGTGGAGTTTCTGAAGCATTTGAATTCAATTTTCAAAAAACAGGCAAAAGGTGTGATCCTGATCGCGGAAGAATCTACGGCATGGCCGAAGATTACCGCTCCTTTGGATGAAGAGGGGCTGGGCTTTGATTACAAATGGAATATGGGCTGGATGAATGATTTCCTTGGCTATATGGAGCTGGATCCCATTTTCAGAGGAGCTCATCATGGGGAGCTGACTTTCAGTATGGTCTACAATTACAGCGAGGACTTTATTTTGTCCCTGTCACATGACGAAGTGACTCACTGCAAGGCCTCTATGATCGGGAAGATGCCCGGCCGCAGAGAGATGAAATTTGCTAATCTGCGTGCCGCTTATGGATTTATGATGTCACATCCGGGAAAGAAGCTTTTATTCATGGGACAGGATTACGGGCAGTTCAATGAATGGTCCGAGGAGAAGAGCCTGGAATGGGAACTGCTTCAGTATGAGGATCATCAGAAGATGAGCGGTTATATGAAGGCTCTGCTGGCACTTTACAAGTCGAATCCCGCCATGTATCAGATGGATTATGATACGGAAGGCTTTGAATGGATCAACAGCATTTCTGCAAATGAAAATGTTCTGGTATTCCTGAGAAGGACGAAGAAAGAATCAGAGGACCTGCTGGTGGTCTGCAACTTCTCTGCTCTGGTCTATGAGAATTATAAGATAGGCGTTCCTTATCATGGCAAATACAAAGAAATCTTTAACAGTGACAGGGTCGAATTTGGAGGTCAGGGCAATGTGAATCCGCGGCAGAAGACTTCTAAGAAGGACGAATGCGACGGAAGAAAAGATTCTATCCAGATCAAGGTGCCGTCTATGGGTATTTCCGTATTCAGTTGTACCAGAGCGGCAGAACCGATCTCACAGAACCGGATCGCTACAGCCACAAAGGCTGGCGGAACCGGAAAAGCTGCTGCGTCTAAGACAACCCGGACCAGAAAGACGGCTCCGAAAAAGAATTTGAAAGAAGAGCTGGAGCGGAAAATAGCAGAAGAGGAGAAATAGAACTTGGAAAATAAGGAACACGTTCATTCTCACACGAGACCGGACGGGACGGTATATGAACATGTACATGTTCACGAAGATGGCAGTGAATGTGCAGAACACAGCCATTCCCATACCCATACTCATAAGAATACGAAGGCCGTGATCAATCGTCTGGCAAAGGCAATCGGACATCTGGAATCAATCAAAAAGATGGTGGAGAATGGAAGGGACTGCAGTGAAGTGCTGATTCAGCTTTCTGCAGTGAAGGCGGCCATCAACAATACAGGCAAAGTGATCCTGCAGGATCATATCGAACACTGTCTGGTGGATGCGATCGAGAGCGGAGACCGGCAGGAGATAGAAGAGCTGAGCAAAGCAATCGACCGATTCATAAAATAAAAATGGATTATTTTTTCTAAAAGAAATGGGCGCAGTCTGCAAGGACATATAGTTGCAGACTGCGCCCTGTTCTTTTGGAAGAAAAAATGAGCAGGGATCATACAGGAAACGCAAAGACATCTTTAAATCCTTAAGAATCAAAAAAGCCGGAAATCGGACTCGAACCGACGACCTACGCATTACGAATGCGTCGCTCTACCAACTGAGCCATTCCGGCGTGGCAATTTTATGCCAACGAAGATATTATATATAAGTTTTATGTTTTTTGCAAGCACTTTTTATAATATTTTGCGGAATGCTTGTTACCGTTCAGCTTTTTTGCTCTTTTTTTACAAAGCTGTTATTGATTAGAAGCGAAGAATGTAGTAAGATGGAACTGTATAATAATACAAATGAGAAAGAAAAGTCAGGGTGATGTGAGATGATATCGAGAAAAGTGGTTATTTCCAATCCATCGGGCCTGCATGTAAGACCGGCAGGAGTTTTATCCCGGGCAGCGGAACAGTGCAGTTCCAGAATTGAATTGATTTCAGGTACAAATACTGTAAATTGCAGAAGCATATTGAATATTCTGTCAGCGGCCGTTGGCAGTGGGGATGAAGTGGAGCTTCAGTGTACCGGGCCGGAGGAAGAAAAGGATTTAGAGTATATGATATCTGTGATCCAAAAGGGGTTGGAACCATAAAAAAGAAAAAAGGAAAAGGTTGAGAACAGGTTATGAAGAAAACGACACTGGTGATTATGGCAGCAGGAATTGGGAGCAGATTTGGCGGAGGAGTGAAACAGCTTACTTCTTTTGGACCAAATGGTGAGATTATCATGGATTACTCCGTATATGATGCTATTGAAGCAGGATTCAATAAGGTGGTTTTTGTCATTCGACGGGATCTGGAAAAGGATTTTAAGGAGATTATCGGAAAACGGATTGAGAAGATCATCGAAGTGGAATATGCATTTCAGGAGCTGACCAATCTTCCGGAAGGATTTTCACTGCCGGAAGGCAGGACGAAGCCATGGGGAACCGGACAGGCTATTTTATCCTGCAAAGGGCTGATCCAGGAGCCGTTTGCGGTGATCAATGCCGATGATTATTATGGAAAAGATGCATTTGTGCTGGTTCATGATTATCTGATCCGGCAGGACGAAAGACAGAAAAAAGGGTTTGATTTTTGCATGGCAGGCTTTATTCTGAAAAATACATTGTCTGAGAATGGCGGTGTCACCAGAGGAATCTGCTGCATGGATGAAGCGAATAATCTTACCGGAGTAATAGAGACCAGAAATATCATCAAGACAGAGAATGGAGCGGCAGTGCTGTTGGAAGACGGCAGCCGGAGGGCTCTGGACTGCAGTCAACTGGTATCCATGAACCTGTGGGGATTTACCCCGGATTTCATAGATGAGCTGGAAGAGGGATTTATCCGTTTCCTTGAGGGGCTGCCGGAAGGGGAGCTGAAGGCAGAGTATCTTCTGCCCACGATTGTGGATCAGCTTTTACAGGAAAAAAGAGCAGAGATTGCGGTTCTTATTTCCCACGACAGGTGGTTTGGGATCACCTACAAAGAGGATGTCCCATCAGTAAAGGCAGATTTTAATAAACTGCTGGAGGATGGTGTCTATCCCCAGAAGCTCTGGTAAAGAAAATATAGATTATTCCGGGCAAAGAAGCCATTTCTGGTTTCTTTGCCCTTTTTGATTCCTGTCTCTTTAGGGGGAAATTTAACCGGACAGCAAAAAAATCACCAAGGAAGGGGGGAAAAGATGAATCGATTGTTAATAATTTAAAAAAAAGCTGGAATGTTTGATTAAGATACCCTATAATTAAAAACTAGAGTATAAAAAATGGATTGTGTCAAGTTTTCTATAACAACCTGACATACAGCGTCAGCCCATTTGCCGAAGGCAAATTTAGGATGGGCTGATGTTCCAACAGAAGGAGGGCAAGTAAATGAAAGAGAAAAAAAATGGTGGGGCGCTGCTGGGGGCAGCATTTATTATGGCTACATCGGCAATCGGTCCCGGATTCCTGACGCAGACAGCAAAATTCACAGGAGATTTTCAGGGGAGTTTCGGATTTGTAATTCTGGTTTCCATTTTGCTGGCAGTGGTGGTGCAGATGAATGTATGGCGCGTGCTCTGTGTTTCCGGCATGAGGGGACAGGATGTGGCAAATAAACTTCTGCCGGGGCTTGGATATTTTGTGGCAGTATTGATCGTACTGGGCGGTCTGGTATTTAATATCGGCAACGTGGGAGGCGGTTCCCTTGGATTTAATACACTGCTTGGAATTCCCACCACGGTGGGCTGTGTTCTGACAGGATGCATTGCGATAGCGGTATTCCTGCTGAAAAATGCTACCAAGGCCATGGATACGCTGACAAAGATTTTGGGCGGTGTGATGATTATCATTATTTTTATTGTGATCGTGATTGTTAAACCACCTCTGGGAACGGCACTGAAGGAGACATTTGTGCCATCCACCGGCATTCAGGCCCTGTTTCCGGCTATTCTTACGCTGCTGGGCGGCACGGTAGGCGGTTACATTACATTCGCAGGCGCACATCGTCTGATTGATGCGGGGATTACCAAAAAGGAAAATCTGAGCCAGATCAACAAGAGCTCCGTTATGGGCATCGGGATTGCGACCATCGTGCGTATTTTCCTGTTCCTGGCTGTATTTGGCGTGGTAGCGAAGGGTGTGGCACTGGATGCCTCCAATCCTGCAGCGGATGCGTTCCGCCAGGGAGCGGGAGAGCTTGGATACCGTTTCTTTGGACTGGTTCTGCTGTGCGCTGCGGTTACTTCCGTTATCGGTGCCGCTTATACATCGGTTTCTTTTTTGAAGACATTGAACAAAGGCATTGCAGAGAATGAAAAATGGGTTACCATCGGTTTCATTGCCGTATCCACGCTGGTGATGGCAGTTCTGGGACAGCCGGCGAAGCTTCTGGTGCTGGCCGGGGCTCTGAACGGATTGATCCTTCCGGTTACACTGGGGGTATGCCTGGTGGCATCACAGAAAAAGAATATTATGGGGAAAGACTACAAACACCCGTTGTGGCTGCTGGTTCTGGGCATTGTGGTAGTGATTCTGGCGGCTTATCTGGGAATTACATCTCTGGGCAGTCTGGGCAAATTATTTGCCTGAAAAATGGAGTGTGTGTTAGAAAATCAAGATGGACTAATGTTTAAAAACAGGAGCATGATAATGGATGAAATTAAAATTTTAACGGCCGGTGATTCTGCAATCTTACTGGAATTTCCCCAGAAGATCACCCCGGCAATCAATCAGCGGATTACTGCTGTGATGCAGTTGATGCGGGAACAGCATATTGAGGGCGTGGTGGATGTGATACCGGCGTTTTGTTCTCTGCTGGTGAATTATGATCCGCGCATCATTTCTTATGAAGAGATTACAGAACGGATGCATCAGCTTCTGAAGATAGAAATATCTGCCGGTGAGGATCGAAAGCGCATCATCGAGATCCCGGTCTGCTATGGTGGGGTGTACGGACCGGATATGGAGACGGTGGCCCGCCTGGCAAAGATGACGCCGGAGCAGGTGATTGAGCTGCATTCTTCCAGAGATTATCTGATCTATATGCTGGGCTTCCTTCCGGGATTTTCTTATCTGGGAGGTCTGGATGAGCGGCTTCATACTCCCCGTCTGGCGAACCCGCGTATTAAGATCAGTGCGGGCAGCGTTGGAATCGGGGGCTCCCAGACCGGAATATATCCGCTGGATTCTCCGGGAGGGTGGCAGTTGATCGGAATGACTCCGGTAAAGACCTACGATCCGGGGAGAGAGGTTCCTATTTTATTTGAAGCGGGAGATTACATTCGCTTCGTCCCGGTTACGGAGAAGGAATATTTCAGAATAAAAGAACTGGTGGATCAGGAACAGTACGAATGCACCATTCATAAAGGAGGTGCATAATTCATGGGAATTCGAATTTTAAAAGGCGGAATGCTGACCACGGTGCAGGATCTGGGGCGCACAGGCTATCAGAGCCAGGGATTTGGAGTGACGGGAGTCATGGATGTGCGTTCATTTAAGATAGCAAATCTGCTGCTGGATAATCCGGAGAATGAACCGGTGCTGGAAGCCACCTTGATCGGTCCGAAGCTGGAATTTACTTCGGCCACGATTATCGCAATTACCGGAGCGGATATGCAGCCGACAGTAAATAAAAAGTCAGTGCCTATGTATACGGCTCTCTACATGAATAAGGGCGATATTCTCCAGTTAAACAGTGCAAGGAGCGGGAGCCGGTCCTATATCGCTTTCTCCAGTTATCTGGATATTCCGGTCGTGATGGGCAGCCGTTCCACCAACTGCCGCAGTCATATCGGCGGCTTTAAGGGAAGAAAACTGAAGGAAGAGGATTATATCGGTTTTCGGATCAAACGAAGGTACCTGCCCTATTTTCTGTCAAGAAAACTGGAACTGCAGGAATTTGAACAGGAAAGTGCTGTACTGCGGGTCGTGATGGGCCCTCAGGACAGTCATTTTACAAAGCAGGGAATTCAGACATTTCTTACCAGTGAATATACTGTCACTTCAGAATTTGACCGTATGGGCTGCAGACTGGAAGGGCCGTTTATCGCATATAAGGATTCTGCGGATATTATTTCAGACGGAATCACCTTCGGCGCGGTGCAGGTGCCGTCCCACGGAAAACCGATCATCCTCCTTTCTGACCGGCAGACAACCGGCGGCTACGCCAAGATTGGCGTAGTGGCTACAGTGGATATTCCGAAACTGGTGCAGCGGAAAACGGATCACAAAATTCGGTTCCAGGAAATTTCGGTTCAGGAAGCCCAGAGGCTGCTGATGGAGGAGATGCGGGAAATGGATGATTTGCGGAAGATTATTCATAAGCCCTGCAAAGAGGTGCTGGACAGCCGGCTGGTTGCCAAGCGCCTGGGCACGCTGTTTGAGTGAGCGGACCATAGTATGGGGCTGGAAAATCGAATAGAAGTAAAAGAGAAAGAAAGCGAGGTATCACAGGTATGGATTTGGAAAAGATAGAAGGACTGGTTAAGATATTGGAGAATTCTTCTCTGATGGAGCTTTCCATTAAGGAAGGTGATATGAAGATCACCATGAGCAGGCAGAAATATATGGCGGGGCCGGTGGATATGGCAGTGACAGCTCCGGCAGCTTTGAATATAGAACAGGCAGAAGCAGAGGAAGAAGAGTTTTTCATCACTTCCCCGATTGTGGGTACTTTCTATTCGGCAGCAGCGCCGGATGTGCCGGCCTTTGTAAAGGTGGGGGATATCATTAAAGCAGGGCGGACCGTTTGTATTCTGGAAGCGATGAAAATGATGAATGAAATTGACTGCGAATATGACTGCGAAATCGAAGCGGTTCTTGTGAGCAACGAGCAGAAGGTGGAATACGGACAGCCTCTGTTCCGGGTTAAAAAAATATAATTAAAGGAGGATGGAACTGTGTTTAATAAAATACTGATAGCCAATCGGGGCGAGATAGCAGTTCGTATCATCCGTGCATGTCGGAATATGGGAATTCGCAGTGTGGCAGTGTATTCAAAAGAAGATACAAAAAGTCTTCATGTACAACTGGCGGATCAGAGAATCTGTATCGGAGAAGGACCGGCCAGAAATAATTATCTGAATAAAGAACGAATTATCACAGCGGCCAAGAATATGGGAGCAGATGCCATTCATCCGGGCTTTGGTTTTTTGTCTGAGAACAGTGATTTTGTCCGCATGTGCCAGGAAAATGGAATTACCTTCATCGGTCCGGCTGCGGATGTCATAGACCGGATGGGAAATAAATCCCAGGCCAGAAAGACCATGATGGATGCCGGGGTACCGGTGGTGCCCGGAACCAAGGAGCCGGTGTATGATGCAGAACAAGCTATGCAGATGGCGGAGCAGATCGGTTATCCGGTGATGATCAAGGCATCCTCAGGGGGCGGCGGAAAAGGGATGCGGGTCGCGGAGAAGCCGGATGAGCTGGAATTTCAGTTCAATATGGCCCAGAGAGAATCCGCAAATGCGTTCGGAGATGATACCATGTATATCGAGCGCTGTATTCAGAATCCCCGTCATGTAGAGATACAGATCATCGCGGATGAAGCCGGACATGTGGCAGCTCTGGGAGAGAGGGACTGCTCCGTGCAGCGCAGCCACCAGAAACTGATCGAAGAATCCCCTTCACCGGCGATCACGGAGACAATGCGGGAAGAGATGAACCGATACGCAGTGCTGGCGGCAAAGGCAGTGGGCTATACCAATGCCGGAACCATAGAGTTTATTGTGAATCCTAACGGCGAATTTTTCTTTATGGAAATGAATACGCGGATACAGGTAGAGCATGGGGTGACCGAGCTGGTGACCGGAACCGATCTGATCATAGAACAGATCAGGATTGCCATGGGGGAAGAACTGAGCTTTTCCCAGGAGGATATCCAGCTAAAGGGACATGCCATTGAATGCCGTATCAATGCGGAAATTCCGGAAAAGAATTTTATGCCAAGTCCGGGAACCATTACCCACATGCATCTGCCGGCGGGAAATGGGGTGCGGGTGGATACCGCGCTGTACAGTGGATACACGATTCCCTCCGAATATGACAGCATGATCGCAAAAGTTATGGTCCATGCGCCAAACAGGGAAGCTGCTCTGCAGAAAATGCGTTCTGCATTGGATGAGATGGTGATCATGGGCGTGGAAACGAACCTCGATTTTCAATATCGGATTATGAAGCATCCTGTTTTCTGTGAAGGAAAAGCGGATACCGGCTTTATTGAACGGTTGATGAAGCTGGGGGAATCCTGATTTTTTAACATCGCGGATCCGGGTGTCTGTCAAATCTGGGGCGCCGACCTGCAGGCGGGAAGCTTCTGCCTGTTTCGATGCCAAAGAGCATCTGCAAAGGTCAGAAGCTTTTCCGGTCTGCAGGCCAGTGCCCCAGGTTTGATGCCCGAATCTGGAAAGGATAGTAACATAGAGAGTTTTGGAAAGGAACGATATGTATAAAATAGATATGAACAGCGACCTTGGCGAGAGCTTTGGCCGCTATACAATTGGCATGGATGAGGCGGTGCTGGGGAATATCACTTCTGCTAATGTGGCCTGTGGTTTTCATGCCTCTGATCCGGTGGTGATGGAAAAAACGATCCGCATGGCGAAAGAGCAGGGCGTGCAGATCGGGGCACATCCGGGCTTTCCGGATCTGATGGGCTTTGGCAGAAGATCAATGCAGTTAAGCACCGGGGAAGCAAAAGCCTATACACTGTATCAGATCAGTGCTCTTGGCGGCATGTGCCGGGCTCAGGGAGTGGAGCTTCAGCATGTGAAACCACATGGAGCTCTGTACAATATGGCTGCCAAAGATTACAAACTGGCTCAGGCTATCTGTCAGGCAATCTGTGAATATGACAAAAATCTGATTGTGATGGCACTGTCAGGAGGTGAGCTGGTACACGCTGCCAGAGATATGGGACTTCCGGTGGCACTGGAGGTATTTGCAGACCGGGCATATGAAGAAGACGGCAGTCTGGTGGACCGCAGAAAAGACGGAGCTATGATTACAGATGAAGATCTGGCGATTCGGCGTGTCATCCGAATTATCAAAGAGCAGAAAGTAACCGCAATTACCGGAAAAGATATTTCTGTCAAGGCAGATTCAATCTGTGTGCATGGAGATGGGGAAAAAGCGGTGGCATTTGTGAAACGGATTCACAGAGAATTGGAAAAAGAGGGAATCGAGATAAGTCCGCTGAAATAGAAAATAAGGGCACCTGCCCTGCAGTCATACTTTAAAATATAAACACATAAGCATAATAAGTCCCTGTTTACCACTCGGTGCAGTTCGCACCAGAAGCGGTAAGCAGGGACTTATCAGATACAGCTATGTTATTAAAAAAATCGGGGCAACAGGATTTGAACCTGCGACCTCACGGCCCCCAGCCGTGCGCGCTACCAAGCTACGCCATACCCCGTGCTGACACGTAGAATATTATACCAATAACCATGAAAATAATCAAGAGAAATTTTCAGATGTTTTTTGTTGCTTGAGATGAAAAAATCATCGGAAATGTGGTTGACAAGTCTGTTTATAAATGATATGGTGTATTCAATCGTTTATTAGGAAAATGCAGTGACGAGGAGTAGTACTTTTATTTCTGATTTCAGAAAGCTGGCGGTTGATGCGAGGCAGCAGAAGAGATAATGGGAACTGACCTTCGAGCGGCTGCCCGAAATTTCACCTTTGATGGCAGACAGGACATTCTGTTATGGAATGCTCAATGCCGGATATGAGACAGTAGGCGCAGACGGATCCCGGCCGTTATTCGGGCAGAATATAAGACTATGATAGTCCGTATTCTTTTGAGTGCGTGAAAATTCACGAACAGGAGTGGTACCGCGTAAGATAATATCTTTCGTCTCTTGTGGCTAAGGCCATGAGAGGCGGAAGTTTTTTTTTACACTATTTTCCTGAACGAGGCATTTTTGACAGCAGATATCATTCATTGACTGCTGCATGCGAAAAGAGCAATGAAACTAACATTTGAATTTAGGAGGAATTAGAAAATGATGAATAACAAAAAGTATAAGAGACAGTATTTTATGCCGCCGGTGTCCTGCACCAAATGGGTGGAGAAAGAGTACATTGAGAAAGCGCCGATCTGGTGCAGCGTAGATCTCCGGGACGGAAATCAGGCTCTGGTGGTTCCTATGTCACTGGAGCAGAAGTTAGACTTTTTTAAGCTTCTGGTAAAGATTGGTTTTAAAGAGATCGAAGTGGGTTTCCCGGCTGCATCGGATACGGAATATCAGTTCCTTCGTGCGCTGATCGAGCGGAATATGATTCCCGAGGATGTGACAATCCAGGTGCTGACACAGGCCAGAGAGCACATTATCCGCAAGACCTTCGAAGCATTAAAAGGCGCAAAGAACGCAGTAGTCCATGTATATAATTCCACCTCGTTGGCTCAGAGAGAGCAGGTATTCGGGAAAACCAAAGAGGAAATCCTGCAGATTGCAGTGGAGGGAGCCCGTCTGCTGAAGAATCTGACGGAAGAGGCAGGAGAGAATTACCGTTTTGAATACAGTCCGGAGAGTTTTACCGGCACGGAGCCGGAATATGCCCTGGAGGTATGCAACGCGGTTCTGGATGTATGGCAGCCCACAGCAGACCGAAAAGCCATCATCAATCTCCCCAGCACGGTACAGATGTCCATGCCTCATGTCTATGCAAGCCAGATTGAATACCTGAGTGAAAATATGAAATACCGTGAAAATGTAATCCTTTCTCTTCATCCTCATAATGACAGAGGCTGCGGCATCTCGGATGCGGAGCTGGGCGTACTGGCAGGCGCTGACCGTATCGAAGGCACCTTATTTGGCAATGGCGAGAGAACCGGAAATGTGGATATCGTCACACTGGCATTGAACATGTATGCGCAGGGTGTGGATCCTGAACTGGATTTTGGCGATATGCCTTATATCTGTGAGCGTTATGAAGAATATACCGGAATGAAAGTGGATGAGAGAAGTCCTTACAGCGGCGCGCTGGTATTTGCCGCTTTCTCCGGTTCCCATCAGGATGCTATTGCCAAAGGAATGAAATACAGAGAAGCAAATCAGTCCGACCTTTGGACGGTTCCTTATCTTCCGATTGATCCTACGGATCTGGGGCGCTGCTACGATGCAGACGTGATCCGCATCAACAGCCAGTCTGGCAAGGGCGGTGTGGGTTATATTCTGGAACAGCACTATGGCCTGAAGCTGCCGAAGAAGATGCGGGAAGCTATGGGTTATGTGGCAAAAGCAGCATCAGACGAGCAGCATAAAGAGCTGTTGCCGGATGAAATCTTCCAGTTGTTCAAAGATACGTTTGAGAATGTGACCTCTCCTTACAGTATTTCCGAGGTTCATTTCAAACAGCACAACGGAATTATAGCAGAAGTGACCACAAATTATCAGGACAAACAGAATGTGATCATCGCTTCCGGAAATGGCCGTCTGAATGCAGTCAGCAATGCGCTGAAAAAGCATTACCGTCTGGAATTTGACCTGGTTACCTATGAAGAACATGCATTAGAGCAGAGCTCCAGTTCCAGAGCAATCGCATATGTAGGCATTCGCGATAAGGAGGGCAGGCTTTATTGGGGAGCCGGTCTGGATGTGGATATTATCCGGGCCTCGATCGATGCGCTGCTGACAGCAGTAAATCACCTGGTAAGAAAAAACCTGTAGTGAGTACGGACTGCCTGAAAGTTGAACAGCAAAACTATAATTGAAATAGTAATAATACCGTCAGCCGGGGTTTTGACTGGCGGTATTTTGATCCGCGTGTGGGAAAGTGTTTCTATACGAAAAGGCTCCTATGCAAGAACAGCCTTCTATTCAAGAACAGCCTTTGCATATAGGTGCGCAGCTTCACACACGGAACAAAAACAAAACTTTAAATTTATCATTTACATAGAAGTGCGGTCATATTGATGGAAAATTGACAACGGTAGAGTTTGACATTTCAAGCAAAAAGTGCTATATTTTTATAATTGTAAGCAAAATATTCTCGAAGAAGAGAGAAATTTTGCTTTTTTTGGAAATTCATACTATGAAACATTGATGTGATAAAGCAATGAAGACTTGTGTTAAGTTTTCGCGGAAAACTTAACATGCAGCATCAGCCCATTTGCTGCAAGTAAATTTAAGATGGGCTGATGTTCCAGAAATTGTGTTAAGTTTTCTTTGAAAACTTAACATGCAGCGTCAGCCCATTTGCTGAAAGCAAATTTAAAATGGGCTGATGTTCCAGAAAATGAGGTAAGAAAATGCTGAGATATTTCATGAAACGTTTTGGAATGATGCTGGTAGCGATGTTCCTGATCATCCTGCTCACTTTTACAATTATGCATGCGATCCCCGGGGGACCTTTTACCAGTGATAAAAAAGTATCGGAAGAGGTGGAGCAGGCTCTGAATGAAAAATACCATCTGGATAAATCCTTGCCGGAGCAGTTTTTTCAGTATCTTGGCGGGATTCTGCATGGAGACTTTGGCCCATCCTATAAATATACCGGCAAAGAGGTAAGTGAATTTATTTCCACCGGATTTCCGGTATCGGCCAAGCTCGGTCTGATTACCATTGTTTTTGTGCTGCTGGCGGCGATCCCCATGGGAATTCTGGCGGCTGTCAAGAACGGAAAGTGGCAGGACATGCTGGTGATGGGAGCAGCGACGATCGGTGTGACAATTCCCTCTTTTGTGATCGCTTCTCTTCTTATTTATTTCTTTGCGTTTCGGCTGAACTGGCTGCCGACCTACGGCATTGATACCTGGAAGGGCTATATCCTGCCGATCATTGCCCTGGGCGGTTATTCCTTAAGCTATATGGCGAGACTGATGCGTTCCAGCCTTCTGGAGGTCATGGGACAGGATTATATCCGTACTGCCAGAGCAAAAGGTCTGTCGGAGCCGAAGGTGGTGTGGAAGCATGCGATGCGAAATGCCCTGATACCGGTCATTACCGTGCTTGGACCTACGGTTGCCAATCTGATGACAGGCAGCTTCGTAATTGAAAAAATATTTGCAATACCAGGTCTGGGTGTCTATTTTGTCAACAGTGTTTCCCAGAGAGACTATACGACAATTATGGGTGTGACAATCTTTTATGCCGCATTTTTGATGGCGATGATCTTTATTGTCGATATGTTTTACTGCCTGATTGATCCCAGGATCAAGTATGACTGATGAGGTGAAAGCAGGCAAGGAGCTTTCCGGATGCGGCAAACAGCAGATACAGGCGCATGTACATAAAGCGGAACACAGCAGATACAGGCGAATGTACATAGAGCGGAACACAGGAAGAGCATGACAGAATGGGAAAAATGACAGTTTTCTATCTTATTTGACAGAAACAGAAATGAGGAGCAGCAAACATGGATAACAAATGGGAAATGCTGGAAGCAACAAATGAAGACAGAGAAAAAATATGGACAAAAAACAGAACCTTTGCAGGTGATGTATGGTTTCGTTTCCGACGTAAACCCACATCAATCGCAGGTTTTATCATTATCGTTCTGCTGATTTTATTTGCAGCGGCCGGTCCGCTTTTTACGGAATACAGCTATTCGAATCAGAACCTGCAGGTGGTGAATATCCCGCCCAGAATGAAGGTATTTCAGACACCGGATAAAGACGGTTATCTCTACATCACACAGGGAATGCAGGTACTGCAGGTTAATACAGACGGCACACTGGGCAGCCAGCTCACCAAGGTCCGGGAGGAGAGCAACCGGATGATGACTATATTTGACTGTGATGGTACGGAGGTCGCACTATATTATGGACAGAAACCGTATGTCATTGCAAACCCGCAAAAAAATACGATCTACCCCAGTACAGAGCTCTGGAACAAATCCTATCTTCTGGGAACCGACAACCTGGGCAGAGATATTCTGACCCGGCTGATGTATGGAACAAGAGTTTCTCTTATGGTGGCCTTTGTAGCCGTGATTGTCAATATGATAATCGGCATTCTCTATGGAGGGATTTCCGGATATCTGGGGGGCAATGTAGATGCCGTGATGATGCGTATTGTAGATATTATCAGTACGATTCCGCTGACGCTGTATGTAATCCTGATCATGGTAATCATGGGATCCGGCCTGCAGAGCATTATTATTGCTCTGGGAACGGTGTACTGGGTGGATATGGCGAGAGTGGTGAGAGGACAGGTGCTTGGCCTGAAGGAGCAGGAATTTGTCCAGGCGGCAAAGACGATCGGTTCTTCTACGAAGACTATACTGCTGACGCACCTGATTCCCAATGCCATGGGCTCTATTCTGGTTACTGTGACGATGCTGATTCCTTCCGCCATTTTTATGGAGGCGTTTCTTGGATATCTGGGCATCGGCCTTCAGCCGCCGCTGGCCAGCCTTGGAACGATGTGTAATGATGCCACAGAGAACCTGCGTTCCTGTCCGCATCAGTTGTTCATTCCTGCGCTGGTGATCTGTCTGATCATGTTCGCATTCAATTTTGTGGGTGACGGCCTTCGGGATGCACTGGATCCAAAGCTGAAAAAATAGAAATACAGTTCGGTTATGCAGTACAATAAAGGAGCAGATATATGGACGCAATTTTACAGGTAGATAATTTAAAGACTTCCTTTATGACCAGCGGCGGTGAAGTGCAGGCAGTGCGCGGAGTCAGCTTTCAGGTGAAAAAAGGAGAAATTCTGGGTATCGTGGGCGAATCAGGCAGTGGGAAAAGTGTGACCTCCATGTCGATTTTACGTCTGCTGGCGGATACCGCCAAAATCAAAGAGGGTGCGGTATATTTCGAAAATCAGGATCTGACCAAAATCTCTAAAAGAAAGATCAGAGCAATCCGCGGAGAGAAAATATCCATGATTTTTCAGGATCCCATGTCTTCCCTGAATCCGCTGATACCGGTGGGAAAACAGGTATCCGAAATGATGAAGGAGCACCATCCGGAAAAGAGCAAAGAGGAATTGAAGCAGAATGTACTGGAACTGTTTGCAAAGGTCCGCATTCCGGAGCCGGAGAAAAGATATCGATGTTACCCTCATGAGTTCTCCGGAGGTATGCGTCAGCGTGTGATGATCGCTATGGCGCTGGCCAACCATCCGGAACTCCTGATTGCAGATGAGCCCACCACTGCGCTGGATGTGACAATCCAAGATCAGATCCTGCACCAGTTGCGGGAACTGAAACATGAATATGGCACCAGCATTATCTTTATCACTCATGATCTGGGCGTCGTGGCAGAACTGTGTGACCGTGTTCTGGTCATGTATGGCGGTCTGATCATGGAAGAAGCCGGGATTGACGATATCTTTGCCCATCCGGGGCATCCGTATACCATGGGGCTGCTGGCTTCCATTCCGGATATCGAGCAGGATCGGAGTAAAAGGCTTCAGCCAATTCCGGGTTCACCGCCCGATATGACTAATCCGCCGGCGGGCTGTCCATTTGCGCCCAGATGTCCTTATGCCAGAAGAATCTGCAGAGAGGAGCTTCCGGATTTCGTAGAAGTGGGAGCGAATCACCGCAGCAGATGCCATTTGCAGACGGCAGGAGCACCGGCAGATGAGCACAATCCATTCGCAGGAGGAAAACAGTCATGAGCGAGCAGTTGATACTGGAAATCAATAATCTTACAAAACATTTCAAAGCGGGCGGAAAGCAGACGGTTCATGCGCTGGATGGTGTCAGTTTTACACTGAAAAAAGGAGAAACGCTGGGACTGGTGGGCGAATCGGGCTGTGGAAAGACCACCTGTGCAAGAACGATCATCCGGATGTATGAACCTACTTCCGGTCAGATTATTATGGACGGAACCGATATTACGGAGCTGAATCAAAAGCAGCTCAAGCCATTTCGTAAAAACATGCAGATGATTTTTCAGGATCCCTACGCCTCTCTGAATGCGAGGATGACGGTGCGGGATATTATTGCAGAGCCGCTGCTGGCTCACGGTGTGGTAAAAAGGAAGCAGGATGCCAATGAATATGTCTATCCTATGCTGGAACGGGTGGGGCTGACAAGGGAGCATGCCAGTCGTTATGCCCACGAATTTTCCGGCGGGCAGAGACAGCGGGTGGGAATCGCCAGAGCTTTGATCCTGGAACCGAATCTGGTAGTCTGTGATGAACCAATCTCAGCACTGGATGTATCCATACAGGCTCAGGTTATTAACCTGCTCAAGGATTTCCAGGAAGAAAAGGGTGTTTCTTATCTTTTTATTGCCCATGATCTGTCTATGATCCGTTATGTCTCTGACAATGTGGGAGTTATGTATCTGGGCCAATTGGCAGAGATCGGCGAAACGGATGAAATCTACAAAAATCCGCTGCATCCTTACACGAAGGGGCTGCTCGGCAGCATCCCGATTGCCAATCCGGCACTTGCAAGGCAGAAAAAGAAGAGCAGTATAGAAGGGGATATTCCCAGCCCCATTAAACCGCCGGCGGGATGCAGATTCCATACACGCTGTCCTTATATGAAAGAAATCTGCTGCGAGGAAACACCAAAACTGAAAGATGCAGGAAACGGACATATGGTGGCCTGCCATCTATGCGATTGATTTTTAAGCGGCCCAAAGACGCTTGAAGATAGATAACATTAAGGATTGTGTCAAGTTTTCTGTGAAAACTTGACATACGGCGTCAGCCCATTTGCCGCAGGCAAATTTAAGATGGGCTGATGTTCAAAGGATTGTGTCAAGTTTTCTGTGAAAACTTGACATACAGCGTCAGCCCATTTGCCGCAGGCAAATTCAGGATGGGCTGATGTTCAAAGGAGGAGAAACGAATATGAAGAAAAAATTAGTAAGCCTGCTTCTTGCATTTGGCATGACAGCAGCATCAGTGGCACCGGCTTTCGCAGAAGAAGAACAGTTGGAAACAATTGCGCCGATTCCATCTGCAGAGGAAGCTACAGAGGATGGCAGTGCGGGAGATGCCCCACTGGCAGATGCACAGGAGCTGACTTTCGTCCTGAACAATGAACCGGACGGCATTGATCCTGGCATTACAAACAATTCTTTTGCAGTACCATTTCTGGTAAATTGTTTTGAGGGACTGGTTACTTATGACGAGAATGGTGAAACGGCACCGGGCAATGCAGAATCCTGGGATATAAATGACGATATGACCGTTTATACCTTCCATTTGAGAGATGGCTTAAAGTGGAGCGATGGCTCTGCCCTGACCGCAAATGATTATGTGTACTCTGCACTTCGTGTTCTGACACCGGAGACCACTTCACAGTATGTCAACATGATTTCTGATTATGTTGTAAACGGTCAGGAATATTATGACGGAACCTGTGAAAAAGAAGACGTAGGTATCAAAGCTTTGGATGATACCACACTGGAATTCACCTTAAAAGCACCATGCTCCTATTTTGTGGATCTGGTAAGTATGTGGGTATATGATCCGGTTCAGGAAGCTACCGTGGAAGCCAACGGAGATAAATGGACAAGCTCTGCAGATACTTATATCTGCAATGGTCCTTTCAAAATTACTGAGATGAACATGGGTGAGAGCATTATACTTGAAAAAAATGAAAACTACTGGGATGCAGCAAATGTTTCTCTGGAGAAGATCACTTATCGTTATATTCTCGACGTGGCTACTGCTCTGACTGCATTTGAAAACGGCGAAGTAGATGGTGACCGTACTATTCCTTCCAGTGATATGGCACGTCTGAAAGCAGAAAATGCAGGCGTTCAGACCGCACCAAGCTACGGAACCGTTTATTATGACTTCAACTGCTCAGTAGAACCATTTGATAATCCTCTGGTAAGAAAGGCACTCTGCCTGGCTGTTGACAGAGAATCTCTGATTAATAATGTGGCACAGGTAGACGGACAGCCGGCATACAGCTTCCTTTCCCCTGGCTATGTGGTAGATGGAACCGATATTCTGGATGGCCGCAGTGACTTTGGACTGTCTTCCACTGCTGATGCAGAAGCAGCAAAAGCAGCACTGGCAGAAGCCGGATATCCGGATGGAGAAGGCTTCCCGACGGTACATCTTTCTTTCTATTCTGATGATAATGTAAAGAAGATCGCAGAAGCAATCAAAGAAATGTGGGAACAGAACCTGGGCATTACCGTAGAAGTATCTTCTGCTGACTGGGCTGTATTTTACAGCGATATCCAGAGCGGTAATTATGAAGTAGGTGCAATGGGCTGGAGTGCGGACTATGTAAATCCAATGAGCTTCCTGCCTCTGCTTTACACCAACGATGTGACCAACAATTGTTTTTACAGCAATCCGGATTATGATGCGGTTGTAGATCAGGTTAAGGTAGAAAAAGATGCTGCAAAAGCAGGCGAACTGGTAAAACAGGCAGACGATGTGGTATCCAGTGATTATCCGGTACTTCCGTTGTACTACAAATCAAATAATTACCTGATCAAAGATTATGTTCAGGGCGTATATATGACTTCTTCCGGAAATATTTATTTCAAAAATGCAACCGTGCTGGCTCACTAAGCAATGGAAAAGTTAAAATGCGTAATTGAAACAGAGGGGGTTGGGGATATGGTGTTTGTACTGTATCCCATGCTCGCCCCAATTACTGTAAAGAATTTTGTCGATACGGTAAAGAGCGGCTTCTATGACGGTCTGGCCTGGTGCAGAATTGTAAAAGGATATGTGATACAGGGCGGATCGCCGGATAATGACATCATGACGGACAGCGGCTGGCATATCAAAGGTGAATTCGCAGAAAATGGAATCAACAATCCGATTCTGCATAAGCGGGGAGCAATCTCCATGGCAAGAGATGATGATTATGATACTGCAGGCACACAGTTTTTTGTGGTACATGAGGATGCAGCAAAGCTGGATGGAAGATACGCTGCCTTTGGGCAGATGACCGAAGGGTTTGATGTGCTGGATCAGATCGCGTCCGTGCCGACGGGCGGTCCCGAGACCTGGAACAAACCGGATTCGATGCCGGTCATAAGAAAAATCTATATCGAAGACTGCAAAGCAGAGCAAGATACTGACTGGCAGTGAAATGGAACAAAGAGCAGACGCCCGGCGAATTCGCGGGGCGTTTTGTCGTATTCAAGCAAATCAGAGTCATTCATGTTTTTGACTAGGTTTGCAGTCATTTCTTCTGGAGGATTTTTGGTAAATGAGAGACTTTGTTTTCTGAAAGGAATCTCCGATGCGTGATTCGAGCAGATTGAGTAGAGCAGTCTGAAAAAGGCAATCATCAAAACTACATAAACCGTCCGCGTGTGTGATTTGGTTCAAAGGAAAATTACGTAATACAAATTATGAAAAATCATAAGAAATTGACACAATATTATTTATGAGCTAAACTTAATTCAAAAACAGGTGGTGTGATGATGAAACAGCATAATGAAATCTTAGAAAAAGTCATAGGAATTACTAATGCTATGAACAAAACCAGCAAATGTGTACGAGACTTTGGCGTGGGGATACAATTATATCCCTCTGAAATCCATACCATCGAAGCTATCGGAGCCCATGAACCTATAAACGCAAATGCACTCTCCAAAGCATTGGGCATTACCAACGGTGCCGTAACGCAAATAACGGATAAACTTCTGAAAAAGGGACTAGTCGAAAAGTTTAAGATAGAGGGGAACCAAAAATCTGTGTATATTAGGCTGACTGCTCTTGGCCGCACAGCCGAGCAAGCCCACGACCGCTTCCATACAAAAGCTTATCAATCCATAGAAGATTATTTGAGCACGCTTACCGCAGACCAACGCATTGCCATTTTGGACTTTTTGAATCTTTATATGGAAAATCTACCAAATGAATAACCAAAGTATAAATTGGTTTCCTCTCTTTTTGTTTAGCTGCTAAAATAAATATTGACAAATTATATTTTAGCAACTAAAATATACTAATAGATTATATTTTAAGAGAAAGGAATCAATAAGCTATGCAAATGAGCGCAAAATTAAAGCCACGCATTGATTTGCACGACCGGGAGGAACTAAAAGACGCACTGCCGCTACGAACCCCCTATGTTGTTTATATTGACCCCTGCGATACATGTAATTTTCACTGCAAATTTTGTCCCTCCGGGGATGGCGCGCTTCTGAAAAAAACGACCGGTCGCGGTCACGGGCCAATGGATTTTGGATTATACAAAGTACTGATTGATGGAATGGGTGATTTCAAGGATAAAATAAAGGTTATACGTCTGTATAAGGATGGAGAGCCATTGCTGAATCCGCACTTTCCGGAGATGGTACGCTATGCAAAGGAGTCAGGATTTTGTGAACGGGTGGACACAACCACCAACGCTTCTCTGCTCACCCCGGAACTAAGTTTACAAATTATCGATGCAGGGCTTGACCGTATTAATATTTCAATAGAGGGAGTCAATGCAGCACAATATCAAGATTTTTCCCGTTACAATATCGATTATGATACCTTTGTCAAAAATATTACATTCTTCTATGAGCATCGAAAACAGTGTGAAATGAATATTAAAATCAATGGCGATATTTTAACAGAAGCACAGGAGCAACAATTTTACGCCACCTTTGGAAATATCACCGACGGTATTTCGGTGGAGCATATCATCGACTATTGGCCTAAGTTCAAGCAGGATAAAGTGACAGTCAATGAAGCTGTGGGGCTTCTGGGTAATGAGATTAAAGAAGTCTGCGTTTGCCCATATGTCTTTTATGAAATGGCAATTAACTCTGATGGTTCTTATAGCCTTTGCCGCTTTGACTGGAACCATTCAATGCTGCTTGGACGTGAACTAGATGTTTTCTCATCTCCACGACGGGTGTGGGACAGTACCCTTTTGTGGGAATTCCAAAATATGTTCTTACGTGGCGAGCGTACATCCCGTGCCTATTTATTGTGTGCTAAATGTGGCTTGCTCAAACAGGGCTCTCCTGAAGACATTGATGAGTTTTCTCAATTGCTGCTAGATCGAATGTAAGTGAAGTATCTGGAACTTTCTAATTTACATGGTGAGATTCTGATGGATGATCTACAGATTCCGAAAATAATTAATAAATAGACACATTATAAAAGGCATACTTTTCTCTGCATATGCCTTTTATAGTGTGTCTATAATTACTACATGGATATTATTTGCTGTATGTATATTATTTCCAATCGTGTATGTCTCTCGGTCACTTATAAATCCCATAAATTCAATTGCTTTTCTTGCGCTTTATCCTCAAACTCAAACAAATAACGGAATATTTGGTCATTGTTATGTACGATTCCATTACTGTTACACTTTTGGCAAAACAAGTTCATAAGTTCATTATTGTTTAGACTATTAATAATATATTGATTTCCATAGTTTTGAATATATCTTTCTTTCAAGCTTGGAAACAGACGGTCTAACTGTTTATAAAAATACTCTCTATTTCCATCTCTAAGCGTTAACCCCATGCCGAAACAAATCACACCGTAAACCTCTGCTTCAATACACAAATCTAATATACCCGAAATATTCTCCTCTGTATCGTTGATAAATGGTAAGATTGGAGTAAGCCAAACAACCGTAGGGATTCCCACATCACGCAATTTCTTTAAAACTTCAAAACGTTCGCTTGTTGTACTAACATTAGGCTCGATTTTCCTACATAAACCATCATCATAAGTAGTTAGGGTCATTTGTACTACACATTTTGTCTTTTCATTTATCTTTTGCAATAGGTCTATATCTCGCAGAATACGGTTTGATTTTGTAATGACTGTAAAACCAAAGCCATATTTCTCTATTATAGATAAGGCTTTTCTGACATTACCAATTTCTATTTCTAAGGGAATATAGGGATCTGTCATAGAGCCTGTACCTATCATACATCTTTTCCGTTTGTGTTTGAGCGTATTTTCTAATAGCTCAATAGCGTTTTCTTTCACCTCTATATCCTCAAAGTCGTGTTCCATATGGTAGCAATTACTTCTAGAATCACAGTAAATACACCCGTGAGAACACCCGCGGTATAAATTCATTCCGTTTTTCGAAGATAATATCCCTTTTGCTTTAACATAATGCATTTTTCTACTCCTTAACAAATTGTTAAATTAATCCATTCAGATTATAACACTTTCACAAAAATCCCCACAATTTACCATCTTCTCAATGTTTTCCATGACAACAGGGCGAGGATAGGGGATATATTGAATTTCCTCATAATGTTCTTTGAAAATCTGTTGCAATATGTTCATAGGAGTATTATAGGGGAAAAGGAAAGAAAAAGAAAGCCTCTAATTCCCCTCATGAATGAGGGGCTAGGGGAGTTGAGGCGCCGAAGGCACTTGCTTGTTGTATAGGGACGGAAACTGCCCAAAATGAAATCCGTATGGGTATTGTAAAATTATAAAGTGTAGTGATATAATAAGAAGCACACTGAAGTGTGCGCAGGTCATCGGCCTTCGGCTGATGACAAGATATAAAGTGTTCCTTTTTTTTAGGCTTAACTGCAGTATAAATTAATTTACAATAGTCGATAAGACAGGAAAAGAGGTTTTAGGAATGATTACGTTATTTTGTACTTTACTGGCAGGGTCCATTTCACTCATGGTGTGGCTAATTGTCGGCGGGTTCGGCCTGCTGTTTTATATCTGGCAGTCGGTGGAGTTTTACTGGCTGCTACAGCGGTCAAACTACCGCTGGCCCTGGCTGGCATGGCTGCCATTTTTCCGCTACTTTGCTCTGGCGGGAGCGATGGATGACGGAGATGGATTTACCAGCATTTATCTGATCGGACAGAGGATTCAGACGGATCTGTTCCGCTTCTGGCCGTTTGTGGCGCTTCTCTTATCCAGAGTGTCACGGGTGGGAAGCCTGCTGGAGGTGCTGTTTACCATCCTTTGTCTGGGAAGCAGTTTTACTTCCGTATACAGCAGGCTGGAAGGCCGGGATGTGAATGATGTAAAGGTTCTGGGGTATCTTTCCGGATGGATTCCGCTGATCGGGGTGATTAAGATTACCGGGTATCGCCATAGACAGAGATATTAGGAAATAATTACCAATGTCTTCACATTTACTTCTGATTTTTTTCACAAGTCCAACACATTTTAGAATTATAGTGATAACTGTTTTAAAGATGAAGCAGAAAGTGAGGACTTGAAAATTATGAAGAAAAAATATTTGGCGATTATGTTGGGATGCACTTTGGCAATCTCTCCAATGGCGGTATTTGCAGAAGCGACTGCTACAACAGAAACGGAGGCGGTGCAGGAAGCTGCTGCGGAAACAGAGGCAGGCGCTGTCAATGCAGTTTCCGCAGAGGATATTGTCGGTGAGGTGAAGACGATAGATTAGGACAGTATAACGGTTGCAGTAGGAACCTTAAAAGGCGGTATGGGCCAGCCAATGGCAGTCCCGGCGGAAGCGGGCAGTGAGGCAGAATCTGAAAATGCCGGCAGTGAGGCAGCAATGGAAGCGGAAGACGGTGAAGCAGTTTCAACGGAAGCGAGCAGCGAAGCAGCACCGGAAAATGCCGGCAGTGAAGCAGCAATGGAAGCGGAAGACGGTGAAGCAGTCCCGGCGGAAGCGGGCAGTGAGGCAGTGCCAGGGGATGCAGGGAAGGAAGCGGCGCCGGCAGATGCAGGGGAAGGCGCTCCATCCAAGCTTGATCTCACCGGTGAAGAAAAAACCATAGCAATTACAGAGGATACCCTGGTATATCGCGAAATCGCACCGGAAGTTCCGAAAGAAGGAGCTGATGCAAGTGCAGAAGCATCCACGGAAGAGGCCACAGCCGATGCGAGTGCAGAAGCATCCGCAGAAGAGAGCACAGCCGATGCAAGTGCAGAAGCATCCGCAGAAGAGGCTGCAGCCGATGCGAGTGCAGAAGCATCTGCCGAAGCAGTATCTGGATTTGACAGCGAAAATGCCGCGCCTGAGATGGCTTTGGAAACAGAAGCCTGCGATATCTCTGAACTTGCAGAAGGCGATATTGTGACCGTCACACTGGATGCGGACGGCAATGCAGCTATGATCACGATTCATTTTGCCGGGCAGGAAAACGGCGCACCGAAGGGTGAAAAACCGGAAGACAAACAGCCGGGCAGTGAAACGGAGCTGGCGCAAGAGGATGTTTCCGAAGCAGATATAGAAGAGGTCACAGAATAAAAAACGACAAAAAAGAATAAAAAAACAAAACAAAGGAGATGTCTTTGCTTCTGGAAAATACAGAAAGCAAAGAACATCTCCTTTTTTGTGGGGACAAAAGAACCGTCCCCAAGAACCATCCCCAAGAACCCCCGCCAAGAACCGTTCCCCAAAACAGCAAAGAACCGTCCCCTCAAGAACCGTCCCCAAGAACCGTCCCCCCAAAACCCACAAAATATTACAGAAATATTACAAAGTATCGATTTCAACAAAAACAGTGCCGAAAATAGCGTTTAATGTCGAATAAACTACTAAAACAGAGGAAAAAGACGAGTTAATAATGACGAAAATGAATAAAATAAAAACGTAAAAACAGACAAAAATAATGAGAATAATAGCGAAAAATTTGTGATAAACATATAATTTGGTAAAAATACAAAAAAGCTTTCTGTAATATGTTACGAAAATATGAAATTCCTATTGACACGCCGGAAAAAATTTTTTATAATGCAGATACGTTGCAGAGGCGGTATGAATATAAGGGGGGACACGTAATATCCAATTTTATAGTACGGGGAGATGCTATTAGATCAATTAGGAGAGCTTATGAATCTATTAGTTAACGTATTGGAAAGACGCCTGCGTAATCGGAAATGCAGTTTTAAACGGCACATCAGAGATGCTGCACTTATCATGTCAGGTGTTTTGCTGATTGGAGTAATTTCTTTGGGGATTTCAGAGTTTGATATGACGGGACAGAGCGTGGTATATGCTGTGAACCATGTGTCAGCTTCGGAAGAGAGCAGACTTCAGGCAGGACTGATGGGAGTAGTGAATGGTGTCGCCAGCATGGAAGAGTATTCACGGGCGGGAAGATTGAAAGACGTGGCAAGTGCGAATGAAGAAATACTGGTAGGGACAAATAAAGTAAACAGAAATGCAGTAAATCGATATGCATTTTCTGATGGAATACAAAAAGCAGGCGAGCTTGGATATGATGCGCTGCAGGCTGTAGAAAAGAATCAAATGCCGTTGGAGGAATATGAAACTCTGCTTCAGGTAGTGGAAGCGGAAGCCACCGGCGGAGATGTCCTTAGCAAATTATTGGTAGCCAATGTGGTTTTAAACCGGGTAAAAGATTCGCATTTCCCAGATACGATCTACGACGTTGTATGGCAGAGTGTAGAAGGCTCTGCACAGTTTTCTCCTACAGAGGATGGAAGAATCAGTTCCTGTGCCATTACGGATTCCACGATGGAAGCAGTAGAACGGGCATTAGCCGGAGAAGACAATTCACAGGGGGCGCTGTTTTTCATTGCGAGGAATTCCGCCGCATCGAGAAATGTAGAGTGGTTCGATACCTCTCTTGTCAAGCTGCTTGAGTATGGCGGTCATGAATACTATACATTCAAAGAATACTGTGAATAAGAGAAAAGAGTTTTCAAGAAAAGAGTTTGCCAAGACTATGCCTTGGCAAACTCTTTTTTGTATGCTATACTAGTATAGCATTTCGCTATATCAGACGGGAAACAACGATACCGAATACTTAAAAAAGAGAGAGGTTGAATGAATGGAACTGTTATATAGAAGCACAAGAAATCATGAAGTGGCTGTCAGTGCATCACGGGCTATTCTGCAGGGTCTGGCAGAGGACGGGGGATTATTTGTACCGGATTCGATTCCGAAGCTGGAGACTGGTCTGGAGGCACTTCCGGGAATGACTTATCAGGAAACTGCGTATGAAGTGTTGAAGCTGTTTCTGACTGACTTTACAGAAGAGGAATTGAAGCATTGTATTAACAGTGCCTATGATAAAAAATTCGATACACCGGAAATCGCACCGTTAAAGGCTGCGGACGGAGCATGGTATCTGGAGCTGTTCCACGGAGCTACCATTGCATTTAAGGATATGGCACTTTCGATTCTGCCTCATTTGATGACCACGGCGGCGAAGAAAAATCAGGTAAAGAATGATATCGTTATCCTGACAGCGACCTCCGGAGATACCGGGAAAGCAGCTCTGGCCGGATTTGCAGATGTGCCGGGGACAAAGATTATTGTATTTTATCCCAGGGATGGTGTAAGCCCGATCCAGGAAAAACAGATGGTTACCCAGAAGGGAAACAATACATATGTAGTGGCAATCAAGGGAAACTTTGATGATGCCCAGACAGGGGTAAAACATATTTTTGGTGATCAGGCGCTGAAGGAAGAGATGGAGGAAGCCGGATATCAGTTCTCTTCAGCAAATTCCATCAACATCGGACGTCTGGTTCCTCAGATCGCATACTATGTATATGCATATGGCAGGATGCTGGCGAATGGAGAACTGAAAGCAGGCGAGAAGATGAATGTGGTGGTTCCCACCGGAAACTTCGGCAATATCCTGGCTGCTTATTATGCAAAGAACATGGGACTGCCGATTGACCGGCTGATCTGCGCATCCAATGACAATAAGGTGCTGGTGGATTTCTTTCATACGGGGGCCTATGATCGGAACCGTGAATTTATCCTTACCACATCACCGTCCATGGATATTCTGATCTCCAGCAATCTGGAGCGTCTGATTTACCGCATTGCCGGAAACGATGCAGAGAAAACCAGGCAGTTGATGCAGGCGCTGACCAGCGATGGCAGATATGAAATTACAGAAGAGATGAAGGAAAAGCTGGATGGCTTTTACGGCAGCTATGCGACAGAGAAAGAGACTGCCGATGAGATTGCCAGGGTATACCGCGAGACCGGATATGTGCTGGATACTCATACCGCAGTGGCTTCCAAAGTATACCGCAAATACAGAGAAGAGACCGGTGATACAAGAAAGACAGTGATTGCTTCTACCGCCAGCCCTTACAAATTTACCCGCAGCGTGATGGACGCCATCGATCCGAAATATGCTTCCATGACAGACTTCGAACTGGTGGATCAGTTGAGCGTATTGTCCGGTACCAGAGTTCCGGCGGCGATCGAAGAAATACGAACTGCACCGGTGCTGCACGATACTGTGGCAGAGGTATCCGGTATGAAAGCTATTGTGAAAAAGATTTTAAAAATTGAAAAATAAAAGAAACGCCGGTGAAAGTCCGGCATACGAATAGTCAGGTTGGAGGATAAGAATGGATACAAATTCAGTATTTGGATTAATGGACGTCATTGTATTTGGATGTGGGTTATATATTATTTATGTATATTATCTGCTGATGGCAAAGAATGAAATAAAAAAAGGCGTACTGGTTCCACAGAATACAGAGCCGAAGAAGTGCAAGGATCTGGAAGGCTACAAAAAATTCATGGGACCGAGGACTCTGATTTTCGGTATTGTAGCTACCTTGAGCGGGGGCCTGGGGCTGTATCAGGATTTTGTCGGCCCGATTGACAGCCGGTTATACCTGGCATTTGTTGTTCTTTTTATTGTTGTGATCATCTGGTTTATCATGGCGGTGAAGAAAGCGGAGAAGCTGTTCTGGTAAGCAGTCAGAAATAGCCAGAGCACAAGTTACTATGAGATAAAAAAGGAACCTGTCCGGATAGGAATACTGTCCGGCAGGTTCCTTTTTTATGACGAAAATCATCGATTTTTGAGGGGAGTATATTCTTGTTCTTTGGAAATGCTAAGATAGGCAGGACGAATGATTTTTCCGTTGTTTGCCAGCTCCTCGATGCGGTGTGCACTCCAGCCTACGGTACGTGCAATGGCAAAGATAGGGGTATACAGCTCCAGGGGAAGGTTAAGCATACTGTAAACAAAACCGCTGTAAAAGTCCACGTTGGCACTGACACCTTTATAGATGGTAGCCTTCTCAGAAATGACCTCCGGAGCGAGGCGTTCCACCAGATTGTAAAGGTGAAATTCTTCTGCACGTCCCTTTTCCTGGGAAAGACGTTCCACGAAAGATTTCAAAATGACGGCACGGGGATCAGAAAGGGAATAGACAGCATGACCGATTCCATAGATCAGTCCGGAATGATCGAAGGCATCCCGATTCAAAACAGCTCTCAGATATTTCCTGATCTCGTCCTCATCCTTCCAGTCATGTACCTGCTCCTGCAGATCAGCCATCATCTTGATGACCTTGATATTAGCGCCGCCGTGCCTTGGACCCTTCAGTGAGCCTAAGGAGGCTGCAAAAGAGGAGTAGGTATCGGTACCGGAAGAGGATACCACATGAGTGGTAAAGGTGGAGTTGTTACCACCGCCGTGCTCCATGTGCAGAACCAGTGCGATGTCCAGCAGATGAGCCTCCAGATCGGTATACTTCCCGTCCTTGCGCAGCAGATGCAGGATGTTCTCGGCAAAGGAAAGCTCCGGCTGCGGGGTGTGAATGTACAGGCTTTTTCCATTATAGTAGTGCTGATATGTCTGATATCCGAAGACGGAAATCAAGGGCAGCATACTGATCAACTGCAGGCACTGACGCAGCACATTTGGAATGGAAATATCATCGGCCTGGTCATCATAGGCATAGAGAGTCAAAACGCCTCTGGCCAGCACATTCATCATATCCTGACTGGGTGCGTTCATGATAATATCTCTTACGAAATGGGTGGGGAGCTGAGTTCGGTAGTTCGAAAGAATAACTGAAAAATTCTTAAGCTGTTTCTCATCCGGCAGCGATCCGAATAGCAGAAGATAGGCAATTTCCTCGTAACCGAAACGTCCTTCGCGGGCAAATCCCCACACCAGCTTTTCCACGTTCTGTCCGCGGTAAAACAACTGTCCATCGCAGGGAATTTCTTTTCCATCCACATTTTTCTTTGCCATGACAGCAGAGATCTCTGTCAGGCCGGCGGTCACACCTTTGCCGTTCAGATCGCGCAGACCGCGTTTTACGTCATATTTCGTGTACAGGACAGGATCAATGTAACTGACAGAAGTACACTGTTTTGAAAGATTCAGAATATCGGGTGTGATTTCAGAGTAGTACTGGTTGCTCATGCTGCGCCTCCTTAAGTATTGCTGGTATTACTTTGGTCAACAAGAAAAAAACATTTTGTTAACATAATATCATAAATGGAGCAGAAAAACCATGAAAAAAATATGAAAGAAATAAAATTAAAATTTCGCTGAAATTTCGTCAAAGCTTGTTAAGGTTTTGTCGAAAACGGATTGACATTTTTATACGATTATGAGATAATGCAGTCGAAATGGAGTTAATCTTCGGGTTCAATGGATGATTGACACATTTGGCACAGGTTATATTTTAGCTGCTAATAATAGAAAGAGAGGTTTAATGCAAGATGGCAAATGTTGATTTGACTCAGTATGGAATTACTGGAACTACAGAAATCGTATACAATCCTTCTTTTGACACCTTATTTGAGGAAGAGACCAACCCAAGTCTGGAAGGATATGAAAAAGGACAGGTGAGTGAGCTTGGCGCAGTCAATGTTATGACTGGTATTTACACAGGACGTTCACCGAAAGACAAATTCATCGTTATGGATGAAAATTCAAAAGATACCGTATGGTGGACTTCTGATGAATACAAGAATGATAACCATCCGGCAAGCCAGGAAGCATGGGATGCAGTTAAGAAAATTGCACAGGAAGAACTTTCAGGCAAAAGACTTTTCGTTGTAGATGCATTCTGCGGTGCAAATCATGATACCAGAATGGCAATCCGTTTTATCGTTGAAGTGGCATGGCAGGCACATTTTGTAAAAAATATGTTCATCATCCCGACCGACGAAGAACTGGAAAACTTTAAACCTGATTTCATCGTATACAATGCTTCCAAAGCAAAAGTAGAAAATTACAAAGAATTAGGTCTGAACTCCGAAACTGCTGCTATGTTCAACATTACCAGCCGCGAGCAGGTTATTGTAAACACATGGTACGGCGGAGAAATGAAAAAAGGTATGTTCTCCATGATGAACTACTATCTGCCGCTGAAGGGCATCGCTTCCATGCACTGCTCTGCAAACACAGATAAAAATGGCGAAAATACAGCTATCTTCTTTGGTCTTTCCGGAACCGGCAAGACAACCCTGTCAACAGATCCGAAGCGTCTTCTGATCGGTGATGACGAGCATGGCTGGGATGACAACGGCGTATTTAACTTCGAAGGCGGATGCTACGCTAAAGTTATCAATCTGGACAAAGATTCTGAGCCTGACATCTACAATGCAATCAGAAAAGATGCTCTTCTGGAGAATGTTACTCTGGATGAGAATGGCAAGATCGATTTCAACGATAAAAGCGTAACCGAGAATACCCGTGTTTCTTATCCGATCAATCACATTGAAAACATCGTTCGTCCGGTTTCTGCAGCTCCTGCAGCAAAGAACGTAATCTTCCTGTCAGCAGATGCATTTGGAGTTCTTCCTCCGGTATCCATTCTGACTCCGGAACAGACAAAATACTACTTCCTGTCCGGTTTCACAGCAAAACTTGCTGGTACCGAGCGTGGAATTACGGAACCTACTCCTACTTTCTCCGCTTGCTTCGGCCAGGCATTCCTGGAACTGCATCCTACCAAATATGCAGAAGAGCTGGTTAAGAAAATGGAAAAGAGCGGTGCAAAAGCATACCTGGTTAACACAGGATGGAATGGCACTGGAAAACGTATCTCTATCCGTGATACCCGTGGTATCATTGATGCAATCCTGGATGGTTCTATTACAAAAGCTCCGACCAAAGAAATTCCTTTCTTTGATTTCGAGGTTCCGACTGAGCTTCCTGGCGTAGATCCGAAGATCCTTGATCCTCGTGATACTTATGCAGATGTTTCTGAATGGGAGACAAAAGCAAAAGATCTTGCAAACCGTTTTGTAAAGAACTTTGCAAAATACGAAGGAAATGCAGCAGGTAAAGCGCTGGTTGCTGCCGGACCAAAAGCTTAAGTTTTAATTATTTGCCGCGGCGGTTGTTAAAATCGCCGCGGTTTTTGATTCCGTAATATTACAGAATTTTTTATTGTCAAATAACATATACTGGGGTATAATAACTAAAGAAAGCAACAAACAAAAAAGAAAAAACGGCTGCCTGGGATGTGCGACACTCCCTTTATTTTGAACCTACATTTACTTTTATGGGATTCTTATATCGCTGTTTTCGATGTCAGGCCTCCGTTCGCAGAGGAAAACAGAGAAAATAGCTGCGGTTACCCACCTAGCTTTGCTAGGAGTCAAAATAGGGGAAACGGCATTCTGGGTATTGAAAAGAGGGCATATTATATGCCCTCTTTTCATATACTGTTTTTGAAATGGTGAATATCAGACTGTTTGCGGATCAGTTTTTATATAGAAATCCATTGGTTCTCTAAATCAGAAAAGGCGGATGAGGCGGTATCAAACGATCAATCTGGACGGGCGCGGCGCTCTGCATATGTGGTCTTGCCCTGCTGAGCTGTTACAGGAAGGATTATGAAAATGAGAAAACATCTGCGGGGAGAGTTTTGGAGCAGGAGATGAACCTAAAAGAAAGAACGGAAACAAAGGCAGATGCGGAAGCAGAGAACGCAGCGGATGCAGAGAATGAAACGGATGCAGGAAACGCAGCGGAAGCAGGAAACGCAGCGGAAGCAGGAAACGCTGCGAAAGCAGAAAACGAAACGAAAGTAGAGAACAAAACGGAAGCAGAAAACGCAGCAAAAGCAGGAAACGCAGCAGCACTGCAAGGTAAGACAGAAGATCGTATGATTCGGGTTTTGATAAGAAATGATAACTTTGCCGGGAAATATCACAGTTCTTTTCGGGTGACCGGAACAACAGAATTTTATGTGACAGAAAATAAAAGCAAGAGATGCTGTCCCGCAGGACAGGTGATCACAATGACGGAGGGAACGGAACTTCTGATTGAACCGAAAGAGGCGGAAGGAAAGCTTGTCCTGCCGGATCTGCTGCGGGGACAGGAACAGCCGGCCTATACCGGTACCCTGGAGGTTCATAAGGAGGAGCAGGGATTTTTGGTAATTAATGAACTTCCTCTGGAGGATTATCTTCCCAGTGTCCTGTCCAGTGAAATGTCAGCGTCATTTCCGGAGGAAGCGCTGAAAGCCCAGGCCATCTGTGCCCGTACTTACGCCATAAATGAGATGAAAAAAGAAAAAACTGAAAATTATGGGGCGGATCTGGATGACAGCACTGCGTTTCAAGTGTATAATAATTATGAAAAAAATAATAAGACAATGGATGCGGTGAAAGAAACAGCAGGCATTGTGCTGAAAAATAATTCTTCCATGGCTGAGGTCTTTTATTATTCCACCTCCAGCGGAGCGCAGGAAGAAGACGGACTGTCGGCAGAGGCGGATTTTGAAAAGTTTATTGAAGAACCGAGAAAAACGGATCTGGAGTCAGAGGAGGTCTGGTACCGGTGGAGTACGCAGATTGCACCGGAGGAAGTTCGTGATAATCTGGCGGATCTTCAGATGAAGGATCCCGGGGAGATCATCGGTCTTGACATAACCCGCAGGCTGGAAAACGGGCGGGCGGAGGAGCTTTTGATCGAAGGCAGCCAAAGCAGGCTTACGGTTTTGGGAGAATATGATATCAGGGCGGTGCTGACACCAAAAAGCTGTGATGTCATTTTGCAGGATGGAAGCAGTGTGAGCGCACCGGGACTGCTGCCGAGCGCCTGGTTCGAGATAAAGCAGCAGAGCGGGGAATATGTCCTCCTGGGCGGCGGATATGGGCATGGAAATGGTCTGTCTCAAAACGGAGCAAAATGTATGGCCCTGTCAGGAAAAAACTGTGAGGACATTTTAAAGTTTTATTATAGAGATGCACAGCTTGGAGGAATTTGACCGGGCGGGAGGCGCAGAGATTAGAAGGAAAGCTACTGAGGATAGAATAGAGTGAAGACGAAAAATAAAATAATTCAGTTGATTTTTACTTTTCAAAAAAAAATAAAATACGACCGGATTGATGTGTATGCGGCTCAGGCCAGCTTTTACTGCATCATGAGTGCAGTGCCGGTATTGATGCTGTTGTTTACTCTGCTGCAGTATACGCCGCTTTCTCAGGAGAATGTGATGGAGGTGCTGTCCAATATTTTAAATGCCGGCATGATGGAGACGGTGAACGAGGTGGTGGAAAATGTCTATAGGGGTTCCGTGACACTGGTATCCTTTGCAGCAGTTTCTCTTTTGTGGGTGGCCGGAAAGATGATGATCGGTCTGACAAACGGACTGAACAATATACACAAGCTGTCAGAGAACCGAAATTACTTTCTGCTTCGTTTCCGCGCTTCTTTTTATACGGTTCTTATGGTGGCGGCCCTGATTCTGGCGATTATGATCCTGGTATTCGGATTCCGGTTTCAAAGCTTTTTAAGCAGTATCTTTCCACTTCTGGCGAAGATGGAAAAACTGATGATCTATCTGCAGACGCTGATCGCGCTGTGTTTGATCACCGTTATATTTAATTCCCTGTATGTGTTTTTGCCCAACCGGAAACGGCGGTATTTCAGCCAGTTTCCGGGAGCCATATTTGCCACCTTATCCTGGTGCACTTTTTCGTATTTCTTTAACATCTATTTAAGCTATGCTAAGAATATGTCCGTGATCTACGGAGGGCTGGTGACGCTGGTGGTAGCTATGCTGTGGCTGTACTTTTGCATGTACCTCTGGTTCCTGGGAGCGGAAATCAACGCATATCTGGAAAATAAGGCCAGTTTTGATGTCACTTTATAGCTTGACAGAATGAAAAAGTGTGTTAAACTGAAAAGGAATTAAAAATTGAGTGAAAAGCATGGAAGGTGTACAGTAGAAAATTATATTCCATCAGAGAGAAAATGTCACTGGCTGAAAGCATTTTCGGGTTCAGATAATTTTTGAAATTCCCACCGGAGCTTCATTTTTGAAACAGAAGGCACCCTGAACAGGAGAAATCCGTCTGGAAGTAGAGAATGACGTTTTGTGCGCGTTATGCATGGAATGAGTGCCTGCGGAAGCGGGAATCAGGGTGGTACCACGGAAATTATGCTTCGTCCCTATGAAATACAGGGCGGAGCTTTTTTGTTGCCCGGCATACTTTTATTAACGGTAAGAAAAGAAGGGTTTTGAAAGGAGATATTATGAAAGATAAACTTCAGGCAATCGTAGATCAGGCTATGAGCCGTATTCAGGAAGCGGACGGACTGGAAAAATTAAACGATGTCCGCGTAGCTTTTCTGGGAAAAAAAGGTGAACTGACTGCAGTTCTGAAAGGAATGAAGGATGTAAAACCGGAGGAACGTCCTCTGGTGGGACAGATGGTAAATGAGACCAGAGCAAAGATTGAACAGCATCTGGAAGAGACCAGGGCAAAACTGGAAGCCAGGGCCAGAGAGCTTCAGATGGAACGGGAAGTGATCGATGTCACTTTGCCGGCAAAGAAAAATACCATTGGTCACCGTCATCCCAATATCATCGCTCAGGAAGAGGTAGAACGTATCTTTATCGGTATGGGCTATGAAGAGATAGAAGGACCGGAAATCGAATACGATGAGTACAATTTTGAAAAGCTGAATATTCCTGCAAATCATCCGGCAAAGGATGAACAGGATACCTTCTATATCACAAAGGATATTGTGCTGCGTACCCAGACCTCGCCGGTACAGGCACGTACCATGGAGCAGGGCAGGCTCCCGATCCGTATGATTTCTCCGGGGCGTGTATTCCGTTCTGATGAAGTGGATGCGACTCATTCTCCTTCCTTCCATCAGATCGAGGGACTGGTTATTGATAAAAATATTACCTTTGCGGATCTGAAAGGCACACTGGAAGAATTTGCAAAAGAGCTGTTCGGGGAAGAGACAAAGACAAAATTCCGTCCCCATCACTTCCCGTTTACAGAGCCGAGCGCGGAGATGGATGTTTCCTGTTTCAAGTGCGGCGGCAAGGGATGCCGTTTCTGCAAGGGCAGCGGATGGATTGAAATCCTGGGCTGCGGCATGGTGCACCCTCATGTATTTGAGATGTGCGGCATTGATCCGAAAGAATACACCGGTTTCGCTTTCGGTGTGGGCCTGGAACGTATTGCATTGCTGAAATATGAAATTGATGATATGCGTCTGCTGTATGAAAACGACTATCGTTTCCTGAAGCAGTTTTAGTATTGCGATGGCCCATTCATCCAAGATAAATTTGGAATGGGCAGATGGCTTGATATTTAAGATGGAGGAAGAATAAATGAATACAACATTATCATGGGTGAAAGCCTATGTTCCAGAACTGGATGTGACTGCACAGGAATATACAGATGCAATGACTCTGAGCGGGACCAAGGTAGAAGGATATACGAAAGCAGATGCGGATCTGGAAAAGATTGTGATCGGACAGATTGAAAAGATTGAGGCCCATCCGGATGCGGATAAGCTGATTATCTGTCAGGTAAATGTGGGAAATGAGGTAACTCAGATCGTAACAGGAGCCCCGAATGTAAAAGAGGGAGATAAAGTACCGGTGGTTTTGGACGGCGGACGTGTGGCGGGCGGCCACGACGGAAAGATGACTCCCGGCGGCATTCGAATTAAAAAGGGAAAACTGAGAGGAATCGAATCCAATGGCATGATGTGCTCCATTGAGGAGCTGGGTTCCACCAGAGATATGTATCCGGAAGCTCCGGAGAACGGCATCTATATTTTTCCGGAGGATGCAGTGGTGGGCAGCAGTGCCATCGAGGCCCTTGGACTGGATGATGTGAACTTTGAATACGAGATTACATCCAACCGGGTGGACTGCTTCAGTGTGATTGGTATTGCCAGAGAAGCGGCGGCTACCTTCGGAAAAGAATTTTATCCGCCGGTGGTGACGGCTGCCGGAAATGACGAAGATGTCCATGATTACGTGAAGGTAACCGTGCAGGATCCGGATCTGTGTCCGAGATACTGCGCAAGGCTGGTGAAAAATATCAGGCTGGCTCCCTCTCCTGAGTGGATGCAGAGAAGACTGGCATCTGCAGGCATCCGCCCCATCAACAATATCGTGGATATCACAAATTATGTGATGGAAGAATATGGACAGCCGATGCACGCATTTGACTACGATACCATTTCCGGTCATGAGATCATCGTGCGCCGGGCAAAGGCAGGAGAAAAATTCGTAACGCTGGATGATCAGGAACGTCAGATGGATGAAAATGTACTGATGATCTGCGACGGAGAAAAATCCATCGGTATCGCAGGCATCATGGGCGGAGAAAATTCCATGATCACGGACAGCGTCAAAACCATGCTGTTTGAGGCGGCCTGCTTTGACGGAACCAACATCCGTCTGTCTTCCAAACGGATCGGTCTTCGCACCGATGCCTCCGGCAAATTTGAAAAAGGGCTGGATCCAAACAACGCAAAGGATGCCATTGACCGGGCCTGCCAGTTGATCGAAGAACTGGGAGCGGGAGAGGTAGTAGGGGGCATGGTGGATGTATACAGTAAGGTGAAAGAACCGGTTCGTGTGAAGCTGGAGCCGGAACGCATCAACCGGCTTTTGGGAACCGATATTTCCAAAGAAGATATGCTGGGCTATTTTAAGAAAATTGATCTGGCCTACGATGAGAGCACGAATGAAATCGTAGCTCCTACCTTCCGCCATGATATTTTTTGCACCGCGGATCTGGCAGAGGAGGTAGCCAGATTTTATGGATATGCCAATATTCCTACCACACTGCCTTCAGGAGAAGCAACCACCGGAAAGAAGCCGATGAAGATGCGTCTGGAGACACTGGCAAGGGAGGTGGCGGAATTCTGCGGCTTCTCTCAGGGCATGAGCTATTCCTTTGAAAGCCCGAAGGTATTTGACAAGCTGCTGCTGCCGGCAGATTCTTCTCTGCGTCAGGCGATACAGATCAGCAATCCGCTGGGAGAGGATTTCAGCATCATGAGAACGGTTCCTCTCAATGGAATGCTGTCTTCTCTGGCATTTAACTACAACCACAGAAATAAAGACGTCCGTCTCTACGAGCTGGGCAATATCTATCTTCCAAAGCAGCTTCCGCTGACCGAGCTTCCGGATGAGAGAATGCAGTTCACGCTGGGTATGTATGGAGAAGGGGATTTCTTCACCATGAAGGGTGTGGCAGAGGAATTTCTGGATCAGGCCGGCATGAAAGAAAAGAAAACCTATGATCCGTCGGATAAAAAGCCGTTCCTTCATCCGGGACGCCAGGCGGATATCATTTATAAAGGCAAAAAGATCGGATATCTGGGTGAAGTTCATCCGGAAGTGATGAGCAATTACGGCCTGGGAGAAAAGACGTATGTTGCAGTACTGGATATGCCTCAGGTAGTGGAGATGGCTACCTTTGACCGTAAATATACGGGAATTGCCCGCTATCCGGCAGTGACCAGAGATATCAGCATGGTGGTTCCCAAAAAGATCCTGGCCGGTCAGATCGAGGCGGTTATTGAGCAGAGGGGCGGAAAAATCCTGGAGAGCTATCATCTGTTCGATATTTACGAAGGCGCTCAGATCAAACCGGGTTTCAAATCCATGGCATATTCCATTACCTTCCGTGCAAAGGACCGTACTCTGGAAGAAGCGGATATCACAGCGGCCATGAAGAAGATCTGGAACGGAATGGAAGCCATGGGTATCGAAATCCGTTCCTAAATGGAGATGAAATTATGAAGCTATATATCATACGTCATGGAGAAACCCAGTGGAACAAGCTGGGACTTCTCCAGGGACAGACGGATATTTCTCTGAATGAAAATGGAAAAAAGCTGGCAGTGGAAACGGGGGGCTCCTTAAGGGAGGTCCCGTTTTCCGGTGTAATTTCCAGTCCGCTGGGACGGGCGCTGGAAACAGCCAGGCTGGTGACCGGTGACAGAAATATTTCGATAGTTACCGATGAGAGAATTCAGGAGATCAGTTTTGGAAGTTTGGAGGGCCGGCCGGTGAAAAATTCCGGTGATCCGGAAACGACTCGGAAAATGCAGCAGTTTTTTTTGCATCCGGAGCAGTATGAGGCGCCGGAAGGCGGGGAGAGTATAGAACAGCTTTTGGAACGAACCGGTGATTTTCTGACGTGGCTGACCGGGAATCCGGACTATCATGCAGAGGACACACTGCTGATCTCCACTCACGGTGCAGCATCAAGGGCATTGCTGGCGAATATACAGAAGAAGACCTCCATTTCGGATTTCTGGGGAAGCAAAGTTCCGGGAAACTGTTCGGTATCCATCGCAGAACTGAAATCTGATGAATGGGAAATCCTGGAAATGGACAAGATCTATTATAAAGAAAAGACAGGAAAAGAGACGTAAAATGAAAACTTCAGATTTTAATTATGAACTGCCGCAGGAATTGATTGCGCAGGATCCGCTGGAGGACCGTTCGTCTTCCAGACTGATGACACTGGACAAAAATACAGGAGCATTGGAACATCACATTTTTCGGGAGATTGTGGAATATCTGAATCCCGGAGACTGTCTGGTGATCAACAATACAAAGGTAATTCCGGCCAGACTCTATGGCAGCAAGGAGGGTACGGAAGCAAAGATTGAAGTTCTCCTGTTAAAAAGAAAAGAAAATAATATCTGGGAAACACTGGTAAAGCCTGGCAAAAAATGTAAGGTGGGAACCAGAATTTCCTTTGGAGACGGCATCCTCACAGGGGAGGTCGTGGATGTGGTAGATGAGGGGAACCGTCTGATCCGGTTTTCTTATGAAGGAGTTTTTGAGGAAATTCTGGATCAACTGGGACAGATGCCCCTTCCTCCCTATATCACCCACCAACTGAAGGATAAGAACCGGTATCAGACGGTATATGCCAGGTATGACGGCTCAGCAGCAGCACCTACAGCCGGACTTCATTTCACACCAAAACTGCTTTCGCAGATCAGGGAGAAAGGGGTGAATATCGCTGAGGTGACGCTTCATGTGGGACTGGGCACCTTTCGTCCGGTAAAGGTGGAGGATGTAACCAAGCATCATATGCACAGCGAATTTTATGTGATTGAAGAGAGCCAGGCGGAGCTGATCAACAAAACCAGAAGCAGCGGCGGCCGGATTATTTCCGTAGGGACTACAAGCTGCCGGACACTGGAATCGGCTTCCGATGAGAATGGTGTGCTCCATGCAGGCAGCGGATGGACAGAGATCTTTATTTATCCCGGTTACCGGTTTAAACTGATTGATGCTCTGATCACCAATTTCCATCTTCCGGAGTCCACATTGCTGATGCTGGTGTCGGCGCTGGCCGGAAAAGAGCACATTATGGCTGCTTATGAAGAGGCAGTAAAAGATCATTACCGCTTTTTCTCGTTTGGGGATGCCATGTTTATCCATTAAAAAGGAGGCCGGCGATTGGGAAAGCTATTAGTCTATCTGAAAAGTTATTGGAAAGAAAGCATACTGGCACCGCTGTTTAAGATGCTGGAGGCTTCGTTTGAGCTGTTTATTCCTCTGGTGGTAGCCGCGATCATCGATAAGGGCATCGGCGGTGGGAATGAAACCTATATTTTCAAAATGGGCGGAGTCATGATACTTCTGGGTGTGATCGGGCTGGCATGTTCGGTCACGGCACAGTATTTTTCCGCAAAGGCGGCCGTGGGATTTGCAGCGAAGGTGAAAAGCGCGCTGTTTCATCATATTCAGGAATTGTCTTATATGGAAATAGACACGCTTGGCACCTCCGCTATGATTACCAGAATGACCAGCGATATGAATCAGGTGCAGTCGGGCGTCAATCTGACGCTGCGGCTGCTGCTGCGTTCCCCCTTTGTGGTATTTGGCGCCATGATCATGGCGTTTACCGTAAATGGGCCGGCAGCTTTGATTTTTGTGGTGATCATTCCTCTGCTTTGTATTGTTGTCTTTGGAATTATGCTGTTTAATATTCCCATGTACCGCAAAGTGCAGAACAGCCTGGACCGGGTGCTGGGCAGCACCAGGGAGAATCTGACCGGAGCCAGGGTGATCCGGGCATTTAACAAACAGGAATCCGAGATAAAGGGGTATAAAGAAAAGACAGCACAGTTAAATAAACTTCAATTGTTTGCGGGAAAGATATCCGGTCTGATGAACCCGGTGACCTACGTCATTATCAATGGCGGCATTATTGCGCTGCTGTGGAGCGGCGCGATTCAGGCAGATCGCGGTGCCATTACCCAGGGGGAGCTGACAGCGCTGGTAAATTATATGTCCCAGATCCTGGTGGAACTGGTAAAAATGGCGAATCTGATCATTTCGATTACCAAGGCAGTGGCCTGCGGAAACCGGATTCAGGCTGTATTTGAGATCCGGCCGGGAATGAAATATGGCAGCCGTCCGGCAAAGGCCCGGGGAGGACAGGAAGAAGCGAAAAACTCCGAACACGAACCGTCTGCCAAAGAGGCGGGAGCTTCGGCCAGGCAGGAAGAGATCCTGCGCTTCGACCATGTCAGCCTGAAATATCAAAATGCAGGGGAAGAGTCTTTGACGGATTTGAATCTGCAGGTAAAATCCGGCGATACGGTGGGGATTATCGGAGGCACCGGTTCGGGCAAAACCGCACTGGTGAATCTGATTGCCCGTTTTTATGACGCTACCGAAGGGCGGATTTTTCTTCACGGAGCGGATATCAGAGAATATTCTGAAAGTGCACTTCGGAACATGATCGGGATAGTACCCCAAAAGTCCGTGCTGTTTCAGGGAACCATAGAAGAAAATCTGAAGTGGGGGAAAAGAGACGCCTCTTTGCAGGAAATGAACCGGGCCCTGGAGATTGCTCAGGCGGCGGAATTTGTGAAGGAACGTCCGGAGGGGTTTTTGACACCGATCGAGCAGGGAGGAAAAAATCTTTCCGGCGGACAGAGGCAGCGCCTTACGATTGCCAGAGCGATGGTGAAAGAGCCGGAGATTCTGATCCTGGATGACAGTGCATCCGCGCTGGATTTCGCCACAGATGCAAAGCTGCGCCGGGCGATCCGGGACATGGAGCCCATGCCGACGGTGTTTATCGTATCCCAGAGGGCTTCTTCCATCCAGTATGCGGATCAGATCATTGTTCTGGAGGACGGCAGGATTGCCGGAACGGGAACCCATGAAGAACTGCTGGCCTCCTGTGAGGTATACCAGGAAATTTATTATTCCCAGTTTCCGAAAGAAGGTGCGGTAAATGCGTAAAAAGAGCAGCGACGGAAAAAAGATACAGAGTCAGATGGATACTTTGAAAAAAGTGCTGGGGTATATCCGGCATTACCGCCTGTTTCTGGCGCTTTCCCTGCTGTGCGCAGCAGTATCCGTGGTACTGTCCCTGTATAATCCGATATTGATCGGGCAGGCCGTGGATGTGATAATCGGGCCCGGAAACGTAGCGTTTGAGACGGTAGTTCAGATATTGTGGAAAATGGCGGTGCTGATTTTAATCACGGCGGCGGCCCAGTGGATGATGAATCTCTGCAATAATAAGATCAGCTATCATGTGATCCGGGATATGCGTCAGGATGCCTTTGAAAAGATACAGCTTCTGCCGTTTGGCTATATCGACAGTCATGCATATGGTGAGGTGGTCAGCCGTGTCATAGCAGATGCGGACCAGTTCGCGGATGGGCTGCTGATGGGTTTTACCCAGTTGTTTACCGGAATTATCACCATCCTGGGAACCTTGATCTTCATGCTCACCATCAGTCCGAGAATTACGCTGGCGGTGGTGATTTTGACACCGGTATCTCTGCTGGTGGCCAGCTTTATTGCCACCCGGACCTACAGCATGTTCCGGCAGCAGTCGGTGACCAGAGGAGAACAGACGGGATTGATTGATGAGATGATCGGAAATCAGAAGGTGGTCCGTGCCTTTGGCTACGAGGAGGAGGCTCAGAAACGTTTTGATGAGATCAATGACAGGCTGGAGCAGTGTTCTATGAAGGCTACCTTCTTTTCTTCCCTTACCAATCCCTGTACCCGTTTTGTCAATTCCCTGGTGTATGCTGCAGTGGGGATTTTCGGGGCTCATCAGGCGATCAGAGGAAGCATTTCAGTGGGCCAGCTTGTGTCCTTTTTAAGCTATGCAAATCAGTATACAAAGCCCTTTAATGAAATTTCGGGAGTGGTGACGGAACTGCAGAATGCATTGGCCTGTGCCGCCCGGGTGTTTGAACTGATCGAGGAAACGCCGGAAGTAAAAGAGCCGGAAACGGCGCTGGAAATGAAAAATCCGGATGGAAGCGTACGGATTGAGCATGTCTGGTTTTCTTATACAGCGAAGCAGAAGCTGATCGAGGATTTTAATCTGAGCGTGGAGCCCGGGCAGCGTATTGCCATTGTGGGGCCGACAGGATGCGGAAAGTCTACGATAATCAATCTCCTGATGCGTTTCTATGATGTGAAAAGCGGAACGATCCGGGTAGCCGGAACGGATATAAGGGATATGACCAGAAAATCCCTGCGGGCCTCTTATGGTATGGTGCTCCAGGAAACCTGGCTGGCCTCCGGTACGCTCCGGGAAAATATCTGCATGGGAAAGCCGGAAGCCACCGAGGAAGAAATGATCGAAGCGGCCAGAGCTTCTCATGCCCACAGCTTTATCAAGCGTCTGCCTAAGGGATATGATACCGTGATATCGGAAGACGGCGGCCAGCTCTCACAGGGGCAAAAGCAGCTTTTGTGCATTACCAGAGTAATGCTGTGCCTGCCTCCTATGCTGATTTTGGATGAAGCTACTTCCTCTATCGATACCCGTACGGAGATCAAGATACAGAATGCGTTTGCACGCATGATGCAGGGAAGAACCAGCTTTATTGTGGCACACCGGCTCTCTACAATACGGGAAGCGGATGTGATCCTGGTAATGAAGGACGGCAGGATCATTGAGCAGGGGAACCATGAAAGCCTGATGAAAAAACAGGGATTCTATGCATCTCTCTATAACAGCCAGTTTACGATGTGAAAATTTTAGAAAATATTTCATTTTTTTAACAATAATTGTTAAAATGTGTTATAATCCTTTTTATGATGGCCGGGAAAGGCCGGTTCCAATCTCACTGCGGATATGCGAAATGGGGTATCGGACGCAGTGCTGACGAAAGAAACATAAAATGAAGGATCCTGTTTTAAGAAGAATAGAGAGGTGACAGACAAGTGAGAAAAAAACAATTTTCTGCAGGAATGGCAGCAATTATGATGTCTGTATGTTTATGTATGGAGGCTCCTGCGGCGGCTGTGACGGAAACAGAAACCCAGGAAAGCCAGGTGCCGACAGAGACTCAGACATCCGCAGAGACACAGGCTCCGGCGGTGACAGAGGGGGAGACCGTACCGTCTGAGAACACAACGGAAACATCTGCTCCTGCTACGGAGACAGAAGATACGACAGAGACACCTGCTTCCGATACGGAGATCGAAGATACAACGGAAACACCGTCAACTCCGGGAGATACGGTTCCGCCCACGGATGGAGAGGCAAATTCCGAAGCGATGGATATGATCGTGATCGAAGATGAAAACGGAATCCTGGAGCAGGAAACGGAAACAAGCGAACCTGTCGAGACAGAGACCGAAGAAATAACGGAAACAGAGACCGAAACGGAATCAGAGACCAAAAAAGACGAGCTCAAGATCGAGGAAGAATCAGAGACCTCTTCCAGTTGGGGCGAGAGTCTGATTGATTTTCAGGCATACCCCATTGGAAATATTTCTGAGAACGAGGCTGAGGTATATCGTTATCTTCGGGAAGAGATGGGACTGAATAAAGCGGCAGCCTGCGGTGTGCTGGCAAATGTGCTCTGCGAATCCGGCTTTTCGCCGGTGGCAGTCGGTGACGGAGGCAGCAGCTATGGAATCTGTCAGTGGCACGCGGGAAGATTTTCTTCTCTGGTTGGCTGGTGCAATGCCAGAGGATATAATTATCACTCCGTAGAGGGGCAGCTCCGCTACCTTCAGTACGAACTGGAAACAGGATACAGCGGTGTTCTGAACTATCTGCAGAATGTTCCGGATACTGCCAGAGGCGCCTATGAAGCCGGATATTACTGGTGTATGCATTTTGAGATTCCAAATGATACCGTAAACCGCTCCATACAGCGCGGAAAGATTGCCATGGGCAGTTATTATCCGGCAGATCTGGATGCAAAGGAAAAGAAAAACGCAAAGTCCAGAGAACAGGAAATTATGGATAATATCATGGTGATTGAAGATACCGATATGCGTATTCAGTATATGACTCAGTTTTATCTGCATGCGAATCTGGCCGATTTGAGTCTGGACGGTGTTTTGGAAATAGAATAGGAGTTATGGAAATGAGGTATCACAATATAACAAAGGACGATATGCTCAATGGAGACGGACTGCGGGTAGTTCTCTGGGTGGCGGGATGTTCCCACTGCTGTAAGGAATGCCAGAATCCGGTCACATGGGATCCAAACGGCGGTATCGTATTTGATCAGAAAGCGAAAGATGAACTGTTTCGTGAACTGGAAAAAAGCTATATCACCGGAATTACATTCAGCGGCGGAGACCCCATGCATCTGGCAAATGAACCGGGTGTGACAGAGCTGGCGAAGGAAATCCGGCAGGCATTTCCGGAGAAGACCATATGGCTGTATACCGGGGGTCTGTGGGAGAGCATGAAGAACCGGGAGATCACAAAGTATCTGGATGTGGTGGTAGACGGCGAGTATGAACGGGATAAGCGAAGCACACAACTGCACTGGAAGGGAAGCTCCAATCAGCGGGTGATCGATGTACCGGCTTCTCTGAGAGAAAACAGAGTAATTCTTCACGAATGACAGAAAGCAGGACAGAATGAAGATATTGATTAAGAAACTGAATCCACAGGCCCAAATGCCTGCCTCCGGATCTGCGAGCGCTGCCGGTTATGATCTGTACTCCTGCCTGGATACAGAGTCACTGACAATTGCAGGCCATGAGACGGTAATGGTGGGAACAGGACTGGCCGCTGCGATACCGGAAGGGTATTTCGGCGGAATATTTGCCAGAAGCGGGCTGGCTGCGAAGCAGGGGCTGCGCCCGGCGAACTGCGTAGGCGTCGTGGATTCGGATTACAGAGGAGAGCTGAAGGTGGCTCTTCACAATGATACGGACTCAGAACGAAAGATTGAGAATGGTGAGCGGATTGCACAGCTTGTGGTGCTTCCTTATCTCTCACTGGAGTTTGAAGAGACACAGAATCTGGACGAGACTGAGCGGGGAACCGGCGGTTTTGGCCACACCGGAAGAGTATGAAAAAAGGGACTGTCATCTGACAGTCCTTTTCTGATAGGTTTTTTCCGCTGCAGCCAGCAGCAGATAGAGACAAAGAGAAATGAGGCAGAGAATGACAATGCTGGTAATGACCAGAGTTAACTGAAAGGTCTGGCTTCCATATATGATCAGATATCCCAGTCCCATGCGGGATCCGATGAATTCGCCGATAATGACGCCTACCAGGCACAGGCCGATATTTACTTTGAGAATGCTGATGAACAGGGGAATGGTCCCCGGGATCACCACTTTAAATAAGGCATCCTTTCTGGTTCCGTTCAGAGTATAGATCAATTTGATTTTTTCCGGATCCATTTCCAGAAAGCTGGTATACAGATTTAAAATGGTTCCGAAAATGGCCACTGAGATTCCGGCTACAATAATGGTCTTTGTATTGGCGCCCAGCCATACAATTAAGAGAGGGGCCAGGGCGGATTTTGGCAGGCTGTTTAAGATGACCAGGTAAGGCTCAAGCACTTCAGAAACCGACTGCTGATACCAGAGCAGGACAGAACAGCCAAGCCCCAGAAGAATGGTAAGAAAAAAACTGACCAGTGTTTCGGCCAGAGTGATTCCGGTATGATAAAACAGGCTGTAGTCCTGACACATTTTCCAAAGCATAGTGCACACCCGGGAGGGACTGGAGAAAATAAAAGAATCGATCCAGTGAAGCTGTGCCGACAGTTCCCATAAAAATAAAAAAGCCAGAATAAGAAAGAGACGGATCAGAATAATCCGGTATCTATGGCGGCGAATCTGCGAGAGGTAGGTTTGCTGCATTTTTGAAATTGGAAGCATGTCAAGTCAGCTCCTTCCATATCTGATTAAAATAATTCTTGAATTCAGGTGCATTTCGGGAAGCGAGAGGGGTACGCTCCGGAATGTTCAGTTTGATATCAATTATCCTGCGGATGGATGCAGGGCGGGAAGTGAGAACAAGGATCCGGTCTGCTACGCTGATGGCTTCGGAAAGATCATGAGTGACCAGGACAGCAGTCTTTTTTTCTTTTTTTAAAATGCAGTAGATATCATCACAGACAGAAATTCTGGTCAGATAATCCAGAGCGGAAAACGGTTCATCCAGAAGAAGCAGATCCGGATCCAGAGCCAGGGTACGGATCAGGGCGGCGCGCTGGCGCATCCCCCCGGACAACTGGCTGGGCTTTGCATTGCGAAAAGCGAAGAGACCGTAGTCTAGCAGCATCTGGTTGATTTTCTGGATATTGCCGGGCTGCATTTTATGTTGAATCTCCAGTCCCAGGGTCACATTCTGATAGATATTGCGCCATTCCAGAAGCTGGTCTTTCTGGAGCATATATCCAATGGCTGATTTATGCACGGCAACGGGAGCGCCGCTTAGCAGAATTTCGCCCTGCTCCGGAATCAGCAGACCGGAAATTAAAGAAAGCAGCGTGGATTTTCCACAGCCGCTGGGACCGACTACTGCGATAAATTCACCTTTTTCTACCTGAAATGACAGATCGGCCAGGGCATAGGTTTCGCCTGCGGCGCTGTGGTAGGAGTAGGAAAGGTGTCGGATTTCTAATAATGGCTTCACATAAGGTCCTCCTTTGGTAAGGTTCCTATCTTATTCTATGAAATTTGAAAAAAATGGTGTATGATGGTTACAGTTTAGCCTTGAAGAGAAAATGCTGCCCCGGATACTGCCCCGGGGGTGTTCTTTGGGGCTGTTTCGAAGATCAAGAGCATCTAAGAGAGGACAAGGGATGAACAAGATAAATTATCAGAAGGAATTGGAACAGGTGATTTTGGGGCTGGGGGAAGAGAAGGTGCCCAGCCTGCTGCTGCATAGCTGCTGTGCACCCTGCAGCAGCTATGTGCTGGAATATCTGGCGGAGTATTTTGCCATCACTGTTTTTTATTATAATCCGAATATTGCGCCGGAGGAAGAATACCGGAAGCGGGTAGAGGAACAGAAAAGGCTGATCGGTCAGCTTCCGGTGAAGAACCCCATCGGATTTGCAGAGGGAAATTATGAGCCGGGGGAGTTTTATGAAGCGGTGAAAGGTCTGGAGCATATCAGGGAGGGCGGAGCGCGGTGCTTTGCCTGCTATGAGCTTCGAATGCGGCAGGCGGCGGCGCTGGCAAAGGAGAAAGGGTTTGATTATTTTTCCACCACTCTGTCCATCAGCCCGCTGAAAAATGCGGAGAAGATCAATGAACTTGGAAAAAAGCTGGAGCAGGAATATGGGGTGAAGCATCTGCCGTCGGATTTCAAAAAGAAGAACGGGTATCAGCGCTCGATTGAGCTGTCGAAGCTTTACGGACTGTACCGGCAGGACTACTGCGGATGCGTATTCTCCAAAAAAGAACGGGAAGCAGGCTGAACCGCCACAACAGAAGCCGGATATGGGCGGAAATGAGTTGACATGAAAAGTTGGAGCATAGTATACTGAGTATCGAAAAAAACAGAAAAGAGGGATTGGATATGGCACAGCTTTGGGGCGGAAGATTTACGAAGGAGACGGATCAGCTGGTTTACAATTTTAATGCGTCGATTTCGTTTGACCAGAAATTTTATAAAGAAGATATCGAAGGAAGCATTGCTCATGTGACCATGCTGGCGAAGCAGGGGATTTTGACGGAGCAGGAGAGGGATGAGATCGTGGGCTGCCTGAGGGAAATTCGTCAGGAGGTGGAAGAAGGAAAGCTGGAGATCAGTGATAAATATGAAGATATCCACAGCTTTGTGGAGGCGAATCTGATCGACCGTCTGGGGGATACCGGGAAGAAGCTGCATACCGGGCGGAGCAGAAATGACCAGGTGGCACTGGATATGAGACTGTATACAAGAGGGGAAGTGCTGGCAGTGGATGAGCTGTTGAAGACGCTGCTGACTCATCTGCTGACCATTATGAAGGAAAATACGGATACTTATATGCCTGGCTTTACCCATCTGCAGAAGGCACAGCCGGTGACGCTGGCGCATCATGTGGGGGCTTATTTTGAAATGTTTAAACGGGACCGTTCCCGTCTGAAGGATATTTACCGCAGGATGAATTACTGTCCGCTGGGAGCAGGCGCTCTGGCAGGGACCACTTATCCGCTGGATCGGGATTATACAGCAGAATTGCTGGGCTTTGAGGGTCCCACGCTCAACAGCATGGATTCCGTATCCGACCGGGATTATCTGATTGAATTTTTGTCGGCTCTGTCAACGATCATGATGCATCTGAGCCGTTTTTGTGAAGAAATCATTATCTGGAATTCCAATGAATACCGTTTTGTGGAGATCGATGATGCCTACAGCACAGGGAGCAGCATTATGCCCCAGAAAAAAAATCCGGACATTGCAGAACTGGTACGGGGCAAGACCGGCCGTGTCTATGGGGCGCTGATGTCTCTGCTCACCACGATGAAGGGGATTCCTCTGGCCTATAATAAGGACATGCAGGAGGACAAGGAACTTTCCTTTGATGCCATTGATACCGTAAAGGGCTGTGTGGCTCTGTTTATCGGGATGGTGTCCACCATGAAGTTTCGCAGGGATGTGATGGAGGCCTCTGCGAAGAACGGATTTACCAATGCCACCGATGCGGCGGATTATCTGGTGAATCACGGGGTGCCGTTTCGGGATGCCCACGGTATTGTGGGACGTCTGGTTTTGTACTGCATCGATAAGAATATTGCACTGGACGATATGAGCCTGGAAGAATTTAAGGCCATCAGCCCTGTGTTTGAAGAAGATATCTATGATGTCATCAGCCTGAAGACCTGCGTGGAAAAGCGGATCACCATCGGAGCGCCGGGACAGGAAGCGATGAAGACGGTAATTGAGCTGGAGGAACGTTATTTAAAAGAAAATGCTTGACAAATGTACGCGCGGGGTGTACATTTGTCGTTAAGTTGCAAATGGATGGGAACAGAAGAGAAAAATGACTGATCCGGATCCGGATGACGACCTATTATAAGGCAGATTAAGAGGAGAATGAAAAGATGGAACAGAAATTAAAGGTTGGTATTTTAGGAGCTACCGGTATGGTGGGACAGCGTTTTATTTCCCTGCTGGAAAATCATCCGTGGTTTGAAGTGACTACACTGGCTGCCAGTCCGAGAAGTGCAGGCAAGACATATGAAGAAGCAGTGGGCGGCAGATGGAAGATGGATACGCCGATGCCGGAAGCGATGAAGAACATTGTGGTCATGAATGTAAATGAAGTAGAAGAAGTGGCTTCTAAGGTAGACTTTGTATTTTCTGCAGTGGATATGACGAAGGACGAGATTAAGAAGATTGAAGAAGAATATGCGAAGACTGAGACCCCGGTAGTGTCCAACAACAGTGCTCACCGCTGGACACCGGACGTACCGATGGTGGTTCCGGAGATCAATCCGGAGCATTTCGATGTGATCTCGCACCAGAAAAAGCGTCTGGGCACCACCAGAGGATTTATTGCGGTAAAACCGAACTGCTCCATCCAGGCTTATGCACCTGCATTGACTGCATGGAAGGAATTCGAACCATATGAAGTGGTGGCGACCACTTATCAGGCGATCTCCGGTGCAGGCAAGACCTTTAAGGACTGGCCGGAGATGGAAGGAAACATCATTCCCTACATTGGCGGAGAAGAAGAGAAGAGCGAGATGGAGCCGCTGCGTATCTGGGGCAAGGTGGAAGACGGAGTGATCAAACCGGCGGAAAGCCCGGTGATTACCTGCCAGTGCATTCGTGTTCCGGTTCTGAATGGTCATACCGCAGCCGTATTCGTGAAATTCAAAAAGAAACCCACCAAGGAAGAGCTGATCGACCGTCTGGTGAAGTTCAGGGGAGTTCCACAGGAACTGGATCTGCCCAGCGCACCGAAGCAGTTTATTCAGTATATGGAGGAAGACAACCGTCCTCAGGTGAGCCTGGATGTAGATTATGAGCGCGGCATGGGCGTGTCCATCGGCCGCATCAGAGAAGATAAGGTATATGATTATAAATTTGTGGGCCTGGCACACAATACCGTCCGGGGAGCAGCAGGCGGTGCAGTGCTCTGTGCAGAGACGCTGACAGCCAGAGGATATATTCAGGCAAAATAAATAATGGTTGCAAAACCGGAATGAATTAACGTATAATAGGACTGTTATGGTAAAAACACTGACCAGGCAGTCCTTTTTTCTTGTCGCACAGGAAAGCGCTCCTCTACGAGAACAGCTTTTGCATATGGATGCGCAGCAATACGCGCGGAAGAAAAGGTCAGTTGAGAAAATGACAGGCATCAAAAATTTGGAGGTTGAGAATGGGGAAATCCCTGTATATAGCTGAGAAGCCCAGTGTGGCCCAGGAGTTCGCCAGGGCGTTGAAGGAGAACATGGCAAGACACGATGGCTATCAGGAATCGGAACATGCGGTGGTGACCTGGTGCGTAGGGCATCTGGTGACCATGAGCTATCCGGAAGTATATGATGAAAAATATAAGCGTTGGAGTCTCTCCACGCTTCCTTTTATTCCCGAGACATTTTTATACGAAGTGATCCCGGGGGTAAAAAAACAGTTTGAAATAGTAAAAGGCCTGCTGAACCGTCAGGATGTGGATACGATATATGTCTGCACCGACTCCGGGCGGGAGGGAGAATATATTTACCGTCTGGTGGCTCAAATGGCTAATGTGAAGGATAAGGAGCAGAAACGGGTATGGATCGATTCCCAGACAGAAGAAGAGATTTTGCGGGGAATTGAGACAGCAAAGGATATTTCTTCTTATGATAATCTGTCGGAGGCGGCTTATCTGAGAGCGAAGGAAGACTATCTGATGGGAATTAATTTTTCCAGACTGCTGACCTTGAAATACGGCAATTCCATTTCCAATTATCTGGGCGAACGCTACTGCGTCATTTCCGTTGGACGGGTGATGACCTGTGTGCTGGGCATGATCGTCCGCCGGGAGCGGGAGGTCCGCCAGTTTGTGAAGACTCCGTTCTACCGGGTGCTGAGTGCCCTGGAGTACAGCGGAAAAGAATTTGAGGGAGAATTCCGGGCGGTGGAAGGTTCAAAATATTATCTTTCTCCTAAATTATACAAAGAAAACGGGTTTAAAGAAAAGAAGGATGCAGAAGAACTGATCCGGCAGATCGGCGCCGCCTCTCCTCTGGAGGCAGAGGTATTTTCCATTGAGCGGAAAAAAGAGAAGAAAAATCCGCCGCTGCTGTACAACCTGGCAGAGCTTCAGAATGAATGCTCCAGGATGTTCAAGATCAGCCCGGATGAAACCCTCCGAATCGTACAGGAACTGTATGAAAAGAAGCTGGTGACCTACCCCAGAACCGATGCCAGAGTGCTGTCCACGGCAGTGTCCAAGGAGATACAGAAAAATATCGGGGGCCTGCGCAATTTTGGCCCGGCCAGAGAATTTGCCCAGGAGATATTGAATCAGGGCACTTATAAAAACATAGCGAAAACCCGCTATGTAAATGACAAACAGATCACAGACCATTATGCTATTATTCCCACCGGCCAGGGCTTTTCGGCGCTGGGCAGCCTGAAGGGAAACAGCTTTGGCGTCTACAGTGCCATTGTGCGCCGCTTCCTGAGCATTTTTTATCCGGCGGCAGAATACCAGAAGGTCAATCTGACCACTGCCATAGAGGGAGAAAAGTTTTTTTCCAGCTTTAAGGTGCTGGTAGAAGAAGGGTATCTGAAAGTGGCGGGAAATCCTGCGGACAGGAAAGAAACTTCGAAGCCGGCGTCCGATGGAAGCCTGGCTCCTGAAACAGCCGGATCATCCGGAGAAAAAGCGCTTTCTTCGAAGGCGGTTGCTCCGCTGCCGGGAAGGGGCGATGGTCAGGAAGAAGAAGACATCAAATGCGATGTGGATTTCCTGGATGCGCTTAAGCATCTGAAAAAGGGAAGCAGGATACCGGTGTCGGAGCTTAGCATCAAAGAGGGTGAGACCTCTCCGCCCAAGCGGTACAATTCCGGTGCCATGATCCTTGCCATGGAAAATGCGGGACAGTTGATAGAGGATGAAGAACTGAGGGCACAGATCAAGGGCTCCGGTATCGGAACCAGTGCAACCAGAGCGGAGATTCTGAAAAAGCTGGTGGCAAATAAATATATTTCCCTCAACAAAAAGACACAGATTCTGACACCCACTCAGATGGGGGAGATGATTTTTGATGTGGTGAGCCTGTCCATTCGTTCCCTTTTGAATCCGGAACTGACCGCCAGTTGGGAAAAGGGGCTGACCTATGTGTCGGAGGGAAGCATCACACCGGAGGAATATATGGTCAAGCTGGAGAACTTTATCCGTTCCAGGACCGATGGTGTACTGAACTTAAATAATCAGACTGCGCTCCGCCGGTATTTTGACGCAGTGTCCGTCTATTATATCAGCAGCAAAAAAACTGCTGCCAGATCCAAATAAAAAATATAACTTCAGGAGGAATCGTATCATATGGAAACCTGTAAAATTGAAAATCTTTATAATCTGGATGAAACAATTGCCAAACCATTATTTGAGGGTGCCGTTTACCCATGGGAACTGCTGCCAAAGATCGGTGCATTTATCCTGGAACTGGGAAAAACCCTGAGTGAAGAAGAATATGAAAAGCGGGGCGAAGATATCTGGGTAGCAAAATCAGCGTCCGTAGCGCCCACCGCTTATATCCACGGACCGGCCATCATCGGCAAAAATGCGGAAGTCCGCCACTGTGCTTTCATCCGCGGCAATGCGCTGGTAGGGGAAGGCGCTGTAGTAGGCAATTCCACCGAGCTGAAAAACGTAATCCTGTTCAACAAGGTACAGGTACCCCATTACAACTATGTGGGAGATTCTATCCTCGGCTACAAAGCCCACATGGGAGCCGGTTCTATTACCTCCAATGTAAAATCCGACAAAAAGCTGGTCATCGTAAAAGAGGGCAGCGACCGGATGGAAACCGGTCTGAAAAAGTTCGGAGCCATGATCGGCGACGAAGTAGAGGTGGGCTGCGGCTCCATTCTCAATCCGGGAACCGTAGTCGGACCGCACACCAACATCTATCCCCTCTCCTCTGTCCGTGAGGTAATCCCTGCTCATTCTATTTATAAGCAGCGCGGTGAAGTGGCAGATAAAATGGAATAGAAAATGCAGCGATATTTTTGAAAGGTAAGGTTTAGCAATGGCAAACAACGCATATGATGCAAGCAGCATTACTGTCCTGGAGGGACTGGAAGCAGTCCGCAAACGTCCCGGAATGTATATCGGAAGCACTTCCCGTAAGGGCTTGAATCATTTGATCTATGAAATCGTGGACAATTCGGTGGATGAGCATCTGGCCGGATTCTGCAGTACCATTATGGTATATCTGGAAAAGGACGGCTCCGCTACCATAGAGGACAATGGCCGGGGAATCCCGGTGGGAATGCATGAAAAAGGAATGTCAGCGGAACGTCTGGTATTTACTACCCTCCATGCGGGAGGCAAGTTTGACAGCTCTGTCTATAAGACCAGCGGGGGACTTCATGGAGTGGGTTCTTCCGTGGTAAATGCACTTTCCGCATGGCTGGATATCCAGATCAGCAGAGAAGGGGTGATTCATCACGATCATTACGAACAGGGGATACCCACCCTTCCTCTGGAAAAAGGGCTTCTTCCGGTCATCGGAAAGACAAAGAAGACCGGGACGAAGGTTCGCTTTCTGCCGGATTCGGAGATCTTTGAGACGATTCGTTTTTCCTCTACGGAAGTGAAGAGCCGCCTGCATGAGACTGCTTATCTGAATCCGGAGCTCACGATCTTATTCGAGGATCGAAGAGGGGATGAAACGGAACGGATTGAATTTCATGAGCCGGAGGGCATTACCGGCTTTATCCGGGATATGAATAAAAATAAAGATGTCATCTGTGAACCCATTTATTTTAAAGGGGAGACCGATGGCATTACAGTGGAATGTGCATTTCAGTATGTGAATGAATTTCATGAAAATGTGCTGGGCTTTTGCAACAATATCTACAATGCAGAAGGCGGCACTCATCTGACCGGTTTTAAGACTACCTTTACCATGGTGATGAATACCTACGCCAGAGAGCTTGGAATTTTGAAGGAAAAGGACACGAATTTTACCGGGGCGGATATTAGAAACGGACTGACGGCGGTGATTTCCATCCGACATCCGGATCCCAGCTTTGAAGGGCAGACCAAGACCAAGCTGGACAATCAGGATGCGGCCAAGGCGGTGGGAAAGGTGACCGGTGAGGAGATCGTGCTGTTTTTTGACAAAAATCTGGAAACGCTGAAATCCGTGCTTTCCTGCGCAGAAAAGGCGGCAAAGATCCGCAGATCGGAAGAAAAGGCAAAGACCAATCTTCTGACAAAACAGAAGTATTCCTTTGACAGCAATGGCAAGCTGGCGAACTGCGAAAGCAGAGATCCTTCCAAATGTGAAATATTCATTGTAGAGGGAGATTCTGCCGGAGGTTCCGCCAAGACGGCAAGAGACCGTAATTATCAGGCCATCCTGCCGATCCGGGGAAAGATACTGAACGTGGAAAAGGCCAGTATCGATAAAGTTCTGGCGAATGCAGAGATTAAGACCATGATCAATGCTTTTGGCTGCGGCTTTTCAGAAGGGTTTGGCAATGATTTTGATATTTCCAGGCTGCGCTATAACCGCATTGTCATCATGGCGGATGCCGACGTGGACGGGGCGCATATCTGTACCCTGCTTCTGACTTTATTTTACCGTTTTATGCCGGAGCTGATCTATGAGGGCCATATTTATATTGCAATGCCTCCGCTGTATAAGGTGATCCCGAGCAGGGGAGAAGAACAGTACCTTTACGATGACGGTGCGCTGGAAAAATACCGCAGGACTCATAAGTCAACGTTTACGCTGCAGCGGTATAAAGGTCTGGGCGAAATGGATGCCTCTCAGCTTTGGGAGACCACACTGGATCCCAAAACCAGGACTCTGAAACGGGTGGAGATCGAGGATGCCATCATGGCTTCTGATATTACGGAAATGCTGATGGGGACGGATGTTCCGCCGAGAAAGGCATTTATTTATGAGCATGCAAAGGATGCGCTGCTGGATGTATAAGGAAATGCGTGGGCAGAGAATTCCGAAGCAGGAGAAGAAAAAGGAGTAAAAAATGGAAGGACAGATTATCAGGACGGAATATTCTGATATTATGCAGAAATCATATATCGATTACGCCATGAGCGTGATCGTGTCCAGAGCGCTTCCGGATGTGCGGGACGGACTCAAGCCGGTGCAGAGAAGAACGCTGTATGATATGTATGAGCTGGGAATACGATACGACAGACCTTACCGGAAGAGTGCCCGTATCGTAGGGGATACCATGGGTAAATATCATCCTCATGGAGACAGCTCCATCTATGGAGCGCTGGTGGTGCTGGCCCAGGATTTTAAAATGGGCCTGCCGCTGGTAGACGGACATGGCAATTTCGGTTCCATCGAAGGGGATGGCGCGGCGGCCATGCGTTATACGGAAGCCAGGCTGCAGAAGATCACTCAGGATGCATTCCTCTCTGATATGGACAAAGGGGTGGTGGAATTTGGCCCAAACTTTGACGAGAACGAAAAGGAGCCGGAGGTGCTGCCGGCCCGTATTCCGAATCTCCTGGTGAACGGTTCGGAGGGAATCGCAGTGGGTATGGTGACCAGTATTCCCAGTCACAATCTGGGAGAGGTCATTGATGCGGTCATCGCTCTGATCAAAGACAACAGCCTTACGGATGAAGCGCTGATGCAGTACGTGAAGGGACCGGATTTCCCCACCGGAGGGATTGTGGTCAATCAGGACGAACTGCTGTCCATCTATCAGACCGGCACCGGAAAGATAAAGATTCGGGGCAAAGTAGAGGTGGAAGAGGTCAAAGGCGGCAAGGAGCGGATTGTCATCACACAGATTCCCTACCCCATGCTGGGAGCCAATATCGGAAAATTTCTCAATGACGTGGCGGCTCTGGTGGAGACGAAAAAGACAGCGGATATTGTGGATATTTCAAATCAGTCCTCCAAGGACGGCATCCGCATCGTGCTGGAGCTGAAAAAAGGAGCGGATTCCCAGTATCTGATCAATATGCTCTATAAAAAGACCCGCCTGGAAGATACCTTCGGCGTGAATATGCTGGCTGTGTGCGACGGCAAACCGGAAATCCTCAGCCTGAAGTCCATTCTGGAGCATCATATTGATTTTCAGTTCGAAATTGCCACTAAAAAATACCGGACGATGCTGGATAAGGAGCTTCATAAAAAAGAAATTCAGGAAGGTCTGATCCGGGCCTGCGATGTGATCGATCTGATCATAGAGATCCTGCGGGGAAGCAAGAACCAGAAGCAGGTAAAGGAATGTCTGGTACATGGTGTGACGGAAGGGATCCGATTCAAGAGCGCCAGCTCCAAAAAGATGGCCGCCCGGCTGGACTTCACCGAGGCACAGGCGGACGCGATTCTGGAGATGCGTCTGTACCGTCTGATCGGACTGGAGATCGACGCGCTGATGAAGGAACATAATCAGACGCTGGCGAACATCGAACGATACACGGATATTCTGAATCACTACTCTTCCATGGCGAAGGTGATCATAAAAGAACTGGAGGGCTACAAAAAGGAATTTGCACAGCCCAGAAAGACTGCCATCGAAAATGCGGAAGAAGTTATTTTCGAAGAGAAGAAAGTGGAAGAAATGCCGGTGGCCTTTCTGATGGACCGGTTCGGCTATGCCAGGACCATTGACGAGACGGTCTATGAGCGGAATAAAGAGGCGGCGGACGCGGAAAATAAAGTGGTGCTGCACTGCATGAATACAGACCGGCTCTGTGTCTTTACCGATAGCGGAAAGCAGCATATACTGAAGCTGCAGGATGTGCCCTACGGCAAATTCCGGGATAAGGGCATACCCATTGATAACCTGTGCAACTATGACAGCAAAGAAGAGAACTTTATCAATATCATGTCGGTAAAAGAAATTACCGGAAAATTAATACTGTTTGCCACCCGGCAGGGTATGATAAAACGGGTGGAGGGCAGTGAATTTGATGTAGCCAAGCGCACCATCGCGGCCACCAAGCTGCTGGACGGCGATAAGGTGGTGTCGGTCAGCGTGGTGACAGAGGAGATGCATCTGATTCTTCATACGGAGGAAGGATATCTGCTGCGCTTCCCTATGACGGAGGTACCGGTGAAGAAAAAGGCGGCAGTGGGTGTCCGGGGCATCAAGCTGTCGGAGCATGATAAAATCGTACAGATCTGTTTCCTGGACGGGGGACAGGTGCCGGAGATCGAGATCAAAGGAAAAGTGATTCAGACGAACCGCCTGCGGATCGGAAGCCGGGATACCAGAGGGACGAAGCAGAAGTAAAAATCACGAAAAATAGTAAAAATCCCGTAAAATCCCATAAAAACTGGAATTACCCCTTGCATTTTGTGATTTTGAGTGTTATTATAAGGAAGATAATATGTTGACGACAGAAGAACGGGTGCTTAACCCGTTCTTCTTTGGTGTTATGGACGGCAGTACAAAATGGCAGGCTTGTGTCAGGTTTTCTATGAGAACCTGACATGCAGCGTCAGTCCATTTGCCCAAGGCAAATTCAGAATGGGCTGATGTTCAAAACGGAGGAATGTGAATGAGTAAAAGAGAAACCTATGAACAGAAGACAGAAACGCTTCTGCGTCCCATCATGGAGGAACTGATGTTCGAACTGGTGGATGTGGAATACGTAAAAGAAGGCAGCAACTGGTATCTGAGAGCTTATATTGATAAGCCTGGCGGAATTGCTGTAGATGACTGTGAGGCTGTGAGCCGCAGACTCAGTGATCTGCTGGATGAGCAGGATTATATCGAGGATGCCTACATTCTGGAAGTCAGTTCACCGGGGTTGGGAAGACCATTGAAAAAGGATAAGGATTTCGTGCGCCATATGGGCGACGAGATTGAGATCCGAACATTCCGTGCCATTGAACACGAAAAAGAATTTACCGGCGTCCTGAAGGATTTTGATAAGGAAAAGCTGGTAGTTGAACTGGAAGATAACGAAATCATGGAATTCGCAAGGGATAATATCGCGCTGGTACGCCTTGCGCTGGATTTTTAAGGAGGAATTGGGAAAATGAATAATGAACTGTTTGAAGCATTGAATATTCTGGAGAAAGAGAAAAATATCAGCAAGGACACACTGCTGGAGGCGATTAGGCAGTCCCTGCTGCAGGCATGTAAAAATCACTATGGAAAGAATGAAGTGAATAATGTCTGCGTTATCATTGATCCGGATACCTGCGATTTTGAGGTTTATGCAGAAAAAACAGTGGCGGAAACAGTGGAAGATGAGCTGACTCAAATCAGCCTTACCAATGCAAAGCTGAAGGACCCAAGATATGAACTGGGGGATGTGGTGCGCGTGGATATCAAATCAAAAGAATTTGGCCGTATCGCCACACAGAATGCAAAAAATGTAATTCTGCAGAAGATCAGGGAAGAAGAACGCAAATCCCTTTACAACCAGTACTACGAAAAAGAAAAAGATGTGGTTACCGGTATCGTTCAGAGATATGTGGGAAGAAATGTCAGCGTCAATCTTGGAAAAGTGGATGCGATGCTGAACGAAAACGAAATGATCAGGGGCGAAGCATTTTATCCTACCCAGCGTATCAAGGTATATGTGATGGAAGTAAAGGATACGCCAAAGGGACCGAGAATTCTGGTATCCAGAACCCATCCGGAGCTGGTAAAACGCCTGTTTGAAAATGAAGTGACCGAAGTAAAAGACGGCACGGTGGAGATCAAAAGCATCGCCAGAGAAGCGGGCAGCAGAAGCAAGATGGCAGTCTTCTCCAACAACCCGGATGTGGATCCGGTGGGCGCCTGTGTCGGTATGAACGGTTCCCGTGTCAATTCTGTCGTGGCAGAGCTTGGGGGAGAGAAAATCGATATCATCAACTGGGATGAAAACCCGGCGCTGCTGATTGAGAATGCGCTGAGCCCGGCCAAGGTAATTTACGTTATGGCAGACGGGGATGAGAAGACGGCGAAGGTAGTGGTTCCGGATTATCAGCTTTCCCTGGCGATCGGCAAGGAAGGACAGAATGCCCGTCTGGCAGCCCGTCTGACCGGATTTAAGATCGACATCAAGAGTGAGACCCAGGCCCGTGAGTCCGGTGATCTTCTGGAGTATGAAGAGGATTATTATCAGGATGAAGAGGAATACTATGAAGACGGCGAAACCGTTCAAGAAGGAGAATATCCGGAAGAAGGCGGCTATGATGTCCAGACAGAGATGTACGAAGAGCACAGAGATGACTATGAAGATATAGCAGATGATGCTGTGATGGAAGACAGCCAGGAGCAGTGATGGGACACGTAAAGAAAATTCCGCTGCGCAAATGTGTGGGATGCCAGGAAATGAAAAATAAAAATGAGATGCTGCGAATTCTCAGAACCGGAGAGGATGAAGTTATTCTGGATACTACCGGGAGAAAGAACGGCAGAGGGGCTTATGTATGCTATTCCAGTGAGTGCTTTGAAAAGGCGAAGAAAACAAAGGGCCTGGAGCGCGCACTGAAGATGGCGATTACATCAGAAACCTATGAAGACCTGAAAAAGGAGATTGATGCGATTGAAGGGAAATAAAGTATTATCTTTGCTTGGGCTGGCAAAAAAGGCCGGCAAAGTAGTCAGCGGTGAGTTCTCAACAGAGTCAGCCGTGAAATCCGCAAAGGCATATCTGGTACTGGTTTCCGAAGAAGCATCTGACAATACAAAAAAGAAATTTCGGAACATGTGTACGTACTATGAAGTGCCGATTTACTTATATGGGAACAAAGAAGAGCTGGGGAAATGTATCGGTCAGGAGTTCCGTGCATCATTGGCGGTGACAGACCAGGGCTTTTCCAAAGCGATTGAGAAACAGTTGGGAAATGTGGATGAGCGGAGGATGCAGGTATGACGAAATTGAGAGTGTATGAGTTGGCAAAGGAACTGGGCAAAGATAATAAAGATATTATTGATACCTTGTCCGAGATGGGAGTTCGTGTGCCAAGTCACATGAGCACCGTGGAAGATAATGAATGCGAAAAAATCAGAAGGAAATTTGTGAAAAAAAATATGACGAAAGATGTAGATAATATGAATGAAAATAAACCAGCAGCAGACGGTGAGAACAAGCCGAAAAAGAAAAATATAATTCAGGTATTCCGTCCGCAGAACAGCAAGACGGGAATGGTACGTCCGGGACAGAGACCGGGACAGCAGCGTGCAGCAGCAGGCACTGGACGCAGCACAGGTGCGGCACCGGCAAAGGCAGCCGGTCAGGCAGCAGCAAGGCCACAGGCGGAGGCAAAGCAGCCGGCAGTGACAGCAGCGGCTGAGAACACGGCATCAGTAAAACCGGCAGCAGCAAAAACGCAGACGGATATTGTAAAACCACAGACGGAGACCGTAGCTGCACCAGTGCAGGGTGAGACAGCAAAAGCACCGGCAGTGCAGCCGCAGACAGAAGCAGTCAAGGCACCTGTGGAAAGAGCAGAAGAAGCAAAAGCACCGGCAGTAAAACCGGAAGAAGCGAAAGCGCCTGCGGCAAAGGCGGAGGAAACAAAGGCGCCGGCAGGAGAGAGAACGATAAATGCCCCGGGAGCGGAAGGCACAAAAGCCCAGCCGGAAACCGGAAGACCTCAGGAGACAAACGGTGCAAGAACAGGCAGCCGTTATCAGGGAGGTCAGCAGGGTCAGGGAGGCAGTCGCTACCAGGGCCAGGGCGGTAATCGTTACCAGGGCCAGAGTGGTCAGGGAGGCAATCGCTACCAGGGTCAGGGAACTCAGCAGGGCCAGGGAGGCAGCCGCTACCAGGGTCAGGGAACTCAGCAGGGCCAGGGAGGCAATCGCTATCAGGGTCAGGGAACTCAGCAGGGCCAGGGAGGCAATCGCTATCAGGGCCAGGGCAGCAGCCAGGGAGGCAATCGCTACCAGGGCCAGGGAGGTCCGGGAGGCAATCGCTATCAGGGCCAGGGCAGCAGCCAGGGGGGTAACCGTTACCAGGGCAGCAGACCTCAGGGAGGCCCGGGAGGCATGTCAGGCAGAGGT